>CAJLMA010000004.1 GCA_905207705.1 uncultured Prevotellaceae bacterium
GCCGCCCCCCTAAAGAAGAGGAGGAGAGGTTCATGAAGGCAACTTCACGAATCCCCCCTCCTCCCTTTTTATACCCCCACCCGGCATCAGCCGGGCAGGCAATCGGCTGGCAAGTTGCCCGATGCCGAGAATACAAAAATGAACAAAGCCTGGGCAAAGCCTCGTGTGACAATAATCTGTCAGCATTGCTTTAATCAGTGTATTATTTTCGGCTCAGTAGATTTTCAATGAGGATTTTTCTCGGATAAATGATAAATTCTTTCCTTTGCAGCATGGAAAATGATCGAGCTCAAAAAAATATTATAGACTAAGCTGCTCATCGTAGTTGTTGCGTTTGCTTCGATGAACTGACGTATTTAATGCGAAGCTAATCGTGAAACAGGACTGTCCAACATGAAAACTGTGCTCCAAAAGTTTTGTGTTTAGCTCTTGGGGTGCAGTCAACAAAACAAGTGACGGCCAGTTTTATTTGCGTTTTGTTGGCATAATAGTAGCAGATTTAGCCAGGTCATGAAATGGAGTTTATGTCGTAGCGATTGCAGAGTTTTTTTATTTCATTGATTATTTCCTCTCGAAACGATTGGGGGTAGATGACTTCTATGTCATTTCCGTGCGATATCAGTTCTTGCTTGAAATCGAATGTGGGCTTCATGCGATATTCAAATATTGAATACCATTCATTGGTTTCTATTTCTTTTTGGGAGTGGTGCAGTGGCAGAGCGCGTACATATTGGCAATGCATCTCATATACCTTAATTCTGATAGTCTGCACTTGGAATTCGTCTCCGGCGATTATCCCGAAACTCGCGTCAAAGTATGCCTTGGGGTCGAAATCCTTGGGGTAAGTGAATTTTGTGGTCAGTGTTGTCAGTTTGTGGATGCGGTCGAGGGCGAATGTACGCAGTGCCTTACGTTCTCGGCAGTAGCCTGTGACATACCAGCGTTGCTTGAACACTTTCACGCAATAGGGTTGCACGGTGTAGGTGCTTTCCGAGTCGCGCCAATAGCTTTGATGTACAAGTTCTATTTCAAGGTTGTCGCGCATGGCTTCTATTATTGGAGTAAGATATTGTTGGCCGGACGGAATCTCTTCGAACAGGATGCGACGCTTGAGGTGATGACTTTCGTTGATGAGATTATTTACGGCAAATGTGTTGAGCAGCCAGTTGCGAATGCCGCCATTTTCAATATCATCGGCATTCTCAATGTAATAGTAGTATCCGCCTTGGCGGCTGCACTCGATGTTGATGTCGAACGTGTCTTCTATCGCGTTGCGCCAATTGTGGAACGTGCGTAGTGGAATCTCCCGGCCGTCGCTATATTTTGAGCGTAGCCATCGTTGGTTTATCTCGTCAAGTGTGATTTTTCCTGCCCTGTAAATGGTATCTACCAGCCAAATATATCGGTCAAACAAGTCTTTTGCCATAACTACATCATTCTTTTTTACAAAGATAATGCTGACTTATGCTATATTGCAGCATAAGTCAGCAAAAACAGCAGAGAGTTTTAAAATAATACTTATTCGGTTAATTTGAATGTTATGGGTAACGTGTACCATGTGTTCACAGGCTTGCCGTTACTTCGTCCCGGTATGAAATCGGGAAACGACTTGGTGAGACGCACGGCTTCGGCATCAAGTGCGGAATCGACACCGCGAACAACTTTCACATCACCAATCTTGCCGGTCTTTGTGACAACAAACTGGACGATTACGCGCCCTTGAATACCGTTTTCCATTGCCATTGGTGGATATTGTAGGTGAGAATCGATGTATTTCATCAGTGCAGCGTCGCCGCCCGGGAATGCAGGCATCTGTTCTACTGCTCGGAATACTTCGTCCGGGTTGTCGTCTTGAGCGTAGCATGGCGTTGCCATCATTCCGGCAATCAAGACTGTCAAAAGAATAAAAAACTGTTTCATAACGGAATAAGAATTAAGTTGTCATTTTATCATGGATTTATAATGCCTAATAGCATATACAAATTTATGCCAAAGTTCTTGAAGAAACAATTTTGTGCATATTGGAACCGAGCATTTGCCGAAACTTTGATCTCAATGTCAGTATCCAAGTTTCTTGGCAAGCTCGCCTGCTTCGACGATAAGTGCAATGGCATCATACATTCCATCTTCGATTGAATCCAAGTATTTGCGTGTTTTGTATTCGCTTTCTTTCTTTGCCGAGTTGAAACACAACTTTAGTGCAAATAGATTGGCTTCTTCATTATAATCCAATTCGCCAAACAATGCGGCATAACATATAGCGAGGTTGCATTTGTTTTCATGCGATAGTTTGCTCCAATTTTCGCTTACTATTTCATCGCAGGTTGTTTGGGCGGTTGTATAATCGCCTTCGTCTATTGCCAGTATTGCTTGGGCAACCTTTAGGTCAATCATGTTTTGAGCGACTGCCGGTTGGAAGCAAAATGACAATAGCAACAACGGTAAAATTAAAAATTTTTTCATGTCAATGTCCTTTTTAATAATCAGTGTCAGCGCCAGAAAATATGTCGGTTTCAAAATAGTCATTTATAAAGCTTTTAAACCCGTCTATATTGTTTTGGTATAATGGGGAGTTACCTGAGCTGAAGTTAAGGAACAGATCGGTAAGTTCATCTATATTGACCGATGGTGGGACTGTTCCTCCAAAGTGGTCCCCAACAAGTTTTTCAACGTTAATTTCTGGATTCAGGCTTGCATTTTTTACATTTCCTGCAATTGGTGCAGTATAGTCACTCTCTACGAGATTATATAAGCCGTTATAATTTTCATATATTATGGATAAGAACAAGTTGCAGTTGTTGAATATCGGGTTTAATGAGCCTGTTATCTCGGCGTAGCTGTCTTTATTTATGGATTCTCCCTTGCCGTTGACCAGATAATAACCGTCACCGTCATATATCGCTAGCAATTTCTCTGATAAAATGGCCAAACTGCCGCATTCTCCAATGTCGTTAACTTCCTCTTCATTTTTATCAATGAGAGCCAGTTCATATCCATCGTCAGTATTTGTAGTAATTGTTAAGAAAAGGTTTCCCATTTTTAGCAACGGGAAGTCATATTCAGCCCTGAATATTTCTTCACCATTCATGTCGGTTAACCCATATTGGTTATCTTCGCAGAAACTTGCTAATTTATCATTGAAAAAGCCGATTGATGTCCACTTGGATGATGACCGGAAAAGTTGTTTGCCATCTTTGCCAATAACTTTGTTCCCGCATACCAGAACGCCATTCATGAATATTGGTGTTGACATATTGAGATCGTCATAATCAATGTCGGCAATCTTCTCTCCTTTGGTGTTTATTATGAAATACTTCATATTGTCTTCCTTGGATTTACTTACAACAGCCAATCCTTCGTTGAATGGTGCGGCAAATGTGTATGATGCTTTTATTGCCACATCTCCTTTGTTGTTGAAATATCCAAATTTGCCGTCTTCATTGATAAACAGCAGTAACCCGTCGCTAAAGTATCCATTTGTGTATGTCACATTCTTTCCGTCGGCTCTGCCAAGTGATGCCACCTCTTTGCCTTGAATGTCGATCAATGATATGGCTTTGTCTTTTTTCACTACCGGGATCACGCCTTCGGAGTAAACGCCGCCGGCGACATAAGACTCGTTACCTATTTGCCGAGGTTTTTCCAAGGCTTCGTAATAAGTGTAGGTTCCTTTCTCATCCGTAGTTCTAAAAACTCCGTTCACCACTGTCGATGGGTAGCCGCTAATTACTTTTTCATAAAGAATATGGCCGTCCGTCGGGGAAAGCATTCCCCACTTTTCATCAGATTCCAAGGCTTTAAATGGTACATAGTCAACATTTGGCAGAGAAGAACTGTTGCCGCCTGTTTGGCATGATGTAAATCCTGACAAAATAAATGCGCAAAATAAACATCTGGAAATTAGGGATTTGACCGAACTTTTGTTGATTTTTGTTTTCATGATTTTTTAATCTTTGCCTTTTCTCTAACGTGGCAAGGCATTTTCACGGCTGTGTGTTATTCTGTGGCAGGCAGATATTGAAAAAGGACACAGCTTTCACTTTTCCCGTATCTGCTTGGTCAGGCTCTGGAAAACGCCTTGGAGTTCAAATAAGGGAAAGCAGCCCGTGTCCTCGATGGAGGATACAGAACACGCTTCGCCTGATTATTGAGAACTCCTTAGTTGAATTTCCAGATTTAACCAAGTTTCAATAATTGGCTTGCAGGTTATGCAATATGTCTTTTGCGGCTTGGCTTGCAGTTTGGCAGTCTTGTCGCAATTGGTATCTTTACAAATTTACTCAAATGCTTCATAATGCCAAAGCAAACGCTCGAAAAAACACTTCGCGGGCTGCAAACTTTTAAATCCTGCGGCAAAGGTGGACGCATGTCATGCCAAATCGTTGCATACGCCAGCTGTTTTGTCTCGGTGGAGTGGCTTTTTTCGTGTTTCTGTCTCGGCTTATGCCCAAAGGATTAGGCAAATTGCAAGTGTTAGTGTTTTTTAACGTTGCTGTTTCGTCTTTTCGGGCAATTGCACGTCTTATATTTGAATTAGCAATGAAACGTGAGATATGATGTTTTATTCGGACAGGAATAAAATACTTGCAAAAGTGGTTCAAGACAATCTCGATTATCTTGTGAGGTTTGCATTCTTCCGCATTGGCGACAAGGATGAAGCTGAGGATATTGTCAGCGACGCAGTATTGAATTCCTCACTAATCCACCATTGAGCTTGAAGGCCGACAAATTGAAATCCTATTTGTTTAAAATAGTGTGTAATTTGTGTATGGATTATTTTATGGATGACACGCAGATGGTTTCAATGGAAGCAATTGCCGCAATACATGAGCCTGTGGAAGAAACGGAGACCTGTGAACAAGAATTTACAAGATTGGCTTCAATCTTGAACGGATTGTCCGAAAAAGAAGCCGAGATAATAAGAATGAACGTGATAGACGAATTGACATTTGCAGAAATAGGCGTAATACTCGATATTCCTGCATCTACGGTGAAATCTCGATACAAGTCGGGGGTGGATAAACTAAGGAGATGTTACATGACAAAAAAATCGCGTGGATATGAATGAATATAAGGACATAAGAGATTTTTTAAAACCTCGCAAGGAAATAAAGGCTTTGGACAAGCTAAGAGACCGTGTGAATAAAGTAATTGAAGAATCTTGCTGGACAAGAAAAGGGAAAGGAGTGAGACTGGCAGGCGGTGCATTTGTCGCGGCTGCAGCCGTTGCAGCCATAGTGTTGCTATTGCCAACGCGAATGGCTGCGCACGAGGTCTTGCCGCGGCTATTAATTCAATCAAGACTATAACACACATTGAAATGGTCGTGGAAGTCAGAACCCGTCCATTGGAAAAATTTTCGTTCATAGACATTAATGGCGATTTCGTCAAGCATAATATAGAGATTGCAAATTCCGACTCTTCTTGCGTGTGGCGTGTCGACAAAGGTGGCAGGACGGCGATGAGCAAGGACGGCGACACCTACATGTGGATTAAGAGTTTGAATGTGGGGTGGCATTTCAACGACGCGCCACGAGCCGACATAATTGGATACTTGTCGGTTCTGACATCTCCCGAGAAGATTCTGGAGCAGGAATTGGAGCAAAGCGTGTCGGCGACCGGGATTGAATACAAAGTCAAGAACAACGGCGATGAAATTCTTTTGGAAGTTCATTCATTGCCCAAGGGTAACTTTGTGAATCCTTATTTGTTGAATACTTCCATCGAAGAGTCTGAAAACATCAGGCGGTACCGGCTTGACGCGAGGACAAAGCAGTTGAGAAGCGTGTCGGTGTGCATCATTGCCGGGGAAAAAGAGGTGGAAGTGTTGAGAATATCTCAGATTAATTATGATACTCATATTCAAGATATAACGCAACTGCCCGTTGACGTGCATTTTGTGGAATATCGCGACGATATGGCTCCGGGATTGGCGGGATTGAGTGCGGTGGAAGTGGCATCGGCCGTGTTGAATGCTTTCAAGGATTGGGATACGAAGATTTTGTATCGGGCTATTGATCCGTCATTTGCCGAGGCTGCTTACAAAGCCGGATTAAAAGGCGCAATTTTGTTGAATGTAGGTCAACCTTTCACATCGGGCAACGGTGACAATATTTTCGTGCCATACAGATTGCAATTGCCCGACGGTGGCATGAAGCAACATAATCTTGCCTTGAGAAAGCTCAATAATGGCGGCTGGATTGTGACGGGAGGACTATAAACCAATCAACACACATAATAAAGATGAATTTAAGAATATTGACGGTGGGATTTTCATTCTGCCTTGCACTGAACATGCTTTTTGTCGAAGCATCCGAGCCTATACATGGAATCGTCATCGACGATCAAGGTCTCCCGTTGGAGTACGCCAATGTGATGTTGATGGCACAGGCTGATTCCACAGTAATCGACGGGACTGTTTCCGATTCGTGTGGACGGTTTGCCTTGCGCGGGCCCGGATACATGGCGATATTGAGAGTGTCGGCTCTTGGATTTGAAGATAAATTTATCAACAACCCTTCGGGTAATCTCGGCTCGATATGTTTAACCCAATCGGCAGTGACGCTTTCGGAGGTCGTCGTGAAGGGGAAACGCCAAATTGTAAAAATGGGTCGCGAAGGTGTTAAGGTGGCCATTAAAAACACTTATCTCGAACATGTAGGCACGGCATCGGACGTGCTTGCGAAGATGCCTTTCGTCGTGAAGTCGGGAACGGAATTGGAAGTAATCGGCAAGGGTGAACCACTGATTTACATCAACGGGCGTAAATTGCGTGACAAATCGGAGATAGACCGCCTGTCGTCGGACGGCATTGAGGTCGTGGAGGTGATAACTAATCCGGGCGCGGAGTATCCGTCTACAGTAAATGCCGTAATCAAGATAAAAACAGTGCCACGAGCCGGTGAAGGATTTTCAATGAATGACAGGACAACAATCGGATACAAACATTATGCATACCTGTTTGAGCAAGTAAATTTCAATTATCGGGAAGAGGGATTTGACCTGTTTGGCATGTTGAATTATGAGAATTATCGCGACAGGGTTTTCATAAACAACAACACTCGCCAATATTTACAGACTGGAACAGTTTCTCAGACAAGCAGCAGCCGTGATCACTCAAGATACCCGGTGTACCAAGGCCGGATAGGTGCAAATTATAACAAAGGAAGCCATAGCGCAGGACTATATTATGATTTCACGTTCAGGCAGTCAGACGGTAACGCGAGTAGCAAGGAGTTTCGCTATTTGAACGGTGAATTTTACGATGAATTGGATGAATTGCGCAGTTCCGGCCAAAACAAGAGGCAACATCTGTTGAGCACATATTATGCAGGAGATTTCGGCAAATTTAAACTGACGGTCAATTTCGATGCCCTGTGGCAAAACAATGATCAGCACCGGGATGTTGAAGAAATTTCAGCAATCAATCTTGCGCGGAATTTTGCCACGGACAACGATGTTGACAACCGGCTGTTGGCCGGCAGCGCGAATGTCGCTTATTCCATATTTAAGGGTGACATACGGCTTGGGACGGAGATAAGTAACATCCACAGGCGGGATTTATATGACAGCCATGCCGATTTCATAGAGGACAACGATGTCAAGATAGATGAGACCACCTATGCCCTGTTTGTCGACTCCCGGCAAACATTTGGAAAGATCTCATTGTCGGTAGGGTTGCGATGGGAATACACAAATTCCGATTATTTCCTTTTCGGTGTCAGGCAAGCTGGCCAAAGCCGCAATTATGATAATTTTTCACCGTCGGCATCGATAATGTTGCCCATTGGCAATGTGGATGCGAACGTCAAGTATTCACGCAAAACATCCCGTCCGGCATTTGAACAGCTTTCATCGTCGATAAAATACATAGACAGATATAATTATGAGAGAGGCAATCCCAATCTGCAACCTGTTTATCGCGACTATGTGTCGGTTTCGGCATATTGGAAAGACCTCGCCGTGGAGCTTGATTATTCTTCGACAAAGAATTATTTCATGTGGCAGACTGTGGAACACCCCGAGAATCCGGATGTTGCCATGCTGACGATGCAGAACATGCCCCGATATGGTTCATGGACAGTCATGCTTAATTATTCACCATCGGTGGGATGCTGGAATCCAACGCTCATGGCAGGCGTCATGTGGCAAGATTTTAAGTTGGAACACAATGGCAGTATCTTGAAAATGGACAATCCAATGGGCATATTCAGGTTGAACAACGCGATACATCTGCCTTGGGACTTGTGGCTCAATGTCGATTTGTCAAGCCGGACTTCGGGCGACTCGGAGAACATTCATTTAAAAAGCAGTTGGAATTGCGACATAGGCATTTATAAGTCTTTTGCCGATGATACTTGGAGCTTGAAACTGCAATTGAATGACGTGTTCGACACTTGGCGGCAGGAATTTGTCAGCTATAACGCAATTAGCGCAGTTAGTGCGAATAAAATTTATGATACGCGAGACTTGACATTGACCATAAGGTACAATTTTAATTCGGCACGCTCACATTACAAAGGTAGCGGAGCTGCAAATTCGGAGAAAGGACGGTTGTGAGAGAGGCATTTACATGTGTACTGGCGAGTTGTTTTATTGCCGTAAGTGCTGCGACAAAAATGGCTGGTTTAAATGGAGAATGTTATCTTACGCCTTATGCGGCTCATGGTGGTGGGCGTGATTCTCAGGTATGACGCTATTTCTTTGAGTGGCATGATTTGCAGTATCTGCGGATTCCGTTTCAGCAGGTCAATGTATCGCTCTTCAGGCGATTTCCTGTAAATGTCGAGGAATCGTGAATACACTTGAAGAAAAAGTTGTTCGGCGTTGGTTCTTGCTTTGCGTTGCGTCTCGATATCGGTGTCGTAGCATGAAGCAAGGACTTGGCTGTCGATGACATACACGTCGCTGTTGCAAATGGCGCGTATGCTTATTTGGGAAGGAATGCCATACAGACAGGCCGGGTAGTCGGCGACAAATTCTTTGGAGAAAGAGAATCCTGTATTGTATTCTTTGTTTTCGGAAGTGTTGAGGCAGACGTATTTGAAAGCTCCGTTGAGGATGTATCCTATTCGGGACGATGCTTGTCCCATAGTCGAGAAATCTTCGTTCCTATTGAAATGGATAAGTTCCCCCTTTGACATGCAAATTTCTTGAATGAAAGACTTGTCGATATTGCTGATATAAGAATTGAACATCTGTGTGCCGAATTAAAATTGCCTGGTACTGCCATGGCGAGTTTATTGCAAAAGTAGCAAATTGGGCGATATTATTGTCTAAACAGAAGTTGAGAATTTCGCAAGGTTATAATGGGAATGTTGTCGTGTAATAAATTTTTCATACCTTTGTCAAAGGTATGGATTAGTATGTATGAGAAATGAAGGGAAAAGGATTGTCTATATTGACATTGATGTTGATGTCAATATGTTCTGTAGGTTGTAGCGATGAGCCGAGTACGGAAAATACCACTCCGGTGTATTCAATCAATCATGGAGCTACCGACCTTGCAGGTATGGGCGTGCGCTTGAATGCCGATGGTGAGTTTGAAGGGTTTTCCAATAACATGCGAGTTTCTTCTCTTGGCAATTTTGAATCGCTGGAGACAATGCAAGTGCCATATTTCTATTTCGATTTCAGGACTAAAGCCGAGGTGGGGCAATATTATGCTGCCGCATCTGGTGACGATATGTTTTCAAAAGTTGGCGACAATTGCGCAATCCCCATTAATGAAGAATATATGGTATTTACTCCTGTGAGCAAGATCGAGGAAAATGGCACGACGGTAGGGTATAACGTGAAGTATGAAATGCGTGTTGCTGGTTCATACGGATTGCCCGACTATTGGAGCACGGTGGCCACGCTCTACCGTGGTGGAGAACACGAATGTGTGATAACGTTGCCTTCGGCCGATTGTGAGTTTTACTCGATAGGGCAAATTGAGGGGAGAACACAAATGAGATTTGACAAAGTGGCCGACAGGTTGAAAGTTTCACTTGTCGATATCCCTGTAGACGATTGCAGGACGGGAAAAGTGGAATTGTTCTTGAGAATCAACGAGAGCTACACTTTGGTGTATGTCGAAATCAAGGAATAAAAAAGTTGATAATCTTTAAATCTACCGGGTTGCTAGCATGAGGTTATGCAACCCGTTTTTTTATTCGCTTGCAAAAAAAACGGCCGTGCAAAATGTATTGTCGTCAATCAATCTTTTTGTCGTACCGGCTTTATAGCAATGAAATCAAGTAAGATACAAATATGGCAGCAATCAAGATGGGGCAGACCCACCTAATCAAGAATGACACTATGGGTGCAAGTGGAGAGCGGAACGAGCCGTAGTTGGTTAACTCCTGTTTAATGAATTTCTTTTTCAGCACCCATCCCACATAAATGCAGATGAGGAACGCACTTATAGGCAGCAATATGTTGGTAGTGAATGAGTCGAGGAAGTCGAATACCGGCATTCCTGCAATTTTGAGCCACGGCATGGCACCGAGCGACAGCGAGCATACGGCACTTGTGGCAAATATGGGCAACAGCACTACGAGGCATGCAGTGAGCCTCGATGTGTGGAAACGGTCGCGTACAAAGGCTATCGATACTTCGGCAATGGAAATGGTTGAGGTGAGCGCGGCAAGAAGGAGCAGTGTGAAGAACAGTATTGCCCAAAATTGCGGCATGTCCATGTAGTTGAATACTTCGGGCAGGGTGACGAATACCAGCGTCGTCCCTGACAGGCTGTTGTGATCGATAGCCACGTTAAAGCTCATCACTGCCGGGAATATTATAAGTCCCATCATGAAAGCGACGAGGAAGTTGAGCCCGGTGACGGTGAATGCCGTGCGTGTGAGTTTGATATCTTTCGGGTAATAAGACGCGTAGGTGACAAGTATCCCCATGCCGAGGCTCATTGAAAAGAATGCTTGTCCCAATGCGGCCACGATGGTGTCGATGTTGATTTTGCCGAAGTCAGGTTTCAAGAAAAATTCCAGTCCTTCGCGTGTGTTTGGTAATGTCATTGCCACGCCTACGAAAATGAGCAATATGACGAAAAGCAAGGGCATCATGATATTCGACATTTTTTCAATTCCCTTTTGCACGCCTTTCAACAAGATCAGCATGTTTATGATGATGACTATGTAGGTCCACAGCAGCGGATTCCAGCCGGTGGAAATCATTTCCGACATTTTTTGCTGGTATATCGAGCTGTCGGCTGCCGTGCCTGTCGTTCCTTCAAAAATCCATCCCGTTGCCGACTGGTACAGGTATTCGAGCGTCCATCCGGCTACAACCATATAATAGGACAATATGATATAGGAAGCGACGATTCCTACAACTCCGGAAATCCACCATCTTTTCTTGGGTGTCAAGCGTTTGAATACGCCCACCGAGTCGGAACGCCCTGCCCGGCCGAGCGATGTCTCGGCAAGCATCACGGGGATGCCCATCAGCAGCATGCTCAACAAATACAATATCATGAAAGCCGCTCCGCCGTTCTCTTGGGCAAGGCTCGGAAAACGCCAAACGTTGCCTAATCCGACAGCCGACCCCACGGTTGCCGCAATTACTCCTATTTTGGAACTGAATGTAGAATTATTATTTTTGTTGGACATAGTATGTAGATGGTGTGCAAGAAAATGTTTATAAGTTGTCACATATCCTTTTCGTGGGAATGCTTTTTGCTGCGCAAATGTAATTAAATTGATGGAATAAATTACTAATTTTTGTAATGTAAAATCGATTGGGTTAGATTTTGAAGTTAAGGATTAGTTCCTTATGAACGCCTGCATGGCTCCGATTCAACTAATAAAAAGGTTTTGGCAGATAAAAGAAAATCCCTTGCAAGTTTTTGGCTTGCAAGGGATTGTTTGTGTTGGCGAGTACTCGGAGCGGGACTTGAACCCGCACAGCCGCAATGGCCAAAGGATTTTAAGTCCTTCGTGTCTACCATTCCACCATCCGAGCAGCATCCATGAAATTACATGTGCATGACACACAATGGTTGAATTTCAAAAAGCGATGCAAAGGTAATGAAATTAGTTGGTATATGCAAGTGTGTATTTTAATATTTTCACACCGTTCGTCGTGCGAGGAAGGCAAATATTGAAGATAGTATTGCCCCTGCTACAAATATTATGGCAGTTGTAATCATGATGTTTCCTATCCCGACGAGAGGCGAGACTATGCCTCCGGCAAGGAAGCATATTGCGCCGAGCATGGCTGATGCGGTGCCGGCATGGTCGCGCTCGCTGTTTAGCGCGAGTGTTGTCGAAGCGGTGAATGTGAGTCCCATCATGAACATCAACAGGAACAGTGAAATCTCATATGCCCAGAATGACCCGTTGGAAAACAGTACGCACGCTATTGCAATGCTTGTGACAAGCATCCCGATGCAACTTGTAGCAACAGCGTCTTCGGGCTTGCGGAATTTTACCGACAATGCGGCTGCCACGCCAAGTGCCAAAGCGTTAATTGCAAAGCAGATGCTGAATGTGAGCGCAGAGTAGCCATAGTGTTGCTGGATGATGAACGGGGAAGATGCAATGTTCCCGAACAGGATGAATTGTGCAAATCCTTGTTGCAGGACATATCGGGTGAACCGCTTGTTGTGTGCCACTGTGCCGAAGAGAGAGAATGTTGCAAAAATGCTTTTGTCGCTGCGTTTTTCCATCGGCAAGGATTCTTTGAACAGGAAGCTGCCCACGAGCAGCAATAATCCTATGCCCAGCAATACTATGAATATTCCGCGCCAGTCGGTCGCCTCAAGCATCACGCCGCCGATAACCGGTGCCGCGATAGGTGCAATTCCGTTTATTGCCCCTATGACGGCAAGCATCTTGAGCAATTCGCGTCCGCTGAATTTGTCGGTTGCTACCGAACGGGCAATTACGATTCCTCCTGCTCCGGCTATGCCTTGAAGCAAGCGCATGGCAATGAAGAAAACTATGTCGGTTGAAAATATGCAAAGCACTGTCGACACGATAAATAATGAAAGCGATGCTATCAATGGCCGCCGGCGACCCAGCTTGTCGCTTATCGGACCAAAGAGCAATTGCCCTACGGCAAGACCGAGCATGCTGAAAGTGAGTCCGAGTTGGACCATCGAAACATTTGTGTTGAAAAAGGAAGTCATTGAAGGAAGGCTCGGCAGGTACATGTCGGTAACAAAAGGACCAAACGCTGTCAGCATTCCTAACAGAATCAATAGAAAAATCTTATACCTCATAACAATCTTTTTACTTCTTGATGTCAATGATTTAATGACATGTATGGCATGTTTTTGCCGTTGCAAAATTACCAATAATCTTTTAAAAATCGAGTCGGGCTTTAGGCATAAAGGAGAAAAATAAGTTTTGCCACGAGAATTTCGATTCAAGGCATAGATGGTGCCTATTCTGCGCTAAGTTGTTATAAATGAGGATTGGATATGAGAAATGCCTATTGCGAGCGGCGAAAAGCTACAGGCGACATGCCGGTTGCCTTTTTAAAGAATTTACCAAGGCTCGACTGGTCGCAAAAGTTATAGTCGTAGGCAATGCGCTGAACTGAATTTCCGGAAATGAGCAGTTCGCGTTTAATTTGAGCCACAAGGAATTTGGTTATTATTTCTTTTGCAGTGAAATTAGTCTTTTTCCTTGAAATTTCGTTCAGATACTTTGGCGTAATGTGCATTTTTTCGGCATAAAAGGAGACATCGTGGTGACTACAGCAGTTTTCTTTAATCAATTTCAGGAATTCCCTGAAATAGTTGTCGGCCGAAGAGTAAGTGGTGGCACTTTTATTTAAGTCCACGTTTCGTGAACGGCAACTGTAAAGTATGATGTAGATATTGCGTATGGTGCCGTGTATGAGTTCGGCATGATGAGGCGGTTTTGGAAGCTCAGAGCATATTTTTAAGTTCTCAAGGCAGTTGTTTAGCAGGGTTATTTCTTTGGGATTGTCGATTCTGAAGCATGGCTCATTGTAAAGGACGTTGAACATTTCGGTTTCAAGTCCGATGGAGGATGCCAGTACGGCCTCTTCGTTGGCGAGCATGCTCAATGTGTTGAAGTCGGGAGATGCGGAATGCAGCTTTATGATTGCGCCGGTGTGTATTAGGATGCACGAGCCGGCCGACACGGCATATTCAAGCATGTTTATTTCAATTATGGCACTGCCTATGTTACAGAATATTATGATGTCGTGTTTGGCTACAGTAATATTATCTTTCAATTCTGAAAGATTGCTGTTGTAAACCGCATATCCTGTGTCGGTCACTATATTATTAATCTCTCTTCTATCCAAGACGGTTAAGTATATTTTTGTGCATTGCGAATGCAAAAATAACGCATTTGTACTTAGATATATAATATGAATGTTATAAAAAGGCTATAAAAAGTAGAATAGTTTTTAATTTTTATATCGCCGGGTAGGCTTGTGGAAATAATATGTCGTAAATTTGTGAATTGAAAATGAAATGATATGGCTTCAAAACTTTGGGAAAAATCGGTGCAAGTCGATCATGATGTCGACAACTACACGGTGGGGCGCGACAGGGAGATGGACATGTACCTTGCACGATATGACGTTCTTGGGTCGCTGGCGCACATAACGATGCTTGAGAGCATAGGATTGCTTGGAAAGGATGAACGTTCAATATTGACTGACGAGTTGCGCAATATATATCGCGAAATTGAAGAGGATCGTTTCCTCATTGAAGATGACGTTGAGGATGTGCATTCGCAGGTTGAACTTATGCTTACGCGCAGGCTTGGAGACGTTGGGAAGAAAATCCACTCGGGACGTTCACGCAACGACCAAGTGCTTGTCGACCTGCGGCTTTTCATAAGAAGCGAGATAGAACAGCTTGTCGAAGGGATGACGACATTGTTTAAGGTGTTGCAGAAGCAGTCCGAGCGTTATCGCGATTGTATAATTCCCGGTTACACGCATTTGCAGGTAGCCATGCCATCCTCATTCGGGTTGTGGTTTGGAGCGTATGCCGAGGCTCTTGTCGATGACTTGTGTGTCATGGAGGCAGCCTATAGGGTGACTAATCGCAATCCGCTCGGCTCCGCGGCAGGATATGGTTCTTCTTTCCCTTTGGACAGGACAATGACTACGCGCCTGCTTGGATTTGCGTCGCTCGATTATAATGTGGTTTATGCCCAAATGGGGCGAGGCAAGACCGAGCGCATAGTGGCGGCTGCGATAGGCAACTTAGCCGGTACGTTGTCGAAACTCGCTTTTGACGCATGCATGTACAATTCGCAGAACTTCGGTTTCATAAAGCTTGCCGACGAGTTTACCACAGGGTCGTCGATAATGCCACACAAGAAGAATCCCGACGTGTTTGAGCTAACCCGAGCCAAATGTAACAAGTTGCAGGCTCTGCCGGGCGAGATTACCTTTATAATAAACAATCTCCCATCGGGTTATTTCAGGGATTTGCAACTTGTGAAAGAGAATTTCATCCCTGCTTTTGACGAAATGAAAAGCATTCTTGCCATGGTTACGGCTATGGTCGACAAGATAAAAGTAAATGAAAATGTGCTTGACGACTGCCGGTATGATTTGATGTTTTCGGTTGAGGAGGTGAACCGGTTGACACGAGAAGGGATGCCGTTCCGCGATGCATACAAGAAGGTAGGAATGGATATAGAAGCCGGTGTGTTTGT
Organism: uncultured Prevotellaceae bacterium; assembly: GCA_905207705.1. Lineage (GTDB taxonomy): Bacteria > Bacteroidota > Bacteroidia > Bacteroidales > Muribaculaceae > Avimuribaculum. The sequence continues at coordinate 15,654 of CAJLMA010000004.1, forward strand.
CCCCGATAAGAAAATATCGCACACGCACGAAGGCTCAATCGGAAATTTGTGCAATGACCAAATCGCGGAGTTGTACAAGCAGGAGCTGGTAAAATTCGATTTCGACACATATCATGAAGCATTTGCCAAGCTGCTTGGCAGGTGACAGCCATTGGAATCAGATGATTGACAAACGATAGAATAGAGTATATAATATCATGGGACGTAAAGAAATATATGTAGCAAATCCTGCTCGTTATGACGAAGGTGTGATGAATTATCGTCGTTGCGGGGAATCGGGTATCAAGTTGCCTGAAATTTCACTTGGATTCTGGTGGAATTTCGGAGGAATCAATGTTTATGAAGAATCTTTGGCCAAGGTGACGTATGCTTTCGATCATGGTATCACTTGTTTTGACCTTGCCAATAATTACGGGCCTCCGTATGGAAGCGCCGAAGAGACGTTCGGACGCATTTACGAAGATAATTTCAAGCAGCATCGACATGAAATGATAATTACGACCAAGGCCGGATATGACATGTGGGAAGGCCCTTACGGCAATGGGTCGTCAAGGAAAATGCTGATGACAAGTCTCGATGAGTCGCTAAAGCGCATGAAGCTGGATTATGTCGACATATTTTATTCTCACCGGTATGATGGATTTACTCCTATCGAGGAAACCATGCAGGCTCTTGTCGACATCGTGAAGAGCGGAAAGGCTATATATGTAGGATTGTCGAATTATCCTGCCGACAAGCTCTTAAAGGCGGCGGCTTACTTGTCCGACCAGCATGTGCATCCGTTGATATACCAAGGTCGGTATAACATGTTTGTCCGGGACATAGAAGAGAAGCATTTTGCTTTGCTTAAAGAGCTCGGAGTGGGACTGACTGCTTTTTCTCCCCTGGCGCAGGGATTGCTTACCGACAAGTACATCAACGGCATACCTGCCGATTCAAGGGCTGCTTTGGGGCATCACTTGCAGAAGGAAGCAATAACTCCGAACGTTGTTGCCAAGGTTAAGGCATTGAACGAAATGGCGGCAAGGCGCGGACAGTCGCTTGCGCAGATGGCTGTGTCGTGGATATTGTCACGGCAGATTGTCACATCGGTGATAATAGGACCTCGCACTGTGGAACAGTTGGCCGACAGCCTTGATGCAATGCGAAACGAGCATTTTTCGGCCGAAGAATTAATAGAAATAGACCGTATATTGCTGTGATGGGAAAGTTATCGCTATTTAAAGTGCCGTTTGTCTTGGCATCTTTGGCGGTTGTGCTTTTGTCGGGATGCTCCAAGATAAAGGACAACCGTGTGCCGATGATGCAAGTCAACATCGTGTTCAATACTTCATCCATGTGGGAGCTTTATGGCGTTCATGGATATGGAGATTATAAGAAATTCATAAGGCACAGCCGCATCCCGGCCAATTTCCCGTATAATGCCAATACATATACGGGATTTGGCGGTGTCTTGTTAATCTCGGGATATGATTTCACCACGCAAAATTATAATTCTCCGTTGGCTTATGACCTTGCTTGCCCTTATGAAGTGAGGGCCGATGTGCTACTTGAAGTCGATGGAGACAACTTTGAGGCATATTGCCCTCAATGCGGCTCCCGATTCAATGTTACTGAGGGCTCGGGAATCCCTGTGGCCGGGCCTGCCTATGACCATGGTTACGGAATGTTACGTTACAATGTGCGGCAAGAGTCCTCGGGCGGATATGTGATTACGAATTGACCTGTCGGTCAAGTTTAATATTATTCAGCATAGAATGTATCGGTGTGGCATATAGCTGCACCGATTTTCTTTGTGAACATTTGCTTGGCTATCTGATATTTGATGCCTCCGAATTTCTTTGCTTGCTTTGGACATACGGCAATGCAGTGGCCGCATGAGATGCACTTGGCAGTGTCGATTTCGAGTGAGTCGGCATCGATGGCTTTTGTAGGACATAGGCGCGCGCATGCTCCACAATGGTCACACAGGTGTTTGTTGCGCTTTGGCGCAAAGAAGAACGTGCTTTCAACGTTTCGGTATGGATAGTTTCCCGGAAGTTGCAGGTTTGGTGCATCGGCAATTGTGTCTAAGGACGATAGTAATTGAAGGCTTTGGGCGGCAAAGTCGGTCGCATCTTTTATGTCATAGGCAAAAGGACGTTCTGCAGCGATGTTGGGAAATATTGAATGACATGCCACAAATGCTGCTGCCGAAATTACTTTGAATCCGTTGCCCGTAACAAGGTCTTTAAGTTCGAGCAGCGCATCGTCGAATGCCCGGTTGCCGTAAGTGCAAAATATCATGGCCGGAGTGTTGTCTCCCTTGAAACTGGCGAATCGTTCGGCTGCTAAGGCCGGTATGCGACCTGCATATACCGGGGCGGCAAATATTGCAAGCGATGATGCCGGAATTTTGATATCGTTAGTAGTCGTGGCCGATGTCACGTCGTGAAAAGATGTGTTGGTTATGTTTATTGCCTCGGCAATGCTTTTGACATATTTTTTTGTCGTAAGTTTTGCACTGAAGTAGATGCAGTGCAAGTCAGAGGGTTTATTCATAAATTCGATGATTGTGTTATCTTGTCGCAAAATTACGAAAATTGGGACAATTTATTCTCTTTTTGTCTTAAAACGGCCTAAAATTGTGTCCCGGCTTGGTTTTGTTGCCTTTAAAATGCTTCGGAGAAACTGAAATACCACAAGACATCGCTGTCTACGGTGTTGTAGGCCACGTCGAGTCTGAAATTGAGCCTGTCGCGTACTGCAAAACGCAAGCCTGCTCCCACTTGCGGAAGTACGGCATTGTATTTTACCGGATTGCTTCCCATAAATCCGACGCCTGCCCAAGTAGCAAATCCGAATCGGTTGAGCAATATTCCCCACTCCGAATCGATTTCAAGCATGTGCCGGTATTCGAGTTGTGCCGTAAGTATAGATTTGTCGCGGTATTGATAATCATAGTATCCGCGAAAGTCGTTTATGCCGCCTATCGTGGCGTAACGTGTGAACGGGATGTTGTTGCCAAAAACGTTGTTGCTCGTGATGTTCCATGCAATCACTCGTTTTCGCTCGCCGAGTTGGCAGTATTGCCGGTAGTCGATGGCGAGTGTGCCGTATTTGGCATTTCCTCCTAAGATAGAGGTGTATATCATTGCCGAGAGATCGAGCAACGCTCCATGATAGGCATCATTAGGAAAGTCGCGCGAATCGTAATTGAGATTTATTCCCGCTCCTGTGCCTGTGGCCGATGCTTTTTCGTCGGTTCCGAGCATGGACATGTAGTAGGGGTCGGAAAGGAGGAATTGTGTGGGGTGGGTTACTGTTTCGTGCCAAATGTCGAGCGCAATACCTGCATATAGGTAAGGGAACAATTTGAATTGAATCTTTGGCGCGAATTGAATCATTTCGCTTTTATAGGTGTTGTAGTCTTTGTCGCGCTTGGTGGATTTGTTGGTGGTATATCCCACGCCATAGTAATATTCGAGCCAGTTGCGGTACATGATGTTGGCCGACAGTTTCAACTTGTTCCCGTTGAAATAAAATACAGGATCGGCCGTGACACGGAAGGAAAATGGCTTGCTCAGCGCAAAACCGAAATATACTGGTATGTCGCTGCGTCTGAGCGACCAGTCGGCCGAGTCGGTGTAGAATGAAACTGCACCTCCTATGCCAAGAGAAAAACCATAGCCCGGATTGCGGTTTATGCCGGGAACAAGGCGAAATGACGGCTTACGGTTATTAAGTGCGCTTTCGTCCTTAAACACAATGTCGGTCATGGTGTTTTGGATGTCGAGTAATTTGTCGAGCGCAGGATTTTCATATAGTAATATTGAATCCTGCCTGGTGTGATATGCCGTTTCGGCATCGATTGTCATGCTCGGCACCAGCAAGGCAGCCATAACAAGCAGCAGTGCGTATGTTGTTTTAGTAACAGTCATGGCGCAAAGGTAGCGAATATCATTGGAATAATTGGTCGCGATCTGTATATTAACGTAAGAGTATTTGAAAATAAGATATTTGGTGGGTGCATTAGTCAGACTGGGTTGAAGGCGTGAGCAGCTAATGTGCTTAAATCTAATTGATAAAGAGTGTTGCGGCAATTTTTTGACGTTATTATTTTGCCTTTTCGATGCGAGTTGCTATCTTTGTGAGCCGTTTGCGACATGCGGCAATGACAATGGAGTGATGCTCGAGTGGCTGAAGAGGCACGCCTGGAAAGCGTGTATGCGTCAAAAGCGCATCGGGGGTTCGAATCCCCCTCCCTCCGCGTAAACAATTGGAAGAATAAGGATACCCGGTTATGCGCTTGTATGCGCCTGAATCGGGCATCTTTTATTTGCACGGTTTCGGTGGCGCAGGCTATGCAAATGTAAAAAAATATGTTTTATAACATGTTTTGTAATTTGGCCTCATCGGGCTATTGTACTAACTTTGTATTCACAAATTCAGAAGGGGTATTAGCTCATCTGGTAGAGCGCAACACTGGCAGTGTTGAGGTAAGCGGTTCGAGTCCGCTATGCTCCACACCCTCTGCGTGCAGTAAATGCGGGAGTTTATGATATAAAGAAGAGGACTTGCAATGCAAATCCTTTTTTTCTTGTATGGACATTCCGTAATGAAGCGGTGCCGATTGACAGTGATTAACAGTCAGCCGGCACCGTTTTTTGTCGTATAGTCATTTTCAAGCCTGAAAGGGGACCGCTTGTGCTAAAATGGAATTTGAGGGAGTGGCTTTGTGAGGTCTATTACCATGCCTTCGTTGGCAGCGATTGTCGACGGGAATATTTTTCTTGCTTCCTCGACGAGTGGGGAAGAGTCGAGATACCGCTTGGAGAAGTGCCCGAGTATCAAGTGCTTGGCTTCAGCTTTAAGCGCGATGTCGGCGGCATCGGTACTCGTGCTGTGACCGCGCAATTTTGCTTTTTTCTCGAATGAGGCATCGTAGGTCGCTTCATGGTACACCCAGTCGGTTCCGTGTATGGCCGAGGCCACCCGTTCCGATTTTTTAGTGTCGGAGCAATAAGCATAACTGACGCAAGGGTCGGCCGAAGTTGTCAGCAGCTGGTTGTCGATAACGGAGCCATCGGGCAGCGTATAATCGGCACCGTTTCTTATTTCGTTCAGCTTGTAATGCGGAATGTTGTAAAATTTGGCCATTTCGCCGTTGATATGGCGCATTTTAGGTTTCTCGGCAAAGATGAAGCCCACAGTGGCGATACGGTGGTATAGGGGGAATGCGGTGACCGTTATTGCATCGTCTTCATATATAGGTTGTTTCTTCTTTGGGTCGATAATGTTGAAATTCACTTCAAACGGCAGTTCTCGGCAAAAATAATCCAAGATTTGGCGGAATATTCCTGCACCTTCTTCAAATGTGTGCACGGTCAATGTCCCGGTCTTCCCGAGCAGTGCCATTGTGGAGATGAGCCCGGGCAGTCCGAAACAATGGTCGCCATGCAGGTGGCTAAGGAAAATATTTCCCAGTCGTGAGAATTTAAGCGACATTTTGCGCATCTGTAGTTGCGCACCCTCTCCGCAATCTATCATGAACAGATTGTCGCGGATGTCAAGTACTTGACATGAGGGAAAGTGTCGTAATGATGCGGTTGCTGAGCCGCAGCCGAGTATGTTAAGCGAGAATTTAGCCATATTTTGAATGTCAATTGATGCCTGCCGATAAGAGGCGTGGTACTGCAAATTTACAAATATTAATTCATAAAAACGCCTTTAATTGCATTGGGCAAATAATAAGCAAACGGGACCTGACGCGTTGTCCGGTCCCGTTGCATTGTATTAATATGAATGAAAATTGTTACTTAGCCTTGTCGAAGTAGTCGAGAGTCCAGCTGTCAATCCATTGGATTGTAGGAGTGCCGTCTTCCTTGAATTGAATAGGTAACCAGATGTAGCGTGCATCGCTCGGGTGTTTCGGCCTCCAGATATCAGCCATGAAAATGTAGGCATTTTCCTTGCCCGGCAATGTCAATACATATGTGCTTTGTCCTCCGAATGTCAATTCTGCGTTAGGACCTACGCAAGGGTTCGGGTGTTGTGTCCAAGGACCCCAGATAGAAGGAGCCGAGAACATGCGAGCCTCATTAGGATCCCATCCGGTGCATCCAGAGCAAATCATCCAGTAGATACCATCTTTCTTGAAAATAGCCGGAGCTTCGTTGTGTCCTCCAGGGAATATGCGTATGTATTTGCCTGTGTGGCTCAGGTAATCGTCGCTCAATTCGGCGATTTGCAGAGTCAAGTTGTCTTCAGAAGAATAGATGTGATAGGCTTTGCCGTCCTCATCGACAAACAATTGCATGTCGCGAGACATTTGTCCGCCTTCCAAGTCGCGTTTCAAGAACAATCCCTTGTTGATTGCATCACGCCAAGTCGGAGTCCACCATTCTTTGTATTTTTCGAGGTCGAGGGTGTCGAAAACCGCTTTTTGTTCTTCGGTCATGTCAAAAGGCAGCTTGCCGGCGTTGATGCGACCCGAGCCGATGTATTTGAACGGGCCTGTCGGGGTGTCGCTCTCGGCCACTGCTGCACGCGCTGCTGCGTAGCCTTTACCTTTCAATTCGAGGTGGAACCACATGACAAATTTCTTTGTTTTCTCGTTGTATATCACTTTAGGACGCTCCATGATGCAGCCTTGGATGATGTCGCTTGTCGTATCGTTCATTTCCACAGGAAGGGCAACTCCTTCATTCTTCCAAGATGCCAGGTCGGTTGAAGAGTAGCACATTATGCCTACCATGGCATTGCTTGTGGAATCGGACTTGTTTTCGCCATACCAATAATAAGTGCCGTCATGGTAAATTACTCCACCGCCGTGGGCGTTTACATGCACGCCCTTGTCGTCGGGCCATATTTCACCCGAAACGATTGGCTTTAATTCTGCTTTTGGCGAGCAGGCCATCATGATTGTGGCCAGGCATCCGGCCAGCAGGATAGAAACTTTTTTCATAAATTCAGTTTTGTTGATTATTTGTAAAAAATGATTTTGTCATTGTATTAAGGACGATATTCTTTTCCCACTATCAATTTGTCGCCCGACAGGTCCACTTCAAACAGGTGAGGAATGCGTATGTAGTTGCCATTTACGTCCTTGTGGCTGTGTACCGACATGAGCCACTTGCCGTCGAATGTCTTGAAAAGCATTCCATGTCCGAAGTCGGGTGGTGTTATGGGTTCTTTTTCATGAATCCACGGCCCGTCGAGAGTGCCGCTTTGCGAGTAGGCTACACCTTGTGTATACACATGGTCGATCCAGCTTGTCCAAATCATGCCGAGGCGGCCGGTGCCTGTACGGAATAGGTATGGGCCGTCGGTCACCTTGTTTGGCATGACCTTGCCATCGCGCACTTCCCGGCTCCAAGGCGAGTCGCTTGAACGGAATAAGACCTTGCCTTCGCCCACCGAGCCGCTCAAGTCGGGCTTAAGCTCGATTTTTTCCATCGTTCCATCCCATTCATATAGCCATTCTCCGCAGTACACCATGTAGGGTTTCCCGTCGGTGTCAATCCAGAATGTGCCGTCGAGTGTCGGACGGTAGTCTGGCAAGTATGTCTTATCTTTCATCGGGACGTAAGGACCGTCGGGCTTGTCGCTCACCAAGATGTGGCTTGCCCTGCGTTCAATCGGAATGTTTTTAATAGTGTCGATTATGACAGCTTGATTGGTAAATGTGGCAAAATAGTAGTATTTGCCGTTGTAATGGTGCAATTCGGCAGCCCAAATCATCGGATTTGGCCCCATCCATGAGGTTGAGTCGATTTGTGCCACTTTATACGGGCCTTCCCACATTTTTAGGTCTTTGCTTTTCCATAGCATACCGCCTGTCCCGGTCATGTAATAGGTGGATGTTGCCGAGTCGGGCAAAATGCATGGGTCGCTTAACAATATGGAATCGAGCGGACATAGCTCGACTTTGGCAGTATCGGCCGGTTGTGCCGACTCCGACTTGTTGTTGCATGCAACAAGCAGGCATGTCAGTACAAATAACGAGACTGTTAAATTGAAGACGTGTTTCATTTTTCTGTATAGTTGTTTTTAGGTTTGTTTACGATCATTAATGAAATAGACTTTTAAAAATAGCTGTCGACTAATGCAATCAAAGTTTAAGGCTTGTTTGGCTTGCATCAAATTGTTTCCAAAAATATAAATTAACATTGAATAAGATGGGTGAAAATAATGAAATGTTTCTTTTTTCACCATAATTGAATAATAAATAGAGAATGGAATATTTTTTGTGCATAGGAATGCGTGTTTTTACAACTTTGCATGTGGCGTATTCAGTATAAAAAGTTTTTTTGTCGAAAAAAATGAATCATTGATGCCGGTGCCGTCGAGGTGGCGCTACGGAGGTATTGCTCGTCGGGTTTAGCGGTTGTAATAAAAAACTGCATTTTATGGTGCATTTTCGTGCCGTTGGGTGTAAATTTGCAATACAGATAAAAAATTATGGCAATGGACAGGAAACGTATCATAATAGCTATCGACGGATATTCATCTACCGGGAAAAGCACGATGGCAAAAACTTTGGCAAAACGCATAGGCTATGCTTACATAGACACGGGCGCTATGTATCGTGCGGTGGCGTTGTATTGCCTTGATAACGGAATGGTGGAAACCGGCGGTGAGATTGATGAAAAGGCATTGGCCGATTCTCTTGATAAAATCAACATAGAATTCAAAGTCAACGGCGAGACCGGGCGTTCGGAAACATATCTCAATGGCAAGAATGTCGAGAAAGAAATAAGAGACATGCGAGTGTCGGGCGTGGTGAGCAATGTTGCCAAGATAGCATTCGTGCGCAGGGCTCTTGTGGCTCAGCAGCAAGCCATGGGGAAAGAAAAAGGTATTGTTATGGATGGACGCGACATAGGCACGGTGGTTTTCCCCGATGCCGAGATGAAGGTGTTTGTCGATGCGTCAGCTCAGGTGAGGGCTCGTCGTCGCTACGAGGAATTGCGTGCCAAGGGCGACATGGACGTTAGATATGAAGACGTGTTGCACAATGTGACCGAGCGCGACCGCATTGATTCCACTCGAGAGGAAAGTCCGTTGCGCAAGGCCGATGATGCCGCAGTGCTCGATAACTCCACAATGACAATCGAGGAGCAGAACGAGTGGCTGTATAATTTGTATTGCAAAATATCGGGCGAAGATTAAAACGGCAATAAACATGGCTACTATCGAGATAGACAAGGATTCGGGATTCTGTTTTGGCGTTGTGACCGCGATAAGAAAAGCCGAGGAAGAACTGGGTAAGTCGGGGCATTTATATTGCCTTGGCGACATAGTGCATAATTCAAATGAAGTGGAGCGGCTTGAAGCCAAGGGCCTTGAAACGATAAACCACGAGGAGCTTGGCCGATTGCACGATGTGACTGTGTTGTTGAGGGCTCATGGTGAGCCTCCTGAGACTTACCGCATGGCTGCCGGCAACGGAATAACCATAATAGATGCTACATGCCCTGTGGTATTGCAATTGCAACGGCGCATCAAGGCGAAATATGACAGCGTGGGGCCTGACGGGCGGCATCCGCAAATCGTGATATACGGCAAAAAAGGGCATGCCGAGGTGAACGGGCTTGTGGGGCAGACCGACGGGAACGCCATAGTGGTGGAGAATGTGGACGAACTTGATAAAATAGACTTTACTCGTGATATTTATCTTTATTCGCAGACTACCAAGTCGTTGCAAGGCTTCGCCACAATGATTGAGGCCATATCGGCACGGAAGCAAGCCGGGTTTGAAAGCTTCGACACGATATGCCGTCAGGTTGCCAATCGAATACCAAAAATACGGGAGTTCTCAAAGGCTCACGATTTGATATTGTTTGTGAGTGGGAGCAAGAGCAGTAATGGAAAGATACTGTTTGAAGAGTGCCGGAATTCCAATCCCATGTCTTTCCGCATATCGTCTCCGTCCGAAATCGACCCTGCATGGCTTGTGGGTAAGGAGAGCATAGGTATATGCGGTGCCACATCAACGCCAATGTGGTTGATGAACGATGTGCGCGAAGCTGTCGAGAAACTTGTGGAATGACTGTGCATGTCGGAGTCTTGTGACGCGGAGGCAAGGATATAATGGTAGTTCGTTTTTGGAACAATAGTATAAATGAGTGCTGCAATGCCAAAGACGAGATTGCACAGGTTTGGCTATATTTAGTTATTTGGACTTAATGCCAACTTATTCAATGTGTTAGGTTGCCAGTGGCGCCGGGGTTTGAAATCTTTTGTAGCGTGGGCGACATTTGGTGCTGATGGCTTTATGTAAGAGAAATCCAAGTATATAGGACAAGCATGTAGCATCAGGTTGTAAAGATGTGGCAAATGAATGGGAAAAAGACTTCGGATAAGGAAATATAGTTGTTTTTTGACCTTTCTTAACCACTGATCGGAGTTTTGGACTAATATTTGTAGAAAAAAATACAATTCAAGAATTGCAGAATTACTAATTTTGCAAAGAATTTGTGTTCATGGATACACCTGAGGGTATAGTGGGAATATATTTTCAGATAGCAAGCGAAGTCATTAAATATGCATTAATTATATAACAATAAATTAATAATCAATTATTATGACAAAGAAAAGAATGATCTTGTCGCTCACCAAGCCGTGTGCTTTTTTCGTGGCGATTGCAGGTTTATTGTCTTCGTGTGGGAGCGGTCAACAGCAACAAGGCGCGATGCCTGTGCAAGTTGAGACCTACACAGTGAAATTGGATAGCATGACGTTGTATGAAAGTTATCCTGCTACAATCAAGGGAAAGACTGACATTGAGATTCGTCCTCAAATCTCGGGATTTATAACGAAAGTTCATGTGGATGAAGGACAGGTTGTGAAGAAGGGACAGTTGTTGTTTACAATCGACCAAGTACAATATGAAGCAGCAGTGCGCTCAGCAGAGGCTTCCGTCGCTTCGGCCGAAGCTGCAGTGGCAACAGCCAAAATGACCACTGATAGCAAAAAAATACTCCACGACAAGCAAATCATAAGTGATTATGAATATCAAACTTCAGTTTTGTCGCTTCGTGAGGCTGAAGCTGCATTGAATCAAGCTCGCGCAAACCTTGTAAACGCTCAGCGTAATCTTGATTATACTGAAGTAGTGGCTCCGTCGGACGGAGTGGTAGGTACGATCCCTAACCGAGAAGGCTCGTTGGCAAGCCCGTCGTCGGTAGAACCGTTGACTACAGTTTCCGACATTTCGGAGGTATATGCCTATTTCTCTTTCAATGAAAAGGATGTGATAAAGATGACCCAATCAGGCGCGCGTACTCTCAACGAGGCAATCAAAGAAATGCCTGAAGTGTATTTGCAGCTTTCAGATGGCTCGCGTTACGCTATTCCAGGCAAGGTTTATACCGTATCGGGCGTGTTGGACGGTTCTACGGGAACAGCTTCTGTGCGTGCATTGTTCAAGAACACAAACAAGATGCTCCGCAGCGGTCTGACTGGCGAAATTCTCGTGCCGCAACCTTCCAAAGATTTGCTAATCATCCCACAAAAGGCAACATACGAAATCCAAGATAGGATATATGTATATCTTGTCAATGACTCAAGCAAGGCCATTTCGACAAACATCACAGTATCTCCGGTTAACGACGGTCAAACTTACATCGTCACATCGGGACTTAAAGTGGGTGATGAAATAGTTACCGAAGGAGTAGGTACTTCCGTAAGGGCCGGCACATTGGTGCAGCCTAAAAACAATGCCGCGCCGCAAGCAGCTCCTCAAGCCTCTCAAAATTAATATTTTCATCGATAGGGAAGTTTTAATAATATAACAATTAAGAAATGAATTTAAGTACATTTATAAAACGACCTGTTTTGTCCACCGTAATATCGGTATTTATCGTTATCCTCGGTGGAATAGGGCTTGCTGCGCTACCTATAGAGCAGTACCCTAACATCGCACCTCCTACCATTCAGGTCTCCACATCTTATACAGGTGCCAATGCCCAAACGGTATTGAATTCGGTGATTGCACCTTTGGAAGACCAAATCAATGGTGCGCTCAACATGACATACATGACATCGTCGGCTACTAATACAGGTAGTGCCACTATTACAGTGTACTTCAAGGAAGGTTACGATCCGGACATGGCAGCAGTGGATGTGCAGAACCGCGTGGCTCAAGCCCAGTCGCAGTTGCCTGCCGAAGTTACACAAGTGGGCGTCATAACACGCAAGCGACAAAGTTCAATGCTTGTTGGCGTTACGTTGTCATCTCCTGACGAACGTTATAATGTGGAGTTTATCGAAAACTACATGTCAATTAACGTTCTTCCTGAAATCAAGCGTGTTGCCGGTGTAGGTGAGGCATTTGCAATGTCGTCAGACTATTCCATGCGTATCTGGCTTAAGCCTGACGTGATGGCGCAATACAATCTTGAGCCGAGCGATGTTACAGCTGCTCTTGCCGAGCAAAATATCGAGGCTGCTCCGGGCCAGTTTGGTGAACAAGGAAACCAGAGCTTCCAGTATGTGATGAGATATAAAGGACGTCTTGTCACAGCTGAGGAATTTGGAGATATAATAATTCGTGCCGATAATAATGGTAATATCCTTTATTTAAAAGATGTGGCCGACCTTGAGCTTGGTCGTCTTGATTATGGATTTGCCAACCTTGTTAACGGCCATACTGGTGTGACATGTATCGTGTTCCAGTCGGCAGGTTCTAATGCGTCGGAAGTTATCAAGGATGTACTTGCAGTGGTGGACGATGCCGAGCAATCGCTTCCTGAAGGATTGCAATTTGATGTTCCTATGAATACTAACGAGTTCCTTGATGCGTCAATCAATGAGGTTATCAAGACTCTTATTGAGGCATTTATCCTTGTGGCCATAGTGGTTTACATCTTCTTGCAGGACTTCCGCTCCACGCTTGTGCCTATCATTGCCATTCCTGTGGCACTTATCGGTTCGTTCTTTGTGATATATGTCATCGGGTTCTCGCTTAACCTTCTTACCCTCTCGGCTCTTGTGCTTGCAATCGCTATTGTGGTGGACGACGCGATAGTGGTCGTCGAGGCGGTCCATGCCAAGCTTGATGAGGGATATCAATCGCCGCGCCAGGCATCAATCGATGCAATGGGTGAAATAGGCAGTGCCATTGTTTCAATTACATTGGTCATGATGCTTGTGTTCATCCCAGTGTCATTCATGCCGGGTACGTCGGGTGTGTTCTATCGTCAATTCGGTTTGACCATGGCGGCCGCCATCGGTATATCGGCTATTAACGCGTTGACATTGTCTCCGGCGCTTTGCGCATTGTTCTTGAAACCTCACCGCAAAGAAGAGGAAGGCAAGAAAATGTCATTTGTCGACCGTTTCCATGCAGGCTTTAACGCTGGTTATAACGTTGTACTCAACAAGTATGCAAAGTCGGTGAAGTTCTTTATTAAGAACAAATGGGTTTCAGGCGGTATTGTCGCAGCATCAATTGTCGTGCTCGTATGGCTTATGTCTGTTACTCCGAACAGTCTTGTGCCCGATGAAGATACCGGTACAATCATGGGTGTAGTGTCAATGCCTCCTGCAACCTCGCAAGAGCGTACACAAGAAGTGCTCGACAGTCTTGATGCGATTATCGGTCAAATGCCGGGCGTGCAGATGCGTACTGTGATTCAGGGCTATAACTTCATCGCCGGTCAAGGTAGTAGTTACGGTTCGGTCATCATCAAGATGAAAAACTGGGAAGAACGTAGTGACGAAGAAAGTGTAACAAATACAATAAACAAGCTGTATGCCGCTACAGCCATGAAGATAAAGGATGGAACAATCATGTTCTTTGCTCCTCCTATGATTTCGGGTTATTCGGTATCAAGCGGTTTTGAATTCCAATTGCAGGATAAGACCGGTGGAGACTTGAACAAGTTCTTCAGCATTCAGCAGCAATTCCTCGCAGCGTTGAACCAACGTCCTGAGATACAGATGGCTTATTCGGCGTTCAACCCGACTTATCCCCAATATCTCGTTGACGTAGATGTTGCAAAGGCCAAGCGTGCAGGCATTTCTCCGTCAAATGTGTTGTCGGTGCTTCAAGGCTACTATGGTAGTATGTACATTAGCAACTTTAACCGTTTCGGTAAGTTGTACCGCGTGATGATGCAGGCGGCACCCGAAGCCCGAGTTTCTCCAGAAACTCTAAAAAGTGTCAAGGTGCGTACGTCTTCGGGCATGGTGCCTATCAGTGACTTCATCACATTGTCGCGCGTGTATGGTCCGGACGTAATCAACCGTTTTAACATGTACACGTCAATGGCCGTGAACGGTACGCCTAACGCCGGGTATTCTTCGGGTCAGGCAATCGAAGCAATCCGTGAAGTTGCTGCTCAAGTGTTGCCGCAAGGTTACGACTATGAGTTCTCAGGTTTGACACGTGAGGAGGCTGGAACATCGAGTTCGGCTACCGCTCTTATCTTCGTTTTGTGTCTTGTATTCGTGTACTTGATTTTGAGTGCGCAATACGAAAGTTACATATTGCCGTTGTCGGTAATCTTGTCAATCCCGTTCGGTCTGTTCGGTACATTCGTGTTTGCAAGGATGTTCGGCATAGACAATAACATTTACTTGAAGATCGCGCTCATCATGCTTATCGGACTTCTTGCCAAGAACGCCATCTTGATTGTTCAATACGCGCTCGAACGTCGTCAGACGGGTATGTCAATCGTCGGTTCGGCCGTGTCAGGAGCTTCGGCTCGTCTGCGTCCTATCTTGATGACCTCGTTGGCGTTGATTATCGGTCTGTTGCCTTTGATGTTCGCATCGGGTGTAGGTGCCAATGGTAACCGCGCACTTGGTACGGGAGCAGTAGGCGGTATGTTGATAGGTATGATATTCCAGTTGCTCATCGTTCCTTGCTTGTTCGTGATTTGTCAGACGGTACAAGAGAAATTCTCGCCGATTAAGTGGAAAGATACCGACAATTCGGGCATGAAGAATGAAATCGAACAGTTTTCAATTTAAACCAAGCTAAGTGTTAAAATTATGAATATAAAGAATATACGGTTACTTCTTATCACTGTGGTTTCGGCCACAGTGATGGGCAGTTGCCACATCTATAAAAAATATGATTTGCCCGATGAAGGTGTAATCTCCAAGTACAAGGAGGCATTGGAACAGCCGGTCGACTCTTCGGCGTTGGGCAATTTGCAATGGGATGAGATTTTCACCGACCCTCAATTGCAAGTACTCATCAATGAGGCTCTTGAAAATAACGTAGACTTGCAAAATGCCAAGTTGAATGTCGACATAGCCCATGCTCAATTGCTTGGCGCAAGGCTGAGCTACTTGCCGTCGTTGACGTTCGCACCCAACGGCTCCGGCTCAAAGGTCGGCAGCGCGTCGCTCGACTGGGGCTATCAATTGCCATTGTCGCTTAGCTGGGAAATAGACATCTTCGGTCGCATCCTTAACTCAAAGCGTCAGGCACAAGTGGCTCTTTATCAGAGTGAAGCATATCAACAAGCAGTTCGCTCGCAAATCATCGGCTCGGTAGCCAATTGCTATTACCAACTTGTTTCATTGGAAAAGCAACTTGCTTTGTATAATGAAACTGCAGAGTTGTGGAAACAGACCGTGCAAGTGATGCGTGACATGAAGGAGGCAGGACGTTACAATGAAGTTGCAATCGTGCAAAGCGAAGCAAACTATTACAGTGTCCTCGCTGCGATTCCGCAAGTAGAAATGAGCATCAACGAGTTGAACAACACCATGTCGTTGCTTCTTAACGTTGAGCCTCAAGTGTGGGACGTAAACGTTGAATCTATCGTCGTGTTGCCTTCCGAACTTGAATTTGGAGTACCTATGAGCTATCTTGCTGCTCGTCCCGACGTGCGTGCAGCCGAATATTCGTTTGCCTCGGCTTATTATGCAACCAACATAGCACGTTCGGCATTTTATCCGAACATCACGCTTTCGGCCAATGGCGGTTACGGCACATTACTCGGCAGCGCGATTGTCGATCCTGCACAATGGTTCATAAATCTTGCCGGACAGCTCACCCAGCCATTGTTCAACAAAGGCCAAAACATTGCTAACTTGAAGGCTGCCAAAGCTCAACAACAACAAGCATTGAACACATTTGAAAACACTGTGCTTAGTGCGTCGGCAGAAGTGAGCAACGCCCTTGTAACGATGGAAAAGTCGGAAGAGATGAGACAGAATCTTGTCTTGGAAGTGGAAAAATTGCAGAAGGCTGTGGATTACAACCGAGACTTGCTGGCTTTAAGCACTACCACTTATCTTGAAGTATTGACGGCTCAACAATCGTTGCTTAACAGCCAAATTTCGCTGCTCAACACCGACTTGGCCATCAATCAGGCAGCCATCAACCTATATCAGGCTTTAGGCGGGGGACGTTAATAACAATTAATTCATTTTCTAAACACATAAACCATGATTAGTCCTTTAGCACACGTCGATCCCGAAGCTAAGATAGGGAAAAACGTAACTATCCACCCGTTCTCGTTTATAAGCAAGAACGTTGAAATCGGTGATGATTGTATCATATATCCGTTTGTGAGCATTCTTAACGGTACTCGCATAGGAAACAGATGCAAAATTTATAATGGAGCAATAATCGGAGCCGAGCCTCAAGATTTGCGCTGGAAAGGCGAGAAGTCTTATGTGATAATCGGTGATGATTGTCGAGTTCGCGAGCATACCATCATAAATCGTGGTATTTATGACGGCAGTGCGACTCGCATAGGCAACAATGTATTTATCATGGCCGAATCGCATATCATGCACGATGCTCAAATCAGCGATAATGTGATATTGGGCAATGGAAGCAATGTTTCTTATGACAGCAAAGTTGGCCCTTGCGTGATACTCGGCTCGTCGGTAATGTTACATCCCGGCAGTGAAATCGGTGAGTGGGCAATGGTCAAGAGCGGTTGTCGTGTAAACGGTAACGTGCCTCCATTTGTCATAATGGCTCACAATCCAATCACTTATTATGGCGTGAATGCTTATATCATGCGCCACAAGGGTTTCTCGGAAGAGGTTATTGATGATGTGGCAAAGGCTTATCGCCATGTTTATCAATGTAATACATCGGTGTTCAATGCGATACGCCGTATTGAATCGGATGTAAAGCCATCAACCGAGCGCGATAAAATTACTAATTTTATCAAGGAGCATAATTTAAGGATTGTGGCTGTACCAAGCCATGAAGATGTATTAGACTGATTTTTATTGTTACGTATAAATGCAGAAAGATGTTACCGGCGTGAGTCGGTGACATCTTTTTTTGTATGATATGGGATTGGATTTTAGATGATGTGTCCTATCGGACGGCAGAGATGCCGAATAATTCTGCGGCATTTGCATCGGTCTGCAACGACACTTCCTCGATGCTCGTTCCGAGAGATTTTGCAATGCACGCGGCAATATGTGGTATGTAGGAACTTTCGTTTCGCTTCCCTCTGAATGGCACCGGGGCGAGATAAGGAGAATCGGTTTCAAGCAATATGCGGTTGAGGCCTATTTCGGGCAATATTGCCGGTATTTGCGATTTCTTGAATGTTACAATGCCGTTGATTCCAAAAAAGAAGTCGCCGTAGCGACGTATGCGCTTAATGTCGTCGATGCTTCCTCCAAAGCTGTGGAAAACGCCCGGCGGAAGGTGTTCAAATCTTGAAAATACTTGTAAAACGTCATCGAGGCCGTTGCGACAATGGATAATTATGGGCAATCCCATATCCACGGCCCATCCAATTTGAGTGGCAAAGGCTTCATGCTGTTCTTTCCTGAATGTCGAGTCCCAATACAGGTCGATTCCTATCTCTCCAATGGCTACGAAACGACGTTGTCCGAGCAATGATTCTATTTGCGACAGCGTGGATGTGAAATCTTCTTTTATTTCAGTAGGATGCAATCCCATTGCCATTGATGTGTATTGCGGATGTGCGTCATGCAGCCTGTACATTGGCTCGATGGTGGAAAAGTCTACATTAGGCAGCACGAGGTGTTGCACTCCTGCTTCTTTGGCACGGGCGACAGTTGCTTCACGGTCGTTGTCAAATTCTTCAAGATATATGTGAGTGTGCGTGTCAATCATTTGTTCCTGTGTAGCAACATGTTGGCAAATTCACGGAAATTCTGTTTTGCTTCATCGCACATTTTCACGTTCTCGATGGAAGCAAGTGCCATATCGGTATATTTTTGAATGGCAGCCTCGGCGAGCTTGTCTATGCCGAGCTTGTCGTATATAGACTTGACGGCAGCAATTTTGCTTTCCTTGTCAGGATTTTCGGCAATTAGCCATTGATTCAGCTCTTTAGCGTCGTCGCCTGTAGCTTTGGCCAAGGCATTGATGAGCATGAAAGTCTTTTTGTTGTTCATGATGTCGCCGCCTATTTCCTTCCCGAAAGTTTTTGGGTCGCCATACACGTCAAGCCAGTCGTCCTGCAATTGGAATGCCAGTCCGAGATATTCCCCGAAGTTGTAAAGTGAGCCAGCATCCTCGTCGCTTGCATCGCCAATCAACGCGCCTATCTTGCAAGCGCCGCCAATCAGTACCGAAGTCTTCAGCCTTATCATTTCGATGTACTCATCTTCGGTTACATCATTGCGCGATTCAAAATCCATGTCATATTGTTGGCCTTCATACACGCCCATGGCCGTGGCGTTGAAAGCCTCGGTTACGGCTTTGAGATGTTTGTGGTCGGTGCGCGATATATATTGCGAAGCCATCGTCAGCATTGCATCGCCCGATAGGATGGCCACATTGTCGTTCCATTTCACATGTACCGTAGGCTTGCCGCGCCTCATGTCGGCATTGTCCATAACGTCATCGTGCAGTAGCGTGAAATTGTGGTACAGTTCAACGCCCACAGCTGCATCCACAGCTGCTGTGCAGCTTCCAGAAAATGCGTCGCAAGCCATAAGCACGAGGGCAGGACGCAGACGCTTCCCTCCGAGCGACATGGTGTATGCGATTGGTTCATACAACCGGTCGGGCCGGAGCGGGTACTTTATGTCTTTAATGGCTTGCGTAGCTATGCCAATGTAATCTTCAAATTTAAGCATGTGTATTCAAGTTTTGAGTTGGTTGTTATGTTGTTATTTTGATAAGTAATATTGCATGAACTCTGAGAAGTCTTTCTCATTATATATGTGCTTTAATGCTTCTATGGCTTCGCCGGCTTTTACCGGGTTATACAAAGCCTCGTTCCTGATTGCTATGCTCAGTTTCAGCTTGCTCGTGGCGCAAGAATAAACGCGCATTTGCTCTTCTATAGGCAGAGAATCGACATAGTTTTGGAATGACAAGTCAAATTGCTGCAGCTCTGTCGATTTCCCACAAGCGATGTAAGTATCGCGTATGATGTTGATGCGGGCGGCCAAAGCTCGCGTGTCCGATACGCTGTCAATGAGTTGTGCGCAGCATTCTTTTGAGATTTTTTTGCCTAATGCCGTGGCTTTGTAAAGGACGGTCTGCATTATGAGGTTTGCGCTGTCGCCACCTGTCAGGCTCGACTGTTTCAGTAATATCTCTCTTGCTATTACGGCATCGGCAGGAGATTCTTCCAAGCTGTCGAGCCATGTTTCGATATCGCATATCGTTTTGCACAAGCCCACAGTGTCGTGCATGTTGTCGACAAGGCACGCTGCGAGAGCATAGGCGCGGTCTGGATTGGTTTTATTGCAACTTGAAGCAAAAGCCATTGTCGCCATTGCAATTGACAAAGCCATGAGTGTTAATTTTTTCATGACGTTGATATTAATTGTGATTGTCGTTAGTTAAAAATCTCTTTGGCAAGGCTTTTGTTGCGAACCTTTACATATTGTTTGAAAACTGTGTCAAAAGTGTCGGCGGCGGCAGTGTCTCCTATCAGGAGATACTCGCTCCGTATTGAACTTGCGTTCATCAGCCGGTCTTGTAGTTGCATGATGTTGGTACTGTCGCAGTCGAGCAACGCTTGTGCGGCGTTAACGGCCTTGTCGCGGGCTTCTTCGCTCAGCAAACTGCCATTGCCGCCCGATTGTGAGCAACCTGCTGCCGATAATGCCAATAAACATGAAAATATCAGTGTTGCATGTTTCATCTTTCTCAGTTAATATTGTGCCAGTCGGCAAAATGTCGGCCGGTTCTTTTATTCTTTGCAAATATAGTGAAAGTCGAGGGTAATAGGAAAATTGAATTTGCTCAAATTTCACATTGTCGAGGCGAGTCCTATATGCTATTTTGGGTAGAATAACCGGGAAAATGGATTATTGTGTTAAGATTTTTTGCAAGATGACAATATTGGCTTATATTTGCGGACTGTAAACCTATGACACAAATAACATAAACCGTTTTGACACAATGAACAAATTAGGATTTTTATTTACGTTTGTCTGCATGTTGGCTTTCAGCATGTCGACAAAGGCCCAAGTGGTTTATTCTGAACCTCCGGTTGTTCAGCAAAGTTCTACCGGAATAATTGTTTATTTTAATGCCGCAGAGGGAAACGCCGGATTGAAAGGTGTGACAAGCGGAGTATATGCCCATACAGGCGTAATCACTTCAGAGAGTGAAAGCGCAAGTGACTGGAAACATGCTCCCGAGTGGCTTGATAATTCTACAAAATATGCCTTGACCTACGTCGATACCGACTTGTGGAAACTTGAAATAGGAGACTTGAAGTCCTATTACGAACTTAACGAGGGCGAAACCGTTACGAGCATTGCATTTGTGTTCCGCGATGCCACTGGAAACAAACAAGGAAAGACTGCTGCCGGCGGTGACATTTTCTTGGATGTGTATCCCGATGGGCTTGCGCTTAATTTGACAAGTTCGGCAACAAGCAGTGTCTTGACCGATGACAATTGCGAAGTGGCATTTACTGTACATACTACTCAAGCGAGCGACATATCATTGCATCTTAACGATGCCGATGCTGCGCCGTTTGCTTCGGCCGATAATGCAGTGACGTTGACTGAAAGTTACACTTTCCCCGTTGGCGATTTTGACGTGATTGCCAAGGCAGTGAGCGGCAGCTCCACCATGCTTGACACATTGCAATTCTGCCATCGTGGCGAGTCAGTCCAAGTGAATTATAACGGTACCTTGAAACCCGGTGCCAACAAGAATGCCGATGGCAGCGTGACATTCAGCCTCACTGCCCCTGGCAAGGAAAACGTGATTCTTGTGGGTGAATGGGACGATTATCGCATAAAGAACGAGAACCTCATGAACTATCAAGGCAATCGCGACTTCTGGATTACTGTTCCTGCAGGTAAAATCGACATGGACAAGGAGTATGGCTACTATTTCATTGTAGATGACAACATAAACGTGGCCGATCCGTATTCAAAGTTGATTCTCGACCCTTGGAATGACAAGTACATCAATCAAGATTACACACGTTATCCCGATTTGAAGCCGTTCCCGTCGGACAAGGTGGGCGAATTTATAATTTCGGTGTTCCACGGCAATGGGGATGGTTATGAGTGGGAAGTTACAGACTTTGAAGCTCCGGCCAAGGAGAATCTCATAATATATGAGCTTCTTCTTCGTGACTTTACCGAGGAACAATGCATCGAAACTGCGATGGAGAAACTAGACTACCTTGAAACATTGGGTATAAACGCCATAGAGTTGATGCCGGTTCAAGAATTTGACGGTAATAATTCGTGGGGATATAATCCGAACTTCTATTTTGCTCCCGACAAGTATTATGGTTCGAGCACGATGTACAAGAAATTCATCGACGAGTGTCATAAGCGTGGCATCGCTGTTATTCTCGACGTGGTGTTCAACCACACATGGGGAATGCATCCTTGGTGCATCATGTATTGGGATGGCGTCAATGGTCGTCCGTCGGCCGACAGCCCGTTCTACAATGCTGTCGCTCCGCACAATTTCAGCGTAGGCAATGAATGGAAGATGGAAAATGCCACTGTACAGCAATATTTGTGCGATGTATTGAAATACTGGCTTGAAGAGTATAATGTCGACGGATACCGTTTTGACCTTTCAAAAGGACTCGGTGACACCGATAGCTATGCCAATGATTACGATGGCAATGCCTATAACACTTCACGCACTGAAAACATCGGCCGTTTCATCGATGCAATATATAGCGTAAATCCCGATGCATATGCCATCCTTGAATATTTTGTAGACATCAACGAGGAAAATTACATGGCCAATAATTACGGCGCAATGTCATGGAAGAACATGAACAATGCTTATTGCCAGGCTGCGATGGGGTATCCTCAGGACAGCGACTTCGGTGGCATGTACACAGGAAATGAGAGCCGTCCGTTTGGCAGCACTGTCGGCTACATGGAAAGCCACGACGAAGAAAGAATGGGCTACAAGCAGACAGCCTATGGCAGCTCGACTCAGATAAAGCGCGTGATGGCCGTTCGCATGAGACGTTTGGGTTCAAATGCAGCATTCTCGATGCTTGTGCCTGGTGCCAAGATGATATGGCAGTTTGGCGAACTCGGGTATGACATCAGTGGCGGACAAGGGGATACTTCTATGAAAGAACCTCATTGGGAATATCTTGACGATGCCAACCGCAAGGGCTTGTATGATTGTTATAGCGAATTGCTTGCAATCCGCAAGGCAAATCCCGACTTGTTTGCAAGTGATGCCGAATTCTATTGGAATGTCGCTGTTGCCAATTGGGAAGACGGACGTTTCATAACCATGCGCAATAGCGACCGCACCAAGGAACTGGTGGCAGTTTACAACCCGACTTCGGGCGAGAAGACATTCTCTTATACATTCGGCAATCCTGGCGGTGTATATTATTTGAGCAGCCATTCTTACGGAGTAGAGCCGTCGTTTGATGCCGGAGCTTCGACGATCACAGTGCCTGCACACAGTTACGCAGTGATAACCAACCTTGCCGATGCAACAGGCGTCAACGACATTGTTGCCGACAAGATTGAGGATGCCAAGGTGTCGATTTTCCCGAATCCGGCTTCCGATTTCATACAGGTTAACAGCAATGACGTGGCAAGGCTTGAAGTTTACAATCTTGCCGGCCAATTGGTGGCAGTTGCTGATAATGCCAATATTATGGACATCTCTTCATTGCCACAAGGCAATTACATAGTGAAAATATTCACACCGCAAGGTACGCAAGTCCAGAAGTTGATGAAGAAATAATGTATGGCGCGATATATGCGCGTGAAATGCAACAGCGGCCGGGTTTCTCGGCCGCTGCTGTTGTATAATGGAGAGTGGTGAATGCTGGTGTGGCTGAATAAAAAAAGAGATAAGTAGTGAAACAAAATGGAAATATTGAAAATATGTAGTTAAATCATAAATAATGTAACATTGGCGTATTTTGTTTGTTTACGTTTGTTTCATTGTAAAAAGATTTTATTAGATTTGTGAAGATTTATTGCGCAAGGAATTCCTGTGCTTATGCGCAGCACGGAATCGAAAATGTCAGGATGTCTGCTGCAACTTGGAGTTTAAGCAAATACCTTCGCGATTGTGAAAGACGCCTTCTAAAATAAAAAAAGAGGTTGACATAAACTGTAATTATTTAATATGAACCTTGGATATTAACAAATGTAATTATGAGAAAACAGCTATTGCTTCTGTTATTTTCCCTATTTGCGGTGGTGGGCTTTGCCCGAACCGTCACGGGCGTAGTTACTCAGAAAAGTGACAATTTGCCTATCATAGGGGCAACTGTCATGGTCGAGGGAACGCAGCGTGGCACAGCTACCGACTTTGATGGAAGATACACTATTGACGTTCAGGATACCGACGTCCTGAATTTCAGTTATGTGGGTATGCAGACCATTTCGTTGAAAGTGGGGTCACAAACCACGATAAACGTGGAAATGGAAGAAAATGCCCAAGTTCTTGATGAAGTTGTCGTTACGGCAATGGGTCAGACTCAAGAAAAGAAGAAACTTAACTTTGCCGTACAATCGCTCGATGGCGACTTGGTAACGGCAGGTAGCTCGACCGACATCACAAGCACCTTGCAAGGAAAGGTTGCGGGTCTGCAAGTGGGTACGACGGGAGGCTCTCCTAACTCTTCTTCACAGATTATTATCCGTGCGATTTCTTCGGTAAACCAGTCGCAGAGCAACGAACCGCTTATCGTGCTTGATGGTATGCCTATTCGCGGTAAGGGTACTTCTCTTGCCGACATTAACCCCAACGACATTGCCAACATGAGCATCTTGAAGGGTGCTGCAGCTTCGGCATTGTATGGACAGGAGGCTTCAAACGGTGTCATAATGATTACCACCAAGAGCGGCAAGGATGGCAAGGTTACTGTTAATGCTAGCGGTGGTTGGGAAATTTCAAATGCAGTGAGAGTTCCGAAGATGCAAAGCCGTTTCGTTGGCGGTAGCAAGGGATTTTATGTTGAAAACTCGGTAGGCGGCTGGGGGCCTATGCTCAATGCCGACGACAGGGTATATGACAACGTGGGTGAATTCCTTGGTACAGGATTCTTGCAGAAATACGATGTGTCGGTTTCGGGCGGTAACGAACAGTTCCGTGCATATGCTTCGGCTTCTTATTCAAGCAGTGATGGTATAATCCCAGAAGATTACAAAAAACAATTGAATGTATTTGCCAAAGGTGAATTCAATCCTTCGGACAAAGTTAAAATCATGCTTTCGGTCAACTTGAGCGATAGCAAGGCAAGAGCTTTCTATAACTCGTTGACTTCGGACCGTGCCTCAAACATGTCGACTATCTATGGCTGGGCCATTAACAAAAATATGGCTGATTATCAAACAATCGAAGGCTATCCCAATTGGAGCAACCGTTACGACCATTGGGAAAACCTTACTGATGCCGACAGGGTTTCGGCCGTGGTTTCGCCTTACTTCAGCCGTTACAACGACAAGTCGGAAACAGAGAATACCCGTATGATGATTAATGGCCAGATTTCTTATGAACCGATAGAAGGACTTGTCCTTACCGGTAAGCTGGCTTACGATAAAAGCTATTCGGCTTCTGACGGTTACGAAGTTCCGCGCTTCCAGCCTTCGGATTTTAACAATCCTAACGATGAAGCTCTTGCTGATTATGCTTATAAGTATGGTTCATACTCGTTTGACCCGTCGCGAGGTTCTCAATTCACTGCCAACTTCCTTGCAACTTATCAAAAGACATTTGCCGAGGATTACACATTGAACGTATTGTATGGAATGGAATACAAGGAAACTACAGGATGGGACGCTTCGCTTGCAGGCCAGAACTTCTTGCTCGGTGGAGATTTCTACAGTTTCCAAAATGTAGACCCGTCGACATTGACGATGTCTTCTTCTTCCGACTACTACACTTATCTTAATCACTCCAAGACAAACAAGTATGGTTACTTCGGTGAAATACGCTTCGACTACAAGGGTATGGCTCAATTGTCAGTTACAGGCCGTTACGACGGTTCTTCTACATTGGCACAAGTAGATGCTACTTATTTCTATCCTTCGGTTACCGCCGGTGTGATATTCTCCGAATTGTTCAATTTGCGCAACGACTGGTTCTCTTACGGTAAGATTCGCGGTAACTGGGCTAAGGTCGGTAAGGACTGTCCGGCTTATCTGTTTACTGATACTTATAAGAGCTGGTCGACATTCCCCGATGGCGGTTACGGAATCGACCCGACAACATCACGCGCCATCACGCTTGAGCCTGAAATGACAAGCACATGGGAAGTGGGTGCCGACTTGAGATTCTTCGATTCTCGCACTCGTCTTGATGTGGCTTACTATTCAACGACTGTTGACAACCAGATTGTTTCAGTGCGCGTGTCTCCGGCTTCGGGTACAATCTTGCAAACTCGTAACGAAGGTACTGTTGAAAACTACGGTGTCGAAATCACCCTCGGTCAAGACATCCTTCGCACTCGCGACTTCTCGTGGACGGCAACTGCCAACTTCTCACTTAACCGTGGTCGCTTGAAATCGTTGCCCGACGGTGTGACTGAAATCGCTGGAACCAACTATGGCGGTACTTATCCTTGTGCATTCCTCGGTGGTTCGACGACGGCTATCATCGGTAAGGATTATTTGAGAGACCCGAATGGAAACATCGTGGTCAACGAGCAAGGTTATCCTGTGATCAATGATGAAAAGAACGTTCTCATCGGTAATCGTGAACCCGACTTCTTGCTTGGTCTTGGCTCGATGTTCACATGGAAAGACTTGAGCTTGTCGTTCATGTTCGACGGCCGTTGCGGCGGTGACGTTGCCAACATCACGGCTACCAACCTAATGTCTAACGGTATGCACCACTTGTATGACAAGTATCGCAACCGCGAAATCGTGTTCAAGGGTGTCGTTGCCAATGCCGACGGAACTTATTCTCCAAACACGACTCCGGTAATTCTTGACCAGAACTTCATCAATACTTATTATGTCCCTGTATCTTCCAACTTCATAGAAGATGGTTCATACATACGTCTCAGCTACGTCACACTTGCATACGACTTCACTCGCATGTTGTCGAAGAATTGCCCTGTCAAGGGATTGTCGGCATCGGTTACAGGCCGTAACTTGTTCTTGTTGACCAAGTATTCAGGTTCCGACCCGCAAGTAATGCAAGGAGTTAACAGCGGTACGGGATCAATGGGTATCGACCGTTATGCAGTACCTAATACACGCAGTTTTAACTTAACTCTTAAAGCTACATTCTAATTAAAGAATCATGAATAGATTTAAAATACTATCGTTATCGATATTGTTGGGTTTGGGTGCAGCCGGTTGTACCGACATTCTTGATGAAAACGTGAATCCGGACAAAGCCCATGAAATTACCCCCGAAGTGGGATTGCCCACCATCGTTTTCTATGCCCAACAGACCGTATATGACCATGCTGAATATGGCATATACTTGTCGCAATGCTTGACAACAAGTGGCAAATCGAGCATCGGCGCTTATTCCTACAAGAGCGAATGGGAATTCTTGACGATGAACCGCCACCCACAATGGCGCAGGCATTTCTATGACATCGGTGTGAACGTGCGCAACTTGATTACAAACTCACAGAACATTAATTCGCCCAATTATGAGTTGATTGCCCGCACAATCAGGTTGATGTCCACCCAGTTGACGACCGACATGTTTGGCGACATGCCGTTGAGCAACGCTTATGTGTCAAATAATCCTACCTACGACACTCAGTCGAGCATATATGCATGGATGCTCCAAGAAGCAGATGACTTGATTGCCATGTATGAAGACACTTCGATTACCGAAGCTTCTACCAACCAAGTTATCGATGCATCGCAAGACCGTTTGTATCAAGGCGACTTGAACAAGTGGAAAGGTCTCGTTTATGCAATAAAGGCCCGTATTTTGTTGCGTAACCTGCCTAATATCAACACATCTTCACAGATGTGCGATGAAATCATCGCCGCTGCCGATGCTGCCATCAACCAATGGCGTTCGGGCGACCTCCTCTATGGCGCATGGTTTGGCAATGAGCCGCGTTACTACTTTGATGGCGGAACCAACGAGCAGAACAACGTTTGGGGTGCGGCACAACCTATCATCAACAGCTGGGAGTCGCGTAAGAACATGCTCGATTCGGCCATTCCGTCGAAGTATTTCTTGGAAAGCTGCCTCGGATTGTTGAACAGCGATGATGAAACAAAGAGCGGACAATATGTAAACGGTCAAGGTTATGCCAACGACCCCCGCGCAAGCATGTTGATGATTGCCCGTACAGGTCCTACATCTCCTTCCAATACCAACGAGTCGGTGAAACTGCGTTCTCTTGAGAACAATATCGGAATGGGTACGACTTATGTCGTGAACGATTATCCTAATTTGTTCCACGGCGCATACGCAGGCGATGCAACTCGCACTCGCACCTACAACCCGTTGTTCACAATGGAAGAGTTGTATTTCATAAAGGCAGAGGCCGAGTATTGGAAGGGCAACCGCACTGTCGCTTGCCAGCTTGCAAAAGAAGCGACTGCCAACAACATTCAACGCCACTTGGATTACTTCCTTGCCGCTTATCCTAACGAAGTCAACTACAACGAAACTCGCGACAACCGCTATCCGGGTGCTGCCACTGCCAACGGCATTGGCTTCGAGCGCAAGGCTTACTGGGATGCGCAAGTGAACGCCTTCCTCGACAACAACTCGGGAGTATCTTCGATTCCTCCTGTTACCGACCGTGGCAATGAACACTGGTTCTTCAACGAGTCGGAGTACTCTTTGAGCGACTTGATGATACAGAAGTGGATCGCGATGTATATGCAACCAGAACAATGGACCGACATGCGTCGTTATCATTACAGCAACAGCCGTAACAATTACGGTATCGGAGACCGTTCGGAAATCGTTTATCCTGACTTGCGCCGTCCTTACAATTTGTATTCGGCATACTGGGTTGACGGGTTGAGCGAAACCGAGAAGGAGAACACTTGGATCCAACGTGTCAATTACGACCCCGAAACGGAAGAAAAATACAATCGAGCCGAACTTAAACGCCTTGGTGCCTACAAGAACTATAAGTGGCTGCAAAAGCCTATGATTTGGGCTCTTACACCGGGTGAACGCACTTCATTGACGGCAGAATAAACAGGTAATTAGTAGATAGTTTAAATAAAATAAGAATATTGATTATGAACTTATATAAAAAATCAGGAATTTTCGCAATTGCGTTGCTCGCATTTTCTTCCTGTGCGGTTCATGACCTGTTTGAAGAGAATCTTGAGCTCGGACAGGTATTGCCTACTGTCACATGGGAGCTTGGAAGTTCTGTTTGCCGTGCGGGTAGCGATGTGACATTCTTGGGCAAATATTATACGACCAATCCCGATGTGACGA
This sequence comes from uncultured Prevotellaceae bacterium, assembly GCA_905207705.1. GTDB lineage: Bacteria > Bacteroidota > Bacteroidia > Bacteroidales > Muribaculaceae > Avimuribaculum. The sequence goes on from CAJLMA010000004.1 coordinate 44,416, forward strand.
TTTCACATTCGGAAGTTTGGGCAATGGTTACACGTTCGCAAAGCGCGGCTGCAACCCTTCGTCTCACGTCGTCGTTGTCTTATACAAAAACGGTTACTTCCAGCGACACAGTGCGCAGTTCCCAGCTCATCCAGAGCTATGATCACAGCTTGGCGACATGGAATGGATATGAATATGAACTGAGTGCGTCGTTCCCGACTTCGCAGACATTGATTCCTGTCAGCTGGGTAAATCCTGCCGAGTTCGATTCTGAGCGTTTCGACTTGTATTATCCTGAAACGTTCAAGGCCGAATTCAATGAGACTGTAGTGAATTACTTGACAGCTGACAGTACTTATTATACTGATTTGCGTCATGTGTACTGCAACTATGACTTTACGGCTGAGCAATTACAGACAATAAGCGCCAACAACGGTGTCACATTCCCAACCGAAACGGCAACCGACATAAAGAGCGACTTGTGGTACACCAATCTTGAAAATGTGGTTGGTTACTACTACAACACAATCGATGAAAACGGTGTTACGACTCCGCATGAAGTGCCTACACTCGAAGATGTGCCGGACGAATATACCGGTTATGAGGTATATGAATCAAGTCCTTGGGTATTCTGCCGTTATTCTGATGATACCGGTGGCGCGATATATTCGATTCGCGATGCCTATAAGCCGTTCTTCAAGGAACTCTTGGAACAAATTCCATTCGAGGATTGGATTTTCAATTCAGTCGACAATGTTTATTCAGTAGAATTCACTCGCAGCTATACATTGATTCCGCAATTCAAGGTCGTAGACACGAATGGCAAGATTGGTATGGCTACCGATGAAAAGACAGTCCAACTTAACTAATCAATTTTGTGAAAATTATGAAAGTATTGAGTAAAATAATGCCACTGGTTGCCGTTTTGCTGATAGGCTTGACGGCGTGCGTGGAGAAGGAGCCCGATTACTCTAATTTCGCTTCGGCCGACGTGGATTTTACATATAATGTCGAAGGTGACGAGTACACGCTCGACTTTTATGTGGTTTCGACCATACAATTCAACAACACGTCGTCCAAGAGCGGAAATGTGTCATGGGATTTTGGCGACGGTACTACATCTACCGAACAGAATCCGTTGCACAAGTATGCCGAGGCCGGCTTGTATCAAGTGAAGCTCACAGTGGAGGGCGTCGGTTCGCGCACATATCCGTTGTTGATATATGATATAACCCCTGTGATGTCGATAACTGAGCAAAGTGCAGAGGAAGTCGTAATCAACGATGTGAGCGTTAAGCTCGACATCGCATTGCCTAACCCGGAAAACCTTGTGTGCAAGTATGTATGGAAGTTCCCTGAAGGGACTTTGGATGAGAATGGTAATTTGATTACCGAGGACTTCATCGGTTACTCTCACGAAGACGGTACTATTGACAACCCGGGCAGCATCCGTTTCCGTAATATCGGTTCGCAAAGGATTGAGTTGCAGACTTGGTTTGACATAAATGGTGAAAACCGTCGTCTTGAGGATGCTTATGTAAATGTCCAAGTAGGATACACCGAACCTGTTCCGACCGTATATTATGCCGTAGTAGGTGGAAATGTCAAGGCTTACAAGATAATTCCAGAAAACCAATTGCCGGAAGGAACTAAGAACATGCCGTTTGACCTTGGCGTGGCTTCGGGTAATATGCCGATGCAGCTTGTTTGCGCTACTGTCGAAACTTCTGACGAGGAAGGTGGAACAACCGAAACCGATTACATTTATATCCTCGATGCAGGTAAACAGTTTACCTATATTAACGATGAAAGTGATACAAACGGTGACGGTCAAATCACAGTGATGAGCGCCGACGGTTCATATGCCGACGTTGTGGTTACTAACGCAGGCCGTCAGGCATTCAACGACCCGTTCCAAGGTTGTACCGATGGTACTTACTTGTATTACACCGACCGTAATACCGGCATACGCCAGGTTGAATTGACCACTCGCGGTGCCACTGAATCTACACAATATGAGAGCGAAGCCGGTTATTTGGTGACTAATAGCAGTTTAGGCTATTACAGTAATGCCGGGCATGGAGGTAATATTGTTTACGGAGCAGGTAACGGCGACATACAGATAGATTCTAACGGAGTATTCTACTGGGTTAAGAGCTTTAACGGCTCGGGCATATATCGTTTCACCCGTGCCGACATCGGAGATTTGACCAAGTTGCCACAACCTCAGTTGTTCACCAATACCAATCCTAAGTCGATTGCAATTGATGAAGTCAGGAACAAACTTTACGTTTGGCAGCGTTCGGCTTATCCTGTAGCAGGCTTGATGCAGTATGATCTTCCGGCAGTTGGGGCAGAAGGACCGAACTATGCCAGCACAACGGCTCGCGTGGAAATGAATGCCGACCCGATGACTACCGCAGCAAGCGAGGATGTGACCACGTCGCAGCTTGCCCTTGATGAAGAGACAGGTAACGTGTGGTTTGGCTTCAGGGCTTCGACTTCCGAAAGAACCTACACAACAGGTCTTTACTACTTTGACTACAACACAAATCAAGTGGTTAACTATTGTGGGAACAACGAAAGCATTCTTGGTGTGACAATCAATCCGCGCAAGACCAAATTGTATTGACAATAAAATAATCTTATTTTTCATGACTTTATGTGGGGAAGTGTCGCGATAGACGCTTCCTCACATGTTTTTTGTAATTTTGCATTTATGGAGATGCTTCATCGTTTCAATATTGACACTTCGGGAATCAAATTGCCCTTTCAATTCACTTATCCGTTCAATTACGTCCCTCATGAGCTTGCTCGCATCGCTGCCGGCCAAGTGAGGGAATATGTCGGCTCGGTAAAGCCTTTGCACGAAGAGCTTGCGCGAGGCAAGATGATAGGGGTGCTTGTAGTGACCGACAATCTCGGTAATTTGGGCTTCGTGTCGGCATATTCCGGCAGTTTGTCTTGCAAAGAAGGATGCGGTTACTTTGTGCCTCCTGTGTATGACACGCTTGCTCCCGATGGCTATTTTAAGGCAGAGGAGGCGAGGATTTCAGAAATTAACCGAAAGATAAAGGAGCTTGAAGAATCGGCTGAGTTGACGCTGCTAAAGACAGAGAAGAACATGTTGGAGCAGGTTGCGAGTGACGCTCTGTCGGCCTATCGGTTGTTGATGAAGCAGTCAAAGTCGCAGCGCGACGCGGCTCGGTTGTCGGGCTTGGGTGATGAAGAGGCAATGTTGCGCGAAAGCATGTTTCAGAAAGCCGAGTACAAGCGCGTCAAGAAGGCGTGGGAGCAGCGCATAGGCGCGGTTGCAATGGAATTGGAACGATTCAATGCTCGCATCGGTGAACTTAAAAGTGAACGGCATATGCGCTCGGCAGCATTGCAGGATTGGCTCTTCCATCAGTTTGTGATGATTAACGGAAAAGGAGAAAAGCTCGACTTATGCGAAATTTTCGCATCGACACCGCAGCATGTGCCGCCGGCCGGTGCCGGCGAGTGTGCCGCTCCGCGCATGTTGCAGTATGCCTACCTTCATGGATTGCGTCCTGTCGCTATGGCAGAGTTCTGGTATGGACGCTCTCCGGGCGATACCGTCAGGCACGACGGCGAGTTTTATCCTGCATGTCGCGGCAAGTGCCTGCCCATTCTCAATTTCATGCTGCGAGGAATAGATGTGGAGCCGGATCCTCTTGCGAACAACAGAAAGCCTGACGCGAAGGTTCATGTCTTGTATGATGATGAGTGGATGGTTGCCGTCGACAAGCCTTCCGGAATGTTGACTGTCCCCGGAAAGACTGGCGGAATTTCTTTGCTTGAATTGGTTGCCAAGCAATTGCATGTCGATTGCCGACATGCGGCTGTGCATCGTTTGGACATGGACACTTCGGGTATCGTGTTGTTTGCAAAAAGTGCTGAAGTGGGCAACATGTTGCGGCGCATGTTTGAGAACCGGGAAATATCCAAGTGCTATGTAGCCTTGCTTGATGGAATTGCAGGAAACGCCGGCGATTGCGGAACCATTGAGTTGCCTTTGTGCGGAGATGTGCTGAACAGGCCGTTCCAGAAGGTCGATTATGACAACGGCAAGCACGCTGTCACACGATATGAGATTGTTGCGGTATGCGAGGCTCGCAATGAAACCCGTGTGCGTTTCAATCCTCTCACGGGGCGTACTCATCAATTGAGGGTACATGCCGCACATCCTGCAGGGTTGGGACATCCCATTATGGGAGATAATTTGTATGGCAAAAAGGGTGAACGATTGATGCTGCATGCGGCATCACTTAATTTTATCCATCCTGTGACAGGTAAACATGTGGTTATAGAATCACAAGTGCCGTTTTGACACTTTTACATACGCAGCTTAAATTTCGCCTACAAACACGTTTTCGACGATGTTCCATATCAACAGGGCTGTCGTAACGGTGAGTAGGCCGAAGCTGACGAGGTCTTTTACGAGAATAACATTGGGGTTTAATGAAAACAGGAACAATCCCCATCCGATGAAGCAAACGAGCAGCCCGGTGATGTAGAGACACGGTTCAATCCATGCGCGCGAGTGCCTTTGTTTCTCGGGCAATCGGTTCAGTACTTTGCGCGTGAACCATTTGTCGTCTCCGGCTTCGGGAAGCGACTGTTTCAAAATTCGGCTTAGTTCTATGTCGGTTTCGTCTCTTTTCATCATTTTTGAACTGAGTAAATGTAAGTAATTATTTTGGTCTGTCAAAATAGTTTGTTGCAGAATTGTGCTCAAGGCTTTTTGAGAATTCTGCCAAGTTTATCTTTGCCACGACTCAAGTGCGATTTTATCGTGCCTTCTGGCATGCCTGTTATCTCTCCGATTTTCTTGAGCGGTTGGTCTTCGAGGTAGAACAGGATTATGACAATGCGTTCGTTTTCGCTTAATTGCTTTAAGGCCTCTCGTACATCCATCTTCGCATCTATTGCATTATGATTGTCGACAGTTTCAATGTCGGGAATGTTGCCTTGTTCTTCAGCCGGAGTTTCTTTGAGCTTGCGCAGGTGTGAGTAATATTCGTTGTAAGCTATGCGGAACAGCCATGTCTTGAACTTGGACAGGCCTTTGAAACTGCGTATGTTCAAGTAAGCCTTGATGAATGTTTCTTGCGCCAGGTCGTCGCTGAGGGCATGGTCGCCAAAGGTCAGATTCAAGAAAAAACGACGTATTTCACTTTGATAATTTTCAACGAGACGGCCGAATGCGTCCCGATTATCGGTCAGGACGCATTGTGCCAACAATTTAATCTCATCAATTTTGCTCAACATTTCGCTGTTGAAATTATATTATGAAGTGTGCTTTATTTGTCGTCGTTGGAATTTTCGTTTCCTTGCTTAAATTCGGGCGGTGTTACAACGGTCTTGTTGTTGTCATTTTCGGTGCTTGTCGGGTTAGGACGAGGCCGTTGCCAGTTTTTGTTTTTGTTGTTCATGTAGGCAAATACGATTTTTGCCACACCCAAGAGGAACGGAATCAATGCAATGGCGGCAAGGAACTTTATTCCGAGGAACAAGAAGAATAGCATTATGCCGAAGCTTATGATTGCAAGTTTCGCGCCTTTGCGCATCTCGTAGTCGTTCCATGCTTGAGCCGATATTTGCTGCGGTTGTTGCGTCCCGTCTTCGGTAGCAGGTATTGTAGGAGCCGGTCTGTTGCCTTCGTTTAAAGCCCAATTAGGAAGTTGGTAATTGTTTTCTATCGCTTTTTCAATCATCATGTATTTGCGGCGACGGTGCATGTAAAAGAATAAGAGGCATGCGATTACTATCAAGAGGATTGCACCCAGTGAAATGGCCGTTATTGTGATTGCCATCATGCTGATGGACGTGCCTATTGAATCTTTGGGACGCGTAACTATTCCGTTGTCGGCGTAAGTGCCGTCGGAAGAGGAAATTACAGTGTCGTTGAGCCGCGACAGCACTTTGTTGGCTATGATGTTCAAGCTTCCGTTCCCTAATGTGTCGCCGTTTATTGTAATCGTGCTCACTTTGCCGTTTTGGCTGATGGTCATTTGCATCGATTGCGAGTTGTCGGCAGAGTCCCTTGTGACGGTTACTGAATTTGTTTGAGTCTCGGCAACTGCGCTGAACGCTGTTGCAAGTGTGATAGCCATTCCTATCAATAAATGTTTTAGTGTCATATTGATTTTTGTTTTAATTGATTTTTTTCAACCGGTTTTTACTCATTAGACGCCGTGGACGTGCGAAAGGTTGCAACGGGATGGGAAAAATGGCAAGGCGTGCACGATTTGCACATATTAATGATTATATACACTAATTTAGATGAATATACTGTTTTTATTAAGCTATTTGACAAAAATAATACATATCTTTGTCTACAAGAATTATCATGCAAAACATTTAAAAATCAATATATAAAAATCACATAAATGAAACCACTCTCAAGACTTTCTATTATGTCGGCCTTGGCAGCCGCCGCTATGGCATTCCCTTTTAATGCGACGGCAGTCGATGCTCCAAAGCGGGAAATGCGTTCGGCATGGGTAGCCACGGTATGGCAGCTCGACTGGCCGCAGACAACTATTTCATCGACAGGAAACGAGACTCAAATAGAGGCTCAGAAGCAGCAAATGATTACTTTGCTTGACTCTCTTGCAAATAATAACATGAACGCGGTGAACTTCCAAGTGAGGAGCCGCAGTGACGCAATGTATAAATCTTCTTACGAACCGTGGTCGACCGATTTGGTTTCCGAGCGAGGCATGGATCCGGGCTACGACCCGCTTGCATTCGTCGTGGAAGAGAGCCACAAGCGCGGACTTGAATGCCATGCATGGGTAAATCCCTATCGTTACGAGTCGGTTGCCGGGCAATGGTCGGGCATGGCAGGTGACATCAGGGCAGAACATCCCGATTGGATCATGGACAATGACGGTGCTGCCATCTTGAATCCCGGCAAGCAGGAAGTCATCGATTATATAACCGAGGTGTGCCGCGAAATTGTAAAGAATTACGATATAGACGGAATCTTGTTTGATGACTATTTCTATCTCGGAGGAACTCCTTATTCCACCGATGCTGATTTATATGAAGCATACGTTGCCGCCGGTGGCACGCTTGAACAAGGCGACTGGCGTCGCGACAACGTGAACCGCATGGTGCGTTCTGTCTACGACATGATACAGGACGAGAAGCCTTGGGTGAGGTTCGGTATCAGTCCGGCCGGCGTGGCATGTACCGATGCCAATGTGGCCAACAAGTATGGAATCACTCCATGTCCGTCGGGCAGTGATTGGCAATATGATGATATTTATTCCGATCCTATTGCATGGCTTGCCGACCAGTCGCTCGACTACATATCTCCGCAGATTTATTGGTCGATAGGCAACTCCACGGCTGACTATGGCAAGATAGCGCCGTGGTGGAGTACGGTAGCTGCACATTTCGGTCGTCACTTCTATTCTTCGCATTCCATCAGTAGCATAAAGCCGAGCAGTGATGCCGATGATTATCAGGAATTTGTCGATCAGATAGAATTGAATCGAGAATACACCGAAAATGAAGCTCCGGGTTCGATATTCTATTCATGCAAATACCTGTATCGTAAAGGGAATACAGGCACTACCGAGTCGATGGTACATTATTTGAAGCGTTTTGCGTTCACCCGTCCGGCCTTGCTGCCTGCAATGCCTTGGAAAAAAGGTGAAAATCCGGGATTGGTTAAAAACTTGGTGCAGTCGGGCTATAATTTGTCGTGGGAAGGTTATGACAACGTGCGTTATACCGTTTATGCTGTTCCTGAAGATGTAGACCAGTCGCAATTCAACTGCCAAGGCGAGTATTTGCTTGGTACATCTTACGATACGACTTATGAAATTCCGCAAGTGTATGCTGCCGGATATCAATATGCCGTTTGCGTGCTCGACCGCATGGGTAATGAATACTCACCGTTGTTTGTCGGGGCATCTGCCGAAACACTTCCTGCACCTGAGCTGATAGAGCCGGAAGCGGGTGCCGAGGTAATCGACCCATTTATGTTGAGTTGGACTGCCGTCGAAGGTGCCGCTTATTATATATTGGAAGTGAGCGAGCATGAAGACTTCAGCAGCTTGGTCGCTTCTATTACTACCGAAGAGACATCGGCCAGTTCGGCTCAAATGTCGGGCTTGAGCAATGCCACCGTCACATATTGGAGAGTAAGGGCTTGTGCTGCCAACCATAATGATGGTGTGTCGAAGACAGGTACATTCGTTCCGCAAGTGCTTTCTGTGACATATCCCGAAAACGACGCGGTAAATGTCAATCCGGCATTGACAATAACATGGAACATAGCCGAAGATGATGTGGAAGCCAAGGTTGAAGTTTCAACTGTTTCGACATTCGGTGAAGACAACATCGCGTTCAGCGGTACTTCGACCAACGGCTCGATTGATATTCCTCCTTACACGTTGCTGACGGGTACTACATATTATGTAAGAGTCTCTATGACACGCATGGGTAAGGATATGGTATCGGATGTTGTGAAGTTCACCACATTGCAGATGGATGCTACGGTTCCTGTCATACTCAATCCGGTTGAGGGTGGCACGATGTATGCCAATTCTTACATCGAGCTTGAAGGACAGCAAGGAGCTCGCTCGCTTGTGGTCGAAGTGTCCAACTCGGCTACGACTTGGGGAAGGACACGTTATATAGAAACGTTGACCGACTTCAATACCAAGACTTCAATTCCTGCCGGTGAAATGAAAGTGAACGGCTCTACTATGGCCGATGGCGAAACTTACTATGTCCGTGCACGGGCATCTTACATGAATGCCGACGGTGTGACAACTTTCACCGAGTATTGCAATCCTGTAAGCTTCGTTTACAAGAACATCAACGGAGTGGGCGGTGTCGTTGCTGAAGGCTTTAATGTGAAGGTGGTAGGCGGAACTGAACCTTATGTCGTCGTTAGCTCCGAAATTCCGGCCAATGTGATTGTGAAAGCATTCTCTTTGCTTGGTGTCGATGAAGGTGAATTGTTCAATGGAGAAACAGCTTACGAGGAAATTTCGCTTGGCAGCCTGTCTAAAGGCGTTCATTTGATAACAGTGACGGTAAATGGCGAAACAAAGGCATTGAAGGTTGTAAGGTAAATATTTTGCATAAATGTTAAAATTTCAAAGGTGCGGTTGTAACAATTCAACCGCACCTTTTTTCATATATGCCGGAGAATTAAATAATTTTACGGCATTATTAGCTGTTTTTCTATTTATTTCAGTAAGTTTGCATAAGTGATGAAATTGGATTGTAAATGCTTGCATATACTTACATAGAACAAGGAAAATTCTCTTTGCTTGAGAAGCCTAAGCCGGTGTTGGCCGACAGTCGAGATGCGATAGTCCGGGTAACGCTTGGAAGCATCTGCACGAGCGACTTGCACATAAAGCATGGAAGCGTGCCTCGTGCAGTGCCAGGGATTACGGTAGGGCATGAGATGGTGGGTGTCGTTGAACAGGTGGGGCGCGATGTAGATACTGTGAAGCCCGGTGATCGCGTGACGGTGAATGTGGAGACGTTTTGCGGTGATTGCTTCTTTTGCAAGCATGGGTTCGTTAATAACTGCACCGATCCCGACGGCGGTTGGGCTTTAGGATGTCGCATCGATGGTGGCCAAGCCGAGTATGTCAGAGTGCCACACGCCGATCAAGGCTTGAACCGTATTCCCGACACGGTGAGCGACGAGCAGGCATTGTTTGTTGGCGATATTCTTGCAACCGGATTCTGGGCTGCACGCATTTCTGAAATTTCGCCCGAAGACACTGTGCTGATAATAGGAGCCGGGCCTACCGGTATTTGCACATTGCTTTGCGCGATGCTGAAGCAGCCTAAGAGGATAATCGTGTGCGAGCGTTCGGCCGAGAGGCTTGAGTTTGTGAAGCGTCATTATCCCGGCGTGTTGACTGTCGTTTCCGAGAATTGCGAAGGATATGTCAAGGAGAACAGCGAACATGGCGGAGCCGACGTGGTAATTGAGGTGGCAGGGAGCGATGAAACGTTTCAAATGGCATGGAAATGCGCACGCCCCAATGCCGTTGTGACTATTGTGGCCCTTTACGACAGACCGCAAGTATTGCCATTGCCCGACATGTATGGGAAAAATCTCGTTTTCAAGACCGGCGGAGTGGACGGGTGCGACTGTGCCGAGATTTTAAAGTTGATAGAAGCAGGCAAAATCGACACGACTCCACTCATAACGCATCGCTTCCCGTTGCGTGAAATTGACGAGGCTTATGACCTGTTTGAGGGCAAGCGTGACGGAGTGTTCAAGGTCGCTGTTTATTAAAAGAAACTGTTCCTAAGGCTCTATTTACCCCGATTTTTTGTAAAAATGAGCATTTTTGAATGGTTTTTTGCTTGAAAATTTTGCAGAATGAAAAATAGTGTCTATATTTGCACTCGCTTTTGGGACGCAACCCTTGATAAGGCCCATTCGTCTATCGGTTAGGACGCAAGATTTTCATTCTTGAAAGAGCGGTTCGATTCCGCTATGGGCTACTGCAATGCTGGTATGCGTAAGCGTACCGGCATTGTTGTTTTTTGTAGGTGAAAGTCATGATAATGCCGAAATTAAGTAGCTGATGGTAGCACGTTTCAAAAAATAATGAGGTTTTTTCGTAGGACCACAACTTTTAGGAGAGTGAAAAACACATCTCTTTTTCAGATTTGTACATCTTTCAAATGTCGAAAAAATTTCGTAATTTTGTTTGTTCAAAGAATTGTATAATTAAGGAATCAAAATCACGAGTCGGGCGCATTCCGAAGCCCGGCTATGTAGTGGAAAAATAAGATTATGTCATCAGAAGAAATAGCAGAACAAAAGTATTCGGCAAGCAATATTCAAGTCCTCGAAGGCCTTGAAGCTGTCAGAAAACGCCCGTCAATGTACATTGGGGACACCAGTTCCAAAGGATTGCACCATCTCGTGTATGAAGTGGTGGACAATTCAATCGATGAGGCCATGGCGGGATTTGCAACGCATATTGAAGTGACGATAACCGAAGACAATTCAATCAAGGTTGTCGATAACGGTCGAGGCATTCCAGTCGACATGCATGAAAAATTGCATAAGTCGGCACTTGAAGTCGTGCTTACAGTGCTTCATGCAGGAGGTAAGTTTGACAAAGGCTCTTACAAAGTGTCAGGCGGTCTTCACGGTGTGGGTGTATCATGCGTGAACGCATTGTCGACATATTTGCGTGCCGAGGTGCGCAGGGGCGGAAAAGTATATATGCAGGAATACAGCTGCGGGCATCCGAAGGCTCCTGTCTCCGTTATAGGAGAGACGCAGGTAGAAGATCACGGCACTACTATATTTTTCCATCCCGACCCGTCGATATTTTCGGAAACTGTCTATGATTATGGTATTCTTGCCACACGCTTGCGCGATTTGGCATTCTTGAATGCAGGTGTAACATTGACGTTGATCGATTTGCGCCAAAAGGATGAAGAAGGGAATCCGAAAATTGAGAAATTCTTCTCCAAGACAGGTCTTGACGAGTTTGTTCAATATATCGACTCAAACAAGGAACACCTTATAAATGACGTGATTCACATAAGCACCGAAAAACAGGGAATTCCTGTAGAAGTGGCGATGACCTACAACACGTCGTTTAATGAAAATATATATTCGTTTGTCAACAATATCAATACTATAGAAGGCGGTACGCATCTCACGGGATTCCGTCGTGGCCTTGGGGCTACATTAAAGAAATATGCCGAAGATTCCAAGATGCTTGAAAAGGTAAAAGTGGAAATAAGCAAAGACGATTTCCGCGAAGGACTAACGGCAGTGATTTCGGTGAAGGTGCTTGAACCTCAATTTGAAGGGCAGACAAAGACCAAGCTTGGTAACAATGAAGTGATAGGCGCGGTGGAAACTTCGGTAAGGGAGGCTTTGGGCAATTACCTTGAGGAACACCCGTCGCAGGCCAAGGCAATAATCGAGAAAGTGATACTTGCAGCAACTGCGCGTCATGCCGCACAAAATGCGCGTTTGAAGGTGCAACGCAAGAGTCCGTTGGGCGGAGGAGGCCTTCCCGGCAAGCTCGCCGACTGCTCTTCCAAGGTACCCGATGAATGCGAATTGTTCATTGTCGAGGGAGACTCGGCAGGTGGTTCGGCAAAACAAGGACGTGACCGTGTTTATCAGGCGATTTTGCCTTTGCGCGGTAAGATATTGAACGTGGAAAAGGCAATGGATCACAAGGTGTTCGACAGCGAGGAAATTGTAAACATGTTCAAGGCTCTTGGCGTTACGATAGGAACAGAAGAAGATCCAAAGGAGGCGAATTTGTCTAAATTGCGTTATCATAAGATTATAATAATGACCGATGCCGATGTGGATGGTGCTCACATTGCGACATTGCTTATGACATTCTTCTTCCGTCGCATGCGGGCAATCATCGAAAATGGCTATTTGTACATAGCGACACCTCCGTTGTATAAGTGCTCTAAAGGAAACAATACAGAGTATTGTTGGAACGACCAGCAGGTGCGTCAGTTTATAGACAAATATGCCGGAGGCGATGAAAAGCAAGTCAAGTTGCAGCGATACAAAGGTCTTGGTGAAATGAATCCCGAGCAGTTGAGGGAAACAACGATGGATCCGGCCAATCGTATATTGAAACAGGTGTGCATAAGCGATGCAGCAGAGGCCGATCGTATCTTTTCAATGCTAATGGGCGAGGATGTGGCTCCGCGTCGTCAATTTATCGAGAATAATGCAACTTATGCCAATATAGATGCTTGATTAAAACTTTTTCAAACAAATTGATAGATTGATGGCTGCCCCCAAACGGGTGGCCATCGTTTTTTTATCTGTCCATTTATTTTTAGCAAGATAGGATGCGTTTCTGCATTATTGAAAAATAAGCGAGCTGATTTTTCCCATATTGCGCTCAACTTTTCGTATCTTTGGATAAGATAGGATTCGGTTCAGCATAGCCAATCATAAAAACGTTGTTTTTTGATTGTCTCTGCATTCACCTTTCCCTATCTTTGTATGAAATAGGATGCGTCTTGGCATGACAATTTAAAGTAAGTTTGATTGTCCTGCGCTTGACTTTCGCTTTTTTGAGTAAAACCTGATTAACTATGCAATACCGTGCAATATGTAGCATCTTAATGATGATTTTGTTGTGTGCGACCGAACTATTTGGAAAACCAAGATTTGACCCTGAACGTTTAAACACCGATTCACTGCTGTCGGTGCTTGATGGGATAGTGGATGGAAAGGAGCAGATAGAAGACGCCAAGCGGCAATCCATAGCAATGAGCATGATCCGAATGGAGAAGGCGACGGGAGATGAAGCCTTGTTTGATGCTTATGGAGAGATGTTTTATCAATATCGCAAGTACAAGCTTGATTCGGCATTGTTTTATGCTCGTCATCGTGTCGAAGTAGCGAAGCGAATTGGAAATACCGACTCGTTGTCGGCGGCGTTGATGAATATGGCCGACGGATTGAAGGGGCTTGGACGGTTTCAAGCCGGCTTGGACATTTTAAGAAGTCTGCCTCATGACCGATATGTGAAAAATAGTAATTATTATTACTATTTATTGCATTCCATAACATTGTCGAGATTCAATGACGAGGGGCGCGACAGCGAGCTGGCCGGATATTACTTGAAGCAGTTGCGTGCTTATCGCGATTCGATTTCAATGGTGAACATGGAAGACTCGCCTGGCTATGTGATAAATTTGAGCGAGATAAGGTTGAGTGAAGGCAGGTATGAAGAGGCATTGAAAATATTGATCGACTTTATGACCGACAATCCCGAACAAGTGAATGACAATGCGATGTTCTGGTGCACGCTTGCCGACATTTTCCATATTAAAGGCAACGAGAATGCCGAAAAATATTGCCTTACGATGGGCGCGATAATCGACAAGCGCAACAGCGTGAAGACATACACATCCTTGCAAGACCTTGCATTGCTGCTAAACGATGAGGGCGACACCGAGCGAGCTTATAAATATATAGCCCGTGCCATGGACGACATTATGGACAGCAATGCACGCAGCAGGCTGTTGCAAGTGGCAAAGTACATGCCTATAATACTTGGAGCTTATGAGCGTGCGCAAAATAAAGAACGCACCACTCGCATATTATACTATGTAATCGTGAGTGTGCTGGTTGTGATCTTGGTGGCGATACTGATGGTATTGAGCAAGCGTAACCGCAAATTAATAGAAGTGCGGCATAAGCTCGACGCTAAAAACAAGGAGCTTGTTTTGCTTAACGAAGACCTGAAAGATGTGAACGACCGGCTCGGAGAGTCGAACAAGATAAAGGAAACCTATATAGCGCAGTTGTTCAATATATGCTCAGGATATATCGATGATATGGAAAAATTCAGAGTCTCGTTGTCGCGCAAGGTTAAAGCCGGACAGATGGCCGACATAAAGGCTGCCGTCTCTTCACCTGTTACGACAGATGCGTTGAAGGATTTTTTCAAGAAGTTTGACGTGATATTCCTTGACTTGTTCCCAACATTCGTGGAAGATTTCAACAAGCTGATGCAGCCGGGTTCAGAAATAATACCTAAGGAAGGGGAATGCCTAACGCCCGAACTGAGAATTTACGCTCTTGTCAGATTAGGGATAAACGACAGTACGAAAATAGCAAGTTTCCTCCATTATTCATCACAGACGGTATACAATTACAGGATGAAAGTAAGGAACAAAGCCGTTGTCCCTAAAGACAAGTTTGTGAAAGCGGTTCAAAGTTTGTAGACATGTTGTAAAACATAGATTTTTTGAGCATTTATTGCTTCCTATGATAGTGTGTAAAGTTTACTTTATTTGAAAAATTACCAAAATTCAAGTTGCTGTTAATTAGTTATTTAGGTGTTGAAATAACTCTTTTTGAGTTTACTATGGCTGTTTATATGTCATATTTTTGTTACATATGAATGATAATTTTGCGAGTGTAGTTTTGCATACAATTATTCATACATATTAACAAACCTAATTAATTGATGAAACGTTTAAAGTCTGATTTATTCAAGGTGCTAATTATTATAATGGCACTAATCTTGAATCTTGATGTTTATGCGCAGACTAATATGGTTAGCGGGCTTGTTGTCGATGGCAATAATGAACCTGTGATTGGCGCATCTGTTATGGTTAAAGGCATGCAAACAGGTACGGCCACTGATTTTGATGGCCGTTTTTCTGTGAAAGTGCCCGAAAGCAATTCAATTCTCGTTATTTCCTATGTAGGATGTGAAACCCTTGAAATTCCGGCAAATTCTCCTGAATTGCAATCCGGAATAGTTTTGCGCGAAAGTGCTCAAAATCTTGACGAAGTTGTCGTGATAGGTTATGGTAGCGTTAAGAAGTCGGATGCCACTGGTTCGCTTGTCGCTATTAAGCCTGATGATTTCAACAAGGGTAATCGTGTGACTGCGCAGGATGCACTTGTCGGCAAGGTTGCCGGTGTGAATGTCGTTACCGGTTCGGGAGCTCCGGGTTCAGGAGCCACGATTCGCGTGCGCAGCGGCGCTTCGCTTTCGGCAAGCAACGACCCGTTGATTGTAATCGACGGAGTACCTGTCGATAACTCTACAATTGAAGGGTCATCCAACATCATCGGTTCGTTGAACCCTGATGACATAGAAACATTTACCGTGTTGAAAGATGCTTCGGCCACAGCCATCTACGGTTCTCGTGCATCAAATGGCGTGATTGTCATCACTACAAAGAAAGGTACCGACCGATTGACTGTCAATTATTCGAGCAATTATTCGGTGAGTACCGTGGCCAATAAACTCGATGTACTTACAGCCGACGAGTTCCGTGCATTTGTGCCTACTGTCACCGGTGTACCTTCAAATCCTTCTTTCGGCTCGGCCAATACCGACTGGCAAGACGAGATATACCGTGCAGCATTCGGTACGGAACAAAACTTGTCGGTATCGGGCAAGGTGAAACCTATTAACAGCCCGTATCGCGTGTCGCTCGGCTATACCAACCAAAACGGTATCATAAAAACAAACAATTACCAACGCATGTCGTTCGGTGGAAACATCGCGCCGTCGCTGCTCGATGACCACTTGACCGCCAATATCAACTTAAAGTTGTCTTGGGAAAATAACAAGATGGTCGACAATTCAGTTGTAAACAATGCTTTGCGCTACGACCCGACACGCCCGGTAATGACCGGCAGTCCTACTGCATCGACCGATCCGGGTCTTGGATATTTCATTTGGGAGAATGAAGGCGGCCCGATGGCCATACAGACCGACAACCCTATGGCTCAACTTAATCTTACCGACCAAAGCAACAAGGTGCTTCGCTCGATAGGTAGCGCGGCCATCATGTATAAGATTCACGGTCTTGAAGACTTGAAGTTGAATGTGAACCTTGGTTACGATGTGCTCGAAAGCAAGTACAACAAAGATGTACCAGAGCTTGCAGGAATGATGTACACTCAAAACCAAAAGGATGGTACAGGCTTGATGCAACGTGGCGTACAGAACAAGCGAAACTATTTGCTCGACGCATTTGCCAACTACGACAAGACCATATCTAAACACACATTTGGCATAATGGCCGGTTACGGATGGCAGCACTTCTGGAGAAAGTATAATCTCTCTACCGATGACCCACAAGGCAATCAATTGCTCAGCGATACGCACTATGAAACAGAGTATTACTTGTTGTCATTCTATGGCCGCGCCAATTACAGCTATGACGACCGTTACCTTGCAACAGTGACATTGCGCTCGGATGCTTCTTCACGTTTTGCCAAAGAAAACCGCTGGGGCATCTTCCCGTCGGTGGCTCTTGCATGGCGCATCATCCAAGAAGATTTCTTGAAAGAGCAGTCAGTGTTGTCCGACTTGAAGTTGCGTCTTGGCTATGGTGTTACCGGTCAGCAGGATATATTGAACGACTATCCTTACATGACGACTTTTACTGTATCTTATCCTGAAGCTTCATATCCATTTGGCGATACTTGGTATAATACTTATCGTCCTAACGGATATGACAGCGACATCAAGTGGGAAACAACCACTACATGGAATGCCGGCATCGACTATGGATTCTTGGGCAACCGCATCTATGGTTCTATCGACTATTACAAGCGATTTACAAAGGACTTGCTCAACACAATTAACGTGATTTCGGGTACCAACTATTCATCGGTCATCACGACCAATATCGGTAAGATGGAAAACCAAGGTGTTGAATTTGCCATCAATGCCGTTCCAGTGCGTACCGACGATTTTGAATGGACCATAGGATTCAACTATACATGGAACGACTCTAAAATTACCAAGTTGAACATGATAGACACAGGTCAAAACTTCGTTCAGACAGGTGCCATCTCGGGAACAGGAAAATATGTACAAGTGTTCATGGTGGGTGAACGTCCATACACTTTCTACTTGTGCAAGCAGGCTTATGATGAAAACGGCAAGCCGCTCGAAGGCCAGTACATACAACCCGACGGCTCGGTATCGAGCAATGAATACCGTTATGCCACAGGCAAGAGCGCGTTGCCAACCTCTTATATAGGCTTCAACACCCGTTTGTCTTATAAGAATTGGGATCTTGCCATCAGCGGTCATGGTTCGTTTGGCAACTATGTTTACAATTATGTTGCAGCCGACCAGTATGTTCAATCGGTGTACAGCGACCAAGGAAGCTACTCAAACATACTTCAATCCACTGCCGATACAGGATTCCAGACACAACAATTGTATTCCGACATGTGGCTTGAAAACGGTTCATTCTTCCGTTTTGACAACATTACGCTCGGTTACACGTTCGACAAGTTGTGGAATGACAACAGTCGTTTGCGTCTGACTGCATCGGTATCGAACATTGCCACTATCACCGGCTATTCGGGCATTGATCCTGAACTTCCCGACGGGCTCGACCGTGAAGTTTATCCACGCCCACGCACATATTCATTCGGAGTAAATCTCACATTCTAAAAAAAACTAATAATATAATGACAACAATGAAAAAATATATATTGACATTCATGATAGGCTGCCTTGGATTGCTCTCATCTTGCATAGGCGACCTTGATACAATGCCGCTCGACGACAACAATCTTGTGTCGGAGAAGGTGTACAGCACGAAAGAAGGTTACATGGGCGTGCTGGCAAAATGTTACGCTTCATTGATATTGACCGGCCAGCAAGGTGGCGACGGCGGTGACGGCGACTTGGAAGGAGCTAATGAAGGTTATTCGGGCTATACTCGCTTGTTGTTCTACTTGCAAGAACTTTGCACCGACAATTTCTTGATGCCGTCATCTTCAAATGGATTGCGCAACTGCCTTAACCTTAATTGGGTTCCATCGACATCGGTTGTGACTTGGACTTATCAACGGTTGTATATGTCGATTGCTTATTGCAATGAATTCTTGCGCGAGTGCACTCCCGAAAAGATGCAAGATCGCGGTGTGTGGGACGAAATGAGCGCCGATTATCTTAATTATCGTGCCGAAGCTCGTTTCATCAGGGCATATTGCTACTCTATGTTGTGCGATTTGTTCGGCGGTGTGCCTTACATCGATGAAAACACAGGTGTAAAGGAGATTCCGGTTCAAATGGACAGAAAAGGAACATTTGAATATGCCGAGAAGGAATTGAAAGCCATCCTCGGCGAAACGGGTGAAACCGAAGATGTGTTGAAGAGCGCGGGCCAAAATGAATATGCTCGTGTGGACGAAGTGGCAGCATGGTTCCTGCTTTCAAGGATTTATCTTAACGCCCAAACTTGGATAGGCGAGAATCGTTATGATGATTGCTATGATTATGCCAAGAAAGTAATCGATTCAAACGTTTATCCATTGGCTTCGGATTATCGCCATATTTTCCTCGCCGACAACGATGCTTGCAGCGAAATCATCTGGCCGCTTGCTCAAGATGGCTTGAAGGCTCAAAGCTCGGCTGGAACCAACTTCTATGTAAAAGCTTTCGTAAACGGCCCGATGGATGACTATTACTTGACAGGTGTAGGAACTCGTGGTTGGGGTAACGTTCGTGCAAAAACTACGCTCGTTGACGCTTTCGACCCTGCCGATGTAACATTTGATGAAAATGATACTTGGGGTAACAATAAGAATGACAAGCGTGCACAGTTCATGACAGCCCTTCCGGGACAAACCAAGGAGACTTGGGATGAGAACCTTGCCATGACAAGCACGTTTACTTGCGGCTATGGTTACATAAAATGGCGCAATGTAACGAAAGATGATCAGATCTGCGCCTCGGGCGACACTTACACATCTATAGACTGGCCTATGTTCCGCACAGCCGAGGCTTATTTGACGGCAGCCGAAGCCGTATTGCGCGGTTCAAGCCACGGCTCTCGCACCGATGCTTTGAATTATGTCAATGAAATACGTAATCGTGCGTACATGTCGGGCAAATATGCTCAGACCGGGGTCAGCTCGGCTGTTTCGGGTGAAATTTCCGACTCTGAACTTACGCTTGATTTCATCCTTGCAGAGCGTCAGCGCGAATTTGCTTCGGAGTGCTTGCGTCGTACAGACTTGATACGTTTCAATAAGTTCACTAAGGGCAATAACTGGGATTGGAAGAATGGCGAGCGTCTTGGCAGCGATGTTGCCGATACTTATGTCCTATTCCCGATACCTGAGAGCGAAATCTCGAATAACCCTGAACTTAAACAAAATGACGGTTATTAGTATACGGTTTTATATTTGAAGGTTTACCTGACGTCGGGGCAGGAGAATCGCTTTTCCGATTTTCTTGTCCCGATTTTGTAAAACAATGATTATTTTTGCTAATTATAAAACGATATTTATGAATAAACTTTTTAAACTGACTCTGGCCTTTTTGCTTTTACCATTTCTTGCATTTGCACAGACGGCCAAAGAAGAGATATTTGAAGATTTGAACAAGGCAGGAGGCGTGTATTATGCCTATCCTGTGAGCAGTGTCGAGCAGACAGCCGTGCCTAAGGGGTATGAACCGTTCTACATAAGCCATTACGGCCGTCATGGCTCACGTTATCTGGTCAGCGACAATGATTACTTATGGGTGCTTGAGTTGATGCGCAAGGCTGAGGATGCAGGCGCGTTGACTCCTCTCGGGCTTGATGCCCTCGACCGCATCGAGAAAGTGTGGGTTGAAGCCGAAGGCCGAGGCGGAGACTTGTCCCCACTGGGCGTGAGGCAGCATCGTGGCATCGCCGAGCGCATGTTTAACACATTCCCCGAGGTGTTCAAAGGCAAAGTGGACATTTCGGCTCGGTCGACAATCGTGATGCGTTGCGCGATGAGTATGGATGCTTTTTGCGAGCGATTGAAAGAGTTGAATCCCGAACTTCAGATTACACGCGAGGCCAGCAACCGCTACATGTGTTACATGAACTATCACAGTCCCGAGTCGAATAAGTTTACCGCTCCCGATGGTCCTTGGCAGGAGGAATATCGCAAGTTTGAGGAATCTCACACCAATGGAGACCGGCTTGTGAAATCGTTGTTCAGCGATGAGAAATTTGTGACGCGCAATGTCAATCCTCATACGCTTATGTGGGGCTTTTACTGGCTTGCCGTTGGTATGCAGGACATAGAGACTCAAGTATCGTTCATGGACTTGTTTGAACCACAAGAATTATTTGATTTGTGGCAGGCATTCAATTATCGTTTTTATGTATGCGACAGCAATTACGCCGGCAACAATGGCATGATGCTCGACAATGCCAAACCGTTGCTTGAAAATATAATAGAGTCGGCCGATGCTTGTATTGCAAGTGGCAAGACAGGTGCGACGTTGAGATTCGGCCATGACGGCAACCTTATTCCGCTTGTGGGCTTGCTTGGATTCAAGGATTGTTATAACTCGGTTGAGAATCCTGCCGATTTTTATAAACATTTTGTCACTTATGAAATTTCGCCCATGGCCGGAAACGCGCAGATAATATTCTTCCGCAACAAGAAAAATCATGAAGATATAATTGTGAAGTTCTTGCATAACGAGCGTGAAACATCGATTCCGGTAGATACCGACATGTACCCTTATTATAAGTGGACCGATGTGCGCAATTATTATACCGGCTTGCTTGCTGAGTAACGAATATTGCATGGTTACTGTTTCTTTAGAAGTAACCCATAAACATAGAAAGATGGAGCGGCATAGAGCTGTTCCATCTTTTTTGCATGATTCCAGGCCGTTTTAAGCGCGTCTGAGCCGATTTTAATACTCCTGTTGTCCAGACAGTGGAGACAAGATTTATCGCGTTTGTCGGTTACAGATTTGACCGATTCCATACATTTAGGCGTTTGAATCTCGTTCATATGGAACATAGCGCGTATGAATGTTTTTGTTGTGAGAAATGGAGGAGGTGAGGAAATAAAAAAAATCTGCCCGGCATCGCTGCCAAGCAGATTTTTTTATGCAGAACAAACTATGTGTTATTATCAGTCTTTAAATTTTGCGCAAAGGAATTCGCGGTTCATGCGAGCGATGTTGCTCAACTTGATGTTCTTCGGGCATTCGGCTGCGCAAGCACCGGTGTTGGTGCAGTTGCCGAATCCGAGTTCGTCCATCTTGCTTACCATTGCCTTAACACGGCGAGCAGCTTCTACGCGGCCTTGAGGAAGAAGGGCGAATTGGCTGACTTTTGCCGATACAAATAACATTGCCGAACCGTTCTTGCAAGCTGCAACGCAAGCTCCACAACCGATGCAGGTAGCCGAGTCCATAGCCTCGTCGGCAGCAGTCTTGGAGATAGGAATTGCATTTGCATCTTGAGCACCGCCGCAGTTGAATGAAACATAACCTCCGGCTTGTTGAATCTTGTCGAATGCGTTACGGTCGACCATCAAGTCCTTTATTACAGGGAATGCAGCCGAACGCCAAGGTTCAACAGTGATTGTGTCGCCGTCGTGGAAACGACGCATGTAAAGCTGGCAAGTGGTGGCACCTGTTGCAGGGCCGTGCGGATGTCCGTTTATGTAAAGAGAACACATTCCGCAGATACCTTCACGGCAATCGTGGTCAAACACGATAGGTTCTTCGCCTTTTTCAATCAACTGCTCATTCAATATGTCAAGCATTTCGAGGAACGAAGTGTCGGTAGGAATGTCGGTCATGTGGTATTCTTTGAAACCGCCTTTTTCCTTAGGACCGGCTTGACGCCAAATTCTGAGAGTGAAACTTATATTTGATTCCATTTTTTTGATACTTTTTTAACGATTAATTAAGACTTGTAGTTACGTGTTTGAACCTTAATAGCTTCGTAGTGCAACGGTTCCTTGATGAGAGTAGGAGCCACGTCGTCCGAACCGTTGTAATTCCAGCAAGAAACGTAGAAGTAGTTTTCATCGTCGCGTTTGGCTTCACCTTCCTCGGTTTGATATTCTTCACGGAAGTGTCCGCCGCAGCTTTCATTGCGGTTCAGTGCATCGTAAGCTATAAGTTCACCCATCGTTATAAAGTCGTTGAGGCGGAATGCCTTGTCAAGTTCCACATTCATGCCTTCTTGAGTACCCGGGATGAACAGGTTGGTTTCAAATTCCTTGCGGATTTCTTTCAATTTCTTCAATGCTGTTTCAAGGCCTTCCTTGGTACGACCCATTCCTACATATTCCCACATGATGTGGCCCAATTCCTTATGGATGGAGTCAACCGAGCGTTTACCCTTGATGTTCATCAAGTGATCCATGCGAGCCTTGCATTCTTTCTCGGCCTTGTCAAATTCAGGAGTGTCGGTCTTGAAGTGGGGCACAGTGATTTGGTCGGCGAGATAATTTTGGATGGTGTAAGGCAATACGAAGTAACCGTCGGCAAGACCTTGCATGAGCGCAGAAGCACCGAGGCGGTTTGCTCCGTGGTCGGAGAAGTTGCATTCACCGATTGCAAACAGACCCTTGATTGATGTCTGAAGTTCGTAGTCAACCCAGATACCGCCCATTGTATAGTGGATGGCAGGATAAATCATCATCGGGTTGTAGTATTTTACACCGTTGATTTCCCTTGCCAATTCGCCCGGATTGACGTCGGTGATTTCTTCATACATGTCGAAGAGGTTGCCATAGCGTTGTCTTACGACATCCAAGCCGAGGCGCTCGATACTTTCGGAGAAGTCGAGGAATACGGCAAGGCCGGTATTGTTCACGCCGTAGCCCTTGTCGCAGCGTTCCTTGGCAGCACGAGAAGCAACGTCACGAGGCACGAGGTTACCGAATGCCGGATAACGGCGTTCCAAGTAGTAGTCGCGGTCTTCTTCGGGAATGTCGCTACCTTTCTTTGTGCCGGCTTGCAGAGCCTTTGCGTCTTCGAGTTTCTTAGGAACCCAGATACGGCCGTCGTTGCGGAGAGATTCCGACATCAATGTAAGTTTTGATTGCTTGTCACCGTGAACCGGGATACATGTCGGGTGAATTTGAACGTATGCAGGGTTGGCAAAGTATGCACCTTTGCGATAGCAAGCGATGGCAGCACTACAGTTGCAGGCCATTGCATTGGTCGACAAGAAGTATGTGTTTCCGTATCCGCCAGTTGCTATTACGACAGCGTGAGCTGCAAAACGTTCGAATTTGCCTGTTACAAGGTTCTTGGCGATGATACCGCGTGCGCGACCGTCGATTATTACGACATCGTGCATTTCATAGCGGTTGTAGCTCTTCACTTTGCCCAATTGGATTTGACGGTTGAGCGAAGCGTATGCGCCGAGGAGCAATTGTTGTCCTGTCTGGCCTTTTGCGTAGAAAGTACGGGATACCTGGGCTCCACCGAAAGAACGGTTGGCAAGCAAGCCGCCGTATTCACGGGCGAAAGGAACGCCTTGAGCTATACATTGGTCGATGATATTGTTTGAAACTTCGGCAAGACGGTAAACGTTTGCTTCGCGGGCGCGGTAGTCACCACCTTTTACGGTGTCATAGAACAAACGATATACAGAGTCGCCGTCGTTTTGATAATTCTTGGCAGCGTTGATACCTCCTTGTGCGGCAATTGAGTGTGCGCGACGCGGAGAGTCTTGGATGCAGAAGTTCAACACGTTGAATCCCATTTCGGCCAAAGTAGAAGCAGCCGAAGCACCTGCAAGGCCGGTACCTACGACGATAATGTCGAGACGGCGTTTGTTGGCCGGGTTGACGAGCTTTTGGTGAGCCTTGTAGTTAGTCCATTTCTCAGCAATAGGACCTTCAGGTATTTTTGAGTCTATTACAGGCTGAGCAGTAGTTTTGTTGCCTTTTTTTATATCTTCCATTTCAGTATCGAAGTTTAATTGTTATTACTCAGCGTCATCCAATAATTCAATTATGGTAGAGCCGGCCTGTTCGATGACATGCTCTGTGTTGATGCCGTGCTTCAACATGTTGGTTTCGTCTTGAGCTTGGAATGTAAACCAGATAGCTTCAACGGCAAACAGCAAGCATACGACGGTGGCCCAAACGTTAGCAGTGGATTTGAGACGACGCAACCAGATGTCGTTGTTGGCACCGAGCGACTGGAACGCGCTCCAGAATCCGTGGGTCATGTGGAACCACAAGGCGATGAAACCGATTATGTAAACCGGAAGTACCCAAGGCAAGGCGAATGCTTGATAAACAAAACCCATGCCTGTTAATTCGAGGTGCTCGCCCAAGAGTTCGGGCAATTGCATCTTTGCCCAGAATTGCACGAGGTGTACAATCATGAAGCATACTACGATGATACCAAGCACGAGCATGTTTTGTGAAGCCCATTCCACGCTTTTAGGACGGCTTGTCACATTGTAACGGTCGTTGCCGCGTGCTTTACGGTTTTGCAGCGTGAGCCAAAACGAATAGATGATGTGAATCACGAATCCGGCGGCGAGCACTAATGTACCTGCAACCGCATACCAATTGGCGCCAAGGAATTCGCAAACGGCATTATACCCGCTTGGAGAGAATAACGCCACTGCATTCATCAGCACATGAAAGGTTACAAATAGGACGAGGAAAAGACCGGTGATTGCCATCACCATTTTCCTGCCTACAGACGAGTTTGTTAACCACATAGTAGTTCTGAATTAAGTTAATAATTTGATTTGATTTACAGTATTGTTTTAATTTGTTTACAAAATTATTCTATTTGGACGTTTCTACAAAAATTAAGGAAAAAAATCTTTAATAAAAGCTTGTCAACGACGCTTTGAACGTTTTTTTGACTCTTTCTTTTTCCCTTGCCTCTTTGTGTTCTTGCCTCCCTCGAAGGCGTCGCGCAACCGTTGCTGCTTGGACTCTTTCCTTTTTGATGTGACGCTTGCCGTTATTGGGGCACTGTCGATGTGGTGGGTGCCTATCGGGTGCTTCTCGTCGATAAGGGCGAAGTCGAGTTGCTTCTTGACGAGGTCGGCTCGGGCAATCTGTATTGTTACTTGGTCGCCGAGGCGGTAACGTTTTTTCTGCCTGCGTCCGATGAGGCAGTAGTTTTTCTCGTCAAATTCGTAATAGTCGTCTTCAAGGTCGCGTATCGGCACAAGTCCTTCGCATTTATTTTCGTCTATTTCAACATACAACCCCCATTCGGTCACGCCCGATATGGTTCCTTGATAAACCTTGCCGAGACGTTCGCCGAGGAATTCCACTTGTTTGTATTTGATAGAAGCTCTTTCGGCCGATGCTGCAAGTTGCTCCATGTCGCTTGAGTGCTTGCATTCGTCTTCTACTTTCTCGGCATTTGCGCTCCGACCTCCTTTTTTGTAGCGGTCGAGCAGGCGGTGAACCATCATGTCGGGGTATCGCCTGATGGGTGAAGTGAAGTGGGTGTAATAATCGAATGCCAACCCATAGTGCCCTATGTTGACAGTCGAGTAGACTGCTTTTGCCATGGATCGTATTGCGAGGGTCGAGAGCATGTTTTCCTCGGGCTTACCTTTAATTTCATGCAAGAGCCTGTTGAGTGATTTGTTGACTTCGGTCGAGGCTCCTTCGGTTTTTACTTTGTGGCCGAATTGGCGGACGATTTCACCGAAATTTTCAAATTTTTCCGGCGTTGGCTTGTCGTGGATTCGGTACACGAAAGTCTTGGCTTTCTTGTCGTGTGGTACTTTCCCTATGCTTTCGGCCACGGTCTTGTTGGCCAGCAGCATGAATTCTTCTATCAGCTTGTTGGCGTCTTTCGACACTTTGAAGTAAACGTCGACCGGGCGGCCGTTTTCATCGATGTCAAATCTCACTTCAAAACGGTCGAAGTCTACCGAGCCGTTATCGTATCTGTTTTTTCGGATTATCTTGGCAAGGCGGTCGAGTGTCAGGATTTCTTCGGCATAGTCGCCTTTGCCGGTTTCAATCACTTCTTGCGCTTCTTCGTAGGTGAATCGGCGGTTGCTCAATATCACAGTATGGCAGATGTCGGTGCTGATGATGTTTGCGTTGTCGTCAAGCTCCAATATGCAGGAATAGGCCAGTTTCTCTTCGTTGGGCCTCAGGGAGCATATTTCGTTGCACAGCTTTTCGGGTAGCATTGGCACGGTGCGATCTACAAGATAGACCGATGTTGCGCGGTTGTAGGCCTCTTTGTCGATTATGGACCCGGGGGTGACATAGTGTGTCACGTCGGCAATATGCACGCCCACTTGCCAATTGCCGTTTGGCAATTTTTGTAATGACAGTGCATCGTCAAAGTCTTTTGCGTCTTTTGGGTCGATTGTGAATGTGACGACGTTGCGAAAGTCTTTACGTTCGGAAATTATTTCGGGTGTTATGGTTGTGTCAAGCTCTTCTGCCGCTTTTTCCACTTCTTCGGGATACTTGTAGGGTAGTCCGTATTCGGCAAGGATGGCATGGATTTCGGCATTGTTCTCGCCTGCAACTCCGAGAACATCGATTATTTCTCCGACCGGGCTGTTGGCATCGTCGGGCCATTCGATTATCTTTGCCACGGCTTTGTTGCCCGTTTTGCCCCCTTTCAGCTTGTTCTTTGGAATCAAGATGTCGGTGGCGAGGTATTTGCTGTCGGTGACCAAATGTGCAAAGTACTTGTCGACTTGTAGCGTTCCTATGAATACTTGGTCTTTTTTCTCGATGATTTCTATTACTTCGGCTTCGGGTTCGCATCCCTTGCGCTGTGCGCAGATATGCACTTTCACTTTGTCTCCGTTCAAGGCGTGCATTGAGTTTCGCTCGGCGACAAATATGGCTTCATCTTCTTGCTCAAGTATGACGCTGTTTTTCCCATTGCTTCTTCTGACAAATGTGCCTATGGCCACATTGCCCCTTGCTTTTGCTTTGAATCTTCCGGGTGTCACTTCGGTGAGGAATCCTTCTATTGCAAGATTTTCAAGGACTTCCACGACGAGAGCCCGTTCTTTGGGCGTTTCGGCTCCGATGCCTGCCGACACTTGCTTGTAATTGTACGGAATATTGTCTTCTTTGTTGAAAAAGTCTATTACTTGATTTTCTACCACGCCTTTCTTCTTGCGTGTGCTTTTTTTGCCATCTTGATTATTTGCCATAAGTACAGCTTTTATGTTATCAGTCCTCGCTTGCGAAAGTGCATACGGGGCTTGTCGTTATGCATACAAATATAATGTTAATTTCCAAGAAATCGAAGGAACATGTGTTAAAATGCTTGCATCGGATGCCTGTAAAATGCGAAGCCGTGCGACTTTTCAGGTGGCACGGCTTCGTTATGTTTTTGCCTGTACAAAGAATTAGTCAAATAGCCTTGAGGTGTCGTCAAGCATGTCATGTGCCGTTTGGTCGGCGCGACATGGCACGACGGTTGCATAATTGTGTTTCAGCCAATACAGGTCGGTTGTTTGGTTGTCAGGTTCTTCGGCAATGTATTTACCTGTAAGCCAATAATATGGCATGCCGTGTGGGTCGATGCGGCTGTCATATTCTTCAGTCCAACGGCCTTTTGCCGCTATTGCAGTCTTTATGCCGTTTAGTTTTTCACATTTTGGAATGTTTACATTGTAGCAAACCCCTTGCGAAGGCAAGCGGTTGTAGATAGCGGCTTCGATAAATTTACGCACGACCGGGGCGCAGATGCCGAAATCGGCATCGGGCATGTAGTCTCCGTAGGAAAAGCCTATGCTTGGCACATTTAGGAACGAGCCTTCAAAGACGACACCCATTGTGCCGGAATATATTGCGCTGTTGCCGGAATTGTATCCGTGGTTTATGCCTGATAATACGACGTCGGGAGTGCGTGGCATCAAATTATTGACTGCCAATTTGATGCAATCTACAGGCGTGCCAGTGATGTAGTATGACGTAAATCCCGGTTCTTGGGTTACTAATTTCGCACGCAAAGGGGTGATGACTGTCAATGCCGACGATTTGCCCGACTGATGGTCGTGTGGAGCCGCAACGAACACATCGCCATATTCCCGGGCAATATCGGTGAGGAATTTAATGCCTTTGGCCGAGTAGCCGTCGTCATTGCCTATGAATATGAGTGGTCGTTTTTTGCAATTGTCCATGAGATTGTATGTCGCTTGGAAATATGTTTTACTATTACGGTTTTTATTTTATTGGAATCAGCAATGTTTGGCCGGCTCTGATTTTGCTGCCGCGGATTCCGTTTGCCCTGCGAATGTCGGAAACGGTAACTCCTTTGTATTGCATAGCTATTCCCGAGAGAGTTTCACCCGATTTCACTTTATGCTTGCGTGTGCGAGCTTTTTTCTTGCTGCTCGATGATGATGAAGATTGCTTTTTCTTGGTAGTGTTTTGAGCAACTTCCTCTCCATTGCTGTTGACGCGTACACGTTGGTAGGTGCGTATTTTAAGCAATTGTCCACGTTGGATGTTGTCGCCGCTCATTCCGTTGGCTTTTTTGATGCTATTTATGGTAACACCGTATTTGCGAGCTATTACCGACAGAGATTCGCCACGGCGCACCTTGTGGTATTTTGTTACAAGCCGGCGCTCGTAAGTGTAGTTTCCATTGTCCGAAGCGACTGAGTAGTCGGTAGGCTGGACAACTCCGCGCACCCCGTATTTGCTCGTGTTGAAGTTCAAGATGCTGTCCTCGCTCATTATGTAGCTGTAAACCTGCTGTGAGGGCAATATCAGCTTGTAGGGATGTGTGTTGCCCGGAATTATGTCCTTGCGGTATTGAGGGTTCAATACTCGTATTTCTTCGACTGGCATGTTGAGTACAGCTGATATCTGGTCGAAGTGTACGCGCCTGTTAATGCTTATAGTGTCGGTAATTAGCGGTTTTTTTGCGAGGCTCGGGCTTATGTTATGGCACTTGAAGTAGGTCATGACATAATTGGCTGCAATGAAGGCCGGAACATATCCGCGAGTCTCTTTCGGCAAGTAGTAATATATTTCCCAAAAATCTTTTGAGTCGGAGTTTCCGCTGGCGGCTGCCGCGCGTCTCAAGGCTTTGTTTACATTGCCCGGCCCGCAATTGTAGGCCGCGATGGCCAGCGACCAGTCATTGTAAATTCCATATAGCTCTTTGAGGTATTTTGCTGCCATTTCGGATGAACGATATGGGTCGCGGCGTTCGTCGACGAGCGAGTTCACTTCCAGGCCGAGGCCTTTGGCTGTACCTATCATGAATTGCCACAAGCCTGTGGCACCGGCACGCGATACTGCTACCGGGTTGAGTGCCGATTCGATAACGGGCAAATATTTTAATTCAAGAGGCAGGCCCTCTTTTTCAAGAGCTTGTTCGAAGATAGGCATGTAGTACATGCTCATTCCGAGCATAGTCTCGACAAGGCTGCGGCGACGCTCGACATACATCTCGATGTAACTGCGCACGATTTGGTTGTAGGGCATTTCAATGACGGTCGGCAGTGCTTGTAATCGCTCGATGTATTCTTTGTCGCTCAGGTTGTCGTTGCTCGACAAGTTTTCGACATCGGCATCGAGAATCATGTAATTGCGTATATACCAGTTTTCGCGCATGGCGCGAGTGTCGGTTTCAAAGCTTTCGGGGTATATGATTGCCGTGTCGGATATTGTTTCCTTGATGGTCAGTATGGTGGGTGCCGGTGCGGCCATTGATGCTAAAGCCGATGCGCCTGCTATGATTGATATTAATAAGTTCCTTTTCATCATTATATTATGTTGTTGATATCGGTTTCTAAGCAAGTCAAAACTCGAGGCTTACAGCACCTCCGAGCGAAGGTAGGTTGCTTGTCTGTGGCTGACCTATGGCAGCCGGTTTCAATTTTATCGACAAATCGGGCGAAATGTCGAAGTTGGCAAGCGATGCATCCACATAAGCATCTATGATGCACACAAGATATAGTCCCACCATGCATATTATGCACAGATCCCTGTTGCGCCGGTAAAAGTCTTTTCGCGACCGTAACGTGTTTTCGAGCCAATCCATGTCAAGGTCTTCTTCCCTGATTGTGGAAGGATAGAAATCCATGTAGCTTTTGGTGTTAGGGTCGTTGTCGGTGATGTCTCCGTAGGCTCGCGTGTAGTCTTTCAACATCTGGTTGTTCCATGACGTTGCATAGGCGAGACCCACATATCCGCCGGCAATGATCGGCAGCTTCCAGTATCTGCGGTTGTATATCTGTCCCAATCCTGGGAACAGGGCCGATAGCCATACGGCACGCGTAGGGTCGGGGTTGAATATCTTTATTTCTCCGTAAGCCGCCCTTTCGAGCGAATCTTTTCTTATTGAATCGTTTCGAGCCTTGATGCGTTGTGCCAGCAACTCCGACGATATGCTGTCGGCCGCAGCAATATCCACGGTGTCGGTCAGCATGTCGATTGCGCTGATGCTGTCGGCAGGGACAGCGACAATTTCATCTTCATCGAGAACCACTTTCATCCTGTCGCCGGGCAATTGCCGGGGAGCGGCTTCATGTATTATCGAGTCGGCCGGAATGGAATCGGTCATCTGGCTCAATACCTTTGCATCGGCAAATGCTTGTACGGGAACGATAAATGCCATGCACAGCACCAGAGCCACGCACTTATATAAACATTCTTTTGTCCTCTTGGAGAATTTCACTCTCAATTTATTATTATAACGGGTTTGCAGAATGCAAATTTACTGCAAATTTTGCAAATCGTCGTTCTTTATGCGATCAAAGATATTAATTAATCTTTCAAGTTCTTCTTCATTGTTGAAAGGGAATGTAATTTTTCCTTTGCCTTTGGCATCGCACGAGAACTTTACCTGCGTGTTGAATGATGCAGATAAATGTTTCTTGAGGATGTCATAATCCTTGTCGGTCAATCTTTTAGGTTGCGCTTCCTGCTCGCCGCCTGCTTCTTGGCCTTTTTCATTGTAGACCTTGGCGAGGGCTTCTACCTGACGCACAGATAAGCCTTTTTTCAATGTCTCATTATAAAGTTTTAACTGCAATGAAGGTTTTTCAACGGCGAGCAGGGCTCTTGCATGTCCCATGTCGATGCGCTTATCGCGCAATCCCAGTTGCACCTCGGCCGGTAACTTGAGAAGGCGCAGGAAATTGGCCACGGTGGCGCGTTTTTTGCCAATACGCTCGCTCAGCCGTTCTTGCGTGAGGTTGTACTGCTCGATCAACTTCTTGAATGTCAAGGCTATCTCTATTGCATTCAAATCCTCTCGCTGTATGTTTTCAATCAATGCCATTTCGGTTATTTCGGCATCGTTGGCAGTTCTCACATAAGCCGGTACGGAATCGAGTCCGGCGATTTTTGCAGCCCTGAAACGTCTTTCTCCCGAGATTATTTGGTAGCTGTCGGCACCAATGCTTCGCAACGTTATGGGCTGTATTATGCCCAATTCCTTTATTGATGAAGCCAGTTCTTGCAGAGAATCTTCATCGAAGTTGGATCGTGGCTGCTCCGGGTTTGGAGAGATTTGTTCTATTGGGATTTCATTGATGGCCGATGAGCCACTTGTTTGGATATCGTCCATTGAAATGAGCGAATCCAGGCCGCGGCCTAAGGCAGAACGTTTCACCGACATGATTATAATGTTGTAATTTTATAGTTAAGTCTGTTGTGTTTGAATGAATTGAGAAAATTTGTATCAAGCCGACTGGCGGTTTCTGGCTCTCGTAATCAGTTCACGGGCCAGTTGCAAGTGGCTTGTAGAGCCTTTGCTCTCGGCATCATACAGGATGGCCGGGAGTCCGTGGCTTGGAGCCTCGCTCAGCCTGATGTTGCGAGGAATGACAGTATTGAATACCATTTCGCCGAAATGGCCTTTTAGTTCTTCATATATTTGGTTGGCAAGCCTGAGGCGGGCGTCATACATTGTCAACAGGAATCCTTCGATTGCAAGGTGCGGGTTAAGTTTGGATTTTATTATGCGTATAGTGTTGAGCAACTTGCTGATTCCTTCAAGCGCGAAGTATTCGGCTTGGACAGGAATGATTACCGAGTCGGCGGCCGTGAGCGCGTTGACAGTGATGAGGCCGAGCGACGGGCTGCAATCGATGAGGATGAAATCGTAATTGTCCCTGACTTGCGCGAGCATGGTGCGCATCACTTTTTCGCGGTTGGGCTTGTTGATAAGTTCCAATTCGGCACCCACGAGGTCGATTCGCGACCCGATGAGTTCGAGATTGTCCACGCAAGTTTTTACTTGAGTTCCGTTGAGGGGGTAATCGTCCACGAGACATTCATATATAGATGATGTCATCGACTTGGGATCTATTCCAAGTCCGGAGGTTGCGTTTGCCTGAGGGTCGGCATCGATAATCAGTACTTTTTTACCTTGCACGGCGAGAGAAGAGGCAAGGTTGATGGCCGTGGTGGTTTTTCCCACGCCGCCTTTTTGGTTGGCTATTGCGATAATTTTACCCATACAAATAAAAATTTCACATTGCAAAGGAATCATATTTTGTTTATATATCATTGTAATTCAGATAAAAAAATGCAAAATTGTTGATAAGTGGGCTTTTTTGTTAATAACTTGGCTCGGGCATGGAAGTTATCAACAATTGTTCAAAAAATTGACTCGGTAGCCGAAGAATAGGGAAAAACAAAAGGCTGTCCCGTTTGGAACAGCCCGAGTTATGATTAATCCGTGTTTATATGTGCGTCATGCGCAACATTCAATCCATGTCCGGCAGCAATTGTCGTTGATTACGCATGCTCTTGGAGAACGCGCCCTACGTTTCTTTTCATCGCGTATTTTCCGTTGAATCTTCCGTTCCACTTGGAATATGCGCATTGTCTGGTCGGCGTTGAGGATTTTGCTGAATTTGACGATGTAATCTTTTTGCAACTTTATCACTCTTTCGTTCACATCGAGATGGTCGGTAATTATTTTTGCTGCTTCGTCCGATGTCGATGCTTTTGCCCTGTGCCCGTATTTCCTTGAATGGAATACATTGTTCAAGTCGCGCAGGTAGTCTCTGTATAAGGGGATAAGTTGATTGGTTTGTTCTTCGGTCAGTTTCAGTTCTTCCTGTATCATTTTCATCCTTGCGTTGAAAATCAGTGCGGCATGTTCCTCCGACAGCTTTTTTCTCTTTTCGGCGTTAGCACTTGGTGTGGCGGCGACAAGGCACACAGCCAGCAGTATCAGAAAATAAATTTGTTTCATAGCGTGTGAAGATTATTTTGATTAATATTCGTCTTCGGTTTCCATGACGGGCAGGTCGTCAAAAGTGCAATAGTCGAGGCTTGCAAGCTGGTCGTTGCTTAGTTGCGACAGTACCGTGCCAAGCGACTTGCTGTTGGCGATTGTTTCGGCTGTGCAATTGAAGCCGTTGCTTTCCGTTCCCGGCGTGAGGATGGTAAATAGCATGGCGGTGATTGCAATTGCGGCTGCTATGCCCGATGTGGCGTATGTGGTTATGCGTCTTATCGCGGAGCGTTTTTGCTTTGTCTTATTCAACAGCGCATATTCGGTGCATCGTTCCACGAGGTCGTTTACATATTCTTGATTCTCGTGGAAAGGCATTTTTTTACCAAATTTTTCGAAATCGCCATTTTTCATAGTGAATTTTCTTTTAAATAATTCTTGATTTTCGTCACGGCGAAGTGATAGTTTGTTTTCAGGGTGTTTATGTTTTTCCCTGTTA
The DNA here is from genome assembly GCA_905207705.1 of uncultured Prevotellaceae bacterium. GTDB lineage: Bacteria > Bacteroidota > Bacteroidia > Bacteroidales > Muribaculaceae > Avimuribaculum. The sequence continues at coordinate 78,340 of CAJLMA010000004.1, forward strand.
TTTTGGCTATCTCTTCGTAGGGCAATTCATCGTAGTATCTCAGGTTGAACGCAAGTCGTTGTTGCGTGGGCAGTTGCAGCAGTGCCTTTTGGAAAAGCAATTCGGCTGTGTCGGCTTCTACGCCTGCTTCATCTTCGAGTTTCTCCACAAGAGTCTCGCCAATTGCGTCAATCGACTGGAATATACCCACTTTCCCACGCAACATTCGCAGAGCCTCGTTTGTGGCGATTCGGTAGACCCAAGTTCCCAATGTACTCTTCTGCTGGAATTTTTCTATTCCGGCCAATATATTTATTGCAGTTTCCTGCATTACATCTTCGGCGTCTTCGTGGCTTACGACTATGCGGCGGACGTGCCAGTACAGTCGAGAGCCGTATTTACGCATAAGCAGCCTGAATGCCTTGTCCTTGTCTTCGGGCGACTTAAGCATTTCCACCAATTCATCGTCGGTCTCTGCTGCTTGTTTCATTTTGTCGTTTTCTGGGTATTTGATGCTCAAAGTGACGGGAAGTTAAATGGTGAGGATAAAAAAATTGAGATTTAACATTTGTGGACTCAAAGCCGCGTTATCGGATAATCGGATGCGGTTATCCTATGTGCGGTGGGTTTATGAAGTTGTACATGGCCTCGGCAGGGTTGTTCTTTTTCATGAAAGTTTCGCCTATAAGGAATCCAGAGTAGCCTATGGCACGCAAGCGGTGAATGTCTTGATGTGAACATATTCCGCTAAGTGCTACTTTGTCAATCTCTGGTGGTAACTTAGGCATCATGTTGTAGGAAGCGTCTATGTCGGTGGCAAAAGTCTTATAGTCGCGGTTGTTGACTCCTATGATGTCGGTGCATGCCGGAATTTTTTTAATGTCGTCGGTGGTATTGATGTCGAGCAACACCTCCATTCCGAATCTGTGAGCCACTACCATCATGGCTTCGATTTCTTCGGTGGAGAGGAATGAGGCCGTCAGCAGCACGGCGTCGGCACCGTAGACGTAAGATTCAAGTATCTGGTACTTGTCGATGATGATGTCCATGCGCAGGATGGGTATGGATACGGCCTTGCTTGCCAAGGCAAGGTCGTAAAGGGAGCCTCCGTAAAATCGAGTGTCGGTCGTTACGGCAATTGCCGATGCCCCATGCGTCTGGTATCCTTTTGTCACCTCGTAGGCATCGGCCAAGGGGTTGAGATTTCCCTTCAATGGGGATTTGCGCTTGAATTCGGCTATGATTCCTGTGTAATTACCGTTTATGGCTCCGGACAGCGACAGTGGGGTGCGCCGCGTGCGTCTCGCCATGTCGAACATCATCGATTCGCTGATGGCGAGTTTCATAGCTTCGACCTCGGCACGCTTGTTTTCGATTGCCGCTGTAAGGAAATTTGTCATAATCGTGTGTGATATAATATATTTTGTGCTTGATGCTTAAATGTGCATTAAATCCCTGTATATGTCGAGGGCAGTTTTTACATCATCGATTGAGACAATCGAGCCGACTTTTATCACGCCTATGTCTTCAAGCAACGAAACGTTGATTTCGCCGCCAAGGCTCTTCTTGTCGTGTTTCATCAGTGAGATTATTTCATCGTATTCGTCGCATGTGATGTGGAATGCTCCGTAATTGTCGGCAACAAACCTTGCCACCTCATGCAACACTGCCGACGGGAACTTGTAAAGCATGTGCGACATTACGAGTTCTGCCACCAAGCCCCAAGCCACGGCATATCCGTGAGGAACCGGGGCGTTGCGTTTCATAGCGAGGCTTTCGAATGCGTGTCCGGCCGTATGCCCGAGGTTCAAAGCCTTCCTGATCCCATGTTCATGTGGATCTTCCTTGACTATGCGCTCCTTGAGCATTACCGACTTTTTCAGCAGGTACAACAGATGTTCAAGGTCGCCATCGGTGATGTCGTAAGCTATCAGTTCGTTGAAGTATCCCTTGTCGCTCAGTAAGCCGTGTTTCAGCATTTCGGCATAGCCCGATTTCATCTCGGTCGAGGGCAGCGTGTCAAAAAACAGGGTGGATATGATAACCGCCGAAGCTTCGTTGAAAACGCCTATTTCGTTTTTAAGCCCTGAGAAGTTCACGCCTGTTTTCCCACCTATAGAAGCATCGACAGCTCCAAGTAGAGTGGTTGGTATGTTGACGAACTTGATACCTCGCTTGAAAACTGACGCTGCAAATCCTCCAAGGTCGGTTACCACGCCGCCGCCGATGTTCAACAGAATCGTCTTTCTTGTAGCTCCGTTGTCTACGAGTTGCTGCCACACCGATGCGGCCGTGTCGAGATTCTTGTTTATGTCGCCTGCCGCGATTGTGATGCGTGGAGATGATGCCAGCAGCGGAATGTCGCATATTTTGGGTAACGCAAGTCTGTCGGCATTCGTGTCGGTAAGCGTTACTACTTTGTTGAAGTCGGCGTTGCCGAGTATGCGGTTGAGTGCATCGGCAATGTCATTGGTGTATATTATGGATTGATGTTCCATGCGTGTTTAGGTTTTATTTGATTGTCATTGCGGTCGCTTCAAGCAAATCGGGAAGTCGCCGGGCAAATTCGGGCATAGAGTGATAAACGATGTCGGCTCCACTTGCCGTCATGTCGGCTTCGGGAATAGGACCGGTCGTTATGCCTATCGTGAAGCAACCTGCTGCATGGCCGGCTTTTACTCCGAGAGGCGCGTTTTCAATTACGAAGGCTTCACCAGCCGTGCAACCTGCAAATTCGAGTCCTTTCAAGTATGGTTCCGGGTTGGGTTTGCCGTGTGTCACGTTGAGTGCTGTTACCCTGTTCTCTGGCAAGAAGATTCCCGGGTAGTCCCGGTCGAGCCTGTCAAGGATTGAATGTTGTCCCGAACCGGTGACAAGCACACATGTAATGCCGGCATTTTTCAACTGGGTGAGCATGTCGCCTGCTCCCGGCATTTTGGCGGGTTCTCCTATTTCGGCAAAATATCGTGCTTTCCGAGCATAGAGTTCTTTGCATTCCTCGTCACTTGCGTCTCGTCCGTAAGCGCGTTGGTACAATATGTTGATCGTAGCAGCTCCGGTCATGCCTTCATAGGCATAGAATTCATCGCGAGTGCATTCTATTCCGAGTTCTTGCGCCATTCTGAACCATGCGGCAGTGTGGCCTTTCATCGAGTCGTACAGGACGCCATCCATGTCGATTAGGGCAGCTTTTATTCGTAGGGAGTCATATCCGTTACGGGCGAGGTAGTTGTTTACAGCTTTGGATTCGTACATTGTGAATTTGAACATTAAAGAACAGTGTGGTTAGGCGACTGCCATGCAAAGTTAACATAAATCTATATATCAACCGTCGGAAATATGCAGATTAACGCAATAAGATACAGTTATGAGTTTGTAAGGGCAACTTGAAATTGATCAGAGGAGTAATTACAAAAGGGTTTCCAATTGTTGCTTTATGCAGCACATATTAGTCAGTTGTCATGTTTTCATTCTTATTTCTGTCCTGCATGATGTTGTCCATTTGTTCCTTAGCCCAATGAATAAGAGAATCCAGATGTGGCAGCAGGGATTTGCCCCTGTCGGTTAAAGAATATTCTACTTTAGGTGGTATCTGTGCATACACTTTGCGTTTGACAATGCCGTCGTTCTCCAACGTGCGCAAGGTTACGGTCAACATTTTCTGAGATATGTCGGGAATTGCTTTTTTGAGTTCACCGAATCTCATGATAGGTACTTGCTCTAATGAGAATATTGTCAGTATCGACCATTTGTCACAAATGCGCGAAAGGATATTTCGTATTGGGCAATTTTTGATAAAAATTTCGTCTTTTAAATTGTCGACTTCCATAAATTATTGTGTATTAAATACAATACAAAAGTAACAAAAAATCAAATTTTATATAAGGTTACTATATTTTATGTAGTATAAAATATGTTAATCGTTCATAGACAAGTGGCTAATGCTGAGTTTGGTTTCTGTTTGGTAAGTATCTGAATATTAAGTGCCTGCTTGTTTGCATTGGCATTAATGCATAATTTTGTGCCATTGCAATAGTAAAGTATAATTCATAATAAAAAAACAGGTATGAAAAATGTAGTATTAATTGGTGCGAGCGGATTTGTAGGTACCGCCATATTGAACGAACTTTTGGATCGAGGTCATCATGTGACGGCAATTGTGCGCAATGCGTCAAAAATAAAGAGAGAATCTCCCGATTTGGAAATAAAAGAAATCGATGTGGAGGATGTGCCTGCCATAATTGAAGTCCTTAAAGGCAAAGATGCGGTGATAAGCGCATACAACCCGGGATGGACAAATCCAAATATGTATGAGGACACTTTGCGCGTATATCCTAAAATATTGGATGAAGTGAAAGCTTCGTGCGTGAAACGTTTGCTCATTGTGGGTGGTGCTGGCAGTCTGTTTGTAAAACCGGGTTTGCGATTGGTCGATACCGGCACTTTGCCTGAAGCGTGGCTTCCCGGAGTTAAGTCGATGGCAAAGTTTTATCTTGAAACTTTGGTGAACGAAAAGGAGCTTGATTGGGTATTCTTTTCTCCGGCAGCCAATCTGGGTAATCTTACCACAGGCGTGCGCACAGGAAAATTTCGTCTTGGTAAGGACGACTTGATTGTGGATGAAAAAGGCGAGAGCTTTATCTCGGTTGAAGATTACGCAATGGCGATGGTTGACGAATTGGAACAAGAAAACCATCACAGAGAGCGTTTCACTATTGGTTATTAAATACCCTCCGGGCTTTTGTGGTGAATATGGAAAAAGTATTGGATTTTATAGTTAAGCGCAAAAACGTTGTATTGGCGACTGTGGATAGCGACAAGCCTAAGTTGCGCGTGTTCCAGATTATGAAACAGGATGGAGCGTCGTTTTATTTTGCCACAAATAAAGGAAAAGAGGTTTACACGCAGTTGCAACGTAATGGTAACGTTGAATTTATTGCGATGGATGGGAATGTATAGGTTCGTGTGGCAGGTCATGCCTTTTTTTGATGTGCCAGACGACATGGCGCAAGAGATATATCGCACAATCCTATCTTAAAGCATTTCCATGACAGCTATAAGACCATTGCTTTTTTCGGAGTAAAGGCCGAGAAAATCGATTATTATGACTTGGGGGCCAATCCTGTAACTTTTGAATCGGTCTCTTTAGTATAAGTTATTGGGAGATAGTATTATGAGGAAGTGCTACGCGTTGTTGTCGGCTCTCTTTGTCGCATTGACGGCAATTTTTGTCAAGGTAGGGGTAAGGACATTAATTCCGACTTGTCCACTGCCATACGCACCACGGTGATATTCTTTCTTTATCACATGGAGGCATTATCTTGTTTGTTGTTTGGCTCACATGTCAATGAAATAAAGGAGATTTCACCGTCATGCGTGGTCGTTTCTATTGCTAAGTGGAGTTGCGACTAGGTTGTCGTGGCTATTCTACTTTAAGGCATTGCAGGCGTGCGATGTTTCGTGAATGGTGCCGATAGACAAGTTAAGCGTAGTTATTACGATTTGCTTATCTCAAGGAGGAAGTCAGTCTGCAAGTGATATTGGAGCACTGTTAATTACTTGTGGAAGCGTCATTATATTTATTAAATGATTTTATGACGTGATTTTGTATGCAAAAGCAGGGGCTGTACATAAAGTGCAGCCCCTGCTTTTGATTCCTTGCGAGGTTATTCTTTATAGATGTTTTCAGTTTTGCCACTTGCCGAGAGTTTAGGGTTGCCGTTGTAGCATATTTCCCCACTACCCGAGGCATGTGCTTTAAGAGAGACATTGGCTGTGCATTCTATTGTCCCCGAGCCTGTGACGCTTGCCGATACATTGTTGGCAATGAGGTCGGCCGCATCTATGCAGCCTGAGTTGAGCACATCGTAGCTGGCATTGCTGCTTCGGCCTGCAAGCGTAATGTCGCCCGAACCTGCAAGGGATGCCGCAGTGTTGTCGGCTTGCAGGTACTCGCATTCCAAGTCTCCGCTGCCGTTTACCGAACCCGAGAAAGATGAAGCTTTGAGCGACTCTATCAACAAGTCGCCGCTTCCATCCACAGTAGAGCTTGCGTATTTTGACGAGGCTGACGAGATGCTTATGTCGCCACTGCCGGCTACAGATACTTTTAGGCCTTGGGATGCGTCGGCTTGTTGTATTGCCAAATCTCCCGAACCGTTAACTGTTGCTGTTATCGAGCCTGCCGTTATCCCACCAAGCCTCAAGTCTCCACTGCCGTTGATTGTCGCCTTTACGTTTCCGGCTTTCACGCCTGGAGCGTACATGTCGCCACTGCCCAATATTTCAAATTCTGCATCGCCCGAGGTGCTTACGTCCGATTTGACATACATGTCGCCGCTGCCTGTTATTGTAAACTTGTCGGCGCGAGGCGAGTAGGCGTATATTGTCACATCATCAATGTCAACGTCTTCATTCCAAAAATATCCGTGTTGTTCCTTTTTGCATGAGATGCGCAATTGTGAGTCCTCTACTCGGATGTCGAGCATCGACAACGCTTTGTCAGGGCCTTCGATTTTGATGTGCGACGTTGAATTTGTGGCATATACGACATTAATCGAGCCTATAAGGTTTATTTCGGTGAAATTATCCACTTTCATGTTTCGGGAGACGACTGTCGTGCCTGCTTGAGTGGTACAGGAAGATGCTGCTGTCAAGAATGCGGCCAATGCTAATGTGATAGATGAAATGCTTTTCATTGTGTAATATTTTATATTTTTTTGTTTATGTCCATTAGACGTGGTGAGAGTGTCCGAAAGTTGCATTTATTATGGAAATGACAGCATAAATTTATAATTTTTGCACGATATGTTGAAACGCAATCTCAGTTTTTATTTGCTGTTTTCTCAATTTCTGCCCGTTTGAACTTGTTGTCGGCTTTCCTGTATAAGCATATCCATGCCAGTGGAATAGCTGTGCCCACGATTGTGTATAAAATCCAGAACAGGTCGCCGTGGTGGTCGTGTATCACCATGTGGCATCCTATTTGGCCGAAATCGAGACCGTACCACCATATTTTTACAAGGCTGACCAACTTGAATGCAGATATGTGGAAAATGTAGACATATACCGACATGTCTCCGGCGTAAACGAGGAATCGTTTTACAGGATTGTCGTGCTTGTCGATGGCCGACGCTATGATGTGCAGCATCAAGAAGCCTGCAATGCCTGTGAGAGGCAACGTTAGGGCATCTTGTAGTTTCGGAGAAAGGTTCATGCCAGCCCATGCAAAGTGGGTGCCGGCGCACAGGAATGCGAAAAATAGCACAGCCATCCACCATCTCAGTCTCAAACGTGGTTCAAAGTGCCGGTATATCACTCCGCAGGCAAAAAACAGAATGCCCCAAGTCTCTCTTATGCCGCCTTGCACAACGTTAATTACCGACAGCTTGTTGCTTATCTTGAATACTGCAAATGCCACGGCGAGAATGGCGATAGCGGCAGCAACTTTCCATCCGTTAAACCATGAGTTGCGCTTCTCAAGCAGCTTGAACAATATGAGGAAAACTATGCTTGAAATGAGCAATGCCCTGAAAAACCAGAATGCGCCGGCGAGGAATTCATCATATCCGCCCATTGCGAATACGATTGAAACGAGGCGTTGCAGGAATTGGTGGAGAGTGTAAGGGTGCGTGACACCTCCGCTCCAGTTGCCGTATTGCTCGTTGAGTATCCCTGCGGTGAAGAGGAAATTGTGGATAAGGAGGAAGAACAAGCTCCATTTCAAGAACGGAATGTATAGACTGTTGAAACGTTTTCGGCAAAACTCCCATGGCTCGTCCACATTCTTGCGAGAAAAGAAGTAGCCCGAAGCCATGAAGAATACCGGCATGTGAAAGAGGTATATGAACGTGGTTATTTGTCCGGGGGCTTCGGCGTGGCCGAGTACCATGAGTATGATGGCAAGCCCTTTGACAATCGACATTGTGGTGTTGCGTTTGCTGCTCATCGGGTATTGTTTGTCTGTTTGTCGACAAAAATAGCGAAAGTTGAGCGCAGGACAATCAAACTTGTTTGAAATTGTCATGCCAAGACGCATTATTGAAAATAGCGAAAGTCGAGCGCAGGGGCAAGCCAATTTTTTTGCACAATGTTTGAGGGATATTATTTTTGTGATTGACAAATTATTAAAAGACAAATTGGAAAGTAGGCATGGCACGAAAATTTATTTTGATTGTTGCGATGGTAATGGCGGCTATTATGGCGAAGTCGCAGTTTTTGTGGAAAATATCGGGCAAAGGGGTGGAACATGACTCGTATGTTTTGGGTACGCATCATGTGGCTCCGTTGTGGATGCTCGACAGTATAGCTGGATTTGATGAAGCTTTTTCGTCCTGTGAACAGGTTTACGGGGAGGTAAAGATGTCTGAAGCCGGAGCGGCCATGGCTGCAAAGATGCAAAAATACATGATGGCTCCCGAGGACAGCCTCCTGACGTCGCTTTACGACGAGGATGAGTTGAAGGTGGTAGATGCTGCCGTAAGGAAATATTTCAATGTGCCTGTCGGGCAACTTGCCATGATGAAGCCGGCAGCGTTGATGACGCAGGTTGCAGTAATATTGTCGGCCAAGGCATTTGACGGCTTTAACCCAGAGAAGCAGATTGATGGCGTAGTGCAGCAAATGGCTAAGGGGCGTCACATGGAGATAAACGGATTTGAAACTGTTGAGGAACAGTTGCATTTGCTTTTTGACACCCCGGTTGCTGAACAGGCCGAAGACCTGTTGGAGATGTTCAAGGAAGAACAGCGGTATGTGGATTTTTCGAGACGGTTGGCCGATTTGTATGTGCATCAAGATATCGACGGGTTGTATGAAATGATGCTTGACCCTGAATTCGGAATGACCGAGGCCGAGACTGCCGTGATGATGAATGACAGAAATGAGAGATGGATTGAACAATTGAAAACCATATTGCCCGAAAAATCAACATTCATTGTGGTGGGAGCCGGGCATCTGCCCGGAGATAAAGGGCTGTTGTCGTTGTTGAAGAAAGAAGGGTACTCGGTTACGCCTGTGCGTTGAAACAATGTATTGCATTTTAAAAGATGCTGAGGATGACGCCTTTTTTGTAGAAGTTTTATAACTTTGCAAAGTTTTTTACATTCTTTAAACAGAAAATTATGGAAAGAGAAGTAAGAGTACGTTTTGCGCCATCGCCCACCGGTCCGTTGCACATAGGTGGCGTGCGCACTGCATTATATAATTATTTGTTTGCGCGTCAAAACAATGGCACGATGATTTTGCGCATAGAGGATACCGATTCAACACGCTTTGTCCCGAATGCCGAAGAATATATCAATGAATCGCTTGCATGGCTTGGAATAAAAATAGACGAAGGCGTGCGTGAAGGAGGAGCATACGGTCCCTACAAGCAGTCGGAACGTCGCGACATATACCGCGAGCATGTGAAAATGCTGCTCGACAATGGTAAGGCTTATATAGCTTTCGATACTCAGGCTGAGCTTGAAGCCAAAAGGCAATCGATTCCAAATTTCCAATATGACGCGACAACTCGTATGTCGATGCGCAATTCTTTGACTTTGACGGACGAAGAGGTAAAAGCCCTTATCGACAATGGAGAAAAATATGTGGTTCGCTTCAAGGTAGAGCCTAACCGTGATGTGGAAGTAGACGACTTAATTCGAGGAAAAGTTGTTATAAACTCATCAATTCTTGACGATAAGGTGCTTTACAAGAGCGCGGACGATCTTCCAACCTACCATCTTGCCAATATCGTAGACGACCACTTGATGAAAGTGTCGCATGTGATAAGGGGAGAAGAGTGGCTGCCGTCGGCTCCGTTGCATGTGTTGCTCTATGAAGCATTCGGCTGGACCGACACGATGCCGCAATTTGTGCATCTTCCTTTGTTGTTGAAACCCGACGGCAAGGGCAAGTTGAGCAAACGTGATGGCGACAGGCTCGGTTTCCCGGTCTTCCCACTCGAATGGCATGACCCTAAGAGCGGCGAAATTTCGTCGGGTTATCGCGAGTCTGGCTATCTTCCTGAAGCTGTCATCAATTTCCTCGCATTGCTTGGATGGAATCCCGGCGACGACCGTGAAATAATGAGCATGGACGAGCTTGTTCGCGACTTCTCGTTTGCACATTGTTCAAAGAGCGGAGCCAAATTTGATTTTGAAAAGGCCAAGTGGTTCAATCACGAATATTTGATGGTTAAGCCCGACAATGAACTTGCCGAATTGTTCAAGCCGGTACTTGCCGCCCACGGCGTGGATATGCAATCATTCTCTGATGATTACATAGCACATGTAGTAAGCCTTGTCAAAGGGCGCATATCCTTTGTCAAGGATTTGTGGGAACAAGCTCGTTTCTTCTTTGTCGCTCCCGACACTTATGCCGAGAAAGACATAAAGAAACGTTGGAAATCTGAGACACCACAAATCATGGAAGAATTAATCGGCGTGCTTGAGAATGTTCCCGATTTTTCTTCAAAACCATGTGAAGAGGTTGTCCTCGGATGGATTGCCGATAAAGGATATCATCTTGGTAATGTGATGAATGCTTTCCGCTTGACGGTGGTTGGCGAGTGCAAAGGCCCTCACATGTTTGACATAACCGAACTCATTGGACGCGAGGAGACGATATCGCGCATACGCAAAGGAATCGATGCAATAAAACCGGCAGAATAATTAGGTATGCGTCGTGCGATTGCCATATTGCTGTTAAGCCTTGCCGCATGTTTATGTGCCGTTGCCCAGCAGGAATTTAAATGGAGCGTCGATTTCGGGTCGGTGTTTGAGAATAGGGAAGGGGATGATTATTATTCTCCCGACCAGACGATAATATTTACCCGGTTGTCGCCCGAAGCAGGCTTTTCGCTTGCCGGCGGAGAGCATAACATAATGGGCGGAGTGTCGTGGATGCAGCCTTTGGGTAACGGATGGAAAGACTACAAACTGAGTCCGACGCTGTATTATAGATACATGTCGCCTTCATGGCGATTGAGTCTTGGGATGTTTCCTCGGACACAATTGCTCGAACCGATGCCACATGTGCTGTTTAGCGATTCTCTCAACTATAATGAGCCAAACATAAGAGGCGTGCTTGTGCAATATTTGCACGAGCACGGATTTTTTGAGTTGTCGCTCGACTGGCGCAGCTTGCAGACCGAGACACAGCGAGAGGCATTCAGTGTGTATTTCAACGGACAATGGAATCCAAGAGGGATGTGGCTGCTTGGCGGACATTTGCAGGTCAATCATTTGGCCAAGACAAAGAATCCGACACCCGACCAGAATGTAAACGACGACATCTCGGTAAACCCTTATGTCGGTGTCAACCTTGCCGGTCGAACTCCGCTTGACAGTCTTGTCGTGAAGGCAGGGCTGATGGTGCAGCTTGAGCGTGACCGTGGCGTGGGCGAGTGGGAAACTCCTTGCGGATTGCTTGTGGATGCTGTTGCCGAGTGGAAATTCCTTGGCGTGAGGGAACAATTCTATGCCGGGAAGAATCAATATCCGTTGTATCCAAAGTACGGCTTGTTGTTGAACATGGGAGACCCGTATTTCCAGGCGAAAGTGTACAGCCGTACCGACATATATGCATACATATTCCGTAACCAATTCATGAATCTGTATGCTTCGCTTGATTTCCACTACACTCGCGAAGCTTTCGCGTTTTGGCAAAAGATTTCGTTGCGTGTGTATCTCGACAATAATTTATGGAAAGACAGGCGCAAGAAAGTGTCGAGGAGCGAGTATTTGAGTAATTGTTATTGAGGCATGGACACTGCATGTCTGTCCATGTGTAAATTACATACGGTTTTATTATGAATATATTGTACAACTTGGGCATCTCCTTGTATGGTGCAGGGATAAAAATCGCTTCGTGGAAAAATTCCAAGGCAAAGAAGATGATGGAAGGCCAAAAGGCTGCCTTGCAGAAGCTGAGCCGTGAGATAGGAGACAATAAAGGCCGGTTCATCTGGATGCACGCATCTTCGTTGGGAGAGTTTGAGCAAGGCCGTCCGCTCATTGAGATGATAAAGCGCAATAATCCGTCGCAGAAGATATTATTGACATTTTTCTCTCCGTCGGGCTATGAAGTGCGCAAGGATTACAAAGGAGCCGATGTGGTGTGCTATCTTCCGCTCGATACGCCTGCCAATGCGTCAAGTTTTATAAGAATCGTAATGCCGTGCATGGCTATTTTCGTGAAATATGAATTCTGGGGGAATTATCTTGAAGAATTGCAGAAGCACGAAATACCCACCTACATTATTTCGTCTATTTTCCGAGAGGGTCAGGTGTTCTTTCGCCCTTGGGGAGGCATGTTCCGTCGCATGCTCGACTGCTTTACACGCATTTATGTGCAGGATGAAAATTCACAAAGGCTGTTGTCTACAATAAATGTGAATGATGTCACTGTGGCAGGTGATACGCGGTTTGACCGCGTGTCGGACATTCTTGCCACTTGCAAGCCGTTCTCGGTTGTGGAAGCGTTTGCCAAATCATCGCAATTTACTCTCATCATGGGTAGTTCATGGGAGCCGGATGAGGATGTCGTGATTCCCTATTTCAATTCACATAAAGAGATGAAACTGGTAATCGCCCCACATGAGTTTGATGATGCGAGGTTGCAGGCGATAATGTCGAGAATCACGCGCCCTGTCAAGTTATACACCGAGACTTCGGATGCTGATGTTGCCGAAGCCGATTGCTTGATAATAAATTGTTTTGGCATTTTGTCGTCATGCTACGGGTATGCCAATGCAGCTTATATAGGCGGAGGATTCGGAGCAGGCATCCATAACCTGAACGAGGCTGCCGTTTATGGCATTCCTGTTATATTCGGGCCTAATCACTCCAAATTCAAAGAGGCCGGCGATTTGATAAAATGCGGTGGTGGATTTGCCATCAATGGCAAGGAAGATTTTGAGAAATTGATGGGCAAGTGTGATGCTTCTTTCCTTGAGGAGCATGGGAAGGCTGCCGGCAATTACATTAAGCAAAATCTTGGTGCAACACGCAAAATCTATGACGACATATTTGGAAAAGGTAGATAAGGATAGGTTAATATGCCCTAAGATACAATGATGCCATGCAATTGCTACACAAATACAATTGCATGGCATTTTAAATAGTGCGACTTAATTTTCAATCATGTAGTCGTCCATGACCATGATGTTTGGGATGATTGTGTTTGCCTCGATATTGGCTTTTTCTCCCTTTATGGCAAGGCAAGCGAATCCTACCAGAGTGAACACTCCTAATCCGATACCCAAGCCAAGTGCAAGTCCTTGTTTTGAATCGCCTTCTTCGGTTTTCATACCTTCCAAGGCAATCGTCTGTCCGTCGACAGAAGTCGTAGAAATACATCTCAATTCTACTCTTCCTGCTTTACCGACACCTTTAGCCTTTTTCTTGTTGATTGTCACTTTGACAGGTGTCCCTTTGGCAATGATGACAGTTCCGTCTTTTACCACATCATCGTCCACAACTACGACTTCGCTTCCGTTACTTGCCTTGTTACTGTTGATTTCTGTCATTATTCTGACATTTAGCACTGTTCCTTTTTTCAATGGTACTGCACCAAAGAGAGACAGGTTCATGACAGCCAATGCGACCAGTGTCGCGAAAAATTTTTTACCCATGATGAATTTAAATTGTTGTGCCTGATGCTGCCCTTGCAGGCGGTACATAAAAAAGCGTGGCAGCTATTGGATATTACCCTATTTGAGGTTCTGGACTACCTTAACACAAGTAATAAACAATAGCCCACGCCTGATGTATTTACCATGCAATCCCACTTTCGGCAAGTGAGGAGTGCATATATGTACACGACGTGAGCATTATTGCCTATTATCCTTGTGTTATCAGAATTGTCCAGATTCCAAATAGAGGATAATATTTTTAACGCTCTAAACTATAAAATGTATCGCAAAAATAACAAGTGTTTCTTATGGAAAGATATATTTAACGGTTTTTAGCATGTTTAGTGGAAATAAATCGGTGTCGCCGTGTAGGAAAGGGCATAAAAAAAGCTGTTTCCCTCTCTGAGGAAAGCAGCTCCAAACTCTTTAAGTCACTTGCTAAAATTACTTAACTGAATCAGCAGCAACAGTGTCAGCAGCAACGCTGTCAGCAGCAACAGTGTCAGCAGCAACTACTTCAGTAGCAGTAGTATCAGCAGCAGCTTCAGTAGAAGAAGTAGATGTACCGTTGCAAGAGAACAAAGATACACCAAATACAACAGCAAGTAACAAAACTAACTTTTTCATTTCCTTCGTAATTTTAATAATAAAACAATATTTAATGCTTCAAAAACAGTGCAAAGTTACAACTAAAATTTTATTTGCAAATATTTTTATTGAAAAAATAGTGAAATTTGGTGTAAAAATATGTTTTATAACTCTTTTTTAGAGCATATCATAATTGGTAATAGATGAGCTATGTTGCATATCTACAGCTATTTCTGCTTTGTTGACACGAAATTTGCCATTGGCCGGCAATCTGAAAAACTGCTAAGAGCATAAAGCGCAGGATAGTGACTTACTGTCATGTAAAATATGACATAAGTCGATTTTGTCATTTAGACGACAGCCGGAGTTTATTTATTAGTTATTTTAGTGTAATTTTGTACCTGTAAAGATAAATTCGTCGCATGATTGATAAATCTATTTCCGGGTTATATACAGCAGAATATCTCACGCTTGGTTGCAAATTAAATTTTTCGGAGACATCCACGATAAGCAAAATATTGTCGGAAAACGGAATTCATCGGGTCGAGCCGGGCGAGACTCCGGATATCTGTGTCGTAAATACTTGCAGCGTCACCGAACTTGCCGACAAGAAATGCAGGCAGGCCATAAGGAAGCTCATTAAAAATTATCCCGGAGCTTTGATCGTTGTGACAGGATGCTATGCGCAGTTGAAGAGCAGCGAAATTGCCTCGATCGATGGCGTAGACATAGTTATAGGCAGCGACAAGAAACTTGATATAATAAAGTATATAAACGAATGGATGGCCAATCGCAGCCAAAGGGTTGCGGTGGAGCCGTCGCGCGACATGCGGACGTTTGCCCCGTCATGCTCGCGAGGCGACCGCACTCGCTATTTCTTGAAGGTGCAGGATGGGTGCGATTATTTCTGTACCTATTGCACCATTCCGTTTGCACGAGGTCGCAGTCGCAGCGGCACTATCGAATCGCTTGTTGAGCAGGCACGCGGTGTGGCTGCCGAAGGGGGCAAGGAGATTGTGCTGACTGGCGTCAACATAGGCGATTTCGGCAAGAACACGGGTGAGCGGTTCATTGATTTGATAAAAGCCCTTGACACGGTTGACGGGATAGAACGTTACCGCATTTCATCGATCGAGCCCGATTTGCTTGGCGACGACGTGATAGAATTTGTGGCTGGTTCAAGATGCTTCATGCCTCATTTCCATATCCCGTTGCAGAGCGGCAGCGATGCTATATTGAAATTGATGCACCGCCATTACGATACATCGTTGTATGCGGGTAAAATCAAAAAAATAAAGGAGGTGATGCCTAACGCCTTTATTGGTGTGGACGTGATTGTGGGTGCTCGTGGCGAAACCGAAGAATTGTTTGAAGAGTCCTACCGTTTCATAGAGTCATTGAACGTGTCGCGTCTGCATGTGTTCCCTTATTCGGAACGCCCAGGGACAAAAGCATTGAATATCGACCATGTCGTGGATAAAAAGGATAAGGAGGCACGAGTGGCGCGCATGATGGAATTGTCGGAGAAGAAGTTGTCGGCATTCTCGTCACATTTCTTTGGCACTGAACGGAAAGTGTTGCTTGAACATGCCCGCCATGGAGATGTGATGCACGGTTTTACCGACAATTATTTGCGCGTGGAGGTGCCTGCCGACGACCGATTGTCAAACAGGATGCTTGACGTTAGGCTTGACGGATTTGGCGCAGATGTTGAAACCATTAAAGGAACGATAGTGCGCGAGCTATGAAAGGTAAAAAGTCAAGCGACATATTGTATCTGCCTGTCGACGCTTTGTTTCACATGATGGCATGGTTGCCTTTCAGGGCGTTGTATGTGATTTCCGACATTATTTATTTCTTTGTGTATCATGTGGCCGGTTATCGTCGAGGCATAGTGCGCAAGAACCTTCGGGAGTCGTTTCCTGATAAGGGTGAGGATGAAATATGCCGCATTGAGCGTCGTTTCTACCATTTTTTTGCCGATTATTTTGTCGAAACGATAAAGTTGCTGCATGTTTCGGACGACGAGGTCAGGCGCAGGCTTGTATTTCATGATGTGGACATTATCGACCGTTACCTTGACGAGGGGCGTTCGATTCTGATATATGCCGCCCATTATGCCAATTGGGAATGGCTTCTGTCGGTGACGCTCTGGTCGCGCCACGATTTTACCGAGAAAGTGTTTGGCAGCGTTTACCGTCCGTTGAACAACGATTGGTTCAATGCACTGTTCTTGCGCTTGCGCAAACGTTTCCATACGCATTGTTTTGCAAAGCGAACCGTTTTCCGCGACTTGTTGCGGTTGCGCAATGAAAAGAAGCAGGCCATAATAGGCTTCATGAGCGACCAGCACCCATCGTTGACCGAAAGCGGGCATGTGATAAGGTTTCTCAATCATGATACGGCAATAATAACAGGCAGCGAGTTGCTGGCACGCAAGCTCAACTACGTCGTGTTGTATTTCGAGCCTCACAGGCTAAGCAGAGGGCATTATGAATGTTACATAAGGGAGATAACTTCCAGCCCGGGCGATGAACCCATGTACAGCATAAGCGATGAATATGCCCACAGGCTTGAAACGCAAATAAAGGAAGATCCTGCGATATGGCTGTGGACTCATAACAGGTGGAAGCATAAAGTAAAATTGAATGCCGAAAGTGGCAAATGATATGAATATGGAGATTGGTGGCTCTAATAAGCCGGTAGCAATTATTATAATGAACTGGAACGGGGCGAGGTTGCTTGAGCAATTCCTGCCCTCGGTGTGCAGCATGACCGATAAGACGATTGCCGATGTCATTGTGGCCGATAATGGCAGCACCGATGATTCGCTGGTTGTCCTTAAAGAAAAATTTGGCGATGCCGTCAAGATTTTACCATTCGACAAGAATTATGGCTATGCAGGTGGTTATAACAAGGCGATAAAGGAGACTGGCTACAAATATACCGTGCTGCTTAATTCCGACGTTGAGGTGCCCGGAGGATGGCTGAATCCACTTTTTGACTACATGGAATCGCACGAGGATGTGATGGCCTGCCAGCCGAAGATTTTGTCATATACCGATAAGAGCAGCTTTGAGTATGCCGGGGCTGCCGGAGGTTATATAGATCGCCACGGGTATCCTTATTGCCGTGGTCGCATATTCTCGTCGATTGAAAAGGATGAAGGACAATATGACAAGTCGGTAGAGGATGTGTTTTGGGCATCGGGTGCGGCACTGATGGTGCGTACCGATGCTTATCTGCGAGCAGGCGGTCTTGATGAGAAATTTTTTGCCCACATGGAGGAGATAGACTTGTGCTGGCGAATGCATCTTCAAGGAGGCCGGGTCGTAATGGTTCCTCGCAGCAGTGTCTTCCACTTGGGTGGAGGCAGCTTGCCGGCCGGGAATCCACGAAAGACTTATCTTAATTTCAGAAACAACCTTGTGCTGCTGCATAAGAACCTGCCTCGAGAGGAGGGGCGGAGGTTGCTGTTTGTGCGTCGATTGTATGATGCTTTGGCATTTTTCATGTTTGTGGCCAAACTTGATTTCAAGAATGCCGGAGCAGTGCTTCGGGCGCATCGCGACTTTAAGGAGATGCGCAAAATGTACAATGATTTCCCGTCGGTCAACATGCTTAAGAAATTGCCCGGTTGTGATTGCAACATAATATTTGATTACTATCTTAAAGGCCGCAAGAAATTTTAACCATGATATAAGGAAAGAGCCTTCCAGTTCGGCGGAAGGCTCTTTCTTGTAAACCTCAAATGTGAAAACTGTATGGTGATATTGCAATGTCGGTGTTATTTGCTGCCCGATAGGATGCCGGCATCGGTATCGCTGTTGTTGATGCGCTTGCCACCTATGTTGAACAGCTTTCCGAAATCGAAGTTGAATGAAAAGTTGATCATGACCATGCGCTTGAAATCGTCGGAATAGGCTAATTGGCTGTAAGGAGCCAGTCCCGACATATTCTCGGCCTCTATGCTGTATCGCTTGGTGAACGGATTCAAGAGCATCATCTGTATGCCCCATTTCTCAGTATTATATCCTACTGCTATTGAATGCAGCTTCTCGCCTTTCTCCAATGTCTCGCCCCACAGGTTGTGATAACTTGTGTTCATGTCAACCATCATCGACCAGTTCTTGTACATGCCCATTATGCTGCCACGGAATCCGAAATTGGAATGCGTGTGGGTATAATCATTGCCATTACTGATGTACCGGTTGAAGAACGGGGTGAGCCTTATGGCTATGTATTCTTTGAACGGCAGCACCTGTACAGTGGCTTGAATGTTGAGGCGGTGAAATCCACGCTGGTTGGCGTATGTTCTGACGAACATGCCGTTTTCATAAAGCGTTTCTTCCATTATTGGCTTGTCGTCGTAGCTGTATTGCCCCGACAACTCTACATTCACATGGCGGCTGTGCCAGCCGGCAGTAAGGCTGTTGGTGTAGAATGTCACGCTGCGCAGCGACGGGTTGCCGCGTCTCACTTGGTAGGCATCCATTTCTTGCATTACATCGCTCAAGTCGGCAAGGGAAGGAGAATAGCCCGACATGTAGGCGTTGTATTTCAAGAAAATGTTGTTAGTGAAATTGTAGGATAGGGTAAGTGTGGGGCGCACGATGTATTTTTCTTGCTTCATGCCTCCTTGCTTGTAATAAGTGCGCATTCCTCCTATGCCGACGATGTAATTCAGCTTGTTGATGCGTGACCTGAATTCGGCAAACATATAAGCTTCCGACATGTCCATGTCGACCTTGCTGCTGATGTTGCCATCGTATATGTTCTTGGTCCTTGATTGGCTGTACTTTGCTCCTGCCGTGAACGTACCGTTCCATAAAGGCATTTCGTAGATGGCTTCTCCTATTATCGAATATTTGTCGCCATCGACATGTGATATTATCTCATCGGGAGTCATGGCATCGTTTGACATCGAGTAACGGCTGTCGTTGCTGCTTTTAAGATATGTCCCTACCACGTCGAGATATAAATGCCGGTCATTTTTAAGGTTTAATTGGTAATATATGTCGAGCGAAGGTATGTAGGACTTGCTCTTCTGGTTGTAAAAGATATCGTATTCAATATCGTCTTGGTGCAACGTGCTATTGCGGTCGGAGAAAGAATTGGGAGTGTTGTCGTAGGAGTTGCGGAAAGCAACGTTCAGCATGTTGCGTTCGTCGGCATAATTGTAACTAATAGAGAAGTTAATTTTGTCGAATTTAAATTTTGTCGGATTGCCCATTTCGCGGTTTTGTAGCGTATGGTCGGGATAATTGAATGTTTCGTAGTTTTCCCTTATCCATTCGAGATCCCTGCGGTTATAGTTGAGAACAGCGCTCAATGCCGATTTATTGAAATTATATCGAGCCGACAAGTAATAATCTCCCACGCCAAAAGGTCTTACGCCGTTTGTCAAGTCGCCTGTTATGTTGCCGCCGGTTGTTTTCTTTTTCACTATGTAATCTACCACTGCGGCAGCGTTGCCGTATCTCAGTCCGGGCATGTCATGGTATTCTATTCTGACTACATCGTCGGGATCGATTGCCATGACTTCCTCGCGTGTCGATTCCACGCCGTTTATCCGCAGCTGCACATCTTTTCCAAAACCTGTCTTTATGCTTTTGTCGATAGGATCGATCACAAGGCTCGGCACTTGCATGCGTTGCAGCAGTGATATGCCGTTTGTCGATGCCTTGCGCTGCGCCGACGTGGGCAATATTATTTGCCGGTCGATTTTGTTGACTACCGCGTCGCCTTCCACGACGACTTCGTTTAAGACGGTCGAGGAAGCGACAAGGGCGATGGTGCCCAAGTCTACATTATTGTCAAGGTTGGTCAAGGCTATCGATTGCTGAGCGTAGCCTGTATAGGATATTTGCAGTATATAAGAGCCTTTGTTAACGCCTTCGAGCTTGAATTGTCCATCATTGTCGGTAGCCGTTGTGGAAATGATTCTCATGGCTGTATCGGTAAGCACTACGTTTGCCCCGATTAGCTTGCTGTTGTCGTTGCCGTCAATTGCAGTTCCTGTGATTTTATTGCCTGCAAAAGACGTGGTAAAAATGGATGCGAGCATCAAAATGCTTAATAAAAAATTTTTCATATCAGTAGGATTTTAATGTGTTTTTGTTTTGATTTTCTGACACAAAATTATGCTCACTCAATCGATTTTTGCGTTTATATCGGCAACTATTTAAACTGCAATTCGATTTATAATATGTTGATAGTAAGAGTGTTATAAGACAATGCTTTGACAAAAGTTTATATGTGGACTTGTCGGCTTTATTTTTTCGTCGGACATGTGTTTTCGACCGGTTTTACACATTGCTTATATGTATTCTTGAGTGCGGAAACAGTATTGAATTGAAACTTCCTTATATATTTTGTATTGGCGTTTTGCGTTTACCGAAAATGTTGCTATATTAGCGTTACGATAAAATAGCAATGATATAATTGGAATGATATGATGCCTAATAATCCTTTTCTGATTTCCGGCTATCACAGCCCGGAATTTTTCTGCGACAGAACGAGAGAGACCGAAACGATTCTTGAAGCTCTTTATAATGGACGTAATGTGACATTGATTGCACCTCGTCGTATGGGTAAGACCGGCCTCATTCGCCATGCTTTTTATAACTTAACGGAAGACAAGTCGGATATAGTCACATTTTATATGGATATATATCCTACACAGGCATTGGGTGACTTTGTGCGGTTGTTTGCCAATACTGTGTTGGGAAAATTGGATTCAATGCCGCAAAAAGCGTTGAGTCGGATAAGCCGTTTTATTAAAAGTTGCCGTACCGTATTTACATTTGACGAACAGACAGGTGTTTCCAAGGTGACAGTTGATGTGGCTCCGGCCGAAGAGGAAAGTACGTTGAAGGAGATATTTGAGTATCTTGGTTCATCGGAGAGGCGTTGCTATATTGCTATTGATGAGTTTCAACAGATTGCAGAGTATCCTGAGCGCGGAGTAGAGGCATTGTTGCGTTCTTATATCCAATTTCTGCCAAATGTGAATTTTATTTTTGCAGGCAGTAAACAACATCTGATGCAAGAAATGTTTACATCGGCAAAAAGGCCGTTTTATCAAAGCACGCAACAACTCGTTATAGGTGCGATAGACAAGGATGAGTATGCCCGGTTTGCAACAGGACATTTTGCGGCTCATGGCATCCGACTTCCCGATGAGGTGTTTAATGCCTTATATGATAAATACGAAGGGCATACATGGTACATGCAATATATCCTAAACAGGTTATATGGCTATAATCGTAATGTGGATGCCGAGCTGGTTGAATATGCGACTGAGCAGATTATATCGGAGTTTAGTTATTCGTATGCCAATTTATTAAAGTCTTATTCTCCAGGGCAGGTGCGTCTTTTGAAGGCTATCGCTAAAGAAAAATGTGTCAAAGAGATATTATCGGGCGACTTTATCGGGCGGCATCGACTTCGTGCCACAAGCAGTGTGAGTGCGGCATTAAATAAATTACTTGAAAACGAATTGGTGTATAAGACTGCTGACGGGTATATTATATATGACCGATTTATGGGCGAGTGGTTACAAGAACAGGCGTTCTGAAGGATTTGGTTGTATCATATTTGAGAAAAAAACTTGGATTGTCATTATGAAATATATATTTGTTCTACTACTGTTGGTATTGCTGATTGGGTGTGGGGATGGTTACGACAAGGCCATCTGCAAGGCTGAGAGCATGATCGAAGCAGGTAATGGTGACAGTGCGCTGGCCTTGGTCGAAGATGTGTTTCCTGATGAATTGAGCGAGCAGTTGAAAGCTCGTTATGCCCTCGTCGTCGGTGCGGCACACGACATGAGAGGTGACGCGATGAGCGAGGATACTATGTTGCCTGATGCCTTTGAATATTACAAATCGACCGAACCTGTCGATTCGGCAAGGTCGTTACAGTCTACGTTGCTCCTTGCAAAATACTATTGGTGGATTGGTGAAAAAGAACAATCACGCGAGTTGCTCGAAAAATCGTTGGCCGTATATCCTGAGAAATCGACCATGTTATTGACCATGTATGAATTGGCAAGTCGGGATGGCGATGTGGAATCGTGCAACAATTACATTAAGCAATTGCTTGAACGAAATCCGAACACCGATATGACATTCTTGTTGCGGTACAATCTTGCAGTGTCGGCTTATTTCCTTGGCGAGCCGGAGAAGGCAAGGGAAATTATCAAGGATTTAGGTCGGTATGTCAAGATGGAGCAGGATACAGTGTTGTATTGGACGTATGTTGTCGGGAGTCAGGCCGACATCGAGAGTGAATGTGGCGACCAGCATGAGGCGATAAGGTTGCAAAAGATGCTTATTGAACATTTTGAGGGTGACAGTGCAATAATCTCAATTTCTTATGCAGCCATGAGCCGTTATTACTTGTTGCTTGACGATGTAGGCATGGCACATCGTTGCTTGCAGATGGCCGAAGATTTTGCAACTCCGGGAATTAAGGAGAATATGACGAATGCCGGATATTATAAAATGATGAATATCTTGTTGAGGTATTTGACCACGCATAGGATAGATGGTAAAGACTGGATTCAATTTGTGAATTCCTTGGAATCAGGCAAAGAATTCTCGCAAAAGATAACGGAAGCAAAGAAAGAGGCAAATTTGCAGATGACCAAACGGAATTACAGACTTACAATTGAGAGCCAGCATAGGATGATACTCGCTTTGTGCATGGCATTTGCATGTGTGGTTGTCGCCGGCGGCTTTGTCATATATGTCAGAAAGAAAAACAGGGCGATTGTTGAAAAGGATGACGAACTGGACACCATGCGTCGTATGATTGCCGAATCGCAGAATTGCACCAATGAGCGTGACGACCGGTTTGTCAAGAGAGTCTTGTTGCAGCAGCTCGGTGTTATAAGGATGGCCGCTGCCAATCCGACGACAGCCAATCAGGAGTTGCTGAAACGTATGCAAGAGATTGTCGACAAAGATGTGGCCGTAGAGTCAATGTTGAATTGGGCGGACATGTACAAGACGATAGATTATGTGTATGACGGTTATTATTCGCATCTCGTGGAGAGGTTCGGACAGATTCTGAACGAGCGTGAATTGCAATTGTGCTGCTTGTTGCGCGCCAATTTCTCCACCAAAGAAATAAGCATAGTTACCCAACAGAGTGTGCGCACGGTTTATCAACGCAAGACTGTGATAAGGCAGAAACTCGGCGTTGAAGAAAAAGGCGACATTGCTTCGGTCATCTCCGAGCAATAAAATGGCCATCGTAAAAGGGCAAACCAAGGCACGTCCGCAGTGTGACGGATGTGCCTTTTTTTGTATGTTGATGCGGTTATGCCCATGCCGGAGTATGGATTCCAGTAATAAATGAAAAAAATCCAGCTACGCTCACGCGCCACTGGATTCCTAACCTATGATTCACTTATTTGTTGTTGCTTTATTGTTGCTTTGCTTTTTAATGTGTTAGGTTAAAAAATCGTTATTTGTTTCGTTGTATCTATATTGTTTTGTGCATTGTTGTATTCAATGAATGGGATGATATTCTACGAATGCTTCCATCGCCTCGTAGGATGCAAGGCCGAGGTTGCTGTATAGTTGTGCTGTGGCGCGGTTGCGGTCTTCGGCGCGTTGCCAGAACAGGCGGTCGTCATTTCCGAGGAACGGAGCATTTTCCATTTGCGACTGGTGCTTGAGAATTGAATTTCTCTTGAAGCGCAACTCCTCGGGGCTGATAGGTACGGCCATCTCGATGTGGTCAATTTCCCACTCGGCCCATGCGCCTCGGTACATCCAGATGCGGCAATCTTTCATGAACGGCTCGTCGAGCAATTCGTCAACGGCTGCCAATACGGCATCGGTACATACCTTGTGCGTGCCATGTGGGTCGGCAAGGTCGCCGGCAACGAATATCTGATGCGGCTGCACGTTGAGGATGAGAGCTTTTATTATGTCGACATCCTTTTGGCTCAAGTCGCCTTTCTTGATTGTTCCTGTTTCGTAGAACGGCAATTGGCAGAAGTGGATGTTTTCGGGTTTCACGCCTATGTAGTTGCAAGCAGTGGTTGCTTCGCACTGGCGAATCATTCCTTTCAGGTAGCGGATGATTTCCATGTCGATGTCGCCCTGTTGCTTGTTTTTTACGAAGTTGTGTATGTCAGCACTTAGTTGTTCATACTCTGGAGTAGAGATTCCGAAGCGTTCTCCGATTCTGTCCATCAACATGACATATCTCATCATGTCTTCATCGCCTACTGCGATGTTACCCGAGGTCTCATAAGCGACATGCACGTCATGGTGCTGGTCGACGAGGCGTTTCAACGTTCCGCCCATCGAAATGACATCATCGTCGGGGTGAGGGCTGAACACGATGACTCGCTTGGGATAAGGAACGGCGCGTTCGGGACGATATGTGTCGTCGGCGTTTGGCTTTCCTCCCGGCCACCCGGTAATGGTGTGTTGCAGGTCGTTGAAAATCTTTATGTTTACGTTATAGGCCGAACCGAAGTGCGCAAGCAGTTCGCTCAGTCCATAATCGTTATAGTCCTTGTTTGTAAGTTTTAGGATGGGCTTGCCTGTTTTCTCGCAAAGCCAAACTATTGCGCGGCGAATCAGCTTGTCGGTCCATTCGCACGAAGTCACAATCCAAGGATGGCTTATTCGGGTCAATTCGTCGGCAGCCGACAGGTCGATGACCAATTTTGCATGGCGGTGCATTTGAAGTATTGACGCAGGCACCATTGCATCTACATTGCCTTCAACAGTCTTGTTGACGATTTGCGAATAGTTTTCGCCCCAAGCCATCGAGATGACATGCTTGGCCGTCAATATGTTTGACAATCCCAGTGTCAATGCTGTAATTGGCACTTCATTGCAGTGGTAGGAATTGGCTATGTTTTGGCGTATTTCGTTGCTTAAACGCATCAGTCGGCAAGAAGAGTGCATGGATGACCCCGGCTCGTTGAATGCTAAAGAGCCGAGCTGGCCTATTTCGCATACGACCAAGTCAAGACCTCCGCAGCGGTCTATTTCGGTCTCATAATCGAGGCAGGATTGGAAAACATCTTCCATTGTCGTGCCGGCGTTGAAATTGTGGAAGTTTTCTTTGGGTATGTCAACTTTGTTCAAGAAAACTTCGCGCAAGCGTGCCGTCGTGCTCGGGGATGTGTTTTCATCAATGGGGAAAAATTCGCTCAAGTTGAAAATAACGACATTCTTGAAGCTGATGGTGCCGTTTTCGTAAAGTTCCACCAACTTGTCGTAAACTTTCAAGGTATTGTCGCCTACACCGAGGGCAATTACGCATTTGCCTGTCGACCTGACGTATTTGTGGATTGTCGCAGCTATGTCGCCGGCAATGTATTCTGCGCCTTCGATTGGTGATTCGAGGATTTTTGTGTATAGTTTTTCATTTCGGGTGAGAGAGGCAAGTTCAATCTCACTCATTGGGGCATAGTATTTTTTAGGTACTCTGTCCAACTTGATTTGAGAGCTAAGGTTTGTTTTCATTTGTTATGTGCGAATAATCTTTCTATAATTTCTGATACAAACGTACTGAATAATTTCCTCACGGCAATGGGTCGTTAACAAGCATTATGAATTAATATCACAAATTTAGAATAGATACGCCCATATCATATATGATAATAACCGACCGCAAGGCAATTAAACCTCCCGACTGCCATAGCATGTGGCATTGACGCCAACAATATGCCTTATGCAATACAAAATTACTAATTACTTTGTGTATTAAAAATAAAAAAACGTATAAAAAATGCCATTTGTCGCATATTGTGTTGGCGACGTTGGAAATTTATTTAATTTTGCAAAAAATGAACCCCAAACAACTTTTAAACAGACATGAGATTGATTATTGAACCCGACTATGCTACTGTGTCGGAATGGGCTGCAAATTATGTGGCAAAGCAGATAAACGATTTTAATCCTACAGCCGACAAGCCTTTTGTGCTTGGCTGCCCGACCGGAAGCTCTCCTCTTGGTATGTACCGCAAGCTCATAGAGCTGAACAAGGCCGGCAAGGTGTCGTTTGAGAATGTCGTGACATTCAATATGGACGAATACTGCGACCTGCCCGAAGAACATCCTGAAAGTTACCACTCATTTATGTGGAACAACTTTTTCGGTCACATAAACATCAAGAAAGAAAATGTGAACATATTGAATGGCAACGCTCCTTGCAAGGAGGAAGAGTGTGCGCGTTACGAAGCCAAGATAAAATCTTATGGCGGCATAGATTTGTTCCTTGGAGGAGTGGGACCTGACGGGCATATCGCTTTCAACGAGCCTTGTTCGTCGCTGACTTCGCGCACTCGTCAAAAGACATTGACAATGGACACTATAATTGCCAACTCCCGATTCTTCGACAATGATATAAACAAGGTCCCAAAACATGCGTTGACCGTAGGTGTCGGTACTGTGATGGATGCTCGCAGCGTGTTGCTTATCGTTAACGGGTACAACAAGGCGCGTGCATTGCAAGCAGGAGTTGAGGGCGCAGTGTCGCACATGTCGACAATCAGCGCGCTTCAAATGCACCCGAAGGCCATAATAGTTGCCGACGAGAATGCAGTGATGGAATTGAAGGTGAGCACTTATCGTTATTTCAAGGATATCGAGTCGGAAAATCTTGACCCGAAAACGTTGTTGTAATAACCGATTGTCAAAAAAATAGAACATGGAGCAGATGGCATCAAGGTGCAGTCGCTCCATGTTTTATATATTGCTGAAAGCGTCGATAGTGCGTATGATTTGAGCTATGGTGCGTTTAGTGTTTTCGAGAGTGGTTGCGGTGCTCATGGCTTCTTGGGTGGATATTGGGCCTTGTTGAATGGCGAATGCGGCCGCAAGACCGGCTTTGTTAAGTGCCGCCACATCGTCAACTGCTCCGGCGATGGCTATTACAGGGACATTGGCTGCCGAGGCGTGAGCCAGCACACCGCTGATTGTTTTGCCCATCATTGTCTGGGAATCGATGTGTCCCTCACCTGTAATTACGAGACTGGCATCGGATAGGATTTTGTCGAAGCCGGCAATGTCGAGTATTATTTCATTTCCTTTTTTCAGGTTGGCATGCAGGTATGCCGCCATTCCTCCGCCGGTACCTCCGGCTGCTCCGCTTCCGGCAAGTTCGTTCATGTTGCAGCTTGTGGCTTTCAAAGTGATGGCATTGAAATTGCGCAGTCCATTGTCAAGATATTCTACCATTTTGCTGTCGGCTCCTTTCTGTGGAGCAAATATGGCGGCTGCGCCCTCGCTGCCATATAGAGGGTTTTCAACGTCGCAAGCAATTGTGAACGAGCATTGGCCGAGATACGGGTTTACGGCCGAGGTGCATACTGAGGCTATGAGAGGCAAATTTTTTCCTGTCGGGCTTAGGATATTCCCTTCAATGTCCTTAAACTTGAATCCGAGGGCAGAAAGTATCCCCGTGCCGCCGTCGTTTGTCGCGCTTCCGCCGAGTCCGATTATGAATTTGCGGCATCCGCGATTGATGGCATCGACAATTAATTCCCCCGTGCCGTAGGTAGTTGTCGAGAGAGGATTGCGTTCGTTGTCGGATATGAGTGTAAGGCCGCTTGCGGCTGCAAGTTCGATTACTGCGGTTTTTGTTTCGTTTATTATGGCGTAGCTCGATTTTATTTTTCTCATGATAGGGTCATGAGTGTCGCAGGTGACACGAGTCACCTCAGTGTGCCGGCAGATTGCATCTACGGTTCCCTCTCCACCATCGGCCATGGGGATTTTTACGACATTGCAGTCGGGTAATATGTCGAGAATGGCTGATGTCGCGGCATCGACCAACTCGGTCGCCGATGCTGAACCTTTGAACGAATCGAATGCCAGGATTATTTTCGTTAGTTTCATGTTGTAATGGTTGCTTATGGCTGGCGGTTTTATTGCTGGTGTGTAAAATTATAAAAAACATTTGTAACCCATAAGCATTTTTCCATGAATGAAAGGCCGGAGGCTGCCTCGATTTATTCGGGACAGCCTCCGGTTAAGTTTGTGCTTTTTAATTTATTGTTTTAAAGCAGATATGCTTTCTTCGAGAGTCTTAATCTTGGACAAGGCATCCGATAATTTCTTGCGTTCGCCAGCAACGACAGCTTCGGGAGCGTTGTTGACAAAGTTTACGTTGCCAAGTTTCTTCTCTATTGAAGCCTTGAAACCTTGCATGTACTTCAAGTCGGCTTCAAGCTTTTTCAATTCCTCGTCTATGTTGATATTGTTGCCGAGAGGCACTGAGTATTCGGTAGTCCCGACAAGGAAGGAAGCCGCAGTGGCATCCTTGCTGCCAACTTCAACGATTTGGCCGATATTGGCAAGCTTGCAGATTATGCAGGCAAACGGGTTTTTGAATTTGCCGATAACTTGCAAGTCGAGCTGCGACTTGTTGGGAATTGATTTTTGCAAGCGGATTGTGCGGATTCCGGCTATGATTCCCTTAGCCTCGTCCATTGCGTTGAGGCATGCCGTGTCGATATTGCCCGGCTCTGGAATGAGGGCATACATGATACTCTCGCCATCTTTGCGCTGGCTTATGTGTTGCCATAATTCCTCGGTTATGAATGGCATGAACGGATGCAACAGGCGCAGCAGCGTATCGAAGAAGTTGAGGGTGGCATCGTAGGTGGTGCGGTCTATCGGCTGTCCATAGGCCGGCTTAATCATTTCGAGGTACCAAGCCGAGAATTCGTCCCAGAACAGGCGGTAAACGGCTTTTAATGCTTCAGACAGGCGGAATTTTCCGAACAAGTCTTTTACTTCGGCATTGGTGCTGTCGAGCACGTTTGCAAACCAGTCGGTTGCGATTCGTGCATATTCAGGCTGCTCGATATCGGCTACTTCCCATCCCTTTACAAGGCGGAATGCGTTCCATATCTTGTTGTTGAAGTTGCGGCCCTGCTCACACAAAGCGTCATCATAGAGGATGTCGTTTCCGGCAGGAGCCGAGAACATGAGACCCATTCTCACGCCGTCGGCACCATACTTGTCGATGAGGTCCAGTGGGTCGGGCGAGTTGCCGAGCGACTTCGACATCTTTCGGCCGATTTTGTCGCGGACGATGCCTGTGAAATAGACATTCTTGAAAGGCATTTCACCCATGTATTCATATCCGGCCATGATCATGCGGGCAACCCAGAAGAATATAATGTCGGGAGCTGTCACAAGGTCGGTGGTCGGGTAGTAATATTTTATTTCCTCGTTTCCTGGGTTATTTATACCGTCAAATAGTGAAATAGGCCACAGCCAAGATGAGAACCAAGTGTCGAGACAGTCGGGGTCTTGACGCAGGTCGGCCACGGTCAATGATTGGTTGCCGGTCTTCTCTTTTGCGAGTTCAAGGGCCTTTTCGGCAGACTCTGCAACGACATATCCGCCTTCGGGCAAGTAGTAGGCCGGAATTTGGTGTCCCCACCATAATTGACGGCTTATGCACCAGTCCTTGATGTTCTCCATCCAGTACTTGTAGGTGTTTTTGTATTTTGGCGGATAGAATTTCAACTCGTCATTCATTACCGGAGGTAAAGCCATGTCGGCAAAGTGCTTCATCTTCAAGAACCATTGCATTGACAGTTTTGGTTCGATGGCCACATTGGTGCGTTCGGAGAATCCCACTTTGTTGGTATAAGGCTCTACTTTTTCAATAAGGCCGGCAGCTTCAAGGTCTTTTTCGATTTTTTCACGCACATCGAAGCGGTCCATGCCTACATAAAGGCCGGCAGCCTCGCTAATGGTGCCGTTGTCGTTGAAGATGTCGATGCTTGGCAAGTTGTGCTTTTCTCCAAGCATGTAGTCGTTTACGTCGTGGGCAGGGGTCACTTTCAAGCAACCTGTACCAAACTCAATGTCGACATAATCGTCCTCGATTACCGGAATTTCGCGGTTTACGAGCGGCACGATTACTTTTTTGCCTTTAAGCCAAGCGTTCTTCGGGTCGTTAGGGTTTATGCACATGGCAGTGTCGCCCATTATGGTTTCGGGACGAGTGGTTGCTACTATGGCATAAGCCGGGGTTGAACCGTCATGACCTACGACATAATATCTCAAGTAATACAGTTTGCTGTGTTCTTCCTTGTATATTACCTCTTCGTCGCTGAGGGCGGTCAATGCTTTGGGGTCCCAATTGACCATTCTCACGCCACGGTAAATAAGCCCTTTGTTGTACAGGTCGACAAAAACCTTGATTACGCTTTTGCTGCGCTTTTCATCCATGGTGAAAGCGGTGCGGTCCCAGTCGCAAGAAGCTCCGAGTTTGCGCAATTGCTTCAAGATG
The DNA here is from genome assembly GCA_905207705.1 of uncultured Prevotellaceae bacterium. Lineage (GTDB taxonomy): Bacteria > Bacteroidota > Bacteroidia > Bacteroidales > Muribaculaceae > Avimuribaculum. The sequence continues at coordinate 108,815 of CAJLMA010000004.1, forward strand.
ATTCCGCCATGCTCGTTGGTCCAGTCCCATGCGTGTTTCAAGAATTCATCCCTTGTCAAGTCGGTCTTTTTGATTCCTTGTGCTGCAAGCTTGTTCACCACCTTTGCTTCGGTGGCGATTGAAGCGTGGTCGGTACCCGGTACCCAGCAAGCATTCTTGCCTTCCATGCGAGCACGGCGCACGAGTATGTCTTGTATTGTGTTGTTGAGCATGTGTCCCATGTGCAGCACGCCGGTTACGTTTGGCGGCGGAATTACCACGGTGTAGGGCGTGCGCTTGTCGGGTACTGATTTGAACAAATTATGCTCGGTCCAATATTTATACCATTTGTCTTCGACCTCCGATGGGTCGTATTTAGTTGCTAAATCTTTCATAAACTTCTGCTTAGCGATATTATTACCAATTTCAAGACGCAAAATTAGCAATTAATTCTAAATTAGTGTGCAAATAAAGGTCTGAATCTTCAATGACATAGCAAGTTGTTAATATAGAATTGTTAATCTTATCATTCAAATAAAAATAAGTACCTTTGCATTTGATAGAATTTACTATGGAATGCAGGAATTAGATACCGCAAGAATGATAAATATGTGATTGGTAAACTTGATTTTGTCATCATTCGATTTAAAATTATATATTTATGAAAAAACAAATCATTCATATAGATAACGCTGAAATAAGCCTTATAACTCAAGGACAAGAAGACTATATTTCATTAACAGATATGGCTCACAGCCAGATGCAGGAACATATCATATTTCGTTGGTTGAGCCTGAAAAGCACCATTGAGTATATTGGAGAATGGGAAGCCTTATATAATTCCAACTTTAATTATACCGAATTCGGTACAATTAGAGATGCAGCAGGCAGCAATAATTTTGTATTATCTGTGAACATGGATTGAGCACACAAATGCAATTGGTATAGTAGCAAAAGCCGGAAGATATGGCGGAACTTATGCACATAAAGACATAGCTTATCATTTTGGCATGTGGATAAGTCCCCGTTTTCAATTGTTGCTGGTAAAAGAGTATCAACGCTTGCAAGAAGAAAAGCATAAGATATTAGGTTGGACGGCAAAAAGAGAATTGTCTAAAATCAATTACCACATTCATACCGACGCCATCAAACAACATCTCATTCCACCTCAATTGACTCCTCAACAAATATCTTATGTCTATGCTAATGAAGCTGATGTTCTTAATGTTGCACTATTTGGACAAACCGCTAAACAATGGCGAGATGCTAATCCCGATTTAAAAGGGAACATAAGAGATTATGCAACCATAAATGAACTGATTTGCTTGTCGAATATGGAAAACTTAAATGCCGTATTTATCAATGAAGGCATTTCTCAATCAGATAGATTGGTTAAACTTAATCAAATTGCTATCCAACAAATGAAGGTGTTGGAGGAAGTAAATAATAGAAAATTGTTGAAATAGCCTTATGAGTCCTTGGAGCCGTGAAGAAACAATAGTTGCATTCTATGTGTATTGTAAAATACCTTTTAAAGATAGCAACAAATCACATCCTGTAATAAGGAAGTATGCCCAAATACTTGGTAGAACTCCAAGTGCCTTGAATATGAAAGTAGGAAATATCGGAAGACTTGATCCAGATTTGCATAAGAAGGGTATTGTCGGATTAGTGCACGGTGCAAAAATGGAAGAAGAAATATGGAGAGAATTTTATGAGGATCCAGAACTCCTTGCCTATGAGAGCAGGAAAATAATTGCAAAATTACATGGGAAATCTGTAGAAGAAGACATTGACATCAATGATTTGCCACAAGGAAAGGAACGTGAAATAGTTGTAAAACAACGAATAAATCAATCATTTTTCCGTATGGCTGTTTTAAGTTCATACAATAATAGATGCTGCATTTCGGGCATTGGCAATATGGAATTATTAGAAGCTTGTCATATTGTAGATTGGTCAGAAAATACAGCCAATAGGACTAATCCTCAAAATGGTTTATGTATGAATTCTTTTTTTCATAAAGCCTATGATGAATTGTTCATGGCAATTTCTCCTGACTTAACAATTATTATTTCAGATGAATTGTTACAAAATACTACTGATGATAAATTCAAAAAATATCTATCGAGCATAAACGGCGAGAAAATTATAATGCCCAATAAATTTTTCCCAAAAAAAGAATTCCTGCAAGTACATTATGAAAAATACAAGAATCGATAAAGATTATGAGAAAGAGTTATGCAATTACATATTTAGGGCGTTTACTTTCAATGAAAGGAACCTTGAATAAGATTCAGGATTTGTCTTATCCCATTATAATGATTTTCTGTCAGGGAAAGAGGGGAATTTCAACTATAAACTTCAAGATAAGGATGTTGTAATTCAATCTCCGAAAGGAAAAGAATTGTTGCGAATTCCTGCATTAGTGTTTTGTCTGAAGCAGAAAAGTTATTAAAATCCATAATGAGCATAAATGTTTTTTTGTCATGCCTCAGATTGAGAGTTTTCTGGAGCACATTTATTGCCACTCTTTGAAGGCTAAATCATCAGATATAACTGATATCAGAATCATTTTACATGACCGCCGAACCAAAATGAATTCAGAAATGGGATTCAGTATAAAATCTCAACTTGGCGGTGACTCTACTTTATTAAATGCAAGCAGGGCAACAAATTTTAATTTCAAAATTGAAGGCACAATTCTTTCGGATGAAGATATTTCTAACATCAATTCTATAAGTCTTTTACGAGATAAAGTGATTAAAAGAGTTGATGCAATAAGAAAGGTGGCATATTGATGTTTGATAAAGTGGACAATTCTGCATTTCGCAACAATCTTGTTATGCTTGATAGGGATTTACCTGCAATAATTGCTTAGTTGCTTTTGAAGATTATCTCTTTCCAATGCATATCTGGAACGTTCAAATACTTCTCGCTAAATATGCTTATAATGAAAGAAGAGGACGAAACTCTTTCATTTAAACTCAATTTTCAAGTGAGACTAAAGTAATAAACATGAAATAAAGACAGGCTCTGCTTAAAAGTTTTGTAAATGTCGGGCAAAGGTGTAACTTTGCACCGTTTTTCGCGCAAGCTATATATGGATTGGCTATACAATGCTTTTTTTGAGCACTCGGCACTTCAGGCGATGGTAGTATTGTCGGTGATTTGTGCCATAGGTCTTGCATTGGGCAAGATAAAAGTTTTGGGAATATCTCTCGGGGTCACGTTTGTGTTTTTCATTGGCATTCTTGCCGGACATCTTGGTTTTTCTATCGACAGCCAGATGTTATCATATGCTGAAAATTTCGGTCTTGTATTGTTTGTTTACGCGCTCGGATTGCAAGTCGGCCCGGGTTTCTTCAGCGCGTTCCGCAAGGATGGCATGACTCTTAATCTGTTGGCACTTGCCGTAGTGGCAGTCGGTACGTTGTTTGCCGTCGTTACGAGCTTTGTTACCGGCATTTCGATTTCGGACATGGTGGGAGTGCTGTGCGGGGCAACGACAAATACTCCTGCGCTTGCTGCCGCCCAAGAGGCGTTGAAGCAGCTTGGCTTGCCAAATTCGGGCCCGGCTCTTGGATGTGCCGTGGCTTATCCTCTTGGCGTTGTCGGAGTGATAATTGCCTTGTTCTTGATGCGCAGGTTTTTTGTGAACGACAAAGATCTCGTTCATGAGAGCAAGGAAGACCATAACGCGACCTATATCGCGGCGTTCCAAGTGCACAATCCGGCTGTTTTTGGTAAAAGCGTCAAGGAGATTGCCAAGTTCATCCATCATCCGTTCGTAATATCTCGATTGTGGCGCGACGGCAAAGTGACCATACCAGAGTCGGGAACGATATTGAGGGAAGGTGACAGGCTGCTTGTGATTTCGTCGGAGGAGGACAACAAGGCCTTGACGGTGTTATTCGGTGAGCAGGAAAGTACCGACTGGAACAAGGAGGATATTGACTGGAACGCAATCGACAGCCAGTTGATTTCACAAAGAATCTTGATAACACGTCCAGGACTTAACGGGAAAAAACTTGGTTCATTGAAATTGCGCACAACATACGGCGTGAACATAAGTCGCATATACCGGTCGGGAGTGCAATTGCTTGCATCGCCCAACTTAAGGTTGCAACTTGGCGACCGTGTCACCGTCGTGGGCGAGGCAGCTTCGATAAAGAATGTTGAAAAGGTGCTTGGCAACGCGGTGAAGAGCCTGAAGGAGCCAAATTTGATTTCGGTGTTCATCGGCATGACAATAGGGCTTGTGCTTGGGTCATTGCCGATAGTGATTCCGGGGATGGATTCGCATGTGCGTCTCGGACTTGCCGGCGGTCCTATAATCGTGGGAATATTGATAGGCACTTTTGGGCCGCGAATGCACATGATAACCTATACAACGCAGAGTGCAAACTTGATGCTTCGTGCCCTTGGGCTTGCGTTGTATCTTGCATGCCTCGGTCTTGACTCGGGTTCTCATTTCTTTGAGGTGATAGTGCGACCCGAAGGCGCAGCGTGGGTACTGATTGGATTCTTGCTGACTGTCATCCCGGTAGCGATAATAGGCCTTGTGGCATTTAAAATCATGAAAATCGACTATGGGACTGTGTCGGGAATGCTGTGTGGCGCAATGGCCAATCCTATGGCGTTGAATTACTCCAACGACACGATTCCGGGCGACCATCCGTCGGTTGCCTATGCCACTGTTTATCCGTTGAGCATGTTTGCGAGGGTGATAATCGCGCAAGTGGTGCTTATCGTGATGCTTTCATGAATCCATCCGCGTCATATTAATAGCTCGAAAGCGATACGGTCTCCATCGCTTTGGCGCACTATTCCGCAACGCCGGTAGCCGAGCGACGGCAGTATGTGCAGCATCTGCACATTGTCGTGGTTGGTGTCGACTCTGACCGACTTGCATCCACAAACCTTTGCTTCATCGGCAGCAAGCCGGAACATCATTTTTGCCAATCCTTTCCCGCATGAGTCGGGCGATACGGCAAGCCGATGGATGGCCGCGTAAGTGCTGCCTTGTGGGGTTAGCCATTCGCCTTCCTTTATGTGTTCATAGGCCGGGTCGCCGGAGTAAATCAGGGCGCAGTAGGCCATTATTTTGCCCGAAAATGAGTCAAAAATTACCCGTCCGACATTTTTGGCTAAGTCGGCAGCTATGGTATCGGGTGATGGGTATCCGTTCTGCCATTGCGTCCGTCCCTGTGCAGCCATGATGCCCTTTTGGGCTTTGATTATTTCCCATATTTGAGGGATATCGGCCTGCTCGGCTTCTCGGAAAGACAATGCTCCAGGTTGATTAATCATTTTCAGTGTCCTTATTTTCAGCTTGATTGTCGATCGGGGCCGATTCCATTATTTTCTTGGCCATTTCGAGGTCAAAGTCAAATACCATCAGTCGCACGAGTCCTGCCTTGAGCGGAGCCATTGGAAGCAGCGACGACAGCAGTTCGTTTGTAAGGATGCACGGGATGCCGTTTGTTTCGAGAACTCCTTTTACTATGCTCGCTTCGGCTTCATTAGCGTATTCGCCGAATACTACGAGTTTATCTTCATCTTTTGGTTCCATGTTGCAAAATTTTTAAATGATTATTGTTGATGGGGGAAATGTCGCGTTATCTTATGCCTCTGCGATTGAGCTCGGCTTGATATTTTCGTGCGTTGCGCATGTGCTGGGCATAGGTGGATGCAAAGTTGTGGTATCCTGAAAAGTCCTCTTTGGCGCACATGTACAGGTAGTTGTGCTTGGGTGCGTCCAGCACGGCATCTATTCCGGCTTTTGATGCGAAACGTATTGGACCGGGAGGCAGACCGGCATATAGGTAGGTATTGTATGGCGATTCAGTCTCCAGCATGGCGTTGGTGATACGTCTTATTGAGAAATCGCCTATTGCAAACTTTACAGTGGGGTCGGCTTGCAGCAACATGCCTCGTTCCAGCCTGTTGATGTAAAGGCGTGCAATGAGTCCCATTTCATCACGTTTGCTTGTTTCCTCCTCCACGATTGAGGCAATGATTTGTATCTGGTCGCGTGATAGTCCAAGGGTTTTGGCTTTGGCATCGCGTTTGCCGTTCCAGAATTGCTCGTAATAATGGTGCATGGTGTTCATTAGTTGTTTTGGAGAAGAGTCCCACCAGCATTCGTAGCTGTCGGGTAGGAGCATGTTGACTATGGTCAAAGGCGTTTTCCCGAATTTAGCGCATTCGGCACTGTCGTTGAGAATGGCCATTATGTCGTTTTCGGTCATAAGCAGTTTCTTTGCCACGCGATCGGCAAACTGTTGCTTCAGCCTTATGTTGTTGAAAGTGACTTTGACCGGCGTTTGCTGCTTGTTGCGTATTTTTCTTGCAGCCGACAGAGGTGAATCATCGGCTGTTATGGCGTATGCGCCTGTACGATTTTCTAAATCCACATCCGCCCATTGAAGGATGTTTGTAACTCTTTCGGCAAATGGCAAACCGCACTTTACAGCTATGGAGTCGGTCAATGCAGATTTAGTAGCAGCTGGATATATGTATATCGTTGTGCCGGTTCCTGCCTTGCTGTAAAAATAAGGATATGCCCATAAGCACGCAGCGATTATGGCGATGAGAATCAATATCGCGGCAAAGAGGAGTTTCTTGTGGCGTAATGCGGTCATTGTGTGGTCGCTTTATGTTTTTTACAAAAATAAGCAAAATATTTTACTTTGGATGTTTGCAAATTTAATAAAAATGCCTAACTTTGCACTCGCAATGACGAAATCAGCACTCTGATTGGAGAGATGGGTGAGTGGCTGAAACCAGCAGTTTGCTAAACTGCCGTAGGGGTAACCCTACCACGAGTTCGAATCTCGTTCTCTCCGCGTAAAAGGCTTGAAAGATTATTCTTTCGAGCCTTTTTTGTGTATGTCTGCAGCCCGTTTTATTGTGCTTGCCGAAATTGGGGAGCCGAGTTGTGTGAACAGCAGAATTATTCCCACTTGGTGAAGTATGATAAGAAGAAGTCATGTTTCGACGATGTGCTAAATATTATTTTTGCAATGAGGAACTTGATGCCTCGCCATCCGGCACTCTTCGGAATGGCATGGAAAGGGTTACATTTCCGAAATTTTTTGTACCTTAGCCAAGTTTTTAAATTTTGGACTTCCTCCGTTTCGGCTGTCAGACCTCATTTTCGGGAGAATACTTGACTATATAAAAAGTTAACTGTTCATGATGAAGTAGTTGGCTGTAATAATCTTGCTTTAATAATGAAAGACAAGTTCAAAAGCGAAATGGACCCAGACAAAAATAATGTGAAAAAATAAAGGTTTATGACTAACTTCTCTAATCAACATCTCGTAATTATACGGACAGGTGGTTCTGTCGTGAACTTGGAATCATATAATTGTCAGGAATTAGGTTTGGCAAAGGCCTTGAGGAGCAAGGGGCTGAAGGTGACGCTGGTTCTTGCCAACAAAATTGCCGGGAACTTGGTGATTGACGGGGTCGATGTCATATATTGCAAGTTCAGGGGCCTGAATCAACAATTGGCATGGTTCTACGGCATTGAAGATATTCTTGAGAAATTGAAGCCAACGCTAATACAGGTGCATGACCTTGGTATGTTCATGACATGGAAAGTCGTGCGTTGGGCTAAAAAGCACAACATTCGTTCTTTTCTGATTCAAGGAAATTATCAAGCTACAAGAAAGCCTGTATTCAAGCAGTTGGAGTTGCTTTTTAATTGCACGTTTGGCCGATACGTCATAAAGAATGTAACAGGAGTAGGTTGCAAGACCTTGAAAGCATCCGAATATACGAAAAAATATTACGACAGGGACACAAAATTGACATATGTCGGTTTGGATGTGTCTCGGTTTGACGGGTGTGAGAGCAGGGACTGGCGTGCAGAATTGGGATTGCATGGCAAAAAGGTGCTTCTGTATGTCGGCAGCCTCGAACGCAGACGCAACCCTTTGTTCCTTGTGGATATATTGCGAGTGTTGCCCGATGACTACGCATTGGTGATAGTAGGAGACGGAAATATGCGGAAAGCCGTCAATGACAAGGTCAAATCATTAGGACTACAAGAACGGTGTTTTTTGTTGGGAAAGCAGAACCAACAATTATTATCATCTTTATTTGGCGTTTCGGATGTAATCCTTTTAACATCAAATTATGAGATTTACGGAATGGTAATATTGGAAGCTATGTATTTCGGGGTTCCGATTGTGTCAACTTTAACAGCTGGGAGCGATATGCTGATAAAGAATGGTATTAATGGATTTGTTATTAATGCCCTTGATGTTAAAGAGTGGTCTATATGTATAAGGCTTTTATGCGAGAATAAAGAGTTACATGATGCAATAAGTGAGAACTCAAAAAAATATGTTCGATTGAATTTAACATGGGATAATGTTGCTGACAAGTATTTAGATTTGTATTTTGGAGTTCAGGCGTGACCTGTGAGCATATAAAAACTCTCGAATATCATTCGTATAACCCGTTTGCTTAATGTTTCTGCTTCCTTTTTTGTAAAGATGTTACTTTTTTAAGTTACAGTGTTTTTAGTTAATTGGATTACCATTAAGGTTTGAAAACTTTTAAAGTATAATATATCACATCCTATCTGTTTGTTTATTTTGAACTTAATGTAGTTTTGCCATGTTATTTTTGGATTAATTCAAAATAGTTTATAAATTAGATTTCCAGTTGTAATTTATTTATAATTAGCATGTGTCATGTTGAAAAATAACATAATCTTGGCAGATTGTCAACCAAAAGAGATTGAGTCTTTTGCGGAAGGATGTGATACTATTGCAAAGAATCCTTTCAAAATAATATCTTCAATTAGCAATTGGGGGCATGGTAGCATTTTGCAAAATTTAAGGAGGTATGTAGCATATTTCATCTTTCCGTTAAATATTTTTTTTAGGAGGGGAAAATATGGAATTATATTGGGATGGCAACAATTTTATGCAATTAATTTTGCTTTGTTTTGTCGTTTGTTTCATGTAAAGAAGCAAAATGTTGTTGCGGTTGTAAATTTTACATATAAAAGGAAAAAAGGATTGATAGGGAAACTTTACCATGCATATATGAAATATAGTTGTAATAACAATTATGTAGATTATTTTCATGTGCCAAGTCATAATTATGTCTCAATATGTTCCAATGAGTTGGGAATTGATGCTGGTAAGTTTGTAGTTACTGGTTTCGGGATTCCTGACACATATGAAGACATGAAAGACTTAAAGGTGCCGTTGAAGAATTTTTCATTGTCGATAGGCCGTTCGAATAGGGATTTTAATTTCCTTGTTAAAGTATGGGAGCAAGATTGTTTGAAAGATAAGTTGTTAGTTATTGCAAGCGATACATGGAGGCCGGCAATTAATTTGCCAAAAAATATAATATTCCGTAACGATATAAAATATGAAGAATCTTTTGCATGGTTTAATAATTGTGACTTATGTGTCACTCCGATTGCAGATGGTAATATATGCTCTGGTGATACTGTTTTGTTGACGGGAATGATGTTTTCTAAACCTGTTGTTGTAACATATCCAAGTACTTTGGCTGAAATGTATGTGAAAGATGGTGAGAACGGAATTTACATAACAAAAGACGCAAAGTATGCTGCTGAAAGAATATCTAGTCTGCTTGAAAACAATGAAGAAATGAAACGTTTGGGGAGCATGGCGCGTAAAAGTTTTTTGTTACATTATTCAAGAAAGAGCATGGGAGTGGCTTTGTGTGTAAAAATAAAACAGTTAATTTGTAATTAAAGTAACTTTATGCGAATTTTACTTTCCAATAAATTCTATTATCGCCGTGGAGGCGACTGCACATATATGTTGAATTTGGAGCAGTTGCTCAAGAAGCACGGACACGAGGTGGCAGTGTTTGCTATGGACTACCCCGACAACTTGGAGACACCGTGGAAGAAGTATTTTCCCGGCAATATGACCAAGCTGATGGCTTTCTCGAGACCGTTCGGCTCGCATGAAGTCAAGAAGAAATTCAACCGGTTGCTCGACGATTTCCGTCCCGAAGTCGTACATCTTAATAACATACACACACAGTTGTCGCCTGTCATTGCCGAGTTGGCGCACGAGCGTAGTATAAGGGTCGTGTGGACTTTGCACGACTACAAGCTGTTATGTCCACGCTATGATTGTCTGCGAGGTGGAGTCGAAATATGTGAGAAGTGTTTTAATGGTGATAAAACCTCGTGCAAGACATATAAATGTATAAAAGATTCCACACTGGCTTCGTTGGTCGGTTACAAGGAAGCTATCGCATGGAATCGTCAACGTTTGGAAAATTGCACCGACATGTTTATATGTCCGAGTAGTTTTATGCAGGAAAAGATGGCGCAGGGAGGTTTCAAAGAAGGGAAACTGAAAGTGCTGTGCAACTTCATTGACACAGATAAGTGCAAAAGAAGCTCGTATAGCGAAAGAGAAGATTATTATTGTTATGTCGGACGGCTTTCGCATGAAAAAGGGCTATATACATTAATTAAAGCTGCCAGCCAATTGTCATATAAATTGAAAATCATCGGAGGTGGCCCGCTTGAAAAAGAATTGAAAGCAAAGAGTGCAGAATTAAAAGGCAACGTGGAGTTTCTTGGTTTCAAGCAATGGAATGAAATAAAGGAAGTGGTCGGCAAAGCGCAGTTCGTTGTTGTGCCGTCTGAATGGTATGAGAATAATCCTTTTTCGGTAATAGAGGCGTTGTGTCTTGGCACTCCTATATTGGGGGCGCGTATCGGCGGCATTCCCGGACTGATTGATGAAGGTGCTAACGGCATGACCTTTACAAGCGGTGATGCAGAAGACTTGAAGGAGAGTATCGAACGTATGTATAAAGCTGAGTTTGATTATGAAAGCATTGCTCGCAAGGCAATGGAGCGTTACAGTGCCGAAACATATTATGAGGAGATAATGGAAGTATATGGCAAGTGAATAAAGCAACGTGGCAGGTCAGAGGCTTATTGATTGACCTGCCACGTTTTTTTATGTGGTATAAAATGTGATGGATTCGTGTTATTTCTCGAAAGAGAAGTCGCGCGATGCGAGACGGTAGTTGTCGACAAACAATTCTACATTGTAGATGCCGGCATTGAGCGTAGTATTTACGTTCCAGTAGATTGCTATGTCGGGAATCTCTTGTCCGGCATATTCTATGGTTTTGCGCTCAGTATAAGGAACAGAGCCACCCTCAAATTCAAAAGTTCCGTTTTCGCCAAGAAGATATCCTTCGGGGCTTGTTATGCGCATGTATATTATTTTTTCGCCCACCGGGGTCGAGTTGTTTTGCGGAATTGTGAACATGACGCGCAGCTGCTTGGCCTTTGTGATTCGTTTTTCGGTCTTGCCGTTGCTCTTGAGCGGAGTCAAGGTAACGCCTGTCACATTGAGCTTTTCGGCCAGCGTCATGCGTTCCGACAAGTCTTTATTTTCCTGATTTACGCGAGATACTTGTGAGCTAAGTTGCCTGTTGCGCGATTTTATTTCTTCATTTTCGGCTTTAAGGCCGGCGTTTTCACGACCCAAGGAGTCTATTATCTGCACATAGTGGCGCATGATGCTGCGCAAAGTCTTTATTTCGTCCTGTAGTTCCTTGATGCGCTTGTCGCTTGTTATTTTTTGTGTTTTCAATTCGGTCAGGAGCTTTTCGACCTTGTCCTTTGCTTCGCCGTATTTCAATAGAATGGAATCGTTGTTGAGAAATTGCGTCTGGCTTTCGTAATTCTTGAATTCGTTGCTCAGTTGTTCATATTCGCCAGCGAGTTGCAATTGTTCGTTTTGCAGCATTAATTGCTCGTTTGCGGCTTTAGCTTCGTCGATTTGTTTTTTTGCATAAAAGCCGAAAAAGGAGATTGCCAGTACGACAACCAATGCACCTACGATTATCAATGCTTTTTTCTGGGAAGGAGCCATACATTAATGATTTTAAATTTCGGAGTGCAAATTTAAACATTATCCAACAGATAATCAGAAAAAAAATATAAAAACTCGTGAAAACTGTGATGTATGTCGTAGAATGGTAGGCATTGCGTCAAGCTTTATACAGTTGTTCGCCTTCACGAGTACCTGGGCGGATTGGTTTTTCTTTGGCTCCTTTCTTTTGTATTTTTTGTTTGGGCTTCTTGATTTTTTGTGGCTTGTTGGCCTTGAAGCTTTTTAATATTTTCTCGGCGATTTTTGAATTTTCGGCAAGATAGTTCATTTCCACTTGCATGGCAAAGTCGGCCTTTTTCGACGACACGTTTGTGATGCTTGCCATGGAACCGTCGGGCAGGGTTCCGGTCAATGTGTACCCTTTGAATCCGTCCATTTTGGCTTTTTTCATGTCGGTGTCAAACATGTTATATCCGGCTGCGGTCCTGTTTATGGCGTATTTCATGTAATCGTCGTCGGCCTCCGACTTGTCGTATAATTTTATGAGCAATGTGAAGTCATACCACTGAATCTCGAATGTGGATGGCGAACTATATGTGACTCTTCCTCCTTCGGGAACGTCAAATGTAATGTTGTGCCTTGACCATGTAAACAACTCGGCATCGGCCGTGATGTTGCTTGCCAGTGCCAATATCATCATGAGGATAGAAATGAACAGTCGTTTCATAAATTGGAATTTTGGCCAAATATACGCCAATGGAGACAAAAAACAAAATTGCCCCCGATTGCGGCATCTGTTATAGAATAAAATTTACAGTACATTTGGCTTTTTTGCCGTATTTTATTTATTGTTCCTATAATTAATTGCTTATCTTTGCAGTCGAAAAAAAAAGTTGGACTTTTATTTAAAACAATCGAGCAAGATGTGTTTCATGAAATGTCCTTAGTAAAAACACAACTGTTGCTGCCGAGAGTTTAAGGCGAGGTGGCATGTTTGGGCATTTCTTTAAGCTTATAAGTTTATGCGAGACCAGGAAAGAAATCAGTTTGAAGGATCAGAGAGTGTGGAATCAGGGATATCCATACGGGCATTTTTCAGCGCATGCCTGCGTAATTGGTATTGGTTTGTAATTTCGGTTGTGGCATGTTCCACGATAGCTTTCATTTATACCCAGTCGCAGACGCAGACATTCAGGTCGTCGGCCTACATTTTGATAGGTACTGACGACAAGAATGGCGGAATGTCGGGCGAAATGCGGATTTTTTCCGATATAGGCCTTGGCAACCGCGTTGATGCGGTCGAGAATGAAATTTATGTCATAATGTCGACCGAGCTTCTTGACAAAGTGGTTGAAACTTTAGGCATCAATGTGGAATATTATTCCAAGCCATTGTTGCGCAAGGTCAACATGTATAAGCAGAATGCCATAATTGTCACGCCATTAAGCGATATTGACAAGAAGGGCTATTCACTTGAAATATCCCCTTTGAGCAATGAGGAATATGAATATCGTTGCGTAAGCGCAAAGGAGGATAAGGACTGGCACACGGCAAAATTCGGAGCCAAGGTTGAAACCGAAAAAGGCGCGTTCTCGGTGGGTAAGACGAAATTGTTTTCTGAAGAGCTTATAGGTGAGGACATATATGTTAATGTGAGCAACGTGCACCAGCGTGCAATAAACTTGCGTGAAAGCTTGAATGTGCAGTTGACTGGGGAAGAAACGAGCGTGCTTGAGCTCACGCTTGATGCCGATAACTATGACATGGCTGTCGACGTGTTGAGCACGTTGATTGATTGCTACAACCAAGATGTTATTAACGACAAGAATCGTGTGGCAAGGAATACCGAGGCATTCATTGTCGACCGTATCGCGGCTATTTCATCCGACTTGGGTGGAATCGACGCGCAAATAGAACAATTGAAGATTGAGAACAATATTCCTGATTTGACCACAGCCGCTTCGGCCTATGTCGCCGACGGGTCGAAGTACACCGAGAATGTGGCATCGGTCGAAATGCAGCTGATGTTGACGAGATACATAAAGGACTACCTGTTGCAGATGAAAGAGCATGAGCTGATACCTGCTAATACGGGTATTGCCGACATGGGTATTGAGAAACAGATCGGCTTGTACAATGAAGATTGCTTGAAATACATGCGCGTGTCGGCATCATCGGGTACCGACAACCCTATAACCAAAGAGCTCGACAAGTCGTTGACATCGATGAAGGAAAATATTTCGAGGTCAATAGAGAATTTCTACAACACGCTTCAAATCAAGCATCAACAGGCTCTTGAGCAAGAACGTATCGCCAACAGGCGCATCGCTTCGGTGCCTACGCAGGAAAAGGAGATAGGTAATGTGTTGAGGCAGCAAAAGATAAAAGAGGAATTATATCTATACTTGCTTAACAAGCGCGAGGAAAATGCGTTGCAGATGGCCATTACCGAGCCTAATGCAAAAATCATTGAACATGCCGGTGGTGATGACCTTCCGATAGCTCCTGCTACGATGAATATTGTTCTTGCCGGATTTATGTTTGGGTTGATATTGCCGGCAGGCGTGATATACTTGATATTCTGGATTTACTCGCTCGACACAAACGTCCATGGAAGGAAAGATGTCGAGGCTGCCACACGTATTCCTATTCTTGGAGAATTGCCAAGCAAGAGTTCAAGTCAGGAGGATGAAGAGATAGTAGTCTCGGAAACCGGAAACGACCGAGTGACCGAAGCATTCCGAATAATAAGAGGTAATCTCGAATACATGATAGGCGACCGTAAAAGTACGGGCGGAGTCGTAATACAATTCACTTCCACCATCCCCGGCGAGGGCAAGAGTTATGTAGTTGTGAATCTTGCGCTATCGTGCGCTCATGCCGGCAAGAAAGTTATTGCTGTAGACCTTGACTTGCGCAAGGGTGATTCGTCGAGGAATTGGGACACGCACAAGCATCACGGCCATATCGGCGTGAGTGCGTATCTGTCGGGCAAAGTGAATGATTTGGACGAAATCATAAACAAGAGCCAACTTGCGCCCAATCTTGATACTATTTCAATCGGCGCGATACCTCCGAATCCTACCGGATTGTTAATGTCGGAACGTTTTGCAACGATGATTGAGACCTTGAGGGCGCGTTACGACATAATAATACTCGACACCGTACCTTATTCGGTAGTTGCCGATGCGTCAATCGTGAATCGTTTTGTTGACATGACAGTGTATGTGATGCGTGACGGCAAAATAGACAAGCGTTATCTGCCGGAATTGGATCGTATATACACCGACAACAAAATCAAGAATCCTGCTATATTGCTTACTGACGTAAATATGGAAGACAAGCGATACGGCTATGGATATGGATACGGATACGGTTATGGCTATGGCTATGGATACGGTTATGGTTATGGCGAGGACGGCGAAGAAGCCTCCAATGACAGGAAGAAGGGCAAGTTCAAGCTATTCTAAATCTTTATTTTGAGTTTATTGGCCGAGGCCGCCAGAAATGTAGCCAATCGCTGCTTGTGCACATGGCATATCAATCGAGAGATTTTCATGTCGTTGCCGATGTCAGGGTTCATGGCAATTTGAAGAATTGTCGTGACTCGTGGACAATAAAAAAGAAAAAATGCGTTATTAATAATAAGTAGGATAACAGAATAAGATAATCATGCATATAGCAGTTGTTGGAACAGGATATGTTGGATTGGTCACAGGTGCATGTTTTGCCGAGACGGGAGTCAACGTGACATGTGTCGATGTGGACAAGACTAAAATCGATAATTTAAACAAGGGGATTCTACCTATATATGAGCCGGGATTGAGTGAGTTGGTGGAACGTAACCGAAATAATAAACGGTTGAGCTTCACTACCAATCTTGTTGATGTCCTCGACTCGGTAGACATCGTATTTTCGGCGGTAGGAACTCCGGCCGACGAAGACGGAAGCGCCGATTTGCATTATGTACTTGAAGTCGCCAAGACAGTGGGGCAGAACATGAACAAGTATCTTGTAGTGGTGACAAAAAGCACTGTACCTGTCGGGACTGCCGAGAAAGTACGTAAAACCATACAGACTGAATTGGACCGTCGAGGTGTAGATATAGAATTTGATGTGGCATCCAATCCTGAGTTTTTGAAGGAAGGTGTTGCAATAAAAGATTTCATGAGCCCTGAGCGTGTCGTTGTCGGGACAGATTCGCCAAAGGCCGAGAAATTGCTGGCACGTCTTTACCGTCCATTCATGCTCAACAGTTTCAGGGTGATATTCATGGATATACCTTCGGCCGAGATGACCAAGTATGCGGCCAATGCAATGCTTGCCACCCGCATAAGCTTCATGAATGATATTGCCAATTTGTGTGAACTTGTCGGAGCCAATGTGAGCATGGTAAGGAAAGGGATTGCTTCTGATAGTCGAATAGGCAGCAAGTTCTTGTATCCCGGTTGCGGATATGGAGGCTCTTGTTTCCCAAAAGATGTCAAAGCCTTGGCACACACCGCCGTCGAGCATGGCATGAAGATGCGTCTCATCGAAGCCGTGGAGGCCATTAATAAGTCGCAAAAGCATGTGCTTTTTGACAAGCTCGTGAAGGCATTTGGGAGCAAAGAGGCCTTGAAGGGGAAGACGATTGCCATTTGGGGACTTGCTTTCAAGCCCAAAACCGACGATATGCGCGAGGCTCCGTCGCTGGTGCTTATTAATTCGTTGCGCGAGGCTGGATGTACCATAAAGGCTTACGATCCTATCGCAATGGACTCTGCTCGGCGAAAGTTGGGCGATGGAGTGTTGACTTTTGGCAAGGATATGTACGATACGGTGAACGAAGCCGATGCTCTTGTTGTTGTTACCGAATGGGAAGAGTTCAGAGTGCCTTCGTGGGGCGTTATAAAAAAGGCGATGAAAGGACATGTAGTCGTGGACGGACGTAATATTTATCCTCCGGAAGATTTGGTGTCGGCCGGGTTGGATTATTACAATATCGGGCATCGTCCTGCTTTAGCAAAAGATTATGTAAGAAAAAACGAGTCGGCCGAATTGGATTGATACTTCCGGTAATTGAGACAAGACCAGTACTGAATAAAACAAACGACGAGGATGCGGGCATGGATAATTGCTGCATCCTCGTCGGTTTTATTGCATAAGCCGAAACTTTGGAACTGGGCTTGTTGTCACTTCACGGGAATTTTGTTGATGCGGCGTTGATGCCTGCCCCCTTCATAGTCGGTATTAAAGAAAGTTTTCACAATGTCGATGGCTTCATCGTCCGATATGAAGCGTCCCGGCATTGCAAGGACGTTGGCATCGTTGTGCTGACGAGCGAGCTTGGCTATTTCGCTGTTCCAGCATAGGGCCGAGCGAATGCCTTGGTGCTTGTTGAGGGTCATGTTGATGCCTTCGCCGCTTCCGCAAATTCCTATGCCAGGGTAACATTCGCCTTTTTCAACGGCGATGGCACATGGATGTGCGAAGTCGGGATAATCGCAACTCTCTTCGCTATAAGTGCCGAAGTCGACATATTTTATACCGTTTTGCTTTAAATATTCAATTACAGCCATTTTAGTCTTGTATCCTGCATGGTCGCTGCATAATCCCACAGGAATTTCATTCTTTAGAATTGACATGATATTTTATGGTGTTTAAATTATATGAATTATTGCGTGGCTCGCAGCCTGACAAATGTACGATTCTTTTTTCAATGAAACAACATGTTGCGCAGCACCGGGTGTGGAATGCGTTGTAATCTGTTTATCGGCTACCGAGTACCAGTAGGATAAGTCCGGCAAGCAACACCGACAAGTCTATCAGCTTCAATTTTACGTTTTTCTCATGCAGGGCCACGGCTCCGAACAAAAACGACACGATGACGCTGCCGCGCCTTATCATTGACACAATGCTTATCATAGAGCCTTCGAGTGACAATGCGTAAAAATAAGCAAGGTCGGCTACAGTCAAGAAAACAGCTATGCAGGGGATTGTCCATTTCCATTTAAACGGAGTAGGGTTGTCCGCTTTACGCTTTAGCAGCAATATGGTAATTCCCATTATGATACATTGATATAGCGAATACCAAGACTGGACTTGCAACGGGTCGAGACTTTTGAGGAGCCACTTGTCGTATAAGCCGCTTATAGCACCCAGTATCATGGCTCCTATGCTCATAAGCAGCCACTTGTCGTGCGTGATGGGATGTCCTTCCTTTTTCCCTATTCGGCTGACGAGAAAAAGAGAGACACCCCCGAGTGCGATACCACCCCATTGCATTAAGTTTAATCGTTCCCCGAAGAGAATCATTGCTCCTATCAGCACAAGAATCGGGCGAGTGGCATTGACCGGGCCGGTGATGGTGAGAGGCAGGTGCTTGATGCTGAAGTAACCGAGTATCCATGATGCCAGCACTATGCCCGATTTTATAAGTATGAGCAAATGCCCCGTCAAGCTACCGCCAAATCCGTAATCTCCGGCAATAATGCCGCTTATGATGACAGGAGACAGCAATAAGGCTCCGAAAAGTGTGTTAAGGAACAATACGGTAAGGACATTGTTGCCGGTCACCGATAGTTTCTTGAAAACATCATAAAATCCAAGGCATAATGCCGAAACGACAGCAAGTATAACCCACATGACAAATTGGTTGAAAAAACGACCGCAAAGGTACTAATATTATGTGTTAGCGGCAACACATGCCAAGTGGCATGGCACGTTCAACTGCGAGATTTCACGAGCCTGAATACATGATTGACAGCCTTGGGAATCTCATTCTCATAGTGCGTGACATATACGAGCGTCATGCCTTCTATGTCCATCACTTGGCCTATGATGTCGGCAACGAGTTGTTTTTTCATCATGTCGAGACCGTGCAACGGTTCGTCAAGGATTAGCAACGGAGCGCGTTTCGCGAATGTGCGTGCAAGCAGTGCCATGCGTTGCTCTCCCGACGACAGGGTTCTGAAATAGCGTGATGCCAGATGGGCAATGCCGAAAGTGTCGAGCCATTGCATGGCCAAGGCTTTCTGCTCGTCGTTTATGCGCCTAAAGCAACCAATGTTGTCGTGCAGACCCGATGCCACAACAGTAAGCACATCTTCTCCGTTGTTGAAATATAAGTGCATCTCGGGTGAGATGTAGCCTATGCGTTTCTTGATGTCCCAGATGCTCTCACCCGTTCCACGCTTGCGGTCGAAGAGGGTTATGTCGTTGCGGTATCCCTGAGGATTGTCGGCATATACGAGGCTAAGCAGTGTGGACTTGCCTGCCCCGTTTTCTCCGAGCAATGCCCATTTCTCGCCTGTCGCTACTTTCCATGACACATCGTGCAGGATTATGTTTTTGCCATAGGCTACGTTGCAATGCGACAGTTCAAAAGCCGTGTCATAGTCGGCTGGGGAGCTTGTGGCTGTAAAAGGCAGTGTCGGGGCTTGTCGCGGAGTGAAATATTGTTTCAGCTCGTCGCGCGTAGAAGCGGCCGTCGGCAACGTTACCTCCATTGGTCGGCCTATTTCGAGATTCCGCATCGGGATTATGCAATTTGTGAAATCAGGAATGTCGCTGGTGTTGCATAAGAGTAATATTATAGCCCTGCCGTCTTCGGCCAGCCGTGCAATCATGTCGTTGAACATTTGCCGTGAATGAGCATCAAGTCCGATGTAGGGGTTGTCGATTATTATGATGTCGGGATTGTCGGTGAGCATGTTTATGATTAGGAATTTGCGCAATTCTCCACTCGACAGGTAATTGATGCGTTTATGTCTTACATCGTCTATTGACAACGACTTGCACAGCGACAGCCATTGCTGCTTATCGATTTTTCCCTCGATAAGTTGCTCGACGGTAGGAATGCTGTCGTTTGCCGTAGACTCAAAACGTTGCTGGTAATAGGAATCGGTGCATCCTGTGAGCGAATGTATGTCGGTAAATTCTATGCTCTTTATTTGCAGGGACTTTTTGTCGCCCAATATGCGGTTGGTAGATATGTTCCAACCCTTTTCGATTATCTTTCCAAGTGTCGTTTTCCCCGAGCCGTTTTCTCCTATGACAGCATATATTTTGCCTTTTTCTATCGAAAAGGTATTGGGGTTGCGTAACTTGACTCCTGTATATTGCAAAGTCTCACTGACTGCCTGTAGTAAAACCTTATCGTCGGACATTATATTTTGTTTTTATTATTTGCCGGCAAATGTACGGAAAAATCGATATTATATCTTAATTGGGGTTGATTAGTTTTTCTTGTAGGAGTGACTATTAGAAAGAGAATGGCAGCCATGCTGCGTGCGTGGCTGCCATTGCCTGTATAGAAGTTGCAATGCGTTAGCGAATTTCTATTTTTCTGACGTCGTTCTTGGGTTCTTCTTTTGATTTCTTAAGAAGTTCGATAGTCAAGATTCCGTTTTCAACATGAGCCGAGATTTTGTCGCGATCCACATCTTCGGGCAATATCATCACTTGACGGAATTGAGTGTAAGAAAATTCGCGGCGCAAGTAATGTCCTTTTTCCTTGTTCTCGTTGTTTTCTTCTTTCTTTTCAAGAGAAACTACGAGGTTGCCTTCTTCATCGAGATGAACGTTGAAGTCTTCTTTGGTCATGCCCGGAGCTGCAATTTCGACGCAATACTCGTTTTCACGCTCAACTACGTTTATTGCAGGAGCCGATATTGAATTAGACCTTTCAATCCAGTCGTTGTCAAACAAATCGTTGAACACGCTTGGTAACCAATTTTGATTTCTTCTGATGAGAGCCATAGTTCTAATCTCCTATTTTAAATTATTAATTATCAATGAATAAGTGTGAACTTGCAACGCTTTTCCCGGATTGCCGGTCGCTTGCAAATCCATTATTAGAATTGCAAATCGGATGCCAATGGAATTTGTATTACGAAAATGGTAAATTTGGCGGTAATAGTGACAAAAATTAGTCGTATATAAGTAAAAATGTCAGAATAAGCCGCAAAGAAATGGCGTTATTTTACACAAGTTATGTTGAATTGTATTATATTTACAGTGTGGATTTTTTTAAGGAACGATGAAGTCTTTTTTAAGAATACATTACTCGTCGATTTATCTTATTCTGGGGTGGCTTGCGTGCTTGTCATCGGGAGCAACCGGTTCGTGGGAGCTCGCCGTGTGCGTCATATTCATTGTTCTTAATTTCGGCATGGAATCCAACCGCGGAGTCATAGAGTGGCAGAACACGAGATTCAAACGGGCATTTTACCATGTCGACACGATAGTGACCACATTGCTGTCGGTGTTCGCGTTGATAGTCATGATAAATGTGTATGACACGTTGCCTACGAATCGGTTCGTGCCTACGGCGATAATGGTGGCATTGATGATAATGTGCAATATTCTCCACATCGTGAAGAAGATGTGACCCTTTCTTGTTGAATTGTTCGGTCGAGGCTATTTAATTTCAAAAGGGTAAGTAATGTTCCACAGGAATAGGGCATGGCCGGGCATCGAGGTGCCTGCGCTGCACCTGTCTTTTTGTTCTATGATTCGGCAAAAATCAGATTTTGATATTTTCCCCATTCCTACATCGACAAGTGTGCCGACTATTGCACGCACCATGTTGCGCAAGAACCGGTCGGCAGTGATGGTGAACACCATTTGTTCGCCTTCAGGATTCCATTGTGCATGTGTAATGCGGCAGTTGTTGGTTGCCACGTCGGTGTGCAGCTTGCTGAAGCTGGTGAAGTCGGTGTATGATGTGAGTACTTCGGCCGCTTCATTCATTTTGTCGAAGTCGAGTTTGGGATTGCATTGCCAGCTCAGAGGGTAAATAAACGGAGATTTTACAGTGTGTGCAAAATATTTGTAGGTGCGGCTTGTGGCATCAAAGCGTGCATGAGCGTCATTGTTAACCTTGAAGATGGAATATATGGCTATGTCTTTCCCGAGCAGGCTGTTCAGGCTTCTCACCAATGGTTGAGTGTTTTCGGGAATCAACTCGCAGTCGAAGTGGGCTATCATCATGGCCGCGTTTACCCCGGCATCGGTTCGTCCGGCTCCTGTTATGGCTATCGGTGTTCGTAACACCGTCGACAAGGCGCGTTCGATGGTTTCTTGTATGGTGATGGCATTTGGTTGTGATTGCCATCCGTGGAAATTTGCGCCGTTGTAGGCAAGTCGCATGAAATATCTCATAAAGCCTGTTTTATCGTGGTTGGGTGCAAAATTAGGGATTCGGCATGAGAATATGAAATCGGGATGACGTTTTCCGGCCTTTGCTGCGCAATTTCCGGTGTATTCATGAGCAGCCTATAAGAAAAAAAACGACGAGGCCGCATTGTGTGAGCATCAGCCTCGCCGTTTTATCGTGTTGCTGTTAATTTGATGTCAGTCTTTTTCAAGATATGTGTAGCCATAGAGGCCTGAGCGGTAGTTGCTCAAGAACTCGCGTCCTTCTTCGGGAGTTATTTTGCCCGATTTCATTGACTTGGTGACCCATGTTTCCACGTTCCTTACGAGTTTCTTTGGGTTGTATTGCACATAATCGAGCACCTCGGCCACGGTTTCTCCATCTATAATCTGGTCGATATCGTAGTGGTCCTTGTATACGCTTATGTGTACTGCATTAGTGTCACCGAATAGGTTGTGCATGTCGCCAAGAATTTCTTGGTATGCACCCACGAGGAACACGCCGAAGTAATAAGGCTCATTGTTTTTTACGGTGTGTACCGGCAATGATGTAGATGTGCCGTGTACCGAAATGAAATTGCTTATCTTGCCGTCGCTGTCGCATGTGATGTCTTGAATCGAAGCCATCTTGTTGGGTTTCTCGTCGAGACGGTATATAGGCATGATTGGGAACACTTGGTCTATGGCCCAAGAGTCGGGCAGTGATTGGAACAGCGAGAAGTTGCAGAAGTATTTTTCGGGCAGTGTTTTTGCCACTTTGCGCAACTCTTCGGGCGCATGCTTCATGTCGGAAGCCATTTCGCTCACGTCGCGTGCCACCGACCAAAATAGCTTTTCGATGATTGCGCGTGTGCGCAGGTCCAGTAATCCGAGACTGAACAAGTCGAGAGCCTCCTCCTTGATTTGCAATGCGTCGTGCCAGCTTTCAAACAGGCGTGGTTGATTGAGCTTGTCCCAAATGTCGTATAGCTCGCGTGCCAACTCGTGGTCGTTTTCATTGATTTTGTCAACGTCTTCGTCCCATTGCGGCAGGCTTGCCGTTTCAAGTACTTCAAATATCAGCACGGAGTGGTGAGCCGACAATGAGCGACCCGATTCGGTGATGATGTTTGGCTGCTTTATGTTGTTTTTCTCGCAAGCATCGACGAGAGCCGATACAGAGTCGTTCACATATTCCTGTATGCTGTAATTCATGCTGCTTTCGCTTGCGCTGCTGCGAGTACCGTCGTAGTCGACTCCCAAGCCGCCGCCTATGTCGATGAAGTCTATGTCAAATCCCATTTTTGTGAGCTGTACATAGAATTGAGTGGCTTCGCGCAAAGCGTTTTTGATGCGGCGAATTTTTGTTATCTGGCTGCCTATGTGGAAATGAATCAATTTCAGGCAGTCGGTCATCTTGTTTTTCTCGAGGAATTCGAGCGCGGCGAGCAACTCGCTTGAATTGAGCCCGAATTTGCTTTGGTCTCCTCCCGATTCTTCCCATTTGCCGCTTCCCGAGCTTGATAGCTTGATTCGGATGCCGATATTGGGTCGAATCTTGAGACGCTTTGATATTTCGGCGATAAGGTTCAGTTCATTCAATTTCTCAACCACGAGGAAAATGCGTCGTCCCATCTTTTGGGCGAGCAAGGCCAGCTCGATGTAGTTCTCATCCTTGTATCCGTTGCAGATGATGAGAGATTTCTCTGATATGTTGATGGCAAGGACGGCATGTAATTCAGGTTTGGAGCCAGCTTCAAGTCCGATTTTGAATTTGTTGCCATGGCTTACTATTTCTTCCACGACTTGCCTCATTTGATTCACCTTGATAGGGTAAATGATGAAATTTTCAGCTTTGTAGTGATATTCTTCGGCTGCTTGTTGGAAGCATCGGGTGATTTTTTCGATTCGGTTGTCAAGAATGTCGGGGAATCTCAAGAGCACCGGTGATGTAATGTCTCTCACTTGCAGCTCGTCCATGACTTCCTTCAAATCGACCGGAACGCAGTTCTCTTTCGGTGTTACCACCACATGCCCATTTTCATTAATGGAAAAATATTTCAAGCCCCAACCGTTGATGTTGTATAGCTCCGCACTGTCTTCAATGCGCCATTTTCTCATGCTCGTAGTTTCTCTAAAATGTTTATAAAATTACTAATGATCATCCAGTTCCGAAAAACTAAGCAAATTTAATTATAATTTATCTATTCGGAGATATATTCGATGCATAAAATTGCTATATTTGCAACATAAAACGCTGCTTGCGCAAAAAAGCTCGATGTGGAATTGCGAGTCGCGTGGGCTGCGAGTGATTTGGATATTGATTTATTCACTTATATAAATTTAAGTAAAATGGTAAATTACAAGGATCTTGGCTTGGTGAACACTCGTGAAATGTTTGCCAAGGCCATCAAAGGCGGTTATGCCATACCGGCTTTCAACTTCAATAACATGGAGCAGTTGCAGGCAATCATCAAGGCTGCAGCCGACACAAAATCTCCTGTAATTCTTCAAGTATCGAAGGGTGCTCGTAACTATGCCAACGCTACGTTGTTGCGTTACATGGCAGAAGGTGCCGTTGAATATGCAAAGGAATTGGGTTGGGAAAAACCTCAAATCGTTCTGCACCTTGACCATGGTGATAGCTTTGAACTTTGCAAGTCTTGCGTTGACAGCGGTTTCTCTTCTGTAATGATTGATGGATCTCATCTTCCTTATGAAGAAAATGTAGCTCTCACTAAGAAAGTTGTTGAATATGCACATCAATATGATGTAACTGTAGAAGGTGAGCTTGGTGTGCTTGCAGGTGTTGAGGATGAAGTTTGTGCAGAACATCACACTTACACCAACCCTGAAGAAGTAATTGACTTTGCTACTCGTACAGGTTGCGACAGCTTGGCAATCTCAATCGGTACTTCTCACGGTGCATACAAGTTTAAACCGGAACAATGCACTCGCAATGCCGAAGGCCGTCTTGTTCCGCCTCCATTGGCATTTGACGTGCTTGATGCAGTTATGGAAAAACTTCCTGGATTCCCAATCGTTCTTCACGGATCATCTTCAGTTCCTCAAGAATATGTTGACATCATCAACGAAAACGGTGGCAAGTTGCCTGACGCAATCGGTATTCCTGAAGAAGAACTTCGCAAGGCCGCAAAGAGCGCAGTTTGCAAGATAAACATCGACTCTGACAGCCGCTTGGCCATGACAGCTGCAGTTCGCAAGGTATTCAACGACAAGCCTGCTGAATTCGACCCGCGTAAGTATCTCGGACCGGCTCGCGACGAAATGGAAAAGCTTTACAAGCACAAAATCATCAACGTGCTTGGCAGCGAAGGCAAAGCTCTTTAATGAGAATATGAATAACTCTCAATGCCGCATGTCGCCGATGTGACGCCTGGCATTGATTGAAATAGCAAAATTGCGCTCGGGTAACGGATACACGCCCCGTGGCGCAATTTTTTTGTAAGGATTATGAAAGGACTGAAATTTTCTTTGAGATGATAATTTACAATACAACTTATCATGCCGGAATCAATGTCGAGAAGCAATTTATCGAATGGTTGAAGACTGAATATATTCCAAAAGCCGTAGCAGGCGGAGAATTGTCTTTGCCGCAGCTGACCTGCATAATGTCGGACAATAGGGAGACTGAAGGTAAAAGTTTCGCCCTGCAATTTCATGCACCTTCGGTTGACGTATTGGAAATATGGTATCGCAGGACCGGGGCCGCATTGCTTGCCGAGATGCGCAAAATCTTTAATGAAGAGGTTGTGGGATTTTCTACTTTAATGGAGAAACTTGAGCTGGAATGAAATATGGCGACAGAGGTTGTACATGATTTTGAAAGAGTAATAATAGGAATCGACCCGGGAACCAATGTCATGGGATATGGGATTCTCGGCGTTAACGGGAAGAAGCCGTCGATGATTGCGCTCGGTGTTATAAAGCTGAGCAAGTTTGACGACCATTACATGCGCCTGCATCGTATTTTTGAACGTGTGCTCGGCCTTGTGGAGCAATATCTGCCCGACGAAATGGCGATAGAAGCTCCGTTCTATGGCAAGAATGTGCAATCGATGTTGAAACTTGGGCGAGCACAAGGCGTGGCTATGGCAGCCGCATTGCATCGCGACATTCCCATAACCGAATATGCTCCTTTGAAAATAAAAATGGCAATAACAGGCAACGGTAGTGCATCCAAGGAGCAGGTGGCCGAGATGTTGAGGCGCATACTCGATATCCCACACGACAAGATGCCCGATTTGCTTGATGCTACCGATGCTCTTGCCGCCGCGCTGTGCCATTATTACGAATCGGCAAGACCCCAAGGCGTCACTTCGTCGTGCAAGTCGTGGAAAGAGTTCATATCAATGCACCCCGACAGGCTCAAGTCGCGTGGTGGCAGTAAATAAAAGAGAAAGTGGATAAATGAAATGACAGAGGCTCGCAACAACACACTGCGAGCCTCTGCCGTAATATATGAAAGACTAAAGTTATGCTGTTCGTTTTTTGCCCTCCGGGTCGGGCAACACGGCTTGTTCGGGCTTTATGCCTGTGATTTGGGATGTGTCATCATTATTGCCGTTGTTGTCCATGTCAATGTCATCAGTGGCAGGAGCCGGACTTGCCGTCTGTGGCTTTTCAATCATTCCTTCTTGAATCAATCTCAAGCTGTCGGCACTTGATAATGAATCATTCTCATCTTCGGTCATTTCTTTCCGAATGTCCGGGCGGCGTGTCACTCTTAACTCCGATTTCAATGCAGCCCTTGCTCCACGGCGGAATGCGGCATTAATTTGCTCGCGCAAGTTGATGCGTGTGGTGTCTACGATTTGTACCAATTCACCAGCCATTCCATCTTTGTATTTTGCTCCTCCAAAGCGGAAGTGCATGTCATCGGGATTGCCGTATATGTTGATTCCGAATTTAAACGGAATGGGTGAGTCGAGTACCGAAATATGGTATTTGAAATTAAGATTCAAGTCGTTATAACCCAGAACACCTAATTTATAACGGTCTAAGTTGAACATGAACGGGAACAATTGCATCTGTGAGTTTTCAACAAGGAGTTCAACTGTCATGCTGTCAATCATGTTCTTTTCCTTGTTTTTGAACCTAAGCATCTTTGCAATCTGCCTGAATGTTTCAGAATCCATGAATACAAGGCTGTCGCCATGCAATTTTATGGCGGCTTTGAGCGAAGGAATAATGAGGTTCATAGTGGAGTCGACATTTGAGGTGGTCGCTATGTCGGCATCTATTATTCCGTCGACCGATTCGAGCAGCGGCATAATCGAGTCTATGGCAGGAATCATTCCCAACAGCTGCCCGACATGTATTTTTTTCAATCCGAGGTCAAACCCGAATTTGATATTGCGCCTGTCGGTCGAGGCATACATGGCATTGAACCGTGCCGAGCCCAAATCGGAGAGTGCTCTCAGCTCGTTCAAGTTTATTACTCCGTCATGTATGAGCAGGTTGCCGTTGAATTGCTTCAAGTTCATGTCGGCAAATGTGATATTGTTGCTGCGCAAAGCTACTTTGGCTTCGATGTTGCGAGGAACTACGAATGCGGCCATTGTCGAATCGGTGGATGAAGTTTCTGCCGAAACCTGTTGTTCCATCGATTCCACCGATAGGTATTCCTCATCAGTGTCGAGAGTGTTTAGGCCGACGGCATTGTTGGAATATGTCATTCCGTCGGCGGCAGCTTTCACGAGTTGATTGACATTGATTGTGTCGGCTTTCAATATCATTGAAATGTCGAGAGGCCGACGTGTGCGGCCCATGAGGTTGGAACGAATGTTTTTCAATTTTCCTTTCAAGTTGAAATTGCTCGACCCCACGTTATAATTGAAATTGTGCACTGTGATGCTGTCCATGTTGAAAGCAACGTCAACATCGGTGATTTTGTTCCTTAAAGGGAAGAATGGGGTGTACATTGCGCCTGTTTCGCTCTTTATGAAACCTGTCAGTTGCCATCTTGACAGCAATTTTCTAAAGCCGCTGTCGTCAACTGCCACGTTCATAACTTCCTCTTCGCTCGGCTGCATGTTTTGCCTGTTGCGTGAGCGTGCATAGTTGCGCAATGCTTCGCGGCGGCGAGTCTGCATCTCTCTTATATAAGCGAGCAGAGTGTCGTTGCTCCATTCAGGATGTTGTGCACGCAATGTATCGATGAGTTGCTTGGTGCGACCTACGCGGCGCCAGTTGACCCTCCTGTTGGCAAATAGGTCGATGCGTCCTTTGTTGAGGTAGATAAACGACGAGTTGTCGCGATAGAATATGGTGTCAATTCCAAATCCGAGATGATACAGCGGCATGCGCTTGGTGTTGCGGTATCGCATCACATTGCCCGAGCATGTAATGCCACGGGTGGAGATGAATGTGCCGTTGTCTTGTCGCATTCGTGCCATTTCTGATGTGAATCTGATTCCCATAGGAATCACCTGTGTGGTGTCTTGCAGAGCTTGCGATGCACCGACAGCTCCGGCGCCTATGGTTGTGTTTCTCATAAAAATGTCAAGTCCGGGAATTGAGGCATCGAGAGTGTCGACTCGTGCTGTGACTTTAAGCAAGTCGTCGACGGTGGACGAGTCGCGACGCGTGAACGACTGCTTGTTGCCAAACGTCAAGTCGGCTCGGTTGGCATAAATGCTCATCGTGTCGAGCACGTTATTATATTGTATGTTGCTCAATCCCACGCTGCCATGAATCTTCATCTTGTGGAAATTGTTCTTGTTCAAGTCGCTCAAGTGCATGTCGACCGAGGCGTTTGCCGAAGCCTCGCCAGCTATCGAGAAGTTGAGCGGTATGTCGGCAAGTTTGGTTAGCGTGCCTATGTCGGTGTATCCGCTCACATTTGCCGATACATGAGGGTCGGCAAAAAGATTGGACGCTTCTCCCGACAGTTGCAGTTTTATTGCTTTGCCGTTCAATATCAATGTGTCGAGAGATACCGTGCTTGCATTGGGATTCTTGGTGAAAAGTTGCATTCGGGCATTCAGCGCGATGCGATCGATGCCTCTTGCGGCTCCTGTCCTGCGCCAATAAGAGTCGGGTATAACGATTTGTGCCGATAATGAAGGGAGTTTCTTGCTGAGGAGCATGTATGGCTCGTCAAGGTTCATGTTGACAGTAACCATTATATTGCTCGATATGTTGCGGAACATCTTACGATAGGATGCCGGCAATTGCGGAATTACGGATGCAAATTTTACCGGTCCTACTGCCAAGTCAAATCGTTGCAGCCTTGGTGCTCTTTGAGCCAGTAGCGTGAGGTTTCCTTCTATCGGGATGTCGATGATTGTGGCCTTGAAATCTGAGATGCTGATGTTTGACATCGCTTTAGGATTCCATCTTATTGCGGTGCTTACGTCAAATGGCAAGCTGTTGGCAAGTATTTCATCATTGATTTTATAGTCGATGTCTCCGTTCAGTTCGAGCCTGTAAGAATTGGCTTTGTCGTTTGCAATTCTGAATTTGGATATGTCGATTCGGGCAAGCGATGTAGTATCGCCGTCGGTTGCATAAAATATATTTCCAGCGATGTCGAGTTGTCGCAAGTCTTTGCCATTGTCGTGAAATGAGGCTTGGGTCAACGTCACTTTGGCAAAAGAAGAGTCGGCGGCATTGCAATAGGATAAAGAGGTAGTGCCTCCGAGAATTATTTGCTTGCACAGGATGTCGGGCAACTTGAATGTTGTTGTGTCGGTTTCTGACTGTTCTGCTTCTTTTTCTCCGGATGCAGGCACGATTGCATAGTTGGAAGCCGTGGGCGTGGCGTCTACAAGATTTACCCAAAGATCGTCGACCGACAGGTCTTCAACAGTTATTTTGCCTATCATGGCGTTCAACAGGTTTACGCCAAGGTGCAGTTTTGAGAATGATGCAAGAGATGAAGCATTTGTCGGTATACGGGTTTTGTCGAGTCCTTCAACCGAGTCGAGGCTGTTGGATGCTATCGCAAGGCTATCGATGTCGATATGTATTACCGGGAATGTGGAGTAGGCAGTCAATTCTATCCGGCCTATCTTCACTTCGGCGTCAAGATAGTCGTTGGCTGCATTTTCGGCTATCTTGGTGAGGTTCTCAGGAGAGATGAGCCAAACTACTGCCCATAACGCGAGTCCTGCGATGACGACAATGGAACCTACGACCCACGCAAGTACTTTTAATGTTTTTGTTATGACGCGTTTTGTTTTCATGATTGTGTGTTTTTATATAGAAAACATTATATTCGATGATAGATGATGGTCAAGGCAGTCATGGAAAGTTTCACATGGCGGTGACATGGAAGCAGCCTTGTTTTATTTCATATTTCACAAGACAGCGGCCTTTGTCGCGCATATCCTTCAATATTTCGGCAAGGATGCCGCGCAGGTCTTGCGTGGCAATGACTCGTGTGGAGTCGCAAGGGATGAATTTTATGTAACTGATGTCGAATGTTGTACCGTAGCGATGTGCCGATTCGACTGTGGCGTTGATGTTGTTCTTTCGCAGCTTGGCTACCGAATGGTCGGTGCGTGTGACGCTGGTCACTCGTATTTTGTATTTAGAACCGCCACGGGCTTCTATCGTGTCGCTGAAAGAACGGCCTATGTCGTGCAACAGCCGTGCGGCTTGGGGAACAAGGTAGGGCAGTGAATGTGTCAGCTTTTCGATAAAGAAGTCGTTGCAAGTGTAGATGCGCAGCAGCGGGGTCTTCTGGTTGTAGGCATCTTTGAGTGAAGCTATCGGTTTTATTCCGATTTTGCGGGCCACAGCGAGGTGTGCATCGTTCTTGTCGTTGAAGGTGCGGCTGTAACTGCCTATCGGGCGCACTTTAATCCTTATCGTCTTGGCCGGCAGTTCGGCAGCTTCATTTACGGACGGTAATGCCGCTGTTTCGATGCCGTTGTCGGAGTTGTCCTTGTTGTCCGAACCACCGCAGCACATGAGTATGACGGCGATTATTGCTATCGATAATAAAATTGTGAATCGTTTCATAAGTGTAATAAAAATAATTGCTGGAGATGTGATAGTGCATTCAGCGTTTCCTTCGCCTTCCTGTTTTATTAAAGGAGGCTTATTGCAAAGGTAGCAATATAGAAGTTCAATTCAAAGGTAAAAAATATTTATAGATGTTGCAGAAATAAGCAAAAACCGCACCAAGTCGATTCGAGGTGCGGTTGTGATAAAATATGGGTTACGTGCAGGACGATGGCTAATCGTCGAGCGAGTAGGTTATTGTCGATACGACCCTGATGTTCTTTATGTGCGGCGAATTGTTGTCGCGGCTTGTAATTGTGAATTGGCCTTGCGAAGCCGTGATGATTTTGTCGAGCTTGCTGTTGCTGTTTTCAGCAAATTGCTCGGCCGTTGCTTGTGCGTTGGCAATGGCTTCTTTCATCATTTCTTGCTTTATATCGTTGAAATTGGTGTATTCATAGGTTATGGGATTTTCATAACCACCATCCACAATTGCTATGCCTTCTTTCAATAACTCGCCTTGACGGGCTATAATCTGACGTATTTTAGCCACGTCTCTCGAAGAGACGGTGATTACTGATGTTATGTTGTATCGTTCGTCCGATTTGTCGGTCGTATATCGGTTGGCATCTTTGTCATATACGACAGGTGGATTAATAGTGATGTCGTTTTCTGCCACTCCGTTGCTTTTCAAGAAATCGGTTATCTTGGCGTTTGTGTTGTTTATCTTGTTGTACAGTTGAGGCAAGTCGTTGCCCATCTCGATTGAAACGATAGGCCACGTCACGAGGTCGGCGGCAACTTCACGCTCTGCGAGTCCTTTTACTGTGACACGGCGGTCCTTGTTGGTGAAATTGTCTATCCCGGCTTTAAGGCTGAAGCCGAGGATAACGATTGCCACGGCAATCAACAATGCTTCGGGAATCCTATTTATTTTCATGATGGATTGTTGTTTAAAATTTATATATGTTTAGATGCAGTATTTATGACTTGGTTTAAACAACAAGACAAATTTATGTTTTTTTGACATACTCAGTGCTTTTTGATACAGCGGGCTGTAGTGTCGATAGGCGGAATGATGTTATATTTGCATATAATGCGAAACAGTACATGTTAAATGGCCAAGGAAAAGACATACCGTTATGACGATGCGTTCAAGGCAAAGGCAAGGGCGCACCAATTTGCCTTCAGAGAGGAGGTTCTTAATGACTATTACGATGAAAAGAATCCGCAAGTGATGCTCAGTCCCGAAGCCGCGAGTCGAGGATTGATATTCTGTGACGTATATAGGGAGTCGATCAGGCTGAAAGTTGGAGGATTTGGAGCATCGGGCATGTTTTCAGACATGTTGCGCAGTGAACACATTCCTTACAATGTATTCGTTCCTATGGAAGAGGACTTGGACCATGCGAGATTATTGTTCAACGAAATTATAGGGGGCGGCATCTATCGTATCTGCGGTATTCGTATAGAATTTGCCGGATATGCCGACAAGTCGTGCTATTTGAACGACCGCACGGCATTTGACGCTTATGTGGAATATGAGGATGGAAATGAGCAGAAAGGCGCAATAGGCATAGAGGTTAAATATACGGAAGCCGGATATCCGATAGGCGTGAAAGAAAAGGCCGCTATAGAGAATCCTGACGGGGTATATAGTAAAGTTACATCGGCGTCGGGCTATTATCCTGACGATTTCGATATAAAAATGTTTGTCAAGGCCAATCATTTGCGTCAAATATGGCGCAATCACATATTGGGCTATTCAATGGTCGGCAGGGGCGATTTGTACCATTTCCATCACATACATCTTTATCCTCAAGGGAATATACATTTTCATCAATATGCGATACCCGAGTATAAACGGTTGTTGACCCACAAGGGCCTGGATAGTTTCATCGATTTGACTTACGAGCGGTTGCTTGAAATGATAAGGAGGTATTTTACTTCCGAAAAGCAAAGGAATTGGGTGGAATATTTATATCAACGTTATCTCGACATGTGATCAAAAGCCCGGTTATGTTTTAAAATGGACTGTACACCAATGACATTTGAGCTTGACAATAACCATAAGGTAATTTTTTCGTTTTATATTTGCGGCGTGAATCAAGTTTTGGAAAATTATGAAAGTATTATTGATTAATGGAAGTCCGAGAGGGAAAGGAAATACTTACATAGCCTTGTCGGAAGTGGCAAAAAGCTTGCAGGCAAATGGCATAGAAACGGAAATCGTTTCAATCGGGGCAAAAGCGGTGCAAGGGTGCATAGCGTGCGGACGATGTAAGGAATTGGGGCGGTGCGTGTTTAATGACGACTTGTATAATGAAGTATTGGAAAAGTTGAAAGAGGCTGATGGAATCGTCATAGGTTCTCCTGTCTATTATGCAGGCCCGAATGGCTCGCTATGCGCATTGCTCGACAGGTTGTTTTATTCTGCATCGTCATTGTTGCAATACAAGCCTGCGGCATCGGTAGCCGTATGCCGGCGCGGAGGGGCAAGTGCCACGTTTGACAGGTTGAACAAGTATTTTACCGTAAGCAACATGCCTGTAATAAGTTCCCAATATTGGAACAGCGTGCATGGCCGTTTGCCGGGCGAGGCCTTGCAGGATGCAGAAGGCTTGCAGACGATGCGCACGTTGGGAAACAACATGGCGTGGGTGCTGAAAAGCCTGAAAAATGGAGGACAACCGATGCCAGAAAAAGAACAAGGCATCGTGACAAGTTTCATACGATGATCGTGAAAACTCTGAGCGGAATGCAGATTCTGCTATTGTCCCCAGCTGTTTTTCCATGGATTTTCGTAAATCTGTATAAGAAATATATTTCTCTGAAATTAAGAAAGTTAGAAAAATCACCTCGTTTTGAGGTAATGAGTTGGCAACCGTTCTAATTGCCGTGGTCTGCATCGCTTTGCTTATTCGGGAAACTCTTATGGATGCAAATATAGTGAAATATAACAGGCAAAAAGAAAATGGCTTTATTTTTCTTTTTGCCTGCTTACGTTAAAAAAGATGATGTGCCCTATATCATTTCTATCTTTATCTTACAGTCCCTTTTGCCTTGCAAAATGGAATGGCAGAGCGTGACATTAAATTTCTGTTCTCTCCAAAGGATTTGCATGGAATAAATGACACTTTGACGGGAGCATTCACAGAGTAAAGGCGTAGTGACGTAACCTTTCTTGCACAAATTGCAGGTACCCGTTGCTCCGTAGAAAGCTGGGCTATGCCTTTCTGAAATCCATTAAACCAATCAGAGAGTTCCATATAAAAAAGTTATTGTTTTTATCTGATTATTTGTTTAAAGACAAAACATATATCTGTTTTCCCGAATTATCACTAAAAAGATCTTCTGTAAAACTTCCGAATTTATGAACGATAGTAAGTCCGGTGCATTTTAAATAGAAATCCAGTTCTTGAGGGAAGGACAGCCGCATATCCATGTTTTGGACTGAATGAAACGTACTATTTATATAATAATGCCATTTTATACGATTGATTTGAGTTGCATTTTCATAAGACATCATTGTAAGGAATATATTAAACAATGTTCTTTAAATTCCGTATTTACAAATCATAACCGTTTATTTGTTTGTTTGCATTATCCGCATCATTTCTACAAGCCCCAGTTTGTTAAAGCGGTAGAACAGATCAATCTGTTCAGGAGTATCATTCTCCAACAATAATAACAGTTCTTTGGCAAATTCCAAGTAACCGGTGCCGTTTGCCGTTACGATATGATTGTCAGATACGGCTTGCTCGTTCATGTAACCAGCCTTGTTGGTATAGTTATCTCCACCCCATAATTGTAGCTGCTCCAAACCGTTGCCCGTATGTTTGACTGCATTTAAGAATCCGTGTTTGGCAAGGAAAGAAGCAGCGTTGCAAATAGCTCCCACGATGATTCCTTTCTCCATGGCGCGGCGAACGATTGGCACAACTTTATCCGCTTCTTGTTCGTCAAGCCAACCGAAACCTCCTATCAACACCAATGCGGCATAATCATCGGGCATTGTATCAAAAGAATAGTCGGGTAAAGTGCGAAAACCACTGCATGAACGCACAGCATCCAATGTAGGAGCTACGACTTTGTTCATGTATTTGGGATTATCTTTTATACAGCGTTCGTCACAAGCAATAGCCGATGCTAAGAACACAGGCTCATGGTCGGCATAATTGTTTAACAAGAGATATAATACCTCGTTTTTCATATTTATTTTCTTTTGATGGTTTGACATTTACGTTTGGTCATCTCTTTGGCGAAGGCTTGTTCGCCTTGTTCCTTAATATAGCGAATGCAGGCGGAACGGTCGGAATTAAACAGGAATGCGAATACTTTTCCTATCCAGTTGGAAAACAACTTGCATTCCTTGACATCATTGGAGCATTCAGCACAAGTATTGAACTTGTTTCCTTGGCAACATGAGCGGATTTTACACCAAGTTGCCTTTTCATTATGTTTACATCCGGGACATTTTTTTGCCAAGAACTTACGGCAGGCTCCGCAATAAAGACCGCAAGCGGCTATGTTTTGCGTGTCAGAAACGATAGCTTTCATAAACATAAGATGTTGGAGTGAGAAAATTCACCATTTATCCAAAAGGTGGCTTCCGTGCCAATGAAATGCAGAAGTACATAATTGGGGTCATTCGCTCCGCCGGGGAAATGATAAATGAACCAATCTTGCCACATCTCTTTGCGGATGGCATCATCCGTGACAATCTCTACCGTACCACGCAGGGCAACACCATCCCCATAATGGTCGTAACAAAGCCCTGCCTTGTTGTTTGCCTTAAAATCATTTACTTTCACGGAATTTGCACTTGTCGCCATCCAAACCTCATGGAATCCTTTTGCACCAATCTTGGACATCTGCACGGGACGAGGATAGCCGTTGGCATCAATGGAAGCAATGGTAACGTTCTCGCATTGGGAAAGCAAATGAGTTGCTTTTTCCGTTAGTGTTCGTTCATCGTCCATTTTCCACCGTTTCAGGTGTGGAAAGTGTTGGAGCATTTGTTCTTTCGCTTGTATGGGAGTCAATTTACACTCAGTCTGTACATTCCATTGGTCTAAGAATTGCAGGCAGAACTCAATCATTTGGTTCATCGTGAACTCTTGGGTGAACTCTCCGTTTTTGTAGCAATAGAAGCAATAATCTTCGCTAAGGCTTTCATCGGCATTGGTTCCTTTGTTCTCATCAGTCAGGGGCATACCGCAACTTTGACAAAATTGTTGTTCCATATACGTTGTCTTATTCAATGCCTGTCAGTCCCTTTACAGGCGGTTATAAAATGCAAGAGCGTGGAACTGCAATGCTACCACGTCTAAGTTGGAGGTCGTAGGAAACCTTTGGCACAGATATGATAATAGCAGCCCACGCTATAGCGTGAGAACCACTATGCCATCTCTTGTGCCAAGTCCGAAATTTCCTACGTTTCCAACTTACAAGATAAGCATACCGCTTCTTCTTTTTCTCGTATTTTTCGGAGAGAGTTACCTCAATCCGATTGCAAAAGTAGGGGATTTTTCCGATAATCCCCTATCTTATAGTGCTTTTATTTGCTTTTGAGATGAATTTTAGAGAACATCCTATATTTTAGCCTTTTATCCTGTCTTGTAGAAACAATCCCCAAATCGTTTCTCCATTCATTCGCTTTCTGCCTGAACCGACGGACAAGAAAATGCAACGGAACAGGTAATGACGGCTATCAAAAGGCGAAAAAAGCCCGAAGAAACAAAATCGCACTTCTTCGGGCAGACTTGGATTGTGTAACCGCACGGGCATAGTGACACGCAACTGCACTCGCTAACACTTACACAATAGCCTGCTGCCCTGCTTCGCAAGGATGTCGTCCACCAGTTTCGTGAAACGGCTGAACTTCGCCGCCATTTCATCAAACGCCTCTTTCTGAATAATCAAAATGTCCATAGTCGATACTGTTTTTAATGTCGTTAATACTCGGTTTTTGCCTGCAAAGTAAAAGGGTATCGGGCATCAAGCAAGGGATTGGCAGTTTCGTGGAAGCATTTGGCGTCCATGTGGCAGTTGTGCTCCTTTATATTAAACAGGACCAGATGCTTTCAAATGGGCAGGCTATACGTCTGTTTGATTTCTTCCATCACAAAAATGCTTTGCAGAATGCCGATGCATTCTTCCGCATTCAGCATCTCGACAATGAAGTTCTTGTAATGCTCCATGCTCTGCGCATATATTTTCAGCATGAAGTCATATTCACCGGAAATATTGTAGCATTCGGTGATGTCCTCTATCTGCGATACGGTTTCAATGAACCTGTTGCGGTTCTCCCGGCTGTGCTGCGTCAGTCTGACGTT
Organism: uncultured Prevotellaceae bacterium; assembly: GCA_905207705.1. Classification (GTDB taxonomy): domain Bacteria; phylum Bacteroidota; class Bacteroidia; order Bacteroidales; family Muribaculaceae; genus Avimuribaculum. The sequence continues at coordinate 146,100 of CAJLMA010000004.1, forward strand.
GCAGAACACGATAAAACCCTTGTTCAATTTTGAGTTGGAAAGGATAGCCGCATACTTCCTTATATATCCTTCCTTTTCCAGACGTTTGATACGTTCGGTTACCGGCGTGGCTGACAGGTTCACCAGCCGTGCCAGTTCTTTGACTGGACGGTTGGAGTTTTCTTGTAGCAGTTTTAGCAGTTTTATGTCTATGGCATCAAGCGTTTCCATTGAAAAAAACTATTTGGAGGTTGTTTTGAATGCGAAATTAGTAATAATGTTCAATAAATCACCGCAAAATAGTTTTTTTTACCAAATATTATCTTAATACCTTTATTTTACACTGTGTGTGTTACCTTTGTGCAAGAAGTTTCACTGTTACATACTATATGAATATGGAGAAATATAAGTTAGGGACAGTTTGCATCCAGTCTGGGTGGCATCCTGCAAATGGAGAACCCAGAGTATTGCCCATTTATCAAAGTACGACGTTCAAATATGAATCTACTGAACAAATGGCGCGCCTGTTTGATTTGCAGGAAAACGGCTTCTATTACAGCCGCCTGCAAAACCCGACCAACGAATATGTAGCCGCCAAGATAGCCGAACTGGAAGGGGGCATTGCCGCCATGCTGACATCCAGTGGGCAGGCCGCCGTGTTTTATTCCGTCATGACCCTCTGTTCGGCGGGAGACCATATTGTCAGTTCTTCTTCTTTATACGGAGGAACCTACAACCTGTTCGCGCAGACATTGAAGAAAATGGGCATTGAAGTTACTTTTATAGACCAGCATGCAGACGAAAACGACATAGCCCGCAGTTTCAGGCCGAACACCAAACTGCTGTTTGGCGAAACGCTCTCCAACCCGTTGCTGAATGTGCTCGACATCGAGAAGTTCGCAAGGATAGCCAAAAGGCAAGGCGTTCCTTTCATCGTGGACAACACATTTGCCACGCCCGTCCATTGCCGCCCTTTTGAATGGGGTGCGGATATTGTGGTTCATTCCACCACCAAATACATGGACGGTCATGCCGTATGTTTGGGTGGTGCTATAGTGGATAGCGGCAACTTTGATTGGAATGCCTGTCCGGACAAATACCCGGGAATCACCCGTCCGGACGAATCCTACCACGGTTTGGTGTTTTCCGAGCAGTATGGAAAGAAAGCCTATATCGCTAAAACGACCATGCAATTGATGCGAGATTTGGGTGCTTCCCAGACGCCGATGAACGCTTTTCTGCTGAATCTTGGGTTGGAAACTCTGCACCTACGGATGCCGCGCCATTGTGAGAATGCGCTGAAAGTGGCTCAATTCCTGCAAACATGCCCGCAAGTGGCGTGGGTGGATTTTCCGCAACTGCCCGACAATCCCAATTATTCTCTTTATCAAAAATATATGCCTGACGGCACATGTGGCGTGTTGTCCTTCGGACTCAAGGGGAATAAGGAAGAAACTATACGGTTTATGGACCGGCTCCGGCTGATAGCTATCGTCACGCATGTGTCAGATGCCCGCAGTTCCATCCTGCACCCGGCGAGCCACACCCATCGGCAACTCTCGGAAGAACAGCTGCGTGAAGCCGGAGTAAGGCCGGATCTGATGCGCTTGTCCGTAGGGTTGGAAGATGTTTCGGATATCATCGATGACATTAAACAAGCATTGGAATCAATTAAAAAATGAACAAAAGTTATGGAAAAAAACATTCCCTACAATGAAGATGGCTATATGATACGCCCAATGAAAGAAAGCGACAACAACCAGATTGCGTCGTTGGTGAGATGCGTAGTGGATGAATTCGGAGCGTCGCGCACCAACAGCGTGTATGACGATCCAGCCACCGACCATGTATATAATATGTTTCAAGGGAAAAACGCCGAATATTGGGTAATAGAGCACGAAGGCAAAGTAGTGGGAGGATGCGGTTTCTATCCTACGGAAGGATTGCCGGACGGTTGTGCCGAAATAGTAAAGTTTTATCTGCTGCCGGTGGCATGTGGCAGGCATTTGGGCGCGCGGATTTTTGATATGGTCGCCGAGCGTGCAAAGAATGCCGGCTATACCAGCCTTTACTTGGAAACCGTTCCGCTGTTTGCCAAGGCGGTCGCTATGTATCAGGAACGTGGCTTCCACTTCCTTCCGGTAGCCATCGGAAATACAGGACACTCGGCTCCCAGCATCTTTATGAGCAAATCTTTGTGAGAATAATCTGTTTGTAAATAAAAAGGATATGGAAATAAAACAACGGGATGAAGCCTATCAAAGTTCCTACCGACCTGCTTTCTGAACCGTTCAACAACAAGGCTTTATGCATGAACGGGCTATCAGTCGTGGATTCCTGCTATTACGACAGGACCACGACCGGCTCCATGTATCTGGAAGAACATGTTATCTTTTATGTACTGAAGGGGATGGCCACGCTGCATTATGGCAAACAGGCATATACGGTCGGGCAGGATGAATTCATCCTGTTGAAGCGTGCCACTATGTATCCATTCATTAAAGAAGGCGTCGCACAGGGCTGCACATCCACTTTTCACGGTATTCTTTTCTGCCTGAAAGATGAATTGTTGGCCGACTTCATAAGAATGGCTCGTATTCATCCGAAAGCATCAGTGTCTTATGAGCCAGTAACGAAGAAAGCTACCGGACGTTTGAAAGCGTTTACCCAATCATTGATTCCATATTTTGAAGAAGAGGGAAACATAGACAACGAACTGTTGAGGCTGAAAGTTATGGAACTTCTTTACGACGTGATGTACACCGATGCCGGGATGTGGCAACAAATCATGGCATTAGGTTGTCCGTCGCGCAGGGACATCGCCAAGGTAATCGAGGACAATTTTAGGAATCCCGTATCCGTTCCGGAATTGGCCTATCTTTCCGGCAGAAGCCTTTCGAGTTTTAAGCGGGAGTTCCAGTCGCTTTACCACATACCGCCCACCCTCTGGATACGGAAACGACGGCTTGAATATGCTTTGCATTTGCTTAAAACGACCAACTTATCTGTGGCCGATGTATGTTATACTGCCGGCTTTGAAAACCCGACCCATTTCACTCGCCTGTTCAAGGGGGAGTTCGGCATGCCTCCGTCACAGGTGTAACATCATCCCGCCAACGACTGATTGAGCTATACGGAAAGGTCTTTTTGGACCATACGGAAAGGCGAGCCGCACATCTGCTACCTATCTTTGCATTATTCATTCGATAACGCATTAAAGATAACGGCCTATGGATATGTTTCAAGTATATGAACCGTTTGACATACGGATAGTCAAAGGTGTAGGGTGCTATGTGTTCGATGACAAAGGGACACGTTACCTCGATTTATACGGTGGGCACGCTGTCATTCAGATAGGCCATTCCAATCCGTATTATAATCAAAAGGTAATTGAACAACTCCATCGGTTAGCTTTCTATTCTAATTCGGTCGTCAACGAAGAACAGCGTAAGTTTATCAAGAAACTGGAAGCGCAATGCGGCTATCCGGACTATTCCGTCTTTCTTGTCAATTCGGGTGCAGAAGCTGTGGAGAACGCACTGAAGTTGGCTTCGTTTCATACCGGACGAAAACGGGTACTGGCTTTTCGAAAGGCATTTCACGGCAGGACGGCTGCAGCGGTATAGGTTAGCGACTTTCCGGCTTTCAAAGCACCGATAAGCCAATCGGATAACGTGACATTTGTTCCGTTGAACGACCGGGAAGCCGTGCTGGAGGAACTGGCGAAGGAAGAATATGCCGCCGTTATCTTCGAAGGCATCCAGGGCCTGGGCGGGATAAATGTGCCGGATGACGGTTTCCTGTGTTGGCTTCGGGAGGAATGTACCTGTAGGGGAACCATCCTTGTGGCAGACGAAATACAGTCGGGTTACGGCAGGAGCGGCCGATTCTTCGCTCACCAATACGCAAATATCAAGGCGGATATTATAGCAGTAGCAAAAGGCATTGCCAACGGATTCCCTATGGCTGCCATCCTTGTGCATCCGATGTTCAAAGCTGTGAAGGGACAGCTGGGGACGACTTTTGGCGGGAATCACTTGGCTTGTGCAGCCGCCTCGGCAGTTCTTGACGTCATGCAGGATGAGCATCTGGTGGAAAATGCGGAAAAAGTAGGCACTTACCTGATTCATGCGTTGAAGGCAATGCCCGGCATCAAGGAAGTGCGTGGGCGCGGACTGATGATAGGATTGGAGTTCGACTTCCCTGTCAAGCAACTGCGGGAAAGCCTGCTATACGACTATCACATCTTCACCGGCATTTCCGGGACGAACGTCATCCGGCTTTTGCCTCCGCTTACGCTCTCCACGGAACAGGCGGATGATTTCATAGGCGTATTAAAAAAAGCAATGGAACAAATTAAAACAAGCATACAACAATGAAGAAGCACAATTTTTACGCAGGCCCGGCAGTATTGCCGGTGCCGGCAGTTGAGAATACAGCAAAGGCCGTACTTGATTTCAACGGTATCGGCATGTCGCTCATGGAGATAAGCCACCGTTCCAAAGAATTCCAGTCGGTTATGGATGAAGCTCAGGCTCTTTTCAAAGAATTGCTGAATGTACCGAAGGGCTATTCCGTCCTTTTTATGGGTGGAGGGGCAAGTACGCAATTCGCGCTTATTCCACTTAATCTGCTTGAAAGGAAAGCTGTCTACCTCGATACAGGCATTTGGGCAAGCAAAGCCATTGCTGAAGCGGAAGTATTCGGAGAGGTTGAAGTTATTGCTTCGTCAAAAGATGCGAAATACAGCTTTATCCCGAAGGAGTATTCCATTCCTGAAGATGCTGACTATTTCCACATCACGACTAACAACACCATCTACGGCACCCAGTTGCACCACGACATAGATTCTCCCGTACCATTGGTGGCAGACATGTCGTCCGACATTTTTTCACGGGTGATAGATGTTTCTAAGTATGGCCTGATTTACGGAGGGGCACAGAAGAACCTGTCGCAGGCTGGCGTGACGTTTGTATTAGTCAAAGACGAACTGCTTGGGAAAGTATCACGTCGTATTCCGAAAATCTTTGACTATCGCAACCACATCGACAAAGGTTCGATGTATAACACTCCTCCGGTTCTGCCCATTTACACAGCCCTTGAAACCATGCGTTGGATAAAAGCCAACGGAGGTGTAGCTGAAATGGAACGCCGTAGCAAGCAGAAAGCCAATCTTCTTTATGATGAGATTGACCGTAATCCGCTGTTCAGGGGCACTGCGGTCAAGGAGGACCGTTCCTATATGAATGTTTGCTTTGTCATGGCAGACAGTTATGAGGACAAAGTCGATGAATTTCTTTCATTTACGCTCTCAAAAGGAATTGTCGGAGTGAAAGGACACCGTATGGCCGGAGGCTTCCGTGCTTCGCTTTACAATGCACTTCCGATAGAAAGTGTAATGGCGTTGGTCAATACAATGCAAGAGTTTGAACGGCTTGTGATTAAAAAATAATAATCTGGTAGAATAAATGAACAACAAAATTATGTTGTCTTTGCCTCATATGTGCGGCAAAGAACAGAATTTCATCGCCGAAGCCTTCAAATCCAATTGGATAGTTCCACTTGGCCCTTGCGTTGATGCTTTTGAAAAATTGCTGACTGAATATGTGGGTGAGAATCGAGAAGCAGTCGCCCTCAGTAGTGGAACTGCCGCTATTCATCTCGGGCTAATCCTACTTGGAATAAAATCAGGAGATGAGGTTCTATGTCAGGATTTCACTTTTGCAGCATCGGCAAATCCAGCTGTCTATCTTGGAGCTAAACCGGTGTTCATTGACAGCGAGAAAGGCACATGGAATATGTCGCCAGTGCTGCTGGAAGAAGCAATAAAAGACCGTATTAAGGTTACAGGTAAAAAGCCTAAAGCCATCATCCCAGTTGATCTTTACGGTATGCCGGCAAAAATGGATAAAATAATGGAAATTGCTCGTCACTATGAGATTCCAGTGCTTGAAGATTCAGCAGAGGCTCTCGGTTCAGAAATAAATGGTCGTAAATGCGGAACATTTGGCGACTTCGGAGTGTTTTCTTTCAATGGCAACAAAATGATAACCACATCCGGTGGTGGTGCCCTGATATGTAACTCTCATGAGGCAGCATTGCGCACCAAATACTATGCAACACAAGCTCGTGAAGCGGTTATTTATTATCTACATAAGAATATCGGTTACAACTATCGGTTAAGCAATGTTTGTGCAGCTATTGGATGTGGCCAAATGACTGTGCTTGAAGATAGAATAGCTCGCCGCCGTCAGATACATAAAATGTACTGTGACAGACTTAATAAGACTCTTGGAATTAAGGTATTCGACAATCCATCTTCAGAATATAATGCGAATTTCTGGCTTTCCTGTATCCTGATTGACCGTAATATCACGGGATATTCATGGGAGAAGGTCTATGAAGTTCTAAAATCCAACGATATAGAAACTCGTCCTCTTTGGAACCCGATGCATCAACAGCCCGTTTTTGCGGATGCACCATTCTATGGAAATGGCACATCTGACTGGCTTTTTGACAATGGCCTCTGCCTCCCGTCAGGCTCATCAATGACTGATGACGATGTGGAAAGAGTAATAAATATTATTGAAAACATCAAGTAAATCTCAAAATATGAAAAATGACAGATACGAACTGAACAAGAATCTTGCTCAGATGTTAAAGGGTGGTGTAATCATGGATGTGACAACTCCCGAACAAGCGAAAATTGCAGAACGTGCCGGTGCCGTTGCAGTCATGGCTCTTGAACGTATCCCTGCAGATATAAGGGCGGTCGGAGGAGTGTCAAGAATGAGCGACCCAAAGATGATTAAAGGAATACAGGATGCAGTGAGCATACCTGTAATGGCAAAAGTGCGTATAGGCCATTTTGCCGAAGCACAGATACTTGAAGCCATTGAGATTGATTATATTGACGAAAGCGAGGTTTTATCTCCTGCCGATGGTGTCTATCACATAGACAAAACCAAATTCAAAACCCCGTTTGTATGCGGTGCAAAAGACCTCGGCGAAGCCTTACGCCGAATAGCGGAAGGTGCATCCATGATACGTACCAAAGGGGAACCGGGAACAGGCGACGTTATTCAAGCAGTGACACACATGCGTAGCATGATGTCTGAAATACGTCGTATACAATCATTGCATGAGGATGAAATCTATAATGAGGCAAAAGAGCTTCAGGTCCCACTTGATTTACTCTGGTATGTTCATGAAAACGGTAAGCTCCCCGTTGTGAATTTCGCTGCCGGTGGCATCGCTACACCTGCGGATGCAGCACTGATGATGCAGCTTGGAGCAGAAGGAGTTTTTGTAGGTTCAGGAATATTCAAGTCCGGAAATCCTGAAAAACGTGCTTTGGCAATAGTCAAGGCTGTAACAAACTACAACGATCCGGCCATTCTTGCAGAGGTCTCAGCTGACCTTGGCGAGGCCATGGTCGGCATAAACGAGAATGAAATTAAACTATTGATGGCAGAGCGGGGCATATAACAGCTTTATGATTACAATAGGTATCTTAGCACTGCAAGGTGCTTTTCGTGAACATGAGGAAATGCTCGACAGAATCAATGTTGGTCATTTCCTCATACGGAAAGCCAATGATCTCAAGTCTCCGATGGATGGTCTTATCATACCCGGAGGAGAAAGTACTACTATAGGCAAATTACTTCTTGAACAGGGACTCTATGACACTTTAAGAGAAAAAATAATTGCCGGATTGCCTGTGTTTGGGACTTGCGCGGGAATGATACTCCTTGCCAATTCATTGAAAGACGATACAACCAAGCATCTTCAAGTTATGGATATTTGTGTGAAGCGCAATGCTTATGGAAGACAACTCGGCAGTTTCTTTTCTGTGGATAAATTTGGAGAATCAGATGTGCCAATGACATTCATTCGTGCTCCATTCATTGACAGTGTAGGAAATGGCGTTGAAATTCTTTCAGTAGTTAACGGGCATATAGTGGCTGCACGCCAGAAGAACATACTTGTGACATCATTCCACCCCGAATTGAACACGGATACAGTTGTTCATTCTTATTTCATTGACAAAATAGTTAAACCTTATGTGCATAAATAAGACAACAACAATATTCTATTCTCCTACAAAAACTTCAGAGAAAATAGCCAAGGCAATAGCAGAAGGTGTTTCATTTGGCCAATCAGATGTAATAGATCTGACGTTGGATAACTTTATGACTGAAATACCTGTAGAAGACTCCCTTACAATCATAGTCGCTCCAGTTTATTCAGGCAGGATAGCTCCTACTGCTCTTGAAAGAATCAAACGTGTGAAAGGGAAAAATGCTCCTGCTATTATTGTTGCCGTATATGGCAACCGTGATTATGATGATGCCATAGTAGAACTGTATGATACAGTGGTTGCCAATGGCTTCACGGTTTTGTCAGCCGGGGCTTTTATTGGCGAACATAGCTTTAGCCGCCAAGATATGCCGATAGCCAAAGGACGGCCTGATGCGTCTGATTTGCAAATGGCACGCAACTTTGGCGCAGACAGTCTGAAGAAACTGCGTGATGACAAGATTCCTGAGAAACTGAAGCTGAAAGGCAACCGTCCGTATCTTGTTCCGGCCGCATTGCCTCCGATGGCTCCGGTCTGTACTGATTGGTGTGTGAATGACGGCATGTGCATAACATTGTGTCCGACCAGTGCAATTCACTTTGACAGCGATGGAAATATTGCAACAGACGCGACAAAATGTACTCTTTGTTGTGCTTGTGTAAAAGGATGTCCGAACAATGCGAGGATTTTTGACACTCCATTCACGCAGCAGCTGCACGAGTCTTGTAAGGAAAGAAAAGAACCGGAATTATTTTTGTAAAAACAGATACTGTATTGTATGATGGAACAATTGGATTTGGATTGGTCCAATCTTCCTTTCGGTTATATGAAAACCGATTATAATGTAAGACTTCATTATAAGAGCGGAAGGTGGGGTGAGCTTGAAATATGTAGTGATGAGAATATATCACTCCACATAGCTGCAAGCTCGTTACATTATGGACAGCAAGCGTTTGAGGGATTGAAAGCATTTAGAGGAAAAGACGGGAAAATCAGGATTTTCCGTCTTGAAGCAAACGCGGCAAGATTGCAGGCAAGTTGCCGGGGTATTCTCATGCCGGAACTCCCGACGGAAAAATTTAAGGATGCAGTGGTTAACGTAGTCAAACTGAACGAAAGGTTCATTCCGCCCTATGGGAGTGGTGCGGCTCTCTATATCCGTCCGTTGCTGATAGGCACCAGTGCGCGTGTGGGCGTCAGCCCCTCAACGGAATATCTGTTTGTCGTGTTCGTCACACCTGTCGGCCCCTATTTCAAAGGCGGTTTTAGTGCTAATCCGTATGTTATTCTTCGACGTTATGATAGAGCTGCACCACTTGGCACAGGAATCTACAAGGTAGGAGGCAACTATGCGGCAAGTCTCCGTGCCAACAAGGAAGCGCACGACTTGGGATATTCATGTGAGTTTTATCTCGATGCCAAAGAAAAAAAGTATATCGACGAATGTGGCGCGGCCAATTTCTTCGGTATAAAGGATAATACTTACATTACACCGGATTCCACATCAATTCTTCCCTCTATAACCAATGACAGTCTGATGAGACTTGCCTCGGATATGGGCATGAAAGTTGAACGCCGTCCAATTCCCGAGGAGGAACTGGCAAGTTTTGAGGAAGCGGGCGCTTGTGGCACCGCAGCGGTGATCAGTCCGATTTTGCGGATTGATGATTTGGACAAAGGGACTTCTTACGTCATCGCAAAAGACGGCAAGCCGGGGAAATATAGCCGTAGATTGTATGAAAAACTTAGAGCCATTCAATACGGTGATGAACCAGACATATATGGTTGGGTAACAATCCTCGATTGAATTAAAATTATTATACAACTAACTGACAATATAAATCAGCCAATCTCAATGAAACTGTTACAAGAACAACTAAGTAAATATCAGGAACCTCAGAAGGCTAAAGCCGCAGGCATATATCCTTATTTCCGGGCTATATCCTCAGAACAAGACTCCGAAGTTATAATCAACGGGCGCAAAGTGCTTATGTTCGGCTCTAATTGCTATTCCGGACTCGTCAACGACCCTAGAATAAAAGAAGCTGCAATAGAGGCAACAAAAAAATACGGAACAGGTTGTGCAGGCTCTCCTTTTCTCAATGGCACGTTAGACCTTCATAAGCAGCTCGAGGCCCGGTTGGCTGAATATATCGGGAAAGAGGATGTAATGATTTATTCGACCGGTTTTGAAGCCAACCTCGGTGTAGTATCAATATTGACCGGCAGGGAAGATTACATTCTGTGGGACGAGCAGGACCATGCCTCAATAATTGAAGGTAAGCGGCTGTCATACTCTAAGCAGTTCAAATACCGTCATAATGACATGGCTTCACTTGAAGCTCAACTGCAAAAGTGTGACCCTCAGAGGGTAAAACTTATTGTAACCGACAGTGTGTTTTCGATGGAAGGCGATGTCGCTGATGTAAGGACCATAGTGGATCTTGCAAAGAAATACAATGCCAGCATCATGGTGGATGAGGCTCATGGTATTGGCGTATTCGGAGAAGGCGGCCGTGGTGTTTGTCATCACTACGGCGTAACACAAGATGTGGATTTGATAATGGGGACATTCTCAAAGTCGTTTGCATCGCTTGGTGGCTTCATTGCAACCGATAAGACTGTAACAAATTATCTTCGTCATCATTCTCGGTCTTATATTTTTACGGCAAGTATAACGCCGGCATCAACGGCTGCAGCACTTAAGGCAATCGACATAATGATAGACGAACCGGAGCGGCAAGAGCATCTATGGGAGATAACCCGTTTTGCTATAGACGGGTTCAGGAATATGGGCTGTGAGATAGGTAGAACATCCACACCGATAATACCTCTGTATGTCCGTGATAACAATAAAACTTTTGCTATAACACATGATTTGTTAGAAGAAGGAATATTTGTAAATCCCGTTGTTTCACCTGCGGTAGCGCCACATGATACACAGATTCGGTTTTCACTTATGGCTACTCATACAAAAGAACAACTAATGATAGCCTTGGATAAGATACAAAAAGTGTTCCGGGCTTATAATCTCATTCCGTAAATAATAATCAGAACTTTCATATACTGACACACAATGGAAAAAGACAACACTATATTTGACCTTATTGAACTGGAACATCAGAGACAAAAGAAAGGCATTGAACTTATAGCATCTGAAAATTTCGTAAGTGAGGAAGTCATGGCCGCTATAGGTACATGTCTTACGAATAAATACGCCGAAGGTTATCCCGGCCATCGTTATTATGGAGGCTGCGAAATCATTGATCAAGTTGAGCAACTTGCCATAGACCGCATCAAGAAACTGTTTGGGGCAGAATATGCCAATGTTCAGCCTCATTCCGGCGCACAGGCAAATATGGCAGTTTTTATGGCATGTATGAATCCGGGAGATACTTTTATGGGGTTCAATCTTTCACACGGCGGCCATTTGACGCACGGTAGTCCGGTTAATTTTTCCGGGCTGATGTATCATGCTGTCGGATACAACGTTGATAAAAATACCGGTCTGATTGATTATGACTGGATGGAGGCCGAAGCATGGAGGATAAAGCCTAAATTGATCATCGGAGGTGCAAGTGCATATTCCCGTGAATGGGATTATGCCCGAATGCGAGAAATTGCGGATAATGTCGGTGCTCTGCTTATGATTGATATGGCTCATCCTGCCGGGCTGATAGCTACGGGCTTGCTTGACAACCCTGTGAATTATGCCCACATCGTAACATCGACAACTCATAAGACTTTGCGTGGTCCACGTGGCGGTTTCATCCTTTTGGGGAAAGATTTTGAGAATCCTTGGGGTAAAAGAAATAATAAAGGGGCAATCCGCATGATGAGTTCCTTGCTTGACTCGGCGGTATTTCCCGGAATGCAAGGTGGCCCGCTTGAACATGTCATTGCAAGTAAGGCTGTAGCATTCCATGAAGCCTTGCAGCCCGAATTCAGAACATACCAGAAACAGGTAAGAAACAACGCCCGGGCGATGTCAAAAGTGTTTATCGAACTGGGATACGACGTTGTTTCGGGTGGTACTGACAACCACTGTTTCCTTATTGACCTACGTTCCAAATTTCCTGAGTTGACGGGAAGACAGGCAGAAAAAACACTTGCCGAAGCGGATATTACCGTAAATAAGAATATGGTTCCGTTTGATACTCGTTCTCCATTCCTGACCTCAGGAATACGTATTGGTACACCTGCGATAACTACCCGTGGAGCAGACGAAACGTTAATGAGAGAAATTGCTGAAATAATTGACCGTGTCTTGTCCGCTCCAGAAGATAAAAAAGCAATAGCTGATGTGCGTAATAAAATTAATTCAACAATGATGCAGTACCCCATATTTGCATGGTAGAGCCGTAAAATAGCCGAGATACAAGCATTGTCCGTGCGGTTGTTCACAGCCACTATTTCCGCCGCCATTGCGTTTTATCTCCACTATGCGGTCTTGGTCAGTTCCCTTATGTCCACGAAAGAGAGGGCGGTGAAGCTCGCAAACACGAACAGGTCACGGATGTATGCCAGCTTCGGGTCTGCGAACTCATGCGTCATCACCGCTTTCAACTCATCCTCCGTCAGAAACTCACGTTCCTTGACATTCGGGCTGATGTGGAACTGCGCAAACGGGTTTCTCGGTATCAGCCCGTTGAAGTGCGCACGCATCACCACGCCTTTCAGCCACATGCACTTCTCCCATATCGTGCCGTTGCGCAATCCCGCCTCCGTGGAGAGATAGACCGCAAACTCCTTGATGAAGTCGGGCGTAAGTTCTAACATATAGATGTCATTGCGTTTGTAGAACGACTTGATGAACGCCGCTACATGGTTTCTTGCCCGCACTCGTGATTGGTAGGTAGCCACAACCCTGTCCTTACCGACACGCTTTTTGAACACCTCGTTCTCACGGTCGAAGGCTTTAAGCAGCGTCTCATATTCGCCCCCTATGCCCTGATAGGCGTTGCGCACCATCTCTGCCGTGACATACGCTTCACGGTCGGATATGCGCTGGTAGTGCTTGATGATTTGCGCCTTGATGTTGTCAAGCGCAAGGTTCGTCTCCCTTGCCTCACGGCTCTTGCCCTTGACACGGTTGCCCTTTGCGTCCCAAAGTTCTTTTGAAATGCTCCGCTTGCAACTGAACTGCGCCACCGTCCCATTGATTGTAACCCGTCCCATGATGGGGACAATTCCGTTCTTTTCCTTGCTGCCGTTCGCATAGAACAGCACGCGAAATGTGCTCCTTGTCATACTCGTTCTTTTTGGTTGCAAAACTATAAATCAACGAGTTAAACCTTGACAGGCAAACCTACGCAGAACGCAGCAAATAAAACGGAGACTGTTAAATCTGCATTTCTGACGGGTAACGAATAGGAAACCGTTCTTCTGCTTCAATCCGCTTTGAAACAGTTTTCACCCCTCCGCCCAACTTTCGTGATTTTCTCCTAACTGCTTAGTTTACAGATTACATTTCGTTAATCTGCTGAATTTCGGAGGTTTTTCCATAGATTTTGTGTAAGTTTGCAATAAGTCAAATTTAGAATAGGCAGATAGATGAAGTATTTTTTAATAGCCGGCGAGGCTTCGGGCGACTTGCATGCGGCTCAACTCATAGGTGAGCTAAGGCGTCAAGATGCGACAGCCGAATTTTCCTTTTTCGGAGGCGATATGATGGCTCAGTCTGCATGTGTGGCGCCATTGATTCATTATAAGGACATGGCTTTCATGGGGTTTATAGAAGTCTTGAAGCATTTGTCGCAGATTCTTGGATTTCTTGAAAAGGCTAAACGCCACATTGATGAATGGCATCCCGATGCAGTGATTCTTGTCGATTATCCGTCTTTCAATCTTAAAGTCGCAAAATATGCCTATGAGAATAGGATTCCGGCCTTTTATTTCATTTCACCTAAGGTGTGGGCATGGAAAGAATACAGGGTAAAACAGATAAAGAAGTATATCTCCGAATTGTATTCAATCCTTCCGTTTGAGACCGAATTTTATGCCAGTCACGGATATGCCGTGGAATATGTCGGGAATCCCACCGTTAAGGAGATTGTGACGGCTGCAAAGCAGTTTGCTGATGATGCTTCGTTTAAAGCTGCCAATGGCCTTGATGGCGACAAGGAAATAATTGCGATAGTACCTGGGTCGCGCCATAAAGAGATACGCGACAATCTGCCTGAAATGGTTGCAGCTTGTAGTAAATTTGGTCAGTACCAAGCTGTAATAGCCGGCGCACCCAACATCGACGAGAACGAATATCGCAAGATACTGAATAATTGCGGCGACTATGGTCGTGGCATAAAAATATTGTTCGGCAAGTCGTGGGAGCTTGTGGCTCATTCTCGTGCGGCAGTAGTGACATCGGGAACGGCAACGCTTGAAACTGCCATCCTTGGTACTCCGCAGGTAGTGTGTTACAGGATGAACGGTAGCAAGCGTGTTTATAACTGGTATAAACGTCTGTTGAAAGTCAAGTATGTGTCGTTGCCCAACCTCATTGCCGATGCCCCGGTCGTTGTTGAGTTGCTACTTCATTACTGTAATCGTGAGTCGATAGGCAGCGAGCTTGGATTGCTGCTTGCGGATACGCCGCGACGCAAGGCAGTACTTGACGGGTATGCAAAAATGCGCGACCGTCTTGGAACTAATGATTGTGCGGCGACAGCTGCTTATAAATTGGTAAAAAAGCTTGAATCGAGTGCGAATAAATAACTTGTAAATCGTTGAGAAGAATGGGAAGAAATTATTTGGACAATCCATATAAGATTTTATTTGTATGCCTCGGGAATATTTGTCGTTCACCGGCTGCCCAGGGCATAATGGAAAGCATGATTGCCGAGCGCGGGCTGCAAGACAAGATAAAAGCAGACTCGGCCGGAACTTATGGCGGTCATGCCGGAAGCTTGCCCGATACTCGGATGAGGATACATGCCCGCCGCAGGGGATATGAGCTTACGCATCGCAGCCGTCAGGCGACATGGGAGGATTATGACGCATTCGACAAGATTGTGGTCATGGAGAAGAGCAACCGGTATGCCTTGGAACCATTGTTTGGCTGCGCAGGTGATGAAAAAATCGTGGAAATAGGCCGCTACATAAGGATGAATAAGCATTACGACCATGTACCCGACCCGTATTATGACGGCGATGAAGGATTTGAACTTGTACTCGACTTGCTTGAAGATGCGTGTGGCGCACTCCTCGACGAAATATGCCGGCAAATGGACGAGGCATGAATTGCGATAGTCTGACTCGTTGATAAACTATACCATAAATAACTATACAAATCAGTAAAAACATGAAAAAAAACCTTTTAATGACAATGGCTTCGGCTCTGTTTTGCATTTTGCCGGCGATGGCCGGAGAAGCTCCCATTTCGGTGAAGTGGGAGATGGGTGAAAACGGAGTGAAGCCAGGATATTATAGCTCCCGTTTTGTGATAACCAACATAAGTGATACTACACTTGGCGACGGATGGGGATTTTATTACAACACTTTCCCAAGGACTGTGGAACTTGCTCACGGATGCAAGGCAGAGATAAGCACGATTGTGCCTAATTACTACAGGATAACGCCGGGTAGCAAATACGAGCCTTTGCAGCCCGGTGATTCGTTGGTAGTGGAAATGATGACGAAAGGGGTTTACGGTTCGGCATCATTTAATCCCGACGGGGGGCATTTTGCGTTTGACGACATGATGGATAATCCAATGCCTGTGAAAATAACCGTTCCGGTTATGCAAAATCCTGCGCAATGGAGCGTTCCCGGCAAAGAGCATCCTGAGTATCCCGATGGCAACTATGTGTATAAGTTGAACGAATCGATAAATCCCGAAGTTGCCAAGTACAGCAGTTCGGTATATGACATATTCCCTACGCCAAAGTCGATAATTGAAGCTGATGGCGCATTGAAGCTTGATTCTACGTTGACAATCGTTGTGAAGAATGGCGTGACGGAAGCCGGTATGTATCTGGAAGAAAAATTGACGGCCAACGGCTTGCATGTTGACGCATCAGGTGGCATTCCTGTGGAACTTTCCTTGCTTGAACCTGATGGAAGGAATAAGGAATATTATGAGTTGACCGTGGAGCCTGCAAAAGTCTCAATTGCCGGGGCATCGCAAGATGGCGTGTTGAACGGAGTGAAAACATTGATAGCCGTAATTGAGGGCAGTTGGGCTTATACCAACAAGGAATTGCCTTGTGTTAAAATTGCCGATTATCCCGACTTGAATTATCGAGGATTCATGCTTGACATTGCAAGGAATTTTACCCGTTATGACAACATATTGCAGTTGATTGACATGCTTGCGTCCTATAAGATAAATTACATGCAATTCCATTTGACTGATGACGAAGCATGGCGAATCGAGATTCCGGGACTGCCCGAATTGACGCAAGTGGGGTCGCGCAAAGGATTGACACTTGATGAAAATGACTTTATGGTTCAAACTTACCGTGGCTCGGGAAATCCCAATGATACGACAACGACTGCCAACGGGTTTATAACTCGTGAACAATTTGTGGAGTTGCTGAAATATGCTGCAAGCAGGGGCGTGACGGTCATTCCCGAAGTGGAAAGCCCCGGACATGCGCGTGCGGCAATAGTGTCGATGAGGCACAGATATGCCAAGTATGCGGCATTGGGAGATACAGTAGAAGCCGAGAGATATAAATTGTGGGATGATGGCGACCGCTCGGAATACACTTCGGCACAAGGTTTTCACGACAATGTGATGAACATAGCAGGCGAAGGCACATACAGGTTCATGGAGAAGGTGATAGATGAGCTTGCATTGATGTACAAGGATGCCGGACTTGAAATGAAAATCATGCACATAGGTGGTGATGAAGTGGCCACAGGTGCATGGTTGAAGTCACCAATGGTGCAAGATCTCATGCAGCGTAACGGATACAAGACTACGCATGAGGCTCATGGATATTTTGTGGACAGGATTTCGGACATTATTGCTTCCAAAGGGATGAAGACTGTGGGATGGCAGGAAGTTGCCACCAACCGCGACAAGGCGTTTTCATCGAGGGTGGCTCCTCGATTTGCAGGCGTGAACGCATGGAGTACAGTGGGCAGCCGCGACATTGTGCCATACACTCTTGCCAACAATGGCTATCCTGTGATATTGAGCAATGTAAATAATTTTTATTTCGACATGGTATATAGCTATCATCAAAGCGAGCGCGGATTGAGCTGGGGTGGGATAACCAATGAATTTACATCTTGGGAAGCCCAGCCGTTCAACATATATCGCACTCGTCACACGTCCATTGACGGACAGCCTGTGAACCTTGCAAAGGCTGCCGACGGCAAACCCGGATTGAAGTTGCCACAGAACATAATAGGCGTGCAGGCACAGACATGGGCCGAGGCCGTGGACAGCTATGAAATGATACAGAATTATTATTTCCCTAAAGTGTTTGGGCTCGCCGAGCGTGGCTGGAACGCTTATCCTGCATGGGGAACCGATTACAAGGATTTGAGCAGGTATTACACCGAGCGTTCGCAATATAACCTTAAAATAGGGTTGAAGGAATTGCCTCGGCTTTTCAACAAAGGCGTAAGTTTCCACATAGGTCAGCCGGGCATAATCGTGAAGGATGGCAAGTTGATTGCCAATACGCAGTATCCCGGCGTGACGGTGCGCTATACGCTCGACGGCAGTGAGCCTACGAGGGATTCGGCCATGTGGACCGAGCCTGTGGATTGCGGTGATGCAAGTGTGATAAAGGCGCGTGCTTATTATCTTGGGAAAGAAAGTGTAACGACGTTCTTGTTTGTGAAATGACCATGAATTGATTTATTGCGTCGATACTGTAAAACCGCTATAGGCTTTGCAGGCAGCAATATTGATAAAAAACAGGAGCCATGCCGAGTGTGCGGTGGCTCCTGTTTCCTTCATTTCGCCAATTAGTGAATCAGATTGATGCTATTGATGTCACGATTTGTCCGTCAAACAGATTGACTATGCGTCCGGCGTATCCTGCATCATGCTGGCTGTGCGTTACCATCACTATTGTGGTTCCTTCTTTGTTGAGTTGAGAAAGCAGCTGCATCACTTCCTTGCCGTTTTTAGAGTCAAGGTTTCCTGTAGGCTCGTCGGCGAGTATTATTTTAGGATTGGATACCACGGCACGGGCTATGGCCACACGTTGCTGCTGTCCTCCCGACAGTTGTTGTGGATAGTGTCTTGCACGGAGGCTTATGCTCATGCGCGACAGGATTTCGGCGACTTTCTCTTTGCGTTCTTTTGACGACATGTGCATGTAGGTGAGCGGTAGTTCCACGTTTTCCTGTACGTTCAACTCATCTATCAGGTTGAAACTTTGGAAAATGAATCCTATGTTGCCACTGCGCATGTGCGTGCGTTCTTTTTCTTTCAAGTGTCCCACTTCCTCGTTGTTAAGGAAGTAACGTCCGCCAGAAGGGTTGTCGAGCAGTCCCATGATGTTGAGCAATGTGGATTTGCCGCAGCCTGAAGGTCCCATGATGGCTACAAATTCCTTCTCGGCAATTTCAAGGTTGATATTGTTCAGTGCAATTGTTTCCACCTCGGTAGTGCGGAATATCTTTGTGAGATTTTCTATTCGTATCATAGTTTTTGTTAGTATTTCCGGGTTATTTGAAATTATTCGGTCTTTATATTGTTTACAGGATTCTCGTTGACAGCTTTCAGGCTGATGAGCCAAACCGAGACAAGTGAAATCAATGCCGTCACAACAAAGGCAAGCACTCCCATCCACCATTGGAATTCACGCCCGTAGTTGACTATTTGGGAGATTTTGTCGACGCCGACCCATATGAGTGGTATGGCAATTATCGTTCCGGCGAGTATCGCAACAAATGAGAATCGCAGCATGCGTTTCATCTCATCGCCCGATGTCGCTCCGAACACTTTGCGTATGGCCATGTCGCGTTTGCGCTGTGAGATGAAGTATATGCTCATTGCCGTGAGTCCGAGAAGCGATATTATAAATGCAACGCAGGTGAAAATAATTAGTAATTTATTTATTTTCATGACGTTTTGGTAATATGACTTTATGAAATCGTCGTACCATGTGGAGTCAAACGGCATACCGTCAATCATATCCGAGAATATTTCATCAAGCTGGTGCTTGGCCTCGGCTCGGTTGGAATCGTCGACTTCGACACAGATGCTCCAGGGGTATTTTATGCTGTCGGAGGGTAGAATCTGCATTTTCAGCGGATGGATGTCGTTGTTAAGCAAAGAACGGATTTTGAAATCCTTGAATTGCCCGGCCACATCGAAACCCCAACTTGAGTTAGATATCCCAACGACGCGGTCAGTGTTCAGTCCGAGGTCTTTCAACATCTTCATTGTATTTTCGCTTATGAAGAAGGCGTTGGGTGATGTCAATTTGCGGTCTTCAGTGATTTGGATGTGGAAAATCTTCAGGAAGGCCGTGTCTACGGTGAATGTCTGGAAACTGAATTCTTCAGTTCCGTTTTTAGTTTGCAGGAACATCGTGTTGTTGTTTCCTCCGTCGGCAGGTGTACCCATGGTGTAAGACACATTTTTGACAAATGGCAGTTTCATGGCTTCCCCTTTGAAAAAGTCATTTGACTTATATCCGGTTGACGGGTAGATAAGCACATTGTCATATTCATAGCCCAACGGGGCGTTGAGGATGTCGTGGACACGAGTGTACAAGAATATGGAACAAGTCAGCAACGCGATTGTCAATCCGCTTTGTACCAAGTTGAGCCATCGCATGTAGGATGCTTTGGTCTTGCGGCGGAAAGTGCCTTTCACTACGTCGAGCGGATTGTAGCTCGACAGAATTGAGGCTGCCGGCATCCCGGCCATGAGTGAGAGTATTGTGATGAATGCGGCATAGCAGATGACTGTAATCCAGTTCAAGTCGCCAAGGATGTCGATTTTCGTCCCAAGCAGGTCGACGGCGACAGGTTCGGCAGCTTTGGCGAGGATGAACCCTATCACGAACGACACTATGGTGAGCATGAACGATTCGATGATCATGCGCCAGAATATCTCGCCGCGAGAGGAGCCGAGCAGCCGCCTTGTCGACATCTCCTTTGCCCGGTAGGATGTCTGGGCTATCGACATGCTTGCGTAGTTGAATACCGCCATGAGCAATATGATTATCCCGGAGGCAAGGAATATCAGCACTTGTGTGAAGTCATATTGATTGAGTCTTTGCCAGCTTTGGTATTTTGAGAAATAGAAGTCACGCATGGAGATGAATGTCACTACTTTGGACGAACCTCTTTCATATTTCCAGAAGAATTCTTTCAAGTAGGACAAGACATCATCTGACTTGTCATTGGGGTTCACTCCTTTGGTAAACTTGAAAAATAGTGTTGCCGATCCGGCGTTGGACATGCGGGTGTCTTCTATGTCGGCACTCCAATTCGGGTACTTCGCGTTTTCTTGAGGTATGAATGCTTCAATGTCGTCGGGGAAAATGGAGTTTTCAATATCTTCGACGATTCCGGTGACGATGTATGGCGTATTATTAAAACTTGGGGTTATTGTTTTGCCTATCACATCTTCTGTGCCAAATAACCTCAAGGCCGCCGAGCGTGTCAGCACTATATTGTTGTCGCTTAACAGTATCTCCGAAGGATTCCCTTTAAGTACCTTGAAACTGAAGAATTCGAAGAAATTTTTTTTGGCAAAGCAATATTTTATCGATACAAATGAATTTTCGTTGTTCCCCTGCGGAACACTCGGTATGGTATAAAAGTCGGCTATCGAGGTCCAATCTTCGATTTCAGGGTAACGGCTTTGCAGCCTTACGCCCACTTGGTAATGTGCCGAAACCGTCTGTTCGTCGGCCATGAGGTAAATGCGGTCGGCATCCTTGATGTTTTTATCTACGGTCAATTGCCTTGCCACCATGTCGGCGATAAGGATGACAAACATCAGCGAGATGGCCAGACCGCCGATATTTACAAGCGTAAAGAGCTTGTTTCGTCCGAGGTAAGTAAAATAGGTTTTAAATCTTTTCATGTTTATGTTATTTATATGTCTGTTTTATTCAAGAATCAGTATGTCATTGTCCTTAAAGCTCTCGTAACCCGAGGTTATGACCTTTTCTCCCGGTTCGAGACCCTCTTCCACTTCGTAGAATTGAGGATTCTGCCTGTTTATTTTGATTGCCCGTTTGTAGGCTTTGCGTCCATCCTTGTCAAGGACATATATCCACATGCCGCCTGTTGTCTGGAAGAAAGTGCCTTTGGGGACAAGTGTGCTGATGGTTGGCTCGCCCAGCTCAAGGTCGAGGTAGTAAGTTTGTCCGATTCTTATGTTGTCGGGTTTTTCATCACCCGAGAATACGAGGTCGGCGCGGAATCGGCCGTCACGCACTTCGGGATATACTTTGCGCACTTTCATGTAGAAAGAATTTCCTTGTCGGTCGAATTTAGCTTGCAAGCCTGTCGATACACGGTCGATGTAGTGTTCGTCGATAAACACTTCGGCCTTGAATCCCGACAGGTCGTTTATTTGGCCTATCATCTGGCCCACCGAAATGTTTTGCCCCAATTCGGCATCCAGCAGCCCGAGCTCGCCGTCGATGGTGGCCCTTACGTCAAGTTTCTCTTTGCGTTGGCGTATGAGCAATACGTTCTGTCGCATATTGCGCAAGTTTTCTTCCATCTGGATCATCTGTATTGTTCGGTATATTGAATCTTGGACGAGTCGTTCGGTGATTAGGTCATATTTTTTCATTGCCGCCTCATAGTCCTCCTTCGCTTGCAGGTATTCCTCGCGGCTTATGAGTTTTTCGGCATATAGCCGTTCATATTGGGAGAACGTGCGTTGCTTGCGCCGTGTGTCTATGTCGAGCTGGACTTTCTCGGTCTCGTTGTTTAACTTGTCTTGTTGCATTGTCACTTGCGTGTTACGCAACAGGTTCTGTTTTTCGGCAAGTTCCGACTCGGCATTCAAGATTTGCAAGTCGAGGTTGGAGTTGCTCAGTCTCAAGATGACATCTCCTTTCTTGACGTATGCTCCCTCTTCTACGACTTTTTCCTTGACGATTCCTCCTTCTTCAGGACTCAACTGTACGACTGATATGGGTTTTACTTGCCCGTTGAGCCTGATGTAATCGTTGAATTCACCTTTTGTCACCTCGGCAATCGTTATTGAATCGAGTTTTACGGTGGCCGAAGAATTTCGGTTCCCGAAAAATATCCATATCAATGCCGCCAATGTCGCCGTACCTGCGATGATATAGGTTATATGCTTTTTTTGCAACCCTTTTTTCTTTTCAATCTTTATATCCATGATTTTATTTTTTTTCTTGTTTTTGTATTCAATTTTCAGGGGCGATGATGTCGTGGCCTTTGTAATATTCTACAAGCCGGCATTTAAGCACATACGACAGCTTGCTTTGGAGCAGCGACACTTCGCTTTCGAGCAGGGTTGCCGCGCTCGTCTGCACGTCGAGCGAAGTCATCAGTCCCTCCTCATATTTGCGGCGTGTCACATGGTAGGCAATGGAGTCGGCCTCTACTTTCTTTTCCATTTTCATACATTCCTTTAAGAAGCCGTTCTTGTCGAGGACGGCTTGAGCCACGAGCTTCTGCAGTTCTTCCTTTTGAGCTTCATATTGTTCCATGGCGATGCGGTGGCTGTTGCGGGCTTTGCGTATGCCGGTTATTCCCGACATGCCGTTGAATATTGGGATGCTTATGCTCACGCCAACATACTGGCCGAAATTGTTTTTCATCTGATCCCAAAAACCGGCATAGCTGTTGTTGCGCAATTCCTTGAAATAAGAAGTATTTATGCCGCCGTTCAATGAGATGGAAGGTAATACATCGGCCCATGATATTTTTGCATCGAGGTTTGCTATTTCCATGTTGAATTCCGACTGCCGCAGGGTGGGGTTGGTGTTCATCGTGGCTTCAAATATGTCGGCAAGAGAGTCATCGGTGAGTACTGCTATGTTCAAGACCGAGTTTTCGAGCAACAGAGTGTCGAGCAGCAAGGTGTCGCTAAGCGGATAGTTCATTTTTTGTTTGAGCGTCAGCATGGCTGTCTTGAAAAGATTTGTCTGTGTCGTCAGGTTGTATTCGTCGGTTGCTGCTTGTGCTTCCATTTGCGACACGTCGGCCAGACCTTTCAGCCCGAGTTGTTCTTGCCTGCGAGTCTTGTATAACAAAGAATCGCTTTCGATGACTTTTTTCCGGGCCAGTTTTACCGTTCCATAATAGTATAAGGCATCAATGTAGGCTTGGAAAGTTTCGAGAGCTGTGTTGTCGCGGGCTTCTTCAAGGGCGGCTTTCCCGAGGAGCACCGAGACTTTCGAGCGACGTAGCGTGTTGACAAGACTACCGCCGTTGAAAATAGGCAGTGAGGCCTGTAACGAATATGAATTGTTAAATGTGGAGATGTTGTTGTAGGTGTTGGTTTCGGGATCGACCGAACGTCCCCAATTGTATTGAAGGCCTGTGCCTCCGCTGATGCCTGGGAGGAAATTGCCTATGGCCCGGATACGGTCAAGGCCGTAATTGTCTGATTCAAGTTCGCGTTGTCTTACTGTTCGGTTATGCTCGACGGCATATCGCATGCACATGTCTACATCCCACGATTGTTGCGCCGGGGCATTCTGTGACAACGCAAGCGTCGACAGTAGAACTGGAAGAATCTTTAAAAATATTTTATTCATTTTGATTGGTATTTCTGCTTTTATATATCCAAATATCAAGCCAAAATTTTAAAATGCTTGATAATAGGGTTTTGTGAAATGCGGTGTACGCGAATCTGTAAAAAAATCATACATGTGGTGTAAAATTTTTGTACAACGAGAATTTTAAGAATGTAAAAAACTACGGGGATGTCGTTGCCAATCCGGCTAAAGCTTTTTGAGGTAGTGGCGGTTATGTTTTGGCAATATAAAAAAGGTAACTTATATTTGTCGGGAAGAAATTATCAGTCGGACATGGCAAAACAAGGAACATTGTTGGTAATAGACGATAATCGTGGCATATTGACGTCGCTCAGGTATCTCATGGGCGATTATTTTGCCAAGGTGATTGCCACGTCTGTACCCGGGACAGTGCCATCGTTGTTGAGGCAGGAGGATGTGAATGTCGTTTTGCTCGACATGAATTTTTCTCCGGGTATTAACAATGGCAATGAAGGATTGTTCTGGTTGCGCGAGATAAAAAAACTGAAGCCCGATGTGGCCATAGTCCTGTTCACAGCCTATGCCGATATTGCACTTGCCGTCGCCGGGATAAAGGAGGGTGCATATGATTTTGTGGAAAAGCCTTGGGACAATGCCAAGTTGGTTAAAACATTGCTTGACGCATATAAATCGACCGGGAAGGCAAATAGGTTGCCGAATGTAGATGCCGGTGACAACATGTATTGGGGTGAATCGCCGGTCATGAATCAATTGCGGCAAATGGTTGAAAAAACAAGTGCCACCGATGCGTCGGTATTGATAACAGGCGAAAACGGAACCGGAAAGGACATGCTGGCGAGGGAGATACACCGGTTGTCGAAACGTTCGGGGCATCCGATGGTCTCTGTCGACATGGGAGCCATCCCCGAATCGTTGTTTGAGAGCGAGTTGTTCGGGCATGTGCGCGGTTCGTTCACAAGTGCCCACGCCGACCGTACAGGCCGATTTGAGGCAGCCGACGGAGGGACACTCTTCCTTGACGAGATAGCCAATCTGCCATATTACCTGCAATCTAAATTGTTGACAGCCATACAAAAGAAATGTTTCGTGAAGGTTGGAAGCAACACGCCGCAAGCCACCGACATCCGCCTTATTTGCGCCACAAACAGAAATATCGATGAAATGGTGGCCAAAGGGGAATTTAGGGAAGACTTGTTTTATCGCATAAACACCATACACTTGAATTTGCCGCCATTGCGCGAGCGTCGTGAGGACATATTGCCGCTTGCCCGATATTTCATCAAGAAGTACAGCAGACGATATGACCGTGACATTCCATCGATTTCCCATCCTGCATGTGAAAAGTTGCTTTCTTATGGTTGGCCGGGGAACATCAGGGAGTTGCAGCATGTCATGGAGAAATGTGTCATATTGTCGGACGGCGACGAGTTGCGAGTGGAAAATTTGCAATTTGACAAAGGAACCCATCTGTCGCCGGTCGGAAAAAATGAAGATGCCGAACGCTTGCAGACTCTCGACGAGATGGAGCGCGACATGATAAAAAAGGCGATAGACATGAGTCATGGCAATTTGTCGCAGGCAGCAAGCCGATTGGGCATAACGCGGCAGACGCTTTATAATAAGATGAAACGTTATGGGTTATAATGTCGGTGCATTTTTCACGGTCGTGAACATATTGCTTTGCGTTGCCGGCGGTGCTTGCGTTGCCGGCGGCATGATGCGAGGCAATTTTCTTGTTGTAGCGATAGGATGCTTGATTGTAATAGTTGAGGTCGTTGCCAAATTAAAGTCATATTTTTCATTCAAATGGAAATGCCGCATGATGCTCGAATCCATCAAGAACGATGATTACATGTTTAAGTTGAGCGATAGTAAGTTTTCGTGGCAGGAGCAGATGTTGCAGGATTTGTACAACCGGCTTGGAGACGTGTTGAAAAATCAAAGATTATTATTGGAGCAGAGAGAGGCATTCTACGGGCTGATAATGTCGAGGGTTGCCACCGGAATCGTGGTGCTTGACAAGAATGACGACGTGTTGCAAAACAACGATGCTGCAATCAAGCTGCTGCGATTGCCGGTATTGAGGTCGTTCAACCAGCTGGAACGTTATAAAGAAGGAATTTCGGCCGAATTGTGCCACATGACGCACGGAGAAAGCAGGCGTTTTGATTTGAACACACCTTTGGGATTGGCTCGGTTGCTTGTGAGTGTGTCGGAAATGAAGCTCGGAGAAAAGGAAATTCGTATTTATGCCATCAACGACATAAAAGACGAGCTTGATTCAAAGGAGCTTGAATCTTGGGTCAAATTGACACGGGTGCTGACTCATGAAATAATGAACTCGGTAGCACCGATAGTGTCGTTGAGCAATACGTTCCTTGAGCAGAAAGATGCGGCCGACAGCAAGTATTATGAAGGCATGAAGGCTATTCATGATGTGGCTTCGGGATTAATGTCATTTGTGAAATATTATAGGGTCGTGTCGACGTTGCAGCAGCCCAAGCCCGAGCCGTTTTACTTGCAAGACATAGTGAGGCAGATTGAGGAATTGAAGATTATTCCCGACAATGTTTCGTTCGCAAAGCAGATAGAGCCTTCGGAATTGATGATATATGCCGACCCGAACCTTATCAGGCAAGTGCTTATCAATGTGATAAAAAATGCAGTGCAGGCGGTGGAATACGAATCGGGACGCATATTCTTGCGAGCTTATGTGACTGGCGAGGAGCATGTGCTCGTGTATGTAAGCAATAACGGGCCGGTAATACCTGGCGATGTTGCCGAGAACATATTTGTCCCGTTTTTCACAACGAAGACCGACGGCAACGGCGTAGGACTGTCGTTGTCAAGGCAAATAATGAACCAAAGCGGTGGCAGCATAAACTTGTTGCCTGCCGGAGCTAATGGCTGGAACACTACATTTTTATTGGAATTTGAATAGGCGGAAGATTCTCGGACGGGGCTCGTTTTGGCTGCTACGCAATAATGTCGTAAATTTGCATGTAAACATGATTAAAAAGTAACAATGAGAGATGGGCATTACTAAATGGCAGTTCATTATAATGACGGCAGTAGTGGCCATGTGCTGTTGCTCATGCGGGCATGACAGCAAGCATGAAACCCAAGATGCCGGCAATGAGATGGAGTATGCTTCAGGATTAAACATATCCCATTACAGTGGGTTCACGTTGATTGAAGTGAAAAATCCGTGGAGGGAAGGCGCGGTACTGCAAACTTATGCTCTTGTTCCGCGCGACTCGGTATTGCCCGATGATATTCCTGTAAATGCCGTTATCGTGAGGACTCCTGTGAAAAGCGCACTTGTGTATTCTTCGGTTCATGGCGGAGTGATTAAGGAACTCGGTGAGATTCAATCCATAACAGGAGTGTGCGACTTGGAATATTTCAACATGCCCGAGGTGACAACCGGGATAAAGGAGGGACGTATCGTTGATGCAGGGAAATCGATGTCGCCTACGGTTGAGAAAATAATGTCGTTCACGCCCGAGGTAATAATACTTTCCCCTTTCCAGAACGGCGGTTACGGTGTATTGGCCAATCTTGGAATACCTATCGTTGAATGTGCCGATTACATGGAAAATACTCCTATAGGAAGAGCTGAGTGGATTAAGCTGTTCGGAGAATTATATGATAAAAGAGCGGAAGCCGATTCGATTTTCAATTCAGTAAGGAGTCGTTATGATTCGTTAAAATCGGTGGCGTCCAAGGTTAAAGAACGTCCTAAAGTAATATCTGAAACTGTCATGAGCGGCGTGTGGTATGTTCCCGGAGGCAACAGCTACATGGCTCATTTCTATATCGATGCCGGAGCAGAATATCCTTGGGCCGATAATAATTCTGCCGGTTCATTGTCGCTCGATTTCGCCCAAGTCTATGACAAGGCGCATGATGCTGACTTCTGGCTGATAAGGGCTGTAGAGTCTGTTACTCGAAGTACGTTTGTCAAATCCAATCCGTTGAACGGCGAGTTTAAGGCATACAAGGATGGCAACGTATATCAATGCCGCACCCTTGAAACGACTCTTTTCCAAGATTTTCCTTTCCATCCTGAGATTCTTTTGGAAGAATATATAAAGATATTCCATCCCGGAGTGTTATCAGGCGGATTGAAATATTTTTCACCATTGCCCGATGAATAAGCATTCAAATACATATCGCAGAGGGCGGATAGCAATAATTTTATTTGCATTGTTGCTCGTCGTGCTTTTTGTCGCAAATCTTGTCGTCGGTTCGGTCAATATTCCGATTGACGAGGTCGCAAGCATACTTTCGGGTAATGGCAGTTCAAATGACGCATGGGAATTGATAATGTTGCAATCGCGTGTTCCCATGGCAGTGACGGCAGTGCTTGCAGGAGCGGCGTTGGCCGTCTCGGGGCTGTTGATGCAGACCACGTTCAACAATCCGCTTGCCGGGCCGTCCATCCTTGGCGTTTCCACAGGGGCAAGTCTTGGCGTGGCGATAGTGATGCTTGCTTTGGGAGGAGAATTCGGTTCGTTGTTTGGAAGTACAGTCGGAGGGTATATAAGCATTCTTGCCGGTGCGCTTTCAGGAGCTGCCTTGATTCTCATATTGTTGATTGTGTTTTCTTCATTGGTGCGTGGCTCATCGATGCTGCTCATCATAGGCATAATGATAAGTTATTTGTCTTCGAGTGTCATATCCTTGCTCAACTTTTTTTCCACGCAAGAAGGGGTGCATTCTTATGTGATATGGGGCCTTGGCAATTTTTCGGGCGTAACGACCGACAGCTTGCCTGCATTCTCGGTCATAATAATGGCGGGCATAGTGTGGGCGATATTGATGGCAAAACCGTTGAATGCCTTGCTGCTCGGAGCACGGTATGCCGAGAATCTCGGCGTGAATATTCGTCGCACCCGTAACGAATTGCTGCTCATTACCGGCATATTGACGGCCACGGCCACGGCGTTTTGCGGACCAATTGCGTTTATCGGGCTTGTGGTGCCACACATAGCGAGATTGCTCATTAACTCGTCAAACCATAACATATTATTGCCGTCCACGGTGCTTGCCGGAGCCGACATTGCCCTGTTGTGCCAGCTTATAAGTGTGTTGCCATCATCATCTGTCGGTATAATTCCTATTAATGCTATAACTCCCGCAATAGGTGTCCCGGTAATCATATACATAATTCTGAACAGGAGGAAGATTCAATATTTCAATTGATAACGCGCATGGTTGCATTGAGTACTCATGATTTGGCAATAGGCTACCGGCATGGAAAGCATGACACGGTAATCATGGAAGGGCTTGACCTGGAATTGAAGCCGGGAAGATTGACAGCACTTCTTGGCGCAAACGGGAAAGGAAAATCTACTTTGATGCGCACCTTGGCTGGTTCGCAATCTCGTTTGTCCGGGCATATCGAGTATGCCGGACGTGATATTGACACGTTGAGCCGCAAAGAACTGTCGCGGATGCTGTCGCTCGTATATACCGACAGGACGCAGGCCGGCGGACTTACGGTAAAAGAGCTTGTTTCATTGGGACGACAGCCTTATACAGGATTTTTCGGCCGTCTTGACGATGAGGATCGGGCTGTGGTAGATTCGGCCATGTCGGCATCGGGCATAAGGCACAAGCAAGATTGTTTCCTTGCTGAATTGAGCGATGGAGAGCGTCAAAAAGCCATGATTGCCAAGGTGCTGGCGCAAGAAACGCCTGTAATAATGCTTGATGAACCAACGGCTTTTCTTGACGTGGCCAGCAAGGCCGATGTGGTGAAATTGCTGCACTCGCTGGCGCATGACAATGATAAAGCGGTGTTGTTGTCGACACACGATATCTCGCAGGCTTTGCTGCTTGCCGACGAACTGTGGGTGATCACTGCCGACAGGAAAATACTTCAAGGATTCACCGAGGACATGATACTCGACGGTGCGATGCAAAAGATGTGGGATGGCGGCAGTGCGCGTTTCAACATGTCGATTGGCGACTTTGATGTCGATTCTCCCATTGTTTCGTCAGTCAGCTTGGATTGCCTTGACATGCAGCTGCGCCATTGGATTTGCAATGCATTGCGGCGCAACGGGATCGGCTTGGCCGATAATTGCGACATTCATGTGGATGTGAGAGGAAAAAATGAAATAATTATGACGTATGGAGGTCGGCAGGCCGTGTGTGGCAGCATAAAGGAGTTGATTGAATCCATTTGATTGCTATATTTGCACTGTTGTTGCCGTACAACATAAATGATATAAAAACGCGGAATATGGAAATTACGATAAAGGATTTCATGCTTAAGCAGCCAAATTATCCCGAGGTTGCGGAGACCGACAAGTATTACATAGTACTTGCCACACGTCTGGCCAAGATATGGGATAATGCTCGCATATTAATGAATATTGGCGAAGATGTCAGGAAAGAAGTGGTGCTTGCCATCGTGGGATATTTTCAGGATATAATCTCCGATGCCGGCATTTGGAGGTCTTTCTCCACAATGTGCAACAAGATGTATGGCCGTCCATTGCCCATTTTCGAGCGTCCCGAAGACTATATCGACAGCGAGTTGAATTGCATTGACTTGCAATTCATAATATGGTATGTCATAGAGAGCCATCAAGACGAGCATGGCATGATTTCACCTTATGACAAGAATATAGCCCGACTTGCGCATTTGTTTTTCAATTTGCTCGATGCCGTTTATGAGGAAGCTCCGACACCGGTAGAATATAATGTAGCCATGGATGTCGATCTTGCCGATGCCGACTGTGCCAAACAAGTATATGACTTGTCTTACTGGCTTTTCTGGAATTGTTATTTCCTGCGTCCGGCTGCTAACGGCACTCTGAACGCGGCAATGGGCAAGGCTCGGGAAATTATTAATTCCAGCAGGGATGAGGATGAGGCAAGGCAGCGGCTTGCCGAAATGAACAGGCAGATAATGGTGGAAAATCCTACCGGGCCGTTGTCGTTCACCATAGGCGAATGGGTGAAACTAATAGTGGAAGGGAAAGAACCTGCGACCGACGACAATATCGATGACGTGGCCGAAGGGAATGAGCATAAATTCTACAAGCAGCTTGTGAATGCCACAGGTGGCAGCCCGATAGCATTCATCGACAGTTACGACTCGCTTGAGTGTTTTGTGAGTGAAAAAATGGGGTGGGGCAAATCTGAGACAGGACATTTGCCGGGAATGAAGAGATTTGGCAATTTTGTCTTGCTTGGAAATCGCTCCAAAGGAATGTTGATTGCCCATGATGTTGCGCAATATATCAAGCATCCCGACAATGCCATATATGATGCCGATGCGGCACGCGAAGGCGCTCACAGGTTGGTGACAGAACGCGGAATGGCTCCAATCGACCTTGTGAAATACCTTTTTAAGAATAATTTGCTCCCAGATGCACGCTTGCCTTTTGACAAAGACGACAAGTCGGTTTTGCATGACAATTGGGATTTTTTTGCCCGATTGTTCCTGCAAGGCCATTATCGAGGAGATTGACGGGTATGATTTTTGTTGCATGAAATATAGAAATGACAGATAGTCGCTTTGACTCAAGAATATAGGAGAGAGAAATGGCTTTAAGCACGATAAAGTACAAATTGGCGTTAGTCGTAGTCGTGTTGTTTTCGTGCATGGGCGCATGGGCACAACAGGATAGCGTCAAGGTGAGTCTTATTACATGTTATCCGGGAAGCGAGATTTATGAATTGTACGGACACACCATGCTAAGGGTACGATATGCCGATGTCGACATGGTGTACAACTACGGCATATTTGATTTTAACGCCCCCAATTTCATGTATCGCTTTGTCAAGGGGGAGACCGATTACAAGGTAGTGGGATATTCGTCGCAATACATGTTGCACGGTTATGAGAGCCGTAAGGTAGTCGAGCAAGATTTGAATCTCACCCAACGGCAAGCAGCCGAGGTGGTCAACGCCCTTTACATAAATGCGTTGCCTGATAATGCCGTTTACAGGTATAATTACATCTATGACAATTGTGCCACGCGTCCGCGCGACATCGTGGAAAAAGCCATTGGCGGAGCATTGCATTATCCGGCCATGCGCGATACGCTCACATTTCGCGAAGAGATGAGGCATTACAATGCAAATTATGCTTGGCAGCAATTCGGCATAGACCTTGTCTTGGGAAGCGGCATAGACTATGAGCTTGATTACCGGGAGCAGATGTTTGTGCCTATGGTGTTAATGGATGCTTTTGCCGGAGCGACGGTGGAGCGTGGCGACACGGTAATGCCGCTTGTAAATGCGACCCGGGTGTTGAATCCCGGTGCCGACATGGGAGATGTGTTGCCACCAACACCCGAATGGATGTCGCCGATGACTGTTGCGATTGCTTTGCTTGTGGTTGTCGTTGCAGTGTCGTTGCTTGACATAAAGCGGCACAAAGTGAGCCGATGGCTCGACAGCTTGCTGTTTGGATTTGCCGGCATTTGCGGCATAGTCATCTTTTTCTTGATATTTGTATCCACCCATGCCGCCACGTCGCCCAATTTTAACGGGATATGGTTGCATCCCTTTTCACTGCTTCCGGCAATATTAATTTGGATAAAAAAGGCAAAAAGGGTGCTTTATTTCTACCATTTTCTTAACTTTGCGGTCATTATTCTGCTGCTTGTGTCATGGCCTTTCCTGCCACAGGCTGCAAACATGGCTATTTTCCCGTTCATGTTGTGTCTTGCAACACGATCGTTCAATTATATAGTGATATTTAGCTGCAAATGCACAAAAATAAACAAATAAACCAGATGCTCACTTCGATAGTGGCTTCAATGGTGGCTCTGACGGCGTTGTCGCAAAATAGCAACGTTGCCAGTGGGGACCGTCCACGGCTTGTCATAGGCATAGTTGTAGACCAGTTGAGGAGCGATTATCTTGAGTTGCTGCAAGCCCATTTTAGCGAAGCCGGTTTCAAGCGTCTGGTTAGAGACGGTGTCTTTATCGAGAATGTGGAGTTTGGCGTCCCCGATCTTGACATAGCTTCGGGGACGGCTATATTGATGAGCGGAACGACGCCTAAGGTCAACGGCGTTCCATGTGCTTATATTTTCGATAAGACAATCAATAAGCCGCAGTACATATTGACCGATAAGTCGGTAATGGGAAATTTCACCACCGACACTTATTCGCCGATGGCCTATAAGGTTTCTACCGTCACCGACGAGTTGCGCATCCACACAAGCGGCCTTGGTTACATACATGCGATAGCTCCCGATGCCCAGCAGGCGATACTGCTTGCCGGCCATGCCGCCAACAGTGCATTCTGGATAGACGATGCCACCGGCAATTGGGCTTCGACGACTTTCTACAAGGATGCTCCGCAGATATTGTCGGGACGCAATTACAGGATTCCGCTTTCCACGCGGCTTGATACCGCTTCTTGGGTTCCATCCATGAAGCTTGATGATTATCCCGACATTCTTTCGTTCAAGAAATATTATCCTTTCAGATATATATACTCATCGTCCGACCAGGATCGTTTCCGCAAGTACAAGAAAAGTGCGCTTGTGAACAACGAGGTGACCACGGCCGCGATAGAGTACCTTAACGTGTTGAAGCTTGGCAACCGCGGACAGACCGACATGCTGTGCATAGGATACACGGCAGCTCCCTATGAATATACGCAGGATGGCGACAACCGCGTTGAGATGCAAGACATATATTTGCGCCTCGACAACGATTTGGCACGATTGTTTTCGGCGGTAGACAAAACGGTGGGCATGGGTAATGTTTTGGTATTTGTCGCATCCACCGGTTATTATGAAGATAATACACGCCCGTCTGAACGATATAATATACCGACAGGCGAATTTTATCCGAAAAGGGCGATTTCGTTGCTCAACATGTACTTAATGGCATTGCACGGCAACGGCCAGTGGGTAAAAGGATACTTTGACAGACAATTCTACCTGAATCATGAGCTGATAAAGGAGAAAAATCTTAAACTTGACGAAGTCAGGGCTAAATCGAGCGAATTCTTAAGGCAGATGAGCGGTGTGACGGCTGCTTACACTTTTGAAGAAATTCTAAACAATCCGTCAAATGCCGAGGCATGGATGTTGCATAAGGCGATGGTGCCCGATTACTTTGGCGACATAGTGATAGAAGTGAGTCCGGGCTGGCTCATAATGGATAACGATAATGACAATTTTGACGAAGCCAAGTTGGTCAGGGCAAATGCAGTAAATTCGCCGGTGTTCATAATGGGCCCGGGAGTGAAACCGCAAAAGATATCATATCCTGTAGATGCCACGCTCATTGCCCCGACAATATCGGGAATCTTGAGGATACGCTCTCCAAATGCGGCCACAGGAATGCCGCTTGATTTGGGATACTGAAAAATACTGCAGTTTCCTGTCAAGGCGGGATGCAAACAGCTTCAGTGCTGCAGGCATGATTCTCTCCCGGATAACGAAAAATCATAAATAACGAATAAAAAACATCAGCATAATAAAATGGGATTTACTGACATTTTAAAATCTCTTTTCGGAAATAAATCGCAACGCGACTTGAAAGGCATCATGCCCATAGTGGACAAGATAAAGGCGATATATCCCGAAATAGAAAAGTTATCGAATGATGAATTGCGTCAACGCATTACCGACATTCGTGCTCGCATAAAGGAATATGTGGCTCCGCAGCGTAATCAAATCGACGAGTTGAAAAAAGAAATAGAAACTCTCGACTATGACAAGCGCGAGCCGCTTTGGAATCAAATTGACAAAATAGAAAAAGAAATACTCGACCGCACCGAAGATATTTTGAATGAAGTGCTTCCCGAGGTTTTTGCCATTGTCAAAGACACCGCGCGCCGTTTTGCCCAAAATGAAACAATCGAGGTGACGGCAAGCGACTTTGACCGTGAGCTGGCAGCCGCAGGCAAAGACTTTATCTCGATAGACGGCGACAAGGCTATCTATAAGAATCATTGGATGGCCGGAGGTAACGAGATAAAATGGGACATGATACACTACGATGTTCAGCTCATAGGCGGTATCGTGCTGCATCAGGGCAAGATTGCCGAGATGGCTACCGGTGAAGGTAAGACTCTTGTTGCCACATTGCCGGTATTCCTTAATGCGCTTCCGGGTAACGGAGTGCATGTGGTTACTGTCAACGACTACTTGGCAAAGCGTGACTCGGAGTGGATGGGTCCTATCTATATGTTCCACGGTATTTCGGTCGATTGCATAGACAAGACGCAGCCCAACTCGCCGCAACGTCGTCACGCTTATAACTGCGACATTACGTTTGGTACGAACAATGAATTCGGCTTTGATTATTTGCGCGACAATATGGCAGTGTCTCCCGAGGATCTTGTGCAGCGCAAGCACAACTATGCCATTGTCGATGAGGTCGATTCGGTGCTTATCGACGATGCCCGCACACCGTTGATTATCTCAGGACCTGTTCCAAAGGGTAACGATCAAATGTTTGTGCAATTCAAGCCAAATGTTGAAAGGGTGGTGAATGCGCAAAAGAAACTTGTAACCGACTTGCTCGGTCAGGCCAAGACATTGCTTGCAAGCAGTGATGCAGAGAAGGTTAAAGAGGGGTCGTTGCTGCTTTATCGCGCTTATAAAGGTCTTCCAAAGAACGGAGCGTTGATAAAGTTCTTGAGCCAAGAGGGCGTGAAGCCGTTGATGCTCAAGACTGAGGCATTCTACATGCAGGACAACAGCCGCGAGATGCACATAGTTACCGACCCGTTGTATTTTGTCATCGACGAGAAGAACAATAGTGTGCAACTCACCGACAAGGGTATCGACGTGTTGACAGGAACAACTTCCGACCCGACATTCTTCGTGCTGCCCGACATTGCAACCGAATTGTCGCAAGTTGAGAATGAAAATCTCACCGAAGAAGAAAAGGTGGCAAAGAAAGATGAGTTGATGCAGAACTATGTGGTGAAGGCCGAGCGTGTTCACACTGTTAACCAGTTGTTGAAAGCTTATGCGTTGTTCACACGCGATGTCGAATATATCGTTTCGGAAGATGGTAAAGTAAAAATCGTCGACGAGCAGACGGGACGTATCATGGAGGGTCGTCGTTATAGCGACGGATTGCATCAGGCCATTGAAGCCAAGGAAGGCGTTAAGGTGGAAGATGCAACGCAGACGTTTGCGACCATCACATTGCAGAATTACTTCAGGATGTATCACAAGCTGGCAGGTATGACCGGTACAGCCGAGACCGAAGCCGGAGAATTCTGGGACATCTACAAGCTGGACGTTGTGACGATTCCTACCAACAAGCCTGTACAGCGCGTGGACATGGACGACCGTGTCTACAAGACCAAGAAAGAAAAATACAATGCAGTCATAGAGGAAATTGAAAAAATGGTGAATGCAGGCCGTCCGGTACTTGTCGGTACGACTTCGGTCGAGATTTCAGAATTGCTGAGCCGTATGCTCACCATGCGAAGAATACCTCACAATGTGTTGAACGCGAAGTTGCACCAGCGCGAAGCCGAGATTGTGGCACAGGCTGGTCAAAAGGCTGTCGTTACCATAGCCACCAACATGGCAGGTCGTGGTACCGATATAAAGCTGGCTCCTGAGGTAAGGGCTGCCGGCGGTCTTGCGATTATAGGTACCGAGCGTCACGAGTCGCGTCGTGTCGACAGGCAGTTGCGCGGACGTGCCGGACGTCAAGGCGACCCAGGGTCGTCGGTGTTCTTCGTGTCGTTTGAAGATACATTGATGCGTTTGTTTGCCAGCGACAACGTCGTTAAGATGCTCGACCGTTTCGGCTTGAAAGAAGGCGAGTCTATTGAGTCGCCAATGGTGACCAAGTCGGTAGAGCGTGCTCAGAAGCGCGTTGAAGAAAACAACTTCGGTATTCGTAAGCATCTTTTGGAATATGACGACGTGATGAATACACAGCGTAACGTCATATATACTCGCCGCCATCATGCGTTGATGGGAGAAAGAATAGGACTCGACATCGTAAACATGATATATGACAATGTTGAGGCTATTGTAAACGAGTATAGCGCACAAGACGATTATTCCGACTTGAAGATGAAGGTTATCACTAATTATGCCATCGAAATTCCATTCTCGGAACAAGATTTCTTGAAAATGGAAAAAGAGGATATGATAACTAAGATTTATGACGAGGTTGTTGCAAACTTCAACCGCCGAAGCGAAAAAATCGCCGAGGTCGCTTTCCCTGTAGTCAAGATGCTTGTCGAATCGCGCGGTGCAAAAGGCTTGTTGCGCATACCTATTTCGGATGGCCGTCACACCTATGGCATACCGGCCGACATAGAGGATGCTTATCGCACCGAAGGCAAGAGCATTGCAAAGGCATGGCAGAAGGCCATATTGCTGATGACTATCGACGAGGCTTGGAAAGAACATTTGCGCGAACTCGACCAGTTGCGTCAATCGGTGCAAAATGCAAGCTACGAACAGAAGGATCCGTTGTTGATTTATAAGATTGAATCTTTCAACTTGTTTGCGACTATGCTCAACAACATGAATACAAAGGCAATCTCAATATTGATGAGAGGATTCATCCCTGTTCAACAGCCGCAACCTCAACCATCGCCTCAACCATCAGTGTCAATTTCGGGAATGCCGGCAGCTCCTGCTCCTCAACCTCAGATACAAGAGATGAAGAGCGAGCCTCGCCGACCGACTCCGCAATACACCGAAAGCAAGGAGGCTTATCCGGGAGCCGATGCGCAGCGTCGTGCAGCAGGACAGCCGCAAGGACCTGTTCATCGCTCTCCTATCAAGGCAGGCCCGAAGATCGGTCGTAATGATCCTTGTCCATGTGGAAGCGGCAAGAAATACAAAGATTGCCACGGAAAAAATTAAAAAAGCACCATCACAAATAATAGCTGGCATCCCTTCGAGAGATTTCTCTTGGAGGGATGCTTTTTGTAGTCGTAAGTCTTATGTAAGACAAGAGATAGTCGTGAAGATATTATCAATTTGTGAGGCAGGAGGTTTTTAAGACATGGCATTGTCAGGTAGCTACTGCATATAGAGACATAAAATGAAACCGCCCGATGCGTGACACACCGGGCGGTTGCTTTATGAAGTGTATTTATCGTTATTTGATAGCGATTTTTTGAACAGTCGCGTTTCCTGCTTTGTCGATGGCTCTTACGATATAAATGCCATTGCTTAGTGCCGACAGGTCGGCTTGACTTTCACCGTCGAGTTGCATTACTGTCGTTCCGGCGGCATTGTATATCATGGCTGTTTCGTAGTCGCCTGCGATATACAGCATGTCATCATAGGAATATATGCGGATGCCGTCGCCTGTGGACGTGCCCTTGATGCCGGAACCTCCTATTTCAAATTCGATTTCGAGCGGTTCTGATTTGCCTGTGGCAAATTTCTGCACGATTCCTGCGGTGTGCGAGCCTTTGGAAAGTCCGGTGAGTGAAAAGCGAGTATCCTGTGTGTCGGTTAATTTTTCACCATCAAGGTAGACTTCATATCCGATAACATTGACAGGCATGTACGGGTTGCCTTGCACTTGACCGTCGGTACCGATGAATATGTCGTCGACCAATAGGATGAAGTTGCTTATCGAGTGGTTGTTGATGGCTACATATTTTGCTTCGGCAGGGATGTCATACACATATTGCTCGTAGGTCAAAGGAACATAATAGAAGTCTTCATCGAGCCAAATGAATTTGTCAAGTTCGGGAGTAGTGGTAGAGTATCCCACTCGGATGCGTTCGAGATAACCTATCGATTTTTCGTAAGAACATGCGTAGAATGAGAATTTGAAATCCTTATAAGGCTTGAGTTCCGGTGAAATGAGATAGTCATCGCTGTCGTAATGTACCAGTTCTTCGGCCTCGTTAAGCATGTCTCGTGCTGCAAAGAATGCAAGGGCGCGGTCGCCTGAATGGGCTGTCTCCCTGCTGAGCGGCGGAGTGGTTGTCTTGGCATTGAATGTGATGGCAGCCATCTTTTCGTTCATGTTAGGGAATGTAGTGTTGGCAAAGCCTGTCGATTCACGTCCGTCATTGTCGATGTATTGCCAACCGATGTTTCCGGCCGGATTCAATTCGAAGTCGGTGTAGTCATTACCGTCAAAGCTTTCGTCAATGTTAGGTTGTACATTCCACACCAGTTCGGCATCGGTCGATTCCTCATCGGTGATTATGACATCGATTGTTGCGGGCATGTCAAGGCTTTGAGTCAATTCATAGTCAAGGGTGAATGCAATATCCTCGCCTGTTATGTTCACGCCTTCGGCTTCGAGCGTCTCAAATCCGCGTTGAACGATGTTCAAGTTGTAAATGCCTTTGTCAATATTGCTGAATGATGCAGCACCGTCGGCAACTATTGCCGAGTAGTTGTTTTTGTCGTTATGCAGCGTGACGGTGGCTCCATTGGCATGTGCCGGGTCGGAATTGGCGCTTACATCCACAGTAACGTCGGCAATCATGTTGTGACGGATTTCGGGAGAGAAGGCTGCTTCCGACAGCAAGTTTGAACTTTCTCCGTAATTAGCTTTTACTGCATAAGTGTATATTCCGCTCGGGATATTGCTTTCTTCATAAGAAAGCGTTTTCAGACCTTTGGCAACAGTAGCCCATGCCGATTCGTCTTCTTGAGCCGATTCCGGAACTCGATACAAATCGTAGCTGATTTCAGGCATTGTGCTGCCTTCAGGCTCGATGTTTTCGCACACGGCTCTCAACAAAAACCTTGCAGACTGGTTGGTGGTACGTTCGTCAAAATAAGTGTAGTTGTAGGAAGCAACGTAGTTGTTGTTGGTACATTGCGTGTATGGAAATTCTATTGTTCCGTCTTCCGTGCCATTGTCAATGGCCAAAGTAGCCCCTTTACCGCTTACTGCAATGAGGAAACCGCCCCTTTCGGCAATAACAGGTTCGGGCAAGCGATAGGTGTTCCATTCGCCGTCGACTGTAGGCACTCCTTTTACTTCATATAATACATCGGCTGTCGGGTTGCCTCCGTAGTCAAGGTCGATTATGAGCAGGTTGATTTCATCCGAGCTGATATCGGTTTTTACGCTCTGCCATTTTATTTCATAGATTTTGGCAGGCTGACGGTAAATTGATGCGAGGACATGCGAGTCGCTTCCGTATTCGTCCCAGCTGTAGGCTTGAGCTGCTGTGCCGTTGTCGTAGTGCATTTCTTGCAACGACTTTGGCTCGCTCCATTCCACATGTATGCCTCCTTGTTCGTTGTCGTAGGCTTGGACGTTGTATGGCTCTATGATGTCGGT
This sequence comes from uncultured Prevotellaceae bacterium, assembly GCA_905207705.1. Taxonomy (GTDB): domain Bacteria; phylum Bacteroidota; class Bacteroidia; order Bacteroidales; family Muribaculaceae; genus Avimuribaculum. The sequence continues at coordinate 186,057 of CAJLMA010000004.1, forward strand.
CTCAAGTGTTAAGTTTTTTTCTATGTCTTGGGTAATGTTGATTGTTTCGCTTGTGCCGACGTAGTTGTTCTTTTCGACTGTGAGCGTATATTGGTATTCGTAGATATCGCGAATGATATAGGCTCCTGTTTCGTCGGTCGAGGTTGAATAAGATTCATCGCCTTCAAGCTTTATCGACGCGCCCATTATAGGGTTGCCCGAATTGTCGGTCACGGTGCCCGAAAGGTCGAATTTTTGTAATTGTTCAAGCATGAAGTCGACTGTGAGTTGGTCGCCGACATTTACTGTAACATGTTTTGATTGGGTCTTGTAGCCGGTGTATTGTGCAGTCACGTCATATTCGCCAGCCGGGATTTCCTCAATGGCGTACATGCCTTGCCAGTCGGTCGTTGTCGACAAGTCTCCGACCGTTACGGTCACTCCTGACGCACCCATTTCCATTCCCATCATGTCATATGAGACTGTGCCCGAGATTGAGCCGGTGTTATTCTCTTTCCAAGAGAAGTCGTTGATGTGGACACCCCAATAGTTGGTGCTCTTTGGCGTCGTGGCATAGTGCAGGTAAATGCAATATTCGCCATCCTCTTGCACTGCAGGAATTGGAAGCTTTACATCATATCCATAGTAGCCTTTTGAGCCTTGGATGCTGACTGTTTCAATAACTTGTGCATCTTGAGGCTGCGTGCCCGATTTTGCGATGCGCACTTCAATTTGTTCATTGTAGGCATAAGCCGTGTATGTCAAGAAACTGATTTCGGTGGCGACTCCTGCGCTTAGTTTTACAGGAGGCGTTATAAGCCAATCATCCGAGCCATTGTCATTGTTATGGGTGACTTCGGCACCTTGGCGGCTGTTTTTGAAAAGAGTTCCCATTTGCCAGCTGTCACCGTTGCCGTCGCCGTCTATTATACTCCAAGCCGATAAATCTTGTTCAGTTTCAAGGGCCGATGAGAAAGGTAAGGATTGAGCCGTGCCGGCGTGTACGACGTTTGATGTTGCACTGCCACCTTCACCGGCTGCCGAGGAAGCGGTAACTTGGTAAGAATAACCGGCATAAGCACCCTCAACAACATCTGTAGCCGATGTCTGAGTGGTGGCTTCTTGGATGACCTTGTTATCGTTTACTCTGACTACTTTGTAGGTGATGTTTGAGCTTATCCAGCCACCGTTCATTCCTGTCGTAGGTGCGTCCCAAGTAATTTGGATGGTGTTGCCGGTTGCGGCAGCCACCACGTTTGACGGAGCGACCGGTATGTCTTCGCCGATGTATGCCGATGTGATGTTAAACATACCTTCCCCGGCATTGTTGCTTGCCGAAACTTTGTATCGGTGGGTTCCGGCAGTCACGTTATTGTCGGTATAGGAAGTGGCCGAAGCGTCGAGTTTTGCGATAGCCTCACCATCACGATAAACCGTTACGTTGGTGATGGCATTGACAAGCGGCTCACGATTGAATGTGGTAGTGGGAAGTTGCCATGTCAGGTTGCAGGAGTTGCTGCCGTTGGCACCCGGAGTGGCAACAAATTGCGTCGGTGCAGCCGGGGTTTCAGGGCTGGCTGCGGTATAACCTGTGAATAGTCCCACGAGTTGGGTGTTGTCGATTGAGCCTATTGATGTCATTGTTCCATCGTCAACGTTTATTTCATAATGAGAGCAAACGCCATAGTCGGTTGTTACCCAGTAGAGCTTGCCGGTGTTGTGGTCAAAATCCATAGATTGCAGGCCGGTAATGTAACGGTCGGTTTCAAGCACCGGGGTTAACTCGTAGGTTGTCTTGTCCATGATGTATAGAAACCCTTGACGGTCGAGAAGGTATATTGTGCCGTCAAAGTCGGCAGCGATGCACATTATTGAAGTGTTTTCAAAGTCGTGTAGGTTGGTTATCTCCTTTGTCGCGAGGTTCAAGCGCAAAAGAGACGTGTTGGGCCAAGCGTCACCGAGAAATAGTATGGATTGTGATGAGTAGTCGTATGTCATGTCGTATATTACCGACGATGCCATGAGATCCATGTATTTCTCCGATTTGCCTGTTTTAAGGTCGTAGGAATAAATGCCGTTAGGATTGCCGTCATTGTCTACATGCAGGGCGTAGTATCTGCCTTCGGCAAATGTGGCCGCGCTGATGTTGGTTTCACTCTGGTACAGCATTCCAGGCGAGAATGAGCCGAGTTGGAAATCCATGATTCCATAGTTCCCTGAAACGGCATAGGCATATGCTTTTTGTTCTGCCGAGACAGGTTGTGCCAATATAAGGCAAAGCAATGCAAAGATTAGGAATTTGGTTGTTTTTAGCATAATGTTAAAAAAGTTTGAGTTTTTTATTTTTTCTGCAAATATAAGTTTATTTTGTAAAAATGGGACAAAAAATGAAAAAATTACGGTTGATTGTCGTAAAAATCCATGTAATTCGGGCATTTGTTTCTTAAAGTGCGAAATAAACGAACAAATGGTAAGTAGAGGTGGAAAGAAAAAACACAGGCCGGGGTAATGTTACACCCGGCCTGTGCCGCTATTCTTAATGTTATGTTTGTCTGTCATTGCGCCATCATAGGCGCGGTGTCATGTCTTAGTCACGACGTGGGCCGCGATTGTTTCCGCCATTGCGTTGCGGACGACCATTACCTCCGTTGTTTCCACGAGGGTTTCTGTTGCCGCCGTTGCCACCTTGGCGATGGTTGTTGCCACCGCGATGAGCGTCGTCATATCCTTCGGGCTTTTCTTGGAGAGCTTTCATCGACAGACGGAATTTTCCTGTTTTCTTGTCTATTTCAATCAATTTTACAGTCACTTCGTCGCCTTCTTTCAATCCGGTAGCTTCCATGCTTTCGATGCGGTCCCAGCTTATTTCGGAAATATGGAGCAACCCGTCCTTGCCAGGCATGAACTCAACAAATGCACCGAAGTCGAGGATGCTGCGCACCACGCCGGTGTACACTTTCCCTTCTTCGGGAACGGCGATGATTGCCTTGATTTTCTCTACGGCAGCATCGATGCATTCCTTGTTGGCTGCCGAGATTTCTATCTCGCCCTTGCCGTCGATTTCATCGATGGTTACTACGGCACCGGTAGCTTCCTGTATTCCTTGGATAGTTTCACCGCCTTTGCCAATGATTGCGCCGATGAAGTCTTTGTCGACGGTCATTGTCACGATGCGAGGAACGTGAGGCTTATAGTCTTCGCGAGGTTGAGGAATGGTTTCATTGATGATGTTGAGGATGTGCATTCTTCCGTCGCGAGCTTGGTTGAGGGCTTGTTCGAGGATTTCGTAAGACAATCCGTCGCACTTGATATCCATCTGAGTGGCTGTAATGCCATCTTTGGTTCCTGTAACCTTGAAGTCCATGTCGCCAAGATGGTCTTCGTCACCGAGGATGTCGGACAAAATTGCATGTTTCACGTTGCCCTTGTCCGAAATAAGTCCCATGGCGATGCCTGCCACCGGCTTTTTCATCTTCACGCCGGCATCGAGCAGGGCAAGAGTTCCGGCACATACGGTAGCCATTGAAGAGGAGCCGTTTGATTCAAGGATGTCTGAAACGATGCGCACCGTGTAAGGGAAGTTCTCGGGGAACATGCGCTTCAAGGCGCGGTGGGCAAGGTTTCCGTGGCCGATTTCGCGGCGGCCTACGCCACGTTGCGCTTTAGCTTCACCGGTAGAGAACGGAGGGAAGTTGTAGTGGAGCAAGAAACGCTCGGTGCTGTGGTTGAGCACGTCGTCTACAAGTTTCTCGTCGAGTTTTGTCCCGAGGGTTACTGTTGCGAGAGCTTGAGTCTCGCCACGAGTGAACACTGCCGATCCGTGAGGCCCCGGAAGGTAATCTACCTCGCACCAGATGGGGCGTATCTCGGTGGTTTTACGTCCGTCGAGACGAATGCCTTCATCAAGGACGCAGCGGCGCATGGCTTCTTTTTCCACATCGTGGTAGTAACGTTTCACGAGCGGAGTTTTTTCTTCACGTTCTTCTTCGGGAATCGATTCGATATATTCGTTGCAAATGGCTTCAAAACTGTCGTTGCGCCAATGTTTGTCGGCCGAGCCGGCTTTTGCGATGGCGTATGCCTTGTCGTAGCAAGTGTCCCACACTTTTTGACGCAATTCTTCGTCGTTTACTTCGTGGCAATATTCACGTTTTACGGTTGCGCCCACTTCTTCGGCAAATTCCATTTGAGCCTTACATTGAACTTTGATGGCTTCGTGGGCAGCTTTCAAGGCATTGAGCAAATCGGTTTCGCTCACTTCATCCATTTCGCCTTCGACCATCATTATGTTGTCGTAAGTAGCACCTACCATAAGATCCATGTCAGCTTTTTCAAGTTGGTCGAAAGTCGGGTTGATGACGAATTGTCCGTCGATGCGAGCCACGCGAACCTCAGAAATAGGTCCGTTGAAAGGAATGTCGGAAACGGCGAGGGCTGCCGATGCAGCCAGCCCGGCAAGAGCATCGGGCATGTCTTGACCGTCGGAAGAGAACAATATGATGTTGACGAAAGTGTCAGCATGATAGTTGTCGGGGAATAGCGGACGCAATACCCTGTCGACAAGGCGGGCGGTCAATATTTCATAGTCCGAAGCACGACCTTCGCGTTTCTGGAAGCCGCCCGGGAATCTTCCGAAGGCTGAGAACTTTTCTTTGTACTCAACTTGCAGGGGCATGAAATCGACCCCTTCGCCGGCTTCTTTTGCCGACACGACTGTCGCAAGAAGCATCGTATTGTTCATGCGCAGCTCAACAGCACCATCGGCTTGCTTGGCAAGCTTTCCTGTTTCGAGGGTGATCACACGTCCGTCACCCAGTTCGATGGTTTTTTTAGTAGGTGTTACCATAAAATTCTTTCTCTACATGTAAAAATTCCTGCAAAGATAATTATTCTTTTTGACTTAAAGCCATTTCATTAATGATTATTGTGAAAAATAGGCGCGTGGCTGCATTTTGTAAAAGATGGTTGCTGCTGAATAATCGCGGCTTTGCCGAATGGCCTTTAGAATGCAAGGGAAAATTTGTATATTTACTCCCGTTCGCGGCAATGCGTGCCGCAAATGCAGAATGTGGGTAGATATGAATAATAATTTGAAAGATAAAATCATCCAGTATGGCGACATGGACTCGGTTCCGCAAAAGGATGATCTTGACAACGAAGTGTTTATTTTTGACAATCTCGACGGCGTGTCGATTACCGACAAGCCGATAATGCTTGACATGCCTCTTTTCGGTGTGTGCATAAGTGGCGAGGCAACTGTGAAAGTTAACCTCACCGAGTATCATGTTCCGGCCAACAGCCTGTTTACGCTGATGCCCGACCACATCCTGCACGGATATGACTCATCAAGCGATTTCAAGGGCTTGTTTGTAGGGATTGACCGAAAATTTGTAGATGAAATGTTACCTGACGTGCATTCGGTGCTACCTCTCATAATGAGCTTCAAGTCGAGTCCTGTCATATCGCTTACCGAGGAAGAAACCGAGGAACTTAAAGATTTCCATGCTTTCCTGTGGAGGCGCATCAAGCGCGAGCATGGCGCCTATAAACGCAAGATGATGCAAGGCTTGTTGTTGGCGGTTCTTTACAAGATTCTCTCCATCTACAAGGAGCGTTACAATTATGCTGTAACGAAGAGGACGCATAACGAGGAGATGTTTTTCAACTTTGTCACTCTTGTGGAGAAAGAGTTCAAGCGTCACAGGACTGTGCAGTATTATGCAGGGCGTATGTGCATAACTTCGAAGCACCTGACATCGGTTGTGAAGCAGGTGAGCGGAAAGCCTGCCGGCGACTGGATTGACAATTTTGTTATCCTTGCAGCCAAGGTGATGTTACGCTCTTCTTCCCATACCGTTCAGGAAATAAGTGCCGAATTGAATTTTGCCAATCAGTCGATATTCGGAAAATATTTCAAGCAGCGCGTTGGTATGTCGCCAAGCGAGTACAGGCAAAAGTCGTCCGACTGATTTGCGGCAAGACTTGTTTATCGGATGAAGTTCTTGGCAACCCATTTCATGCTGTACCACCTTTTCACGAAGATAATGCCTCTGATGTTTTCATCGAGCATGAAAGCTGTCCACATGCCGAGGATGCCGAAGCCGAACGTTATTCCCGATATGTATCCGAAAGCCACGGCTACACTCCACATCACTATCAAACCAACGTAGAACGGATAATTCACATCGCCGGCGGCACGCAGTGCGTTGGTGGCAAAAATGTTAATCGGGCGGCCTATTTCGAGCAGCACGTCAATCCACAGTATAATGCAGCCGAGGCGTATTATTTCGGGATTGCGAGTGAGAATGTTGAAAATATACGGTCCCGAGAGAGCCAATAATATCGACAGTGCAAGGGTGATTGAGACCGAGCGTTTCATCACGAACTTCCCGAGGATGAATGCGGCACGGTCCTTTGAGCGTCCCACGAGATGTCCTATGCAGATGGCTCCTCCTTGTGCCATGGATATGCTGAAAAGGTACACGAACATTATTATATTGACGCAATAGGTGCGAGTGGCGAGAGCTTCGACTCCGAGCATGTTTATGAGATAGGTGATGACTATCTGGGAGGAACTGTAGGATGCTTGTTCGCCGGCCGACGGCAATCCGATACGCATCAGTTTGCCGAGCTCCCTCCATTGGAAAGGCACGAAATTGCATTTGTGGAATTTTGGGATAAGTTTCTTATGAACTATTACCATGAGCATTCCCATGGCGATGGCTCGGCATGCTGCAGTGGAAATAGCCGCACCTTCCACGCCGAGTGCCGGCATACCGAATTTACCGAAAATCAACGAGTAGTTACCGAAAATATTAAGAATGTTCATGACGAGAGCCACGAGCATCGGGTAGAAAGCCATGTCGGCGCTGCGCAATGCCGCCGACAGTGTCATTGCAAGCGCTTGGAAGAAAGCCATTGAACCTACGATGCGCATATAAGCAAGCCCGTCGGGCATAAGTTCGGGCGCAAGTCCCATCTTTGTCAGCAACATGTCGGCTCCGAAGTACAGGAACGCACTTATGGCAAGGCCGAGCACAAGGTTTACCATGAGCGATATGCCTATTATGGTTTCAACCTTTTCCTGCAACTTTGCTCCCATGTATTGCGAGCATAGCACCGAAGTGCCGACGTTAATCACTTCAAAGACGAGGAAGCAGAATGTGACAATCTGGTTAACCATGCCCACGGCTGCGACACTGCCGTCGCTGTGGCGCGACAACATGAACGTGTCGACTGCGCCAAGCATCATTATGAGGAGGACTTCGATAAAAATAGGCCCGGCAAGCCGTGCCAGTTGCCATTTCAGGTTGTCACGCTTTCCAGTGACCAAGCCTGACTTGATTGATAAAGCCATAAATTAACCTAAAACAATTTGTTGTATTCCGCATTGTAAATTTGCAGCCGCAAAGTTAATAATTTGCTCAAAATCTTGAAATACCGATAGAATAATGACATTAATGTTTTTATTTTACAATAATTATGTCTATTTTTACGAAAATAAACAACAAATATCATGAATATGAAAGGAATTTTCAAGTACTTTGGAACTGTTGCTGTGTTATGTGTTGCGGCAATCATGTCAGGTTGTTCGGGATATAGTTACGAGACTGTTCCTGGCGACCCTATGGGTACGCGCATTTACACGCTCGACAACGGGTTGAAGGTTTACATGAGCGTAAACAAGGATGAACCGCGCATACAGACGTATATAGCCGTGCGTGTGGGAAGCAAGAACGACCCGGCCGAAACAACCGGATTGGCTCACTATTTCGAACATCTCATGTTCAAGGGAACCAATCATTTCGGTACTCAGAATTATGAAGCCGAGAAACCTTTGCTCGATCAAATAGAACAACAGTTCGAGGTGTATCGCCAGACAACCGACAGCGTGGAAAGAAAGGAAATATATGCCGTAATCGACAGTCTGTCGTATGAGGCATCAAAATATGCCATTCCTAATGAATATGACAAGTTGATGGCTGCAATTGGAGCTACGGGCACAAATGCTTATACGAGTACCGACGTAACATGTTATGTGGAAAATATTCCGAGCAACCAAGTGGAGAACTGGGCCATGATCCAAGCCGACCGTTTTAAGAATAATGTGATACGCGGATTCCACACGGAGCTTGAAACAGTTTATGAAGAGAAGAACATGTCGCTCACGAGCGATATAGGAACGGCTGTCGATTCGTTGAATGCGGCATTGTATCCGCATCATCCTTATGGATTGTGGACTGTGCTTGGCTCGCAAGAGCATTTGAAGAATCCTTCAATTACCAACATAAAGAATTATTACAAGCAATGGTATGTCCCTAACAATATGGCTATTTGCATGTCGGGAGATTTTAATCCCGATGAGGCTATTGCCATCATTGACAAGTATTTTGGCGACATGCAACCTAATCCGGAGTTGCCAAAGCTCGACTTGAAGGAAGAGGCTCCTATTACCACTCCTGTGGTGAAGGAAGTAAAAGGCATGGAAGCCGAGACATTGATGATGGGTTGGAGATTGCCGGGAGAAGGGACTCTTGCAGCCGACACTATGGAGGTGGTTTCACAATTGCTGAGCAATGGCGTGGCAGGATTGCTTGACATAGACGTGCTGCAGCCGCAGAAGGTGTTGCAGGTGTATTGCTTCCCGTTGTCTATGGCCGATTATTCGACATTCTTGGTGCATGGCACGCCAAAGGAAGGACAATCACTTGACGAAGTGAAAGATATCGTTCTTGCCGAAGTGGCAAAGTTGCGCAATGGTGATTTCGAGGAGAAGATGCTCCAGGCCATATTGAACAATTTCAAGTGGCAACAGGAAATAACGCTTGAAAGCAATGGCGGACGTGCCGACATGTTTGTAAGTTCGTTCATAAACGGGTCAAAATGGGAAGATGAGGTGACAAAGCTCGACCGCATGTCGAAAATCACAAAGGCCGACATCATGAATTTTGCCAACCGCTACCTTAAAGAGGATAATTACGCGATAGTGTACAAGCGTCAAGGCAAGAATCCTAACATCCTCACCATCGACAAGCCGGAAATTACACCAATAGCCATGAACCGCGACACTGCCAGTGCATTCCTGAAGGAAGTCCAAGCTTCTGTAGTTAAGCCTATCGAACCTGTATTTCTTGATTTTTCAAAGGACTTGTCGGTTGCTGAATTGAAGCCCGGTATGCAGTTGTTGTACAAGCATAATGAATCAAACGACTTGTTTGAGCTAATGTACATATTTGACATGGGCACTGCTTCTGACAAATGGCTTTCTACCGCTGTAGACTATTTTGAATTCTTAGGGACATCCGACATGACGCCTGAAGAGGTCAAGAAAGAATTCTATCGCCTTGCCTGCAACTTTAACGTCGTGGCAAGCAGCGACCGCTCGTATATATTTTTGTCGGGACTGAATGAAAATATGCCCGAAGCTGTCGCCCTGATGGATAAGTTGCTTAATGATTGCCAAGTTGATGAAGAGGCTTACAAGAGGCTTGTGGATAATATCTTGAAAGAGAGAACAGACATCAAGGCCGAGCAGATTGGAAGCATCAATCGTTTAATTGCTTACATGCAATATGGACCGTTCAACCGCTATACCAATATTCCGAGTGAAAAGGAACTTAAGTCAACTAATCCTCAAAAATTGGTTGACATTTTGCACGGACTTTGCGGTTATAAGCACCGTGTGACATATTACGGACCTATGTCTCAGCAGGAGTTTACAGCTTTGATAAATGAGGAGCATAAAGTGCCCGAAAGCTTGAAGGATGTACCTGATGAAGACTATGAAGCACAGGAAACTCCTGAAGCTGTCCTTTACTTCGCTCCATACGAGGCAAATCAAGTGTACATGTTGCAGTATTCCAATGACGGCAAGAAATACGACCCGGCAATTGAAAATGCACGCATGTTGTATAATGAGTATTTCAATGGTGGCATGAATTCGATAGTGTTCCAAGAAATGCGCGAAAGCCGAGGGTTGGCCTACATGGCCTCGGCAGGACTTGAAGCTCCCGGCTACAAGGATGATTCTTATGGATACGTTTCCTTAATAGCCACGCAAAATGACAAAGTCATCGATGCTGTAAATACGTTTAATGACATCATTGAAGACATGCCTGAGTCGGAGGCTGCTTTCGATATTGCAAAAAACAGCTTGCTCACTCGCTTGCGCACGCAGCGCATCCTTAAGTCGGATGTGATATGGCAATACATAGATGCTCAGGATCACGGGCTGGATGTGGACTCACGCATATCATTGTATGATTATGTTCAGAGTGCTACTTTGGCCGATGTTGTCAAGTTTCAGAACGAATGGGTGAAAGGACGAACGTTTGAGTATTGCATCCTTGGCGACAAGAAGAGCATCGACATGCAGGCGTTGAAACAATTCGGAACCGTGCATGAATTGCAAACCAAGGACATATTTGGTTATTGATGTAACGCCGGTTGAGGCGTGGTAAAATTAAATAACGGGTGCCGCCGGAGTTCCGGTCGACACCCGTTCCTATTTTTGCCTGTATGTAGTGATGTGTCTTGGAATCAGATGTAATGGACGTAATCGGGCTTGCGTGGCTTTTGCACCGTTTGGGAGTCGCTTGCGGGGTAGCCTATGATGCAGTTGCCAATTCCTTCGTAATCGCCTTCTATGCCCCATTCTTTAAGCATCGCTTTTCCCTCGGCCGAGTCGAATATCTCTTTTGCACGATGTATCCAGCATCCTGCCAGCCCGACGGCATGGGTGGCATTGAGCAGGTTGCCCATGACGAGCGAGCCGTCATATATGTAGGTTGGGAATCTGCGGTCGGCAAGCACTATGAGTACCACGGGTGCGCCATAGAATGGATCGGAGTTGACTCCCATGATTTCGGCATTCATTCGCGACAGCTTGTCACGCGTGGCCTTGTCGGTGATGGCTATTATTATGGGTGATTGCATACCACGTCCGGTGGGGGCATAGGTCCCTGCCTCGATTATGCGGTCGAGCAATTCTTTTTCGGGCATTTTATCGGGAATGTAGGCACGCACGCTTCGACGTGTTTTCAAGTCTTCAAGTGTTGTATTGCTCATATCTTTAAAAAGTTAAAGTCATGCGCAAATATATAACTTGTGTATGGCATTTGCAATAGATGCCTTGCCCGTGTGCTATAGTGATGGCAATGAGGTCCCCCAAAGTCGATGGGGACTGTGTAGTGTGTCAGGAAATGTTTCCTTTAAGCCAATTGAATGCTTTCTCGCGAATTGAGTCGGATTCGCACAGCAGCTTGACAAATTCTTTTGCCGAACATTTGCGGTAACTGTCTTTTAGGACATGCACGCATCCTTCCATCTCGGTGCCTGGTGCGTCGAGGTGTATTGCGACAAGATCGGACTCGCCGTAAATGGTTGCTTCGGAAAGTATTGTGGCAAGGTTGCTTTCCTTAACAATCTTGAGCAGGATGTTCACTTCATTAAGCTCGATGGGGCAGTTGTAGCTGTATTCTTTTCCTGCGGTGATTATGTCAAATTGGTTGCGTGCCTGTAACCCTTTCCCAGGAAGGGCGAGCTTGTATTGCTGCAAGGAAGCAAGGTCGATGCTGCTGCGTCGGGCGAGTTCGTGCCTTTTGTTGACAACGACCACGAGGTGGTTGTCGAAGAGGATGTGCGACTCGATGCGGCTGTAAGTCTGAGTGGGGCGGAACGACAGCACGAAATCGACTTCGCGCTTTTCGAGCATCCCCATCAGCTCCTCCATTGTCTTGTTGTAGATGTTGAGTTTCACCTCAGGGTACCGTTTCATGAACGTGAGCAAAGTCTCATTCAATGTAGGGCTGAAAGTGTAAGTCACGCCGATGTTCAATGTACCGACCATCAAGTTACGGATGTCACGAATGTGTTCTACACAAGATTCGGCAGAATGTAATGTTGATTTTGCGTAGGGAAGCAGTTCGGCTCCTATTTCGGTGATTGTTACTCCGTGGCTGTTGCGTTGGAACAGTTGGGCCCCCAACTCGGCTTCGAGCTGTTTGATTTGTTGTGACAGCGTGCTTTGAGTTATGAACAATGATTTTGCCGCTTCCGAAAAATTAAGCAGTTCGGCAGTCTTTACGAAATATTTGAGTTGTCGAAGTTCCATTTCGGGTGCAAAGATAACGAAAGTCGAGTGCAATGGGAAAAATAAGCAAGCTCATTTTTTACACTGCGCGAGACGCATCCTATCTTATGGAAAGATAGTGCAAGGTGAATGCAGAGGCAAGCAAAAAACAACGTTTCTGTGATTGGCCATGCTGAATCGCTCTAATGTAAAGATAGTGTAAGCCGGGCGGAATGTGAAAAAATGAGCTTGTTTATTTTTTCATTAGTTAAGATACGCGCGATGTCGGTGGCAACCTGCTTGGGTGGCCGGAATACACGATAACGGTGGTTAATCATTACGGTCGGTATCGCGGGTTGCACTGAAAGATATACGCTTGAATATGAATATGGGGAGGGTAACGCCTATTACCATGCCTGTTATGACAAATACGCACGTCAAGCCGTTGAACCACATGAGGTAGGAATAATGGTTGAATGTGCTTTCGACCGTCGATGACAGGCACATCACGAGTCCTTGCACTGCACGGTAGGCGTACATTCCGGGAATCATTGGCAGCAAGGCCGGATAGGAGAATGTCTCGGGCGGACATTTGGCACGAGGGGCAAAAATCACGGCAAGAGAGCCGATGATGATCGCTGCCAATGAACTTGCGACTATGATATGAACGTCGAGTTCGCCCATTAGTAGGAACCTTATGCAATGGCCGATGGCGGCAAGCAGGGCGCAGTAGCGCATGGCCGACGGCGGCGTGTTGCTGATGCTGGCAAATCCGATTGCAGCGATTGCCGAGAAGATGATGTCTTGTATTATGTTTATTAACAAATCCATGCTTAGTCAATTATGCTAATGTGTGTCTATTCCAATTAAAACCATTGCATCTGCATCAAGTACATTCCTCCACACAGTCCGAGCGATAAGCATACTGTCAATATTACGGCCTGCATGAAGCGACTGAATGAACTTAGGTAGTGATGGGCAAGGAGATCGCTGACGGAGTTGATGTACGGGATTCCCGGGACAAGGTAAAGCACGCTTGTGCCAAGGGCTATGTCGGGAGTTCCAGTCAAATCGAAAACATACCCTGCCGCCCCTATTACCGAGGCTACAAATGCCGAAGCGATTGTCGTGATTCGTATGTCGATTTTATCTTCAATAAAAATCTGTTTTAGCAAGAATCCTATAAGAGTGGCGCAGAACACGATCCCGACGGCATAAAAGTCGCCGCCGAACAGTCGACAAAAGGATGCGTTGGCGGCTGATGCAAGCAGTAGTACAATCCACTTGTTGAGGGGCTTGTCGAGCATTATCCTATCGTATAGTCGTACAGCCTTTTCGCATGGAATCTTTTTCTCCGCAATGTCCCAGCTTAATTTGCTCAACTTTATGTTGCGGCTGAAGTCGATGCTTCCACCTATGGGCTTTACAGTGCAGTTGTAGGAATGCGTGTGCTGCAAGTCCCATACGGTCAATATTATGTGGGCCGGGAGGACGGTCATTTCCACGTCGGTGTCAAAGGCTTGCGCGATGCGGCCGACGTTTTTTCTTATGCGTATGCATGTTGCGCCGCATCCGAGCAGCGTGGCTGCATAGGTTGAAATGAATTGGCATTTCTGCTTTAGTATGTCGTGCGTGTTCTCAATGCGTGATTCGCAAATGTTTTCAGCAGTCATCATCGTCCAAGTCGCTTGTTAAATCATCATTCAAACTTATTTCAATTGGCTTGAAATGGTTGTAATTCTTGTTGAACTTGTAGATGCAACGAAATATCATTCCCAATAAAACAATCCCTATGATGCTCCACCATATCAGAGCAATGTGGCTATCCATAATTACATGAATTAAAGTTATAAATTCCCTTGATTTTTACTGATGCAAAATTATGTATGAAATAAAATAACGTAAAACGATTGTTAAGGAATCTATCAATAGCAATATTCGATAGTGGCGATTTTTGCCGAGTTTGCCGAATTTGCTTGTTTAAATTGTGAAGTTATTGAAATATAGTGGTTTAGTGTTTGGATGTAGGATTGATATAATTGTGAACTGGCATTCAAGAATCGCAAATGAGGTAAAAAAGGCCATCGGTAAAACCGATAGCCATTATAGGTTAAACAAAAAAATGTGATAATTATTTTCTCAATCAAAATCCACGTCCCCACGGCCGCATTCCATTTTTTTGCAATTTAATCTTGTCGGTTGTGCGTCTTTTTCTCCATTTTTTTGTAAATGTAAGGAATTTCTTCGGAGGTGGGTGAGATGTCATTATTGTTGAGATTGTTTTGTCCTGTCGATATGAGCAGGTTCAGTGTGTAGGTCGAAACTTTTATTTTCCTGAATCTTTTCACGAAGCCGGGATAATCTTCTTTCAATGTCCCGGCATTGATTGATTTTATTATTGAGCGGTGCAGTGCTTCCAGCGTAGGTTCCATGTTGTGAAATCAGATTAAAGACATGACAATATTTACAGCTCCGACAATTACCAGTATTACGCCGATAATGTTGAATATGAGTTGAACAAATGAGCGTGCGCCTGAGGATCCGAATTCAATCCATCCGGGGACAACCTTCCACAGGAAAAGTCCTATTACTAATTTAATTATTCCTCCTATCATAATTAGTTTTGTGTTTAAAGTTCATTGAGATTGTTGTTTTTCATTTCTTTTGGTACAAGAACCAGCCTTGCACCATTTCTATCATCAATTTCCGGGTTAGTGCTGGATGATAGGTCGCTAAATCCAATATCGTATGGACCTAGGCATGAATATAGATAGAAATTCCCGATTGCGTGATAATGTGCTTTATAAGCAGGGTAGTATTCTTCCAGCATTTCTGAAACATTTCCCGACATGTCGTAAATACCAAGGTTATTGGGCTTTTTTTGTTCAATTTTATGAGGGCGATATCCACTGTTTCCTCCATACCATGCAACCTCTTTTATTTTATTGCTACCGACGTAGTTGTAACGTTTGTTTTTTGCACCTCCCACGGCGGCAAACGACCATTCATATTCCGTAGGCAGGCGGTAGCCATTGCCGTTTTTGTTCAAGGTTATGCCGTTTTCCGATATGATGTAAAATCCGTCGTATCCGTCTTCTTTGCTCCGAATGTTGCAATATTCGGCAAGCTCGTTGTAGGTCGCAATTACTGGAATGCTGTCATCTTGTATTTTTGTTGTGCCTTTTTTAAAATGATAGCCGTTGTTATAATATTCATAATAGTAGCTATACGAGTAATTGTGTTCTTTCAACTTTTTCATGTGCTGCTTGTATTCACCTTGAGTCAATTCGTGGCGGCAGATGTAGAAGCTGTCAAGTACAGCTCCGTCGGTCTTGTATTCCACAGCTTTCAATCTTCCTGCAGGAACAAGGACAAAATCAGCCGGGATGACCGGGACTGGTTTCGCCATCTTGATTGCAGTAGTAGCAGTTTTAGGAATTGCTTCTGTAGTTATTAATGTGTCTGCTAATGTTGTACCGACCGATTGGATTATTGGCCTATCTTCGTTCCTATTGTAACTGGTGTAAAATGCATAGGATAACAACAAAATTGCTGCAGCTATTGCCAGCAGTACGAAAATCTTTCGTGGAATGCGTTGATGTTTGTCTTCCTTTTTATCGAATGTCGATTCGGCGTGCTTTTCATTTTTACCGGAAGAGTCATTGTCAATATCGTGTTTTTGTCTCTGCAGGCTTGTGAAGTTTTGTCGGGTTGAGGAGTCTTGTTCTTTCTTTTTTTCAAGGATTTTCACTTTCGGTTTTTTAACCACAAGCCACGATTCTTTGCCTGAGCCTGTAACCACACGTTTCAATGTACCTTGTTCAATGTTTACAAATCCTATCGAATCAGCTTCCTTAGTCTTGCAATCGCAGTAGCGGCGCACTATTGAGGTCATCCAATGCCACTCGGGCGGATTGATATTGTTTATTGTAAGGAGTGCATTGTTTTTGTCAACTTGTTCTATGCGGAAAAGTGACGAATTGTTTGTATCTAAGTCTTCGGTTGTGAAGGTGACAGGATTAGCGGTAGACGGTTGCCACGCATATCTCATTATGGGGTAGCTTTGATCGCCGGCAGTTTCATTTTCAGGATTGTCCTCAATTGTGGCAATGTCGGTTTGCTCAAGCTCGAAGTCATCTTGCGAGTCGAGTATTTGATATATGAATGAAGGTGCGTACAGCCGGTAATACTCAAAGTTCTCTATTATTAATGAATGTGAATCATCAGGATAACGGTTGCCATTGCGGTAAATTAGAAATTCGATGGAGTAATGTATGTTCCATTGTGTGTTGAAAGACTTTACGACATCATTGACTTGCAAACCGGTGACTGTAGATTCCACGACGATGAATTTCAGTCTCCCGGCAGCCACAAGACCCAATCGTGTGCCGCCAAACTTGTCGCTTCTGAAATTCAATTCTATATGCGTGCCTGCTTCAAGTCGGGATATATCGAGATTGTTGTAGTGTGTCGTTATGGATGGATTGGTATTTATGCTATGCGTTGTTACATTTACTATTTCGCTTATCTGTTGGTCGGTGTACCCGTAACGACGGCCTTCGGCTTGAATTTCACGCAATATGTCATCGGTCATGTAGACCGTTTGTACCCTGAAGCCTGTTTCAGGATCGAAGTCCACATGACCTACTGTTTTCTTTATTATGAAACTGACGAATCTGCTATCTTCCATAAGGAATGTTGTTTTCTTCGAGCCATTGTTTTACGACAGCAATGTCGACAGCGTATGCCACGCCTTCGGCTTTCTGCAGTGATCCCGACATTTGTGAAAGCGACCGGTTGAATTCTATAGATTGGTTTATGCCCACGGCTTCACCATAGAAATTGACTACCGGACCGCCACTGTCTCCATGATTGGACGAAATGGAGTGGCAGAAATACCCATCGAAGTAATTAGACAATACTCCTATCTGGAAATTACCAACGAGTCCCACCGGACAGCCGAGTTTTGCCACTTGGTCACCGTCGTTGGGATGCTTGGATGCAAGAGGAATGTAGTCGGTCTCGGCTCCGTTCATTTGCACTTCAAATACGGTATAATCTATTTTCTGTCCGCTCACGGAGTGCAATATGCGATAGACGGGATAGACATTTGATTCGTCTATCTGTCCGTTCTCGCCGAGGAATGCAATTTGCGCTTGTGCTGCATCATAGTTGAGGACATGGTTATTGGTGAGAGCAAGTCCCCGGTCGCTGATGAAGAACCCGGTACCCGTATGAGCCGAGCCGTCGTTCATTTTAACCATTATGAGGAATGTGGCCGGCTTGATGCGAGTGCGCAGTTCCGACGAAGTAAGCAGGCGGCTGCGCTTCTTTTGGGTATATGAAGCGTAATTGTCGACCGAGTCTTTCATCGTGCCTATTTCGAGTTCGGCAAAATCGCTACGGAGCATGTCACCTGCGATGCTGCCGGGACGGTCGGCAAGTTTTACATACGCGCTGACTGTCGTAGATGAATTTCGGTAGGTTTTCTTGTAGGCCTTGGAGTCAACACGCAGCGTCACGTTTTTTCCTTTGACATATTTTTCGAGGTATTCGCGCGAGTGCTCGGTGTCCTTGATGCCGTAGATGTTGACGACCAAGCCCGAGTGCAGTTTTATCGTGTTACCATCGATGACTTCTATGACGCGTCCTTTGGTGCCGTCGATTTTGTAATCTTTGCTTCCTCCTCCGCATGAAGTGAACACAAGCACCGCAATGGAAAAGAGGGCAATGAATATTGTTTTTTTCATATAATGCTAATTTTGTGATTTACAATAGTTTTATTTTAGCTTTTCTTGTGATGAGCCAGTTGTTGCCGTTGCGATATAGTCGACCCGGAGTGTCATTGGCGATTGCCGAAATGCAGGCAGGCATTTCGTCCCAAGAGCAGGCAGGGGCAACGAGCTGGTTGAATACCGATATCATTTCTCCTTTTACCGATTCATTTTCGACAATCTTGTATGATGCTTCGTTGCTTGATTCTATGGTGATTTCATAGCAGCATCCCATAGGATCTGGCGAAAGCGAGTCGACTGAAAACCCGTTCATGTCGGTGTTGAAACGTGATGCGTAAAATGTTCTATGACTAATATTAGTATGTGGGTTTGTCTTTGGAACATCTTTTTTTGGGAACGGTGGCGGTACCGGCTTTGGCTCAGGTCGGTATTTCAACATGTTCAGCTCGTGTTGCATCTGTATTATGGTGTCGGCAATTCCGTTGAAATGCTTGTCAACCGACATGCTGTTTTGCTTTGCAGCATACCTAAGGCTTTCGATTGCCGTCTCTAAGGTTGCAAGCCTTTGTTCTATTTTATCCAACCGCAGTGCCGCTGCATCTAGTTTTTGCTGTGGCACTGTAGTGGTTTGGCTGAACAATGATTTGCCTTTGTCGACTACTTGACGCATTGTTTCCGGAAATTTGGGCTGATTAGGATCTTTCTTCCCTTTATTATATATTATTACGCCCACAACAAGTATTACTACTACAAATGCAATGAGAATATCCATTTGCTTGTTATTTTGTTTATGAAATTATTACAACAATCGGTGAGACTATTTTATAATGGTCGCCTTCTTTTCTTACGGTTCCTGGGCGGTCGGCAACATTGCTTTCTGTGGTGTATTCTATTTTTAACACGTTGCTGTAATAGTTTGCCACGCTCAATGTTTCATTGCGGTATTGGCCGATTAATACAATTTTTGGGGTTGCGCTGCCATCGTCGATGATTTCAAATGCAGGGTTGTCTTTGGTTTCAAAGAATGCGTCTTTGTCGGCCTTGTAGTCGACCTTGATGCGCTTTGGCTCTGGAATATGTGTTTTGCTATTGCCGTCATTGGAGCGTGGCGCATTCATTGCCTGTTGGGCAATGTCTGTAATACCGTTAACGGTGCTTTTTATTTCATTGAGCATGATGGAGATGCCTTTCATGTCGGCAAGTGACTTTTCGACCAATGATAATCTTTCATTGACAGACTTCAAAGTGCTGTTGGTTGTGTTAAGGTCTTGCGACATGTTGGTCATGTTTGTGTGTAGAGTTTGTAATGATTCTGTGTCATTTTGTGGAGTTTCAGGAGTGGAATTTTTGGCAATTGCCTTAAATCTCCGCATAGTATTTGACAACAAAGCAATGACGAGCAGCAGAAGAACTATTGCAATTATGCCTAATATCAATTCTGTGCTTATTGCCGGCATAGCCTCGGCTTCATCTGTTGGTGTTGCCACTTTGGTAGTGTCAGGCGGTGTAACAGGTGCAGGAATGACTTTCAAGTGATATACTTTCGAGACATCTTTGTCCCAACTGCTACCATTTTTAGTAGTTCGACCATTGAAAATGAAATTTATGCTATTCTTATTGTTTACGGTGTCTCTGTCGATTATTAATGCCAATCCGTTATCCAAGCGGTGGATGTATTGATTGTTTTCTCCGTTGGGGACAAGCACATTCTTATCAAAAAGCCTATCATTGTCTGCTCCGAGCTTTTCCCCTTGGAACATGTCGCCGTAGATGTCGGCAAAGTATGTACGCACGATGATGGTGTCTTGCCATGTGGTGGTGACATTCACTGTGTCGTGTGTCGTTGGTGCCGCTTGTGCTGCGAATGCAAGCGCGAGCGACGATAGTATTGTCAATAGATGCTTTTTCATTTTGTTGAGTTTTTATAAGGGGCAGCATGTTTTGTGCCGCCCCGAAGTGTTTAATTGTTATTTTTCTTTGATTTTAGGAATATCTGCTTTGATACCTCGTAAATGGCATGTTTAAAGATAAACAGCACTAAATTCTCTTTTATTGGTGTTCTTGGATTATAGCTGTTTTTGACCATGTTGAAATCGAGCATGATGTTTACTTGTTTCAACAAGTCGATAACCGAAGTGTCAAATATGAATCCAAACAAGTTATATACCTTATTGGTGAATTCCGTTGTTGTTAATGAGTCAAGGAATTTCTTGTAACTTGCAAGGACTTCGTCAGTAATTGCATCGTTAATGCCACCGTATGTAATTCCGTTGATGTTTGTGTCAATGCCAAGATCTACTATTTCGTTTGTAGTGCCGATCTGGTAGGGGCCGGCATATAAATCTTTCATTAAGATTCCCTTTGCTGCAACCTCTTTGGAATTTACTTGCGCGCCTCCCTCTATGATGTTGTTTTTTGCAAGATTATAGAAAATGGCATTTTGACCGGTAAATGATTCTAAAAGGAATTTGGTGAATGTTTGCAATCGCGCATCGTCATTTCCGCTGATGATGTCAATATATTTGCTGCCCATACCGGTAAAAGTCATTTTCCCCGGGATTTGAATGTTTGCCTTGTTGATTAATCTTGAAACATGCATGATGATGGCTGCATAATGCACTGTAAGCAGAGTGCGTAACTTTTCATTAGCTTGAATCTTACTTGCTGCATGCAAATGAGGCAATGAGAACAGGTAGCTCATTATGTCGGCCGAGTCGGGCATGATATTGCAAACGTAGTCAAGATTATTATTCTCAATCGGAGCTTTGATAAAATTCATGAAACCGTTGTCTTTTGGTGCCAAAGCAGCGATTTGTACTCCATCGCCCCACAGGTCATTGGCTGCAAACCTGATGGAATTCCTGTAAGCATTGGCGACAGCCAAGCCGGCAGCAACTGGTGCCCAATTGACAATTAATATGTCGGTGGTACCTCCTCCGATATCGATGTTCACAAAATTGTTGCCGCCAATAAAGTTCGGGAAACTGTAATAAGGTGCTACTGATTCACTTTGAGATTGAATTGCGATATCTGCACCTATGTTTAAACCTAACTTGTTTGCTGCGTTTTGCCATGCTATAATGAATGAATGTTGTGTTGTCATTGAATCGGGGAATGAGAGACATAGTGTGAATGGCAATCCTCCTCTTTCATGAATTATTTGATTTTTTATAATCCATAACAGTTCAAGGCAATATTCTTCAATGCGTTTGATAGCAACGTTGTCCCCCGGATTTCTTTCAAGGCTCCATTTTATGTCTGTATGATATTTGAAATTAACATTTGTGGTCACTTGTTCTCTGTTGATGTTGAAACCGACCGATATGTCGGAGAATAGTTTAGCCGTTGGAGGATTCCATCCATCAACTTCACAAGTTGCAGTTTTTGTCGGGAAATTGGCGTAAGAACCGTTCCCAATTGCCTGCGGAGCAAATTCGCGATTGTAAAAATCTTTCATTTTATCAAACTCACCCATTGCCGTTCCAAGAAAGACAACTTGGTTGGCTTCCTGACCGAATGTCAATGTCTTGGGTGGTGTACCGGCTTGGGCGTATGCAATATATGTGTTTGTCGTACCAAGGTCTACTGCAACTTTATAATTATGCCCAGCAGGATTTATGGATATTGATTCCATTTTAGGCACAATGAGGGCATTAGATCTGCCATAGTTGCACTCTATTAAATCGAATGACTGTGGCACGAAGTAATATTTTGTGCTTGGCAACGTTTCTCTTGCGTTGGTTCGGTCACTTTCACTTGCCCTGGTTGGAGTATTAATGTTATCAATTGAGTAGAAGTTAATGCCTTGTACTGCCGAATTGCTGAATTTGCTTTCAAGAATGGCATATTTGTCAAGGTCGGGTCGGTTTGACACTTTATAGAACGGGAAGAATCCGAGCACCAGGTCATTGGACTTTCCTTCAAGAATGTCATTACCCGAGTATATCCGGGAAAGAGTAATAGTTCCGCCATTTATGGGTATGTAAAGCGAAATTTTCACGTTTTTGCCATCTTTCGAGACTTTCACGATGTTGTCGATGTCTTCAACATTGAAGTATTCAAAGAATTTGCGTTTCAACGGCAGCAAGTATCTTGAACCGTCTGTATCTGTGCAGGCGGTGTGGAACTTGGAGGCATCGATATTGTAGGATAATTTTATTATTTTATCCTCGATGAAATCGAAGGTGGTCAAGTAGGGATAATTTATTCCGTCGTATCCAGGCAAAGTGCGATCTTTGAGATCCTTATTCCTGTCGGCATCATTTATTTGATATCTGATGCTGTCCCAATGTGCTGTTCCTACATATAGCAATCCTGGCACTCCGTTGGCATTCAGCACCAATGGCTTGTCTTCGGCAACGTTGCGCGCCGGCTTGATTTTGTAGTCGTTAGCCGGCTTGACCTTTTGATAGACTATCGGTAATGTATTTACCGACACAAGCGCTCCTGTGCCGTCATGGTTTAAGTCGACTTGGGTGTAGGATTCAAGGAAAGGTGTGATGGGCGTTATTGCATGAAGGTCGCTCGAAAATTGGTTCAAATATTTGGCTAAGCCTGTGCCTGTGAATGCAAGATATGTCGAGTAATAGTGGCACAGCATGTCTCTGAATGACGAATAGCGGTGGTCGATTGACCTGAGATCGTTGCCAAACATCATTGTCCCGTCCAATCGTTTAAATTCAAAGCCGTGCTTCTGGATTTCACTCTTGAAATTGGGCGACAGGAACACGAGCGTGAAAGGCGACGTGCCGCCTATCAGCACCGAATGCTCTGTTCCATCGGCTGTGGACATGTCTTTCCAAAAGAACAGGTACATAGTGGTCAGGGTGCTTAGTGCAGGACTTGCATTAAGTTCATTTGTAATGCTGTCGGCCAACTTCGGACTGATTGGATTCAAGTTGTTAATCATTTGGCTTAGATTTACTTGCTTGATTTCCAACTTCGAGTTGCCACCGTTCTGGAAAATTAATTCAAGCATGTCGAGACAGTCGGATACAGCACGATGCTGGAGCGTATTGCCGTTGCGATTCTTTGCAATGCGTTCAAATGCCGTCTTTGCAAAATACATTCTTGCGAACATTGTGGGGATGGATGTTGCTATTTTCTCGTCATCGGCATGACCATCGTCAAGTTTTTCTAATGCTTTGCCATCGAAGAATGCTACCGGGTTCCATCCGTCGGAAGGGAGCGTGTTGTTAACATGGCTGAATGCATATCGGGCATCTGTTCCGTCTCCTTTTAGCAACCCTTTGATGTTTATTGCGTTGTATGCTTTTGCCGCGATGTCTTTTAGACTCTTGAAGAATGCTTTGTCCGAGTGGTCACTTGTTTTTGAGTTGAAGTTGTTCAATTCGGAGATGATTGATTGGTCGTCGATAGGAGATTTGCCTATTAACGGATTCTTGATGACGACATCGGGAAAGATTTTCTTGCAGTCATCATTGCCGGCAGTCACCATCTCAAACATTTTTATGCTGTGCCTATGGTGCTTATTGCTGTCGCTTAGTTCGTCGAGCCATCGGTATAACCCATAATCTTGATTCTTGAGGAAATTGCATATTGCCTCATGAATACCAGTGTTTATCTTGGTACCGAGGTTGAATCCAGAGAAGAATGCCGTGTTGGATGGAACTTGGCCACGGTCGCCGATTACGCGGTCGCGGTAGAATTTCATCGCGATGGCAAATGTCGCTAAGTTGTCGATAAATTTAGTCCGGCTTGGATTTGAGAAGTCGTAGATTCGCATTTCAGCTCCTTCCCGATCGTTAGTGACGCAGTATTCGTATGCTTGGTGGCCTATAGGATCTATGCCCGATTTCAAGAAGTGTACAATGGCCGATGCTGCCACGAATTCGGCAGGGTGAGCAGTGTTTTTTTGCTTTGTCTTGCCTTCGTGGTATTCTATGGAATCGCTTTTCCTGTCGGCAACGTAATAAATAGCATTGGCCTTGTTATTTATGGTGTCTTGGTAGTATCCTAATGCGGCAGCCGACTTGGCTTTGAATATCTGATGATTAATTGCGCCAGTGTCGTCAGGGTCTTGTGGCGTGCCGAGGTCGAAATAGGGCATCACGACGAGCGCACTCGAAACGCTGTTTGTCGGTAGTGCGTTTATAATCTTTGGAAGTCCCGAAGCACCTGTTCCTCCAAAAATGGAAGCAATCACTAATACTTTGTCATGTCCCGGGTTGTATTGGTGAAGAAATGCATTAAATTCGGCGGTATCATTTAATTTATTAAACACTATGCTGCCTATGTTTGGATTCCCCTTGAAGCCCATCTCGAGCGGTAGGTTTAATTCTGCATTTTTGTCATTTTCTGGCGAGTCGTCATAGAGAGCCTGGATGAACGGGTCGGCTATCCTTGCATTAGGATTGGCGATAATTCCACCGAGGTTGATGTAGTCGGCAAAAGTCATCCCACTATTTGTCGGTACTCCTAAGTTTATTTGGAAATCGGGACATATTGTATTGTCATGGCATAATTCCCCGAGGGATGCCATCTTTGTCATGAAGAAGTGGTGGTCATAGACCTGTGCGTCGTTGTATAGACTGTTATGGATTTGGCGGTAATTTTTCAATGCTTCGATAGTGCGGGTCTTGTCGCCGTTGGTGGCATCGCAGTCGATGATGATAGGGACAATGGTGGTGTTGCTGTCAAGACCGTCAATGCCGGCGGCGAGCATCATGGTGAATGACCTGAGGACGCGTGCCCCGGTGCCACCTATTGCGAATATGAATAATCTTCCCATTTTTTTAATATCTTAATGTTTTTAATGCGGTTGGTATTTGAATTATATTGTCCTTATGCCGGTATTGCTATGGCGTGTATTGAATATCTTTTGAAAACGAACGACAATGCTATTGTCAGGATGACGGCATATAAAGCGTTGATTGCAGCTATGCCCATCGGTATAGACTCGTCGCCACTGTCGAGGGCTTGCCTGAAGTTTTCGGCAATGGCAGTCTCGTTGTCGATGTTCTCGATATTGTCACCGTATGTTTCGTTCAGGTGGTATAGTGTCTGGTAGCTCGACTGGTATATGCCTGTGCAATTCTGCGAGTCGTCGGAATCATAGTTGCCATATATCATCGCCGCCGAAATGCCGAACGTGGCAGCACCTGCGATGGCGACGGTAGCAATCCAGCTCGGTATGTTGGCAAAGCGTATGGTGGTGCGGCCAAGCCACAGGTAGAATATGGCGCACATGGCTACCGACGCGATGAGCATCGCGACGAAGATGTTGAGACACACGTCGGTTTCAAGGAAGTAATCGGAATAGTATCTTGCGAAATCACCGTAGCCGTCGGATACGCACTCAGCTCCTTCGGCCCAACTGTAAAGGTCAAAAAAATGCATAGTAAAAAATGTTTTTAATGTTATGTGTTTGTATTTTAATATCTAAAGCTGATTGTGTCGGGACGAGTGGCGAGGTTGCCATTGTTTAATGCCGTGAAGGCCTCGAGCAGGTACTTGAGGTTGAATGTGAGGTCTTGCTGCCCCGACATGGCATTTGCAATCTTGGAGTCGTCGTCGCTCGACAATTGCGCGATCCATTCAGGAGCTTCGTATGTGATTTCGGCAATTATGGTTTTTCCTTTCAAGGCGTTCCTTGCTTCGACCGCGACGTATAGGTAATCGTCGGTGACGCCGGTGATTTCGACAGGACGGTTGAACGGTTTCTTTGTGCTGCCGTTAAGGGTGTATAACTTGAAGTTGCGTGTCATGTAGTCGGTGTTTTTCATGTAGGCAGGTAGCGCGCCAATGTTGGCAGAGAACTCGACAGGGGCGGTTTCTCCGTCTTTCAATCCATATTTTCCGTTTTTGTCTGGACGCAAGTTTTTTGGCTGGAGGTTGATGTCGAACGGCATTCCTCCGCCAAACGTCACTTCGTTGGTGACCTTGCTTCGGTCGAGATGCGAAGATATGTAGTCGAGTGTGTCGCTATTGCATATTATGAGCGCGAAGAACGGACGCTTGATTTCGGTTTCTTTCTTATTGCCTGTAAGTGGGATTTGGGCGTTATTGTAGCAGTAGTATGTGCCGTTGAAGTTGGCTGTGTAGCGCACAATCAATGCTGAAATCGGGATATTGCCAGGATTGGAGAGAATGTTGCGGACTTTGTTTGATAAAAGTTCGCGAGAGACTATGTTGTATGAACGTTCGGGAGATTCTCTTATCTCTTTGTTGGAACCACTCAATATTCCGTCGGTTATTATGCAGCCAGCTAAAATCTTATTGCCACGCAGGTCAGCGACAATGTTTTCAATCATTGTAGGCAGGTCGCTTTCATCTGCCCATGTTATTTCACGGCTATTAACGATATGCAGCATGGAATCGGTGGAAATGTCGCAAGGTTTGGTTCCGTATAAGGCTGCCGAGGTATTGCCAGGCAACAAGGAACACATTGACGACACTACGCCTTTGAATGTGGGGTCGGATGTGGTATTTAAGTAACCGGCTATGCTGTTTGAAATGTCGAGGTAGATGACAGATTTGTCAACTAAAGGGTAAAAATCCCCCCCCCCCCATGGGTTATACTGTCTGAATCACAGGGAGTTACCTCTCTATCGCAGCTGCTGCATCCTGAGAGTGTAGACATTGCAACGGCGCATCCTAATCCTCCTGCGACCAACAGGGATTTAAAGATTGTCTTGTTTAGTAGATTCATAATAAAAAATAATTAACGTAATGACATGCAATCATTGCGTATTAAAGGAATAATAGTTAATGGTTAGCACCGAATGTGAAAGCAAATGTAAAAGATTTATGTGATATAAACAAATTTTTTGATTTTTATTTTGTCCGAACGACACTATGATGAAATTGAAATGTTGGATGGCGATGGCTGTTGTGTCGGGTGGTTTGTAATTGTAGAAGATAGGGTAAAGATAAATGTCTCTTCGCAAGAGAGATACGCGTGGCAAAGGTATATAAAAATCAAATAAAACGGCAATAAACCGTGTAAAAATATTTCTTCGGTCAGTGAACATGCGAGTTGATGGGAGTGCAGATATTGATGCTTTGAAAAAATGCAGTTAATGTATATTTTTTATGTACACAAGTTTATTGTCTGAATATTAATCGATTATAAGAAAATTAATAATGAAAAATGAATCTCTCTTGCGAAGAGAGGTTAATGTGGTAATTAAGTCGAAACCTGTCGGATGACTTGCTTGGCGAGGCATTGTCAGGTTGTGGAACGATGGAATGTTTGACAATGGGATATTTTCCCGAACTTTTTGTGAAATGCATTGTAACTGCTTGTATTCCAAATGATAATGAATGCTTGCAGGATTGGACGAATTGATCTTTGTTGAAAAATGATTCAAATTTTTTCGAGTGATGTCAACAAATCTTGCGAACTGAAAGGTGTGAAAACTGCCGAAGGCAATAGAAGGTGGTTTGTCATGCGCGACCTGACTCGCAGCAATGCTCGTCATCCAGCCTACTTGATGCTGAAAGAGCTGCAACTCAGGTATTTCACTCCGATGGTGACAAAGCTGATGGTGCGCAATGGACATCGTGAAGCCGTCGAAGTGCCTTTCATGCAAGACTTGATATTTGTGTATGACACCCGAGAGGTTCTTGACCCTATTGTGGATAGGGTAAACACGTTCCAGTATCGCTATTTGCGAAATACCAACCGAGAACCTATGTCTGTGCGCAATGAAGAGATGGAAAGGTTCATAAGTGTCGTTGAATCGTCTAAATCTCCGCGCTATTATCGTCCCGGAGAAATAACTCCAGACATGTACAATCGCCGAATAAGGATTGTTGGTGGGCAGTTGAACGGATATGAAGGGACACTCGTCACCACGCGAGGCTCGAAGACGAAACGGCTGCTTGTGGAATTGCCGTTGTTGCTGGCTGCGGCCGTTGAAGTGGAGCCGGAGTTTATTCAGTTTGTTTGAAATAGTATGTATAAAAAAGAGGAAAGAAATAGTTCAGGATATAAATTGCTCGACTTGATAGGACGGGAGATAAAAGGTATCCTCATGAAAGAAAGCAGTAATGACCGGTTCTTGTATCTGTATGACACCGGAGATTACTGGATGGCTTTTGAAAAGTCGGCATTCACGTTGTGCACGATGTATGCCAATGCGGCGGTAATGCCTATGAGTATTGCCGGTATTCCTTTCCCCGTGGTAACGGCCGGTCTGGCAAAAAATGACTATGATGCCGTAACACGGCGTTTGGAGTGCTACGGTAAGAGTGCCGGCAGGCGAGTATTCATTGTCGGAGAATTGTCAGAAAGCCGTTATGCAAAATGGCACAAGCGTAATGTCGAGGATCTTGCCGATGTTTCCCTTGCAAGCGTGGCATGGAGCTGATGGGGCGGACATGCGTCGATGTGTGCGAATTGTCGCCGATGGACGACAGGAGCAATTTAAGTCCTATTCCAAAGAATAAAATGCCAAATTTTCACAAAACATTTGGGAGGCGTTCCTATATCGATTGTCGCGATGTATAGGATGTTGTTCTGTGCAGCGTTCAGAACATGAGTTATGCTATTTTGATGCTTGATTAAAATTAATCGTCGTTGTGAAAAACATTAGAAACAATATAAGATTATGAAAGGTATTGTATTGGCCGGAGGCTCAGGTACTCGGCTTTATCCGATTACGAAAGGTATAAGCAAGCAATTGTTGCCTATATATGATAAGCCGATGGTGTATTATCCGATTTCGGTGCTTATGCTTGCAGGCATCAGGGAAATTTTGATAATTTCGACCCCTCAGGATTTGCCGGGTTTCCGTCGTTTGCTTGGCGATGGCAGTGATTATGGCGTGCATTTCGAGTATGCCGAGCAGCCATCGCCCGACGGGTTGGCGCAAGCATTCATCATTGGCGAACAATTCATCGGAGACGATTCGGTGTGCCTTGTGCTTGGTGATAATATTTTTCATGGCACCGGCTTTTCAAAGTTGTTGAAGGAGGCTGTGGAAAATGCTGAGCAATCCAGCAGGGCAACCGTGTTTGGATATTGGGTGGATGATCCAGAGCGTTACGGTGTGGCCGAGTTTGATGCTGATGGCAATTGCTTGTCTATTGAAGAAAAGCCTGCCAAGCCAAAGTCGAATTATGCTGTCGTCGGGCTGTATTTCTATCCCAACAGTGTCGTTAAGATTGCAAAGAACATCAAGCCGTCGGCACGGGGTGAATTGGAAATCACGGCAGTGAACCAAGAGTACCTGCAACGTGGCGAATTGAAGGTAATGACACTCGGTCGCGGATTTGCATGGCTCGACACCGGCACGCACGACTCGCTTGCCGACGCATCAATATTTGTCGAGGTGATTGAGAAGCGTCAAGGCCTGAAGATTGCCTGTCTTGAAGGAATTGCTTACCGTAAAGGCTGGATAAGCAAGGAGCGAATGGAAGAGGTGGCTCGTCCTATGTTGAAAAACCAGTACGGGCAGTACCTGATAAAAGTTATAAACGAGGTTGAGCAGACCGGCAAGGAAAATCTTGATTGATGGCTGGACAAACTATCGCCCCTGTCGGACGTAAGCGGCGCAGTGACTTGGACTTGGCGTGTGGCATCTTGATAATCCACATGATAGTAGGACACATAGCCCAGTGGGCTGATGTAGATTATCGAGGTGATTGCCTGTTATTCTTTTTCATGCCGTGGTTCTTCTACAAGAGCGGAATGTTCTTTAAGAAAAACAATGATTGGCGTGTACAGTTTAAGAAGGATGTAAGGCATTTGTTGATTCCGTTTGTGTCGTTCTCCATAATAGGGCAATTATTCCTTTGGGTTGACTTGGCGGTATCTGGAGACATGAACTGGCTGCATTATGTGTCGTTTCCTAAGTGGTTGGTATTGTGTGGTTCAATTCCGGCAAATCTGCCATTATGGTTTCTATCATCGTTGTTCTTGGTGAAAACAGTCTATAATGCCATTGCCGGGCGTGTCAATGACTATATTCTTGTGGCGATTGCCGTAGGCGTAGCCTTTATGTGTTATATGCTGGGGATTGATACTCCGCGCTACTTGGCAAACTGCTCACTCGGACTTGCATTTTATGTATTGGGTTCAAAATTGAAGGACTTGCAGAATGGCAAGTATGCGATTGCGTTTTCTGTCGTGGTCTATTTAATTTCCATTTTACTTCCATCCAATATCGGAATGTTTGATAATTCGCTTTTGAACGGTTACTACTTGGCTGCCGTTGTAGTATCTTTGGCCGGGATTATTGTCATTAATTTTGCTGCCAGAATGGTATATAATAATGATTGTATATATAATTCGCTGATTATTAGGTTTATAACTAAAATGGGGGGGGTAGTATGAACTATTATGCTACTCATTGGATTCTGTTGATGGCTGTTAAGATAGTGTATGTGGACATTTTAGGAAATGATATTGGAATTTTGTACTTTTTGGTGCAATGCGCGGTTGCCACATGTATGCTTCCATTGATTAGCTTTGCGATAGACAGAAGCCGCATTTTGCAGAAATATTTAATGGGTAAAAAATTATGAATGTAATTAAGACCGATATAGACGGCGTGGTCATCATAGAGCCACGCATATTCCGCGATGAGCGCGGATATTTCTTTGAATCGTTCTCCCAACGGGAATTTGAAGAGAAGGTAGGTCACATAGATTTCGTGCAAGACAACGAGAGCATGTCGAGCTATGGCGTTATGCGCGGATTGCATTTCCAGCACCCACCGTTCTCGCAAAGCAAACTTGTGCGTTGCGTACGCGGAACGGTGCTTGATGTTGCCGTTGACATACGCAAGGGGTCGCCGACTTATGGACGGCATGTGGCTGTGGAGTTGAGCGAGGAGAATCACCGCCAGTTCTTCATTCCACGAGGCTTTGCACATGGATTTGCGGTGCTTTCGCCTACGGCAGTGTTCCAGTACAAGTGCGACAATTTCTATGCTCCGCAGGCCGATGGCGGCATACAGCTGTGTGACGACAGCCTTGGCATAGACTGGCGCATTCCTGTCGAAAAGGCCATTTTAAGTGAGAAAGACAGGCATCATCCGTTGTTGAAAGATTTTGACTCACCATTCGACATCAGCGAAAATCTTTACAAGTGAATCGTTCTCAAGCGGGAAAAGAGAAAATCACAAGTGTTTTTCGTCTTTTACAAGTAAAAGACAATCTTAGTGAATTAATCTCTCAATCTCGAACGAATGATAAGTCGTCATGACAAAAGTATTTCGATAGCAAAGGGCATAGGAATTATATTGATGGTGGTGAGCCATAGTGGTGATCCCGATGTGTTGAACCGCTCCATTTATGCGTTCCTCATGCCGATGTTCCTGTTCCTGTCGGGTTATCTGTTTGACATTAAATATCTTGATAACAAAAAACTGTTTTTGAAAAAACGGCTCAAGAGCCTTTATCTGCCATTTGTCAAGTGGTCGTTGATTTTTCTACTGTTTCATAATCTGTTGGCCGGTTGCGGCATTTACGATGAATATTACACATGGCAGACGCTGGTGTTGCGAGTCGCAGGTGCTGTGGCATTTAGGGACACTGATGAATTGCTCAAGACATTTTGGTTCTTGAGGGATTTGTTCTGGGCATCGATGATTTCGCTGTGTTTCTTGTGGACATGCCGCCATGCAATCAAGAATCATTACGGTTGGGAGTCTGTGAAATTATCGGTAACAAGCGTGATGATAATCGCGTGCTTGGCAATTGCAAGTTTCGGACGCTATTTCCCGATAAACATTCCACTCATGGGAAGCCATACGGCAATGTCGGTGGCTTGTTTCTTGGCCGGATTCATATTCCGAAAAGTCACAGTTTTTCGCAACATGCGCGTGGGCGTATTAATGTTGAGCGTAGTGTTGTTGTACGTCTGGATTTCGGGTAGAGGATATGAGATGCTGGCGATTGACAATCTTGGTGCTGAGGTTTTCATGTATTTCGTGATTTCAATGATTGGATCTGTCGGCATGATGAATCTGTGTTCGGACATTAAAGGCCGTGTGGCTGATTGCCTCGATTATATAGGCACAAAAACGCTATATGTCATGACGTGGCATCTTGTGGCCTTTAAATTGGTGAGCATAGTCAAGATTTGGCATTACGGTTATGACTGGCAGCTTTTGTCGAGTTTTCCTGTGATAATGCAGGACAATGAGTTTTTCTGGGTGCTGTATTCGGCGGTCGGCGTTGTTTTGCCGATAATGGGCTGCATTATATATGATAGGATTAAATTAAAATTGCGAAGGCAAGAAATTCAATAATGGTATGAATATACTGGTGACAGGCGCAAACGGCCAACTTGGCAACGAGATGCGCATAATCGCTAAGACGACGGGCGACCGCTACATTTTCACTGACGTCGTTCCGGTAGAAGGGGTTGAAACAATCATGCTCGACATTACCGATGCCGAGGCTGTGGGTCGCATAGTTAAGGAGAAAGACGTGAGGTGCATAGTGAACTGTGCCGCCTACACAAATGTGGATAAGGCTGAAAGCGACGAGGCTTTGTGTCGGAAATTGAATGCTGGTGCGCCGGAAATATTGGCCGGTGTGATGAAGGAAGTCGGAGGGTTGCTCGTGCATGTTTCCACCGACTATGTGTTCGGCGGCGACCCTTACAATACTCCGTGCAGTGAAGAGCAAAAGGGAACTCCGACAGGCGTGTATGGCAAGACGAAACTTGAAGGTGAACAAAATGTGATGGCTGCCGGTTGCGACTATGTGATACTCCGCACGGCTTGGCTATACTCGGAGTTCGGACGGAATTTTGTCAAGACGATGCTGAATTTGACTGCCACTAAACCGTCGTTGAAGGTGGTGTTTGACCAAGCCGGCACACCAACCTATGCCTACGACCTTGCATTGGCCATCAAGGCCGTTTTGGCTGATTATTCTGCTGAAAATCCTTGTGGTGGATACAGTAAAACGGGCATCTATCACTTCAGCAACGAGGGCGTCTGTTCATGGTATGACTTCACCAAGGAGATTGCCGCGTTGGCAGGTAATACGGCTTGCGACATCGAGCCGTGCCACAGCAACGAGTTCCCAAGCCCGGTGAAGCGTCCTGCTTATTCAGTACTCGACAAGACGAAAATTAAACAAACGTTCGACCTGAAAATCCCCTACTGGACCGACTCGCTGAAACAGTGCATGAGCAACATGAACGCCTTGAAATAACAAGCAATTATGGAAAAGAAACGCGATCTGACATTGGATATCGCAAAAGCCATTTGTATAATTTTGATGGTGGTGGGACATAGTTTTCTCACTCATAATTATTGGCATAATTTCATATATATGTTCCACATGCCATGTTTCTTTTTAATAAGCGGATGGTTACTGAGCGACAAATATTTGGTTGACTTGAAGGTTGGTTTGATGAGGAAGGCGAAGGGGAGTTACTGGCCGTTTGTCAAGTGGACATTGATATTCTTGCTTTTCCACAACCTGTTTGCTCAATTGCATATTTATGATGCGAGCTATTCATTGAGGGAATTTGTCGTCAAGATTGTCAGGATATTCACGTTGACAGGAAGCGAGCAATTGCTCGGCGGCTTTTGGTTTCTGATTTCCTTGTTTTGGGCTTCGGTGGCTTCGCTGCTGTTTCTTTGGTTCTTGAAACGGATTGGAAAATTAACAAATACTTGCATTTCGGGGGGGGTGATTTTGATGCTTCTCATTACTGTCGGAGAAAAGTGGATTCCATTCCGCCTCCCACAACAATTTGGTGAACAAACCATGATGGCTACGGCATTTTACTTGACGGGATACCTGTCGCGCAGGGTTGACGTGATGGGCCGTTGTGGTTCACGATGGATGGTGTCCTTGTTGGTGATTCCGGCAGTAGCGGCCGTGTTCATGGATTTAGGAATGGTTACAACCAAAGGGTTTGAAATCATAGTGTATTATTTTGTGGCCGTTTGCGGAACTTTTGGAGTATTGAGCTTTTCAAGGTGGATAGCGCAGCATAGCATCTCTTCATTTCTCAAGTATGTTGGCGATAAGACATTGTATATACTGATTTTCCATTTTTTGGCATTTAAAGTGGTCAGTTATGCGTATATTGCTTGTAGTGGCTCGCCAATTTCCATGTTGAGCCAGTTTCCAGTAATGAATGATGTCCCTTCTTGGCTGTGGGCGGTTTACACGATTGTCGGTGTGGGCTTGTCGCTGCTTATGTGGGAGATTGTCAACAGGATTTCAATTAAGGTTAAAACAATAAAAATAAATAGATAAAATGGAATTTAAACGCAACATAATAGTTACCGGCGGTGCCGGTTTCATAGGCAGCCATGTGGTGAGACTGCTTGTTAACAAATATCCCGATTACCACATCATCAACCTCGACAAGCTGACTTATGCCGGCAACTTGGCAAACCTAAAGGATATCGAGGACAAGCCGAACTACACGTTTGTGAAAGCCGACATATGCGATTTTGAGAAGATGCAGGAGCTGATGAGCACTTATCGTGTGGACGGCATCATCCACCTTGCTGCCGAAAGCCATGTCGACCGCTCGATAAAAGACCCGTTCACGTTTGCACGGACCAATGTACTTGGCACACTGTCGCTCTTGCAAGCCGCAAAGAATTATTGGGAGTCGCTGCCCGAGGGCTATGAAGGGAAGCGTTTCTACCACATTTCGACCGACGAGGTGTATGGCGCGCTCGAGTTGACGCATCCCGAGGGGCTGCATTCCGACATATCGGCCCATGAGGTGTATGGCGACAAGTTCTTCACCGAAGAGACGAAATACAATCCTCATAGCCCGTATTCGGCATCGAAGGCGAGCAGCGACCACTTCGTGCGTGCTTTCCACGACACTTACGGAATGCCTACCATAGTGACCAACTGCTCTAATAACTACGGGCCATATCAGTTCCCGGAGAAGTTGATACCGTTGTTCATCAACAACATACGCCATCGCAAGCCGCTACCCGTCTACGGCAAGGGCGAGAATGTGCGCGACTGGCTCTATGTCGAGGATCATGCACGCGCCATTGACCTCATATTCCACGAGGGCAAGATTGCCGATACTTACAACATAGGAGGCTTCAACGAGTGGAAAAACATTGACATCATCAAGGTGCTAATAAACACTGTTGACCGTCTGCTTGGCCGAAAGGAAGGGGAAGACATGGATCTTATAACCTACGTCACCGACCGCAAAGGGCATGATCTGCGCTATGCCATCGACTCGCGCAAGTTGCACCGCGAGCTTGGCTGGGAGCCATCGTTGCAGTTTGAGGAAGGCATCGAGCGCACAGTCCGCTGGTACCTCGACAACCAAGCATGGATGGACAACGTGACCAGCGGCGACTACCAGCGCTACTACGAAGAAATGTACAAAAATCGGTAAAATCTGTCATTTGCATGGAATTACTGCCGTTGATTTGTCGCTTTTATCTGAGCGTGTGATAAAAAAACATCAATTGATATTTTGGAACAAAAGAAGAGTTTAATAAAAAATACTCTCACTCTTTATGTGAGGATGCTAATCTCAATGCTGCTAGGCCTTTATACTTCGCGTATATTGATGAGCCAATTGGGAGTGGTGGATTTCGGCATATATAACGTAGTGGGCAGTATTG
Organism: uncultured Prevotellaceae bacterium; assembly: GCA_905207705.1. Classification (GTDB taxonomy): domain Bacteria; phylum Bacteroidota; class Bacteroidia; order Bacteroidales; family Muribaculaceae; genus Avimuribaculum. The sequence continues at coordinate 221,393 of CAJLMA010000004.1, forward strand.
TAGTATTATTGGGCTTTTTGAATGCGACTTTATCGCTTAGCACCCAACGATTCATCAACTACGAGTTGGGAAATGACGATTATGAGCGACTTACGAAGGTGTATTCATCTTCTATCGTTATTCATGTGTTATTAGCATTGCTTGTACTGGCATTTGCCGAGACTGTCGGATTATGGTTCCTTAACACGAAAATGTCAATACCATCAGATCGTTTGACGGCTGCAAATTATGTATATCAGTTCTCAATACTATCGGCAATGCTTACTTTGACGATGGTTCCCCACACGGCCACCATAATCGCGCACGAGCATATGAAATCTTATGCGACTATAGGGATAATAGACGTGTTGTTGCGATTTGGAGTCGCGTGTCTGTTGTATGTCGTCAATAGCGATAAATTGGTTGTGTATGGACTTGCAATGTTTATTGTTGTGGCGGTTGATTACAGCATGTATTTTATATATTGCAAAAGGAATTTCGTCGAATGCCGGTTTTCTTTTTCAAAAGACAAGCGTCTATATAAATCAATGTTAGCATTTTCGGGGTGGAATATTTTCAGTAGCATATCAATGGTGTTGAATGGACATGTTGTAGGGATCATCCTAAACATGTTTTTTGGTCCAGTCGTGAATGCTGCAAGGGGGATTAGCAATCAAGTAAATGGGGCTGTAAGCGGATTTGTCAGCAACTTTCAAGTTGCCGTGAATCCTCGCATAATCCAGTCGTATGCATCTAATGAAAAGGATATGTTTTACAGGTTGGTAAACCAAAGCGCAAAAATGTCATTTTTCTTGTTGCTTGTTTTAGTTGTCCCGATATGGATTAGCATCGATGCGATATTGAAATTGTGGCTTGGTGTTGTTCCCCAGTATGCCGGAGATTTTTGCAGGATAGTGTTCATATCTTCGTTGATAAACACATTTTCATTGCCTCTTGCAACGGCAGCAAATGCTAATGGAAACATAAAGCTTTTCCAGACAGCTTGCGGTACATTTGAAATAATGAATATTCCGTTGTCGTATGTGCTGTTGCGATATGGATGCCTACCCGTCGCTGTCTACTACCTCGCATTGACGATTGTCGTGATAACACTGTTCGTGCGGTTAGCTGTCTTGAGACGGCTTATACGTCTTGACGTGAAACGGTTTTTATCGGGTATTGTGTTGCGGTGCATTGCAATCGCATTAATTTCCTTTGTTGGTATGTCTGCTTTATCACAATTTATTCCCGATACTAACATATGGTGGCTTTTATTGTCTGTTGTTATATCTATTTTTTTTACAAGTTCGCTCATTACATCCATGGGTTTGAACAAAGAAGAAAAACGTAATATGCTGAACATTTTAAAAACTAAATTGGGTAGGAGATGAGAACTTCGGTAGTTTTATCTGCATATAATGGAGAAAAATATATTTTGGAACAATTGGAATCTATAAGGTTGCAGACTGTGCCTGTAGATGAAGTTTTAATTGCCGATGATTGTTCAACAGACAATACGGCTGAAATATGCAGGCAATATATAGAAAAGTATGGCTTCCATAATTGGTCGTTGGTGGTAAATTCGCAGAATAAAGGTTTAATTCAAAATTTTTTTGATGGATTTAATGCTGCAACAGGAGATGTAATATTTGTGTGCGATCAAGATGATCGTTGGAGGGTTAATAAAGTAGAGCGTACACTACAATTCTTTGAACAATATCCCAATGTACTTTTGTTATGCTCAGGTTTTTCCTTGTTTAATGGTGAAAAGGTTTACAATCCTCATGTTAAGGTTCCTAACAGAAATAAAAATGGTATTAAGCAAATTGATTTACATGAATTTTGTGTGTTCCACGCATATCTGGGAATGACGATGGCATTTAAAAAATGTCTTCTTCAGGATCATTATGCAGATTGCATAAGTTATCTTCCCTATGACATATCTATTGCTTTCCTTGCTGTGATTAAGGGTGGATTATATTATGCAGATGAGGTTTTGGTAGATAGGAGGTCTTATCCCACAAGTACAAGTAACAAGATTGCCGCTGAATGGGCTGAAAAGGAATTTGAAGGTAATAGATTCTTATACGGGTTATACCGTATTATAGGAAATCTGAAAGGATTTCATTGTTATTTAGCAAAATTTTGTCCTAATAGTGAATATGAAAAAATAATCGAGTTATATATAGGAGTCGATGAAATAAGATACCATTACTATGAAAATAAATCTTTTCTACAGTGGATTAAAAACTGCAATAAGGTGTTAAAGGTATGTTCTTTGAGTAGATATGTAAAAGATGGAATTGTAATATTGAAAGAGAAGCTATAATGAAAAAGTTATTGTTATTTATAAAGCATATTATTGATATTATCTCAATTACAATGAGAGAAGGTGTAGAGTTTGTTAAAATAACGGAAATTGGAGATGTTAATGACAAGATAGCACGTCGCCAATTTGAATTGACAGTAGGTATCCACTCTTTGGAAAAAGGCTTGTCATATAAGCAAAAGAAAAGAGGGTTTGGCGAAGCCAAAGCTATCAAACAATTGAGAACGCTACTTGATTATCTCCGTAACGGCTATTCTCAAAAGTGTTATGCTGTCTTGGAGACTATTGCTATTATGGAAGAATATTTGCGTTACAAAGAGTCTGTGGGCGAAATCAACGCTGAGATAAAGGCATTGTTTGCTGAATGTAAAACTTTGTTGAATGAAGTCTGCGATAATTATTGTTCTGCTGGAGTGGATGCTGTAGAAAAGGAAGCATTCATGGTTAAAGATCAGGAAGTTGTGGATTCATTATTTAAGAATACAAGAAGCATTCGTAATTTCAACAAGGACAAGCGAGTTACCGAGCAGGAAATACTATCGGCTATTGAAATTGCAAAAACTGCTCCGTCGGCATGTAATAGGCAGCCATCTAAGGTGTATTATTCAATGGACGAGAGCAAGAATAAGGAAATAAGCAAATTAGTGCCAGGAAACAGGGGATTTGAGGACGAAATACCAAATTTTCTTGTTGTCACATCGGCTAAGAATTACTTCGGCTTGTTTGAGTACAACCAGTGGTATGTGAATGGAGGTATTTTTCTCGGATATTTAAGGCTGGCACTTCGAACAGTTGGGTTAGGGCACTGTATTTTCCAGTGGGGTCTTCAGGCCGATGAAAAGGCATTAAGGAACTTATGCAATATTCCCCACAGTGAAGCCATCATTGCGATAGTGGGTGTAGGTCATTATGCCGATGTGTCAAATTGCATCAAAGCTCAACGCAAATCCACAAGTGAATATATATCTAAATTTTAATTTCATGGCAGATAGTATTATAGGTTTTTGGGGACTGTCTTTCAACAGTGGGAACATGGGGTGCAATGCATTGTCGTATTCTTTTTTGCATATACTTGAATGTTGTACCTCCCAAAAACTTAAGATTTATGTATTTTACCAAGGCGACGATTTTGATGGCACATCATTATCGACTGATAGAATAAGTGTCGCACCAGCAGGCTACAATCCACGTTCGGCATCGTCGATAAAAACGTTGATAAAACGTGTAAAGGAGTGCGAGATAGCATTTGACTTTACGGCTGGAGATAGCTTTTCGGACATATACGGGATGAAAGGCTTTATAAAGTCATGCGTATTTAAAAAATTGGCAATGCGTCATTCGGGCAGATTTGTGCTTGGTCCACAAACATATGGGCCATATTACCACAAAATAGCACAGAAGATAGCTAAAAACATCATCGCAAATGCTGACTACGCCTGTTCGCGTGATAACGCTTCGGCCGAATATGTTAAATCGCTTTTTGGCATAACGATGGATGTGTTTACTGATGTCGCTTTTGCCCTGCCATTTACTAACGAACATACGTTACAAGGAACAAAGAAGAAAGTGGGCATAAATGTATCAGGACTGCTATGGCGAGGAGGATACACAGGTGACAACGAGTTTGGGTTAAAGGCAGATTATAGAGCTTATATTGGAGCAGTAATAAAAGAACTTGAAAAAGAGGGAAATATTGATGTATATATCATTCCTCATGTTGTATCCATTAATGGGGCGGAGAGTGATTATACCGTGTCTAAACAAATAGCAGAGGAGTATCCCTATGTTCACTTAGCTCCATGGTTCAACAATCCTATAGAGGCTAAAAGTTTTATTGCAGAAATGGATGTGTTTACTGGAGCAAGAATGCATGCCACCATTGGAGCCTTTTCGGCAGGCGTAGTAACGATACCGTTCTCTTACAGTCGTAAGTTCGAGGGGTTGTATGAGAATTTGGGTTATCCTTATACTATTAATGCACGGCAATTATCGACACAAGATGCCGTTAATCTCACTTTAAATTACATTAGGAATCCGGATAAGCTGAAAATGGCACAGGCTAAGTCTTACTCAGCCATCGAGAATAAATTGAAGCAATTTGAAATCAAGATAACCAAATTGTTAAACGATAGATTGTGTTAATATAGATGTACACAGTTGCTGTCATAGTATTGAATTATAACTCTTCGTCGGATTGCCGGAAGTGTGTTTCTTTTTTAAAGAAGCAGCGAGGAGTGGAGTTAGAAATTGTTGTTGTTGACAACTGCTCTCGGACGGATGACGTGGAGCAGTTGCGCCAGCTTTGCAATGAGCAGGATTGCACACTCATTGAGAACCACGAGAATCGCGGATACAACGCCGGCAACAACATAGGTTTGCGTTACGCAGCCGAGAAAGGCTACAAGTATGCCTTAATTGCTAACCCAGATATGGAGTTCCCCCAAGAGGACTACCTGGCCCGTATAGTGGCAAAGATGGAGGAGGATTCTAATATTGCTGTATTGGGTACAAGCATAGTTGATGCCAAAGGGTTGTGTCAGAATCCTTTGGATTTTGTCAGCTTTTGGTCGGAGTTCTTATGGCCAATAGAAATGCTGAAATATAAGAAGTCGCATAAATCACTTTCGACAGTTATAGGCTGTACTCAGAGTGGCTATTGTCATATTGTGTCGGGATGTTGCTTTTGCATAAGAATGTCTTTTGCCAAGCAGATAGGTTTTTTTGACGAGAATGTATTTCTATATTGCGAGGAACCTATCCTTGCTCATCAGGTGAAGGTAGCTGGTATGAAGGAGTATTATATGTCGGAGGTCATGGCTATTCACAAGCATATAAGCAGCACTAAAGGAAATCCACACGCCCGTATGATTCTTTTATGCAAAAGCAGAGATTATAAAAATAAATATCATAGTGATTACAATACGTTTCAAGTTATGTTGTTGAGATTAAGCAGTGACTTACGGAAAGCAGTAATGAAAATTATATCGTGAATACTATGAAGGGTTTGCGAATTGAGGCGATAGATTGGATGAAGGGATTGTGCATAATCTCGATAGTATTGCTTCATGTGGAGGATGGTATATTTCCGATATGGCTTAATGCGGTCATAGGAATGTTCATGATTACGGGCTTTTATGTGACAAGTGGCTGGGTACATGGTCTGAAATATGAAGATGCGGTAGATATTAGAGCCTTTGCAAAGAAACGACTTAAATCGTTAGGGGTTCCTTATTTTTGGTTTACTTTGATATTGTTGCTCGTTGATGCGATTTTTGTGCTATTAGGACATTATGATTTGAATATTTTACTTCGAGATGGATATAAATCAATTGTGTTGAGGGGGATCGGTACATTGTGGTTTCTGCCTGTCTTGTTTTTTGGTGAACTGGCATTCGTTTTTTTTAAATCTAAGGGACTTAATATGGTTGGGCTTATTATGGGACTGGCTGTAGACTTGATTGTTTCATTTGTAATAGTGCAAGTCGGGCATGGGTTCAGCAACACTGTGAGTTCCATTATAACAGCCCCATTATTGGTAGTGAAAAACAGCGCGACAGCCTTGTTTGTTATCACAAGTACATATTATGTTTCAAAGTCGTGTGTAAATAAGACAATAAATAAAATGAATTTGGCCACGGCGTTATTGTTGTTCATAGTTTCTTTTGTCTGCATCTATTCTAATGTGCCAAGTTTATTTAGTGGGAATGTATTTATAAGTTCATTCGTTAGTCTTATTTTGTCTTGGCTTGAACCATTGGGCATTTTGATACTGTTATTGCACATAAAGAAAAACAATATAGTGTTGAGGTATTTGGATTATTGGGGTCGCAATTCGATTATCTTGATGGCTATTCATTATTCAGTACTGATGGAGCTGTGCATATTTGTGTGTAATAAGGCTTTAGGCTTGCCAATGTACGGAATGACTTCTTTGGTTTGTTTTGTGCTTATAATGGCACTGCAATACCCGTTGACCGAGTTGATTAATAGAAAGTGCAAATTTTTGATAGGACGATGAACTTAAGTCGTTCAGGAAAGCGTAACACTCACTTGGCGGTGTTTCTTATCCTATTGCTGAGCATATATCCTGCATTCTTGATGAATGACGCGAAGCAGAACATTTTGTTGCTGTTTCTAATGGGCATCTCGCCTATATATTTGCTTTTCAAAGCAAGTGTAATGCCTAAGTTTGATGTGCCATTGGTACTTATGTATGTCTTGATGATTACGTTTACCATGGCTTTTCACCCTCGTTCCATGCGATGGTCGACAATCATATATACAGGGATGTTCATAAGTTTCTTCATGTCGTATGTTCGTATACTGTATTCGAGCCGTGTTAACGTCACGATGCTTATGAAACTGTTCAGAGGAATATTTTACGCTTATGCGATAGTGCTTGTCATTCAGTTAGGATGTTTTTTTGTTGGGCTGCCTATATTTAATGAAATAAATATAGATTTAGGACATGGTTTCCCACGCTTGAATTCTTGTGGACCGGAACCGTCTTGGTCGGCACGGATGTTAAGTATCATGTTGTTCTTGTATATATACATGCGGGATTTTACAGAAGGACATAAATTATCCTTTTCGGAATTTATTAAGAAAGATAAGAAGATATTTTTGTCGTATGTGTTTGTAATTATAGCGAGTGGGAGTACTACTGGCCTTGTTTTCGGGTTGTTTGTTTTGTCACGTTTTGTAAATGCAAGGTCAATCATCGGCATTGCATTATTAGCAGTTTTGCTTGTATTCATTGGAAGCCAGTTGGGCATATCAAGTTTTGAAAGATTAGGAAAAGTGTTGCCAGCTATGCTAACATTGGATCCTGATGCAATAATAGAAGCAGATGGGAGTGGAGCCACAAGAATTGTCCCGACTTTGTATGCACTAGACTATATTTCGTTAGTGAATTTCGAGGGTTGGTTTGGTCATGGTGTGGATTTTGATTCTTCGTTGTTTCAATTAGGAACGATGAATCTTTCTGGAGGGGCATTTAGCCTTTGGATGAATTATGGGGTCATTGTACAAGTTTTATTCTGGGCTTTTATTTTTAGAACATGTTACATGAAAAAAGAGTGGCTTTCCATAATGTTGTGTGTTTTGATTATTGCAGGAGGTATTTCATTGAATTTGCAGGTATTATGGTTTATGTTAGCGATGTTCGCTACGGTCAAGCATGTAGTGACGCATGAGCGCCGTCACACTTATGTTTCTGCGTAGCGTATGTAGGTTTTGTTGAAAGGAATTTAGGAAAATAAAATTTAAATTAAATAGATATGAATAAATATTATTCAGACGAGAAGAACATTCAGATTTTAATCGCATTATTAAAAGCTCATGCCATTAAATATGTGGTGGCTTCTCCTGGCAATACAAACCTTACTCTTGTTGCCAGTTTGCAGCAAGACCCATTTTTTACCATATATTCATCGGTAGATGAGCGTTCTGCCGCATATTTGGCCTGTGGCATTTCGGAAGAAACAGGAGAACCTGTCATGCTTAGTTGTACTGGAGCCACAGCTTCGCGGAATTACATGCCAGGTCTCACAGAGGCTTATTATAGGCATCTTCCAGTGCTTGCAGTTACTTCAAGCCGTGTATATGGAGAAATAGGACAACTTATACCGCAAGTTATAGATAGGAGAATATTACCAAATGACATTGCCAAACTGAGTGTGCAGCTACCTGTTGTTAAGGACGAGCAGGATGCTTGGGAATGTAATTTAAAAGTCAATCAGGCTATTTTGGAATTGACAAGGCGTAAGTGCGGACCAGTACACATAAATATTCCGACAATCTATTGCCCGACATATAATACAAATGAATTACCCGAACAACGTGTGATAAATCGTATCGATAAATGTGTGAACATGCCATCTCTCGACAAAAAGAAGGTAGCTATATTTGTTGGCTCCCATGAAAGGTGGAATAAGCAACTCATCGAGACTGTTGAGTGTTTCTGTGAACGTTATGATTCAATGCTCGTCTGCGATCACACAAGCGCATATCATGGAAAATATCGCGTGCAATTCTCGCTTATTGGTAGTCAGGAGCAATTAGTTAACAATTTAAACCAAGTGGATGTGCTGATCCATATAGGGCAGACGTCGGGCGACTATTTTTCATCCATAGGTAAGTTTAACATGTCGCAAGTTTGGCGTGTGTGTGCCGATGGTGAGATTCATGACACTTTTCGGAAATTGCGTTATGTATTTGAAATGGATGAATTTGAATTTTTCAATTATTATAATAACAAGAAGTCTGTAGATTCAAGCAACATTGAGTATTACAAAAGTTGCCATGAAACATATGATCATTTGGTGAAATGCCTTGTCGACAATATAGATAAAATGCCTTTTTCCAATATATGGATTGCGAGTCAGACTGCAGGTCTCATCCCAGAAAATTCGGAGATTCATTTCTCAATATTGAGTAGCTTGAGGTCATGGAATTTCTTTGAGTTGCCTCAAGGCGTAGACTCTTTTTGTAATGTGGGTGGATTTGGTATCGACGGATGCGTATCATCTTTGATAGGAGCATCATTGATTAATCAAGATAAGATTTACTTTGGGATAATTGGTGACTTGGCTTATTTCTATGATTTAAATTCTTTAGGGAATCGCCATATTGGTAAAAATGTACGTATAATATTGGTAAATAACGGTATTGGAGCAGAATTTAAATTGTCTTGCTATCCGGGAGCAAAATTAGGTGATGATTCTAATGCTTATATTGCGGCCGAAGGCCATTTTGCCAAGAAATCGCATGAACTGGTCAAGCATTTCATGCAAGATTTGGGTTTTGAGTATCTGTCAGCATCCAACAAGGAGGAATATTTGAAATATCGTGATTATTTTTTAGATCCTAAACCAAAAGAGAAGTCTATATTGTTTGAAGTTTTCACTTCTTATCAAGACGAAAGTATTGCGTTGGAAGTCATAAGAAATCTCGATAGTAATATGCTTGGTTCGGTTAAGAAATCATTATCAGGCGTGTTAGGAGAAAATACTAAGCAGGTATTAAGAAAAATTATTAAACGATGAGCCAATTCATATTGATATGAAAAAAATTGCCATTCTTACACGGCGTGCCGGTTATAACATGGGAACATCATTGCAAGCTGTGGCAATGTCTGTTTTCATAGATAAAGTTGGTTTCCCTAATAGAATTATTGATTATGACGAATATTCGGGACATATCCTTTGGCGAATAAAACCGAGATTAAATAGGATTATTTATTTTATAATGAATCTTTGCCCTCGGTTGAGCAAATTGGCTCTCGGGAAGAAATTTTTAAGATTGCAGAGAGCGCAAGTACAAATGAGGCGTTTCCATGAATTTGAACAGGAGTTCATGCCGTTGACCGATAAGAAATATACGTCTTGTAGGGCATTGGAACTGGATTTTAACAACTATGATGCCTGTATATGTGGAAGCGATCAAATTTGGAGTCCTTATTTTTATGACAGTGCGTTTTTATTGTCATTTATAAAGAAAGGAAGCAGGTGTCGAAAAATTGCATATGCTCCTAGCATGGGAATAACAGATGCATCAATGCTAAAACCCGAACAAATAGACTTGATGAAGCAATTTGACAGTATTTCATGTCGAGAATACGAAGCTTCGGCAATAGTAGAAAAAATAACAGGGAAAAATGCACCTACTGTTTTGGATCCGACATTGATGGTAGATCTTGAAGTGTGGAGTCAAATGGCAGATAAGGCAAATATAAGAATTAACGGGGAAAAATACATACTGACTTATTTCCTTCATACAGATTATTACAAGGATGTCATTCCAAATGATTTTATCAAAAAATTAAAGTCGGTTACAAAATTGCCTGTTTATAATATCTCGCTGTTCAATTTAGAAAATAGAGTCAATGCAGATATGGATTTTAATGACGTTGGGCCATTAGAATTTTTAGCTTTAGTTAAGGGGGCTGAATGGATATGTACTAACTCATTTCACTGCTGCATCTTTTCATATATGTTTAAGCGTCGTTTTTTTGTGTTTGAACGATATATGAAAGACGGGAATGACGGTGGCAATCAAAATTCACGAATATATAATTTATTGAAATTATTCGGTCTTGAACAATGTTTGACAAAACCTGAAACAGAGCCTAATTTATCCCAAAAATTTGATTTTAATTTTGGGAAAACATTTGTTGACGAGGCTCGATCTCGATCTTTAGATTTTTTAAAAGCATCATTGTCTTAAAAGTCGTAAGCATGAATATACTTGTTATGGCTTATGCCATATCACCTTACCGTGGGTCGGAATATGCTGTGGCGTGGAATTATGTGACGCACATGTCAAAGGAAAATAATCTGACCGTTTTATATGGAACGTCGGATAATCATATTGGGGAGACTGATACTTTGGATAAGTATTTGAATGAGCACCCTGTTGAAAATGTGCGATTTATTGCTGTTAAGCCGAGTGCTTTGACGAATTTGTTGAATTGGCCTAATCGACATAACTTGTTTGTATACACTTTTTATTATGCATTCTCTGTGTGGCAACGAACAGCTTACAATATCGCTAAAGAAATTATAAAAACTGAACATTTTGACCTTGTTCATAACGTAGGACCTATAGGTTACAGAGAGCCGGGGTATCTGTGGAAATTGGGACTGCCGTATGTGTGGGGGCCTGTGGGAGGTGCGAACAATGCTCCCCGGCAACTGATGAAGCACATGCCGTTGATGGGACGAATGAAACAGACTTTCCGCAACGTGGCGAATACCATACAGTTCCATACTAAACGCCGATTAAAACGAGCTTTGAGTGCTACCGATGTGCTGCTTACTGCAACGTCGGAGAACCAGCGTAAATTTCAAGAGGTACATCACAAAGACAGCATTTGCATTCCAGAAAACTGCATAACTGGTAGTGTCGCCCTTGATGAAAGTAAGTTTGTCAATCCTGATAAATATAATATCATAGTGATAGGGTCGTTGGATGCGAGAAAGTCAGTAGGGATATTCCTTGAAGCTTTGACGCAGGTGGAAAATCGCGGCATGCTGCATGTTGACATCGTGGGAGACGGGCCGTTGCGCGTCAGTTTGCAAAAGTATGCGAACGAACATGACTTGGACAAGTTGATTACATGGCATGGGCAGTTGCCACGGATCGAAGCCGTAAAGGTTTTCAACTCGGCACATTTGCATGTGATTACGAGCGTAAGCGAGGGCAACCCGACTACTATATGGGAGGCTATGTCTTACGGTGTGCCAACGATGAGCTTCGACCATTGCGGAATGCACGACACCATCTGCGGCCGAAGTGGAATCAGAGTGCCGGTTGCCAAGCGGTATGAAGACTGTGTTGCCGGCATAGCCCGGAACATTGATGAATTGTTGGAGCATCCTGAACGTTTTCGCCAACTGGCTCAAGGTGTTTTGGAATGTGCCAGGAGTTATACTTGGGACGAAAGGGAAAAGTTCCTGAATGAGGTGGTGTATGTTAAAGCAATTGAAAATCATAAACATATAATTGGTTGATTTTTATGTTCTTGCATAAATTAACAAGTAAAGTTGTCAGTGTTCTTAAGGGAGAGTCATTTGAACTTGATGAAAGGATTCCTATTGCATACCTGATGTCTGTAATAATAGGCCGCCTATTCATGGTCGCAAATGGAATATTTGTATTAAGAAGTATTAGAAGGAGAGTCTATATTGCTTCTTCGGCAAAAATAAGATGCGCATCTAAAATTAAAACAGGCAATAATCTGAGTGTTAGTAGAGGATGTTATATAGATGCTTTGTCAATTGATGGGATATGTTTCGGCGATAATGTTTCGATAGGTAAATATACTTGTATAGAATGTAGTGGGACTTTAAAGGATTTGGGTAAAGGCTTGATTGTAGGGAACAATGTTGGTCTTGGAACTCATGGCTTTTTGGGTTGTGCTGGAGGCGTTTCGATAGGCGATAATACAATATTTGGTAATTACGTGTCCATACATTCAGAAAATCATAATTACAAAGACAGAAATATTCCAATTAGGTTGCAAGGAGTCAATAGAAAGGGAATAAAAATAGGGTGTGATTGCTGGATAGGAGCTAAGGCTACTATTCTTGATGGTGCTGATATTGGCGACGGGTGTATAGTTGCTGCTGGGGCTGTTGTGAGAGGGAAGATTCCACCATATTCAATTATTGGTGGTGTGCCGGCTAAGGTTATAAAAGAAAGGTGAGAATGATGGGGGGGGTTGTGTGTTTTCATTTGTTTAATGATTACAGCGGCAGTCCGAAGGTGCTGCAGATGGTGTTGCAGGGGCTTTTGGATCGTGGGCTGAAGGTGGACTTGGTGACATCGCGCGGAGGCGTGCTGGACGGGCTTGCCGGGAATCCAAACGTGCGGTTTCATGCTTACCGTTATGCATTCTCCAATAATCCGCTGGTGACGATGGCGCGTTATGTGGTGGTGCAGGCCTATACGTTCCTGTTTGCTTTCCGCTATATGACGTGCCGAAATTGCGTGTTTTACATCAACACGTTGCTGCCTGTGGGGCCGGCTATTGCTGGCAGGCTCATGGGGAAGAAGGTAGTGTATCATTATCATGAAAATGCTTTTGCCAAGGGGCGTTTTTACAAGATTTTGGCATGGGCGATGCAACGGCTTGCCAGCCAAATCGTTTGCGTGTCGTCCTATCAGGCTTCGTTCTTGAAGCGCAAGCGTGACGTGAAGGTTGTTCCTAATGCTGTTCCGCATGATTTTATTGAGAAGTTGCATCCCGATGCCGATGCGGCCTTTGTGCGAAAAACCGTCTTGATGCTGTCGTCGTTGAAGGAGTACAAGGGGACTCGTGAATTTATCGAGCTTGCAAGAAAGTTGCCTCAATACAAATTCGTGCTTGTTATAAACGACACGCAGGAAAACATTGACGAGTATTTGAAAAATACCCCCCCCCAATTGTTAAATAATTTAACAATATATCCACGCCAAGAGAGGGTTTATCAGTTCTATAACGAATCTTCGATTGCAGTGAACCTCACCGACCCACGAAAGGCGATTGAGACATTCGGCTTGACCGCCCTTGAGGCGATGTCGGCAGGGTTGCCGGTGATTGTCCCGACTGTCGGCGGCATTGCTGAGTTGGTGGATGACGGTGTGAATGGTTATAAGGCGGATGTGCGTAGTCTTGACGTGATTGCCGACAGGATTGATTTGATGCTTGGCGACAAACAGTCGTATTTGCGACTGTCGGCATCGGCATTGACCGTTTCAAGATGGTATAATGTAGGTAATATGATTGATTCAATAGGCCAATTAGTGGCTGTTGACGTATGAAGGAAGATTTGATTGTTTACCCGAGACAGGCTGATGTCTCGGAGTTTTATAATGACGCATCGCTCGTCTTGAACTTATCGGACAAAAGCCGTTTCATTGAAACATTTGGGATGACCGCCCTTGAGGCGATGTCGGCCGGACTGCCTGTGATTGTACCGAGTGTCGGCGGCATTGCCGAGCTGGTGGACGACGGTGTGAACGGTTATAAAATCGATGTGCAGGATATTGACTGCATCGTTGAAAGGATAGATAACATATTTACAGATAAATCATTATACTTGAAATTATCAGAGAATGCCTTGTCGATGTCAAAAAAATATGACGCGGCGAGCATGATTGACCATATATATGAAATCTTGCAATAGTTGGGGCAAGAAAGAAGTCTGATACCTGAAAGGCATGTTCCATTTGTGAATCTGCAAATAATTTTATTCCATATATTTTTATGAAAAAAATCGTGATTGTGGGCATACAGGGTGTGCCTGCAAAGTACGGTGGTTTTGAGTCGCTTGTGGAGAATCTCATAGGCGACAACTGCCCTCGTGATGTTCATTATACCATTTTTTGCAGCAGTAAGGACTATGTCGAGCGGCTTGCAGAGTATAAAGGCGCGACGTTGAAGTATATCCCGTTGCATGCCAACGGGGTTCAAAGCATTCCATATGACATGGTGGGATTGATGCGGTCGATATGCGGATATGATGCCGTCGTGGTGCTTGGAGTGTCGGGATGCCTGTTCCTTCCGATTTTCAGGCTGCTGTGCCGCAAGAAGTTGATAGTGAACATCGACGGACTTGAACATCGTCGTGCTAAATGGGGCAAAGTGGCACGGTGGGTGCTGCGCACGAGCGAGGCGATGGCAGTGCGGCTGGCCGACGTGGTGATTGCCGACAACAAAGGGATACAGGACTATGTGTGGGAGACGTATCGTCGCAAGGCTGAATTGATTGCTTACGGTGGTGACCATGTCTGGCGCGATGTTCCGATGGAGAAGCAGTTGGAAGTGCTCAGTCGCTACGGAGTAAAGGACAACGACTATGCAATTACGGTGTGTCGCATCGAGCCCGAAAATAACAGCCGCATGATTCTCGAGGCTTTTGCCCGTAGTGGCAAGAATCTGGTATTCATTGGCAATTGGGAGAGGAGCGAGTATGGGCGCACATTGAAGGCAGAGTTTGGCAATCGTGAAAATATCCATTGCGTTGACGCTGTGTACGACCTCGACACGCTATATGCGTTGCGCAGCCGGTGTTGTTGCTATATTCACGGGCATAGCGCGGGTGGAACGAATCCGTCGCTTGTGGAGGCGATGTTTTTCGGTCGTCCTATATTGGCGTTTGATGTCGTATATAATCGCGAAACTACCAACAATGAGGCTTATTATTTTTCTGACAAGGAGAAATTGATGGAACTTCTTTCGTTGCCCGACTTTAAAAGTGGTGAGCCGTTGCGCGAATATGCGCGGCAGCATTACACTTGGAAGCACATAGCCGAGCAATATGAGCATTTATATTGATATTGGAGCTATAGGTTGAAGTGTTAAATATAAGAGAGAGCCGCATCCCAGTGTGAGTGCGGCTCTCTCGTTTTATTGTGTTTGCTATTTTAAGCTTTAGAATTCGGCGTTGTTCGGGGTGCGTGGGAACGGGATTACGTCGCGTATGTTGGTCATGCCTGTCACGAACAGGATGAGACGCTCGAATCCGAGTCCGAAACCAGAGTGAGGCACTGTGCCGAAGCGGCGAGTGTCAAGGTACCACCACATGTCCTTCATAGGGATTTGCAGCTCCTCGATGCGAGCAAGCAGCTTGTCGTAGTTTTCTTCACGTTCCGAGCCGCCTATTATTTCGCCAATCTTCGGGAATAGCACGTCCATGGCCCTTACGGTCTTGCCGTCGTCGTTCATCTTCATGTAGAACGCCTTGATTTCCTTCGGGTAATCGGTTAGGATTACAGGTTTCTTGAAGTGTTCCTCTACGAGATAGCGTTCATGTTCGCTTTGCAGGTCAATGCCCCACGATACCGGAAACTCGAATTTTTTGCCCGATGCTTCAAGAATCTTGATGCCTTCGGAGTAGGAGAGGCGTACGAAATCGTTGTGTAACACGAATTCGAGGCGGCTGATGAGATCCTTGTCGTACATTTGTGCGAGGAACTCTATGTCTTCCCTTGAGTGCTCAAGTGCATAACCGATGCAGTATTTTATAAACTCCTCTGCGAGGTCCATGTTGTCGTTGATGTCGTTGAAAGCGACCTCAGGTTCAATCATCCAGAACTCGGCAAGATGGCGTGGGGTATTGGAGTTCTCGGCACGGAATGTCGGGCCGAAAGTGTATATAGCCCCGAGGGCGGTTGCTCCGAGTTCGCCTTCGAGCTGTCCCGAAACGGTCAAGCTCGTCTGCTTGCCGAAGAAGTCTTGTGTATAGTCGATGTTGCCATCTTCGGTACGAGGCAGGTTGTTGAGATCAAGCGTGGTAACTTGGAACATTGCACCTGCACCTTCGCAGTCGCTGGCAGTGATGAGCGGCGTGTTGAGGTAGAAGAAACCGTGTTCGTTAAAGAACTTATGTATCGCAAAAGCGAGGTTGTGCCTGATGCGGAACACGGCTCCGAATGTGTTGGTACGCAGGCGCAAGTGGGCTTTTTCACGCAAAAATTCGAGTGTGTGGCCTTTCTTTTGCAGCGGATAAGCTTCGGGGTCGGCTGTTCCGTATATTTCAATGGTGTCGGCCTGTATTTCACACGATTGACCTTTGCCTTGCGACTCTACGAGCATTCCTTCCACATGGAGGCTGGCTCCTGTGGTGATTGGTTTCAGCTGGTCTTCGGAGAACTTGGCAAGGTCGATGACGATTTGTATGTTCTTAATTGTCGAACCGTCGTTAAGTGCCACAAATTGCACGTTCTTGTTGCCACGGCGGGTTCTTACCCATCCTTTCACGCACACTGTCTGCCCTATGAGCGACGCATCGAAGATGTCGACAATCTTAGTTCTTTTTATTGCCATGATGTTGTTTTTATGTTTGTTGTAAAAACGACGTTATTGTGTTACACCGTCCATGGCGACCCTGTAGCAAGGGGCTGTTCGCTTGAAAGTGTAACACAATAATCGCGATTATTCATTGTTTTGTCCTCTATATGTGTTTTTTATTCGAATGAGCCTTGTTTTAGGAAGTTGACTTCTTCTTGTGTCAAGTAGCGCCATTTGCCGCGAGCAAGGTTTTTCTTTGTCAATCCTGCGAAATACACGCGGTCGAGTTTTACCACATGGTAGCCAAGTGACTCGAATATGCGACGCACCACGCGGTTGCGGCCTGAGTGAATTTCTATGCCGGCCTGTTTCTTGTCGGTCGGTGACACATAACTTATTGCATCGGCATGAATCGGGCCGTCATCAAGTTCGACGCCATCGGCAATGTGCTGCATGTCGTCTTCCGATATAGGCTTGTCGGTCCACACTTGGTATATTTTCTTTTTTACATATTTAGGATGTGTCAACTTGGAAGCGAGGTCTCCGTCATTAGTCAGCAACAGCACGCCAGTCGTGTTGCGGTCGAGACGTCCTACCGGATATACGCGTTCGGTGCAGGCACCTTTTATCAGGTCCATGACAGTTGTGCGTCCGTTAGGGTCATCGCTTGTTGTAACGCAGTCTTTAGGCTTGTTCAGCAGGATGTAGCACTTACTTTCGAGAGTGACCACCTTGCCTTCATATTCAACGATGTCGTTGCGAGTAATCTTTGTCCCGAGTTCGGTAACCGGTGTTCCGTTTACTTTTACTTCTCCCTTTTGAATCAATTCATCGGCTTCGCGACGAGAGCATACGCCGGCATTTGCCATGAATTTGTTCAAGCGTATCGGTTCGTTAGGGTCGGTTTCTGGCAGAACATACTCGATGCGTTTAGGCCTTGGCGTGAAGCGCATTTGTTGCGGCTTGCCTCCGTTAGGACGGTTGTTGTGGCGGTTTCCGCCGTTATTGTACCCACCGCGTTGCTGGTTGTAGCCTCCGTTATTGCCGTGTTGGTTGTACCCACCGCGTTGCTGGTTATAGCCGCCGTTGTTGTTTCCGCGTTGGTTGTACCCACCGCGTTGCTGGTTGTATCCGCCGTTGTTGTTTCCGCGTTGGTTGTATCCACCGCGTTGCTGGTTGTATCCGCCGTTGTTGTTTCCACGTTGTTGGTTGTATCCACCGCGTTGTTGGTTGTACCCGCCACGTTGGTTGTTGTAGCCACCGCGTTGGTTGTACCCGCGTTGTTGGTTGTACCCGCCACGTTGGTTGTTATATCCTCCGCGTTGCTGATAACCTGCATTTTCTCCGTCTTCTTGTTGACCTTCGGCATTTTCATAATTGTTGTAGCGGTTGTTCCCGTAATTCCCTCGTTGAGAGTATCCTCCACGTTGATTGTAGCCGCGTTGGTCTCCGTATTCACGTTGATTGTTGTATCCCGATGCATAGTCTCCACTTGAATGAGAAGAATCGCCACGGTTTTCGGCATTGTAGTCTATTCGCTCGTAGCGGCCTTCATTGGTATCAACGATTTCACTTTTGCTTTCGCCAATACGCGGTCTTCTTGCTTTTTTTTCTACGTTCTCTTCCATAATGATAAAAATCCAGCCTCTCGGCTATTTGTTTAGCTATAAGGTTATTAATGAATATAAAATGTGTTTAAGTTCTTGAATGATGCAAAGATACTTAAAAGCCAAAATAATGCAAACTTGCCAGTGTGAAAATTAGCCTTAAATTTTCCTAATTGTTAACAGGCCGGGCGACTGCCTGATGCGGCTCGCCCGGGACTGTCTGTGAATGGGTTTCAATATCCTGTGTAAGTGTGCGGGGTGAATTTCTTCAACTCGGCTTTGACTTGGTCCGAAATGTTGAGCGTGTCGATGAATTTAGAGATGCTTTCGGCATCGACGACGCTGTTTGTTCGTGTGAGGGCCTTGAGGGTTTCGTATGGCTTTTCGTAACCTTCGCGACGCAATATAGTCTGTATTGCTTCGGCAACGACGTTCCACATGTTGTCGAGGTCGTTGTTTATCGCATCTTGGTTCAATATAAGCTTGTTGAGCCCTTTGAGTGTGCTGTGCATGGCTATCACGGTGTGTCCCAGAGGTACGCCGATGTTACGCAGCACGGTCGAGTCGGTCAGGTCGCGTTGCAATCTTGAAACAGGTAGCTTGGTCGACAGGTGCATGAAGATGGCGTTTGCAATGCCGAGATTGCCTTCGGAGTTCTCGAAGTCGATGGGGTTTACTTTGTGCGGCATGGCCGATGAGCCAACTTCTCCGGCTTTGATTTTCTGTTTGAAATAGTTCATCGAGATGTATTGCCAGAAGTCGCGGTCAAGGTCGATCAAGATGGTGTTGATGCGCTTAAGTGCGTCAAACAGTGCTCCGAGGTTGTCGTAGTTGGAAATCTGCGTTGTCCATAGTTCGCGTTCTATGCCGAGTTTGTTTTTCAAGAAATTGTTGGCAAATTGTCGCCAGTCATATTGAGGGAACGCCGCAAGGTGGGCGTTGAAATTGCCTGTAGCTCCGCCAAATTTTCCTGAAATCGGAGTGGCCTCAAGCATTGCAATCTGGTTGCGCAAGCGATATGAGAACACTTTTATTTCCTTGCCAAGACGGGTTGGCGATGCCGGTTGCCCGTGGGTCTTGGCCAGCATTGGCACGTCGTTCCATTGGTCGGCGTATGAGTCGAGCAGGTCGGCAATTTGGTTTACAAGGGGCATGTACACGTCGTGTAGCGCGTCCTTTATCGACATTGGCACTGATGTGTTGTTGATGTCTTGCGATGTCAACCCGAAATGGATGAACTCCTTGTGTGCCGACAGGCCGAGCGTGTCAAATTGCTCTTTAAGGAAATATTCCACGGCTTTCACGTCGTGGTTGGTTATGCTTTCGATGTCCTTTATTCGTTGTGCGTCGTTTATCGAGAAGTTGAGATATATGTCTCTTAGTTGTGCGAACACTTTATGGTCGATGTCGCTTAATTGCGGCAATGGAATTTCGCATAGTGCTATGAAGTATTCTATCTCGACTTTCACGCGGTAGCGTATAAGGGCGAATTCTGAAAAGTAAAGGTCCAGACTCTCTGTTTTTGAGCGATACCTGCCGTCGATGGGCGATATTGCAGTGAGTGGCGAAAGATTCATAAAATTAAAGTTTTTGTACCGATAAAATAAAAAAATATTTTCCCAATCGTGTGCGGAACCTAAGTGCCGACATATTAACGGGTTTCTATCTAAATTTACCTTTGCAAAGGTAGTGAAAAAAGATGACAAAATAAATTTTCGCAAAAAAAATACGCGAAATATTTTGCACATTCAAAAAAAGTCCTTACCTTTGCAACGCAATTGAGAAACAAAGCAGTTGCAAAATGAACAACAAGGGTGTTTAGCTCAGCTGGTTCAGAGCATCTGCCTTACAAGCAGAGGGTCGGC
>CAJLMA010000005.1 GCA_905207705.1 uncultured Prevotellaceae bacterium
AATTTGTCCTACTCGCCGGCGACAGTGCCGTCGTACCGATAAGATACGGCAACGGATATGATTCAGATCCGAGACATTTTCAACACATACCGTCTGACTTGTATTTTGCAGACTATAATGGTAATTGGGCAACTGATGGGGATGACAGGTACGGGGAGCCTGCCGATAAGATAGATTATTATCCCGAAGTGTTCATAGGCCGCCTGCTTTGCAGCACTCCTGAGGATGTTGCCAACTATACCGAGAAGTTGATAAGGTATGAACTTAATCCAGGTAACGGTGATTATTCCTATCTCGACAATGCGATATACACGCAAGAAGAACAGATGGATTATAAATACCACCATGCGGACACACTTGTCCGTATGTGCATTGACATGTTTCCCGATTATAAAATAATTTCAGAAGATGATGAAAACGACAGGATCCCCACCGGGGCGCAAGTAGTTGAGGAGATGAACAACAACCGTTATGCATTCTCAAGCTTTAACGGACATGGGAATCCCGAAGGAGTTGCAGTAAATAATGCAGAATCGTCCATGTGGAAAGGTGCAGCTTATGGAATATCTGCGCTTGATGACCAAAGGGTTTATTTCTTGGAAGAAACCAACAACGGCTTGGACAACCTTACTAATTATGATTACCCGATGGTTTCATATTCCATATCATGTATCCTTATGCCATATGATAAATTTGTCATAGACGACTTTGACGGTGGAATATACAACTTAAAATGGAATTTTGGAAGAGTATATACTTGTGGCGGTCTTTATGGAGGTCCGGCATTTATTGGAAACACTCGTGCAGGCTGGATTATACCAAGTTTTAATCTCGAGAAAGATTTTATTGAAGTATTGAAATCTGGAACATATTGTATTGGCAAAACCGAAGCGATGTCGAAAGTATATTTTGACGGAATCATTCATTCACATTGGGTTAGAATAGTTCATAACCTTCTTGGATGCCCGGAATTTGAAATGTGGACGGGAATCCCAACCAAATACACACAATTAGGAACGATGCAAACTTCCAATTCTGTAATTATCTCCGGCAATGATTTGCCCAATAGTACTATTGCTTATCGTGAAAGTGGGTTCTCGTTGGTTCCGGAGAAAAAAATTACTGCAAAAGGAACTTACGAAAATATTTCCAAAGTAGACTTAAACCATCCGGTAACAGTCTATAAGCATAATTGCATACCATACATTCTGCCTTTGTTCCTGCAAAACGCTACTGTCGATTATGCCGACAGCTTCCAAGTATCAACCGTAAAGATAGGGAATTCCGTCTCATCCAAGAGAACTAAAGGAGATTATGTGATAGAAGACGGCGGCAGCCTTATAATTGAAGCGTCGGGGAATGTGGAAATCGATGCCGGCACTATTATTGACACTGGTGGAGAATTGACGATAAAGAGCGACGGCAAAATCACGATAAACGGAGGAACGGTTAAAAAAGGAGGGAAACTTAAAATCTGTGCAAAAGGAATCGAGATAAACAAGGACTTTAGTATCGAAAACGGGGCTACATTCGAGACACTCTGTTACGATAGGATGACAAACCATTTTATGTTCAACGATTAAAACGATATTCATTATGAAAACGAAATTTTACTATATAACCGCAATATTGTCGATGCTAATGGTGGCATTGACAGGCAAGGCTCAAGAAGCCAAGTATGAATATGTCCCGATGGTAAGGGAAGGCGTTGAGTGGGGGTATGTATATTCCCATTCTTTTCCTCCGGGTGTAGAATATTATCGGTTACAATTAAAAGGGGATACAGTGATAAACGGTAAGACGTATAAACGGTGTTATGCCTACCAGACTGTCATGCTCGACACAGAGACGGCCGCGTTACACGGATTCTTGCGCGAAGAGGATAAACGAGTGTATTTTATTCCTAATCCCGAAGAAGAGTTTACTGTCGGATGGCTCATAATGAAAGATCAATATAATAGTATATATGGTGATGAGGAACGAATGATTTATGATTTCAACCTGAACGCAGGTGACACGTTCAGCAGTATGATGCCCGTCACCATAACGGAAGTTACCTTTGTAGAGGTGGATGGTAAACAGAGAAAGTATTTTCATGACCAGTATAATGGAACTTACTCATTTCTCGAAGGAATAGGTGTTGTCGGGAGTTATGGAGAGCTGGCATATCCATTTGCTGCAGAGCCGACAAATGGGTCAAGAGTTCGATTCAATTTCGAGCGAAACGTGGCTGATGGGAAGATTGTGTACAAGTCGGAGGAATTTGACGACGGCGACCCGACATGCAGCGGAGTAGCTGCAACGACCATGCAAGCCCCGGCAATCACAATCACCGTGGCCGGCAAGACAGTGACCGCATCGGCATCGGGCAACGGCATAATCGCAGCAACTATCCACGACATCAACGGCCGAACAGTAGCCACCGCACAATCGGCCAATGGCAGCTTGACAGTCGACATGGCCGGCTTCACCCCCGGCATCTACATAGTCACGGCCACCACCGCAAACGACCGCAAAACTCAAAAAATCATCCTCTGACAAATGACCTAACCAATATCAAACAGCGCACCTGTTCCGACAAGGCAGGTGCGCTGTCGTTAATTAATGCCAACACGTCGAGTTATCCAAATTAAATTTGTAATATTACATTTACAGATTTTGCCGCAATGAAATTTTGTGAGTTCGTTATTTTTTACCTTTAAAATTATTACATTTGCATTTATCAATTTCCCATAGAGGGAATGATAGTGTTGGAAAGAGCTTATATGGATAACATTATTCAAAACAAACAACGTCTTTTGGATGAAAGGTACCTGAGAATGGCCGAGATATGGGCGGAGAATTCATATTGCAAGAGAAGGAAAGTGGGTGCCTTGATAGTAAAGGACAAAATGATAATATCTGACGGATACAACGGAACTCCGTCGGGATTTGAGAACTGCTGCGAGGATGAAAACGGAGTGACGAAGCCTTATGTGCTGCATGCCGAGGCCAATGCCATAACCAAAGTGGCTCGCAGCAACAACAGCAGCGAAGGTGCGACATTGTACATAACCGACTCGCCGTGCATCGAGTGTGCAAAGCTGATTATTCAGGCCGGCATAAAACGTGTGGTGTATTCCAAGATGTATCGCATCATGGACGGCCTTGAATTGCTTGAAAGAGCCGGGATAGAATGCGTAAGGCTGCAATTGAACGAATAAGACAAATAATTAAGAATCAAAAGAGGATTCAGCATCGATATGAAAGCAAGTAAAGACCCTCTGGTGTGGCTTCCCCTTGCCATTTCAATCGCCATCATAGGAGGGATGTTCTTAGGCGACATATTTTCGGGCAAACAGTATGTGGTGGATTACGACCGTAAGTTGAACACCATATTGAACCTTGTGGCCGATGATTATGTCGATACCGTAAAAATCAACGACTTGGTGGAGCAGGCTGTTCCGGGGCTGTTGAGCAGTCTCGACCCTCACACTGTTTATATCCCGGCAAAGGACTTGACGGCTGTCAATGACGAGCTTGAGGGCAGCTTCAGCGGCATTGGCATTTCGCTGACTGTGTTTGACGACACGGCAACGGTGCTGCAAGTGATTCCCGGAGGACCGTCGGAAAAGGCCGGATTGAGGACAGGAGACCGAATCGTCACGATTAACGATTCCACCTTTGTCAGCCCTAAACTTGATTTGGAAGAGGTTGTCAAAAACTTGAAAGGCCCTAAGGGTTCGGTAGTGAGGTTGGGAATCAAGCGCAGCGACAGGCCGGAGTTGCAGCCTTATGAGGTGATTCGCGGCGATATCCCTGTGAAATCGGTGGACGCTTCCTATATGGCCGACAAGGTTACGGGATATGTGAAAGTGAACAAGTTCGGACGAACCACATACGATGAATTCTTCAATGCACTGGTTAAACTGAAGGATGAAGGTGCAAAGCGGTATATCGTGGACTTGCGCGGCAATGCCGGTGGGTATATGGAAATGGCTATCTTGATGGCCAATGAATTCCTGCCCGAAAATCAGTTGATCGTGTTTACCAAGGGACGTGAAAAGCGCAACGACATGCAAGTGTGGAGCGACGGCAACGGGTCGTTCCAAGACAGCGAGTTGATTGTGCTTATGGATGAATTTTCGGCCAGCGCCAGCGAGATTTTTGCCGGCGCGATTCAAGATAACGACCGCGGACTCATTGTGGGACGGCGCTCATTTGGCAAAGGTCTTGTGCAGCAGCAGTTCACGTTGCCCGACAGCAGTGCGATTAGGATGACGATAGCACGTTATTACACTCCCACGGGGCGTTGCATACAAAAGGATTACAAGAAAGGTGACGGAGATTACAATCTTGAGGTGTTCAACCGTTACAGCCACGGGGAGATTTACAGTCAGGACAGCATTCGCATAGATTCGACTCAGATATTTGTCACCGCCCATGGCCGCAAGGTTTACGGAGGCGGGGGCATAATCCCGGATATTTTCGTCCCGAATGACACATCGGGCATAACTAATTATTATGTCAAAGTGGCCAATGCCCGGTTGTTGCAGAAGTTTGCTTTTACTTATGTCGACAAGAACAGGGAAGAATTGAGCAAGCTGAAGGATTACAAGCAATTCTTGCGCATATTGCCGAGCAACGACGTGTTGCTTAACGATTTTGTATACTATGCTTCCCGAAACGGCGTTCCTGCAAGATGGTATTACATAAATATCTCGCGCGACTTGATAACCACGCAGTTGAAGGCGTTGATAGCTCGCGATCTGTTTGGCGAGGATGCATTCTATTACATATACAACAGGAACGACAACAATATTGAGGAAGCAGTAAAGGCTTTCAACAAGCACTTGGCGGCATTCCCCATAACTTCGTCGCCCGAGGAAGAGGAATAGGTGAATTCACATGGACAAGCGAGAATTGAGGCGCATTTTGCGAGAGTTGAAGCGCGTGGTGCTTCCCGACACTGACTGTACTCGGTGTGAAAAAGCCGTGTTTTCGACGATAGAAGCCTTGCATGAGTTTGCCGGTAGCCGTAACATTTTGATGTATTATTCTCTTCCTGATGAATTGACCACCGTGTCTACGTTGAATCGATGGCAAGATGCCGGCAGGCAAGTTTATTTGCCTCGTGTAAATGGAGACCTTCTTGACATAATGCCCTATGTCCCAGATAATATGGCAAAGGGTGCGTTCGGAATCAACGAGCCCATGGAAGGTGTCGTGGCTGCTCCTGGTTGCATCGACATGGTCATAGTGCCCGGTGTGGCATTTGACTGCGAATGTAATCGCTTGGGGCGTGGACGCGGATTTTACGACCGATTGCTTTCGGGCATGAGGCCTGGCGTGGTTACTGTCGGTGTGGGATATGATTTCCAATTAATCGATCATGTGCCAGTCGAGGAACATGATATTAAACTCGATTATGTGGTGACTCCAAGTTGCCTTATCGTCAAAAAGGAAAAACAAGACTAAACATATAGAATATATGGCACTCATAAACAAAGAAGACAAGTTGTGCGATGTCATAATAATCGAACCAACGGTTATTTCGGTGCTGAACCGTTTCAATATATTCCTCGGTGTGGGGGACAAGAGTGTGGAACAAATATGCGAGGAAAAGAATCTTGATGTGGATTTTTTCCTTACGATTCTCAATACATACATGAATGCGGAATATTTCCCGGAGAAACTGCTCAAGTCGTTTGACGCCACATTGATTGTCGGTTATCTTACTAAAACCAACAAGTATTACCAGCAATTCCAAATTCCAAACATAGAGAGGCATTTCAATCTGCTTATCGAGCGCAGTCAGGATGACAACAACAACCTGTCGTTGTTGCGTAAATTCTTCCTCGAGGTGAAAAGTGAATTGCTCGGACGCATAGCCGACGACAGCAATACATGGTTCAAGGAGATTGCAGAGCTTGAAAAAATCGATTCAGGCTTTTGCGGCACTTCGGGAGAAATAACGGTCGGCCAGCCTGCGCAAGCGGTCGATTCCATTGAAGACAAGCTTGGAGACTTGGAGAGCATGTTCATAAAGCATCTCACGGGCAGTTATGACTCTAATTTGTGCCTTGCCGTGCTGTATGCCATACTTAGCTTGAAGAAGGATATCATTCAGAACGACAGGATAAGGAACAGGATATTGATGCCGCTATACAGCTTCTTGCTTTCAAAAAAGAGAAATGAGTGAATTGTCGACTGTAATTATCGCAAAGGACACCTTGCGTGCCTTGGGCATGAAGTATTTGCTTGAAAGCCTGTTTGACATGGAATCGGTAGTGTTCAATGATTTTACCGAGGGCAGGCAGTCGGGCGATTTTGACAAGTATGACCTTATAATTGTGGATGAGGCATCATGCTTGTCCAATCTTGACTACCTTATTCCCAAAAAGAACAGAACGGTGATACTTGCCGGCCATGACATGGATGGACATTCATGGCAATATGTCAACAGCAATGCAGATGAAAATACAATCATAGAGGCACTTGCTTTGATAATAAAGAAGCTGAAACATGAGAATTCGGCTCAAGACGGCTTGTCGGCGCGTGAGACCGATGTTCTTAAACTTGTGGCGACAGGATTGACCAACAAGGAGATAGCCGACCGCTTGCACATCAGCATCAATACGGTACTTACCCATAGGAAGAACATTTCGGCCAAATTGGGCATAAAGAGCGTGTCGGGACTCAGTGTGTATGCCATGATGAACGGATATATTAATTCGTGAAAACTGTAATTATTATGAAAACGATAAAAATCATACTTTCCATCGTATTGTTTGCCTTCGGTATTTCAAACATGGCCGCAGGCCAGTCGCTCGACGAGCAATTTCCGCTTGATTCGGCAGTCCGTCACGGAGTGTTGCCCAACGGACTTACATATTATATCTTGCATAATGAGGAACCCAAGAACCGTGCGGAATTTCATATAGCCCAAAAAGTAGGTTCCATACTTGAAGAAGAGAATCAGCGAGGGTTGGCTCATTTCCTTGAACACATGGCGTTCAACGGCTCAGAGCATTTCCCGGGTAAAAGCATGCTTGAATATTTGCAGGATAACGGTATGCGCTTTGGCAGCGACATCAATGCTTATACGGGATTTGACGAAACGGTCTACCGCGTGTCGAATGTCCCCACTCAGCGCGAGAGCTTGCTCGACTCCACATTGCTCGTCCTGTATGACTGGGCGTGCGGCATATCGTTGAATGAGGAGGAAATCGACAAGGAGCGTGGCGTGATAAGGGAAGAATGGCGCTCGCGTGGCAACGCGACCCAGCGCATGTATGACGCTGTGCTGCCGGTGATATTCCATGACAGCAGGTATGCCGATCGCATGCCTATAGGCAAAATGGAGGTAGTAATGAATTTCAAACCTGAGGAACTGCGCGATTATTATCATCGCTGGTATCGTCCCGACCAACAGGGATTGATAATCGTTGGCGACTTTGATGCCGATCGTATGGAACAAAAGGTGATTGAAATGTTCGGTAAGATAAAGATGCCCGAAAATGTTCCCGAGCGCGTGTATTTCCAAGTTCCCGACCACAAGGGCATTGATTACGCTTCCTATGCCGACCCCGAGGCTTCGATGACTCTTGTGTATTTGTTTTTCCAGCACGAGGCGACACCTGTTGCGCAAAAGAACACTCGCGGTTACCTCAAGAAGGAACTTACAGGCATGTTAAGTTCTGTAATGCTTGCGTCGCGTTTTGCCGAGTTGGCGCAGAATCCAGATGCTCCTTTTAATTATGCCGTAGGACAGGACGGGCAGTTCTTCATAACTCCTACCAAGGATGCCTATATGCTCATAGCGTCGGCCAAAGACGGCATGACGATGGAGACGTTCAAGACAATCCTTACTGAAGCACAAAGACTGAACTTGCATGGATTTACCGAAGGCGAGTTGGAGAGAGCAAAAGCCGATGTGCAATTGCAAATTGAGCACACATTTGCCGAGCGAGACAAGATCAAGAGCCAATCGCTTGCTCAATCGTTGATAAGTCATTTCACGCAAGGAGGTTACTGGCCGGGAATTGAAATTGAAACACGCGAGTCGCTGGAAATGTTGACGGAGATAACGCTTGCTGATGTGTCTGACTTTATAAAGAATGCTATTTCCGAAGACAATGTAAGCCTTATAATTTCGGGACAGGAAAAGGAGGGCGTGACCTATCCGACGAAAGAGGAAATTGAGAGTGCTTTTGAAGAAGTATTGTCATCGGCAGTCGCTACTTATGTCGACAATACGCCCGATGAACCCTTGATTCCCAATGAACCTGTCGCAGGAAAAATTGTCGAGGAATGTCATGATGCCGACCTCGGGATAACCGTGTGGAAATTGTCGAATGGAGCAACGGTCTATCTTAAACCTACCGACTTCAAGAACAACGAGATAAACATGAATGCCGTGAGCTTGGGCGGCGAGTGGGCATATAACGGAGAGTCGTCGCCTGAATTGAAATTGCTTAACGACGTCATTGACAATAGTGCGGTCGGGGCTTTTACTCGTACCGACCTTGACAAACGTCTTGCAGGGCAAGGCGTGAACGTGGATTTCAATCTGTATTCGGCAACTGAAGCCATTTCCGGAATTTGTGTAAAGAAAGATGTGGAAACCATGTTCATGCTTAATTACTTGATGTTTACGGCAGTGAACAAGGATGAACAAGCCGTCGACGCATTATGCAGCCGCTTGGCATCGCAACTGGCATTACGCGACAAGAATCCGAGTTATATATTCAGAGATTCGGTGATGGCGACGCTATATGCACATAATCCGTTGTATGAATATGTTACAGAAGAGGATTTGCATCAATTTGATTATGACAAGTGTCTTGCCATGTATAGGGATCGCGTGGCAGATGCAGGCGATTTCACCTTCTCGTTTGTAGGTAGTTTCGATGTTGACAGTTTGCGCCCATTGGTGGAGAAATATGTAGCGTCACTTCCTGATAGCGGTAGTCGCGAAAAAGTCGGTTACACTGTTTCATGTACCGACGGAATACTTGACAATCGTTTTGAGCAGCCGATGTTGACTCCCAAGACTGTTGTATTTTCTAATTTTTCGGGAGACCGGAAGTATTCTGTGCATGATGCACTGATGCTTAATTTGCTCAGCAATGTCATGGATATTGTATATACGGCCACAATACGGGAAGAAGAAGGTGGAACGTATGGAGTCGGAGTGAGTGGCGACTTGTCGCAATTCAGTAATGAATGGTCATTCTCATTCCAATTCTCAACCAATGCCGAACAGATGGAATCGTTGTTGCAACGTGCAAATGAGGAATTACAAAATGTGCTGGCTAATGGTGCCGACGAGGCCGAGTTTAACAAAGTAAAACTTGCCGCCATCAAGCAATATGAAAATAACGTAAGGACTAACGGATATTGGTTGAGCGTGCTTAATGACAAAGCATTGGGTATCGACAGCTATGTTGGTTTCAAAGATATGCTTGAGAGCGTGACACTTGAAGAATTCAACGCATTTATAAAGAAGCTCGATTTTGCACAAAATAGAATTACAGTCGTGATGAATGGCGTAAAGTCTTCATCAAGTAATCAATGATAGGTTGCGAGTTGTAAAAATAACGCCGAGAGATACTTGCATGGTATCTTCGGCGTTTTTTTATATTTAGAAGTTGATTGAGGTTGCCCCTCCTATTACAATTGATTGTGCGATTCGGTCATTGCCGGGAACAAAAGAACCAGTAAAACCGTAATCGCAAAATATCCTTGCGCCAAAATTCTCGGTAGACTTGAAAGAAATAGACAGCCCTGTTTCAAATCCCGGAGCAGACTTGCCTCCAATTGTATAATCGGTCAAGGCGCATTCTCCATAATAATTGTATCCGGCTGTTATTTTAGCTCCTATGCCAAGCCTTGCGAACACCGGGTATGAGAAATATGCTCCGCAGTATAGCCGTCCTGCCTTCATGGGCTTTTGGGCAAGATTGCCATTGTATTTTACAGGCATGACTGAAATACCTGTGTTCCCGCCAATTCCTATATAGGAATTGAAAAAATAAGCTCCTTGAATGCCGGTATTTGCGCCGGTCGACAATTCAACTTTCCCTCCCGGAAAGGTGTAATTGGTGAGCGACAGTCTCATGCCGATGTCGACTGACAAGAACGATGGGGAATCCCATCGGCAGAAATCTTGGGCGGAGAAGTATTCAGAAATCCCTTTCTCCTTAAAAATAATGTCACCGATGAAATATCCCAATTCGGTTGACAGGACACCGATGCCTGCCCCAACGAGAATGTCGCTCATCCAGTGCCTGTTGTGTATAATGCGGCTGGTAGCTGTCGTTGCAGCGACGGCGTATCCTCCGAAACTTATCCAGGGGCTTATGTGCCCATATTCTTTGTGCAGCATCGTGGCCATCATGTATGAGACAGCCGCGTGTCCTGAAGGGAATGAGCGGTCATCCTCTCCGTCGGGACGCATTTCATTTACTGCTCGTTTAAGATTTTCTGATACCCCTATCATGATTACAGCCGAGAATGCATCCGACACGAGCAGGCGAGGCCAAGAGCTACGACTTTCCACGCCGGCAATCTTCATTGCGAGCAATGCCACTCCCGGTGTATATTGCAAGTAGTCTTCAAATTGAGTGTCGTAATGCTTGGCAAATGTCGTGGGCGAATCCTTCAAATTGCGGTCGGCTCCATATATGGCCATTCCTCCAATTAACATCGGAGTTCCGGCATATAGGGCATTAAAAGTTTTGGAACCGGCAATTTTGTCGAATTTGTCGGGTTGGGCTTGAAGCGTGTCGCACCGTACGGAGGCAAACGACTGCGCTAATGTAGATATAGTGAAGAGCAGTGTTATTATCGCAATTTTCATCATCGTGGCTTGTTTGTGCAAATATAGCTAATTATTGCCTACCGATGTGAATTTTGGAGCCTGTAATGATTGGAATGGCAGTTACCGTGTGTGGGTAGTGGAGGAAAGGTACTTGATTAGTCGACTGCCTGCATGGTGGCGTTGTCGGTTGTTTCGACCGGTTGCTCTTCATCCTGTTGCAACTTCCATGATGCAAAAATTTCTTCCCTGAATTGGGCGTTTGTCGACACACGGTGGTAAGCTATCTTTGATGCAATTTGGTGTGACTCCTTTTTGGTGTATCCCGACGCTTCTGAAGCAAGGATGTCGCCAATGAATACGGCCGACTTGAAAACAGGACTGTTATGGTCGTCATTGGATGTTTCTAAGAGGTCAAATCGTATAGGAATGTGGTATTTTTGCCCCCATTCGATGAGCCGCGATTTAAAATTGATTTCGGTTCTTGCTATTGAGCTGATGTTGATATAAGGCTTAACGATGCGTTTCTCGACAAATTGCTTGCACTTGTCGTAGCCGCGATCGAGGTAAACGGCTCCTACAAGTGCTTCCACGGCATTGCCATAAATGTAGGAGTTGTGTGACAGCGTGTGTGATGCCGACCTTACGACTGCTTCTAGGCCGAGACTTATGCCTATTTTGTTGAGGGTTTCGCGTTTTACGATTTTTGAACGAGTGCTGGTCAAGAACCCTTCCCGCTTGTGCGGAAACATGCGGTAAAGCATGTCGGCGATTATTGCGTCGAGTATAGCGTCGCCGAGATATTCAAGTCGCTCATTGTTGGCGTAAGTGCCGTTCCCGAGTTTTACCGGCAGTGAGCGGTGTACAAACGCGAGGTGATATAATTTAATATCTCCGGGATAAAAGCCGAGAAGGTTAAAACAAAAAGCATAAAACTCCCTTTCTTTAGTGAAAAGGAGTTTTATGCGTGATAAGATATTGCAACTAAGCACAGAAATATGAATTTAATTATTCGGCATATTTCTTGACAATCATGCTCGCATTGTGTCCGCCAAATCCAAATGTGTTGGAAAGAGCGACATTAATGTCACGTTTCTGAGCTTTGTTAAATGTAAAGTTCAACTTATAGTCGATTTCCGGATCCAAGTCATCCTCGGCATGGTTGATTGTAGGAGGCACGATGCCATCGGTGATGGCTTTGATGCAGAATAGGATTTCGAGGGCTCCTGTTGCGCCGAGCAAGTGTCCTGTCATTGATTTGGTAGAACTGATGCTCAATTTGTAGGCGTCTTCACCCCAAACTTCCTTAATTGCCTTAACTTCCGACAAGTCACCTACGGGAGTCGATGTTCCGTGCAAGTTGATATAGTCAACTTCTGCCGGTTTCAATCCGGCATCCTTCAATGCGTTGCTCATCACTAATTTAGCACCCAATCCTTCGGGATGGCTTGCGGTGATGTGATAAGCATCGGCCGACATTCCACCACCGATAACTTCGGCGTAAATTTTTGCGCCACGAGCTTTGGCGTGTTCCAATTCTTCAAGGATGAGGCAAGCAGAACCTTCTCCGATGACGAATCCGTCACGCGAGCCGCTGAATGGGCGAGAAGCGGTTTCGGGGCTGTCGTTGCGCGTCGAAAGGGCGTGCATCGAGTTGAAACCTCCCACACCTGCAGGATAAATGGCTGCTTCAGAACCTCCGCTGACGATAGCGTCGGCCATTCCAAGTCGAATATAATTGAACGCGTCGATCAAGGCATTTGTTGATGATGCGCAAGCTGAGACGATACCAAAGTTTGGACCACGGAAGCCGTATTCCATTGAGATGTGTCCTGCAGCGATGTCGGCAATCATCTTCGGGATGAAGAATGGATTGTATTTAGGACCATCGGCAGCATGCAATGCATAGTATCCGGCTTCTTCCTCAAATGTGTGCAGACCTCCGATACCCGACGAGAAGATGACACCTACGCGGTCGCCGTTTATGCCTTCGCCGTTGAGCTTGGCATCTTCGACTGCCTGTTTTGCTGCCACCAATGCGTATTGGGCGTAAAGATCCAAGGTGCGGAGTTTCTTACGGTCGAAATATTCGGCACCGTTGAAACCCTTCACCTCGCACGCAAATTTGGTCTTAAACAATGATGCGTCGAAATGTGTAATAGGTCCCGCGCCGCTTACTCCTGCAACGGCATTCTGCCATGCAGTTTCCACGTCATTGCCTATCGGAGTGATGGCTCCAAGACCTGTTACTACAACTCGTTTTAACTCCATTATTAAATTTTGAAAGTTCTTTTTTTATTTGTTGGTTTCGGCTTCGATATAGGAGATTGCATCGCCTACTTTTGTGATGCCTTCTGCTTTGTCGTCAGGGATTGTGATTCCGAATTCTTTTTCGAATTCCATGATCAACTCAACTGTGTCAAGTGAATCAGCTCCAAGGTCTTGAGCAAATGTAGCTTCTGGTGTTACTTCTGATTCGTTTACTCCAAGTTTTTCTACAATTATTGCTTTTACTTTTTCTGCAACTTCAGACATAATAATTAAGTTTTAATAGTTATAATTTGGATATATAATGTATTTTCGCGGCACAAAGTAAGCAATTTTAATTCAGATATGAAAAAAATCCACCCTATAAATTGATTTCCATCGCACATTTTTGTATATTATGTGCAAAAATCGGGTCAATTTACGGCTTTTTTGTCTCAATCCTATAATTGCTCAATCTATTGTGTTTGAGCCTGATTGTTGACAATCGCGGCTCTTGTTGTTTTGGCTTGTGCCTTACGGACTTATGCCCTTCATGGCGGCACAATGCATTAATTGGCGCAAATATACTAAATTAATATTAAACATTAGTCCGTTTGGGTGAAAAAGTGATAAAAAAATCATATCTTTGGAAATGCAGGTCGTGCCGTGGCTATATCGGGAGCGAATAATGCTCCGTTTTTCATGTTGGCCGGCACGGTCATGACATTATATTAATGTGTAAAATATTGAGTTTGCAATGAAGAAATTGGCATGGATGTTTGTGGCATCGGCTTTAATGGTATTGCCTATGTCTTGTACAGGCGGGAAAAATGAGGGCGAGCAGGATGAAGAGGGCGTGAGTTTTGTATTGAAATCGGGTGAGTCGATGTTTGAATGTGTCGGTGACACGCTTTTCGGAGAAGATGTGGCTGTGTATTCGGCTGTTTCTGCATCTGTGATGTGGCCCGTCGCCGTGCAAGGCAACGATGTGAAGTGCCTTCAAGATTCACTGCTGTCGATGTGCTTTGGCAAGGAAGCGGTGGGTAAACTGCCCGAAGTTGCTTTGGAAAATTATTTGGCCGATGCTCCGCATACAGACATGTCGGAGTTGAAACCTGTCGACTCCATCCCGTCCGGCGGCGAAGCGAGGATATTTTCAAGAGAAGTCGAGGCTTCCATATTGTCGCTCAATGAGGATTGGCTTGTTTATAAAATATACAATTGTATGTATGAAGGTGGGGCGCATCCGTTGTATTTCACGACATTTGTAAATTACGACATAAAGAACGGGCGTGTGGCATGCCTCGACGATTTGTTCAAGCCGGGTACCGATGCCGAAGTGGTCTATGCCATAAAGGCTAATCTGTATGGGCGTTATCGCGCTGCAAATGACGCGGAGCTCGCAGAATATTCGGGTATAAATGTTGAAGAATTGCATGTTTCGCCTACATTTTACATTGTTGACGGTTATGTGGTGTTCCATTACAATCCTTATGAAGTGGGTCCTTGGGTCATAGGCGAGATAGAAGTGCCTGTGCCGGTATACCAGCTTGATGGCTTGTTGACCGATGAAGCGGCTCAAAGCATGCTTGGCTTCTGATGGATGGGGCAAGAAAGACTGAGGTTAGACATTGGCAGACGTCAAAACGCTGTTTTTGCCTGTCTTTACGTTCTCTTTACACGATATTTTTATAAGATGGGCCTCGTTTCGGCAATATGAAAAAATGAACGAGTTCTTTTTTCATATTGCGCTCAACTTGCACTATCTTTGCACTTTGAAATGATAAAATTGACAACACGATTATAATTATGGCACAGATTTCAAACAGGATTCAAGCGTTGTCGCCTTCGGCCACGTTGGCGATGTCGCAGAAAAGCAATGAGCTTAAGGCTCAAGGTGTGGACGTGATAAATCTGTCGGTGGGAGAACCCGACTTTTTCACTCCCGATCACATAAAGGAAGCGGCCAAGCGCGCCATCGACGAAAATTATTCGTTCTATACGCCTGTGCCCGGATATTTGTCGCTTCGCAAGGCAATATGCGGCAAGTTGCTGCGTGAAAACAATCTCCATTTCACTCCGGAACAAATCATCGTTTCGAATGGTGCCAAGCAATCGTTGTGCAACTGCATCCTTTCGTTGGTGAATCCGGGTGACGAGGTGGTCATTCCTACTCCGGCGTGGGTTAGCTATGTTGAGATGGTGAAGCTTGCCGAGGGAAAATGCGTGCTCGTTCCTGCTACAGTGGAGCAGAATTTTAAAATTACTCCTAAGCAGTTGAGCGATGCCATAACGCCAAATACAAAAATGATAATCTTGTGCTCGCCGTCCAACCCGACAGGCAGCGTTTATTCAAAGGAAGAGTTGAAAGAGCTTGCCGATGTGCTTGCCGCTCATCCCGACATAATAATCCTTGCCGATGAAATATATGAACACATTAACTATACCGGCGAGTTCAATTCTATTTCTCAATTTGAAAATGTGCGCGACCGCGTGGTTATCGTTAATGGCGTATCTAAGGCTTATGCCATGACGGGATGGAGAATCGGATTTATAGCAGCCCCGTTGTGGATTGCCAAGGCCAACAGCAAGTTGCAGAGCCAATATACGTCGGGATGCTCGTCTATAGCTCAAAAGGCTGCCGAAGAGGCTTATAACGGTCCGCAAGATTGCGTTAAGGAGATGCGTAAGGCATTTGAGCGTCGTCGCGACTTGATTGTGTCGTTGCTCAAGGAGATTCCGGGCTTGAAGATCAACCATCCGGAAGGCGCATTTTATATTTTCCCGGAGGTCTCGGCCTATTTCGGAAAGTCTTATGGGAAATATACAATCAACAGCTCCAACGACCTTGCCATGTACCTCCTTGAAGAGGCTCATGTCGCAACCGTCGATGGTGAGGCTTTCTGCGCTCCCGGATACATACGCTTGAGTTATGCCACAAGCGACGACAACATCCGTGAAGCAGCCAAACGCATAGCGGAGGCTTTGTCTAAGTTGAAATAAAATTTGTTCGTTCCCGGGTACATTGGTGTCCGGGTTAAATTGAAATAGCGGGTCATGGCGCATTTAAGCCTGCGGCTGTCATGAAAATTATACGGCAGTGCGGCAAGAATGCGCCATGGCTCGTTTTGCATTGTTAAATACAGATGCGTTGGGATGTTTGATTGATGTTTATGTGTGTTAATAATAGATATTGAAAGTTAATTATTTTGTTCTGCAGACAAAGAAGTTGGTGTCCGTATATTATTGATTAATATGTTATTAATGTTGTAGAATACAATAATTTCAATGGATGTAATGCAGCTTTATGTGTTTGCAATTGTTTAGTTAAAATATAGGCGAATGAAACATTTTGCGTACATTTGTAGCATAAAACCATAATTTAGTCACGGGAATTAAGTTGTCTTGCATTGGTATGCAAGTTGCGGATTTACAATAATGATAAAAACAATAACTAAAATATTGGCATTTGTTGTTGTCGCTGTAATGGCGGCGACAGGGGCGAATGCGCAGGAATTGGCGGCTCGCAAGTACGGTACAGTGCTTGAGCAGCTCAGCCAATCATCGCTCTACAATCCTGTAGATCCTGAAATCGCGGCTGTCGTGGACTATGAAACCATGTTCAAAACATCATGTTTCTGGAGCGATGGCCTGACAGGAAGCAAGAAAGATGACATAAACAACGACAATGAGGAATTGATAGCCGCATTGCTCGACTATGCGTACGCATTTGAAGGAACCCGTTATCGTTACGGAGGAAGTACGCCGAGAGGGTTCGATTGCTCGGGATTTACGAGCTACGTGTTCAAGAAATTCGGGTATGAACTGAACCGCACTTCGAGGCAACAGATAAACGACGGTGAGCTGGTGGAGCAAGATGCGTTGCAGCCCGGCGACCTCGTGTTCTTCAACGGTCGTGCGGTAAACAAGAGCATAGGACATGTGGGCATAGTGACCGAAGTCGACAGTGCCGGCTTCAGTTTCATCCATGCAAGTTCCAAGGGAGTGCGTGTCAGCAAGTATCCCGAAGAAAGATATTACCAAGTGCGCTACATAGGTGCTTGCAGGCCTATTAACAAGTAATTATTGCAAAGTGATATAATAAATGAGTAATTGACCGTCCTTTGGAATGCAAGAGGACGGTTGCTTATTTTTTATAGGCCTGTATTCCTGCAATCTGTGTGATGGTGAAAAACATGGTGATGATAAGAAAAACTGTTAAAAAACGACAGGCAATTATTGAAATGAGTAATTTTGTAAATTCTTAATGCGCTTATGGGCCGATAAGGTTGATAAGTGCGTGAGTTATTTAATTATAGCCAAAAGAAAATGCAAGAGAAAAGTATTGAAGAACGACACGAGGATGCCGAAATGCTGGCGCGTGCCAATGAGGCCAAGCGTTGTACTTGGGTCGGACTGGTGGTAAATGCCATCTTGTCTGCATTGAAAATAGTGGCTGGAATCGTAGGCCGTTCAGGAGCCATGATTGCGGACGGAATCCATTCAATTTCGGATTTCATTACCGACATAGTGGTTATTGTGTTTGTGGGCGTTACGGCTCGTGGCATCGACCATCGTTACCATTACGGGCACGGCAAGTTTGAAACGTTTGCAACGATGATAATTGCCGTGGTGCTTTTTTTCGTAGCTGTAGGGTTGTTCTGGAGCAGTGGAAACACAGTTATTGATTCTTTGTCGGGCAAAGAGATAGGAGCTCCCGGATATATCGCGCTTGTAATGGCGATAGTCTCGATAATAGTAAAAGAGATTCTGTACAGATATACCGCCCATGTGGGCGAGACGATAAAGAGTATGGCACTCGTGGCTAATGCATGGCATCATCGCAGCGACGCTTTTTCGAGTATCGCCGCGTTGCTTGGCATAGCAGGCGCGATGTTCTTGTCGCCGCAATGGCGCATTCTCGACCCGATAGCCGCAATGGCGGTGAGCATATTCATCGCAGCGGTGGCTTACAGGTTGTTCCTGCCTGCCGTCAAGGAGCTGCTTGAGGTGTCATTGCCCGAAGACGAAATTCGCGGCATAGAGTCGGAAATAAACAAGGTGCCGGGAGTGAAGGCGTTTCACAACTTGCGAACCCGTAAAAACGGCAACCGGTACATAATTGACCTTCATATAAAGGTTGACCCCGAAATAAAGGTCGTTGCGGCGCACGACATTGCTACGGCAGTCGAGCACAGGTTGCAGGAGAAATACGAAGGTGCCATGGTGTATGTCCATATCGAGCCTTATCGCGGAGAAGAGGTGGACAGCGCGGGTAAGTGCAGTGATTGACCTTGTGTGTCGAGCTTGCCATGCCCTGAAAGTGTAGATATAAATACTATATATGAATATAATAAGGATGAGTGATGTGCTGCCGTCGGTTTTCAACGGGCGGAAGCTCGCGAGCGAGGTGTGGCAATGCGACTTGTCGTTTGAAAAAGGCCGCAACTATCTGGTGTCGGCCGAAAGCGGGTCGGGCAAGTCTTCGTTGTGCAGTTACATTTACGGGTATCGCAGCGATTACTCGGGAAAGATAGCTTTTGACGATGACGACATAAGCCGCTTTGACGTGGCGAGGTGGTGCGAGTTGCGTCAGCGACATTTGGCCTATTTGCCGCAGGAGTTGCGCCTTTTCCCCGAGCTGACGGCGATTGAGAATGTTGAGTTGAAGAACAATCTGACCGGTGCAAAATCGCGAAAGGAAATAGCTGACATGTTTGAGTTGCTTGGCATAAGCGACAAGATGGATCAGCATGTGGCATTCCTGTCGATAGGCCAGCAGCAGCGAGTGGCTATAATAAGGACGTTGTGTCAGCCGTTTGATTTCATCTTGCTCGATGAACCGGTGAGCCATCTCGATGAGTCCAACAACAGGCTTGCAGCCAAGCTGATAGCGGACGAGGCCGCTTCGCAGGGTGCCGGAATCATATCGACATCGGTGGGAAATAACGTATTGATAAACGTGGATAGAGAGTACAGATTATGACGGCAAGTAAAGGAAAGAATCTATTGTGGCGTTTGTTGCGCAAGCATGTCAGTCCGTTGCAGCTTGCCGGATTTTCGGTGGCAAGCCTTGTCGGGCTGACCATCGTGGTGTTAGCCCTGCAATTTTATGGCGATGTGAGACCTGTGTTCTCGGCCGAGGACAGTTTTGTGAGCCGGGATTATATTGTGGTGACCAAACATGTGTCGGGACTTGGTTCCATGCTGGGAAGCGGAACTGAATTTAGCGAAGATGACATTGCCGACCTTGAACGACAGCCTTGGGTGAGGGAAGTGGGACGTTTTACCACATCGGAGTACGGTATTTATGCTTCGGTGATGTTCGGCGGACGTGGATTGCGCACGCAATTGTTCTTTGAGTCGGTACCCGATAAGTTTATCGACGAATTGCCAGAAGATTGGGGATTTGACCCTGAAAATCCCAAAGTGCCTGTCATCCTCTCGCGTGATTACCTTTCATTATATAATTTCGGCTTTGCCACCACTCAAGGGATGCCAAAGATAAGCGAAGGTATGATAGGAATGGTGCCTGTGTCGCTCGCATTGTCGGGCAATGGCAACAGGCAGGTGGTAGAAGGGCGCATAGTGGGCTTCTCAAACAGGCTTAACACCATAATCGTGCCTGAGGCGTTCATGCAGTGGAGCAACGAGAAATTTGGCGACGGAAGTGCAAAACAGCCGTCTCGGCTCATAGTCGAAGTAAGCAAGCCGGGCGATGTGGCCATAAGCGAGTATATGGACGCGCACGGGTATGAGATAGGCGGAGACAAGGCCGACAGCGGAAAGGCAAGTTATTTCCTTAATGTAACAATTGGCATCATTGTGGCCGTTGGGGCATTGATAAGCTTATTGTCGTTCTTCGTGCTGATGTTGAGCATATATCTGTTGTTGCAGAAAAACTCACGCAAATTGCAGGACCTGTTGATGCTCGGATACACTCCGCGACAGGTGTCGGCGCCATACGTCAAGCTGGTCGTTGTTGTCAATTGTGTCGTGCTTGCGGTGTCGTGCGTGGCAGTAGCCTTGTGCCGGGCTTATTATTTGCCGGTGCTTGAGCCATTCGGCGTGTCGGGCGGCAGCGTGTTGCTGCCTGTCGTGGTGGCCGTGGTGGTGATGGGAGCAATTACATGCGGCAACATAATGGCGATAAGACGCAGAGTAGCTTCGCTGTGGCATCAATAACAAAGTGAAAGTAATTGTTTTGTTGAGATAATGATTTATATGCAAGGCCGTTGAGCCATCTTCAGTATGAACCAGCCTGTGCGTTTGGCAACTGTCCAGTCTCATGTGGACAGCTACCAAACGCATTTAACATTTTAACAAAATGTTTTTAGCCATAGTTAAATGTTCCATTTTCCATGATAAAAAGGATGTATAATTGAGAAAATAATGTTTAATTTGTGACAATAATATGAACTTTTTAGTTGTTGCACTTGACTAAAAAGCCTGAATGCTAAAAAACTAATACCCGTTACGATTTAAAAGGAACGGTAAAGAAGCAAGCCAGATACCTATGATTATGATGAATCATGAAAACAACCGTGATTTGTAGGGGACATTCCGTGGTCATAATATTTGGGAGGCGGCTGCGACTACATTCAAGCCTTGTGCATGTGGCTGCTGTCATGTGTGATACTTAAAACGGAATATGAAGAAAAGAGAGAATTAACGTAAACCCAAATGTAAAACTAAAAACATTCTTGCATGAAGAACATTTGTTTCCAAATGAATCGGAAAGCATGGCTGGTGCTGTTGTTTGCAATA
Source organism: uncultured Prevotellaceae bacterium (assembly GCA_905207705.1). Lineage (GTDB taxonomy): Bacteria > Bacteroidota > Bacteroidia > Bacteroidales > Muribaculaceae > Avimuribaculum. The sequence continues at coordinate 20,816 of CAJLMA010000005.1, forward strand.
TGCCTTGCTTTTCCTGCATTAGCGCAAAAGATTTCTGTACAAGGTACAGTGGTCGATGCCACCGGAGAGCCTTTGATTGGGGCCAGCGTCATGGCGCAAGGCACAACGTCGGGCACTGCTACTGATTTTGACGGCAAGTTCGTCATCGAAGTAGACCCAAATGCCACTCTTGTGGTTTCGTATGTGGGCTATGAGCCGCAAAATGTTGCGGTCGAAGGTCGCACAACAATCAAAGTCACCCTTCAAGAAAGCGCATTGATGCTTGAAGAGGTTGTAGCCATCGGTTATGGTACAGTTAAGAAAGAAGATGCCACCGGTTCGGTGTCGACAATCAAGCCTACCGAAATTCAAGCCGGACTTTCGGCTTCGGTACAAGACCTGTTGGTCGGTCAGACCCCGGGTGTCGTAGTAACTCCGTCGGCAGGTCCTGAAGGTTCAGGAACAATCCGCATTAGGGGGGGGTCGTCGTTAAACGCTAATAATGACCCACTTATCGTGCTCGATGGGGTGCCATTGAGCAACCAAGGCACGCAAGGTATGGGCAATGCGCTTGCCATGATTTCACCCGACAACATCGAGACGATGACAGTGTTGAAGGATGCTTCGGCAACCGCGATTTATGGTTCACGCGCATCAAACGGCGTAATCATCATAACCACCAAGAAGGGACAAGCCGGCAAACCCCAAGTGAACTTCTCGGCAACAATGACTGTTAACACTGCACGCAAGACATGGGACGTGCTTTCGGCCGGCGAATGGAAGGATCTCATGGCTTCTTACTGGGGTGCAAACCATGAAATAATGGGCTATATGGGCAATGCCGACACCAATTGGCAAGATGAAGTTTTGCGCACTACTGTTTCGCAAGACTACAGCTTGAGCGTTGGTGGGAAAGCAGGCTTCTTGCCTTATCGCGTCGCTGTCACTTATACAGGCAATGACGGTATCTTGAAAAATTCTGCGATGGACCGTGTTACAGTAGGATTGAACCTTACGCCGGAATTTTTTGACGGCAAGTTGAAAGTTCAAGCCAACGTGAAAGGTTACTATATCGAAAACCAATTCTCCGACACCGGCGCTGTAGGTTCTGCCCTTTCAATGAACCCGACTATTCCTGTTCACACCGATTATCCTATGGCTGAAGGCTCGGTGGACGGTTATAAGTTGTTCAACGGTTACACCACTTATATGCGTGGCGGAATATTCAACACCGAAGGTGTGAATAACCCTCTTGCAATGATAGAAAGCGTTGACAATGTGGCAAAGATATGGCGAAGCAACGGTAACTTGCAGCTCGACTATGCGTTGCATTTCCTTCCTGAATTACGCTTCAACTTGAACCTCGGTTACGACATAAGCAAGACAGACGAGCACAAGATCACCGCTCCAAACTCTCCTGTAGCTTGGGACAGCTATTTCCAAGATGGTGCAGGAACCGACTTGTATACTTATCAGTACAGGGCCAACACGTTGCTCGATTTCTATGCCAACTATAAGAAATATTTCGACGTTATACAATCCGATATAGATGTTACTGCCGGTTATTCTTGGCAATATTTCTATGGCAAGGGTCATAATAACGGCTCATTGTTCACTTCAAACGGATTTGCAATCACTCAGGATGCCGATGGCAATTACTTGCTTTCGGAAGGAACTCAACGTCAAGGCACGACAGCCGACAGTGAAGAAGAAACTTATTGGAAGAACCACTATCAACTTGTTTCGTTCTTCGGACGTTTGAACTATACTCTCATGGATCGTTACTTGTTGACATTCACGATGCGTGCCGACGGTACTTCGCGCTTCTCTAAGGACAATCGCTGGGGTACATTCCCGTCACTCGCCCTCGGATGGAAGATTTCGGAAGAAGAATGGATGGAAGGCACTAAGGACTGGATGAACGAATTCAAGTTGCGCCTCGGTTGGGGTGTAACAGGTCAACAAGACCTTGGCGACTCTTACTTCCCATATATGGCAATTTACCAAGCATCTACCATAGGTTCTTATTATCCTTGGCTCGATGGCCGTGGCGGTTGGATGTCAACCCTTTATCCGCAAGGCTATGACAGCAGTTTGAAGTGGGAGGAAACTACCACATGGAATGCCGGTCTTGACTTCGGATTCTTGAACAACCGCATCACCGCAGCCCTTGATTTCTACTATCGCGAGACAAAAGACTTGTTGAGCTATGTTACAATTCCTGTAGGTTCGGCTACTACCAACATGCTTAACCAGAACATCGGTTCTCTTGAAAACATGGGTGTTGAATTTGGTATCACAGCCCGTCCTATCGTTACCAAGGACTTCACTTGGACTGTAAATTACAATGTGGCATGGAACCGTAATGAAATCACTAAGTTGAACAATGATGGTTCTTATGTTACCACAGGCGGTATTTCAGGTCCTACTGGAAATACTTGTCAAGTTCACGCTGTGGGATATCCTGCCAACTCGTTCTTCTTGTATGAACAAGTTTATGATGAAAACGGCCTTCCTATTGAAGGCGTATTCGTTGACCAAAACGGCGACAATGTAATCGACGATGACGATAAGGTAATCAACAAGAGCCCGGATCCAAAGGTTACCATGACATTTGGTTCTACTTTCAATTACAAGAACTGGGACTTCGGTTTCAACTTGCGTGCAAGCATCGGCAACTATGTTTATGCCAATGTATTGTCGGACAAGACCACTCTTAACCGTACATACCGCAACAGCTCTCCGAGCAACTTGATTGATAGCGATTTCTATTTCGACGGCGGGCTCTCTACTGCAAACCTTTACATGAGCGACTATTGGTTGCGTAATGGCAGTTTCTTGCGTTGTGAAAACATCACGGTGGGTTATACTTGGCCTTCATTGCTGAAGGATCAATTGAGATTGCGCCTATACGGTGCCGTTCAAAACCCGTTTGTTATCACGAAGTATGACGGTCTTGATCCTGAAGTGTTCGGCGGTATAGACAACAACATTTATCCGCGTCCTATAACATTCACTCTCGGCCTTGTTGCAACATTCTAAACAATGCAAGTGTTTTTAACCAACAAAATAAAGAGGATAAAATATATGAAATCTATAAATAAAATATTTTCCATTCTTGGCGTGTCGCTTGCATTAGGCATGTCGTCATGCGTTGGCGATTTGGACTTGCTGCCAATTGACCCGAATCAAATGACAGCCGACAAATTTGCCGAAAATCCGTCGGAATATATCATGCAGGTAATGGGTAAGTGCTATTCAGGTCTTGCAGTTTCCGGCCAAACCGGTCCTGACGGTGCTTCTGATATTTCAGGTCTCGACGGTGGTACAAGCCAGTACACTCGCGCATTGTTCATGATGAACGAATTCACTACCGACGAGTCGAAGTGGATATATGCCGATGCCGGTGTTATCGACTTGAATACTAACACTTGGGGTAACGGTAACGCCAATGTGTTTGGTACTTATAGCCGTCTATATGTACATATAGCGATATGCAACGATTTCCTCCGTCTTGTAGACGCAGGTAACTTGAGTGACCTTGGTATCGCAGTTGATGCAACATTGCAGGCTACCATCGACCAATATAAACTCGAAGCTCGTGCATTGCGTGCCATGAGCTACTATTGGGCTCTCGACTTGTTCGGCAATTCGGGTTTCATAGATGAAACATCTCCTGCCGGAACTGCTCCGGTGCAATACACTCGTCAACAGTTGTATGACTGGCTTGCAGCCGAATTGGAAGATCTTGTTGCTTCATTCCCCGACACGACTCCTATTTACGGCCGCGTAGGCAAGGATGGCGTTGAAGCGTTGCTTGCCCGTCTTTACCTAAATGCCGAGGTTTATACCGGTACCCCTGCCTACGACAAGTGCTCGCAACACTGCGCAAACATCATAGCCCGACACAAGGGTGGCGGTTATGACGGTTCTGGTCTTGCCAACCATTACTTGTATCTCTTCTGTGGTGACAATGACGTTTACATGCCGGGTGGAGGAAATGATGCCGAAAATGAAATACTTTGGGGTATTCCATACGATAGCGAAAATATCCAACCTTATGGCGGAACAACTTTCTTGTGCAAAGCTGGATTGATTGAGTCGAGTAAAGATGCTGATGGTGAGGGATATGAAATGCACGCAATAGATTATGGTATTTCAGGACCGTGGGGTTGTATGCACGCAACATCCCAATTCTCCGACAAGTTTACTGCCAATCCTGAAGATATCCGCTGGTCTATGTGGTGCAAGGACGAAGAAGGGTTCACTAAAGAGAATACCGACTTCTATACTTTTAACAACGGATACGGAGTTGTCAAGTTCACCAACTTGTTGAAGGGAACAAATGGTGATTGGAGTACTGAGAACGGTGGCATTTATGACCCGACAGGCCAAATCCAAGGCCGTGCGGAAACATTCCCTGACACCGACCTTCCTTTGCTTCGCCTTGCCGATGTTTACTTGATGTATGCCGAGTCCAATATCGTGGGCAATGCCGGTGATGCTTCACTCGCTTTGGAATATGTCAACTACGTTCGTGGCCGTGCAGGCGTTAGCGATTGGACAAGCCGCGACATGACTGCCGACAACATCCTTGACGAACGTTGCCGTGAATTGTATTGGGAATTGACCCGCCGCAGCGACCTTATCCGTCATGGTAAGTTCTCGGGCAACAGTTACAACTGGGCATGGAAGAACAACCAATTGAACGGTGCGGGATTTGCTTCTTACATGGACTTGTTCCCAATACCGACCAACGTAATTGCAGCTCAGCCTTATTTCGAACAAAATGAAGGTTATAATTGATTAAAAACTTTTTATAGCAGACATGAAAACAAAAATTTTAAATATACTTCTGTTGTTTGCAGTAGCAATAGGGTTTGCTGCTTGTAACGAAGATACCGAACCGATGTTGTCTCGGATAAGCGACGGGCAGTTGAATGCGCCAAGCGCGACCGATGTCGTATTGACAAGAGAACAAGCTGCTGCCGAGGCTCTGACATTGTCGTGGGTTGCTCCTGAATACAATGTAGAAGTCGCACAATCTTTTGAATTGGAATTCTCCCTTACCGAGGATTTTGCAACACCTGTCCAAGCTACAGTGTCCAGCGAGAAAGAGCATACGTTCACTGTAGAAGACCTGAACACGGTTATCAACACGATGACTACCGTTACCGAGGGCATGGCTCCTGTGACTGTTTACGCTCGCGTGCAATTTGCATTGAACAGTGAAGAATCTCGCACAGTCATTTCAAATATTGTCAGCTTTAATGTCACTCCTTATCCTGCCGAGGCTAAGTTGTATGTAATCGGTACTCCTAACGGATGGGACATCAACAATGGCGATGTATTCTTGACATCTCAAGACGGCAAGGTATTCTCTGGAGTGCTTACACTTGAAGACAATCCGCAATTCCGCTTCTACAGCTCGCTTGGCGACTGGGAGACTGGTTCTTACGGTGCGCGTGAAGCCGATGGCGACAATATCGACATCTCGGCCGAATTCAAGAACGGCGTTTATGAAGGTCCGATTGTAAACGGCAAGGGTAACTGGGGATTTGCCAATGGTGGTGTTTATGAAATTACCGTTGATATCGAAGCAATGACCCTCCGCATCGAAAGCACTACCAACAATCCGAAGATTTACCTCGTGGGTACTCCTAACGGATGGAACGTGGGCGACGATTCTTGTCCGCTCGAATGCTCGACAGGCGATGAGGTATATGTAGGTGTATTCGAAATTGCCGACAATTCTGGATTCCGTTTCTACAGGGAAGTAGACGGCAACTGGGACAATGGAACTTCAATGGGTGCTCGTGAAACTGATGGCGACAACATCAACATCAGCGACCAGTTTGTCGACGGCGTATTTGAAGGCCCGATGGTAATGGGTAAAGGCAACTGGGAAATCACTACAGGCGGTATTTACACATTGACCGTGGATGTTGCCAACATGACCGTTAAATTTGAGCAAGGCGGCACATTGCCGGGCGGTGACGAAGATGAAGGTGAAGAACCGGTCGGAGAGGATGCCATGTATGTCATCGGCAACATTACCGATTGGGATATGAGCGGTACTGCCGGCAAGCTTGAACTAACGAGCGACGCGGGCGTTTACGCAGGCGTGTTGACATTGCCCGACAGCGGAGACGGAAGCTCTTATTTCCGCGTATATGCCGCACTCGGTGGAGCAAACGCTGATTCATATGGCCCGGCTTCAACTGAAGCTGACGAGGAAATCGTGATGACCGACGGTTTTGCTGAAGTAACGATTGTTAAAGGTAATGCAGGCAAAGCGTTCAAGATTGCTGCCGGAACCTACTCAATAACAGTTGATACCAATGCCAACTTGATGTTCATAGAGCCGGCATGATGAAACTTGACGGCAATCGGTATTAAGCCGGTTTTTAAATAAAAGATAGGCCCCGGAAGCAGCAGCTTTCGGGGCTTGTTCTTTGCTGTTGCCGGATAGCGATGTGCGGCCGGAACTTTTTCATGTCAATTTATCACTTGTAATCTCCTCTCCATTGTAGGGACGCATGGTTCGTGCGTCTGCAATATAACGTAATATAATATTGTGCAACAGCAAGGTGTCATACGGATGCACGAGCCGTGCGTCCCTATGTTCCATTCAGCTTGTGGAGAACCATATTGGATTTACATGTGGACACCATTATAATTGAGATGCTAATTTGCTTGGCTCGATTGTTGGCGGAAATGATAACCGCAACAGTAGTGCTGTTTTTCGTAGAGGGCGTATCAATAATTTGTTTAAATATCATGTTTGCAATTTTGGCACACCATAATTACAATGGCGTGACAAAATATTGCTGCCGTTGAAAAATGCGACTCTGCGTTTCATTCGGCAAGCTATGGCTCTTTTCGTTGATGGCAATAATCATGGCATAAAAATAGCCGGAACCTGAAAGTTTTCAGATTCCGGCTTTCCTAATAACTATTGTTCTTGCACTTATGGTACTATAACAACCTTTTGGACTGTATTTCCTGTCTTTATGATATATATGCCTTCTGTATCAATGTCGAAGCTGTGATCTGTCGTTTCAAGGATGCACCTTCCGTTTATGTCAAAGACTTCTATCATGTCGGAATCGGCACCTGTTACGGTCACAGTGTGTCCGTCAGAAGTTATTTTCACGGCCTTGTTTGCCAAAGCTGCATCCACGCTGCTCAAGTCCAAGAAGAATGTTGCCGAGGTCTCGCCGTTCAAATCGAATGCCCGTCCATCGCCACCGATAAAGTAGGTTATCGTGAATGTGTATTCACCTTCGGTCAAGTAAGTGAATTCGTTGATATATTCAGTAACGTAGGCTTCATATTCAGCGCCTTTATCAAACGTGATTCCCTCGCTTCCCGATTTCACCGTTTCCCCTTCAGGGTTTAGAATTTCCCAATAGAAAGCACCGGAATCAACAATGTCGGATTCGTTGGTGATATTGATGGTGAAATCAAGATATTCGTCATAGGCCGGAGTGCCTGTAACAGTTATCTTGTCGATGTTTACGGCATAGGTGGGAACATATAGCGTGGCCATGCCGTCGGCAATGGTGACCGATATTTTTTCGCTTGTCACGATGCGTTGCCAGTTGTCATATCCATCTTCCTTAGATACCAAGCGCAGTGCGTATGTGCCATCTTCAAGTCCGGCGAGTTGCCCGTCGATTGTGAATTCAGGTACTATTTCACCCTCTTCATCCTCCGAAATGTATTCAAGAGGCTCGGCTTCGGTTATTTCTTGCGCGATTTCGTCAAAAGTCTTGATTATGTTATCATCGCTGTCAAAAAGCGCAAACGTAATCTGGCCATTATACGCGACTCTGTTGAAGTTGAGCAATCCCCAGCAAGCGATGTCGAAGCTGCCATCTTGTGCCACTTGATCGGTGTCGAGTCGATATCTCACATAGTTACCGCTGGCCATGAAAATGTCATCGGCCAGCATCCACAGGTAACGTTGGGTTTTCACCACGGCCTGCTTGGTGCGTTCCGGCTCTAATGTGACGAAACTTTGGTGATAAATGAAACTAAACGATTCATCGCTTGTCGGATTCATGAAATCAATGTCGAAGTATCCGTTGCCTGTGCCACTCCAACCCCAATTGACATGTACGAAGTTGTTGGTGTCGAAACCATCTATGATAAATTGGTGACCGCCTCCGTATGAATCGGCACCGAACGACACCGGACGACCGTTTTCAACAATCTCGTTGTAAAGAGTGCCTATGAAATCATTGCGTGACATAGCATCGCGGTAATACAGAGCCGTATTATATTGAAAATGCTCGGCGATGGCGTATGGGATGTCAAAATCGTTGGCACCGCTTCCTTCAACGGCATAATCCATGTTTACCACATAACCGCAATCGCGGGCGAGTGTGGCCACTGCCAATGCCTGCTCGTCGGTAAAATCGTACTCAATCGAGCCGTCAGGATTCTCATTGACGTTGTATTCGTCAAGGATGTTTGGCCAATCGTAATCGGAATAGGTTAATGTCAGTTCCCCATATAGCTCGTGTTCATAGGAATGGGGAATCAGAACCGAATTCTCGTCAACTGTCGGGTGTTCGGGCCATTTGTAATTATTCATAATCTGGGATAACGACGTTGCCACGCATCCTACCGGCACATTCACTTGCTCATCTTCGTCGAACGGGCAAAGGTTGTTGAACGGAACGTCTTGCCCCCATTTAGCTTTTACAAGCGGTTCAATGACAGGAGTGGCTGTCACCAAAGCTTTCTTGTAGGGCATCACAGAACCGTTGCGCATGTTTTTAACATAGGCAGAGTAGGAATTCAGCCAAGACATCATGTTCTTGTTGCCGGCATCGAAACGACCTTCGTCGGAATAAGCCACCAATTCGGTCATTTCACTGTCTCCCGATACTATTACGAATCCACCGTCTTCGGTATTGAAAACATAGTATTCATTGTTGGCCGCTCCATTCGAGCTGACGTATTTCATCGATGAAGACTTTGCTCCGGCCACGCTTGCATATTTCGCTGCTATCGTTTGGGCTTCACCCAGACTTATCTGCCTTGCATTGGAAGAGAACACGGCAAAGGCTGCCGCAAGACATAGTATAAATTTTGTTTTCATCCTTTTGTTATTGATTGTTTTGAGATTTAGAATTTAATTCAATAGTTCCGGTCACAACCTTTGGCTCATCGGCTTGCCTATCGTGGAAATATTGTAAAGCCTTGTCCTTTGGAACTGACAATTTCGAGAATGATGTGTAAAATTCAGATTTTATCTTGCCTTCTTCATTCAAGACATAAGTAAATACTTTGGCAGTTGCGATGTCATACAATCCGTCATCAGGCAGTGCTGCAACTTTTTCTTCGTTGACAGTGAAGCTGATGGAGGCTTCATATTGCATGCCTTCTTTTACATCGGTGGCAATGTCATAGAATAAGAAATCGGTCTCGCGGGCTAACTGGTATCCATAAGTATATGATGTCAAGTAATAATCAAATAATTGGGCTTCTTCTGTCCCAAACATATTTTGGTCGGCACTATTAATATTGTAAGTTGTAGTCTTGTCGGATACCGGATTATAAATGGAAAGTTCCACATCTACGAATTTTAACCAGTCGTTAGGCATCCACATGCTGTATACGAGCGTGTAGGTGTGTTTCTCTTCAGGGGTTGGATCTTTGCCTCCTCCCGGTTCATCCTCATTGTTTTCACCGCAGGCGGTAAGGCTCATTGCAATTGCAAACATAAAAAACGGTAGAAATAATTTTTTCATTTTGTAAAGTTTTTGATTCTTTACAAAATTATTACAAGCCGGTTAATTGGATTAAAATCTACCGAATCGGTTTCTATATTTTTGTCACAGGATTCTCTACTTTTTTCATAATTGCCTGTTGGATAGGTTCTTTATGAAAACAGATGGCGTGAGCCCGAATTTTTTCTTAAATGATTTGTAGAATTGCGCGTTCGACATTCCGACGCTTTGGGCTATGGCTTCGATGGTATAATTGGGATTGTTTTTGAGTAACGCCACGGCATGTTCCATACGCTTGTTGTTAATGTATTCGGAGAACGACATCCCGGCATGGTCTTTGAACAACTGTGAGAATTTGTTTTTCTGTATGTGTGCCATCCGTATTATGTCGTCCCTTGACAACTCAGGGTCGAGCAGCAACTTTTTATCGCGCAGCAGTATTTCTATGCGTTCGAAGTCTTCGTTGACCGACGTTTTCTCATCGGCATTTTCGTTGCATGTTTCTTGTGTGAGGCTTGCATCCGTCTCTGTTATTAATTTCTCCTTGCTTTCGATGAGTTCTTCGATGGTGGAGGTCAATATGCGGTTTTTCTCTTTTATTGCACGACGGTTCCTGTATATAAGCAGGATAGCGACTACCAGTACAAGAGCTATCGTTGAGATTGTCCATAACAGGATGTTGCGTACATGAAGCTGTGCCGTGCCTTTGGCAATTTTCAAGTCTTTGTCATTGAGGTCGTATATTGCAGCCAGTTCTATTGCCGCGCTTCTTTGTTCACGTTCTTTCAGGCTGTCGCGCAACAAAGCCAGCTTGGCAAAATTAATGGCTGCATTTTTGTATTTGCCTTGTTCGAAATAGGCTTTGCCGAGCGAATGCAGAATGGATGCCATGTAGTAGTTGATTGTGTCACCCTTGTCGTAGTATTCCTTTCTTCTTTTTTCATTCAACTGGATGGCTTCTTTGTAACGTCCTCGTTTCAGCAGGTATGGAACAATCAAATAGTTGTCCTTGTCGTTGCTTAATGAAAGGAACTTGTCATAGTATTCGTCGGCTTCGGCCGTGCGCCCGAGACGAGCAAGCGTGACAGCGCGGTTGGCATATAGATTTTTCAGTTCCTTTTCCTTTAATCCTGATATTGGCGTTACATTGTCGTTATCGTTGTCGGTCGTTATTATTTCTTCAAGCTTGTCAAGGGCTGCAAGTGCATCTTCAAGCCGTTCGTCCCATAACAGATATAATATTATCGTATTGTAGTAGTAGCTCAGGTTGTCGTATTTCAATTCATAGTTGGAGTCATCCATGATTTTTAATGCATCGTTGAAATATCCGTATGCCCGTTCTTTTTCTCCTTGGTAATATATCATTTTCCCGAGTTCGAATAAGGCAGTGGAATACATTGCCGCATCGTCTGATTCTTTTGATTTCTCAAGTAGCAATTCGACACACTTCTTTTTCTGTGCGTCAAGTTTCAAGTAGTCATAGCAAGAAATGAGCCTGTGCAGCACTTTCATTTCGTTGCTTGTTGAAAGCCTTACGGAGTCGGAGTCTAAAGCACGATTGTAGAATTTCAATGCTATGTAAGGATGCCCGGTATTGTAGTACAAGTCGCCTTCGGTAATGTCGAGCGTGTATGTCGGCAACTTTTCGGCTTCACGCAGTTCTTTCATTAAAAGGCTTGCCTTATTGAAGTCGGTGAAAGTGTATTTATAAACAGAATCTTCGCTTATTGTATTGATATTTAATGATATATCCTCTTCTGTGGCATGAGCGAATGATGCATTAGCCAATGCGAATAATGCTATGCAAAATGTAATGTATTTACCGATTATTTTTTTCATGACGTATCAAAGGTAGTAAAAGTTGAATGTAATTGGAAAAATGGGCTTGCTTATTTTAGAGAAAGTCCAGGATAGCTGTGTATGTGAATGGTTAATATGGTTTAAACTACTGTTGCGAACAGAACATGTTTTTATTTTCGGCCATCTTCATGAGAGTGAAAATGGATTCACGGCCATTGTTCATGAGCAGGTCGAGGATGCTCAAGTCGGGAATGAACCCATGCCGGGATGCCCAAATGTTGTAGTAAGGCAGATCGGCGATGCCTGCAATGTCGTCGTGGTTCTTGCTGCCAACCGATTCCCGAAGGTCGGTGCAGGCAATTGCCTTATAGCCTATTTCGGCAAGGCTTAATGAGACCGGCAGGTCGAGAAATTCGCATATCACCTCATGCATGGCTATGTTGAAGTCGAGAAGCCACTTGTCGGCACGGTTGTATATGCGTTTCAAGTCATCTTCGATGTACTCAAAGAAAGGGGTTTTGCCATAGGCCGAAAATATCGCGCCCCAATGGATGCGCCGCCAGTCCCCATGTCCCGATATTTTCAAGTCGCGTATCGTCAACTTGTGGTCGATGTCGGTGCATTTTTCGATTGGTATGACAAGAGTTTGAACGCCGTTAGCCCCAAGGATGCGGCAATGGTTGTGTTTCCAAGAGTGCTTGCCTATATGCTCGGCGGCATCGATGACACCGTTACCGGCTGCCATCAATGCCGCATAGTATCTAACGCTTCCCAAGTATGCGCTTCCGAATACCGGGAGTACTTTTTGTGTCAAGTTGTCATTCATGCCGCCACGCGATTATTTGTCGGGATTGGCATCTTTGAAGAATCTGTTCCAGCGTATTCCTTTGTCCTTGTCGATCGACATTATTACGAACATAGGAGAGCCTACGATGTGGTCTTCGGGTACGAATCCCCAATACCTCGAGTCGGCCGACATGTCGCGGTTGTCGCCCATCATCCAGTAGTAATCCATTTTGAACGTGTAGCTCGATGTTTCTACCCCGTTTATGAAAATCTTTCCGTCGCGCACTTCGAGCGAGTTTCCCTCGTAGTTTTTTATGGCACGTTCATATAAAGGAAGGTTGTCGAGAGAAAGGTTGAGCGATTCGCCTTTCTTTGGAATCCAAATAGGACCGTAATTAGCGCGGGTCCATCCATAATCGTGAGAAATCGGGTACACGTTTATCATCTCTTGTGTCGGGATGGGTATAATATTGGTAATCCACGTCATCTTCTTCATTGTTTCGCGCATCTCCCGAGTGAGCGGCAGTTGGTAGATGGGAGGAACAGTCCCATTAGGGTTGACGGTGAGGCCGATGCTCATCACGCCAAGTTTTTCTTCATTGCGCGTGATGGGAATCAATGTGCGGTCATCTACGCTGATTCCGAGCAGTTCCCAAGTGGCATCGTCTATCATCCTGCCGTCGGTCTGCACGAAGTAGTTGTATTGTACATTTTCAGGCTCGGGCAGTGGCTTGCCGTCGATGTAGATGATGTTTTCCTTTATTTGCAATGTTTCGCCCGGCAGTCCAACGGCACGTTTCACATAATTCTCCCTGCGGTCGACAGGACGATATATTATGTCGCCATATTTTTCTTTGTTTGCCCACACGGCGTTGCGTCCTCCTGGCTCGATGGCGCACAAAGTGTAATAGTCGGGATTTTGTATTTTCAAGGCTACTGTGTCGCCTGCCGGATAGTTGAACACCACGATGTCATAGCGTTCCACGTTTCTGAACCCTTTGAGCCTGTGATAGTCCCATTGCGGCCAGTCGATATACGACTTGCAATTGAGGATTGGTATGGTGTGTTGCGCAAGTGGAAAGTGCAGCGGCGTGTTTGGCACGCGGGGCCCGTAAATCATCTTGTTAACCCACAAGTAATCGCCAACAAGCAATGTCTTTTCGAGCGAAGAAGATGGTATCTTGTAGTTTTGGCCTATGTAAATGAAGATGAAATACACCAACACGAGAGCATAAACTATCGCGTCGACCCATCCCATGACGAACCTGAGCGTCTTGTTGTCGCTTTTCCTCCACCAATCCAATGGGATGTAGTGCGTGAGGTAAATGTCGGCCAGCAGTGGCAGGAACAGGATAACCCACCATGAGCCGAGCCATATCACCCAAAGGACATATATTAAAGCCACGATGCCAAATCTTATCCATCGTGTTTTCTTCACTCTTTCAAGTCGTTGTCTCAGTGTTCCTCCTTCTGCCGGAATTGATGCCGAAGCAGTATTGTCATGTGTGTTTTTATTTGACATTTCTGTTAAGTGAAATTAAAAGTGCAACATGTCTTCCATGCCGAAGAATCCGCTTTTATCCTTCAGCCATTCGGCGGCCACTACGGCTCCGAGTGCGAAACCTTCGCGGCTGAAAGCCTCGTGCGATATGGTTATCTTGTCGACAGGTGACGTGTATCGTATTATATGCGTGCCAGGCACTTCGCCAATGCGTTCATGTGCAATGTTTATCTCGTTGACTTTAGGCTCGCCGCTTTCGGTCCAAGCGTCTTTGCGGTCAATATTTTCCATTATGCCTTGTGCAAGTGTCAAGGCAGTTCCGCTTGGGTGGTCGAGCTTGTGGATGTGATGTATTTCGGTCATGTCCACGTCATATTGGCCGAATCCGTTCATCAGGCGGGCCAAATACTTATTCAAGGCGAAGAATATGTTCACGCCAATGCTGAAGTTGGAGGAATAGAAGAATGCTATTCCTTCACGGTTTCCGAATTCGGCTTGCAACTTAGGAATGTCGGCCGTCCATCCGGTACTGCCAGAAATGACTTTCATTCCGCAGGCAAGAGCCTTCTTGCAATTTTCAAATGCCGTTGATGGTGTGGTGAATTCTATTACCACGTCGGCCGAAGCGAATGCTTCTCCGCCTATTTCGTCACAGTTGTCCGTGTCGATTTTGCACACTATCTCATGGCCGCGCTGCAATGCTATTTTTTCAATTGCATGGCCCATTTTGCCATAACCAATCAATGCTATTTTCATTCGTCCAAGCGTATATCTTCTGGCAAAGATAGTGATGTTTTCTCGAAATGTTTTGTGATTGCTGCAAGTTTTTAATAAATTTGTGATAATACAAAGCGCGAAAGCATCAAAAAGAAACATATTGCATGGAATTCAGGACTGTAGTAAATACAAAAGGAGCTTGTGGCAAGTTGCTCATGCACAATTCCCGAGTCATGATGCTGGGTTCATGTTTTTCGGACAACATGGGGCAGCGTCTTGCCAAAGGGTTGGTGAATGTTATGGTCAACCCTTTTGGAACCACTTACAATCCGTTTTCCATGACGAGCTGCATACGCCGGCTGGTCGAAGCCAAGAAGGTGACGGTCGGGGAGTTATTCATGTCGAATGGCCTGTGGCACAGTTTTATGTTCCATTCTAAATTTTCGGGTTCCGACCAGCAATCCACGCTCGATACCATGAATGCGAGCATTATAGCCGGACATGAGCACTTGTCGAATTGCAGCCATGTGTTCATGACGCTTGGCACCGCTTATACATATTCGCTTGTCGATGACGGCATGGTTGTCAATAACTGCCATAAGTTGCCTGCATCGACATTCCTGCGCCGGTTGCGCGGCGTGGATGAAGTGCGTGACGCGCTTGAAGATGCCGTTACGGCATTGCATGAGTTCAACAGAGATGCGGCAGTCGTGTTGACAGTGAGCCCGATAAGGCATTTGGCTGACGGACTTGAGATGAACCAATTGAGCAAAAGCACATTGCTGGTAGCTGCTCATGAAGTGGCTTCGCGCCATGCCGATTATTGCACATATTTTCCTTCTTATGAAATAATGATGGACGACTTGCGCGACTATCGGTTTTATGCTCCCGACATGACGCACCCGAGCGATGTGGCAGTCGATTACATTTGGGAAAAATTCAAGGATGCTTTCTTCGACAATAAAGAGCGGGCAAAGGTAGAGCAATGCGAACGATTTTCGCGACGCTTGTCGCACCGTGTCATGAGCGACAATCAAGAAGCCGCCGAACGCTTCAGGCGAGAAACCCGCAATGCGCTTGAACAGCTCGTAGGGCAGTATCCTTATCTTGTGGAGATGGAATTAATAAAACAGATTCTTAATTGACAGAAGGTCATGAAATATCCTATAAATGAAATAGCGTCGATATTGCACATCCGTCAGGATATGCTTCACGACAACAGTGCGGAGATAAGCCAATTGTTGATTGATTCGCGGTCGTTGGTGTTTCCGGCCGAGACGTTGTTTTTCGCGATAAGGAGCAACAGTAACGACGGGCATCGCTACATAGCGAGGTTGTATGAGCGTGGAGTGAGGAATTTTGTCATCGACGACGTGTCGTGCGTCCCGGCCGAGCTATTGGATGAGGCCAATTTTCTCATTGTTCCCGATTCGCGTACCGCATTGCAGTCGATAGCCACATA
This sequence comes from uncultured Prevotellaceae bacterium, assembly GCA_905207705.1. GTDB lineage: Bacteria > Bacteroidota > Bacteroidia > Bacteroidales > Muribaculaceae > Avimuribaculum. The sequence continues at coordinate 36,804 of CAJLMA010000005.1, forward strand.
TCACCGTCGTCGTTTTGACATTCCTGTCATAGCGATTACCGGCAGCAAAGGGAAAACCACAGTCAAGGAGTGGTTATACCAATTGTTGCGCGACGATTTTAACATCGTGCGCAGTCCGCGCAGCTATAATTCGCAGATAGGCGTGCCGCTTTCATTATGGGAGATGGATGAAAACACCGACCTTGCCATAATCGAGGCCGGAATATCGCAGCCGGGCGAGATGACCACGCTCCAAGCAATGATAAGGCCTACGGCAGGTATCATAACCAATCTTGGCGACGAGCACAACGAGGGATTTGAGTCGATGCAACAAAAAATTCACGAGAAGGCTCAATTGCTGACGGCATGCGACTGCATTGTGTATTGTGCCGACGATGATTTAATACGCGATGCCGTGAAGCCGATTCTTGCCGTGGCTCGGGAAATAGCATGGTCGCGTCGAGACGTGGGCCGGCAACTTTTTGTGTCGGGAATAGAGCGTGGTGAGAAGGAGTCGGTCATAACTTATCTCTTCCTCGGATTTGAAAATAAAGTGACAGTTCCGTTTGTAAAAGACAGCGACATAGAGAATGTGATAAACTGCATCGCCGTGATGCACTATCTGCGCGTCGACCCGCAAGTGATAAAGGAACGAGTGGCACGGCTTACTCCGGTTGGCACGCGTCTGAACGTGATTGAAGGCGTTAACAATTGCATGGTGATAGCCGACAGTTATACGAGCGATTTCAATTCGCTTGCTCCGGCTGTTGATTTCATGGCACGCCGTTCGACATCGGATACTTCCATGACGGTGATTCTGTCGGACGTTCTTCACGAGGCTTATCCGCAAGAGGAACTTTACGAACATGTGGCAAACTTGCTCGAAAACATGGGTGTTACGCGCCTGATAGGAATAGGGCCGGAAATGCGTGCCAGTTCCCGTTTCTTTGACGTAAATTCGCGTTTTTTCGCAACTACCGCCGAGTTCTTGGATGAAATGTCTCAGAGCGACTTTGAAGATGAACTGATATTGATAAAGGGAGCTCCCGAATTTGACTTCAATCTCATTGTCGACATGCTGGAGGCCAAGCAGCACCAGACGGTGCTTGAGGTGGATCTCGGCGCAGTATTGAGCAATTATAAATTTTTCCGATCCAAGTTGAAGCAATCGACAAAGATGGCCTGTATGCTCAAGGCATCGGGTTACGGAGCCGGCTCTTATGAAATTGCCAAGACATTGCAGGATGCAGGAGCCGATTATATTGCCGTTGCTGCTCATGATGAGGGCGTTGACTTGCGCAAGGCCGGCATAACCATGCCCATAATGGTGCTTAATCCCGGTTCGGTCAACTATAAGGCGATGTTCTCTTACAGGCTTGAACCAGAAGTGTTCAGCCTCGATGAATGTAGGAAGATAATCAAGGAGGCCGACAAATTCGGAATAACAGGCTATCCGGTACACATAAAGCTCGACACTGGGATGCACCGTCTCGGATTTGTGAAGGAAGAATTGCCTGCTCTTGTGGAATTGCTGAGAAGCCAGGATGCAATAGTGCCTCGCAGTGTGTTTTCGCATCTGTGTGTAGTCGATGAGCCGGAGCAAGACGAATATACGCAGCTTCAATTAACATGCTTTGAAGAGTGTAGCAAGTTGTTGCAGGAAGCGTTTCCGTCGTTTAACATAATGCGTCACATACTCAATACTGCCGGCATAGTTCGGTTCACGGATCGCCAATACGACATGGTAAGGCTCGGAATAGGATTATATGGCATCAAGACTGTTGAGGGTGAAGAGGAATTGAAGCCTGTGTCGTCGCTGTATTCTGTGATAATTTCGATAAAAAATTGGCCTGCAGGGACGACAATAGGTTATGGCCGCAAAGGGGTGCTGCGGCGCGAATCAAGGATAGCCACAATCCCGGTAGGGTATGCCGACGGAATAGACCGGCATTTCGGAAACGGATGCATAAAAATGCTTGTCAACGGGACGTTATGCCCCACAGTAGGGAACATTTGCATGGATATTTGCATGATTGACGTGACCGATGCCGATTGCAAGGTTGGCGACCAGGTTGAAATATTCGGCAAGCAGGTTCCTGTCGAAAATCTTGCCGAAGCAAGAGATACAATATCTTATGAAGTCCTCACGTCCATATCGGAGAGGGTCAAACGTGTGTACTTCAGGGAGTGAACTCCGGACGGAAAATGTGAAAATACATGTGTTTTTTATGTCAGATTATGTGAAAACACATGTATTTTTTGTGCCGGATTGTGTGAGAAAATTGCTATATTCGCAAAGGTATAAACAGGTTATCACTATGGCTAAACTATTAAGAAGGAAAATTGATTCATATTTGATTGACTGGAAGAATAATCCTAATAGAAAGCCTCTTATTGTCAAGGGAGCTCGCCAAATAGGGAAAACACGCTCGATTGAATGGTTCGCAAATCAAAATTATACTAATATCGTTGAAATTAATTTTATTGAACAGAAACAATACCGAAACATTTTTAATGACGGATTTGAGGGCAAATAAAAATTTTGGAACCTATAAAGGAGCTATTTATGAGAATATAGTAGGAGACATGCTTGCAAAGCAAGGATACAAACTTTTTATTATAAGAATGACAAGCCTGCTATTGAGATGGATTTCTTTGTCAGAGATGCAAATTTTCTTGTTCCTGTAGAGGTTAAGGCTAAAGATGGAGCAACAGCTTCACTAAACAATCTAATAGATAGCGATAAATATAAAGATATAAAATATGGGATTAAATTGGGTTATAAAAATATCGGATTTAATGGCAAATTTTATACTTTCCCTTATTTTTTGGCATTTTTGCTGAAAAGATTTTTGTTTGAAAGGAACCCAGCGTAAGAATATTTATATAGTAAAATCGAAACGGAATAGGTCTTTAAATCAATAGACTATTTTGAGATTGCATGGTATTGTTGGACGTTCATGGTAGAGAAATATAATTTAACGAAAAAGAACATGTAATCTACGGATTTCTATATTAAGTTTGCAATGCAATTATCATAAAACAAAATATGAAAAGACAATTTTTAGCAGTCTTGGCATCGGTCGTGATGATTCCGTTTTATGGCCAAGCGCAAGATTTTGAAAGTAACGGCCTGTATTACTCTGTAATAGGAGCCGATAAAGTTGAAATTACAAGCGAACCCGACAATGCGCATGTCCTTTACACGGGAGTTGTGCATATTCCGGAGACCGTGACACACGAAGGTGTCGAATACCGGGTGGTGAAGATAGGTAATGATGCTTTTCATAGCTCGAATGTCACCGACGTGCATATTCCAAACAGCATTGAAGAGATAGGCACAGGAGCATTTGAATATGCTGCAAGCCTACAGAATGTCACACTGCCTCTCGGCATTACCGAAATTCCTGCCACAGCGTTTGCCGGAACGGCGATCAAGGCAATTGCTATTCCCGAAGGCGTTACAGTGATAGGTGAAGGAGCTTTTCAGTCGTGTGCGCAACTTGAATCGGTATTCATTCCATCGACAGTACAGAAGATTGAAGCATACGGATTCAACAATTGCCACTTGCTAAGAGAAATATATTGCCTTGCCACAATTCCGCCAGAAGCTACGGGTTGGGCTATCTTCATAGGGTTGAGCGGTATTGACGTGCTTGTTCCTGAAGAGTCGATGGAGGCTTACGGTACTACGGCACCTTGGAATGACACGGCTACATTTAACATTTACCCTCCAGAAAGTTTCGAGGTATCTCTGTCTACCACTGTCGACCGTGGCGATTGGGTGGAAATACCGTTAGGCTCTAACTTCGCTTATAAGATATACAATAGCGACGATGAATTGCTTGCTGTCACTGCTGCCGAATCCTATTGGATTCAACGCCAAGATAATGAAGTGACATATAAGATTGTGCCGACAAATTATTTTTATGACGCGGCAGCCGAAACTTGTGTGGTGGGCAGTGCATCGGTAGGTGATGTATATGCAGGTGGAAAAGTTGAAATTAAGGCTGTCGACGGCAATATTGTCATTACAGGCGATTGTGCCGGTGAATGGGTCAAGGTTTATGACATTGACGGACGCCTCGTGCATGAGCAGCGTGCCGATGATGGCATGGTAGCCGGGCTGCCTGCAGGAAATGTCTATGTAGTAGATTGCGGTAATGTCGTGAAAAAGGTGATATTATAACAATGTTCATAATGCAAAAGATTACAGGAGACGAGGACGAAAAATTCATGCGTGCGGCAATTGACGAGGCTCGCAAGGCCGAGAGTCGCGGAGAAGTGCCTATAGGTGCCGTTGTGGCGTGTGGCGGAAAAATAATTGCCCGTGCGCATAATCTTACCGAAACATTGACCGACCCTACAGCCCATGCCGAGATGCAGGCTATAACGTCGGCAACGAGCTATCTCGGGGGCAAGTATTTGACCGATTGTACATTATATGTCACTGTCGAGCCTTGCCTGATGTGTGCAGGCGCATTGGCTTGGAGCCAGATTGACAGGGTAGTGTATGGTGCGGCCGACGAGAAACGTGGATATCACATTTTTTGTGATAATCCTTTTCACAAAAAGACTAAAATTGTCTCGGGAGTTTTGGCCGAAGAATGTTCGCGTCTCGTGACTGAATTTTTTCGGAAAAAACGCTGATTCTCGAGCATCAGTCGGGATGCGATATTAATAACAATGCCGGGGAAGACTTTGAGCTATCTTTCCCGGCATTGTTGTGTGTATTGCATTTTGATTGTTATTCGATGCTCAGACGGTCTATTACATCTTTGGCCGCAAGGAGTTCCTCGGACGATTTCACGCCTGTAATTTTCAGTTCAAAATCAATTTCGTCTCCTTCTACCGATGCCTTTACATGCAGGATTCCTTCCTTGTCGATTTTGAAAGAAACTTGCACAGGAGTGCCTTTCGGCCAGTCTTTTGTGAGACGAAGCACCGACACCTCTTCGGTCGCGAGAGTACAGAATTTTTCATCTACGGTTTCATCCTTTTCCTCGTCGGTGTAGTCGCTTTCATAAATCGGCAGTGTTATGCCGCGTTGATTCTCTTTGGATGTCTCGAAAGTTTTTATGCGCTCTACCGGCAGGCTGGTGTTTGCAAATATTATATTGCCAACTTTGTTATCGATGAGGCCTAACCCGTAAGTCTTACTTGTAACGTCGACGATTTGAGTCTTAGGACCGTGGATTATGTCTATAGGTTTTTCACCTTCGTCATTCTTCCAGTCTTCGTAAGCCTTTCGGTAGGCCTCGTTCATGGCATATATGGCAGCACCCTTTGCAACGCATTCGTCTGGGTCGGAGAGTCGGGTAGGCAATCCGAATTCCTGCATGATGCGCTCTTTTACTTGTGGCATCTTGCTGCTTCCACCCACGAGTATTATCTCGTCGATGTTTTCATATCCTTTGTTTCGGGCAATCTCGATTACTTTGTTTGTGGCATCGATGGTTTCTTGCAACTTGTCGGCTGTAAGACTGTTGAAGAATTCGCGCGTAATTTCGAAAGTAGCCGATTGTCCTTGCCATTGTATGTTGGCTTTTGTTTTTTCTCGTGCGCTGAGGGCATATTTGCGAGCTTCGGCTTCAAGGAGCAGTGTGTATTTGAGCAGGTTGTCGTCGTCAAGGCTGTAGGATGTGCCGTTTTGCTCGTTGAACACGTTTAGCATGTGTTCGGCGAGCAACGTGTCCCAGTCGACACCTCCCAGATGGTGGTCGCCGCCGGTGGCCACTACCTTTATTGCACCACCGTTGACGACAATCATCGTCACGTCGAATGTTCCGCCTCCAAGGTCATACACGAGGATTGTCTTGCGCTCGTTGAGTTTCACTCCGTAGGCTATTGCAGCAGCCGTAGGCTCGTTTATTATTGCCAGCACGTTGAGGCCTGCGATTATTCCAGCCTGCTTGGTTTGCAATTTTTCCTTGTTTCCGAAGTAAGCCGGGCAAGTGATCACGACATCTTTTATCGGGGTTGGATTGTCGCCGAGGTCGTTTGCGTCCTTCACGATTTTTTTCAATATCATTGCCGATATTTCAGAAGGGTCGTAGTGGTAGGGAGTGGTATTGCTTGACTTGTCGAACGCTTCATCCACGCCCATTTGCCGCTTGATGAACGATACGGTTTTTTCTGGTTCGGATGTAAGCATGGCTTTTGCTTCACGTCCTACCACAATATCTTCTTCATTGCTGAAGTAAACTACCGATGGAGTTGTGGATTCTCCTTCGAAGTTTCGCAATACTATTGGTTGGTCGTATTTGTCTACTTGCGCCACGCAGCTGAACGTGGTACCGAGGTCTATGCCATATACGGCATGAGTTTTATCTGTTGCCATTGTGAGTGTATTGTGTTTGTTGATTATTTATATTGCTAAGTTTTAATTGGCCGGTGTGTATTTGTACTGGCGGATGAGAGCTTTCTCAATCGTGCGCCCGGTCATTATGTTGACAAAACCGCCATGTATGCACGATGCAACTTTCTTGTCGAGCGACTTGTCATCGGTCGTAACGATTTCAAGCGAAGCGAATTGCTTGGGATTGAATTCATCACCCACTCCCGGTTCAAAGTAGGTCAAATCGAAAGATTCATCAAGGATGTCTCTTATGGAACTGATGTAATCTTCCACTTGCTTTAGCAGTTTGTCATAAGCCTTGGAGTCTTCGGCAATTTTGATTTTGGCATAATGTTCAAACGTGTCGCAGATGCGGTTGTGGCACTTGATGATTGATTTGATTGCCGGAGTCTTTAGCTCAGTATAAAAATCATTGTTTTTCTTCATCAAGTCATCGTGCAAGTCTTTTATGACTTTGTCTTTATAAGCATGTTCGCCAATTTCGGTCGACAAGTGCTTGATTGCTGCTTGTATGTCGCTTAATTGCTTGACGCAGTTAGCATCCGTCTTTTGCCTGGATTCTTCTTTGCCGCTCGATTCCGGAGTAGCAGGAACTTTCTCAGGTATGTTGAATGGCGGAGGTGTCGGCATCTCTTTTCCTTGCCCTTCAAGTTTCTTTATGGCTTCATCTCGCTCGTTGCCGACTGTAGCGAGAGCCTCTTTAAGACTGTTAAGTTCATCTTGAAGGTTCTTTATTGTTTCACCCGATGTTTCTATAGTTTTCTTCAAAGCATCGATTTCAGCTGCCTGTGCAGTAATTGTTTCTTTGCTTTGTGATAATTCAGTTCCCATTTTGTCAATGGAAGATGTCTGTTGATCAATGATGTTTCCCAACTCTTTGTTTTGTCCTTCCAATTCTTTCTTTTTTTCTTCCGAGTCGTTGTTTGTCTTGGTCAGCAACTTTATAAGACTTTCTTTCTCCTTGAGTTCGTTGCCAAGCTGTTCAATTTCTTCTCTCATGGATTCATATTTTTCGTTCAAAGGTTTCTTGAAGATGCTCATAAGGTGTAGTTTTTGTTTATGGTGCTTGATGAAGTGTCATTGTATTATGGTAAACTGTATATTGCAAATATATATATAAATTTAATTAAAACCTGCAATATGTTGTCGCGTAATTGAGTGATTGATTGAAAATCATTGTTTGCCGTGATGAAATGGTACAATGGGGTTGAACATGTCCGATTGCGTTTGATATTAAGATTATACCGCCCTTTGGTTGGCTATATCGTGTGTCTTAACGTCCTAAGTGTGGCGTTGATGTCGGAAACTGCTCGAAAAATGAAGAAAAATTGCAATTTCGTGAATTTTTTGCATGAAAATAGTTGCAAGTTCAAAAATAATGCGTACCTTTGCAACCGAAATCAACGGAATTGACTCCGTAGCTCAGTTGGTAGAGCAAATGACTCTTAATCATTGGGTCGAGAGTTCGAGCCTCTCCGGGGTCACACAGGAAATCCAAGCAGTTAACCAATCGGTTAACTGCTTTTTTTATTTCTGCCCAATTGTCTATTTGGCTGTCTGTTCCATGTTTGCTGATAACGGACAGTCAAATAAATAATGTGTGTCGTGACTGGCGCATTAGAAATTTAGTGGGGATATGCATACAGCTTGACTATTCTGAAAAGGATGAACTTTTGTATTTATTTCTGGTTTGCATTATATTTGTAGCAAGTTTGGCATAATGAGGGAAGCTAAAACTATTGTGTTAAAATTACAAGGTGTTATATTGAATTTATGTAATTAGTCTAATTTTGGTAATTTGCAGTGCAATCAAGATGATCGGCACATGCATCGCTTGTTCATATACTATTATGAATGACGGTATCGTTGAGAGGCTGTTGTTTTTTGCCTGTCGCAAATTGAAGCCAAAAGCTTGAACTAACGGATAAATCGAATACAATCTCCACACCTTTTTTGTGCTTAGTGGTTAACAGTTCTGTTTGGAGGTTCGGGAACGCAAAAAAATCTGTTTATGAAATCTTTTAAAAGAGTGTGCATCACGTTGATTGCGTTGTTTTGCTGCGGCATTGTGTTGGCCGAGGGATTACAAGGCGTGGGTTCTAAAGAAGAGCCTGTGTTGAAAAGCAAAGATAAGTTTGAGCAAGTTAAAGAGGAGCTTGTAAAAAAGAAAGACAGATCGGAACAAACCAAAGAAAAGCCTGTGTTGAGAAACAAAAACACATCAGAAATAATCAAAGAAGAGCTTGTGCAGAATAATGATGACATATCTGGACAAACCAGAGATGCTGTGTTAAACAGCGAAAGCAGATTTGTAGAAACCAAAAGTTATAATCCGAGGACAAGAGGATATAGAGGCTGGGTAGAAACAGGAGGAGCAATAGGGCTTGGCGAGTTCGGAAGCGGTATATTTTCTTTTTCCACGAGCCACGGCTATCAATTTAATCCATATTTCTTTTTAGGAGCCGGCATAGGGGTTGACTATCATTTTGATTGGGAAACCGTGTTTATGCCCATCTTTGCCAATGCAAGAGGGTATTTTATAAATGGGAAAATCTCACCTTTTGTTGATGCTAAAATAGGATATGCGCCTATAGATGGCTATGGTGTGTATTTCAGTCCGTCAATAGGTGTCAGCATAGGAGTATCTAAGAAATGTGCCGTGAATATATCGATAGGTTATAATATGCAACAGACAGAAGTATATTATTATTCTTCCTATTATTCTTATTATTCTAACGAATTAATACACGGCTTGTCTTTCAAGGCCGGATTTGAATTTTAATACAGTAACCAGCATCCGAGGCCACAAAGCCTTTGATGTCGTTTTGCTGTATATTTGGGAAGGGCATCACTTTCTTGGGGTGATGCCTGTTTTTGTATCCTGCTCTTTGTGGAATGTAGAATATTTTTAAATAGTCTTTGCAGTTATTGTTTATTTATGTTATATTTAGGCTGTCGGTATAACGACGAACTATCGTTCTGAAACGACATATTTTGAAGGGTGTCATTGAAATTATAACTTCCATACCTATTTAGATTATATTGTTAACCGTCCTGTTTGGATGTACAGGAATACAAAAAGTCTTTTTTATGAAAACATTTAAAAGAATTGGCATTGCATTGGTCGCATTGTTTTGTTGTTGTATTGCATCGGCCGAAGAGTTACAAGATGCAAATTCTAAAGACGGAGCTATGTTGAACATCGAAGAGTCTAATCCGAGGACAAAAGGATATAGAGGCAGGGTAGAAGCAGGAGAGATAACGGATGTTATCTATGGTGAATTGAAAAGTGCGATTTCTATTTCTACGAGTCATGGCTATCAATTTAGTCCTTATTTCTTTTTAGGAGCCGGAATAGGCTTAGACTATCACTTTGGTGAAAGTATTGCATATATGCCTATTTTTGCTAATGCAAGAGGGTATTTCGAGGATAAGAAAATAGCACCTTTTGTTGATGTCAAAATAGGATGTTCCTTAATAAACGGTAAAGGTTTCTATTTCAACCCTTCGGCAGGTTATAGTTTTGGGAAGAAAAAATGCACCTTTAATTTATCATTAGGTTATAATGTGCATCAGGGGCGAGTCCCTCGTCTTGCATACAATAGCCATTATGATATAATAGAAAATGGTTATAATAAGAAAATATTGCATGGCGTGTCTTTGAAATTCGGGGTTGAATTTTAATATTGAGAATAACCGGCATCCAAGAGTGCAAAGCCTTGGATGCCGGTTGTTTTTTAACATTCCGGTTTTGCCGTTGGTTTTAAGGCTGTTCAAAACAAGTTTGCAAAACTCGATAAAATTTACGAATATTGCATACGCCTAATCTTAAGGGTCCATTACAATCTAATTTTTTGGCATATTACCTTCTAAAGCAGGCTTTATTATTCAAATCTTTCAATAGTTTTTAATCCATCCCAATCCGCATGAAGAAATCTATACTCATGTTCATAATGTTTTGCCTATCTATGCAAACTATAGCTTTATCAAAAGAATTGGAACAATATATTTCGGCTCTTGATGACGCGATAGCAGATAGAAGCAAATACATGAGGATAAAAGAAAACCGCATTGACAGTATTAAAAGTATTGCCATGCAATCCATGAATAGCAAGCCCGAGCAGCAGTATGGCGATTATGTGGCATTAATCAATGAATACATGAACTATTCGCTTGACTCGGCATTGCACTATGCCAAAATAGCAAGATCTGTAGCCTTGAAAGCCAATAACTATAACCTGCGTGCCGATGCCGACATGAATATAGCCTACATATACAATCTGACCGGGTTGATGACCAAAGATGCCTATGACATATTTTCCAGGCTCGACCGAGACGCATTGTCGGGAAAATATATCGGCAGATATTACATATTGGGCTTACAGATATATTACAATCTTGCAAACCAAGCATTTGACGCTCAAATTAATGCCAAGTACAGGACTATTGCCCAAGCATACCGGGATTCGGCCCTACATTATTCTCCGGACAATGAAATAATAAAGGCCAACAAATATATTGAAAACGGCAATTATGAAAAGGCTCGCAAGGTGGCTTCCAAAGGACTTTCAGAACGCGAGACATCGCCTGATGCTGCGGCACGATTCCATGTGTTGGCAAAGATATGCGGCTTGCAAAATAATGCCATGCAAAGGAAACAATACCTTGCACAAGCCGCCTTGCTGGACATGGTAAACGGGACACGCGAATACATGGCTCTGCAAGAGCTTGCGCGAATGCTGTATGACGAGGGCGACACTGAACGTGCATACCGATACATACACCGTAGCATCTCGGACGCAATAGCCTGCAATGCGCGTTCAAGAATGCTTGAAATGTCGAAAGATATTCCTATCATAGATACCGACTATGACCGCAAACAGGCCGAAACCAGATTCAAGCTATACACAGCCTGCACGGCCATAGGCATACTGTCGGTGCTTCTGCTTGCCATTTCAATATATGTACATAAGCGCAATCAAAAACTGCAAGTGGCAAAATTGCTGCAAGAGACTTTGAACAAGCAACTTGAAGCCGGAAATATGGAACAATCAAGGCTTAACGAAGAACTTCGCAGGCTTAACGGTGATTTGCAACAAGCCAACACTGAATGGGAGGTGCTAAACGGGAAACTCCAACAAGCCAACCGTATAAAAGAAGAATACATCACATTATTCATAAGCCTGTGTTCCCAATATTTGTCGAAAATGGAAGGCTATCGCAACAATTTGAAAAAGATTGCTGCCCGGCGCAATTTCGACATGCTTTACAATGCTATAAAATCAGATGTTGAAATCAACAAAGAGATTGAAGAGTTTTACATACAATTTGACAAGGCGTTTTTACATTTATTTCCCACATTTGTTGATGATTTCAACAAGTTGTTGCAGCCTGATTGTAAAATCAAGCTGAAAAACGATGAACGGCTGAACACCGAACTGCGGATTTTCGCCCTTACGAGGCTTGGAATACACGACAGCGAAAAAGTCGCAGCTTTCCTGCGTTGTTCTGTTTCCACAATCTATAATTATCGCACGAAAATGAAGAAATGTGCCATTGATCGGGATGATTTTGAGGAAAAATTCATGAACAGGTATTGATTAGAATATACGAAGCATCTACATTATAATCTCATTTTATCACAGTTAAAGTGTTAATTGTCAGCAGAATCTAAATTTATTCCAACTACATTTTCATTGTATCGGTATTAAAATGCTTGACGCATTTGATATTTTTGTGCAAATAGCTTTAAAACTAATTGCTACTTATTGTTTTACTTATTTTCTTCATTAATACCGATATGATAAATCTAAAAAAATTATTCTCGTGCATGAGTGTGGCCGCATTGGGGTTGGCATCTTTTGCTGTTTCGGGCCAAGATGTCATTACCATGATGGAGCAATCTCCGGCAATTACACAAAATTTTGATGGGATGTGGGATGCCAAGGCGCAACAAGCCACATTGACGCTCCCTGACGGATGGCGTATCGACCGTAATCTTGACGCACCTCGGCAAGTAGGCTCATACGCCGATGCGGCCACCGAGGTTATGTATAGTGGAGGCGCAAGCCTTGCAAGCAATGCAAAAAACGGAACATGGAACTTCGGCAGCACTGACAATCCGGCCGACCGTGCCGTGGGCGGACTGTCAACCACGGTGTCGGGAGGGACACGCTGCATCAGTATAATGGCGAAATTACACAATGGGGATGGTTCAGAGATTAGTAGGTTACAGGTGGACTATGATATTGAAAAATATCGTTATGGAGCCAATACGGCAGGATTTGCCGTGCAGCTTTATTATTCGGCCGATGGCGAGAACTGGATTTCGGGAGGTGACGACTTTTATACATTTTTTGCCCCCGACGGCGAGACCATAGGAGCCGAAAATGTTCCAATTGCCACTACGAGCATTGATGAAAAGAATCTGCTTGTGGAAATTAAGTCCGGTTCTGACATATACTTGGCTTGGAACATAACCGTGGCATCAGGTACAAGCCCCGACAAAGCCCCGGGCTTAGCTATCGACAATGTGTCGATAACTGCAACTTATGGCTCTGACAGCCAATACATATATGTGGAAGATAACACAGGATGGAACTCGATAGCCGTGTATGAAACCTCAGGGAAAGTCTTTGGAGCATATCCGGGACAAGAGTCGTTGGGGTATTCGGTGGTAAATGGCGTGCAATATAAGGCTTATGAATATTCTGCCGCAGCCCCGTTTGAAATTGAGATAAACGATACCGGCGACATGCGATTGCCATTCAAAATCAATGAAACCCGCGACTATTACCTATGCGTTACCGATGACGGGGTGACAGAAATCACTGACCCCGAGAATTATACCGGCTATGTTGACCCCGATGCACCCAAGCCGTCAGGCATTTATCTGCGTGGGGATGTCAATGGTTGGGATCCGACTCCTGAATGGGAATTTGGCATAATTGGCGACGGTGTTTATGTATTGTATGACAAATATCTCTCAGGAAGTTTTAAAATTGCCGATGCCGATTGGTCTTCCAACTGCAACTACGGCACCAATGGCACTACAATCCTGATGGATCAGCCATACGAACTGGAGTCGGGAACCAATGACAACATTTCATGTGGAAGCAATGCCTATTTGTGCAAACGCATAGTGCTGACAATTTCCGATGGAGAAGCAACATTGTTGCTTGAATCGGACGATAGCACAGATGGGCTTACTTCGATATATGTCATCGGCGACAATAATGGATGGAATTACATGGACGCATCGGGAGAATTGAAACTCGACGAGCAAGACGGCCTTTTCAAGGGTCGCGTGTCGATGCCGGCATCATCCGATGGGTACAGTCATTGGCGCATATACCAACGCTTAGGCATGGGTGGAGCATGGGGCGTTCCCGGTGGAGAGAACCTTACCGGAGACAACACCACTGGCAAACTTGAACGTGGAAGTACAGGAAATGTGTCAACGGTATCCGGGACGTATGATTTTACTTTCAATATCGAAACAGGAGAATATGCGTTGATCAAAGTCGCATCGGCTGTTTCTGATGTCAGCTTGTTGCCTGCCGAAACAGTGCTTGTCCCCACGTTGCCCAAAAAAGTGAAAATATTGTCGCTCAACAACAGCCTCATATACTATAACGATCAGGACGCGATGTTTAATGAGATTGCTGCCGCGATGGGTAAGGATGCCGTGTGGACCAAGCACACGTTGCTCGGCAAGTCGCTCGAAACGCATTGGAACGAAGGTGACGGACTGGCTGAAGATGGCACTCCTTCGGCCAAAATGCTTGTACGCTCGGAAGCATGGAGTCATATCATATTGCAGGAACAGAGCGCACTGCCGCGTACTGACTTGGAAACTTTCCGTGCATCGGTGAAAAAATGGATTGACTACATTCGCGAATATTGTCCTAATCCCAACGCCATTGTAATCTTGCCTATGAACTGGGCTTATGCAGGCGACTGGGAGAATTTCACAAGTTTCAATGATACATTCAATCGCAATTACCTCGATGTGGCACGCGAACTTGGCGTAGTGGTATGCCCTGTTGCTTGCGCCTATCAGGCTGTATATGACGCAGAAGGCGCCGAAGGGTGTAGTTCACTTTTCCTTGACGACCGTCATCCGACCCCTAAGGCAACCTACATGGCCGCCTGCATGGAATATTCATTGATTTTCGGTGTAGATGCTTCGACTATTACCTATCATCCCGCATCGGTCAGCAACGATGAAGCTGCCGACATGATAAATTATGCTTCACATGCAATGGCGGGATTTACCAACTATGTTGACCACAACAAGGGTACGATACAATTCACGGTCAAGGTAGTCGACGATTACGGCATGGAAATTGAAGCTCCTGCCGAAATCACGATGAGCATTGACGGCGGTGGCAGCTTGTCGGCTGATAATGTGTTTACTGCCGACGGAACACTTGGCAACTATACCGTGACAGCCTCTATGGGTAATTTTACGCGCAGCGCAACAGTAAAGGTTGCTGAAGCCGAAACGGTTGTTGTCACTTATCCGTCAATCTCTCTCAACGAAGATTACCTGTCGGCAAGTGAAGATTTCGATGCAATGGGCGATGTAGCCGAGGCCAAGTTACCTGAAGCATGGCGCATCGACCGTCAGACGGTAGCCCCGCGCACTGTCGGAACATATCCGGTTGCATTGGAAAACACGCAATATGCCGGTGGCGCGTCGTTGCCATCCAATGCCAAAAACGGATTGTGGAACTTTGGTGCCGACGATAACGGAGACCGTGCCGTGGGCGGCATCACCACAGGTGTCGACAATGGTACTCGTGCTGTCAATGTATATGCACATCTTTTCAACTCGGGTAAAAAGACTCTTGAAAATATAGAGGTAAGTTATGATATTGAAAAATATCGCAAAGGGTCTAATCCTGCAGGTTTTACAGTTCAATTGTATTATTCGATTGACGGACGCAACTGGACATCGGCCGGAGAAACATTCAGCACATATCTTGAGCCCGATGACGAAACGGCGGGCTATGAGAGCGTTCCGGGAGAAACAGTCACTGTCAGTGGCACATTGCCAACCACAATGGGCGGAATGTGCGACCTTTACCTCGCTTGGAACATATCGGTGGCGAGCGGCGATGCTGCCAACGCTGCAATGGCTCTTGCCATCGACAATTTTTCAATCTCGGCTCAGTTGCCCGAGGTGCCTACGGCCTTGCACTACATATATGTGATTGACAACACTGGATGGGATTCGCTCGGACTTTATGCATGGGGTGATGGTGAACTTTTCGGAGCTTGGCCCGGTGAAGCGCCTATTGACGAGCGTGACATCAACGGCACGCTTTATAAAGTGTTTGCTCTCGATACCGAATCGGGCAATTACAATCTCATCTTTAACAATTGGAACAATGGCAAGCAATTGCCGGATTATACCATCGAGGCCGACCGTGATTTCTATTTCCAAATCGACGAAACATCGGTGAAAGAGATTCCACTTGGAACCGTAGAAGAAGTAGTTGATTGTAGTGATTGCAAAATTTATTACAGCAATGGATCTATCAACGCTCCTCAAGCCGACAGTATAACGGTATATACAACTTCGGGAACCATTGCGGCACATGCTATCGGCGAGGTTGTTGACATAAGCGGTCTTCCACAAGGAGTTTACATTGCAAAGGCCGGCGGAGCGGTTCAATCGGCAGTAAAAATTGTAAAATAAAGAAATTTACACAAAATGACAGTCATTACTGCTCACTAAAAGTTTTGAATCGGAAAGATTAGGGCTGAGTTTCTCGCAAGAAATTCAGCCCTTTTCGTTTCTATTCCCAAGTACTGTAATGATGCACAAAGGGGCTTATTTTACATATAAATGATAAGTTTGTTGTTTGTGTCTGCTTTCCCTATTCTAAGTCCATCAAATCAAGACTTAAAAGATATTTTGATATCTTTGGAGCATAATTTTTAACGATGGAGGAAAAAGCGATTTGGACTTTATTGGGAATCCAACGTTCACAACCTGTTGGAGGCTGCATACCGCAATCTAAATAATCTATATAATCTGATGCCATTAGATAGATAGGATTTCCAACATATATGAATGAAAAATGAATGATAAAGAATAATCGAATTGCTTTATCCATATTTTTTAGTAGAGGCATCCACATATCTTTGCGACAATTTATCAGATTGACATCATTTGCCATCATGGTGTAGAAATAATTATAATGCATATTATCATTACAGATATTTCGCAACTTATGATAAAGAGTCGATTTATCTGTTAAATTGAACATTTTGGTTAACTCAGGAAATTCAGTGGCAATCGCTCTATATATTTTAGCAGTGTCTCGTTCTTCAAATAAATGATTTTCAGCATCAATCCATTGCTTTATTTTATTATTTTTAATGCTATCGAATGTAAGTTTTTTGTGGAAATCTTTGTCAATCTGTTTTGACAAGATATTTCTATAAATGTCTAATATGACTGAATCGCTGTATTTTCGTACTAATGCAAACGCGTCATTACACCTTCCATTATGTAGCAAAATTGAAATAGATTCTAACGTTCCTTCGATTGAGCCATAAATATATGTTGAAGTTGAAAAAACTTTAGAGTCAGATACAAATGCTGCATTTTCAATGAATGAAATATTGCAAATAGATAAAGAGGTATAAAAATCTTGGATAATTTTTAAGTGTTGAAAGATAACATTATTATCATATTCTTTCCCAAAAGAGCGGGGCAAATTTTCTGTGTACGACATGATGTTTATACAAATATAAATTTTAGAGAAATTATTAGATGTTAAAATACATGTTAATAGCTGGAGTAAAATAGTTGAGGGATAACAAATACTGGGTTTGAGTACGTTGGTGTGGCTGTTTCTTGCTCGGTGTTTTGCCATTTCTGATATGGAAAGGCAAAAGTCTTTATGAAGTTGGATAATTATATAACTTTCAATATCATTGTAACATGAAGAATTTTTGGACATAGCTAAATATATGACTACTGCCGTATTGCTGGCATCTCTTTTCAGTGGCATGAACGAATGGGCGTGGTATATATGTACGGGCTTGTTGTTCTTGCCGTTTTAGTAACACTTGTAACTGGACTTACGTTGCTTAAAGATAAAAAGGAGGACAAATGATAGGAGCAATTATTATATCGGTAATGGTGATTGTCATCGCGCTTGTCAGTTTGGCATACTTTAATCGTCAAGATAAGAAAGAAGCGCATAAGAATACATAAAAACGTTTCGTGGTTCGTTTTTAAATTTGTAGATATCCACGATATAGTCGGAATGAAGTAACAATAATTTTTCATTCCGATTTTACTTGCTTTATAGGACCAAACGTGGATGTAAATTTTATAATAAACCAAGGAGCGGGAGATGCCGGTGTGGCTGTCTCCCGCTCTTTGCATTGTTATCCCTGTGAGTAACTAAGTTATTTTATCAGTGTCAGGCCGCCGTTGGGGTAGATTGTGACGCTGACTTTTGCAGGGTTCTTTATCTGCAATTCCTTGCGGAGCAATTGCATCTCCTTGTTGTCCTCGTAGGAAACGGCTGTGTCGCCTGCATCGAATCCCAAGATTGACAAGTCAAGCTCCAGTTTCAACGGCTCGGCGGTGGCGTTGATTCCCACCACATACCACTTGTCGGCATGTCGGCGAGCCAATACGCAATACTTGCCGGGGTAACCGTCGATGAAGCGTGTTTCATCCCATGTCGTAGGTACGGATTTCATGAACTCGATGGCAGCTTGTGGCGCATCGGTCAAGTTATTGGGAGTGATTGCGAAATTTTGGACAGGATTTTGGAACAATATCGCAGTTGCAAGTTGGAATGCGTCGGAAGTGCGACGAATTGTGCCGCCGTCATTGGTGCGGTTGTAACGTTTGTTGAGGAACGTTCCGCCAAATTCCATGCATCCCACCGTGTTGCGGATGAACGGGTGCAAGCAGGCGTTGAATGCTTCCATGTCGTCGAAACGTTGTTCAAATACAAGGTTCTCGGAAGCAAGAACCGCCTCGCTGCCCACATAATTAGGGTACATGCGTTCCCATCCGCGAGGCAACGTGCAGCCGTGGAATATCACCATCAGGCCATGGTCGTCAGCATCGCTCAGGATGGCTTCATACAAGCGCATGGTTTCCTGCTTGTCGCCACCGAAAAAGTCAACTTTAATGCCTTTAACGCCTATCTTTTGGAGCCATTTCATTTCCCTCTTGCGCGTGATGGGGTTGTCCATGATGTTGATAGGGCTCTGCTCGATGTCGTTCCAATAACCGCTTGAACTGTACCACAAGAACAAATCGACATTGCGGCTGCGAGCATATCGGGCAAGTTGCTCTATTCGGTCGCGGCCTACGTTCTTGTCCCACCAAGCATCAACGAGCGTATGTTCATATCCCATTGACACGGCCAAGTCGATGAAAGCAATCTGGTCCTCATAGTTCATGCTTGCATCCTGCCACACAATCCAACTCCAAGTGCCGCGGCCATATTCGTAGGCGTGCTCGCTTTCATATCTCGGCTCGACGAGAGCCCAGGGTATTGTCGTCTCTACTATCGGGCGCAAATTGTCGCCAACGGTGATGGTGCGCCACGGTGTTTTGGCCGGCAGAGCCAATCCCGGCGAAGTCGAGCCGTTTCCATTGTTTTCCTCCGGCATCGGGAATGCTATCGTGTACAGTCCGTTAGCATCGGCATCGCTCAGGTGGGATGCACAATAGCGGCTGTCGACATCGGTTTCACTGAGCAGCACCCATCCGTCACCGGCAGTGTGGAACAGACCCGGGAAAGTGAATCCGTGTCCGTATTGGGACGGTTCGCTCATAGGTGCATCGGCCCTGTAAGTCTCTTCATAACTCGGTTTTGTGCGTTTCCATCCTATCATGGGGTCGCTTTGCGACGTGAGGAAAGTTGTTGTGCCTTCGGGGAAGTCAAAACCAGTGTTTTCTTGTTTTATAACAATGCTGCCACGCTCGTTGTGACGAGGAATCTCGTAGCGGAAAGCCACATCATTGTCGCTCACGCAGAACACAACGTCGAATGAGTTGCCGTCGGCATTTTTCAAGTTTACCGTCAACTCGTTGGCCTTATAGTTTATGAACGACTGCTTTATGCGGTCTTGCAAGAAAGAACGTTCTTTCTTGCTGCTGTCGGCCGACACAAAAGTAATGTTGCGGCCGAAGTCGCCAGTGTCGGCAACAAATCCGAGCGGAGAATTTTCGAGCATTGTCATGCCACGGTATGTCACCGAGTACATTGGCACGCCGGCTTCGATTGTCACTGCCACATGGAGGTTGCCGTCGGGGCTTGATATGGCCGCCGGTTGCGCTTGCGCAACTGCAACGCTACCTGTTGTGCATAGGATTCCAAAAAGTAATTTATTCATCATATTAGTTTGGATTATGTTTAAAATTCAACGGTCACGGCGACACTTGCCATTTCTCCCTTTATGGGAGGGGTGATTTTGGCAACCGTCACTTTTCCCCCTTTTATGAGAGGGAATCTTGATGTCAATGATTTTATTATGCGTCCGGCCACATTCTCAAGCAGTTGCGACGGTATTGCCATTTCGGCTGCCACTATGCCGTAGGCTTCGGCGTAGTTAAGGGTGTCGGCAAGGCTGTCGGTTTCCAATGCCGCTTCAAAAGGGTAGCACAACTCCACGCTTACTTCAAAGTCGTTGCCTACCACGCGTTCCTGCTCGTCCACGCCATGACGGGCGTGGAATTTCATGCGCTCGATTTTTATGAAAGTCTTCATTCAGAGGTTTATTTTATTGTACTTTGCCTGTCGCGGCGTCTTCATCTTCTTCAACTTGCTCCACCCAAGTGTATGCCCCGATGTCGATACCGTCATGACTGAACCTGTTGACACCGTACATGTCGACAGTCGCGTTGTCGGGACACAAAGACGGGTCGCCGGCCGAGATGGCATCGCTTTCGTTCTTCAGTCGGTAATCAAACAGGTATTCTTCGCGCACGGTAAAGAATTTGGGGTCGGCGTCCCATTTGCAGTTCAAGAAGTTATCGTCATCCGAGCCGTTTGAACGCAACAGGCAATTCCTTAGGAATACATTTGAGCCGGTTAGGTCGCCCGGGCTTATGTCGGAAGTATTACCATACAGGATGCAATTGTCAAACCGGGCATCCATCAGCGGTGTTGTCCCTTGGCTCTCTTCAGGCAAAAGATAATATAAATCAAGTATAGGGCCTGTTATGGCATCAAACAAGTAGTAATTGGCAAGCGTGCATTGTGCGAATCTTGTTATGCCGCCGTGAATAGACACGACAGCCTCGGCAGCGTCGGAGAATTCAGAACCTTCGGCTTCGATCCATGCGTGACGGGCTTTCAGGACCGATGACGATGAGTTGTGCAGCACGCTGTTGAATATGTGCAATTTCATGCGGTCGATTCCGGCCGAGTCGATTTCCACTCCCGACGATGAGCCTCTCATGCTCACATATTGCATTTCGTTCCCGAAGCTGGAAGGCATGAATCGTATTCCGCCCCATTGCCCCGACATTATATCGTAGTCGATGCCGCCGACAACGTTGTCGAGCCTGTCGCCACGCAGAGTCACCGGTGCGTCTTGTGTCCCGGTGGCAAGGAGAGTGCCGTGGATTTTCATTCCGCTCTTATCGTGGAACAAGATGGTCGTACCAGCATCAAGCGTCAATGTTGTATTCTCGGCAACCGTCAACGTGTCGAAAACGAGATAGGGTTTCCCGGCTTTGAAATGAGTATCGGTGTTTATTGTCGGAGCATACATCCGGGTCACGTCCTGCCCCCAGGCCGTTATGACGACCGATTGGGTCACGCCGTTTGTCACGAAGTCGAGGCGGTCTTCAATTTCCAGCGGCAAGTCTTGTCCGGTGGGATTGACATAGGCCTCGACAAATACATAGATGCTGTCTTCGCCCCTCACTTCCACATTGCTGAAAGATTCACCTTTCATGCCATCCACGTTTAGGTAGAAAATGCCGTCGTCGTTGCCGGCCAGCGTTATGGACGAGATGTTGAGCATCTTTTTGTTGCGGTTGTACACTATGAATTGCTTGGTTGGGGTTCCGGTTTCGGTGATTACAGTATCGAAAGTAAGCGTGTCTACCGAAAATGACAAAATGTCGGAACTGCTTGTCGTGAAGCTGTCCTCGATACATGCCGTGTTTATTATGGCCAACGCGGCAGCTATGGCGAATATGAAGTATTGCAATCGTTTCATATACAAAAGTAACGATTTTGCGAATATTTTATTTTGCATTGGAGTTAAAACCTGCATTGCGACGATTATTTTGCCTATTCCGGCTTTGATGTTCATGGACTAAGGATTAAATTTGCATCTGTCACGCAGTGTGGGTATGGATATTTGGGACAAAAAGAAACGGTCGGCTGTCATGGCAAGGATAAAGAGCCAAGATACTAAGCCTGAATTGATTGTCAGGAAATATTTGTTTGCCCGTGGGTACCGTTACCGCAAGAACGTAAAGGGGTTGCCTGGAACGCCTGACATAGTTTTGCGCAAATATGGCATAGTTATATTTGTCCACGGATGTTTCTGGCACGGCCATGAACATGAGCATGAAATACATATACCGCAGACGAATCATGAATTTTGGGCGAAAAAGATAGAAAGGAACAAGGCTCGCGATGCCGATAACCGCAAGAAGTTGACCGGCATGGGCTGGGTGGTGATAACATTGTGGGAATGCCAGTTGAAACCGGCTGTGAGGGACAAGACATTGCTTGAGCTTGAATATCTGATAAATCATTCTTATCTTGAACGATTCTCGACGCACAAGGTGAAGCCTTATGGCGATGCCGCCGAAGAGGAGGGAGCCGGCTGCAAGGTGGCAGCCGAGCCTGGCACTTGCTATGACAGCGGCAAGTGATGGCAGGGGTTTTGGCATGGAATATGTTAGAATATCCATATCGAGAATTATTACCAACAGGTACATGTCAAGGACAGTACAAATTATAAATTTATGAAACAAGTAGAGAACAACAGCGACGCATGCGAGGTGATTGACGCATGTTGCGACGATAGGTCACCTTTGGTGTTTCACAGGCTGACATTTAATTCTATCCCGCTCATTGTCCCTTATCTGGAACGTAGCGGAAGCTTGTCGTGCGACTACACTATAGGCGGTATATACATGTGGACCGAATATTTCAAGTATCATTACTGCATATACGAAAATACATTGTTCATAAAAGGTGTTGCTGAGGATGACACAAGGAAAACCGCTTTTTCCCTGCCCATAGGCCGCTTGCCATTGAGCGAATCGGTGAGGCTGCTTGGGGAGTATTGTTGCCGGCGCGGGTTGCCTCTTGTGTTTTCGGCTATTCCTGAGGAGCATATCAAAGAATTTGAAGCGTTGAATCCTGCCGGCGTGACGCGACTGGATGAATGGGGCGACTATGTATATGATGCCGAGAGCCTTGCAACACTGTCCGGCAACAAGCTGAAAAAGAAGCGCAACAGGGTTAACAAGTTTGTAGTTACTTATCCCGGTCATGAAGTAAAACCGATATGCCGGGAAAACTTGCCCGAAATAATGGAGTTTTATTCAAGGCTTATAAGCACTAAGGTCGACGGTGGAATGGCTGCATACGAGCGGCGACAGGTGGCCAATGTGTTGAAAAACTATGGCAATTATCCGTTTGAAGGCGTCGCTTTGTATGTGGATGGAAAGGTGGTCGCGTTTTCCATAGGGGAAGTGATAGGCAGCACATTGTATGATCATATAGAAAAGACCGACCACGGCTATGTGGGAGCCAATGAATTCATCAACATGGCCATGGTGAAACATTGCCTTGAGCGACACGGCATAAAATATGTCAACCGCGAGGATGATGCCGGTGACGAGGGGTTGAGACAGGCGAAACTTGCATATAATCCGATAATTTTTCTAAATAAATATAACGTTTCTTTTTAATCCCCGTAATTTGTCTTATTTTTGTGGCAAAGTGATGCTTTTGTTGTAAAAAATGTGGCATGTGTCCAATATTGGGACGCAAACTGCGTTTTAAAAACAGGCGATAACTCGCTCAGTCCCGTTTTGAGGGATTGACATAACATCAAAAAGGCTGGATTAAGAATGTCACACGAAACGATGTCGGACAGTATCGTAATAATTCCGACATACAATGAAAAAGAGAACATATCAAACATTATAAAGGCTGTGTTCGGACTCGAGCATCGGTTTGATATACTTGTCATCGATGACAATTCTCCCGACGGCACGGCCGACATAGTAAAGGGTATGCAGCAGCAATATGCCGACCGGTTGCACTTGATGCAGCGTCCCGGCAAATTGGGACTTGGCACGGCATACATAGCAGGGTTCAAATGGGCACTGGAAGCCGGTTATGACTATGTGATAGAGATGGATGCCGATTTCTCGCATAACCCGAAGGATCTTATTCCGTTGCATGATGCTTGTGCCAAGCAGGGTGCCGACGTTGCGGTAGGCTCGAGGTACATAACAGGAGTCAATGTGGTGAATTGGCCTATGGGCCGGGTTATAATGTCGTATTATGCAAGTGCTTATGTGCGTTTGATAACCGGGATGAAAGTTCGTGACACGACTGCCGGTTTTGTGTGCTATCGCAGGCAGGTGCTTGAGACTATCAATCTCGACTTGATAAAGTTCAAGGGTTATGCATTCCAGATTGAGATGAAATTCACCGCTTACAAGTTAGGATTCAAGATTGTAGAAGTGCCTATCGTGTTTGTCAACCGTGTGCTGGGAACAAGCAAGATGAATTCGAGCATTTTTGGCGAGGCATTGTTCGGAGTAATACAGTTGAAGCTCGACAGCCTGTTTAATTCGAAGTACAAAAGAAAATAAATAAGATATGGGTGTGGACTTGACATGCGATGAACCGATTGCAGATGAGTGCCATTACAGGTGTGATTTGAGTGGTCCATGCCTCGTTGACGTGCGTGTTGCGATATCGATTGGGAAAGAATGTCGCATGCGCCATGTCGGCTGTTTTTATTGTTGAATTGCATGAAAAAATTACTATTTAACGCATGCCTTATTAACGAATCGCGTCGCACCGACGGTTATCTTGTAATAAACGACGGCGTTATTGCTGAAGTGGGCGAAGGTATGCCCTCGGCCGAATTGATGGCCGCATGCGAGTGCCGTTACGACCTGTCGGGCATGTGGGTTATTCCCGGGGTGATTGACGACCAAGTGCATTTTCGAGATCCCGGTCTCACATGGAAGGGAGACATGACCAGCGAGTCGATGGCCGCAGTGGCCGGTGGCGTGACCTCATTCATGGACATGCCCAATGTCAACCCTCAAACGACGACGCTTGAGGCACTTGAGGCCAAGTATGAAAGGGCAGCTAATGTGTCTCTTGCCAATTTCAGTTTCTTCATTGGAGCGACAAATGACAATATTGACACGCTTATGCAGGTAGATTATTCAAAGACTTGTGGTGTGAAAGCATTTCTCGGCAGCTCGACTGGAAACATGCTTGTCAATAACCCCGAGTCGCTCGAACGGCTGTTTGCTGAAGTCCCGGCATTGATAGCAGTCCACTCCGAAGATGAAGCTGTAATTGCCGCCAACAAACAGAGATATATCAAACTGCATGGCGAAGACCTGCCTGTGGGCTACCATCCTCTCATACGCAGTGAGGAGGCTTGCTATGTGTCAACGGCTCGTGCGGTGGAACGTGCTAAGCGTTGCGGCACGAGGCTGCATGTGTTGCACTTGTCGACAGGAAGGGAATTGTCGTTGTTTGACAACCATAAGCCTCTGTCGGAGAAGAGAATCACGGCCGAGGTGTGCGTGCATCATTTGTGGTTTTGCGATGAAGATTATGCCCGTCTGGGCAATGCGATAAAATGCAATCCGGCCATAAAAACTGCCCATGACAGGGAAATGTTGAGGGTAGGCCTTAAATCGGGATTGATAGACATTGTGGCTACCGATCATGCGCCGCATCTGCCTGCCGAGAAGCAGGGTAGCTGCCTGAAAGCGGCTTCGGGAATGCCTCTTGTGCAATATTCGCTTGTGGCGATGCTTGAAATGGCTCGTAACGGAGTGTTTACAGCAGAGCAGGTGGTGGAAAAGATGTGCCATGCACCGGCAATGCTGTACAGGATAGACAGGCGCGGATTCTTGCGTCCCGGCTATCATGCCGATATAACAGTCGTTGATCCTTGTGCAGAGTTTAAGGTATCGGCCGATAGCATATTGTCGCGTTGCGGATGGTCGCCGTTTGAGGGCGTTACGTTCCACAGCAAGGTAGTAAAGACATTTGTAAATGGCAATTTGGTATATGATGACGGAAGAATCAACGAAGGTGCCAAAGGGAAAAGACTGCTATTCAATTAACCATATATTTTAAGGAAATGACAGACATTAACAAGGGCTTGAACAGAGCCGAAGTAGAACAGAGCCGTGCCAAGCATGGCGTGAACATTCTCACTCCTCCTCCTAAACGCTCGATGTGGTTGCAACTGCTCGATAAGTTTAAAGAGCCTCTCATCGAGATTCTGCTTGTCGCATTGCTGTTGTCGCTTGGCATATCGGCCTATGAAGTGATAAGCCTTGGCGAGCCGATGACGGTGTTTCTTGAGCCTGTGGGCATATTTGTCGCCATTACGCTTGCAACAGGCGTGGGATTTGCCGTTGAGATGAGTGCAAACAAGAAATTCGAGATGCTCAACCAAGTGAACGACGAGGTTGCCGTGAAAGTCATGCGCGACGGCAATATCACCCAGATACCGAAAAAGGATGTCGTGGTGGGCGATATCGTCATACTTGAGACCGGCGAGGAGGTGCCTGCCGACGGCATTTTGCTCGACTCGATGTCGTTGAGCATAAACGAGAGCACATTGACGGGAGAGCCGGTGATAAAGAAAACTCACGTCGAGGCCGATTTCAAGAAGGATGCCACATATCCGTCAAATCGCGTCTTGCGTGGGACGACCGTGACCGAGGGGCACGGCGTGATGTGCGTTGATGCCGTGGGCGACAAGACCGAATACGGGAAGGTGTACAAGGAAGCTCAGATTGACAATAACATAAAGACTCCGCTCACGCAGCAATTCGACAAGTTGAGCCGCGTGATATCAATCGGAAGCTATGTCGTGGCAGCCGTGATAATTATAGGCCGTCTGCTCATCTTCGATTATGATATCCACGGGCTTGGAAGCACCGAGTTTATAAATTATCTCATGGTTACCATCATGCTTGCAGTTACACTTATAGTGGTGAGCGTGCCTGAGGGGCTGCCAATGAGCGTGACGCTGAGCCTTGCATTGAGCATGAAGCGTATGCTCAACAGCAACAACCTCGTCAGGAAGATGCACGCTTGCGAGACGATGGGAGCCACGACAATCATATGCACCGACAAGACCGGTACGCTCACTCAGAACCAGATGCAGGTGTATGAGACGAATTTCTACGGAATGAAGCATAAGAACGGCCTTGACGATGACGAGGAGAGCACCATAATCTCGGAAGCGATAGCCTGCAACTCGACGGCGTTCCTCGACTTTTCCGACCCAAATAAAATCAAGGCTCTTGGCAATCCGACCGAAGGGGCATTGCTGTTGTGGCTCAACTCGATGGGGCGCGACTACATGCAGATAAGGCATGCCAACAGGGTCGAGGCGCAACTTCCGTTTTCCACCATGCGCAAGTTCATGGCCACAGTGGTGTTCAGCGAGACGTTGAAACGCAGGGTGCTTTATGTGAAAGGTGCGCCCGAAATCGTGCTTGGTCTGTGCAAGGATGTGAAGAATGACGTAGATCGCAAGGAGATAGCAGCTTCGTTGCTCGGATACCAGTCGAAGGCGATGCGCACGCTCGGCTTTGCGCGTCAGATATTGAATGTTGACGAGAATCCGATAGTAGATGGCAAGCTTGATGCCAAGCGTCTTACATTCACAGGCATAGTGGCAATTTCCGACCCGATACGCACCGACGTGCCGGATGCAATAAAGTCGTGCATATCGGCCGGCATAAAGGTAAAAATTGTTACGGGCGACACTCCGGGTACTGCCAAGGAGATTGGCCGCCAAGTCGGTTTGTGGACCGATGAGGACACGGACGAAAATATCATCACAGGACCCGATTTTGAAGCATTGAGCGATGAGGAAGCGATGATAAAGGCGCAACAGATAAAAATCATGTCGCGTGCACGTCCTACCGACAAGTCGCGTCTTGTCAACCTGTTGCAACGTCAGAAGGAGGTGGTTGCCGTTACAGGCGATGGAACAAATGACGCTCCGGCATTGAATGCTGCGCAAGTAGGATTGTCGATGGGAGATGGCACGCAGGTGGCCAAGGAGGCCAGCGACATAACCATCATGGACAATTCTTTCAAGTCTATTTCTCTTGCCGTGATGTGGGGCCGCTCGCTGTACAAGAACATACAGCGGTTTATCCTGTTCCAGCTTACTGTCAACGTGGTGGCTTGCTGCATCGTCGGCATAGGCGCATTCATGGATTACCAGTCGCCGCTCACCGTTACGCAGATGCTGTGGGTGAACTTGATTATGGACACATTTGCCGCATTGGCACTTGCATCGCTGCCGCCAAGCATGGATGTGATGAAGGCCAAGCCGCGCAAGGCGACCGACTTCATCGTGTCGCGCACGATGACCACGTTTATCTTTGTCGTGGGCATATTGTTCATGCTTTTCCTTTTCGGACTGATGCAGTATTTCAAGCATGTGCACATTGGTTCGCTTGCCGACTTTAGTCTGTTGACCTATTTCGAGACGTTCTTTAACTTCAATTATACGTCGGCTGACGTCATATCGCCTGTCGACCACACGATGTTCTTCACGATATTCGTGTTCTTGCAGTTCTGGAACTTGTTCAATGCGCGTTCATTCCAGAGTGGCCACTCGGCATTCCATGACATGGGCAGGAGCAAAGTATTCTTCTCGACGTTGCTCGTCATCGTCATCGGTCAAGTGCTGATTGTGGAATTTGGAGGAGAAATGTTCAGCGTAGTCAAAGGCGGATTATCGTTATCCAACTGGCTGTACATAATCGCCGGCACGTCGATAGTACTTTGGATAGGTGAATTGACTCGCATTGTTAAAAAGTTGTTCTCAAAGGCTGACTGAAACAGGGTATATTAACAATAATGTGGAGGCCGACACTTCCTTTTGGGGGATGTCGGCCTCTTTTTTGTCACAAGAAAGCAATTTGTAGAATATATACGGTGTAGAAACGCAATTTTATCGCGCTTGGAAAGGTGGAATTTTGTTGCAGATCAAGCAGGCAATTTACCATGCCGATGGGCGAAAATCGGCAGTAAAAAAATTTGAAAAGCATAATTTGGTTATTTATCAATAAAATGATAATTTTGCCAATGAAATTTTTCATCTCTCACTCAGAGATGTCAAGGACAGTTGGAAAAATAATGGCTGTAAATACTTGTGTAACAATAGAATGTGTTGTACGCAAGGAGCCAAGAGTATGAGTAGATAACAAAAACATCTTCGATTGCGTGAACCTTGTGTCCAAGGGAAACGCAAGTTTTTCCCCCATTTGCTTGTAAAGAATTCGAGTCAGTTTATTTGTAGTGCCGGGCTGTGAATGCAGTTGCAATTGTGCGATAACGGCGCGGTTGCCACAAGGGGAATATCCCATATTGACGGGGAAAATGAGTTGAAGCAGTTGCCGGGATATCCAGTGGCAACGCGAAAATAGTATGGATGAAATCACAAGCGGCGTTGCCGGTTCTCATGCGGTAGCCGGACAGAATACCATCATGTGGTGGGCGTTGAGTGCGCCTTATTGCCGCGAATTGCGAGCCAAGCGCGAGTTGGAGCAAGCCGGGATGGAATGTTTCGTCCCGATGCGCTACCGTGTCGTGGAACGTCGCGGAGGCATAAAGACGCGCGAGTTGCAGCCTGCCATACGCAACCTCGTGTTTGCACGAGCCACTGCCGCCGACATGCGCCGTGTAAAGCGGCTCATAAGCATCATCCAATACCTAACTCGTCCCGAGGAGGGGCGCAACATCCCCATCACAGTTCCCGAAAACGAGATGCGCCGTTTCATGGCCGTCTGCGAAGCCGATACCGAACATAGCATTTACCTGCGTCCCGACGAGGTCGATCTTCGCCGGGGTACTCGTGTGCGCATCATCGGCGGTCCGCTCGATGGCGTTGAGGGCTGGTTTGTAAAGGTTAAAGGCGTGCGCGACCGTCGCGTGGTGGTAATGGTGGGCGACGTGGCAGCCGTGGCAACAGCCGAAGTCCGTCCCGACCTCCTCGAAATCCTGAAATAACCAAAGGATAAATCCTTAAAATAATCTCAATAAATATTATGAATATAGCTATTGTAGGGACCGGCTATGTCGGTCTTGTATCTGGCACATGTTTCGCCGAAATGGGTGTAAATGTGACATGTGTAGATATAGATGAATCAAAGATAAATAAACTTATTAAAGGCGAAGTGCCTATTTATGAGCCGGGACTTGATGAAATGGTCTTGCGTAATTGCCGTGAGGGTAGATTGCATTTTACAACAGATTTATGCACAGTTCTTGATGATGTCGATGTAGTATTCAGTGCAGTGGGTACACCTCCTGATGAGGATGGTAGTGCAGACTTACAATATGTATTAAATGTTGCTCACACTTTTGGTAAAAATATCAAGAAATATACACTTCTTGTCACCAAGTCTACAGTTCCTGTGGGTACGGCAAAAAAAGTAAAAGCGGCCATACAAGAAGAACTCACAAAGCGTGGTGTAGATGTGCCGTTTGACGTAGCCTCAAATCCTGAATTTCTTAAGGAAGGTGCTGCAATTAAAGATTTTATGTCACCCGATCGTGTTGTCGTTGGTGTCGAGTCGGAAAAGGCTCGTGAATTGATGTCGCAGCTTTATCGTCCATTTCTTCTGAATAATTTTAGGGTGATTTTTACCGACATACCAAGTGCAGAGATGATAAAGTATGCGGCAAATTCCATGCTTGCGACACGTATATCATTTATGAATGACATTGCTAATTTATGCGAATTAGTTGGTGCCGATGTCAATATGGTACGAAAAGGAATAGGTTCCGACAGTCGTATAGGTAGCAAATTCTTATATCCCGGTTGTGGATATGGTGGCAGTTGTTTCCCTAAAGATGTTAAAGCTCTTATAAAGACGGCAGAAAAGAATGGCTATGAAATGCAAGTGCTTAAGGCTGTTGAGTCTGTTAATGAGCATCAAAAGACCGTTGTTTTTAAGAAATTATTGCATTATTATGACGGAAATCTAAAAGGTAAGAATATAGCAATATGGGGATTAGCTTTTAAGCCAGAAACTGATGACATGAGAGAAGCTACATCTTTGGTTACAATTAAAATGTTAAAAGAAGCTGGATGTAATATTCGCGTATATGATCCAGTTGCAATGGATGAATGTAAACGTAGGGTTGGAGATGTAGTAGAATATGCAAATGATATGTATGGGGCTGTCTTAAATGCTGATGCATTGTTGCTGCTTACAGAATGGAAACAATTCCGTCTTCCAAGTTGGGGAGTTATTGCAAAATCTATGAATACGCCTCTTATTATAGATGGTAGGAATATTTATGATGAAAGTGAATTGATAAAATTCAATATAACATATAGATCGATAGGAAGATAATATGGCTTTTATCAAATCAATTTTATGGAAATGTATAAAAGCGTTTTGTTATATACTATATCCGTTTGTCGTAATTTATTATCACTTTCTTAAGAATGGTATAGATGAAATGCTTGGACAATACTGCCTCAATCAAATAAGAAAACACGGCAAGGGTGTGAAGATAAGGGGAATAGGCACATTTACTGAAGGTGATAAAATTTCAATTGGAGATTATACAAAGATAGGAAAGAATGCATATTTCCATAGTTCTGGAGGTTTAGAAATAGGAAGAAATGTTCAAATGTCGCGTAATGTGACTATATATACGGCTAATCATAATTATAAATCATCAACTTTTATTCCGTATGATAATACAGAAATAATGGAAAGAGTTGTAATCTGTGATAATGTGTGGATTGGGATGAATGTTTCGATTTTACCAGGTGTTACAGTAGGGAAAAATTCTATTATAGGAATGAATGCTGTAATTTCTAAAGATGTACCAGAAAATGCTATAGTCGTGGGGTTTAATAGAATTATAGGTTATAGGGAATTAAAAACACAA
This sequence comes from uncultured Prevotellaceae bacterium, assembly GCA_905207705.1. Taxonomy (GTDB): domain Bacteria; phylum Bacteroidota; class Bacteroidia; order Bacteroidales; family Muribaculaceae; genus Avimuribaculum. The sequence goes on from CAJLMA010000005.1 coordinate 68,319, forward strand.
ACGAAGTTGTTTGGTAAAGAGTTTAATTAATAGTTTATGTCCTTGCTAAAACATCTTGAGATACTAAAAACCTTTTCAATAATCTCAAGTATACAAACTATCATAGTTTATTTATATGTGTTTTTCCTTGCTCGATTTGGGACAGAAAATGACTACGCTAATTATATAGCTATAACGTATATAGTAGATTTTGCTGTTGCTGTAGGTCTATTTGGATTCAACTTATTAATATTAAGAGAACCAATAGATTTCTTAAGAAGGAATTTATATGCAATATGCACGATAGCATTATTCATATTTATAAGCGTATATTCTATATATTGTGTTTTTATAAGGCATCTTGACTTACTGAGTTTTATATATGGACTTGCTCTAATTATTTTAAATTATTTATATCAGATAGGATTTGTTATCCTAGTAAAATTTAGAAAGAACAAGATTGCATTCTTAATTACAATCTTGAATTCTATATTTGTTTTTATATCACTATTAATATTTACATATTGTGATATCGTAACCTATACAAATGTTGTAATGGTGCGTATTATACAGGTTTTGATATTTGTATTTATTGGTTTTTATTCTGCTATAAAATTAATATTGCCTATACAGCCATTTTCGTTAAAACAAATAAAAGAATGTTTTTTTAAAGCTTTGCCTATTGGAGGAGGAACTGTTATTGGTACAATTTCTTTGTATGTTGATAAGTTCATTCTCTCTACTTTGAGTGTTGCGGAGATTGCTCGATACTCGGTAGCAAGATTTGATATACCGTTCATAGGAATATTTATTAATAATCTTTCTTTGGTTTACATGTCAAATATAAAAGCAGCTGTTGATGCAAAGGACTATGAACAAGTAAAGTTTAATTTGAAGTTGTTCATGTCTTATGGATGGTATTTTAATATGTTGTTATTTACCATTCTATTTTGTAATTCTCCTCTAATTATATCATTGCTTTATTCTGATAAGTTCTTGAGTTCAGATGTGTTATTCAAAGTTATTTTGTGTTCATATCTATTGAAGATTGTACCATATTCAAATATAATTGTAGCTCTTGGAATAGAAAAAATTATTATAACTCGAATGTTAATTGAACTCTGCTTGCAAATAGTAGTGTCTTTAATATTATTACATTTCTTTGGAATCTTAGGATTGGCATTAAGTTTGGTTTGCGTGTTGTTATTTTGGAGCGTTCCGTATAATTTGTATTATTTTGCTAAGACAATTCATTGTAAGATAATGGATTTTATTCCATATAAGTCAATGTTTATTTTTACTATCAAAAGTTTCGTACCATGTGTTATAGTCACATATTTATTGTCAAGTTGTACATCCAATTTGTATATTACGTTGGCTGTCACTATTAGTATGTTGATAATTCTGAATCTAAAAGAAATAAAATTTATTTTTAGGACTACTAAATAGCCATGTTGACAGTAGCTTTTTTATTGACACTTATATGGGGAATTTATTTCTTGCATGTAAGAAAGCATGTCAAGACTGGAACAGTATTTTTTGTAATGCTGTTGATGATGGTCATTCCAAGTTGGTTAGAAATGAATTTTTTAAAAGGATACATTGTTATTGAAACAGATTATTTCAATATATGTGTATTGGGTATTTTATTAATTTTAGGTTTTAAACCTTGGCTGGAATTTGATAAAAGCTTGCGTAGTAATGCTGTAATTAAGATTAATCCCAGGTATATACAACGATTTAAGGTTATCTTTACTATATTGATAATATGTTCGCTTATATCAATTATATACTTATTACCTTATGCCATAGAGGGAATTAGCGCAGGAGCAAAAGATAGACGTGCTGAAATTCAGGGTAGCACTGTATTGCCAGATAGTTTTCTGACAACAATTGTTGTTGGTATTGCTGCATTAAATATATATAACGCACTATTTTTTTTCATATCTTGTCTTCATCCTGTATTCAAGAGATATAGAATATGGTTAATGATAAGTAGCTTATCTTATATTGTAAATTGTTTTGCTTTTACAGCCAGAGATGGATTGATTATCTTACCGATATTTTATATAGTATTTTTTTCATTGTTTAAAAATTCAATGAATCTAACAGTACTCCGCAAAATAAAAAAATTGTTATATGTGCTTGTGGCATTGTTAGGTTTATTTTTGGTTTCGTTCACCTTAAGTCGCTTTTATGCCAATAAAAACATGGATGAATTTTATAATGGCACATTAGGATATATAGCTGAGCAACCTTATGTATTTGATAATACAATACAACTTCAAGATGATTTCCATGGTTTTGAACTTCGTTTTCCATTGATAAATAGATTGTTTGGCATACCTAAATATGAAGTGGATCGAAGTGGAACAGGATATGAAACTCAATTTGGTACTATGTATGCCGAGTTTTACAGTATTGGCGGATGGACTCCTCTTATTGTTGTGGCATTAGTGTTTTTTAGTTATTACTATCTATCAATTAAGTATTTATACAGGTCAAGGAAATACTTTGGATTGATTTTAATGTTTACAGTCTATTTATATATAGAGGTTACGGGGTTGTTTTATTGTAAAGCAGGTTCGACTGTTTTAATCAATATATTTTATATAACACTTTCGATAATCCCACTTTATATTGGTAATTATATATATTATGGCACTAATAACAATTGTAATTCCAATTATTAAATTTAATAATTATAGTGTTAGAGTGATTAGTGGTTTGCCTAACTGTCCAAATTATGGGAATTTAGAATTCTTATTTGTTGTCTCTGATAAAAATATAGAAAGACAATTATTAGAGTATATACATGAATTCAAGAATAGTTATAATGTATACGTGGCAAATAATTATTCGAGCAATTATTTGCGTAGCAAAGCAAAGTTTGCCAAGACGGAGTTTGTATATTTTCAAGATTGTGATGATTATGCAGATTATGCGTATTTGAATGAATTTTGTGCTGTTAATATTTTGTCGGATGAATATGTACATTGTTTTAATGTTTCTAAAAAGTTTTATGACGTAAATGGAGTTTTGCTGAAAGAAAAAAACATTTTCCATATCACAGAAGGAGAAATAAGTGATATTCAGTATATCCCAACATGTGTATATAGTAAAATAATACCGACAAAAGCTGTTTGGAAGATTGAGTTCCCCAATTTGCCATTTACACAAGATTGGGCTATCTCTTATCAATTGTTTAAGGAAATTCGGCATAAGTATATCAACAAGGTTTCGTATATTTATAATAATTATCCTACGAGTTCATCACAAAGCTCGTTAGATACAATTTATAGATTAAAAAGAGTTTTTAGTTATTCAAGAACATTGATAAAGGAATACTCAGATAAGAATTTAAATTACGAGTCAGATTTTCTTAAACTTAAATATAATACAACACTTCTTTATCGTTTTGCAAAATTAAATGTCAAGTTATCTCCATATAGGCCATCGTTTAGACTTATTTCGCATTTAAGTTTGAGAAACTTAATGAGTTTATTATATCGTACTACTCATAAATATATTGTGACAGGAAAGTTGTGTATAAAAATAGCTTTTGGTCTCTAAATTATTTTTGCGATATGGACGCGAAGAAAAAAATTGTATTTGTTCAAAATATCATAACTCCCTATAGATGTAATACATTCAATTTATTGTATCAATATGATCACAGATATGAAGTGTTCTATATGAGTAGGACGGAAAATGATAGGAATTGGGACATACCTGTATCGGAAATGAAGCATGAATATTGGCTTGACAAAACAGGAATTTATTTTAGTATCAAAGGCTTTCATATCCACTTAAATCCTGTACTCATAAGCAAGATCTTATTTTCACGAAATATTGGAAGTGTAGTTTTGGGTGCATCATATTGTGATGTAAATATTTTGATTTTATCGCTATTTAAGCGATTACGTTTTACAAATAAAAAATATTATTGCTGGGCGGAAGCGAACTATTTGACGAATGGAGCAAGGAAAGATTCAAGATTCAAGTCGTTTTTGAGAAAGTTTGTGTATGGTTGCGTTGATGGTGCAGCAATTGTTCCTGGAAAAATGGCGAAAATAACACTTGAAAAATGGGGAACGTCATTTAAACGGTATATAGATTTTCCTAATACAATAGATGAGTCAGCATTAATATATAATTCACAATTGCGGAATAAGAATTTAAGTGTCCCGATAATTTTAATGCCTGTGAGATTGATAGAGAATTTAAAGGGTCTCATTAATTTCTTTGATGCAATTGGACGATGCAATGTAGAAAAAGCAATTTTCTTGGTAGCAGGAGAAGGTAAGGATAGAGAATTATATGAAAAATATATCAAAGAGAATAGTTATAATGACCATATTAAATTATTAGGTTTTTGTAATTCAGAGAAAATGAAAGATTTATACAATGAAGCAAATTTATTGGTATTACCTTCTATTTCAGACCCTTCTCCACTGACTATAGTAGAGGCGTTGAGATTTCATCTACCAATATTATGCTCATCACATTGTGGAAATCATTTTGAGGCTGTGAAAACAGGCGTTAACGGATATACATTCTCACCATTAGATAAAAATGATATAAAAACAACTTTTGAAAAAATGTTGTCTCAACATGAAAATTGGAATAAAATGGGAGAACAGAGCGCAATGATATATGATAAAACGTTTAGATTGGATGTTGTTGTTAAAAATCTAATGCAGAATATAGATTAATATATAAATGCCTGAAAAATAGAATTTTATAGTTTGTGTATGATATGAATCGCAAGTTGTTGCAGGTTAATGTGACTGCCAATTGGGGCAGTACTGGCCGTATTGCAGAAGAGATTGGTGTGGCTGCCATCAATGCAGGATGGGAAAGTTATGTTGCATACGGCAGGAATCCTCGTCAGAGTAGGTCGAATCTTGTAAAAATAGGGTCAGAACGAGATATATTGTGGCATGTTTTCCAGACTCGTTTTTTTGACCGTCAGGGATTGGCTTCGAAAAGTGCTACTAAACAATTTGTGAAATGGATTGAACAAATGAAACCCGACATAGTCCATTTACATAACATACATGGCTATTATGTTAATTATCCTATTTTGTTCACATGCTTGAAAGAATTGAAAACACCTGTTGTGTGGACTTTACATGATTGTTGGCCGTTTACAGGTCATTGTTCCCATTTCATGTCTATAAATTGCATGAAATGGACGACGCAGTGTGAACATTGTGAATTGAAAAGAAAATATCCCGGTTCATTATTATTTGATCGTAGCTATAAAAATTATATCGATAAAAAAAAGTATTTTACATCATTATCCGATGTGACATTAGTACCTGTATCTAAGTGGCTTAATGGTTTATTGGATAAGTCATTCTTAAAATGTTATGAAACTTATACTATTCATAACGGGACAGATATTAATGTTTTCAGGCCTGAGATTAATGAAACAATCTACGACTTATATCATATAGACAATAAGAATTTTGTGATTGGAGTTGCAAGTGTGTGGGATAAGTATAAGGGGCTTGACGATTTTTTTAAGTTGAGGGATGCGTTGCCAAATAACTTGTCGATGGTTCTTGTCGGATTGACAGAGAAACAAATGTGTAGTTTGCCTAAAGGGATTATTGGAATAATGCGTACCGAGAATGTTGAACAATTGCGCAATTTGTACTCTATGGCTGATGCGTTTGTTAATCCGACTTATGAGGACAATTTCCCGACTACCAACATTGAGGCTCTTGCTTGTGGTACGCCTGTGATAACATACGACACAGGTGGTAGTCCGGAAGCAGTGGACAAGAGTACTGGATTTGTCGTTGACAAGGGGGATATTGCCGGCATTGTCGATGCGATAGGAGCAATAAAGGAACGTGGTCGCGACTATTGGCGCAAAGCGTGCAGGCACAGGGCGGAGCAATGTTTCAATAAGGATAGACAGTATGAGCAGTACATTGAGTTGTATGACAGGATATTGTCTCGTAAATGACCGACTTCCTGTAGCTAATTGGATGAAATAACAAGGAAAAATATATAAAAAGGAGGAAAATAGAATGAGCGTATTTAAGGACAAGGTGCTGCTGATTACTGGCGGCACGGGGTCGTTCGGGAACGCCGTGTTGCGGAGGTTCCTCGACAGCGACATCAAGGAGATTCGCATCTTTTCGCGCGACGAGAAGAAGCAGGATGACATGCGTCATGCGTTGCAGAACCCGAAGGTGAAGTTCTACATAGGCAACGTGCGCAACAAGCGTTCGGTCGACGTGGCGATGGGCGGAGTTGACTATGTGTTCTCGGCTGCGGCGTTGAAGCAGGTGCCGTCGTGCGAGTTCTTCCCGATGGAGGCTACGCGTACCAACGTCGAGGGTACGGAGAATGTGCTGTTGTCGGCCATCGAGCACGGAGTGAAGAGCGTGGTTGTGTTGTCGACCGACAAGGCGGCTTACCCTATTAACGCGATGGGCATCTCGAAGGCGTTGATGGAGAAAGTGGCGATTGCTAAAGGCCGCGAACTGGGCGAGGGCGCTGCAACAACTATCTGCTGCACACGCTATGGCAACGTGATGGGTTCGCGCGGCTCGGTAATACCGTTGTGGGTCGAGCAGATGAAGGAAGGAAAGCCTATAACGATAACCGACCCTGAGATGACTCGTTTCATGATGACGCTTGACGATGCCGTCGACTTGGTAGTGTATGCGTTCACACATGCCCACAATGGCGACTTGTTCGTGCAGAAGGCTCCGGCGGCGACTCTTTCAACTTTGGCTCAGGCATTGAAAGAAACTTATGCCAAGATTAAGCCCGAGTATGGTGAAACTGAAGTAAAGGTGATAGGCACACGTCATGGCGAAAAGTTGTATGAAACGCTCGTTACACGCGAGGAGATGGCCCGTGCCATCGACATGGGCGAGTATTACCGCATCCCGTGCGATACGCGTGACTTGAACTACGACAAGTATTTTGCTGAGGGCAACGAGAATGTTTCGCGCCTTGAAGACTACCACAGCCACAACACGCGCCGTCTCGACGTGGAGGGAATGAAGGAACAGTTGTTGCGCTTGCGCCTGATACGCGAAGATCTCGGGCTTGACGGCGTTGAGCGTCCGCGTGAAATCCGTTCGGAGTAAACAAGCAAACGAGAGATGGACATATTAGTAACAGGCGCGCTCGGATTCGTTGGTCGCAATCTCGTGGCGCAATTGAAGAACATACGCGACGGCAAGGCCACTTGGTATGGCGAGATTCCAAACGGCGGCATCGGGGAGATATTTGAGTATGACCTCGATACCGACCCTGCGATGCTCGACGAATGGTGCAGCCGTGCAGGATTTGTGTATAACCTTGCCGGGGTCAACCGCCCCAAAGACCCGAAGGAGTTCATGACAGGAAATTTCGGGTTTGCATCGACATTGTTGCAGACACTCGAACGTCACGGTAACCGTTGTCCGGTGATGCTGTCGTCATCGATACAAGCCGAACTCGACAATCCTTACGGGCAATCGAAGCTTGCCGGCGAGGAATTGTTTTTCGAGTATGGCCGCCGCACGGGGGCGCATACGCTGGTTTATCGCTTTCCCAACTTGTTTGGCAAGTGGTGTCGCCCGAGCTACAACAGCGTGGTAGCCACTTTTTGCCACAACATGGCTCACGGGCTGCCATTGCGCGTGGATGACCCGACGAAGGAATTGCGGCTTACTTACATAGACGATGTTGTTGATGAACTGATAGCTGCATTACAAGGCCGCGAGCATCGCGACGGAAAGCTTTGTTTTGTCCCTGTGGAGCATCGCGTTACACTTGGCCGTATTGTGGAGCTGCTGCAAGGCTTCCATGAAGACCCTTCGCGACTTGGATTGCCCGAGCTTGACGACCAATTCACGAGAAAGCTGCACGCTACATATTTGACTTATCTGCCCGAGGATGGATTTTCGCAAAAGCTCACCGTGCACTCTGACTATCGTGGCAGCTTCGCCGAGGTGTTCCGCACGCCCGATCGTGGGCAGTTGTCGATAAACACTGTTCTCCCGGGTGCGGTGAAGGGCGGCCATTGGCATCATACCAAGAATGAGAAGTTCATCGTCATCGCCGGCGAGGGCGTGGTGCGCTTTCGCGACGTTCGCAATCCGCAAGACGAGGTGATAGAATATCATGTCAACGGGGCGCATCCCGAAGTGGTGGACGTGCCTCCCGGCTATACGCATGAGATAGCCAACACGGGCGACACCGAACTCGTGTCGATAATCTGGTGCAACGAGTGTTTCGACCCGAATCGTCCCGACACCTACCGTGAACCGGTAGATAATGCCTGAAAAAACACTATCCTTAAGGCAATCATATGCTTGTTGATGAGGCACACGCGTTAATTCCTGATTGCCATAACTTTTCTTACCCACATCTCATTTTTTTCTTATGGAAATGAAACTCGATTACTCCGACGTCAAGTTCAGCGACGACGGGCGGTTGAAGCTGCTCATTATCGTAGGGACACGTCCGGAGATAATACGCCTTGCGGCTGTAATAAGCAAATGCCGCAGGCATTTCGACTGCCTGTTGGCGCACACAGGCCAAAACTATGATTATAACCTGAGCGGCGTGTTCTTCAAGGATCTCGGCCTTGCCGACCCCGATGTTTACATGGGTGCCGTCGGCGACGACCTTGGTGCAACTGTCGGCAACATAATCAATTGCAGTTACAAGCTTATGGTGGCGACCCGTCCCGACGCGTTGCTCATCCTGGGCGACACCAACTCGTGTCTGTCAGCAATACCTGCCAAGCGACTGCATATCCCAATCTTCCACATGGAAGCCGGAAACCGCTGCAAGGATGAATGCTTGCCGGAGGAAACCAACCGTCGCATCGTCGACATAATATCGGATGTGAACATGGCCTATTCGGAACATGCACGTCGCTACCTTGCCGACTGCGGACTGCCGCGTGAGCGTACTTTTGTCACCGGTTCGCCGATGGCCGAGGTGTTGCGAGCCAACTTGCCGGCTATAGATGCAAGTGATGTGCACAGCCGTCTTGGGCTGGAGAAAGGACGGTACATGCTCCTATCGGCTCATCGTGAAGAGAATATCGATACCGAGAAGAATTTCCGTTCATTGTTCAACGCGATTAACGCATTGGCCGAGAAATACGATATGCCTATATTGTACTCGTGCCATCCGCGCTCGCGCAAGCGTCTTGAGCAAAGCGGTTTCGAACTTGACAAGCGTGTAATACGCCATGAGCCGTTAGGATTCCACGACTACAACTGCTTGCAGGTGAATGCAGCGGCGGTCATCTCGGATAGCGGCACGCTGCCCGAGGAAAGTTCGTTCTACACGTCTTTAGGCCGTCCGTTCCCTGCCGTGTGCATACGTACAAGCACCGAGCGTCCCGAGGCTTTGGAGCGTGGCTGCTTCGTGCTGGCCGGCATCAGCGAGCATTCGTTGTTGCAAGCCGTGGATACAGCCATGCGCATGACTGTCGACGGCGATCATGGTACGGTAGTACCCGATTATGCCGATGAGAACGTAAGCACGAGGGTTGTGAGCATAATACAGAGCTACACGGCCATTGTGGACAATATGGTGTGGAGAAAGAATCGCAATTGAAATTTCATTGAAAAAATGTCGGCTGGGAGCAAGCATTTTTATGCCGGATTGTTATAAATCGAAAAAAAGGAAACGACATGAGAATACTTTTGGTGACGCAATACTTTCATCCCGAGAATTTCAAAAGCAATGACATGGCATTCGAGCTTGCACGGCGAGGCCATGATGTGACCGTGTTGACAGGCTTGCCAAACTATCCTGGCGGAAAGGTATATGACGGCTATGGGGTATTTCGTCGTCGCACTGAAACGGTGAATGGGGTAAAGATAATACGCGTGCTTGTGGTGCCGCGAGGTCGTGGCGGAGGCTTGAGGCTGGCATTGAATTATTACAGCTATGTGCTGACGGCATCAGTCAGAGCCTTTTTCTTGGCCTTGCACCGGCGTTTTGATGCCGTGATAGTACATGAAACGTCGCCCATCACACAAGGTTATCCGGCTTTGGTCGTAAGGAAGATGCAATCCATTCCAATGTATTTCTGGGTGCTTGACCTGTGGCCAGAAAGTTTGGAATCGGCCGGTGACATACATAACAAGCGTGTGCTTGACTACTTTGCGAGGGTGACGTGTCGCATGTATGATAATTCTCATAAGATTCTTATAAGTTCTCAAGGTTTTCGTAGTTCGATAGTAGCAAAAGGCGATTATGGAAGTCGCATAGAATATTTTCCAAATTGGGCTGAAGATATGTTTGCAGCAGGCCGTTCATCCAAGCGTCCCGATTGCTTGCCTCAAGAAGGATTTATTGTTATGTTTGCAGGCAATATCGGAGAAGCGCAAGATTTTGAAAGTGTCATGAACGCGGCGTTGTTGTTGCGCGACGATGATGTGAAGATGGTGCTTGTGGGTGATGGCCGTCGCAAGGAATATGTCGACCGATTCATTGCCGAACATGGACTTGAGAGTACGGTGTTTGCCTTAGGAAGACACCCATTAGACACAATGCCGGCTTTTTTTGCCGCAGCCGACGTGATGCTGCTTTCGCTGAAAGATGAGCCAATCTTCAGCCTTACAGTTCCTGCCAAGTTGCAGTCGTACATGGCTGCCGGCAAGCCAGTGGCCATAATGGCTTCGGGTGAGGCCCGTCGTCTTGTCGCTGAAGCCGAGTGCGGATTGTCGGTCAATGCCGGTGATGCTGAGGGGCTTGCGGGAATAATAAGGCGGATGCGCCAAATGTCTCGAACTGAGCTTGACAGGATGGGGCAGAATGGATTCAGTCATTACAAGGAAAATTTTACTCTTGACAAATGTATGGATCATTTATGCCAAATGCTTGATGATGGTGAAAAAGAAAGATTGCGGCAGAAAAAGAAATAAATTGTAACTTTGTGATTTGACATAGGATTGTTACGTCAATGAATGCAAGATTATATTATGATGGGCATTTTAACAAGGATGTCATTATTGATAAAATTATTGGGACGTTATGATATTGGATGGTGAATTGTTTGATGAAATATTGGGGCGGGCTGTGGAGTCTCCGCGACATAGGATGCATTATGATTTGCGGACATCGCAATCCGACACTTCACAACGCATGCTTAATGTTTTGATGGAGGATACGGTAATACCCATACACAGGCATAATGGTACATCGGAGACGGTAGTCGTACTGAGAGGGGCGGTGCGAGAAGATTTCTTTGACGAGAACGGAAACAAGACGGCAGAATTTACTCTTGTTGCAGGAAGCGATTGTGTCGGTGTACAAGTGCCGCGTGGGCAATATCACACTGTAGTCTGCTTGAAGGATGGCAGTGTCATCTTTGAAGCAAAGGATGGTGCATACGATCCGCGATCGACGGAAGACATATTGCATTTGTATTAGTAGATGAATGTCTTTATTCTTGAAATAGCACCTGATAAGGATTGATGAGATAAAATATAAACACAAATTGATATTTTGGATGGAAAGGCAATCGGAATTTGGTTCCGGTTGCCTTTGTTGTTACCTTTGCTTGAAGATAGGATGCTATTTTAAAAATATGGAAGGAAAGAATCCGATAGAATATTATGAGGGGATAAAGGACGGTGCCGAAAAGGAATTGGCACGATTGTCGAGGCTGACTGCGACAGTGTCGGTGGCGCGTCTTGCGATTGTTGTCGCTGCCATTGCCTGCATTTGGGCGTGGTGGGGCGAAGCCGTGCTTGTCGGGTCAACATTGGCTGTCGGTGTAGTGTTGTTTTTGATGCTTGTGATAAAACATAACAAGTTGTTTGGCAAAATAGCCATGCAGAAGGCATTGAATCAAGTGGCAACGGATAATATAAGGCGCATCAACCTTGAACTTGACACGCTCGATGGTGGAGGGGAATATGTCAATCCACGACATGAATACAGCTATGACCTTGACCTGTTTGGACAGCGGTCAATATTCACGTTGCTGAATTCGACGGCAACAAAAGGCGGAGAGAGGTTGCTTGCCGGCAGCCTTGTAAAGCCCGAATTGTCGACTGAGAAGATTTTGAGACGGCAGGAAGCGATAAAAGAACTGGCAGGAATGGAATCGTTCAGGATAAGATTCCAGGCATTGGGATTGGTCGCAAAAGGAGACAATGAAACAGATATGGACATGTCGGCTTGCAATTTTGCCAATTGCAAGTTGAGACAGTGGCAGACAGTATCAATTTTCTTGTTCCCGTCGGTATTGGCCATATTGGTGGTCATGGCCGTTTTAGGCCTTGACGTGTCGGTGTGGATTGAAACTTGTGCCGTCCTGTCGTTGGTTGTTGCCAGTTTAGGCAGCAAGAAAGTAGGACAGTTGCATGACAGCGTAGACAAGGTGGTGAATACGGTGTCGATTTATCATAATTTGTTGAGCGAGATAGAGAACGGCAGGTTTGAGTCGGAGCTGATGATGGAGTTCCAAAGCCGGTTGCGTACGGGCGATGAACCGGCTTCGGAAGCTTCGCGCAAGTTGGCTAAATTGCTTTCAAACATGGATCAACGCTATAACTGGTTAAGTTATCTTGTGCTTAACATTTTATTGCAGTGGGATTACCGGCAGGCTCGGAATGTTGAAAGATGGATTGCGCGCCATGAAGGGATGATTGGCCGATGGCACGATGTGCTTTGCAAAGTCGATGAGTTGTGCGCTCTCGCCACGTTTGCTTTCAATAATCCGTCTTATACGTTTCCGAAGATTGATGGCCATGTCATAATAGCAGCCAGCCGGATGGGACATCCGCTTATTGATGCCAAACGATGCGTGCGCAATGATGTAGGCCACATGGAATGCGGTAACTTTCTTGTCGTCACAGGAGCCAACATGGCCGGTAAGAGTACCTATTTGCGTACGGTAGGCGTAAATTACTTGTTGGCATTGATTGGAGCCCCGGTATGTGCCATTGACATGATTTTCACCCCGGCACATTTGTTTACCGGATTGCGTACGACCGATTCGCTTAACGACAATGAATCATATTTCTTTGCCGAATTGCGCCGATTGCAATCTATAATAAACCGTGCGGAGCATGGGGAACGGATGCTTGTGATTCTCGATGAAATACTTAAAGGCACCAACTCGGCCGATAAACAGAAAGGCTCGCTCGCACTGGTCAGGAAACTTGTGAAAATGAATGTCGCCGGCATTATCGCCACCCACGATCTTGTGCTTGGCAATCTTGCCGACGAATTCCCAGGAGCAGTTTCCAACCGTTGTTTTGAGGCTGAAATTAATGGAGACACGCTGAAATTTGATTATAAACTGCATGAAGGCGTAGCGCATAACCTCAATGCTTATTTCCTGATGCAGCGCATGGGGATAGTGTGACCGTTTTATCCCAAGCTGAAATACATGCGGCGATGACGAGGGCTGTAGGAAAGATGCAGCCAAGAGTAATCGCACTCGTTGATTGCTTGGTCGACAGGCAGTTTAAGGCTTTGAAGCAGCTCATATAGCCGGCGGTTTTCGCGTTTGTTGCCGGTGGTGATGTCGGCAGCCTCGCCCGAGAGGTGTTGGCTCGACCTGCTTCCACCCACAGCATTGTTCAGTTCAAGGCAACGGTATCCGCTGTTGACATATATAGGACGTCCATATTTTTCGCGCAAAGGGTCAAGCAGGTGTGTAACAAGTGCGATAAGATTGTTCACGGCTTGCGGCGGCGGTGTGTTTTCGATTCCGAGGCGTGCAGCTGTTGCCGAAGCTGTCAGTTCTTTCAATGTGAAATATTTCATTGGCGGTTATTGTTTAAATGTCGTTTTTCATTTATCATTTTCAGGTATCGCAGGATTGTCTCGGCAGCATCGTCGAAATTTTTTTGCTCCTTCTCGTCGGCCTTTTCGTAAATGCTTTTCACCTCTATAATTGCAATGCCTATGGCACCCAGAAGGGTTAAAATAGGGAATAACGGGATATTTTCGTATCCACATGCTGCACGCAGGTAAATAACGGCGGCAATCTGCATGGCATCTATTATTGTCAATGCCGCCAGTGCGTTGTAATAAGTCGCAGCTTTCTCCACAGTGCGCCGCAATGCCTTGCTCCGTCTTGCTTCACCACGCTTGCGAGCTTTCCTGAGTCCGCTGACGAGGTCGGCCAGTATGGCAAACAGCACCAGCAGGTATTCACCGGCGGTCAAGGCAATGGCAAGTATTACATTGGGCAACTGTTCTGTAACGGTTTCATTCATGGTGATTGATTTTTTCGACAAAAATAATAGACGAATGAGTTGTTTTGCCTATTAAAACTCACAACGCCGCTGGTGTAAAGAAGAAAGCGAGAAAATTGACTGAAACAATACTCTCGCTCTCTTTTTTAGTGTATCTTATTCGTTACATTGGCTGGATTTGTAATCCGTTGAATAGTTTTGCGATTGTGGCATCATTGGCAAGCCGCTTTGCAATTGCGATTGCAAATTCGAGCGACAGCCCGGCGCCCTTCCCGGTTATGAGATTGCCATCTTGGCAAATGTTGCCGCCGACATATTCATAATCACCGGCCATTTCAGCTTGCACGCTTGAGTGACAGGTGATTTTCTTTCCTTGTGCTATGCCGTAACGCTTCAGTACTGTCGGGCCTCCGCATATTGCAGCCACGATACGACCGTTTTCGTAGTAATATCTCACGAGATTGCCTACTTCGACCGATTCGGCAAGGTTTACATATCCGGGAAATCCTCCGGGCAGTATGATGGCATCGCCATCGGTCACGTCGGCCTCGTCAAGCAGCAGATCGGCATCTACTGTTACTTTATGTGAAGACTTTACGGTCTTGCTATTGCCTATAGCTACAGAGCATACGTCGATGCCGCAACGGTGCATGATGTCTACAGGGGTAAGTGCTTCAATGGTTTCAAATCCATCGGCGAGCAGCACATAGACTTTCTTCATTGCCATGTATTGATGTGTTTCTTAGTTGAACATCGGAGTTATGTATTTGACGAGAAGGTAGCCCCCGCCAACAAGCCAAATATAAAGCAATCCGGCGAGATAGAACGGCTTGGCTCCTGCCTGTTTGAACTTTTGAATGTTTGTATCGGTGCCGAGTGCGGTCATTGCCATCGTGAGCATGAATGTATCGATATACTCGATGGCTCCATTGAGAGGAATATCTTTAACGTTGTCCACTCCGCACCAATATTGAAGCAGCGAGTTGACGCAAATAATGGCAAGGAACCAGAATGCAAACCAAGGGATGGCAATCTTGCTTTTCTTGCTTGAGGCAGCCGTGTCGCCATTGTTGCGGTCTTTGCGAGTGCGAGCAAGAACAAGTCCCATGATGATAAGTACCGGGGCAAGCATCATCACGCGTATCATTTTGGTGATGGTAGCAGTACCTGCGATTCCGAGCGAGTCGGTCGGATCCATTGCGTTGCCGGCACCAGCCACATGGGCCACTTCATGCAGCGTGCTGCCTGTGTATATTGCTACTTGTTGCGAAGTCAGGTCAGAAAGGATTCCTGCACGGTACATTATCGGGTATACGAACATCGATATTGTTCCGAAGATTACAACGGTCGATACCGCGATGGCAGTTTTGTGTCCCTCGCATTTCACGACCGGTTCGGCACCGAGTACAGCCGCTGCGCCGCATATCGCGCTGCCTGTAGAGGTCATCAACGAAGTGTCATTATCAAGTTTCAGTAGTTTCCCTAAAGCCAGCCCGAGGAATATAGTGCCGGCAACGATTATTGCGTCGATTGTTATGGCAGGCAGCCCGACGGCGGCAACATCGGCCAATGTGAGCCTGAACCCATAAAGGACGATGCCGGCACGCAATATCTGCTTGGTACAGAACTTGATGCCAGGAACCCATGTCTCGGGTAGACGGTTGCGCAAGCTGTTGGCATATAGCATACCGAGGATTATACCCACGATAAGTGGACTGAACGACATGCTTTTAACAAATGGAATTTCTGCGATGTAGAATGCTGCAAACGAGAATAGCGCTATTAGCAATATTCCGTGTAGGGTGTTTCCCCTTGTCCCTTTTTCAAACATATTACCGATAAAATTACTGATATTGTTTTGCAAAGGTAGTCATAATTGTCGTATTAAAACGATTGTCGGCTCATTTGTCGTACTTGTTTTACAATACGACATGGTAAAAATATAACAACCGGGCATTATCGCAATGTCCGGTTGCCGCATGTAAGCATTGTATTATGAATGCAGGTTGTATTTAATTGTTTGCTTCTGTTGCGTTGTTATTGCTTTCTTCATCGGTGTGCAATATCGTCTTGCAATGTTTCAAGACTTCGGCATCTATGTAGAATATGGTTTCTTCCGACAAGTTGTTGATGTGGTCGCCGGCGCGTTCCAGCTTTCGGAACATGGCTGCCACGTCGAGGCATAACTTTATTTCATCGGTGTGCTCGCGTGCATAGTCGGCAATGGTGTCGAGAGCCTCTCTGTTTATTATGTCAAGGACTTCATCGTCCTCAAATACAGCTTTGGCCAGACTGATGTCTTGCTTTTGCAGGGCCTCGTAGGTGTTGCGTAGCATTTTCAAGACCGAGTCGAACATCTCTTGCAATTTCAGTTTCCTGAACAATTCCTTGCTTTCGGGCTTCAAGTTGGTGCGTATGACGAGACGTGCGATGCTGTCGGCATAGTCGCCGATACGTTCAAGGTTGTTGTTAATCTTGAGCATTGCGAGGGCAAATCGCAAGTCGACAGCTACCGGGTTGTACAGCGCGATGAAATCCTCGATGTCGCTGTCGATTTTCAATTCAAACGCATTTACACGCTTTTCCCTTGCAACGACCTTGTCTACGAGGTCGATGTCTATCTCGAGTACTGCCTTGCAGGCATCGGCAAGTTGCTGGTAAACGAGCTTCCACATCTCGTTTACTTCATCTTTTATTGCTTGAAGTTCGTTTTCTACAAATTTTACCATGGCTTAAGTGTGGATGTTGAATGTGAATATGAATTTTTAGAGACACAAAATAATATAAAAAGCAGGATATTCTATTAACCGAAACGGCCTGTAATATAATTTTGTGTCGTTTCTTTTGACGGGTTGGTGAATATTTTCTTTGTGTTGTCATATTCAACCATTTCGCCGAGATAGAAGAATGCAGTTTTGTTGCTCACACGGGCAGCTTGCTGCATGCTGTGGGTAACGATTATAATGGTCGTTTGCGAGCTGAGTTCGCAAATCAATTCTTCTATTTTTGCAGTAGAGATAGGGTCAAGAGCCGAAGCCGGTTCATCCATAAGCAGTACCGACGGCTCGACTGCCATTGCTCTTGCGATACACAAGCGTTGTTGTTGTCCGCCCGACAAGGCATAAGCCGATTCTTTTAACTTGTCTTTCACTTCGACCCAAAGGGCGGCACCCTTGAGAGCTGTTTCTACACGGTGCTCTATGAATGATTTGTCTTTCACCCCGTTTACTCGTAGGCCATAGGCTACATTCTCAAATATGCTTTTAGGGAACGGGTTAGGACGTTGGAATACCATGCCTACGTTTTTGCGCAGCTTGTCGATGTCGACCGACTTATCATATATGTTTTGTCCGTCGATTAGTATTTCTCCTGTCAGGCGCGAACCCGGAATGAGGTCGTTCATGCGGTTGAACAATCGCAGGAACGTTGATTTTCCACACCCTGAAGGGCCGATAAACGCCACTACTTGGTTCTTTGGGATGTTGATGCTGATGCCTTTTAGTGCATGGAAGTCGCCGTAATAGAAATCTACGTTTTTAGCTTCGATTTTGTCCATACTTGTATATAGAGATGAGTTTTATTTCGATTTTAATTTGTTTTCAAAGTATTTGCGAACGCCGTTGGCGAGCAAGTTCATGATGAGGACAATCATTATCAGCACGAATGCCGTGCCATAGGCTATAGGCATTTGAGCTTCAATATCTGTTCCGCTGGTTGCCACGACATACAAGTGGTAGGGTAGTGCCATGCACTGGTCGAATATGCTTTCAGGCAGACGAGGCAGAAAGTAGGCCGCGCAGGTGAAGAGTATAGGAGCAGTTTCACCCGACACACGTCCGAGCGAAAGGATCAATCCTGTGATGACACGGGGCATGGCCATTGGCAGCAATACTTTCCATATAGTTTGGGCTTTGGTGGCTCCGAGGGCAAGGCTGCCTTCGCGATAGCTGTCGGGAATGTCCTTGAATGCTTCTTCGGTCGTGCGGATGACGATTGGCAATGCAAGTAGTCCGAGCGTGAGCGAGCCTGCAAGTATGCTGTCTCCAAATTCCAGATAATTGACGAAGCAAGCCATGCCAAATAGACCGAATACAATTGAAGGGATACCGGCAAGGTTGTTGGTCATGGTGCGGATAAAGTTTACTACTTTCCCTTGCGGAGCGTATTCATTCATGTATATTCCGCTCATTACTCCGACAGGGAATGCAAAAATCGCGCTTCCCACCATGAGCCAGAATGTTCCCACTATGGCCGGCATGATTCCGCCTTTGGTCATTCCGTCGGTTGGCGATTGTGTCAGGAAATCCCAGTTTATCACGCCTATGCCTTTTATTATGATGAATCCGAGAATCACGAACAATATCAATACCACACAATAGCTTAATGCGCGGAACACGCCGAATGCCAAGCGTTGGATGCCGTGTTTGCGGCGTGCGTAAGATTGATTTATTTCTACAGCCATGACAGTTGATTATCTTTTTAATTTATTGCGGGCCGAAACTATTTCGACACATGAGTTGATGATGAGTGTTATGAAGAACAGGATTACGCCGAGCAGGAAGAGAGATTGGTAGTGTGCACCTCCGGCAGGAGCTTCACCAAGCTCGGCTGCGATGGTGGCGGGAATCGTGCGCAAGGGTTCGAGGATGCTTGTCGGTATGACGGCTGCATTACCTGTTACCATCAGCACTGCCATTGTTTCACCTATGGCGCGGCCTATTCCGAGAACTACGCCCGACGTTATGCCCGATATCGAGAATGGGATGACAACTTTGTATATTGTTTGCCATTGAGTCGCGCCCAATGCAAGGCTGGCTTCCCTCATGGTGCGCGGGCAGCTACGCATGGCATCTTCAGCTACCGTGATTATCGTCGGCAGTGCCATGATGGCAAGCACGATGCTTCCTGCCAGGCCCGATTCGCCGACAGGCAGGTTGAATGTCTTTTGCAGCAATGGGACAATCACTGCGAGGCCGAAGAATCCGTAAACTACCGACGGTATGCCGTTAAGCAATTCGATGATGGGTTTTAATGCTTTGCGCACTTTGGGATTAGCCACTTCGGCAAGGTAGATAGAAACGGCAAGTCCGAATGGCAGCGCGATTAGAATTGCGAAGAAACTCACCCAAATAGTGCCGCTCAGCAGCGGAAGGATACCGAAAATGGGTGACGGGGTGGCCGTTGGGAACCATTCTGTGCCAAACAATACATCTTTTACAGGAATGGTGTTGTCCTTAATCATGTTGATGTCGGTGCGGCCTTCGACAAGGGTTGTCGGGACGAAAGCTATCATGCCTGGATTGCCTTGTATCTGTTCGGCAATCTTGTCGCCGGCATACTGGTATTCGTCGCCCAGTTGCTCTTCGGTGTATATTTTATCAAGGTCTTCAAGGCGGAATACTTTCACGGGCATGTCTTTACCCCCTACTTCTTTCCAATTTGAGATTTCTTCATCAAACAAGTCCTTTATTTGCAACGCACTAAGGGTTTTTACATCATTCTGCTTGTTGAGGGCAAGTACATATCCGTCTTCCACTACCGGCTGGTTGAACAAGCCTACCGCTTCGGTGAAGAGAAATGCTATTATGAGCAATATTACGATGCTGGTAGTGAATCCGCTGACGGTGAAGATGCGTTTTGCCGCAATGTCGATAAATTTTTTCATCGGTCAGTATCTTTTTGATTATTTGTTATCTCGGAATGAAGCCCATTTCAAGTGTTTTTTTCTGTCCTTCGGGCGAGGATATGTAGTTGATGAAAGGCATCACTGCTGCTTCGTTCTTTTTCTCATAATAGTAGTAGAGGGGACGCACTACCGGATACTTTTTGTCGAGCGCAGCTTCAATCGACGGCGCGACATAGTTTTTGCCTTGGTCGTAAGATACTTGTATTGCTTTCACCATCGGATTAAGATATGCAAGTCCCACATATCCTATTGCGCCACGGGTCTGGCTGACAGATTGGATAATCGCTCCCGTTGCAGGCATCGACAGAACACTGCTCATGTAGTTCTTGTTGTGTAGCACGCTTTCTTTAAAAAATTCGTATGTTCCTGACGATGTTTCTCGTGAATACACTATTATTTTTGCATCTTCTCCACCGACTTCTTTCCAGTTGGTTATTTTCCCTCGGAATATTGCTTCCAGTTGCTCGCGTGTCAATTTGGAAACCGGGTTGGACGGGTTGACGATTATTGCGAGTGCGTCATAGGCCACTACTACTTCGCAAGGGGTGTGCCCGGCTTGCTTCATTTTCATCTTTTCTCCGAATTTGATTTTTCGGGAAGCCATCGCAATGTCGGTTGTTCCGTCAAGCAAGGCCGAAATCCCTACGCCGCTGCCACCTCCTGTGACGGTTACCGTGGCTTGAGGATTCTCATTCATGTACATTTCAGAAAGAGTCTGTGTCAGTGGTAACACGGTGTCGCTGCCTTTTATGCGCTGGGCTTGGATAGTACCCGAAAAACTGCATAGCAAAACAACAGCTAAAAAAATGCAATTTCTCATAATATATGCTTAACAATCTTTTCTTGCCGCAAAGTTATCTCTAATAAACAAGAAAAATATTACAATTGTGTTACATTTGCGTAAAAGTGCAAATATTGGCGGCAATTGATTGTTTTTTCATGTATTACGTCATTAGGATGAGTGTAGGTATCACATGTTTTGCAGTATTTCGGGTTCGGTTCCAGGAATGTGCGTGCTGCGTATACGCCATTCTTTGGGATATAGGTTGTTGGCTCTGTTGCCGAGCTGCTTGACGAAACACAGCGGAGTGCCATTGTGTGTTAGTAATGAGTATCCTCGCGGAGTGTCAATCGAAACAGATTCGCCTCGCAGGCATGCTATGGCATTGTGATAGTCTACTTCGGCTGTATGGAATCGGCCGGCATTGAGCATGATGCTCATGGCAAGTGAATGTGCCGGAACGATGTCTTTGCCTTTGATTGAGGCGATGCCTATTCCTGCATGTATTGTCCGCAAGTTGTCGCGTAGCACGGAGACAGCCTCACGATGACGATTGGCGATGGCATATATATAACCTTCGTTATTGAAGAATGAATATTGGTCGTTGGCCAACCAGCTTTTAACCGCATCATCGATTTTGATAGCGTCCTTTGCCGGTTTCTTGCGGTTCTCCTTTGATTTCCCTGCTGTTATTGTCCTTGGCTCTCCGTCGGGCTTGCGCAACACACATAAGAACAAACCCTCTCCACGAGTCATATGAGGCAAGAACCGGCAGCATTCGGGCATGTCGCCCAGGCCTTGATGAATGTTCCATTCTTTCGGGATGTCAAGGTTTAGAGGCACGGCATCGTAGGTGTCGATTATATATCTCACCATTTCTTCATTTTCATCGCGGTTGAATGTGCATGTGCTGTATATGAAGAGTCCTCCCGGTTTTAATGCGTTCCACACATTGTCGATGATGCTGCGTTGCCTGTCGGCGCATTGTGCCACGAGCGACGGTGTCCATTGAGCCACGGCCTCGGAATCTTTTCTGAACATGCCTTCGCCACTGCAAGGCACATCGGCCGCTATAACGTCGAAGAAGTGCGTCAGTCGTCCTATGTTTGCACTGTCGTCATTAGTTACCACACAATCGGGGGTGCCCCATTTAATTATGTTTTCTTTCAGTATGTTGGCACGTTGAGAAACAATTTCATTGCAGACGAGCAGCGAACCTTCGGGTAAAGCTCCTGCGGCTGTCGTGCTTTTCCCTCCCGGGGCGGCACACAAGTCGAGATACTTTACAGGGGTATCGATTAACTTCTTGATGACATAATCTATTATCATGGACGAAGCATCTTGGACGTAATATAATCCGGAATGGAATGCAGGGTCGAATGTGAAAGCCTCTCGTTCGGGGAGGTAAAAACCTGTACGGCACCAAGGTACTCTGCCGGCATGTTTTGGAGCGGCATCGGTTTTTGCCGCATTTGTGCGTATCGACACAGTAGCGTCGGTAGTCATAATGGCTTCAAGCATCTCGGAGCTTTCGTTTGGGAACAGGTCCCGTATTTGCCGTATGAATTGGTCGTGCAAGGTCATTTTATTTGTAACAGCTTGTTTCGTGTGCAAATGTACGAAATATGTGCCGAATCTTTGCGTTTTGCCGATTTTATGAAACTTGCCGGTGCCGTATTACTAATATTTGAACATAGGCGGCCTTATCTTTCAAAGTTTTTTTATAACTTCGTTGCCCGGAACGTTTTTTGATTGAAAAGAGAAAAAGTCATGTTGGTGCGTTCCGTCGATTACGTTTGGCTATGGATTTGAATTGGAATGAGCGGACTTGCCGGTTGCTTGGCGAAGATGCCGTGGGGCGGCTGGCAGCGTCGCATGTACTTGTTGTGGGTGTAGGCGGTGTCGGGGCATACGCGGTGGAGATGCTTGTACGCGCAGGAGTAAGTAACATAACCATTGTTGACGGAGACGCAGTGAGCGTGACCAACCTTAACAGGCAATTGCCGGCATTGCATTCGACATTGGACATGGACAAGGTCGATGTGATGAAGCATCGCATGAAGGATATAAATCCCGAAGTTACGGTGTCGGCTCTGAAGATGTTCATAACAGCCGAGACTGTGCCTCAGTTGATGGCGCAAGGGTTTGACTATGTGATCGACGCAATCGACTCGATAGCTCCTAAGGTGGCCTTGATAGAATATTGCCTGCGTGAAGGCGTAGGCATTGTTTCATCGATGGGTGCCGGAGGCCGTCTTGACCCGTCTGCCGTCAAGTATGTCGATATTGCTGATACATGCCATGACGGGCTGGCAAAGGCTGTGCGTGTGAGGTTGCGCGAACATGGCATACGCCGAGGATTGACTACCGTGTGGAGCAGTGAGCCGCCTGTGCGTTCATCGCTGTTGATGACCGAAGGGGAGCGTAACAAGCGTTCCTCATATGGAACGGTCAGTTACATGCCGTGTGTGTTTGGATGTATGCTTGCCGCCCATGTTATTAAGAAATTGAGCAAAATATGATTGAAGCTACAGGTATAAACAAGTCTTACGGGTCGTTGCATGTGTTGCGCGACGTGTCGTTGTCTATAGACAAGGCCGAGGTGGTATCCATCATCGGTCGCAGCGGCGCAGGTAAAACCACATTGTTGCAAATACTCGGCACTCTTGACCTGCCTGATAGTGGAAAAGTCGTTTATGACGGGATCGATGTGTTGAAGTTGCGCGACAATGAACTTGCCCGTTTCCGTAATCGCAATATCGGTTTTGTGTTTCAGTTCCATCAATTGCTGCCGGAGTTTACATCGGTCGAGAATGTCATGATTCCGGCTCTTATAGGCGGTGACAAACAATTGGTGGCACAGAAACGCGCACTCGAATTGCTTGATTACATGGGGCTTGCCGAGCGTGTCAAGCACAAGCCAGCGCAATTGTCGGGTGGAGAGAGGCAGCGTGTTGCCGTGGCAAGGGCCTTGGTGAATCATCCGTCGGTAATATTTGCCGATGAGCCATCGGGCAGTCTTGATTCGCAGAACAAGCAGGAATTGCACGAGCTGTTTTTCAAGTTGCGTGACGAAATGGGACAGACGTTTGTAATTGTTACTCATGATGAAGCCCTGGCAAAGGATGCCGACCGCATCATTCACATGAGTGACGGAGCGATAGTGGCTTCCGATTCATTGTCCGATTAATAATGCTTGGGAAATGAAGTCGCTATCTGTCATATTGCTACTAATGGTTGCAACGTTAATGGTGTCGTGCAACGATGACGTATATTACGAGTATGGGGATTCACGGTACGACATGGTGACTTATTTCGGGTATGATGTCGACATGAATGCCAGCGTGTTCAAGTATTTGCCGCCCGACGACCTTCCGTCCATGACATTGTATGACTTTGGCACTGTATTTGAATGGTTGTCGGTAGGAGACAGGATATTGCTCAATTATGAACCTGTCGATACTTTTGCCAATGGCAGCGTAGGCGTGACCGTAAAGGGTGTCGTGCAAGCCATAACCGATTCATTGCGATATGTCGACAGCCGGCTGGTGAATGCCGTGCCGATGGACTCGATTAAGTTGAACAGCATATGGCGCTCGGGTGATTATATAAACATATATTCGCGTGTCAAGTACACCAGCAAGTCGCGCATGTTTTATCTTGTGATGGACGATGCGACATGGCATGAAGATACGGTTCATTGTTATTTGGCTCATAACATGATGGGACAGCAGGCTTATTTCTGGCGCAGGTGTTACGGCTCGTTTTGCATAAAGGCCGTTTGGGATTTGCCTTCATGCAAAGTTGTGAGAGTGCATCTGAACGATCTCAACTATCCACAAAAAGAATATTACGATTTTAAGAAACAATAAATTAACAAGTAAAATTATAAACAATTATGGCACAAGAAAAAAAAGAGATAAAAATCGAGCTTACTCCTGAAGTGGCTCAAGGTAAATATGCAAATCTTGCAGTGATTTCTCACGGACCGTCGGAATTTTTCCTTGACATGATATGCC
This sequence comes from uncultured Prevotellaceae bacterium, assembly GCA_905207705.1. Taxonomy (GTDB): domain Bacteria; phylum Bacteroidota; class Bacteroidia; order Bacteroidales; family Muribaculaceae; genus Avimuribaculum. The sequence goes on from CAJLMA010000005.1 coordinate 92,982, forward strand.
TTGCACCAAACACGCCGCAAGCGAAGGTACAAAGCCGCATCATCATGACTCCCGAAAATGCAAAGCAATTGTTGTTTGCATTGCAGGACAACGTTAAGAAATATGAGTCGGTGTTCGGGGAAATTAATCCGCGCGTACCAGGCAACAATGGCAACAACATGCCGCCTTACATGGGTCCTAACGGACAGGCATGACATTAGTGTCGCTTTGCGGCAACATGTAAATCATTAAAATTTAACAGATTGTCGTTATGGAAAATCCATTGTATATTTATAATACTCTTTCCCGAAAGAAAGAGCAATTTATTCCGTTGCATGCTCCGTTTGTAGGCTTGTATGTGTGCGGCCCGACGGTGTATGGCGACGCTCATCTGGGACATGCGAGGCCTGCCATCACGTTCGACATCTTGTTCCGCTACTTGCGCCATCTCGGTTATAAAGTGAGGTATGTGCGCAATATCACCGATGTGGGCCATCTTGAGCATGATGCCGATGATGGTGAAGACAAAGTTGCCAAAAAAGCAAGGCTTGAGCAACTTGAGCCGATGGAAGTGGTTCAATTTTATGTGAATCGTTATCACAAGGCAATGGAACGCCTCAATGTGTTGCCTCCAAGCATCGAACCGTTTGCATCGGGACACATCATAGAGCAGATAGAGTATATCAAAGAGATATTGAAGGCCGGCTATGCGTATGAGAGCGACGGTTCGGTGTATTTTGATGTTCCAAAGTATAACAAGGACTATCATTACGGGAAATTGTCGGGTCGGAACATAGACGAGCTTCTAAGCTACACGCGTGAGCTTGACGGACAGCAGGAGAAGCATAATCCGGCTGACTTTGCCCTATGGAAAAAGGCTTCGCCTGAGCATATCATGCACTGGCCGTCTCCGTGGAGCGAAGGTTTTCCCGGATGGCATCTTGAATGCTCGACGATGGGACGTAAGTATCTCGGCGACACGTTCGACATTCATGGTGGCGGCATGGATCTTGTGTTCCCTCACCACGAGTGTGAAATAGCGCAGTCGGTAGCTCATTCGGGGCATGATGCCGTGCGTTACTGGATGCACAATAACATGATTACGATTAATGGCCAAAAGATGGGCAAGTCGCTTGGCAACTTCATTACTCTTGAAGAGTTCTTCACGGGAAGTCGCACTGATTTGTTGTCGCAGCCTTATTCGCCAATGACGATACGTTTCTTCATCTTGCAGGCTCATTATCGCGGAACGGTGGATTTCTCAAATGAAGCATTGCAAGCCGCCGAGAAGGCTTATGAGCGTATACTTGACGGCTGGAAGCGGTTGAACGAACTGGTTCCTTCGGCCGAGTCGACGGTGCATGTGTCCGACTTGCGCGAAAAGTGCAACGAGGCCATGAATGACGATTTGAACACGCCGATGGTCATTGCGCATCTATTTGACGCTTGCAAGGCTATAAACTCGGTAAACGACGGGAAAGCTACCATTTCGCAAGCCGATCTCGATGAATTAAAAGAGACATTTAAAGTGTTCTTGTTTGACATTCTCGGCATATATGATGAGAAATCGGGAGGTGGCAATGTCAATCTTAAGCCTTATGAAGAGGCTGTCGACTTATTGCTCGACATCCGCAAGGAAGCCAAGGCAAAGAAAGACTGGGCTACATCCGACTTGATTCGTAATCGCTTGTCCGAAATCGGTTTTGACGTGAAAGACACTCGTGATGGTTATGAGTGGAAAGTGAAATGACAAGGAATCTCCTTTATGATATTTTACGACGGGGGTGTCGCTTAGCGGCATCCCCATTTTTATTTATAGGGTATGGAGTTGCTGAAAATGTGAAAAACGATTTTATGAGTAATATTTTTATAGAAATAGAATAAAAATATAACAAATTATTTGCATTTTTAATCTATATTAACTATATTCGAAACATCATTAACCTAAAACAAGTAGGATCATGAAAAAACTGTTACTTCTATCAATCCTATGCTGCCTTTCAATGCTTGCGACAGCACAATTCAAAGTTTTGGATAACGGCCACGCCCACATTGGCACGGAATCTCCCGTCGATGCCGGTTTGCCAATCACCTTGCAAGACAACAATTGAAGCATCAGGTGATGTGGATATAAACGCAGGGACAATTATAGACACTGGCGGACAATTGACGATAAAGAGCGACGGCAAAATCACGATAAACGGAGTAATGGTTAAAAAAGGAGGAAAACTTAAAATCTGTGCAAAAGAAATAGAAACAAACAATGACTTCAATGTCGAAAACGGGGCTACATTCGAAACGCTCCGTTACGACAGGATGACAAACCATTTCATGTTCAACGATTAATTAACAACAAGCATCCATAGTGTAGGGACGCACGAACCGTGCGTCCGCCGTGAATGTCCTATTAAAAACTACATTCATTATGAAAACAATAATATCTGATATATTAGCAATAATCATTGTGTCGCTGACTGTAATGATTGGCAGGGCGCAAGAGGTTGAATATAAATATGTCCCAATAGTAAGGGAAGGTGTGGAGTGGGGCTATGTTGCTTCTTATCATTTTCCTCCGGATGCCGAATACTATCGGTTACAATTGAAAGGCGATACCGTGATAAACGGTAAGACTTATAAAAGATGCTATGCTTACCAAACAGCCACGCTCAACATTGAGATTGCCACTCTTCATGGATTTTTGAGGGAAGAAGACAAAAGAGTATATTTTATACCCAATCTTGAAGAAGAAAATCTAACCGGTATTTGGATTTTACTAAAATTTATATATGAAGAATATGGCGATGATGAACGGATGATATATGATTTCAACCTGAACGTTGGTGATACGTTCGAGCCAGCAGATCTCTTAATCAATATAACGGATATTTCCCTTGTAGAAGTAGATGGAATTATGAGGAAGCGTTTTCATGATGGAAATACTGCTACTAATGCATATTCATTCATTGAAGGGGCAGGAGCGGTAGGAAACATGTGTGGAGAGCTGGTATATCCATTCACTGATTGGATGACAAATGGAGCAATTGTTCGATTCAATTTTGAGCGGAACGTGGCCGACGGCAGGATAGTGTATAAGTCGGAGGAGTTTGACGACGGCGACCCGACATGTGCCGGAGAAAGCGTAACGGCGGTCATGCAATCCCCAGCAATCACAATTACAGTGGCCGGCAAGACGGTGACTGCATCGGCATCGGGCAACGGCACAATCACAGCAACCATCCACGATATCAACGGCCGAACAGTAGCCACAGCGCAATCGGCTGACGGCAGCTTGACAGTCGACATGGCAGGCTTCACCCCCGGCATCTACATAGTCACGGCTACCACCGCCAACGACCGCAAAATCCGGAAAATCATCCTCTGACAATGAATATTTGCACTGCTCGTGTGTCCATATGTCTTGCTAAGGCATAATTATGCGGATGCACGAGTTGTGCATGTCTTAAATCGATACTTTTTGAACGACTGCAATAAAAATATTGATTTTCAATGCATTCCAATTAATTAAAATTTGTATATTTGTGAAATATCGATCATTATTCGCTTATAATTAGTCGTCTAACAACCTATTACTTAAACATAAACTTAATTACGATGAAAAAACAGTTGATTTTCTTGATGTTGATTTTGTCGGCTTGTGTATTCACTATGGGAGCCGTCGATAAACTTTATATTATCGGGGAAGTTGAAGGGAACGATTTCGTTTGGAATCCGACGAAAGGCGTTGAAATGACAGCTTCCGGTAATAATGTGTTCACTGCCACTGTGCAAATCGGGGCAGAAGGTACTCATCATCCGACTTTCGGTTTCACAAGCCAACTTGGGAGCAATGATGGAGACTGGTACACTTGCAACAGCAACCGCTATGGCGCACAAAACAATAACGACGTGATTCTTGACGGGCAAACGGCAACTCTTGTCAAAACAGAAAGTAATTCTTTCAGAATAGAGACAGGCGAGTATAATGTGATTGTTGATATGAATGCCATGACTGTGTCATGCGTCAACACCGGGGAAGGTATTGCACCGACTTATCCCGAATTGCTCTACATACTCGGCGATGTCGAAGGCTCTTCATGGGACCCGTCAAACGGGAATGTATATGTAGAAATGTCGCGTCCCGGCTTGTATGTTTGCAACATCGTAATTACCGATGCCGATGGTGACGGATACGGTACGTTCGCTTTTGGCAGCAAGTTGGGAGCAAATTCCGGTGATTGGAAGACATTTAATGATAACAGGTATGGTCCTGTTGTTACAAATACCGAACTGTCGGCAGGGACAGCCGGGGTGATTGGTCAAAACGGAGACACTTCGTTCAAGATTGCCGCCGGAATTTATGCGGTTAAAGTAGATCTTTTGAAGCTGCGAATAACAATGTTCCCCGTCACGATGCTTGATGAGAACATAGGAGCAATATCATTGTTCGTGCGTGAAGACGACACCGAAGGCACTGATGGGACTTACTATCAAATCAATGTACCGCTTGAAGGTGTTAAGGCGGTGGACAACATGCTTTATGCCGCTACCTTGCAGGGTGTGACCGAACGTTTTGTAGAAAATCCAAATCCGGGCGAATCGCAAGGTGAAGATGTGGAAAGCGACTTTGACCAACGCGACTGGGTAGCTTTGAAATTCGGCACGGCCGAGGAAGCGGCGAGTTATGCGGGTTCCACAATCCCGGCCGGAATTGTGGGACAATACTCAGGCACCATTCTTCCCACGCTTGACGTGAGAATAACGCCCGAAGGAGCTACCGAGGGTATAACTTACGACGTTGACGAGCCTAATTTGTATGAATTGCGGAATATTTACAATTATGAGTCATACGAGTATAACGGGCAGGAATATACGGTGTTCAGGATGATTCCTCATTACGGCGAATATGTAGTGATGCGCGGATATGTTGAAAAGGATGAACATGGCCTTTATTGGTTTACCGAAAGTTTGCCTACGGTAGATGGCCGAGAAGAGGTGAGAATGTACATACAACCTAAGACCGGCATCGAAATAACAGAATCGCCCAATGCAGATACTTATATGCTGATTCCCGGAATCATAAAGAAAAGCGGACAAGGTCCATGTATTGAACCTACAGGCGAGAGCCAAATTGCTACCGGTGTCGGGACTGTAATTGCCGAAGGCATGAGTGACGATGTTCGCGTCGTAGGTGGTGACGGTGTGATAAATGTCGTTGGCGATGTGGATGATGTGAAAGTGTACACCATAGGCGGAGCCATTATAAGTGACGGAGAAACCGAAATACAGTGCGAAGCAGGCATTTATATTGTGAAAGCCGGAGCAAAAGTTATGAAAGTGATAGTGAGATAGCATAAATTATCTATTGGCATAAGGCGGAAGCCGCGGCATTACTCCATTAATGCTGCAGCTTCCGCTCCTTTTTGACACTGGTTTCAATTAAGATATTTTTATATGTAAATGGAGTTTATTATGTATGGAAATTCGTATATTCGCAATTGATAATGATTTATGAATTATGAAACCGATTACGAATGTTCTATTAGTAATATATATAATAGCTTATACTTTTTTGCCGTTTTTTGATGTAGCTTTTAACGGAGGCTGGACAGGATTTGACTACACAGCCTATACTATAACCGAGTCGTCGGAATTGTCAAAGCAACTGTTCTCGTTGGTGCCGTTTGCCGTGGCATTTTGCGCAATAAGTTTCAATTGCATGAAAAACAGATATTGGGGCATTGCCGTTGCGGCGATAATATGTTGCGGCATATATTTCTATGTAGATGCAAAAGACTTTGTGTTGATACAGCAACCCGAGTTTTTCAAAATCAAAGATCTTGGCATGGGATTTTATGTGAGTTATGCTTCTTTACTGCTTGCGCTTATTTCGGCGGCGGTGTCGGTATTGCCTTTTAAGTTCAACAAGTTTCATGCTCGAGAAATATTGTTTTACCACAAGAAAGAGAACGAGCGCGACGAGGCATAACGTGGGGTTGTTTGGCCATGTCCAAATTAAATTGCCGATGGTGTGATGGACGAGTGCGCACGCCGGGAATTATGGCATTAACGTTATTTTGCGTAAATTTGCAAATAAAATTTATGTCAAAGCAAAAGTATGAGCAGCCTGTCGGATACTACAAATGACATACATATCACCAATCCCGAAATGTGGACCTTGTCGCTTGGCGTGAGCAATGCCGGTCTAAGGCTTTTCATGTATAACGATAAGGAAATCAATTCCATGGTGAGCAGGAATATTACCATAGGCAAGAATATTTCGAGCGATGACGATTACTTGAAAGCGATTGAAGATGCAGTTTATGATAATCCTCTGTTGCTCGGAAATTTTAAGAAAGTGTCGATTCTCGTTGAATCATCTCATTTCCTGTTTTTCCCTCCGGAATACGGTGACGATGAGGCCATAGAGAGGGTGTTTGCCAAGACTTTCCCTGAATGCTGCGGAGATGTTGTCACGTCGCGTGCGACAGCGTGTGGTGCCGATGTAGCTTTCATGTTGCGAAAAGGGCTGTACAGGTTCTTGTTGCGTACATTCGACAATCCACCGGTGAGGTTGAATCTCGAGGTGTTAAGCTCGCATTTCGTTGGGAAGAATAATTATTCCACAGTCAACAAGGAATATGTTTATGTACACGACAACAGGTTGGACTTGTGCGTATTCAAGCGCGGACGATTGCAACTTGCAAATACTTTTACATTCAGGCATTTTAATGATGCCATATTTTTCATACTTGGGATATGGAACATGTTTTCGATGGATCCAATATCCGACGAGATACAGATAGCCGGAGACAAGGAGGTAAAGGATGCCATAGTGCCGGTGCTGCGAGAATATGTTACTTATGTGCTGCCTGTGGTAATGCCTCCGTCGGCAATGAAGCTGGGTAATGATGTGGTAAAAGCCCCATTGGATTTAATTCTTTTGTCATTATGCGGATAATAAGAGGGAAATATGGCCGTCGACGTTTCGATGTGCCAAAGAATATCACGGCAAGACCTACTACCGATTTTGCCCGTGAAAATATATTCAATGTAATCGAGAACATGTTGGATCTCGAAGGTGCCAAGGCTCTTGATTTGTTTGCCGGGACCGGAGCTGTGAGCTTTGAATTCCTGTCGCGCGGATGCAGCAATGTGACGTGTGTGGAAAAAGCGTCAACTCAATATAATTTTATTAAAAACGTAAAAGGAGAGTTGAACGCCTCAGGCCTTTCAATTGTGAAGGGTGACGTGTTCCGATTCATAAGTGCATGTGACAAATCATTTGATATAATATTTGCCGATCCGCCGTATGACCTTCCGCAGTTGCCCGAAATTCCGGCGAGAGTGCTTGGCTCGTCGCTTGTGAAGCCCGGCACAGTGTTCATAATGGAACATTCAAGAAATAATGATTTCTCCGGTCTGCCGGGATTTGTGGAGCGTCGTGTGTATGGCAGTGTCAATTTTTCCATCTTTGTCGTCGGGGATAAAGCTGAGTCGGGTAATGGCGACGATTGATGTTTAACTGTAGTTTACAGGGTCTTAAGTACATATTGTTTTATGCAACCAGTTACTAAAAAAAGTTCTTCGGGCTTGGGACTCATTGCCGGCATCCTTGGCGCAATGAGTTTTGGCTTCATACCTGTATTTAGCAAACCAGCATTGGCATTGGACCTGTCGCCTGCATGTATCTTGACCTATCGGTTTTCGTTGGCAGCCATTATGCTGGGGATTTTCCTTGTGATGCGAGGCACAAGCCTTAAACTTGAAAGGCGTTATCTTCCCGACATGATGCTTCTCACGTTGTGTTATTGCGTGTCGGGCGGATGCTTGATGCTTGGTTATGAATATATGTCGGGAGGAGTCACAGGGGTGATTCATTTCACCTATCCTGTTTTTGTCCTGCTTATATTGCTTGTCGTGTATCGTGAGAAGGTTAAATTGTCATCGGTTTTGGCCATTATCATAGCGATTGCCGGGATATATTGCCTTGGCGTGCTTGGCGGTGACGAGGCTTTCATTCCGGGAGCCGACCGTGCCGAGGGTGTGGTGATAGTGGTTATTTCCGGTCTTGGGTATGCTTCCTATATGGTATTCATCAACAAGTGCGGGGTGAGAAAATTTGATTCGCTGTTTCTCACGTTTTGGATTCTTGTGTTCACTGCGCTTGTATTTGCAGTCATTTCAATGAGCAAGGGCGAGTTGGTCCTTGTTTCCGACACCGCAACGTGGCTCAATTTTCTTGCGCTCGCATTGCTGTCCACAGTAGTGGCCAATGTGCTTGTCGTATATTCGGTAAAAGTTGTTGGGTCGACGCTGGCATCGATATTGAGCGCGATGGAGCCGGCCACTTCGGTCGTCATGTGCATAATACTTTTTGACGAGGCTCTCAACTTTCCTATTGTGACAGGCATAGCTCTCATAGCAATTGCTGTTGGCATAGTAATCGCGCGCAACCATAGGAGTCGTGTCGGAGCTGCCTGAAATGTACGTCTTTTTCAATTCCTTTTCATGTAAAACTTTTTATCATTGCCGGAAATTGTCAAGAAGAGCTTTTAGAAAAATTTTCCCAAGTGTCGCATAAATTGCAAGGAAAATACTCGAACGCCCTACTTCGCCACGTTCAACAAACGGGCACGAATAGAGGAAATTACAAAATTGGTGCTACATTTGGCAGGCATGCAATATTCAGTTGGCATTTACATGGATAAAGATGCCGCAACCTACTGCATTGCAGAGCTTTGGGCATATAATCAAAAACACGAAAAGCATTGAAGCGATAATTAAGTGGCGTGCAACCACCCGTAGCAATATGAGGCTGTCATGAAGTCTCAGTGGCGGTCGTGGGAGAAGTAATTTTTCATGAGCCGTTTTACCCTCGGTGCAAGCAGCAACAACGCTATCATGTTGGGTAGAGCCATCAATGCAAATGACATATCCATCAGTGCTACGACCGAGTTGAGAGGAATCATTGCGGCCACTATTATCATTATCAGGTAGAAGTAGTTATAATACTTCGTATTTTTTGCCCCAAAAAGGAAATTGGTGCATTTCATTCCATAATAGGAATAGGAAAACATGGTGGAAAATGCAAAGAACAGCACGATTGCCATAAGCATGTATTCGCCGTATCCCGGAAGCAGCTCCCCGAAGGCATTTAAAGCAAGGTCAAGCCCTTTTATCTCTCCTGAGGATATGTCGTATCCCGCCAGCAGAATCGGTATTGCAGTTAGTGTGCACACAAGTCCTGAGTCGAGAGCCGGGCCGATCATTGCGATTAGGCCTTCGCGTATCGGGTTGTTGTTGCGCGATGCACCGTGCATGAGCGATGCCGTGCCTACGCCGGCTTCATTGACGTAGGTAGCGCGGCGTGCGCCTATTATTGCCGTGCCGAGCACGCCACCTATGCCTGCTTCCATGTTGAATGCGTCATGCAGTATTGTGGAGATTACGCCGGGAATTTTGTCGAGGTTCATCAATATAATGACAACCACGAGGATGAAATAAAGCAGCACCATCACCGGTACGATTTTGGAAGAAATGCTTGATATGCGTTTTATTCCACCCAAAATCACCGAAGCCACGATTATGCTGATGGTTGTGCCCATCAGAAACCTGAGCATCAAGGTGTTTTCGATGCCGGCAGGAGTCGTGAATACTGTCGTTACAGCTTCCACGAGTTGATTGGCTTGCATGAAGCACAATGTGCCAATAAGACCGAATATAGCGAAAAAGTAGGCCATTGGAGCCCATTCCTTGCCAAGTCCGGTGGTAATTATGTACATTGGGCCGCCTTGAGTTTCTCCCGAAGAATCTTTACCCTTGTACATCACGGCGAGAGCTCCTTCAAAGAACTTGGTGGACATGCCGACCACTGCGCTAACCCACATCCAGAACACGGCTCCGGGGCCGCCCATGGTGACCGCTATTGCCACACCTGCTATGCACCCCATGCCGACGGTCGAGGCTATTTCGCTCATCAAGGCTTGGAAAGAGCTTATTTGGCCCTCGCCGCTGGCAACGGCCTTGCTTTCGCGCAGAGCTTTTATCGATGAGTCCAAATGGCGTAATGATACTCCGCCTGAGTAAATAAAAAGAAACAGGCCCCCGCCTATCAACAGGAAGAAGAACGGGTATCCGCATACATGATTGCTCGCGACAGTCAGCATGTCGGCAATACCGGTTAATATTTGTTCCACGATTGGTTGAATTTTGATGTTATGTGTGAATATTTTTGATTTAGGCGTGTGGGATTATGGCGCATGGCGCGTCAGTCATCCATGCGTTCAAGCCCGTCACGTTGCTTCATAAGTTCTTGTGCCGCGCGGAAATCGTCGGGCGACCCTATGTCGATCCATGTGCCGTTTATGACAAACTGCCTGACACGTCCGCCATGTTTTATCAGGTCTTCGATAAAGTCGGTTGCATCGTAGTATGAATTTTTCGGAATGATGTCGGTGCAGCGACGGTTTATCATGTATATTCCGGCATTTGCATAGTAGTTGAACGTAGGCTTTTCTTCCAGCCCGTGCACATGATTTCCATCGGTGCGGAATATTGCATAAGGCACCGACACTACATAGGGTATTACGGCGGCAGTCATGTCGGCATCTTCCTCCATGTGAGCCATGTACATGGCTTCATAATTTATGTTTGTCAGCAAGTCGGAGTTCATTAGCAGTATGGTCCCGTTTTCGCCTTCAGGCACGAGTGTCAACGAGCCTATCGTACCCATGCGGCAAGGCTCTTTTATGCAATTAACCTTGATTCCGGAAACCGGGGCAGCGAAATGCTGTTCGATTTTCTCGGCAAGGTAATTGACAGTCACGGCAATGTTTTTTATCCCGTTGCGTGCGAGGGCTTCTACATTGTAGTCGATGATACATTTGCTGCCTATTTTCAAGAGTGGCTTTGGCGTTTCGAGTGTCATCGGACGTAGGCGCTCGCCTTTGCCCCCTGCCATCAATACGGCGTCGAGTGGCAATATCGAGTGATATACCGAGAAGTCGTATATTGTTTTTAGAGTGCCGTCGGCGTTGAGGTGCGGAACGAGGGTCAAATGGCGACGACGTATGTCGCGTATGTCGCGTATGTCGGGATGTGCCGACTTGAACGCGGCAAATTTCGTGTGCATTATTTCATTTACCCTTGATTCGAGAGTGTGCCCTGCAATCAGGCTGCGCCTGATGTCACCGTCGGTAAGCGAGCCGGTGACATGCTTGTCGTTGTCGATGGCAAATAAAGTCATCGAGCGTCCCGACAGCTTGTTGAGCTTGTGCAGGGCTTCGAGTACCGAGGCGTTTTCGCTTATTATGTAGTCGTTAAGATCTTGCATCTTGAAAATGAGTTGATTGATGTGTTGCGATTGCATGAGATATTGTCATCTCATCATCTCCGAAATTGAAGCTGTGAGGTTGAACATGAATGTCGTGCCTCCGATGTGCGGCTGCGCAAGTGCCACTCCAAATCCCATGGCTTTGACTCTCAATCCTGCGCCTATCGAAAATCCCGACAGGAAATTGCGGGCATAAGTGGCCATGTCGGTACGGGTCTTGTAGTTGTAACCGAGGCCTATGTAGAATTTCTCGGACGGCACATATTCGGCCGCGAAAATCAAGTGTCGGAACAGGTTGCTCACGAACGAATTCTTTTCTACGAGTTCGGAGACAGTGGAATTTTCGTTTTCCTTGTCATAATAAGGCAGCTTCCACTTGTTCAGGTGAATGGCGGTTATCGAGAATCTTATTGGCGAATTGTTGAGCGACTTGGATATCCCTGCCTGTATGTCCCATGGAAGCTTGTTGTAGTTTTCATTGAACTTTTTTACTTGGCCTCCGAGGTTTTTCATCACGATTGAGAATGAAAAATCATTGTCGGGATTATAGTAATTCACGCCGAGGTCAGCGCAGATTGCCATTGCGTTGTATGCTTCATAGCTTGAATATACAAATTTCATTGTGATTCCGCCACGCCAGTAGTCGTTTATGTCGTGTGAGAATGTGCCGGAGAATGCTATGTCGGAAGGTGAGAATGTGCCGGTCACCGTTCCGTCGGGGTCGGTGGCTGTCATGCTTCCGTAGCCGAAGTACTGTATTCCGGCAGCCCATGCCGAGCGGTCGTTGACGGGAGAAGTGATGCGAGCTCCCATGAAGTTGCTGCCCCCGAGATACCGCATGTAGTTCAATCCGGCTTGGGTCTCGAATTCGGGCCCGAGCAAGGCCGGGTTCTGCTCGACGAGGTTTATATCGTCGTCGATTACCGTCAGGTTGACACCTCCGAGCGCATAGGCGTGCGACGATTGCGTTACGTTGAGGAATTCATAGGCTGTTGTGCCGTCCTCGGCTATGCAGCGCAACGCTGTCGCAATGAATAGCAGCAGGGATATTATGCAGGTTTTTAAATTCATTGATTGCATTTATGTTATACTTGCATGGCGATGATGCCTATATGTGTAAACGTATAAAATGCGATGATAGTATGTGACGCGGTATCTTAATTTTGCTCAATAAAACAATTGACATGTATCCACTTTACAAAAAAATGACTAAACATTATTAAGCAAATTCAAATAACGCTGCCAAGCATTTGATTGGTATGGGATAAGCGTATATATTTGTAACGAATAAAAAAGGAATATTCCCATCAATGTGTTGATGACATGAAAAAATACCAACTGTATTACTATGAGTCTTAAGTTACAAAAATATTGTCCTGCCGTTTTTATGCTGTTGATTCTTACAGTCGCGATACAGGCTTCGGCTCAAATAAAACGTGTATCGACGGTCAATCCCATGTCGGGAGGCAACTCTTCTTATGATGGCATATATGATTATGACAATGTAGACATAAAGCCTCAATTCCCGGGAGGTGAATGCGATTTGTTCAATTTCATAAACGAGACGCGGGAATATCCCTATGAAGCTTACAAGAAAAAAATCGAAGGGCGTGTGTTGTGCACGTTTGTCGTCAACTCGGATGGCAGCATCTCCAACATCGACATTGTGCGAGGCACATCCAACGAGCAGCTTAACCGCGAGGCGATGAGGGTGATAAGTGTCATGCCAAAGTGGGAAGCAGGCAAAATAGATGGCAAAGTGGTGCGTGTGCGTTGTTTCCTGCCCATAGCATTCAGGCTTTGATAAATAAAAAGAATCCCCTGTAAAGGGCTTGTTTTTGGTTATAGTTCGATTCCCTTGGATCCCCGAGGGAATCTTTTTATGGATAAGAAGGAGTAGCAATATTGAGATTTCCGATATGGAAACAGATGTGAGAGTGTTGAATTTTGCCCATAAGATGCTTGAACAAGTTGATTATGAGCCCACAGGCGAGCAGATGGAGCTGATTGCCGGTTTTGCACGTTTTTGTATCGGAGGGAACGACGGCATGTTGTTTCTGTTGAACGGGTACGCAGGTACGGGAAAGACATCTCTCACGGGTGCGCTGGTAAAAACGCTGACGGCTTTCGGCATAAAATCTATGTTGCTTGCTCCCACAGGACGTGCGGCAAAGGTGTTCTCTGAGTATGCAGGACATCCGGCCTATACTATCCATCGCAAGATTTACCGCCAACGCAGTTACGGGGCTGAGGGTACCGGGAGCTTCGTGATAGCCGAGAATAAACATGCCGATACCATATTTATCGTTGACGAGGCTTCTATGATAGCCAACGGACAGGCCGAAAATCAGATATTTGGCACAGGCCGGTTGCTTGACGACTTGGTCCACTACGTTTATAGCGGAGTGGGGTGCCGGCTCATATTGCTTGGCGACAAAGCTCAGTTGCCTCCTGTCGGGCTTGACGAGAGTCCGGCTCTTGATGCCAAGGAGTTGGCCGGGTACGGGCTGAAAGTTATCGACTTCAATTTGCGCTCGGTAGCCCGTCAGCGTGCAGGGTCGGGAATCCTTGAAAATGCCACGTTGTTGCGCCGGGCTATAGAAGATTTTGCAAGTGGGCGTTCGGGCACGCTGGAGCCTCCGGTGCTGCATTTGTCGGGATATGACGACATCACGGCTCTTTCAAGTGAATACATGGTAGATGAGATAAGCGACAGCTACGATCGCAACGGCATAAAAGGGGTGACGGTAATAACGCGCTCCAACAAGCGTGCTGCAATGTTCAACATGGGGATACGTAACAGCATCCTGTATCGTGAGGATGAGCTGGTGTCGGGCGATTTGTTGCTTGTGGCAAAGAACAATTACCTATGGAGCGAGGGGTATGACGGGCTTGATTTCATAGCCAATGGCGAAGTGGCTCGCGTGGCGAGGGTGCGTGGCGAGGTAGAGGAACGTTACGGGTTACGTTTCGCTACTCTCGAACTTGAATTGCCCGACCATGAAATAGAGCTTGAAGCCAAGGTGGTGCTTGACGCGCTGTTCAGCGAATCGGCCGCGCTGACTCGGGAGCAGGTGGAACGAATGTACATGTCGGTGATGTCGGAATTGTCGGGAGACAAGCGTTCGCGTTACCGTGCCTTGAAGAAGAATCCGTACTTTAATGCCTTGCAGGTGAAATATGGCTATGCCGTGACGTGCCACAAGGCGCAAGGCGGACAGTGGAACGACGTGTTTGTCGACATGGGAGCCATCCCCGAGGATGCCTTGTCGGGAATCCAGTTTTATTGTTGGTTATACACGGCGTTGACCCGTGCACGCAGCCACGTCTATCTAATCAACTCGCCGTTGCGGTCGGAGTAATTCGGAACGATGTTAAGTCTTTTTAACGTATAAGCGATTGTTTTTATACGGTATTAATGATATTTTTGGAAAAAATTAAATTGTGAAAAAACCAAAACCATGAGATTAACGTTTTTAATTGGAATTTTGTTGGTTGTTGCATTCCCCTTTTCAGCCAAGAAATGGAGTTTTAAGTATGATGCGTCGGGCAATGTGATTTCCCGGACGATTGTACTTGGTAAAAATGTCGTGCAAGCCGATGCGAGAAGTCAAGATGATGATTTTTTTGAAGAAAAGGTAGGCAAGGCACAGGTGAAGATATACCCAAATCCTGTAGAATCGATTTTAACCGTTAATATTACGGGGAATGTCGAGGGTTCTTGCCAATTGTATGGCGTATCCGGTATCTTGCTTGGAGAATTTCCTATTCAGGAAAATATAGTGGAGATTGACATGGGTAGTTTTGTCCCGGGAGATTATGTGCTTCATGTTGTTATTGGAGATGAAACGAGCGTGTGGAAAATAATCAAGAAGTAACCTTAAAACATAGTTCCATGAAAAGAATCGTATTAACGTGTTTATGCCTCGCTTGTGTGGTTCTGGCTCATGCCCTTGAAAGTGTTCCGAGAATTTCAACCGATAGCGTGGAAGTGAGCATTGAAATAACTGCCGAAGGCGACACTATTTATAATTACAAATATTTGCCATTTGATTATGGAGAAATATTAGGTATTCAGAATCCTGTTGACAGTTCCGAAGAGCCGGAAACAGTCGGGCCTTCCAAGGCTCAAGCCGTGGTTGTTGTCGACAAGACCAAGCATGTCGGGAAAATAGAATATTTTGAAAGTTTCGGTGCAGCCGGGAACAAAATGTATTCGGTTCCGATAAAAACGGCAAGTGTAAGCAGCAAAGCCCCGGAGGTGGCAATAAGTTATAATAGTAACAGTCAGAACGGCATGGCCGGATATGCGTGGGACATATCGGGATTGTCTTCGATTTGTGCAGCCGATAAGAACATTTATTATGACGGTGTAACTTCTGCAATAGATTTGTCGGTGGCCGACGGATGCGCATACATTCTTGACGGGATGCGACTTGTCAAGAACATTGACGACTTGAAAGATGAGTACCAATATGAAACGGTTCAAGGTTTCATTAAGGTAAAGAAACACTTGAATAATGGCCGGGTAGCTTATTTCACAGCCAAATATCCCGATGGGTCGACTGCGATTTTCGGTTTTACCGATAACTATGAGAATCAACTTATTTATCCCGTTACCGAGATTGTGGATTTCCGTGGGTATGCCACTACGTTTGAATATTTGGAATCGGGCAATAATTATTATATTTCAAAGATAAAATATGGGGCATTGAAAGGCTCTCAACCGTTGGCAGAGATTCATTTTTCTTATTCCGACCGAGAGGATTGTGTCGTAATTTATTCGGCGGGGAAAAAAATTGTCAATGACAAATTGCTGAAACAGGTAGTGTCTTATAGCATGTGCAATGGTGCGTTGCAGGAGCTTAGGACTTACAAATTGACTCATAGCTTCGTGGAAAATGTAAACCGTCTGGTAGAGATAGGGTGCAGCGTAGGTTCTTCAAGCCTTAATCCATTGAAGTTTTCTTACGAATATTACAACGGTACTGAAAAGAGGGAGATGAAACACGCCTCTTCATTGTCGTTGGTACAATATTTTGACGATGACCCTGTGATGATGAGAGGAAAGATGCGTGCCGGTTCTTTTTCGGACGGATTGATAATGTTCCCCGGGAAATTCAGCATATATGGAGTTGTCAGAGAGAGGGTTAATGCGAGGGGACAAGTATTGGGCTATGAGTTTGGAAGCAAATTCCCCGAATTGCAAGAAATAATAGTAGCTCCCGATGTCGTGGGTTATAGTGATGTATTGTCAATCTTGGCAGGGAAAGGATTCCAGTCGGTGGCCCCGGTTGATGTCAATGGAGACGGGATTGATGAGATAGTGAGGGTTAATTTTGGCGATATCGACGAGTCGGCATCCGAGGTCGAATTAAAGTTTGTAATTTATTATTATAATAACGGGACTCTTTTTTATGAGAATATGGCCTCGGTCAAGGTCGACGGGGTCTTGCCCGAAGAGGACGGCATTTTGCTAAGCCCGATGTCGAGGACTTATTTCTATGGCGATTTCTTGGGCTTGGGCAAAATTCAGTTGCTGACCGTCACGCATAATGAGAGTCCCAGTGGTAATGCAAGAAAGTCGACTTATGCGTTGATAGATTTGGATGAATGCAAAGTCGTCGGTGAAGGTGAATTTTTCGGAATCTCTATTGAGGAGGGTAGTGAAATATATCCTGTCGACTTTAACGGCGACGGGCGTGACGAACTATGCCACGCTTCGGGCAACTGCATGAAGATGTACGAAATAAGCGCGTCGGGTTATAAAGAGATTCTTTCGGATTACGACATCAAGACTCCCGGACATGAGTGTTTTTGGGCAGATATCAATGGCGATGGCAATAACGATTATATTATACCTCCAAAATATTCATATCAAACATATAAGGACGTTTATGTCCCAATATGGTCTCCCGAAACGTGTCCTTATTGCGGAAAGGACGAGCCGGTCATCGATAAGGAATCTGATAAATGCCGGTATTGCGGCAGGGTGCTTAGGTATAAAGAACCCATATATTGCAGGATATGTGGCAAGGGATTGGTTGATGAGCTTTTGTCAACGCCACAATGTCCCGACCATGGCATTAGCATTAGGAAAAATGTCTTGTATAGCGAAGTAGACAACGGCAATGAATGGAATATATATTTATCGACCGGCAAAGGTTTCGTAAAGGAGACACAGCAAATTGTAAAAAACATGCGTGATGAAAATTATCTCATGATAGACATGGATAATGACAATTGCGCTGAATTGGTTCATACGTCAGGGTTTACGGTTACTGCATATAAAAATGTCGATGGCGTGATTCAGCCGGGACAAAGTGTCAGTGCCTCCATCCCTAATGGATTGAAACTTGTGCCGATGCGGACTGACGGATATAGCATTTCAAGCAATTTCCTTGCTTTGGATGGTGCCGAGGTTAATAGTTACGTATATTCGCATGATGCTCGTGCCGGAAACTTGTTGACCGGTTTCACCGACAGTTACGGGCTTGTTCACAACAACAAATATTTCCTTATGACATCCGATGGCAATTACTTGTATGAGTCAATCTCGGGTGATTTCCCATATTATGCATTCATGGCTCCGATATATTTGTTGGAAAATGAAACGGTTGTCATGAATGGAGTTACCGTCAAGAACACCGGCTATGCCTATTATGGAGCCGTGGCTCACAGACAAGGTCTTGGATTCTGCGGATTTAGGAGAATAAGGTCAAATGATGCAATTAAGCGAAAGCCTAATGACGTGGTCTACGACCCGTATATGTTCGGGCTTAAAGTGGAAGAAGAGAACAACGAGGAAAAATCGACATACGAATACGAGCGTAACGAGTCTTCTAATAAGAAATGCAATCCGCGGTTGGTCAAGGTTTCTACTCATGACAAGTTAAATGGGCTTGACAGGGTGAAGTCTTACAAATATGATTCTTTCAACAATGTCACGCAGGAAAGTTACAATCCGGGTGATGCGGCATTAAGCACCGTTACCGATATTTCTTATAGAAACATTTGCACGTCATCGCACTATTTTACAGGAATGGTAGTAACCAAGAGCGTGAAGAAAACCAATTCGGGCATGTCTTGGATCGAGAGGGAGTTGTATAGCTATGATGATAATAGCCTGCTGCCGTTGTCGTGCATATTATATGTCGGCGAGAATGGCAATGTCAAGGAAAAAGAAACGAGGTGGACTTATAATTCATTCGGACTTAGGACTTCTGAGAAAGAAGCCCCGCGTAACCTCACTAATTTTATAGGCAAGACATTTGAGTATGATGCCGACGGCCGTTACATGACATCTGCGACCGACGAGCTTGGATTGACCACTACATATTCCCAGTATGACAAATACGGAAACTGCATCGTTGCCTATAATCACAAAGGGCAGAAGATCGAAACCGTATATGACGACTGGGGAGAGTCGTTCAGTACCACCAATCCCGATGGAACTGTGAAAAGCGAGAAATATGGATGGGCTCATAGGGATGTAGGTGTATATTTCAAGGAAAAGAAAGAAACCGGGAAATATAACAAGTCGGTTTACTATGATGCAATGGACAATGAGGTTCTTTATTTTGAAGAAACTTATAATGACGAGTACCTCAGCATGAACAAGGAGTATGACGCTGCCGGCAGGCTTGTGAGGGTGTCGCAGCCATATTTTGGTGGTTTCCCTCTATATTGGAATGAATATACCTATGATGAGCATGACCGTCCGTTGACGCTTACCATGGCTTCGGGTAGGTCTACCCAATGGCAATATGGCCCATGTATGGAATCTGTTACCAAGGAGGGAATAAATACTACGACCTATTTCAATGCCAATAATGAGGCGATAAAGGTGACTGACCCGGGTGGTACGATAAATTACACGTTGCGTCCCGACGGACAATTGACCGAAGTTGATGTAAACGGCGTGGTTACAAAATTTGAATACGACACTTATGGTAATCGCACGGCGATAGTCGACCCAAATGCCGGCAGGCTGGAGTTCTCGGAGTATTATGAGGGTGATGTTTTCGTCAAGACATCGACCGACGCCCGTGGCAAAGAGACCGTGGAACGGTATGACCGTTTAGGCCGCGTGACATCGGTGTCGCGCCCCGAGTTCAACACGACTTATGTTTACAACGAATACGGGCTGTTGAAAGAGGAAAATTCCGACAACGGCACATCGATTACCACGAGTTATGATAATTTCGACCGGTTGAGGATGGTAAAGCGGACTGTAGTCGATAAAACTACCAACTCCACGGTGACTTTCTCAACGCAATATAGCTGGGAGAACGGAAACATTGTTTCTAAGAGGTATTTTATTAATGGCCCGGCGATAGGAGCGGAATATCGTACCTATTCCGACTGCCGTCTTAAGAGCATTTCATTCATGGATGCTTCAAGAAACACCGTAAAAGTGTGGGAAGCGGTGAAAGCCAACGAGTTTGAGCAGGTTACGGAGTTGCTGTATGGCGAAAACTTAGCGCAAAAGCATGTTTACACGCCTTACGGCTATCCTTCGCGCATTTATACTTCCGACGGGCTTCAGGATTTCGGTTATGAATTTGACCCGGCAACCGGCAATCTGTTGAGCCGTACCGACAATACACGAAATATTGTGGAGCAATTCGGTTATGACGAGTTGAACAGGCTGGTCGATGACAATGGCAGGTTGATTTCTTATGCCCAAAATGGTAATATCCTGAGCAAGGAGGGGGTGGGGACAATAACTTATGGGAATTCTGCCAAGCCGTTCCAAGCAACAAGTATCGATGCGGTTGACGATGCAACATATAACCGTTATGAATTGTTGTCGCAATATAATTCTTTCAACTTGCCTGTGTTTTATGAATGCTACAATGATGTGGTGATGTTTGATTACAATTCAAGGCACGAGAAGGTTAAGAATGAATATCATCACACGGCCTTGCATTACATGACTACCTATTATCTTGACATTCTTGATTATGAGCGGTATTTCTATCCGTCATCTAAGACAGTGCAAAGGCTCTACATAGGTGGTGACAGGTACACGGCTCCGGCTGTGTGCGTATGTGAAGATGATGTGTGGATCATGTATTACATCTTGCGTGACTACCTTGGCAGCATCACGCACATTGTCAGGGCCGACGGGGAATTGAAGCAGGAATTGAGCTATGACGCGTGGGGCAATCTGCGCGACCCGGAGACCCATGAGGTTTATAAGCCAGAAGAGCAGCCCGAGTTGTTCCTGCGTCGCGGCTATACTGGGCATGAGCATCTGCAATGGTTCAACTTGATTAACATGAACGGTCGCGTCTATGACCCGGTGCTAAGCCGTTTCTTGAATCCCGACCCTGTAATCCAGAAGCATGACTTCACACAGAATTTCAACCGCTATTCCTATTGCTTGAACAATCCGTTCAAATACAAGGATCCAAGTGGAAAATTTATAATTTCATCCTTCTTTTGGGGATTTGTGAGAGCACTATTCAAAGGAGAAAATGTGCTTAAAGGCGGATTTAATGCCGTGTTAAATTCATTAAAAATTTACGCAGGATTATTCATTCCAGATAAGAAAAAGGACTTTTTCGGCAAAGCGCTTGATTTGGTTTCTCGTTTTACTTGGGAACTACCACAGACTTTTGTGGGATATATATTTTCTCAATTTAGAAATGTGTATGTCTCAGTTGATGTGAGGTTTTATGGTGGAGCCACGTTTGTCATAAGTTATAACAAACGACAAGGTGTTACCATAGGGAATTATATAAACATTTATGATAATGAAGACGGAGCGAGAGAGAAGAATAAAGACTTTAATCCTAAGGGGAGATACTTGTATATGCACGAGTATGGGCATTACTTGCAAAGCAAGCTCTATGGCCCATCTTATCTGTTTGTCATAGGCTTGCCAAGCCTTTCCTCAGCATTATTTAGTGATCATCATAAATACAGGTGGTATGAGATGAATGCGAATTGGAGAGGTATGGAATATTTTGGCATAGATAGAGAAACATGGGAAGCAAATGATCCTTTAAATAAATATCCATTAGAAGATGAAAGAAATAATAAATGAATTTATGGGTAAGAGAATATTAGTTTATTTATTGGCTACAGTGGCATGGTTCATGTTTACCGCCAGTACCTGTGAAGAACTTATTGTAATGGATAGGTTTGAAGGAGGAAGATTCTTGGTCCGAAATAATACATCTGATACCCTTGTTTGGATAGAGGGGATGTCTTATCCGGACGCATTGCTGGATATTGATTGTAAATGTACTTGGCGTATAATTCCACCAAATAGACTCGTTGGAGTTACTTATGGTGTGGATTGGATAAATTATGAAGATTTACGAACTTATTTTAGCCTGTTGCCATACGGGTACTCCACAGAGATATTCATTAGCCTTGATACGATAAAGAAATATGGGTGGGAGGATGTCGTGAAAAACAATCGCATATATCAGCGTTATGACTTATGCTATGACGATGTTGCTCCTATCCAAGCTGCCACTGTTAGTTATATAGATAATCCTGATTGGGAGTTGTGGTTCAGCGTGCCGCCGACCGACTGCATGAAGGATGTTAAGATGTGGCCTCCTTACGGACATTACAAGGTTATCGGTCAATAAAAAAATGTTAAAACATTTCGACTTGATGCAGTAAATAGTTAAAAGCTTGATTTATATAATAGGCATCCATGAAAATAACGAATCGACAATGAACAGGAGGATATTGATATATTTGGTGATGACGGTGACATGGTTCATGTTCACCGCCAGTACTTGCTTTGTGATTCTGCCAGATATGGTGACTCCAACGAGGTTTGTAGTTTGGAATAATACTTCCGATACTCTCGTTTGGATAGAGTGTGTCTATCCTGAAAAGTTGTCTGATATTAGTTATGAAGAAATATCACATATTTTCCCTTATAATTCTCATGAGGATTACATGATTCCACCAAATAGATGTGAAACGAGATGTTATAATGATAGAGATGGCAAAGAGAGTGATTTGAGGAAATATTATTTCAGTTTGCTGCCTTATGGGTACTCAACAGAGATATTCATCAGCCTTGATACGATAAAGAAATATGGATGGGAGGATGTTGTTAAGAACAACCGCGTGTATCAGCGTTACGACCTCTGCTATGACGATGTCGCTCCCATCCAAGCTGCTACTGTTGGCTATATGGATAATCCTGATTGGGAGTTGTGGTTCAGCGTGCCGCCGACCGATTGCATGAAGGACGTTAAGATGTGGCCGCCTTACGGACATTACAAGGTTATTAGTCAATAAAAAATGTTAAAACATTTCAACTTAATGCAGTAAATAGTTAAAAGCTTGATTTATATAATAGGCATCCATGAAAATAACGAATCGACAATGAACAGGAGGATATTAATATATTTAGCGTCTACAGTGACATGGTTCATGTTCACCGCCAGTACATGTCATTGGGGGATACCTTATAAAGAGAAGGTGAATGTGTTCGTATTTCAGAACAATACTAATGATACTCTTGTTTGGAAGAGATGTTTTTATCCTGATACGTTGTTGGATAATGTTACAATAAATTTTAAACGGTTGAATATGATTCCTCCAAATGAACGAGATTCTATAACATATATTTACCTAAACAGAGGGGAACACAATTTGCGAACTTATTTCAGTAGAATGCCTTATGGATATTTTAGAGTGATATTTATCAGTCTTGATACAATCAAGAAATATGGATGGGAGGATGTCGTGAAGAACAACCGCATATATCAATGCTACGACCTCTGTTATGATGATGTTGCTCCTATTAAAGCTGCTACTGTTAGCTATACAGATAATCCTGATTGGGAATTGTGGCTCAGTGTGCCGCCGACTGACTGCATGAAGGACGTTAAGATGTGGCCGCCTTACGGACATTACAAGGTTATCAATCAATAAAAAATGTTAAAACATCTCGACTTGATGCAGTAAATAGTTAAAAGCTTGATTTATATAATAGGCATCCATGAAAATAACGAATCGACAATGAACAGGAGGATATTGATATATTTGGTGATGACGGTGACATGGTTCATGTTCACCGCCAGTACTTGCGTGTTTGGAGAAAGTTTTCCGAGCATAGATTTTGAGGCGAAAAATAACACACGCGAGACATTCGTATGGATTCATAAAACATATCCTGAAGAGTTGGAATTGGTATTAGAAGATTACGGGCATTGGCGTGTTATTGAGCCGTTTGAATCAGATTGCATGGTGGTTGACGCATCGACCGATGATATTCGCAGGTATTTCAGTACGATTGCTTATGGGTATTGCGTGGAAATATTTATCAGCGCAGATACTATAAAGAAATACGGATGGGAAGATGTCGTAAAAAACAATCGTGTGTACCAACAGTATCATCTACGCTATGAAGATGCTGTGCGCATTCAGGCTTATGCAAATAGAGGGTATGGGCCTAATTCTTCTGAATACAGCCATTTGCGGTTTACCGTGCCGCCGTTCAACTATATGAGCGAAGTGGAGATGTGGCCGCCCTACGGGTATTATGAATAACAAATAAAAGAAATAAGAAAGAATATGAGAAAGAGCTTGATTGCGCTTATAGCAGTGCTCGCAGCTTGGTTGTTGAGCGGATGCTACTTTGAGGACCACGTTCCGCGATTCATGGTTGCGAAGAACAACAGTAGCGACACGCTCGTGTGGTTTTACGGGCATTCGTTCATTTGGCCCGACACATTGTTGCAAGAACGGTTGTATAAACACGATTACTATTACATGAAAGTTGCTCCCGGCGACCGTGTCATTGGCTGTATGCCGTCGCAGATAGAATTTGACGCTTACATGAGATCGTTTAAGTATGATATTCAGATATTCGTCAGCCTCGACACTATAAAGAAATACGGATGGGAAGATGTGGTGAAGAACGACCGCGTGTACCAGCGTTATTACTTCTCCTACAAGGACTATGTGACGCGCCGTAAGCTGAAGAACAACCACGAGGTCTACTTGCGGATGGACGTAGAAGTGCCGCCGTCGGCCTACATGAAAGATGTGAAGATGTGGCCGCCTTACGGGCATTATCCTGAATATTCGTTTTGGAAGGAGGTGGACTAAACCCCTAAACGGGCTTGTCGGCCGTTGTGGGCTGCCGCAATCAGCGATTTTACATTGTCGGGAGTCAGACGGTCGGGGGTAAGCCATGTCATTTCATTGTCTTTGGCAAACCAGCGTACCTGCTGCTTGGCATATACGCGAGTGTTTTTCTTTATCCGCTCCACGGCAGTATTGAAATCCATCAAGCCGTCGAAGCAGGCAAACATTTCCTTGAATCCCACTGTGTTGAGAGAGTTGAGGTGCTTTAATGGATAAACTGCGCGAGCCTCTTGTTCAAGTCCGTTCTCAATCATCTTGTCGACGCGCCGGTTTATGCGGTCAAATAGTTCTTGTCGCGGCATTTCGATCCCGAGCTTTATTATGCTGAACGGGCGTTGCTTCCGTTGGCCGGTGCGCAGCGACGAGTAGGGCTGTCCCGACTGGTAGCATATTTCAAGCGCGTGCAGCAGCCGCTTGTGGTTGGCCCGGTCGACGATTGCGAGATAGGCCGGGTCGAGCAGCTCGAGCTGGGCAATGACAGCCTCGATGCCGCAGTCGTCGTAGAGCCGTTTTACCTTGTCGCGCACGTCATCGCGAATAGTGGGCATCTCGTCAATGCCGTTGCACACGGCATCGACATACATCATCGAGCCGCCGCACATGACGGCGCAACGCGACGGCGAGCGGTCGAATATTGACGGCAGCAACGCCAGCACGTCTTGCTCGAACTGAGCCGCGCTGTAATACTCGGTAATGCTCTTGGTGGCGATGAAATGGTGCCGCACGGCAGACAACTCCTCGGGAGTGGGAGCCGCCGTTCCTATCGGAATTTCGCGGTATATTTGCCGTGAGTCGGCCGACAGGATTTCGGTATTCAACGCCAGTGCAATATCGATTGCGGCACTGGTCTTGCCCGAGCCGGTTGGCCCTGTGATGACTATGAGGGTGTCTTTGGCGTTTGTCATTCCGGTGCTTTTTGACTCTGTTTCGTACTTATGCCGCAAAAGTAGCAATTCTTTTGCTTGTAATGAAAAATATATTAATTTTGCAGCGACATTATGTTTATATAAAATGGCTATGACAGAATTACCTAACGATGTAATGATGTTATTGAGCTTTGTGAACATGAAACTGCGTGACCAGTATGGCTCGCTTGATGAAATGTGCAGCGATATGCAGATTGACAAGGCGTGGCTTGAAAATCGTCTCGGCATGGTAGGGTTCACTTACAATAAGGCTCAAAACAAGTTTTGGTGATACCTGATGGCTATGACAAGGGAACATCGGAGGATGATTCCTGCGAGTGCATCAAGGTAGCGAGTTTATGCCCCTGCGATGAAATTGAATAAGATTGTTAAGAAAGGCACATTTGTTTTGTAGTAGCGCAGGGAGGAATATTAATCAACATTGCAAGTCTTTTGCCGCAGGGACGCGGTTCATCTGACTTGGCAATTTTCAGGAAAAAAGTAGTAGGTGGTATCAGATTTGCCATCTGCTTTTTTTGTTTTATGGGGCATAAAGCATGATAATAAAGTTCAGGTTCGTCATTGAAAGCCGGGCTTTGGCCGGCAAAATGGTCTGTTTTTCTTTTATAAATGCCCGAAATCTTCTCCATGTCAAATTTTCTGATGCAAAAATTTGTAATATTTAAGATGTCAGACTATTTTTGAGGTGAATAACATAAACGTTGCCCTATAAAAAGGACATTATTCTTTATGGGAAATTTTTCTTCGATACCGATAACCGTCGTACTTGCAGTTTCATGCTTTTCGTTATGCTCCTGCGCCGGCAAGCAGCAGGAAACCGAAGAGAAGGATGAGCCTGCCGCCGTCCATGATACGTTTGTGCCAAATCCAAGGATTACAGGCAAAAGCAACAATATCTACAAGATTGTCACATCCATTTACTCGGCCAAGTTGCAGGACGGGCAGATAGTGAAGGATGGCGAGCCCGACTTGAACCGGGAATATGACGCTTTCCCCGAGCCCGACACGAGAATATATGATATCGACGGGCGGCTTGACTCGGTGATAAGCTCATCGGACGGCATAAATTACATATCGGTCTATTCCTACAAGGGAACCCGGATGGATGAAGAGAAACTGTATCAGGACGGGGAGCTGTTTTATGACCGAAAATATGAATACAAAGGAGATGAACGTGTCAACACCATAGAAAACATGTATATTGCCGGAGGCTTGACGACAAATGAATACCCGCTGAACCCGGCAAAAGTCAAGTATGAAAATGGCAACCGCATAGAATATGGCGACACAAAGAACGACTATACCATCACCGACATGCATGGCCGACTGATAAAAGAGTCGTCATACAGCGAGATGGACGATTACTTGAGCGTAATCGAATATGCCTACAATGAAAAAGGCTGGCAGACGGCTTGCACTTATGAAAACAAGTATCATTACACATTTGATTACACGCATGTCGACGGCCGAGGAAACTGGACCGAAGCGGTAATAAAGTGCAACGGTGAGCCATACGGCATAATAGAAAGAGAAATCATGTATTACTAACAGCCTCTATATTACTTGGTGTTTTTATAAAATCTGAAGGGAGTCGCCATCGACGGTGACTCCCTTCATTCAGTATCAAACAAACCTTTATAAAAAATTTAGTCCAGCCTTACGAGTTCATACTTTTGGCTGCCAAGTCCCAATTGCTCGGCATAATCGAGCGTGTGCATCCCTTTGCGGGAATCGATTCTCTCAATCAAGTGAATTTTTCCATGATCTTCCGACGAGCGTACGAGATCGGTGCAAGCACGGTCGAGTGCCACAGGGTCGAGCGAGGCAAGAATGCCGATGTCGCCCATCTTGGGATCTTCGGGCGACGAGTCGCAGTCACAATCCACCGATAGGTTGTTGGCGACACTGATGTACAGGATATTGTCTCCGCAATGGTCCACAATGGCCTTGGCCGCTTCGGCCATCGTTTCAAGGAATTCCTCCTGTGTCGGGCTGCCCCAGTCGGCGGTGCTTGTTCCACCAGAGTGAATCCATCGTTTACCGTTTGCCGAGGCTATTCCTATCGAAATATTTTTTATAGCGCCGCCAAATCCGGCCATTGCATGACCCTTGAAGTGCGAAAGCACGACAGTGAAGTCGTAGTTAGTGTAATGCGATCCTACAATGTCGTAGGTGATATGCTTGCCACCTTCTACCGGCAGACGCGTTTCGCCTTCGGCATCCATTATGTCAACGTCGGCTATGGCAGTGAATCCATGCTCCTTGGCCGCCTGCCAATGGCTTTGCGTGTCTGACCGGCCACCACCATAAGCTGTGTTGCATTCCACGATAGTCCCGTTAACCTTCTGTACGAGATCTTTTATCAACGAAGGTTGCAGGAAATTGTGTCCTCCGGGTTCTCCTGTTGAGAGCTTCACGGCTACATTGCCGGTGGCCTGACGGCCGAGAGCCTCATATATTTTAACCAAGTTCTCTGATGATATTTCAGTGAAAATGTAGACTTTTGGCAAGCTGTCGTTGCTTCCCGAAGGCTCGGGGCTTTGTGACTTGTCTTGAGCGTTGGCACAGCCTGTACCTGCCATAATAAACATGGCCAGCAGAAAATTGCAAAACTCTTTTTTCAGATTCATAGCAGTATCGATTTATGTTAATTTAAGATGTGTACATATTATGTTGTGTCAGAAGTGCACGTTCACACCTCCCATGAAAGTCGCCTTGGGCATGGGATAGCCGGCCATTATCTCATATCGTTGAGCCAACAGGTTCTCTCCTCTCACAAACAACGAGGCATACCGGCACAATTCAAATCCGGCCCGGATGTTCCAAAGCAAGAAATCCTCGGTAGTTGCAGGTTCCGAAATAGACGTGTATAGCCCGTTTATGTATTGCAAGCCGGTCGATATGTTCCAACGTCCGCTGTCGAAGTGCGCTCCGGCATATAATTTATGCTGCGGTGCCGATATGACAGGATGCTCCATGTGCACCCAGCTGTAATTGGCATCTATGCTCCATTTCCTGTTCAGTCGCCATGCGGCCTCAAGTTCCAAGCCCCAGTTTTTTATTGCTCCTGTGTTCATGTTCAATGGACTGCCGTTGACTTGGTTGACGACAATCAGGTTGTCTCCGTCGATGTAAAATAGATTTGCGCCATAATGGAATGTACCGTCGAGCAACGTCTGTGAGAAGGCCAGTTCGTAATTTATCATCTTCTCGGGAAGCAATTCGGGATTTTGAGGTCCGAACATGTACATCTCCCTGATTGTGGGATTGCGGAATCCTTTGCTCACCATTGCTTTAAGTTCGGAAGAGTGGGGCATGTGCAATGCGATTCCGCCTTGTGGGACAAGCTCGGTGCCTGTTTGAGAGTGGTGGTCAATCCTCAAACCTGCATCGAGAGACACCCATGAGCCGATGTCTTGGCGCACATCGACGTAAGCGGCCACTTCGTTTTGGGTTTTGTCGGTTCCCGGTTCGTGTTCGCCCGAAGCAATGGCTTCGTTCCACGATTCACCTCCGAAGTGTTGGTAGTCAAAGCCGACGGTCAGCCTGTTGCCGGTAAAGAATGTGGCGCTCTGGTACCAAGACACGCCCATCATCAAGTCTTTGGAATTGAACAAGGCATCTTGCTCAGGTTCTCCCTCATGGTAACCGTCATTTATCTCATGTCGTCCCCAGTTGTAAAAAATACTGACGGCACCCGATGTCATGTCGTAGTCGTTTTCAAGCATCAGCGAGGCCATGCCGCGTGTTATGTGTGAATCGTTGTCAAATATCGGGTTGGATATTTCACCCGGATTTGAAGCGTTGAAATGAGTGACATTCACATCTCCGTGCAATTTCCATTTGTCGCTGAAGTCATAGCCCAGCTTTACATAACCGCCATATTGCTCGAAACCCATGTCGTCGCGATGCCCGTCGGTCCTGTTGTAAGACAATGATACGGCAGCATTGAACCGGTCTTTTCTCAATCGGCTCGACGCTTCGGTCTGGACTGTGCCATAGGAACCGGCACCGACCTGAATGTTGGTTCTTATGCCATCCTGTTCCATTTTGCGAGTGATTATGTTTATTACTCCGCCCATAGCATTCGACCCGTATAATACTGATGCAGGGCCTCGTACCACCTCGACACGCTCGGCAATCATCGACTGGTAGGAATCGGCTATGGGATGCCCGAAGAGACCCATGTATTGCGGATGTCCGTCGATAAGCACGAGCATCTGTGCGCTGCCCGACATGCCTCTCATGCTGAACCCTCCGGCTGCTCCTGTCGAAACCCCGTAGCCCATTACGCCACGGCTCGTCGTGAACAGCCCCGGCACATTTTCGTTTAATATCGGGAGTAGCGACGGTTGATAGCTGTTTTCTATTTGCGGCCTGTCGACAATCGAAATTGTCATTGGCAGGCTATTGATTGTCGTTTCGTTCCTTGTTCCGGTAACAACCAGCTCGTCAAGATTGTGCTTTATGCTTGTAGAGTCGGGTGCCTGGCCGGCAAAGGCTCCTGGTACGAAGCCAAGAGCAAGCAAGCATGTCAAATAAAAATTCTTTTTAAGCATAAACAATTTATATGGTTGTGAACCAATTGCTAAATGATTACAGAGAATTGACATAAGAGGCAAATCGAGAAAGCCCGTCGGCAAGCACGCTGTGAGGACATGCAATGTTCCATCGCATGAATCCTTCTCCTTCAGCTCCATACATTGTTCCGGCGTTAAGCCAAAGCGCAGCTTTCTCGACGAGCAGGTGTTCAAGCACTTCGGATGTCATTCCGAGACTGCGGCAGTCCATCCATACAAGATATGTTCCTTCGAGTTTTGCAATCGGGAACGCCGGCAGGTTTTTGTGGCAAAATTCTTTCATGTATTCATAGTTCCCGTGCAGGTAATCAAGCAATTGCGACAGCCATTCCTCTCCGTCGCGTGAATAAGCGGCGATAGTTGCTTCCACGCCGAAAGGATTCACGTCGCACACTTCGTTTATGTTTATTGCTTTGTCGATTCTTCTTCTCGTTTCGGCATCCGAGGCCACAATGTTGGCAATTTGCAGTCCGGCAATATTGAAAGCTTTGCTCGGGGATATGCAGGTAATGGAGTTGGCAAGGAATTCGTCCGAAATCGATGCAAAAGGAGTGTATCGGTTCCCCTCATACACAAGTTCGCAATGAATCTCGTCTGATACGACAATCACATTGTTTTTCAAGCATATATGACCCAATGTCTCCAATTCTTCGCGAGTCCACACCCTTCCTGCCGGGTTGTGCGGATTGCATAGCAGCATCAGTTTCACATTGCTGTCGGCGGTCTTGCGTTCAATGTCCTCATAATCCATGCGGAATGTGTCTCCATCATGAATCAACGGACTTGAAATCATCTCGCATCCATTGTTCCTTATCGAAGAAAAGAAGCAGTTGTACACCGGCGTCTGCACGAGGACTTTGTTTCCCGGCATGGTCAATGCCTTTATGATTGCCGAAATGGCCGGCACTACACCCGAAGTGTATATCATCCACTTGCGATTTATTTTCCAGCTGTGACGACGTTCAAACCATCCTGTTACGGCATCGTAATAGGTATCTGGAACGCGTGTGTAGCCGAATATTCCGTGTGCTACTCTTTTGCTCAACGCCTCGATGATGACAGGAGCGGTGCGGAAATCCATGTCGGCGACCCACATAGGCAATACACGGCTGTCGCTCGCGCTGTCCCATTTATAGGAATTGGTTCTGCGACGCGATATTATTTCGTCAAAATCATATTTCATATCCAGAACTCATTATTTCACGTCGTGTCACTCGACATTGCTTGTCTTTATTTCACAATCGGCAGGAGCCTTAATGTTTTCATCGATGATGATTTCGCCATAGCCTTTGGCAATTATGCGTCCGGTGCGCGGATTCTTCACGCTGCGGATGAGACTGTTGACCGTAGCGTCTACGCTGCTGTATTCAAATGCGAGGTCGCAGTCGTCGGCCATTATGCAATTTTCCATAACGAGGTCTTTTGCGTAGCATAGTGGTTGCGTTCCCGATATTTTGCAATTTACAAGGCGTAGGTTCTTAGAATGCCAGCCAAGATATTCGCCGGTCAATTCCGAATCATATACAGTGACATTCTCAGTGTTCCAGAACGCGTCTTTCGAGTCGATGACGGCATTGCGTATTTCGACATTCTTGCAATATTGGAATGAGTAGTTCCCTTGTTGCCTGTAATTATTGATGCGTATGTTCTCGCTGTGCATGAACAGGTAGTCGGCCTTTCCCACTTCCACATTTTCAAGCTCGATGTTACGGCAATGCCACAAAGTTTCTTGCGCGTCGGGAATTTTTACATTGGTGAGGAAGATTCCGTCCATTTCCCTGAACATCTTTGGAGCTTCAACAAGCGTGTCGCTCATTTCCAAGTTGCGTGAATACCACAATGCGGCACGCGCACCCTCGGTGAACAAGCAATTCCTCACAACAAATCCATCGACATGCCAAAAAGGATATTTGCCTTCAAAACGGCAATTTACAGCCTCGACGTTGCTGCATTCTTTCAATGCCGATTCTCCGGCATGTATGGTGACATTCTCGATGCAAAGGTCGTGTGATGCAAACAACGGGCGTTCTCCGCCAAATTCGGTATCTTTTATCTGTTTCATGATTTTATGTTTTAATTTTATTATTTCCCATTCATTCATTTTATTCGATAATTTCAAAAGTCATAGTACATCACTTTGTACATGCCGCATGAGGATGGCGACAATAAAAAATACAAGCGATACAATCAAGAATCGGTCAATTACTTTAATTCTTAATACATTGCAAAATTACTTGTGCCAGTCAATATGCAATGTATATGAATTACGGAGGTCACAACCTTAATTACTGAAATTATGCGCATGGGCATATAGAGTCGGTCAAGAGGCACTGATTGCCTTCATCCATTTCCCTCGTTCAAGTCTTATCAAGAATATCAATCCCCTGAAGCACAATTCTATGCACATTGCAATCCATACGCCTTTAAGTCCCATTGAAGGAGCCAGAGAGGCTGCCAAGGTCAATCGTACAGCCCAGATGCTGAAAAAATTCATAAAACTCGGAATCAATGTGTTTCCGGCTCCGACAAACACGCCGTAGGCTACAATCGACGCTGCAAACATCGGTTCGGCAAAGGCTTCTATGCGCAAAGCCATGATACCGAGTTCCCGTATCTCCTCGACCGGAGTCATTATGCCTATTATCTGGGGGGCTGCCACATACATTGCCACGCCCATTATGCCCATTACTATCATGCCAAGGAATACGGTAATGTGTGCAAACCGTTTTGTCAAGTCTCTGCGTCGTGCGCCGATGCTTTGCCCGACGAGTGTCGTTGCCGCGTCCGAAATACCATATCCCGGCATGTAACACAAGCTCTCGGCCGTTATGGCAAAGGAGTTGGCAGCGATGGCGAATATCCCTAACGGAGCCACAATTACCGTTGTCATTATCTGGGCTCCGCATATCACGGCATGTTCAAGTCCCATAGGCAGGCCTATGTGTGCTGCTTTTTTCAATGTGGACTTTCGAGGTATGAAGCTGCCGCTGCTCCCGGTCAACTTAAGCATTGGCGATCGCAAGCACAGATACCACATCATCAACACTGCAACTACTACTTCGGCCAGCAAAGTGCCCAGTGCCGCACCTTCCACGCCAAGTCCGGCCCGAGGCACATGTATCGACATGCCGAATATTGAAATGTCGGTTGACGGGAATATGAGGAAATAATTAAATACCACGTCGAGCAGGCACATCAGCACGTTCAACATGCTTGGTACTTTCATGTTACCGCTGCATCTTAGCATGCTTCCGCCAAGAAACGTGAATTGCAATACAGGTAGAGCCAGTGAAAATATAAAGAAGTAGGCCGATGCGTCGTGACGTATCTCGGGGTCGCCGCCAAGCCACACGGGCAGCATTCCGCTGATGGATGCTCCTATCAGTGCCATCAGCATCCCCGACAAGGCTACCGATATTATGGATTGGCGCAGTACCGCTTTTGCATTGTCCATGTTGCCTGCTCCTATGGAATGAGCCACTTGCACTGAGAATCCTGTGGCTGTCGCCGCGCACAATCCGCTGAACAACCATGTCGTAGTGGATACAAGCCCTATTGAGGCTGATGCGCCGGCTCCGAGGCTGCCTACCATTGTGGCGTCGATGTATTGCATTACAATCGATGATAGTTGCGCAACCATTGCCGGGAAACTCAATTGCGCGGTGAGCCACAGTTGTTGTTTGAATGTCATCGGCCTGCCGTCCCTGATCATTGCCAGCAAGGCATCGGCTCCGTTATTAGCGTTTTTCTTTTTCATTTCATATTTTTACGTTGCAAAAGTAACCATTAAATCGACAACAGTCATATGTCATTTAATCAGAAAAATGAATATATGGTCTGAGGTTAACGTTGCTTGAGGTGTAATGTTTTGTGACACAGTGACTTTGTAAAGTGTCGATGCTTAATGCCCGATCATACGTTTACAGCATGAAATTTTTTAGTAATTTTGCGCCCGATGTCAAAGAAACTACACTCAATCATAAGATGAACGACAAGATTAAAGGATATGCGCTTGGAGCCATAGCGGCAGCTACCTATGGAATGAATCCTCTTTTTGCACTTCCGCTTTACAGCGACGGCATGGATGCCGATTCAGTGCTGTTTTTCAGGTATTTATTTGCAATACCGTTGCTTGGTGCCATGATAAAATTCAGGGGACGCAGTTTTAAAGTTACAGGTAAAGAGACCTTGTTGCTCATATTCATGGGGTTGATGGTGGCATTATCGTCACTGACGTTGTTTTTAAGTTACAATTACATGGATGCAGGCATTGCCTCGACATTGTTGTTTGTTTATCCAATACTCGTGGCACTCATAATGACACTTGTATATAAGGAAAAGATATCGCTGCTCACGGCTTTTTGCATATTGGTGGCGGTGGGTGGCATAAGCCTATTGTACCACACAGAGGGTGGGGGAACATTGAATCTTGTCGGGACATTGCTCGTCTTTGGCTCGGCGATAACTTACGCGATATATATTGTCGGCGTTAATAGGAGTTCGCTTAAGGATGTGGCAACTCTTGCAGTGACATTTTATGTATTGTTGTTTGGAGTGTTGCTCTTTTTTGCAAGGCTTGTCATGGGCGACGGGATAACATTGCCGACAAAGTGGTATTTGTGGGGAAACCTGCTTGCGCTTGCCGTGTTCCCGACTGCCATTTCGTTCTTGTGTACCACGAGTGCGATAAAATACATAGGTTCTACGCCTACGGCAATACTTGGCGCACTCGAACCGGTGACTGCCGTTGTGATAGGAGTCACGGTATTTGATGAAGCATTCACCTTGCGCGAAGGCGTCGGGCTTGTCATGATTATCGTTGCCGTTACGCTCGTAATTGCCGGCGGTAATATCTCGCAGCACATGGTGCGTTGGCGCAAATTGTTCCCACGGTTGCCGCTTAAATTGCACATTCCACATAAGCATTAAAAACAGCAGTAGGTTGCCACTTGTGGCAACCTACTTGCAATATAGAGCTTGAGTTTAAGCCTTTACCATGATCCGCCGGCTCCGCCGCCGCCAAAGTCTCCGCCGCCAAAACCACCGAATCCTCCCGAGCTGAATCCTCCGCCACTACTGCCTCCGTGGCCGAATCCGCCAATAGGAAATCCACCGAAGAAAATGCCGCCCGAACCCATTGTGCCTGAATTGTTGCCGCCATTGCCTCCACGTCCCGAGCGCGACATGATTGCTATCATTCCTATAACGATTATAGCCAACAGCCCGAACATCCATACCTTGCCCGAAGCGTCTTCTTCGTATTGCTCTTTGGAATATTCTCCGGCTGCAATCGGCTTGATGACTGCCAATGCGGCATTCACCCCACTCCAGTAGTCACCTTTTTTAAAGTATGGAATCATTTCCCGATTGACAATCATGTGGCATGTGGCATCGGGCAAAGCTCCTTCAAGGCCGTAGCCGGTGGCAATGAATGCCTCTCCACGAGTGGAATTCTTGGGCTTTATTAGAATCACTACGCCATTGTTATCTTTGCCGCCAACTTCCCATTTGATGCCAATTTCGGTAGCCATCTGCGCAGCATCCATCCCTCCGAGGTCGTCAAGAGTGACGATTGCTATCTGGTTGGACGTTTTTTTGTCAAAAGCGACCAATGAGTCTTCAAGCATTTTTACTTGCAGTGATGAGAATATTCCTGCAAAATCGTTGACAAGACGAGGGGGATTGGGCACGTCGGGGACTTGTCCGCGCACCGGCAACGCCGACATAATGATTAGCGTCAACATTGCCACAAATAATCTTTTGTGCATGATTTTACTCTTTATAAGATATTTCATCACTTTGTTCGTTCACGTCATCCTCTTGCCATGGGAAAAATGTCGACAGGCTGTCGCCGATTTGCTTCACGACAGTACACAACCCGTCTATAGGATTGCCTTGTGACAAATATTCGGCAAGAGTCTCTTTCTCTTTGTTCCAAAAATCTGCACCTACCTTGTCGTTGATACCCTTGTCGCCGATAATGGCAAACACATGCGACTTGTAGGCCACATATACAAGCACGCCGTTTCGTTGCTTGGTGGCATACATTTTCAGCTCGTTGAAAACTTCGACGGCACGGTCATACGCATTTTTCTTGCACTTCGGTTCTATGTGTATGCGTATTTCTCCTGATGTCTTCTTCTCGGCTGCCGCGATGGCGGCTACAATTTTCTTTTGTCCCTCTTCGGGAATAAAATCGACTAAGGCCATGTGTTAAAATTCCACTTTAGGAGCGACTTCGGCACCTGCCATAGCCTCAAAATATGGTTTCCTGTCAAATCCGAAGATTGCGGCGACTATGCTACCCGGGAATTTTCTTATTGTGGCATTGTAGTCGCGAGCCACATCGTTGAATTTCTTACGCTCGGTGGTTATGCGGTTTTCTGTCCCTTCAAGTTGGGCTTGCAATGTCATGAAGTTTTCATTAGCCTTGAGGTCGGGATAATTTTCAGACACGGCAATCAATCGGCTCAATGCTGCTCCGAGTTCTCCTTGTGCCTCTTGGTAACGTTTAATCGATTCTGCATCGAGGTTGGCAGGGTCGATGGTTACTTGCGTCGCTTTTGCTCTTGCGTTCATGACGCCTTCAAGCGTGCTTTGTTCATGTTCGGCATATCCTTTCACTGTGGCCACGAGGTTTGGCACAAGGTCGGCACGGCGCTGATATACATTTTCTACCTGCGACCATGCGCTTTCAACTGTTTCTTCTTTGTCCACAAAAGAGTTGCGTACACCTACAAGCCAGCCGCCTACTGCAAGTATCAATACGATAACGACTACTGCGGCTATCAAACATCCTTTTTTCATTTTTTTCTATATAAACTGGTTAATAATTATATATCTGGATTATATTTTGCTTAAATATAGTCTAAGTCGAGTGCAATATAGTGTAATATGTGAAAAATGAGCTTGTTTATTTTTTTACACTGCCAAGACGAATCCTATATTATTCAAATATAGGCAAAAATGCGAAATTGTAAAAATAACAAGAAAAAATACACAATTCTGCCTCATTATGGTACATAAAGTCAATCTTAGCTTCGTGTAAAATATACACTAACAAATTTCGTGCCTTTTTGACAAATTCAATTTATCCGGGTAGAATTCTGTGCCAATTGATTGACGTGAAGTGCTTCATGCGTGCCTTGCATGTGAAAGTTGACAAATTTTCACGTTGAAAAATTGCATATGCGGCAAACAATCGCTAACTTTGCACTCCGAAAAGCATCATCACAAATATGCTCCTGTAGTTCAACGGATAGAATAGAAGTTTCCTAAACTTTTGATAGCAGTTCGATTCTGCTCGGGAGTACAAAAACTAACACATACTGATAAGCACACATGGCATTGGAAATTCCGGCAGGTATTTTCAGTGCTTTTTTATTGTCGCAATTTCGCACGCACGGACATTATGGAAAGTGACACAATTTGACGGCTCTTTTTTGGGGATGCCGTAGCGAGTTTCTAAGATGTAGCCCGGTAATTACAAGGATTAATAATGCAAAAAGGAGATGTCCGTATGGGCATCTCCTTTCTTTTATGAGTGAGTTTTCAAATTTTTACTTTGAAATTTCTTTCTTTTCAGCTTTCTTGGCATGAGACCTTGCGATTACAAATGCTGTCGGAGCTGCAACGAACAGAGAAGCAAGTGTACCGAAGATTACACCGAGAATCATTGCAAATGTAAAGCTGCGGATTGTTTCGCTTCCAAGAATGAACATGACAACAAGCACGAGCAATGTACTTGTGGAAGTCATTGTTGTACGTCCAAGGGTACTGTTCAACGCATGGTTGAAAGTGATGAACGGATCTTGTTTCGGATACAACCTGCGAGTTTCCCTCACACGGTCGAATACAACCACCGTATCGTTAACCTGATAACCGATTACCGTAAGGATAGCGGCGATGAAAGTCTGGTCGATTTCCATTGAGAATGGGAACAATCCGTACAATCCGTAGAATCCGATGATTATGAATGTCGTGAGAGCCACGGCAGCCAAAGCACCGATAGAGAATGCCACGTCACGGAATCGGAGCAGGATGTATAGTGCCATTGCTATCAATGAGAAGAATACTGCAAGCGAAGCATCGCGCGTCATGTCGGATGCTATGGCCGGACCAACCTTTTGTGTCGAAACTACGCCTACATGCTCATTAGACACGCTGAAGTCGTCATAGCTCATATCCTTTATTTCCTTCTTTAATCCTTTGTAAAGGATGTCCATAATCTCTTCGTCAACGTTAGGATCGTTGGAATCAATCTTATAGTTGGTAGAGATACGCACCTTGGTGGCATTGTCGATTGTAATTACCGTAACTGATGCACCTGGGAATAATGGAGTAAGCTCTTCTTGTATTTCGGTAGTCTTTACCGGATGGTCAAATTGAACGATGTAGTTTCTACCACCGGAGAAGTCGATACCCGGGCTGAGGCGGCGAACTCCGAGCAGCACGGCAAATGCTACGATTGCAATCACTACGATTGTCAATGATTTCTTGCGTTGGCTGATGAAGTTGAAGTTGGCGTTCACAAACATGTTCTTGGTAAGGCTTGTCGAGAAAGTGAGATTCTTGAAACCTCCACGGTTAACGATGCCTTCAAGGACAAGACGTGTTACGAATACCACAGTGAAGAACGAGCAGATGATACCGATAACCAATGTAGTTGCAAATCCCTTGATAGGACCAGAACCATTAATCATAAGTATTATACCGGTGATGATTGAAGTCAAGTTGGAGTCGAAGATTGCCGAGAATGCATTGCTATAACCATCGGCGATGGCAGCTTTGATTCCCTTGCCGGCACGAAGTTCCTCCTTGGAACGTTCAAAGATAAGCACGTTGGCATCTACGGCCATACCCATTGCAAGCACAATACCGGCAATACCCGGCAGCGTAAGTACAGCATGGAAGGAGGCGAGGATACCGAGAGTGAAGAACAGGTTGAGTATCACTCCAAGGTTGGCAATCATGCCAGGGCCTGCTCCGTACATCACCATCATGAATATCATCAGCAAGATGATTGCCACGATAAATGAAATGATACCGGCCTCAATGGCTTCTTGACCCAGCGACGGGCCGATGACGCTTTCGCCAACTATCTTCACGCTTGCCACCATTTTACCGCTCTTGAGCACGTTGGCCAAGTCGCTTGCTTCTTCAACCGAGAAGTCGCCGGTGATTTGCGAATTACCGCCTTCGATTACGCTGTTAACGTTAGGGTAAGAATATACTTGGTTGTCAAGTACGATTGCAATCGACTTGTTTAAGTTTTGTTGGGTGATTCGAGCCCATTTGCGAGCGCCTTCGTCGTTCATGGTCATTGAAACGACATTACCTTGCAAGTTGTCGAAGTTGCTTGAGGCATCGGTGATGACGCTACCGTCAAGAACCGGGCTGCCTTGGGTAGTCTTCAATGCTACGAGGTTGAAGTAACCGCCCTTTTCATCGATTGCCTTTACAGTCCAGCGAGCTTTGAGGTTAGTAGGCAACAACTTGGCTGCTGTAGGAGATTCGAATATGCGGTTTACCGATGCAGTGTCGAGCACGCTGACCAAGCCGATTACAGGACCGCCAACGGCACCGGTTTGCCAACCGAGCATTTGTGCAAGGCTCTTAGGAGTGGCCTTTGTGGAATCGGCGGCGGCAGCTTCTTGGTTTATACGGTCTATTTCGTTGCTCAACTGCATCAATGCTTGTTGCAAGTCTTGCAAAGTATAAGTTTCATAGAATTCGAGGTTGGCAGTACCTTGCAAAAGCTTTCTCATACGGGCCGGTTCCTTTACGCCCGGCATTTCGAGCAATATGCGTCCTGTGCTTTCAAGCTCTTGGATGTTGGGGGATACGACGCCAAAACGGTCGATACGGGTTGCAATCACGTTACGCGAGTTGCTAACCATTGCTTTTACTTCATCCTTGAGGATGCTTTCGACTTGTGCGTTTGAATAACCCGGTTCAACTTTTTCTACTTCACGGAATATTTGCGCAAGGCTTCCTTCGGGAGCTATCTTGGCATATTCGTTGCAGAATTCGGCTACATAATCCTTGGAATCCTTGTGCAAGGAGTCGGTGATTGCCAGAGCCTTGTTGAACTTAGGATCGGGATTTTGATTAGACAACGCTTTCAAAATGTCGGGAACCGATATTTGCAGCGTTACGTTCATACCACCTTTAAGGTCGAGACCGAGCCCGACTTCCATTTCACGAGCTTGTTGGAAAGTGTAATACCCGAGATACACCTTCTCTTTAGCGATAGAATCGAGGTACGCACTGTAATACGTCTTGTAGGCGTCATTCGTGATGTCGGTGGTCTTTGCCATTGTTTGGGCATAGGCTTCAGCCTTGCCTTCATAATGGCGAGTGACAAATGTAAACGACAGGTAGAATGCACACACAAGTAGTAGTCCAATGGCTAATACCTTAATAAAACCTTTACTTTGCATGTGTTGTTTTAGTTAATTTATTTTGTTAAAATTTATTCCGCACATTTTCAGCTTGCAAATATACATCAAAATATCAAAGATTGAAATTTTTATTGTCAGTTTTAGCCTTGGCGCATGTCAAAAAACAATATTGTTCCGCATAAAATCAAATAAAGTGACAATGGATGTGTGTTTTTATAAGGTTTATGTGCCTTAGAGGCCATTCCCATCACCCTGCTCAAAATTTAAATATGACAAGGCAAGTTTTGGGGTCATATTGGTTTAATGGAAGATTTTGAGCGTTTATTTTTTGTTGTTAAAAATTTTTTAGTAATTTTGAATAAATAATGTTCTTCGGATCTTTGAATTTGGCCATTAGAACATAAAACCATGGATGATGGGACTTAAGGATAATGCACGTGTCTACCATACATGTAAGTTATTTTTGGAGTCTCGGATTAATGAAAACTAACTTTAAACCATTAACAAACCATTTCAATCTTTTATGAAAAAAGATCACACGGAAGGAGGATTCAGAAAACAGCGAGTCCTTATGCTGGCAGCCGCCGGCGCATTAATGTGTAGCGGAACGATGTTTGCTGCACCTGCAAGCACGGCTGCACCAGTGGCAATGCCGCAGGCCGAAGCATCGGCATTGCGCACCGTCGGAGGTGTAGTTGTCGACGAAAACGGGCATCCTATCGTTGGTGCCAGCGTAATTGAGAAAGGCGCGACAAACGGTGTTGCCACCGACATTGACGGACGTTTCACCTTGAAAATTCGGGGGGGGGTCGTAAGTGTTTCTTATGTAGGCTATAAGCCACAAGATGTTACAGCGTCGGGAACCAACATGCGCATTGTCCTTGAAGAAAATGCCGAGGTGCTCGATGAAGTCGTAGTTGTGGGTTACGGAACCCAGAAGAAAGTAAACTTGACAGGTGCCGTGTCGACGGTCGATGTTGATAAGACTCTCGACTCAAGACCGCAGATGGATGTGGCCAAGGCATTGCAGGGTGCCGTGCCTGGCTTGACGGTGTTGAACACGCAGGGAGGTATTGACGACCAGCCGTCGTTGACAATACGCGGCGTGGGAACGTTGAGCAACGATGAGAAGAGTGCTCCGCTCATCATCCTTGACGGTGTGCCCATTGACGACATGTCGATGATCAATCCTGCCGACATCGCATCGGTATCGGTGCTGAAAGATGCCGCATCGACATCTATCTATGGTACACAGGCAGCATTTGGCGTGATATTGATTACGACCAAGACTGGTACGAAGGAGGACAAATTCACAATAAACTACAACAACAACTTCGCATGGAGTACCCCGACGATGCTCGCCGACTATTCCGACGTGCCGTCTCAGTTGCGGGCGTTGATTGATGTCAACAACCGTGCCGGTTTGGCATCGGAGTTGTTCGGTATGTACTTGGATACGATGCTGCCCTATGCCGAGGCTTGGCAGGCGCAGAACGGCCACAAGAAAACCGGTTATCGCGAAATGCGTCCGTTCCAAAGCTGGGACGATGTGGGCGACTATTACATGGATCCCAACACGGGTGTGGCCATGTATTATGCCGACTGGGACGTAAGGGATATCATGTATAAGGATTGGTCGCCGTCGCAGAGCCACAACGTGAATGTCCAAGGCACGAGCAACCGCACTTCTTACTACTTGTCGTTCGGCTATGATCGCAAGGACGGTGCGCTTAACTTCAATACCGACCAGGTAAAGCGTTACAACATAAATGCTAACCTCACGTCCAACATAACCGACTGGTTGCAAGTGGGTACGCGCATCAGCTACTCTAAGCGTGACTATACTTCGCCGCAAGTTAACCGTGGGTCAACCTACCAGTACCTGTGGCGGTGGGGTAGCTTCTTTGAACCGCTTGGTACCATCAACGGCGTGGACATGCGTAACTCCATAGCCTACCTGAAACAAGCAGGCGACCGCGAGAAGACGACTAACAACACGCGCATCACCGGATTCTTGAAACTTACGCCTATCAAGGGCTTGACTGTCAATGCCGACTTTACTTACAAGATCAAGGACTTGTTCCTCGACCAAGTGTCGTTGCCGTTCACGGCTTATAACAGCTGGGGAGGCGACATACGTCAGCCCGAGGCTATTTCCACAAGCTCTTATTTGCAACAGCAGAGCGAGCACACTTCCGGATATGCCTTGAACGTATATGCCAACTATGAGTTTACCTTGAACAAGAAGCACAATTTCAATATCATGGTAGGTGGTAACGCCGAGGGCGAGGAATACACATGGCATCGTTCTCGCCGCGACGGCTTGCTCAACCCCGACCAGCCTGAGTTTGGCCTTGCCACCGGCACGCAGACTGTCGAAGGTCGCCATGTACACTCGGCCACTGCCGGCTACTTTGGACGTATAAACTATAACTTCAACGACATATGGCTGCTTGAGTTGAACGGACGCTACGACGGTTCGTCTTCGTTCCCGGCAAGCGACCGCTGGGCATTCTTTGCATCAGGATCGGTTGGCTACCGTTTCAGCCAGGAAAAATATTTTGAGAAGCTTCGCGACGTGATTAACAACGGTAAATTGCGTGCATCGTTTGGCGAGATAGGTAACGAGGCTGTGGGCGAGAACATGTTCATCTCCACCATCTCCACGGTCGATGATGTTTATTGGCTCGGGTCGGACGGAACGTTGATGATGATGTATGGAACTCCGACGCTTGTTTCAAACTCGTTGACGTGGGAGCGCATTCGCACGCTCGACCTCGGTATCGACCTCAGTTTCTTTAGCAACGAGTTGAACCTTACGTTCGACTGGTACCAGCGTAAGACACTCGACATGCTTGCCCCCGGTGTGACACTGCCCGGCGTGCTTGGTGCCGATGCTCCTTACAGCAACGAAGGTGCGATGCGCACACGCGGCTGGGAACTCACGGCTTCGTGGAGCCACCGCTTTGGCGAATTTGACGTGTATGTCAACGGTAACATTGGCGACTACAAAACTGTAGTTACCAAGTGGAACAACCCGACTGGTAAAATCGACGAGTACTTCTCGGGCAAGACCTATGGCGACATTTACGGTTTTGAGACCGACCGCTATTTCACAGCCGAAGACTTTACCTATGATGCCAACGGCAACCGCACAGGTTACGCACCCGGCGTGGCCAACCAAGATGGCTTGCAGATGGATAACTTCGTGTACGGCCCTGGCGACATCAAGTTTGTCAACCTTGACCACAACGGCGTCATAGACGGCGGTGATGGCACTAAAGACAACATGGGCGACTTGAAGGTGATAGGTAACAGTACCCCTCGCTATCAATATGGTTTCCGCTTGGGCGGCGCATGGCGTGGCATAGACATTGACATGTACTTCCAAGGCGTAGGCAAATGGAGTCAATGGTCAACCGGTGCATTCGTGATACCGTTCTCGCGTGGTGCCGACGGCATCTATGAGCACCAAATGGACGTTTGGAGCGAAACCAACACTGATGCATTCTATCCTCGCCTCTATCCGGGTGCAGGATCAAAGAAGGGAACTGTACAGGGTGTTGCCGACGGCTTGTATAACTTCTATCCGCAATCTAAGTACTTGATCGATCGCTCTTATTTGCGCT
Organism: uncultured Prevotellaceae bacterium; assembly: GCA_905207705.1. Classification (GTDB taxonomy): domain Bacteria; phylum Bacteroidota; class Bacteroidia; order Bacteroidales; family Muribaculaceae; genus Avimuribaculum. The sequence continues at coordinate 136,965 of CAJLMA010000005.1, forward strand.
TTAAGAACTTGACAGTGGGCTACACCATTCCTAAAGACTTGACTCGCAAGTGGTATATCGAAAAATTGCGTGTATATGTCGCAGCCGAAAACTTGTGCGAGCTTATCAACAACAGTTATGCTCCGGTTGACCCCGAAATTGATACGGGCGAGAACAACAGCGTATCTAATGGCACATGGGGTCGCGTAGCTCCTATGCAGCGCTCAATATCGTTTGGTTTGCAACTCACCTTATAAAATATTCAATCAAATCAAGAAATCATATTATGAAAAAAAATATATATTTGCTTGGTGTGATGATGCTCGGCGGGGTAATGTTTTCGAGCTGTAACGACATGCTTGACAAGGAGCCGCTTGACAGTTTCACCAACAGCCCCACATTCTGGAACAATCCTTCGTCGGTTGAGGGGTATGCAGCTGAGTTTTACAATTTGTTCACCGGTTACGGCAACGGCGGGAATGGATTATTCTACTTCCAGTCTCTCTCCGACGACCAGGCCGGAGCAGGCTTTAAAAATTGGAAATATGTCAATGTGCCATCGGAAGATGCCAACTGGACCGACACATACGACCAGATACGCCATGCCAATGAGATGATCAACAGCTTGAACACCATGGCCACCGAGATGGATCCCGATACGAAGAACCATTGGCTGGGCGTTGCCAGGCTGATGCGTGGCTGGCAGCACTTTGACCTTGTGCGCAAGTATGGCGACTGCTTATGGGCCGACCATGTGCTCACCACTGACGACCCGTTGCTGCATTCGGCTCGTAACGACCGTGATGAGGTAATGGACTTTGTGCTTGAAGACTTGCAGTTTGCCTGCAACAACATCAACGATGTCAGCTCTCAGACCACTTGGTCGCGCGACATGGCTCGTGCCTTGGCTGCCGACATCTGCTTGTGGGAAGGCACTTTCCGCAAATACCGCACTGCAGAAGAGAATGGTAAAGGTCCTGACTTGGCCGGTGCCGAGAGGTATTTGGAATATTGCGTTGAGGTGTGTGAACCGTTGATCGACAAGTACCCCACTACCGACAATTATCAGGCCATATACAACTCCGTTACGCTTGCAGGCAACGGTGAAGTGATATTCTACAAGGAGTATAAGCAAGACATACTTGAACACTCGACAATCGACTACACTTGTACATCGACGCAACAAGACGGTATGACCAAGGACGCATTCGATTCATACTTGTTCATTGACGGTCAACTCAAGGCGAATACGACTGTAGACACGTCGGACGACATGGCAGTAGTGGCCGAATCGAATAACGACGGTGCCGATCACTTGAACATAAGGGGTATGCTCGAAAAACGCGACAAGCGTCTTGCACAGACCATCGACAGCGTGTTGTGCTACACCGGCTCGGGATGGCCGCGCATATCGGGTGGCATGGCCATGACATCTTCGACCGGCTACAGCGTTTGCAAATATGACAATGTGACCATTGACCCGGCATACCGCCAAAACACTTTCAGCAACTTCACAAGCTGTCCGCTTTTCTGGGGAGCAGTGGTGAGACTGAACTATGCAGAGGCCAAGTGTGAATTAGGTACTATTACCCAAGACGACCTCGACCTCACAGTAAACGAGCTGAAGCAACGTGCGGGATTGCCGTCGATAACACTTGGCGTTAACCTCAATGACCCGAAGATGGCTTTGGCCGGCGTGACCGACCCACTGCTATGGGAAATACGCCGCGAACGTCGTTGCGAGCTTATGTTTGACAATGACTTCCGTTATTGGGACTTGATTCGTTGGCACATGCTCGACAAGCTCGACACTACCAATCCAGACAACTTGGATGTTACACTCGGAGCCGAGGTGTCGGCCGGCAGTTCTGTCGATGGGGTAGCTTACGACGGCTCGGTTAAGCCGGATGCTAACGGCAACGGACAATACATAGATGCTTACAATGTTGGTGGTAGCGACTATGACCGCGAGTTTGATCCGAAGCATTATCTTTATCCGATACCGAGCGGTGAAATATCGCTTAACAAGGAGTTGGGACAGAACCTGGGTTGGTAATAACACCGGTCATGTCTTAATTGATACAAAATAACATAAATTCCCGGGAGACAGGCGGCCATTGCATAAGGTTCAGCCGGTTTCCCGGGAATTTTTTGTATATATTTTCTTGTCACAGTCAGGCCTTAAGGCGCATCCGCCTCTTCGTCATGCGTGTATGGGCAATAATGGGTGCTATTTGCATTGTATTGTGATTAATTGTTGAGAGGTATGGCAGAATCGTCAAATTTTAGTAACTTTACGGCGTTTTTTGCCGATAGTGTTATTGCCATGTGCCGCAAGGCTATGGCGCACGGCTGTAAACACATTGACTGTGAGACTTGAGAAGACGACATACTTGATAGTGGCGGTGCTGGTGGGGGCATTGATGTATTCGTGTGCAACCATAGGACGTCCGGGCGGTGGGCCTTTGGACAAGGATCCTCCTATTTTCATAGGCAGTTCTCCGCGTCAGAATGCGTTGAAGTTCAGTGGCAACAGGGTGGTGCTCAACTTCGACGAGATAGTTGTTTTGAAGGATCAGTCGGAGAAAGTCGTTATTTCCCCGTTGCAAAAGGAAATGCCTACAATCAGAGCCCAAGGCCGCAGCGTGACGATTGAATTCAAGGACACATTGCGTCCTAATACCACTTATTCAATAGATTTTGCAAATTCAATCCAAGACAATAACGAAAACAATCCGTTGGAGGATTTTGCATTTGCATTTTCGACAGGAGACACTATCGATTCGTTGCAGGTGTCGGGAATTGTGTTGCGAGCAAGGGATCTCGAGCCGATGCAAGGTGTTATAGTGGGCATACATTCCAACCTTGACGACTCGGCATTCACAAAGTTGCAATTTGACCGAATTGCCCGTACTAATGACCGTGGGCAGTTCACAATACGGAACCTGAAGGCCGGGAAGTACAGGGTTTACGCCTTGAATGATGTGGACCGCGATTACAAGTTTGTCCGTACCGAGGACATGGCGTTCCTCCTCGATACAATAGTTCCGGGTTCTTACAGGGAGTCCACCATGGACACGCTTTTCACCAAGACCCACGCTGTCGATACAGTTGTTCCCGGAACCCATACGGTCTTTACTCCAAATGATATTTTCTTGAGCATGTCTAACGAGGGTTATGCCTCGCAATATCTGCATACATACGAGCGAGTAGAGTTTAACAGGATATATATAAAGTTTGCAACGAAAAGCGACACGTTGCCTGCATTACGCCTGTTGAATCCGGCAAGGGATAATGATGACTGGTATCGTCTTGAACACTCTGAATTCAATGATTCGCTTATATACTGGATTACCGACACTGCGCTTATCAAGAGCGATTCGATACAGGCCGAACTGCACTATTTGCGTACCGACACTACCGATCGCCTGAGTTATGCGACAGACACGCTGTTCTTTAACGTCAAGAGCGTGTTCAAGCGTCAATATGAGAAAACTCAGGAGGAAATGGCTAAGCAAACCGAGGAATTGCGCAAAGAATATGAGCACAATCTGGAGGAGTTGCGCAAGCGTGCCGAGGAGCGTAAAAATGAAAAAGACACGGTGAAAGCCGAAATGGAAGCTCGAACCGACAGCATGGAGCTTGCACGGATAGTGCGCGCATGGCGCAAAGATTCGCTTTCGAAGGTGCCGGTGTTTGACTTCAAGTTGTTGTCTACATCGAGTGTAGATGTAGATGCTCCGTTGCAATTCACGGTAGGCGAGCCAATTGATTCAATATCTATGGCGGGATTCCATCTGTCGTATAAGGAAGATACCATTTGGACCGATATAACGGTGCCTGAGCTTGTCCAAGATAAGCCTTTTGACATAAAGACATGGAACATGCCGGTGAAATGGGAACCGGGCGGAACTTATAAAATAAGGGTAGACTCAATGTCGGTATATGGCATTTATGGATTGCCTAATAATACGATTGAACTTGAATTTACGGTCAAGGCTCTTGAAGAGTATGCCAATTTGTTCTTGAATGTGCAGCCGGTCGATTCGGGTGCTTTTGTCGAGCTGTTAAGTTCGAGCGATGCAGTAGTTCGCACTGCACCTGTCATTGACGGTTATGCCGAGTTCTTGAATGTAAATCCCGGCGACTATTATGCCCGTGTGGTAATTGACGCGAACGGCAACGGTGAGTGGGATCCGGGAAATTATGCGTTGCATATACAGCCCGAAGAGGTTTATTATTATCCTAAAAAGCTTACGTTGAAGCAGAATTGGGATATCGAGCAGTCTTGGAACATATATGAATTCCCTGTAGACTTGCAGAAACCAGAGGAGATAAAGAAGAACCGGCCGGAAAAGAGAAGATGGGAAGAAGTGGAGAATAAGGAAGATACCGACGAGGGAGAAGATGAATTTGCTGACCCGCTTCCTATCTACACGGGAAACAAGTATACCGATTACAGGCAGAACATGTGATAATGAATTAAACAATATACATATTTATGGAGAGCATCAAAACAGGAAAATATATTGAATTGGCTTATAAGATTTACTCTATAAGCGAAAACAATGAAAAAGTACTCGAATATGAGTTCACCAAGCAGAACCCCGATCGTTTCGTGTTTGGTGCCGAGCCGGGTATTCTTGCTGAATTTTCTAAAAATATACAGGGACTTTCGGTCGGTGACACATTCGACTTTACGCTGTCACCCGAAAAGGCATTCGGATTGCGCGACGAGCATCTTGTGATGGAACTCGACAAGAATATATTTCTCGACAAGGATGGTAAATTTGACAGCGACATCGTTTATGAGGGCAACGTACTTTCGATGATGACCTCCGACGGCTATCCTGCACAAGGCGTTGTCAAAGTAATCAGCGAGGACAAGGTTACGATGGATTTCAATCATAGACTTGCTGGCGTGAGTGTCGAGTATGAAGGAAGTGTGGAACTCGTGAGGGATGCCACTGCCGACGACCTGCCTCAGCATCATGGTTGTGGCTGTGGATGCGACAGTTGCGGCGATGGCGGTTGTGGACACGACCATGAAGGGTGCGGTGGCTGCGGAGGTTGCCATTGAGATGCCCTTGAATTATTTTGCTTTTAGCCAATAACATTAATGATACGGCCGAGGCGACCGGTGGCATGCGTTGCAGCATTACCGGTCGCTTCGTTATTTTATGATAATGGTTTGTCTGACCGGTTTCCCGGCATGAGGTAATGTCAAAAGGCATTGTCGGTGATGATTTATCAGGCAAAGGGCAATACATATTGCCTGCCGTCGAGTTTCGGTTCCTTGCGGGGTTGCGGCCTGAAAGAAACAGGAAAGCTCACTCGCCATCCTTGGTTGTAATTGCGGATGCTCAACATGGCTATCCCAAACCATTTCCCTGATTTGGCCAATATGTTTTTCACAATGTCGGCCATACACGAAAAGTCGTAACCGCTAATATCGGCAATGTCGGTGCCGTTGTGTGTCAGCGTGGCAAATATCTTGTCGTTGCGTGAAATTTTTTTCTCCATTGTGTCCATAATCCTTTTATTTTTAGGCAAAATTAGGCCGTATATGGGCATATATACTGCCCGTATAATATAAATAATGTAAATTATGGGGTCGGGGTTAATACATAATGTTAGCACGGAACGGCAATTGAGTGAGTTAAATAAAGTAAATGTTTCGGATGCTCTATTGTTTGGGTCGCAAATAATTACGACATTTAATAAATATATAAAATAAAAGGTGTATTTTATTTTTATGTTTAATCTAAACCAATGTGACTATGAAAAAGTATTTAGCAGAAATGGTGGGCACGATGGTGCTTGTTTTGCTGGGCTGCGGCAGCGCGGTCTTTAATTTTGGTTGCGGAACCACGGCGCAAGTGCTGACAGTGGCAATGGCATTCGGATTGTCGGTTGTGGCAATGGCCTATACGATAGGCGGGATATCGGGATGCCATATTAATCCAGCAATTACCTTAGGAGTGTATTTGAGCAAGCGCATGGGCGGAAAAGACGCCGCCATGTACATGCTGTTTCAAGTGATAGGAGCATTCATAGGCTCTGCCATAATCTATGGCATAGTGTCGGGAATCGATGCTGGACAGGCAGCTTACATAGCGCAAAACGGCAATTTTGCGACTACCACCGGCTCTAACATGTGCCAGCCGGGTGTTTCCTTAACTGCCGGCCTTATTGCCGAAATCGTGTTTACTGCCATATTCGTGCTTGTGGTACTTGGCACTACCGACAGCAAAAAAGGCGCAGGCAATTTTGCCGGACTTGCGATAGGACTCTCTTTGATTCTCATCCACATTGTTTGCATTCCGTTGACAGGTACGTCGGTCAACCCGGCACGCTCAATTGCTCCGGCCGTATTTGCAGGAGGTGAGTCTTTGGCTCAACTGTGGATATTTATCGTGGGCCCGTTTGTCGGCGGAGCTTTGGCAGCCGGAATTTGGCGCATGATAGGCGGTGGCGAGAAAGCATAACCAGCTTGACAAGTAAGATATATTCCGGTACTGTCACTGACAGTACCGGTTTTTTGTGCTTAATGAAGAACTTGTATTGTGGTAGGATGCAGCTTGTCTCGACATTGACAAACATTAAAACATTGTCCGTGTTATTCTTTGATTGAGATAAACTCGGGAGGGACAAGTTCGGTTTCCCATGTGTCTTCTGTAATTTCATAAAATTTGAAGCCTTTTGACCACATCTTGGCCGAATCGATTTTTAAAATCACTACATTTTTTCCATGCCGCCTGCCAACCTTTTTTGCCGTGTCAATTTCGGTTGAAAGGCTTACATGTATTCTTGCCATCGGTTTAAGTCCATCGGCAATGATGCTTGGCATATTCTCCACAATTGTTCCGTGGAAAAGTTGCTCGGGCGGTTGACTTTCGGGCGTGTCAGACTTTACCTTCCTCGACATACCGCCTCTTACTTTAATTGCTGTTTTGTCATCGTTGAATTTGAATCTTTTTTTACTGTCGAAGGCTACGAGGTTTTCCAATTGCTCTTCGGTAAATTGGTATTGTTCGATTAAAACTTTTATTGATAGCCAGCCATATTCATCGATGAATGGAGATTCATGGCGTATAAGTTTGGCCAGCAGCTTTGATTTTCTTGTAAAAGCATTCATAGCGTTTGTTTATTGGGTTAATTCTATAATGATTGCTGTTATGTTGTCAACACCTCCTGTATCGTTTGCCGCCTTTATGAGACAGTTAATTTTATCGGCATGGGTAAATGAATCATTTGACAAGATATTTTTTATTGTGTCCTCTTTTAAGCTGCCATGCAATCCGTCGGTGCATAACAAAAAAGAGGATGGGACTGCGATAGGGATAGTTTCAACATGGAAATAGTCGGCGGCATAGTCGAGGACGTGCTCTCCGGCCCACTTTGACAGTTTGTGTTTTATTCTGGTAACGTCATCGGCAGTCAACAATGATAAATTGTCATTCTGGAAACGGTATAGCCTTGAGTCTCCGACGTGGCCTATTGTGATTTCCATTTTTGAAAGATTTACCAGCACGACAGTGATTGTCGAGGCCATCTCCCCGTATGCGGGGGTGGCTTGCCGGGATACGGCAATCGTGTTGTTGGCATAAAGCATGGCACACTTTATCATGTCGTTCCCGTCATTGTGACGGTTGTAGGAGTCATTGAAATATTCCAAGATGCATCGACGTGCAATATGTGACGCGATGTTCCCTCCTGGGGAGGATGCGACACCATCGGCAACGGCGGCAAGGATGGCGCCGTTGCCAAGTTCTTTGGTTAAATATGTGTCTTCATTGTGTTTCCTGCGTTTCCCGACATCAGACGCTCCGTAGATATGATATTTCATTGAATTAAGCATTTTGTTGGATTATAGGAAGGAACATAAATGTTTTTAGGTTGTACTCGCTTATCTTGCTGTACAACTCTCGCACTATCGTTTGAAGTTCGGCAGGTGATTCTTCGTCGCAATTGTAAAGTTTGCAAAATTCTTCAAATGACAGGGTTCTTTTTCGGGCGATTTTGTCGCAATATTCGTAATTCAAGTCAAATCGGCATATTTTGTCCAAAGTCAGCTCTATTGTGTCGTAAAATAAAGCGTACATAAGAATTTTTATCTCTTCAAATGTCAATGATGATATTGCCCTGCTTTTAAATTCGTCATAATCAAAGATGAGTTCTGGAATGTCGCCAATATTTGGCCCGGAGACGAGTTGGTATTTTGCTTTCGGGTTGCCGGCCAGCCATTGTAATATTATATTCCAAGAGCGGCTGTCTATCATGTCTTCCAAAATATTTGTTAGATATGGTATGGCATTGAAGAACCGATAGTAGAATTTAAAGAAGAGTTGTTTGTCGTAATCAAAAGATTCCATTCCCCACATCTTAAAGAATTTGTTGATTTTTTGTGTTTCGTCGTCATCGTTGCTCCTTATTTGCTTTATTATATAGTCATATCCGAAAACAACAGGATTTTCAGAGCAATTTTCCGTGTCGTCATCGTCACATTCATCAAAGAACTCTGTTTCCTGATTGGCGCAGGACGTTTGAATGCCGGCATTATTTGGTGTCGAGGCATCGCACGTTGCGTTTTGTTTGAAATCGGACAGCATAATCGGCGGGAATCCGAATTCGCTTGAAATATTCCAGATCAAGAGCCTTATTTTAGTGTTTACAATATCACTCATAGCCTTGCCTTTTAATATGTCGAGCCTGTGCTGTTCGTCTCCAATATTGTTTTTTACGCTTATCACAGAAGAGTATGTTACTTGCAATTTAAATATTTTTGAATTGTCGTCGGCCATTACTGCCGATATGGTAACCGGAATTTTCAACAAGTAAATTACATTTTCATCATTGTCACCGGATAGGGACGGAGAAATTTGAGAAATATTGGCATTTATGTCGGTGTGGGTGTAAGCGCCTGTATATGGCGGATTGAGGAAGAAATTGGGAAGCTCCTTTATTGCGGAATAGCTTAGATTTTCCAAATAACTCATTAGTATAGTATATTCAGTGTCCATGATATGTATGTTAATTATTTTATTTTACATTGATTGCTTGGCGACAAATTCTTTGTCGATTGTAATATTTATCTCTTTCTCGGGATATCCATAGTTGTAGTATATTTCATGCATGCACCTGGAAATAAGAGCCTTGGCGTTTCTGAATCCTAATCCGGAAGCTGCGGCTTCGTGTGCGATGGCTTTAAGAGCATCGTCATTGAATTCTACGTTAATGCCTAAACTCTTGCAATAATCCATGTGTGCCGCAAGGTAATTGTCGGGAGTCTCTGTCAAGATTCTATAGATGGTGTTTTCGTCCAAAGGGTTGATTTTGCAAATTTCTCCAATTCGGGAAATGAGTTCGCCCTTGAATCCCCATTCTTCCAAGTCGGCAGTTGTGATCGAGCAAGGGTGCATGTTGTTGGGATTTGTGTTATCTGATGAATATCCGATACGCTTCCCGTTATTCATTCTCAGCCGTTTCCTCGCGATTTCTTCAATTCCGCTGAAAGCACCTTCAAAGAGGACAAGCATGTTGTCCACGGGCAACTTGTATTTTCCTCCATATGCAGGTATGTGCAAATCGATGTCATATCCGGATTCAAACAGCCGCATGATTTCTCGTTGCATGTCGATATCGAAGTTGCGGCCTGTTGTAGACTCGGGATGCGATATTTTGTCAAATTCATCGAAAATGATTATCGAATACTCAATGGATTTGCCATATTTGAGTATTTCGCGGGCTAATATGTCGGAGAGGTGGAATCCTGTCCATGCCTGTGGCACGATGTCGTTGGTGTTAATCCTGATGACCGGGCCATCGTATAAGTTGCGAAATTCTTCCATGATTTGACTCTTCCCGGAACCTGTGGGGCCGATAAGCAGAACCGATGATTTTATGGAACATTTCTTTTTATGCCTCCAGCAATCGAGCTGATGGAAAAAACATACCGAAAGCCGTTCTATAGCTTTGTCTTGTCCGACGATATGCTTTTTTACGAGGTCGGCCATTTCTCGGGCGTTGTGGAAAAATGGCTTGGCTATTTCCTTTATCGGTCGTCCGAATATCATATCGCTTGAAATACGATATTTGGATTCAAGGTATTCGTAATCTTCAAGGCACGGAGCCGTGAAAATGTTGTTCGACCATTCAATTCGTTTTTTGTTCATGGCTTCGACGATTTCGCGTGGAAGCCGTGTACTGTTGGCCCATTCTTTTATTTGAATGTCTGTCAAATCAATGATTCTGCGTATTTCAGATTCCGAGGATTCTCCTCTTGATAATTTGTCAATAAAGTTTTGCGCGAATTTTGCATTGAGATTTGTACAAATGAATAGTCTTGCAATAATGTCTTGATAATCAATGTGCTTCTCGTCGTTTCCATTGCAGTTGACTCCAAAATAAAATCGGTTCATCTTTTTAAATAGAATTAAATTCGACTTTTTAAATACCTTGTTATTAAGGTATTAACCACGCATGATAGAATGTTGGGATGTCCGGACAAGGGACACGAAGGACACTACCCGCCATTTGGAAGGTACATAACTGTTGAGCCTGTTAAAGGCGTATCAAAAAAAGTTGATTGGTCGTTGCTGCTTTAATGCTTTAGGATTGCATCCCATGACGCAACGAATGTCGGCAGAATTGATTGTTATGGTAAATTAATTGTAACATGACAATCGTTGACGACGTTTCTTGCCAGGAAAACGCCACATTTTTAGGCTAGCACTATTTTGATCAATTTCGGCGGCATGTTTTGATCGTTTGGAAATCATGTGCTGCATGGCTAAAATCGACTAAGGCCTGTAGCCAATTTTAAATTCATGCCGTGCATGATTCATGTCGCGTCGCCACTCGTTCAAACTTTGGGCAACCACAAAAGTAACATTTATTTTTATATAGGGCAAGAATTTATGTAATTTTGAGTGTTAATTTTTTTGTCATGTAATGGCTGCGTGGGTGATGGCCTTTGCCTTACTCAAAAAAGTTGCTTTGGTGAGTATTTTTCATTATCTTTAGGTACGGAGAGGATTTCTTTTGATTCCGATGCCCGTGGCAACCTATTTTAATAAGCGATACTATGATAAAAATATATGGAATGCATACTTGTCCCGACTGCGTGTATGTGGAGGAACAAGTGAGAGGAAATGATAATTATGAAATAATCGACATAGGTGCTCATGTGAAATACCTCAAGGAGTTCTTGAGGCTTCGAGACTACAGCCCCGTATTTTACGATGCGAGAAAATACGGGGCTGTAGGTATACCTTGTTTTGTGCTTGAAGACGGTACTGTGACATTGGTCCCGGAAGAAGCTGGATTGCGTTCACGCCCTGATGAAACAGGAGCTTCTTGCAATATTGACGGAAGTGGCTGTTAAATTTCCGGCGCGGCGATGGTGAAACTGCCTGCTGAAATTTATCCGGCAATCGGTGTCTTGCGCAGGTTTGGCAGGAACACGGCGATGATGCCAAGCAGTGGAAGCCATGTGCTGACCTTGAAAATGTATTCTATGCTTGTAACATCAGCCAGCCAACCAAAGAATGCCGACCCTATGCCGCCAAGCCCGAACATGAGCCCGAAGAATATTCCTGCTATCATGCCCACTTTGTCGGGCATTAAATCGGTAGCATAGACAACTATGGCCGAGAATGCCGAGGCTATTATTAGTCCGGATATTATAGCTGTCGCTATGGTTAAGCCGAGATTCATGTAAGGCATAATGAGTGTGAAGGGTGCCGCTCCGAGTATTGAAAACAAGATTACATATTTTCGGCCATATCGGTCACCCAAGAATCCTCCAAGCAATGTCCCGATAGCAAATGCCGCCAAATATGCGAAAAGGCAATATTGAGACTGTTGCATGGTGACATCGAACTTTTCCATCAAGTAGAAGGTGAAATAGCTTGTCATGCAAGCATTGAAAAAATATTTGGAGAATATCATTAGTACCAAAATCCATAAAGCCATGTGTATGGTTCTCTTGGATAGATTGAATGTGTTTTCTGTCGCTTTTGCTTGGTGTGATTTTATTTCGGTAAGCATGAGTTTGTACCAGGTCCCGACACGCAACAGCAGTAGTGCGGCAAGTAATGCCGCCAAGGCAAACCATCCTACTGCAATCTGGCCGAATGGCATCACGATTAGTGCTGTCAGCAACGGGCCTACAGCGCTTCCGCCATTCCCTCCAACTTGGAAAATCGATTGAGCCAAACTCTTTTTCCCTCCTGAAGCCATTTGCGCCACTCGTGACGACTCGGGATGGAAAACTGCTGTGCCGCAGCCTATGAGAGCAACCGAAAGTAGTATCGGGAGAAAGCCCGGAGAGAAGGCAAGCGATATGAGTCCGACGAGGGTGAAGCCCATTCCAAGAGCTAATGAATATGGCTGTGGATGGCGGTCGGCATATTGCCCGACAAATGGCTGTAGTACCGACGATGTAGTTTGAAACACCAGTGTGATAATGCCTATTTGGGCAAAAGAAAATCCGTATTTGTCTTTAAGCAAAGGGTATAATGCCGGGATAACCGATTGAATCATGTCGTTAAGCAAATGGCATATGCCGATGGTGAAAAGTATGGAATATACTGTGCCGGTGGCAATGTGAGGGTTCCCGGTTGCCAGATGTTTTAACTTATTTGTCATTGTTTAAGTCCTCCGCATCTTTCCAGAAGAGCTTGGCCGTGCGCATGGCAGCCTTTGCGTCTCCCGATTCTATGTTTTTGAGTATATCTTCATGTATCGATTGTGTTTCGATCAAATGCACAGTGTCTTTATAGATGTATTTGTACCCATTCGAGAGGTAGGCAGTCATTGCTCTGTAAAGGTCGGCAAGAATTGCGTTGTGCGTGGCTCGTGCAATGGAGTTGTGGAAATTTATGTCGGCTTGGATACATTGGTCCACGTCGCCCGATTCGGCAGCTTTGCGCCTTTCGGCTGCATGTAGTCTCATTTCGGCTAAATCGGCTTCGGTGTGTCGCTCGGCGGCCATACGGGCAACGGGAGTTTCAAGAAAGTCGCGAACTTCACGCAATTCTCTTATGTCGGCTCTTTTCAGCCTTTTGTGGAATGGTTCGTTGCTTTCTCCGTCACGAGTTACAAATGTGCCTCGACCTTGTTGCACGTTTACCATACCCATGTTTTCCAGAATCCTTATTGCTTCGCGTATTGTTGAGCGTCCGACTCCGAAAAATTTCATCAACTCGGGTTCGGTTGAAAGTTTCTCGCCATCGGCAAATTTGCCGTCGGCAATCTGTCGGCCAATCCTATCGGCTACCTCCTCGGCCAACGACTTCTTCTGTATCATGCCATCTATCATTGTGCAGTCTTATGATAATATCATCAGATGAATTGTTATGAGACAAAGTTAGCATAAAAAACGAAATTGTAAAAAAAATGATATTGGCTTTAAAAGAATGGCTGGGTCAAAGTGTGCGGTTTAAATAGGTTCGAGGGAAGTGAATGTCCTTCCATTTCTCGTTAAGAAAAAGAGCCACATGACATATCCGAAGGAAAACATCTTTCTTGAAGTATGTTATGGAACGATTTCTGCTGTCCAAGGATTGGAGTATGTGGAGAAGTTCCGCCTTAAAGTCGGTTTCGTCATTTTACAACTGCGGCAGTAGATGTAATTTGAGCCTCACGACAAACATATTGTCAAATTAAGTAATTATTTTTGTGCATTAAATCGATTTAAAAATGGAAACAGGTTGTTTGAAAGGAACCCATACGTTGCGGTACTTAGACATTTTTCTATCCATGTATTCAGACAATGGCAGTAGTTGCCTGCATCGCAACCATTCGCATGTGCTTGTCTATATGTATTCCGGCGAGCTGGAGATAAAGGAACGCGAGAAGGTAACTAAACTGCACAAAGGGGATTGTGCCTTTATACGCAAGGACTTCAGCGTGCAGCTCACTAAACAGGCATACAATGAGGAACAGTTCAAGGCAATATTCCTGATGTTCACTGACAAGTTCCTGCGTAGTTTTTACAGCCATTTGGACAAAGGAAGCCTTCCACAAAATGCACGACGGAGCAAAGTCAGCCTGTATAGACTGCCTTCCAACCGCCCCGACATCGTAAGCCTGTTCGAGTCCATGACTCCTTATTTCAATTCCGGCATCCAGCCAACAGACGAGCTGTTGGAGTTGAAAATGACCGAAGGCATGTATATATTATTGAACACGGACAGGAACCTGTATGCCTCTCTTTTCGATTTTGCCGACCCGTGGAAAATCGACATTATGAGCTTCATGGAACAGAATTACACCAACGACCTCTCATTGGAAGAAATGGCCAATTACACCGGGCGTAGCCTTGCGACATTTAAACGTGACTTCAGTAAAGTCAGCGACCTGTCTCCGCAAAAATGGGTGATACGCCGCAGGCTGGAAGCAGCACATGCGCTCATACTGGCAGGCACGCATAAAGTTACAGATATTTGCTATAGTGTGGGGTTCAAGAATTTGTCACACTTCTCCAAGGCATATAAAGGACTGTACGGCTGTTCTCCCGTTCATAGCGTCTGATATTTCATTTTGAGCTGCCCGACAAAATGCTTTGAGCCGATGGGCAAAACCTTTCTCTACAAAACCCGCTACCTTTGCTCCAGAATCTTAAAACAATAAACAATGTGGATGCAAAGGAAATGAAAACAGCATTGGTTACCGGTGCGGGAATGGGCATCGGGTTGGCGTGTGCCGAGGCGTTTGCACATGCAGGGTATATTACGATATTGGCAGACATCAACGAACCCAAAGAACAGGCGGAAAGGCTGGTGTCGGAAGGATACCAAGCGGTGGCTTATCGGATAGACGTGGCTAACACGCAGGCGGTAAAGGAAATGATAGATTGGATTGTCTCGAACTACGGACACTTGGATGCTGCCCATAACAATGCAGGCATACAGACACCGCAACGTCCGATGGCGGAAATAACCGATGACGAGTTTGATCGCACGGTCGCTGTGGATTTAAAAGGCGTGTGGAACTGTATGCGTTATGAAATCCTACAAATGTTGAAACAGGGTCAGGGTGCTATTGTCAACACTTCATCGGCAGGTGGTGTTGTCGGCTTTCCGGGTCAGGCTGCCTATATTGCCTGCAAACATGCTGTGTTGGGGCTGACAAAGACTGCAGCTATAGACTATGCCAGGCGTGGTATTCGCATCAATGCCGTTTGTCCGGGTGTGATACAAACAGTGATGGTGGACGAACTGATTCTTCGCAATCCGGCTTTGGAACAGCAGTTCACTAAAGATATTCCTGCCGGACGACTCGGCGAGCCGGCTGAAATAGCCGATGCCGTGCTGTGGTTGTGCAGTCCGCAGGCATCGTATATGAACGGCCAAGGGTTGATTGTCGATGGCGGCATTACCGTAAAATAAAATATGTAGAACTGAATAAGATTGACAAAAGATATGGATATTTTTGAAAAAGACCTTTCAGGCGCAATGGTTTCACCCGAAGAGCCGGGTTATGACAAACTTATCAGTACAATTTTTGACACGATGGCTACGGCTGCGGAAATGAATGCAAAAGGGTGGCTCACTCCGGAAGAAGTGCATGAGTATCTGTTCCGTATCACAGGCAGGGAGATTGACAAGAGCACAACACTGCTGCCTCCGTTCTATGTGGATTACGGCAAGAACATCCGCATCGGCAAAGGATGCTGGATTCAGCAGGGCTGCACCTTCTTCGACCGTGGCGGCATTACCATTGGCGACGGCGTGTTCATTGCTCCGAAAGTGAACCTTATCACCATCAACCACGACCCGAATCCGGATAACCGCAGTGCGACATATGGTCGTCCCATTGTTATCGAGGACAAGGTGTGGATTGGCATCGGTGCTACGGTTTTGCCCGGTGTGCGTATTGGTTACGGCTCCATTGTAGGTGCCAACAGCGTGGTGACACGCGATGTGCCGCCGATGACCATAGTAGGCGGCAATCCGGCAAGAATTATTAAAACGATAGAAACGGAAGACAAGAAGTAAGCATTCAGCATTATCATATTTTTTGATATCTGTTTGCGTCAGCATTGTTTCCTTTTTAGAAATGAGGTATTGTTATTGCCATGCTGAGTTGGTGATTATTATTTCATCGATTTGTTGGAATTCGTATCCATTTTTGAATGAAAGGAAAAGTCCGCTTTCATCGTAGTTGGCTATGTGGGTTGAATCTCCGTCAATCCATTTTACAAGCAGAAGGTTGTCGGAGATTTTACAAAGCTCGCAACTGCCGTGCAATCCGTCTTCGGTTTCTCCAAGTCGTAATTCGGCTTCGGGATAAGACATTTCCACATTTCCAAACATTGACTTTACATGCACTCCCGAATCGTCGATGTAGAAGTTTTCGTCAAGGATAAATATTGTGGCAATTGTGTTGTTGACGGCATTTTGCAAAATGATGCAAGACCTGCCGTGTTGTGACAGCACATAATTCCTTTCGAATGTGGCTGGGCCGGTTTCGATAGTGTCGATTTCATATTGTTGGCTCAATCGCTTGATTGCGTTTGCCGTGTTGTCGCCAAGGCCGATGAGTGAGATTATGCCGTCATCGTTTATTAGTAGGCCGGGAGCGATGGTATCGGTCTCGACATGCGACTTATGTGCGGCATGGAATGTTTCCCATGCCGCATCTTCAATCTTGTCGCTAAGCAGGCCGTTGGCAATGATTGCTGCCAATATTGCCAGAATAATCAAACTTATTGTGATGCCACCGTATTTTAAAGCCCGCTTATGTTTCATTGCATGTGTTTTAGTTGTAAACGATTTAAATTTTCGTTAGGATAAAATGCTTGATATGGCGTTTTACAGGTCAACGGTTAGTTTGATGCCTTCGGTACTTTCATTGTTGCACCTGTCAAGCACTGTTACGACATAAGTGTAGGTGCCTTTGCCTCCATTATCTATAGGGTCGGTAAATGAAGGTTGGTAGGTTACGGCACGGATTGCAGCAGGATTGCCAATGTCGATTTTTTCTCCTTTTTCAAACCTGTACACCACAAAAGCGCGAGCTTGCTGCATTACATCGTCGGAGTCGGGAGCTTTCCATGATAACGATACATTGTTGCCGTTAACCTTGGCTTTAAGAGAGGAGGCTTCTTCGGGGGCTGTATTGTCGAGCCAAGTGTATGCCGGGACAATAGCCACCGTTGATTGGAATTTTTTCTTCAATTGGTCGGCTACGCCTTTGTAATTGTTTGTAATGCTGTAAGCAGGCCACCAGCAGTTGCCTTGAATGTTTGGCAGTTCCCGTGTAAGCCTTATTTTGTGCCCCAATTGGTCGGGAGCGCCTGAGCCGTCTATGTCGGGCTTGTCCATAGTCTTGTTTACCGACTGCCCGATATACATGTGCCGTCCGTTTGCATGGTCGTTCCACCAATAGGCAAGAATTTCGGCCGAAGCCACTTTATGCTCCAATTCCCAGTATAGTTGGGGAATCATGTAGTCGACCCACCCGTTGCGAGTCCACAGTGTCACGTCGGCGTATAATTCGTCATAGTTTTGCAACCCGTTTGTCTTGCTGCCGTCAGGGTCAGAGCTTTGGTTACGCCATATTCCGAACGGGCTTATACCCAACCTCACCCACGGTTTGGTTGCCGCAATCATTTCGTGCAATTCCTTTATGAGCATATTGACATTCTGCCTGCGCCAGTCGCCACGGTCCATCCCGTTGCCGAATTTCTTGTATGATGCGTTGTCGGGGAAGTCTTTCCCCTTCACAGGATACGGATAGAAGTAATCGTCCATGTGTATTGCATCTACGTCGTATCGGGTAATGATGTCTTTTACTACTTTTTCGATAAATTCACGGTTTTCCGGATAACCCGGGTCGAAATATATTTTGCCGTCGGCATATTTGACGAAACGTTCGGGGTGTTGGTGGTATATGTGTTCCTTAGGAAGTTTTTCCCCTTTGGATGTCGTCACTCTGTAAGGATTGAGCCAAGCATGGAGTTCCATGCCTCTTGCATGGGCTTCGTCAATCATGAATTGTAACGGGTCCCATGCCGGGACAGGAGCTACTCCGGCTTCTCCTGTGAGGTGCCGGCTCCACGGCTCAAGTTCTGACGGATACAGGGCGTCGGCTTGTGGCCTTACTTGGAATATAACCGCGTTACAACCGGCATCCTGGAGCTTGTCGAGCAGGGCGCGCAGATATTGTTGGTTTTCATCGGTTGATTGACTGGAATACTGTGATTGGAATATTGTGTGCACCCATGCCCCACGAAATTCGCGTTTGTGGTTGGCAGGTTCGTTCCCATAGGAACTGATTGCGGCCAATGCCATCAGCATGGCCACAAGCGGTTTTCTTAGTGTCATATAGATAATAGTTTGTATTTCTTGCGAAGTTAATAAATAAAATGCTTACGAGCAAGCAGATTTACTTATGCGTTGTCGGGGAGGCAAAATGTTTTACAATTGTGAATTAACATGCTCATTCTGCGAAAAAATCGTTATAAATGAAAATTATTATTTATCTTTGTGCGCTTGTGTACAATGGCATCGGCATGTTGCCGTTTATTAAGGAGCTGCACGATGCGTGAAATGATTTTTAATCAATCTTCGGTAAAACATTGATGTGCGGGTCGGCATGGTCTAATGTCCATTTACTTGCACATGCCTTGCGAGGCGGGAACATGCGTGTTCGTTACGCCTGTTGTCGAGAATGTGGGCCTTGTAACCCGAAATGCGTGATTCTTAATATTGACAAATGATTGGAAAGAAGATACTTTTGCCAGCCGTGGCTTTACTCGTGATGAACAGTTGCGACGAGCCGGCCTATCCCGATACCACAGGAGAAAAGGGAGTGTTGCTGACTGACGGCGTCGAATTGTCGGTAGAAGGAGAACCTGATGCCGACGTAGGTTCTTACAGGATAAACATAAAGTCGCGAGGAACCGGCGACATCGTTGAATCGTGGATGTTTGACAGCGTCCCGTCGCAAGTCAAGTTGCCTATAGGAAGATATATTGTTGAAGCATATAACGAAGAGTTGCAGCCTGCTGCATGGAATGCACCTTATTACTATGCAAGACAAGAAATCGAGGTGCAATCGGATGTTGATGCCACGTTGTTGCCGTTGACTTGTACATTGGCAAATGTCAAGGTTGATGTCGTTTATTCCGATGAATTGAAGGCTGTCATGGGCAATGACGCTAAAGTGGAAGTTTCCATGGCCGAGGGCGCGACGTTGCAATATACATATAATGAAGACCGCAGCGGATATTTCATGTGTCCTGAAGGTGCATGCACGCTTGTTGCAACGTTTACCGGAACCGTAAACGGAATGGCTTGGACCGACTATCAGGTGCTGTCGGACGTGAAAGCAGGACAGTCGCGAGTGCTGACATTCGGGCTGACGGCAAATCTGACGCTCTCGGAGAATGCCATTTATGTAAATGCCGATGCTGCAAGCAGGGTGGTAAATGTTGCAGCCACAGGAGATTGGAACGTGTCAGTTGCGGAAGATGCCACAAGCTGGATCTCCATTGACAATAAGACTGAATCAAGTTTTTCCGTTAATATAGCCGGGAATGAATCTACGCAAGCAAGGACAGGAGTGTTGACCGTGAGCATGGGCGAGCTTTCGCAGCAAGTAACTGTATCTCAAGAAGGGCGTGAAATATTTGGGGCACCAAGGTTTGAGAGCAGTACCGTAGACCTGTCGGGAGAGAATGATGCGGCTGATTTCGGTCCCGGAAAGCAAGATGCGGTAGTCGATATCATTGCCGACAATGGAATTGCATCATTGATGGTGACCATTGATTCTGCGATTCTGTCGGGATTGTTGCCGGATGTGGGCCTTGAAGAAAGTTTCGACCTTGCTATAGGGGAAGGCGTTAGTGGAACTGACTTGACGGCAGCTCTCGTCAGTCTTGGATTTCCTGTCGCCGAGGGCGGCACCGTAGACATAAATGGTTCTCCTGTTGAATATAAGCCGGTAGTTAATGAAACCGAAGTCCAATTTGACGTGACGACTTTCATTCCGTTGCTGTCGTTATTTGGAGAAGGGACTCATAATTTCATTGTCGAGGTGACCGACAATGCCGGCTTGACATCTTCGGTCACATTGCATTTTGTGTCGCATTAAAATGAATCATAAAATCCTAAGAATATAATTTTATGGCTAAAAAGACCATAGTAGCAATATTGCTTTTCGTGTGTGTCGCATTACAGGGAGCGGCACAGGAGCGATTCAGCCGCGGATTCGGCGACGATTCCTTTATCCCCAAAGGACAATGGGTGACAGGATTGAGCGTTGGTTATTCCCAGTCAAATCAAGACAATTACCAGTTTTTCATTCTTGAGGGAATAGACGGTGATACCTATTCATTCAAGGTAACGCCGATGTTCTGTTTCATATTCAAGGACGACCTCGGTGTGGGAGGAAAATTGGGATATGAGCGGAGTAGGATAAAGATTGATGAGGCAAACCTTGTGCTTGATTCCGACACCAACGTGGATTTTGAAAGCCTTTATAGCATAAACCAAGAATATTCGGCCATTGGTATTTTCAGGAATTATATTGGGATGGGGCATTCAAAGCGTTTCGGCTTTTTCAATGAAGTGCAGCTGGGATTTGGCGTAGGAGAATCTAAGTTGACCGACGGCACCGGCGACGGCTTCACCGGCACATTTGAGCGTTCTTATAATATCAACGTAGGTTTGATGCCGGGAGTCGTGATGTTCTTGAGCAATTATTCGGCCATAGAAGTGAGCATCGGCGTGCTGGGGTTTGAGTACTCACACACCAAGCAGATAAATGACCAAATTTATATAGCCAAGCGTGACTCGAAAAACGCCAATTTTAAGATTAATCTGTTTTCTGTATCATTTGGAGTATCGTTTTATTTATAATTGTGGCAATGAAAATGAGCAAGTTAATGACTATATTGATGGTTGCCGCAATTTCAGCGGTATTCCCGTTTACCGTGTCGGCTG
The DNA here is from genome assembly GCA_905207705.1 of uncultured Prevotellaceae bacterium. GTDB lineage: Bacteria > Bacteroidota > Bacteroidia > Bacteroidales > Muribaculaceae > Avimuribaculum. Next base: position 157,901 of record CAJLMA010000005.1, read on the forward strand.
ATGACGGCATTACACATGTTGTGATAGAAAATAGAATCGACAAGGCGGTGTCGGACAGCCTTGACAGTAAAATAGTGTCGCAGATTGTCCGTCCCGACAGCATCTTGAATCAAAAAATAGTGATAGGCAAGGATACTGTCAGCCTGATAATCCCTGAACGCAATTTAGGACGTTACGACCGGGGATTGTTCAATTATCTTTTTATCCCTAAAGGTCAGTGGTCGTTTGGACTTACGGCATCGTATGGTGAATTTAATTCGGAAGATACCAATTTATTGTCCTACTTGACCGATTTTGACTTTGAAGGACATTCATTCTCGATACGTCCGTATATAAGCTATTTCTTTGCGCATAACCAGTCAATCGGTATGAAACTAGGGTATAGCCGCAATAGTGCCGAGTTGGGAAACCTTGGTGTTGATTTCGGAGAAGATTTGAACTTTTCTTTGAAGAATGTGGATTATCGTTCCGAGAAATATTCGGCTTCGGTATTTTATCGCCATTACATTGGTCTCGATGACTCTCGGCGTTTTGCTGTGTTTAATGAAGTTGATCTTGAGTTTTCGAGCGGAAACGGTTCATTCTCGAGAGAATACGGAGGTGTGCCGCGAGTTACTGAAACTGTGACTACCGAGGCTCGAATGAATTTCTCTCCAGGTTTTTGCTGCTTTGTTCATGATTATGTGAGCTTTAATGTGTCTTTTGGAGTGTTTGGCGTTTATCTCACTAAACAGAAACAGAAGACCGACAATGTGGAGGAGGGTTCAAGATTTTCAAGCGGAGCCAATTTCAAGTTCAATTTGTTTAATATCAATATGGGCATAGCCGTTCATATATAATTCGGGTATTGAATTATGAAGAATATATATATAAAAAACATTGCCTTGATGCTTGTGTTGAGCATAGCCGGGCTGTCTTCATGCTTGGAAAATGATATACCATATCCGAGGACTGACTTGGAATTCATTTCAATCGAAGCTGAGGGGCAGACGGCTACAGCTGCGATCGACACGAAGGATCGCACTGTGACGTTGACTCTTGGTGAAGATGTGGATTTGGCAAATGTGAAAATAAAAAATTATAGTATAACTGAAAATGCCGAGATTTCGGCCGATATAACCGGCGGCATCGACTTGACTTCTCCATATAAAGTGGTCTTGTCGTTGTATTACGACTATGAATGGACGATAAAGGCCGAACAATCAATAGAGCGTTATTTCACATTGCCCGGACAGGTAGGGGCATCGGTGATAGACCCTGTCGGGAAGCGTGTCGTTGCCTACATACCCGAAAATATGGACATAGCCGCACTGCAAGTGGAGTCAATTAAGCTCGGACCATCTCATATCTCTACAATGGATCCCGACTTGAACAGGATGACTTATGACTTCTCGGCTCCTGTGGAAATAAAAGTGTCTTACAGGGATGAGGTCGAGACATGGACGATATATGTAGAACAAACCGAGGTGCTTGTCTCTCTCGATGAAGTGAATCCGTGGACAAATGTGATGTGGGTTTATGGAACTGCGCAAGAAGGTCTCGAAAACGGTTTCGAGTATCGCCGTCAAGGGGATGAGACATGGACTCGCGTACCGCAATCGGATGTAATGGCCAGTGGAGGTACGTTCAGTGCTCGCATTATACACTTGGATGCCAATACTTCTTATGAAGTCAGGGCATTCAGCGATTCAAATTACAGTCCGATTCAGACCGTTATGACCGAAGGCTATATCGAATTGCCTAATATGAGTTTCGATGACTGGTGGCTCAATGGCAAGATATGGTGTCCTTGGACTGAAGACGGCGAGTCGTTCTGGGATACAGGAAACAGAGGTGCAACCACGCTCGGTGACAGCAACACCGTGCCATCTTCCGACACTTGGAACGGAGGGGCGGGCCAGTCGGCTCAGCTTGAATCCAAATTCGTAGGTATCGGCGGTATTTTGGGTAAACTGGCCGCAGGTAACATATTTGCAGGCAGTTATGTCAGGACAGATGGAACAAATGGCGTGTTGTCTTTCGGTCGAGAGTTTCACGGGCGTCCTACACGCTTGAAAGGGCATTGGAAATATACAAGCACGCCTATATCACATTCAAGCAGTGAATTCACGCATTTGGTAGGCCGGCCCGACACGGCAATAGTTTACGCTCTTCTCGTCAATCTGCAATCGCCGCTTGAAATAAGGACAAATCCGAGCAACAGGCAATTGGTTGACAAGAATGCCGACTATGTGATAGCCTATGGTGAGGTGACATCGGGCGAATCTATTGAGAATTGGACCGATTTTGACTTGGAATTGGAATATCGCCGAACCGATGAGGTACCTACATATCTCTTGATAGTGAGCACGTCAAGTAAATACGGAGATTATTTCACCGGCGGCGACGGCAGCATCCTTTGGCTTGATGATTTCAGCCTCGGATGGGATTATGAATGAGACCACTATAAAGAAGTTTTTAATTAAATTGAATCAAGCCGATGGTTGATGCGGAAAGCAGCGTGCAACGCAAGTATTTGTTTGGGATGACTCTTGAACAATTGCAAGAAGTCGTCCTGTCTATGGGAATGCCTCGATTCTCGGCAGGGCAGATATGCCGTTGGTTGTATGTCAAACATGCAAGTTCGATAGATGAGATGACCGATTTGTCGAAAGCAAACCGGGAGAAACTTGCGTCGGAGTATACGGTTGGCCGGTTTGAAGCAAGCACGTCGACTAAGAGTGCAGACGGTACAATCAAGTATCTTTTCACATTGCCCGACGGAAAATCGGTGGAAAGCGTGTACATCCCCGATGCCGACCGTGCCACATTGTGCATATCCACGCAGAAAGGGTGCAAGATGGGATGCCGCTTCTGCATGACAGGAAAGCAGGGTTTTCATGGGAATCTCTCGGCAAGGGAAATATTGAACCAGATATACAGTATTCCTGAATCGGAATCGCTTACAAATGTGGTTTTCATGGGGATGGGTGAGCCTCTTGACAATATAGAAGCCGTATTGCAGGCAATAAATGTGTTGACATCCAAGTGGGGGCTTGCATGGAGCCCCAAACGAATAACGGTTTCTTCAATCGGCAAAATGCCTGAGTTGAAAAGGCTTGTCGAAGAAACGTCGGTGCATGTGGCAATAAGCGTGCACTCTCCATTCCATGAAGAACGTCTCAGCTTGATGCCCGTAGAGAAGGCTTTTCCGGTGAAGAGTGTCATTGAGATGCTTTCGCACTACGATTTCAAGCATCAGCGTCGCCTTTCGGCCGAATATACCATGTGGGCCGGAGTGAACGATGATTCAGCTCATGCCGAGGCTTTGGCAAAATTGCTGAAACATACAGGTGCAAGGGTAAATTTAATCAGGTATCATTCGATTCCGGGCGTTAATTTGAAGACTTCGAGCAATGAAACTATGATTAGGTTCAGAGACCAGTTGAACAGCCATGGAATAATATGCACGATACGTCAAAGTCGCGGTGAAGACATTGCTGCCGCATGCGGAATGCTTGCCGGCAAGACTAAATGACTGTTTCCCTTGAAAAAACACGGAATTTTCATAAACCACTTTTAAATTATTTTATGCAAGGATTTCATTTTAGATTCAAGGACGAAAACAATGTATTCGTTCTTGGAATGATATTCACACTCTCGTTATTGGCGGCTGCCAATGTCCACGGGCAGGAGCCTGAAGGCTACTACGACAGCGCCGAAGGGAAAAACAAAGGTGATCTGCTTGAAGCGTTGGAATTGATTGTCGGGCCGCATTATGTGCTCGATTATGGTGATTTGTGGCAAGTATATAAAGCAAGCGATGTCACTGCCGAAGGATATATATGGGACATGTATTCAACATCCAAGTTTGACCCTGACAAGGATCGTTGCGGAAATTACTCGTATGTGGGAGATTGCTTCAATCGTGAGCATTCCATGCCTAAAAGCTGGTTTGACGACCGCAGCCCCATGTACACTGACGCATTCCATCTATATCCTACCGACGGACGGGTCAACGGACAACGCAGCAATTACCCGTTTGGAGAATGTTCCGGAGGAAACAAGTTACCGTCGCATGGAGGAGTGCAGCCGCTCGGCCGGCTTGGCAGCTCGACTTTCCCGGGATATAGCGGAACTGTGTTTGAACCCGACGATCAGTACAAAGGAGACTTTGCAAGAACTTATTTCTATATGGCGGCAGCCTACAATAGCAAGATTTCTTCATGGTCGAGCGACCAGCTTGCCGGTAATAGCTATCCGTGTTTCAGCTCATGGTCGGTCGATTTGTTGATGAAATGGCATAGAGAAGACCCTGTCAGCCAAAAGGAGATTGACCGTAATAATGTAATATACAGCTACCAACATAACAGGAATCCGTTTATCGATCATCCGGAGCTTGCCGAATATATATGGGGCAATAATGTCGATGAAGGGTGGATGCCCGACGGAGATGTCGCTCCAGTACTGGCCACTCCTGTCGATGGTGAAGTATATAATATGGGCGTGACGTCAATAGGGCGGAGCATTTCATTGGCGATAGAAATAAAAGGTTCCAACCTGAGTGAAAATCTGTCGGTGGCTATGTCGGGAAGCGAGAAGTTTAAAACCGATAAAAATTCAATTACGGCTCAAAGTGCATGTGACGGAGCAGTTCTGAATGTAACTTATTCTTCGGCAACGGCCGGCAGCGATGAGACAGTGATTTCATTTTCGAGCAGCGAGGTGGCAGTGTCAATCACGGTACAAGCCACAGCTGTTGACGGAGTGCCGGCATTGCCTGCGACAAATGTGACGAGTGATTCGTTTGTCGCCAATTGGACTTATGTCGGCGGTGCCGATAAATATACACTGTCGGTTTATTATGGTGACGGAAGTACGCCGCTTGAAGGGTATCCGGTAGCGGTCGAAGCCGAAGCCGGACATTATTCTGTAACAGGGCTGGAATATGATATGGAGTATTGTTACACGCTTGCTTACGACGACAAGGTGTCGAATATCGTCGAGGTAACTACTGCCGATGTGGAACATGTGCTTGAATTTACATTGCCGTCAGGCGGATTGAAGTTCAGCACGATTCCGGGTGAGCCTTCGGCCGAGGCGCAAGTAGGCGTTTACACGGAGTATATAATCGACCCTGTGACCGTTACCGTGACAGGAAATTTTGAATTAAGCCTTGATAAAAGCACATGGGGCAGCAGCGTTGAGGTGGATCCATCGGGTGAGAATTTTTATGTCAGGATGAGGGCGACAGAGCTTGAGGGCGACTATTCGGGTATCTTGTCGATGGCATCGGGCATGTATGAAAGTGCCGAAGTTGATGTTTACGGCACTGTGGCCGCGCTGCGCACGTTCATGGAAGACTTTGAATGGGAGAACGAGCATTCAAGTTATAACTCAGGTGTGGAGCAAGGTAACGCATGTGCGTGGAAATTGAGCGGTGTTGCCATTATCGGTTCGGGACAAGATAATCCACATGGCGAGTTGTGCGCTCGATTGGGAAAGAATGGCAATAGCGCAATAGAAATGGCCGAGGACAAGCACAACGGAGCAGGCACGCTGTCGTTCTATGCAGGCAGCTTCGGTGACGATGAGGATTGTCCGCTTGAAGTGTCTTATTCGGTCGATTCGGGAAAGAATTGGACATTGATTGGCACACCGGTGCTAACTTCGGGCGTGCTGAAGGAATATGTGTACACTCTCAACATAACAGGGAACGTGCGTCTGCGTTTCGTCCAAAAAGGTGGCAAGCGAGCCAATATCGATGACATCTCGTTGACAAATTATGTCTCATCGGTACAAGGAGTGCTTGCAGGGCAAGGCTGGGATGCATATGCCGCCGGCTCCGGACGTTTGGTTGTTGAAACGCAGAATGACGCGCATATCGAAGTCTATTCAATAAACGCCGTCAAGGTCTTTGACGCCGAAGTGGCCGGAAATAAGATTATCGACGGGTTGGAAAAAGGAATCTACATTGTCGTGTCGGGCAATGATGCAAAGAAAGTAGTAGTAAAATAAAGCGGTGGTATCATTTTACGCACATGTAATATTAATGGCATGCCGGCATTTGCCGACGTGCCATTTTTTTATTGTGTGGATGAATTGTATAGGATTGTATTGAAAAGAATCCTAAAAAAGTCGAATAAGTTTTGAATTATTGCAAATGACGGGAGAAATATGCGATGAAACATTTGCAGACATTGCTGAAACAATTACGGACATGGATGTTTACGTTAGATTTATAAATTTAACTAACCATTAATTAACCGATATATTTCAACTAAAAAATTTATTGACATGAAAAGACTATTATCTTTAGGTTTATTGTGCGCAGGTCTTTCTATTTCTGCCATGGCGCAAAGTGAGAATTTGCTTCAGAATCCCGGTTTCGAGGATACGAATTATGAGTTGTTTAAATATGAATCGATAACGGATTGTCCCGATTATGTGGCAGGATGGAATGTCATGCACGAACGCGACGATGCCGACTTCAAGCCCGGTGACTATAATAATGAAGGGTTGAGCAAATATCAGATTCGCGGCCAGATGGGGTTTTATGATGAGGATTCAGAGCAGGCAAAATCAGGCAATAAGCAATACATACGCATTTCCATTTATGAATGGCTGAAAGCAGCCGAGTGGCACGGCGACGGAGGAATGATGCAGACGGTTGACGTGGTTCCGAATCACACCTACAAGTTGTCGTTCCTGTACCGTTGCAGTGACAATGTGATTGATGCTGATGTCGTGCGCCCTTGGGTAGCTTTTCAAGAAGAAGGTACCGAGATCCAACATAAGAAAATACAGAACATGATGGATCGTGAATTATGGACCGAAAAGAGCTTTGAGTTCACTACGAGTGAAACAGCCACCAAGGCTACTGTGTGGCTCGGCTTGACAGGTCTTTCATTCTATGATTGGGGCGGCCAAATAGACATGTGGACCGATTTTGACGAAGTCGTGCTTGTCGACAATGGCCCTGTATCGGGAGTGGAAAGCACCGTTGCCGAAAATGACATACAAGTTTATGCACAAAATGGCGAAATAGTAATAACCGGGCTCGATGACGGCGAAACTGTATCCATATACAACTTGGTTGGTGAAGTTATGGCTGTTTGCCATGCAGGCGACTCTCAAGCCGTGATGCAAGTTCCCGGCCCCGGCGTGTATATAATAAAGCCTGGAAACAGTGGCGGTGCAAGGAAGGTAATTGTCAGGTGAGTTTCCATAATATAAGGATTGCATAGCGATTTTTATTGATTACCGAATGCAGCCGGGAAACCTACAGCATTTTCCCGGTTGCGTTTTTTCTCAATGATGCAATTGTGCTTCTTTGGAGCGGACGTATCTTTTAGTAAGATTATTTTATTATGAACATAAAAACTTTGATGTCAATTTGCATAGTTGCTTCGGGTGTCGCGAATGCAAGCAATGAGGTGTCCTATGTAGACTTGAACCCGAAGGATTCGCATAAAATGGTACTGAGGGTTGACGAGAAACCGTATTTCATGACAAACATACAAGTGCGTCTCGACAAGTTGCGGTATGATTGGGATTGGAACGCGTCAACGAGGGATGCCATCATAAAACAAGCTGCCGAAGATGGTTTCAACACTGTGTCTATACCGATTCATTGGCGAGAGGTCGAACCGACAAAGGATAATTTCAGCTGGGCTGTCCTTGACGAGTATATGGGCTTGTGCAAGAAATACGGGTTGAAAATGGAAATGCTGTGGTTCAGCTGGAGCAGCGGAGGCCGCATTCAGTGGCTTGACAAGAGTAACAACCTGTTGCGCACGCCCGACTATGTGTGTACTCCTCAAGGTACAAGCGAGTACACCATATTACGCACTACCGACCCGTGGACGCTTGACTGGTATGATGTGGATTTGCGCGACCGTGAGACTTATGTCTTGAGCAAAATAATGGAGCATATTGCCGAATGGGACGAAGCGGAAGGTTGTCCACATACGGTAATCGGCGTGCAGCTGGGCAACGAACCATTGGGTCATGAGCAAGATGTACCTGCAATGGACATAATCGATTATTACAATGAAGTAGGCTCGGCGGTTAAAGATTCTGAGTATTCAGTATGGACTCGATTGAACTGTGTTAATGGACGGTTTGAAGGGTATATGACAGCCAATGAGGCATTGCGTGAAAATGGCGGCACAAATATAGACATAGTCGGCATTGATGTGTACGGCACTAATCCGATAAATGTTTCGGAGATTGTTCCGTACATAGGCAAAAATTACCGTATGATAATGGAAAGCGGAGCAGAGGTCTCTGATGCCGATGTTTACCAAATGGCCGCGTTATACGGCAATACGGCATATATACATTATGACATGTGCGGTCCTGACAATCATGGACTGTATTCAAGAGACGGGAATAATGGCTTCAAGCCAAAAGGGCATGTGGAACGGGTACGCACGGTAAACAAGTTGATGAAAGGTGTGATGGCCGACCTTGCTGTAAACTCGATGGGGTATGGGCTTTTTGTTTATAACATGGAAGGGAATTCTTCGTCTCCTACCGAAAACCCTGAAGGAATAGCATTTGACCCGAAAACATCAGCATCGCAAGCTGTCAGCATCAGGCATAGTGGAACGGAAACAATACTGTTAAGTACCAAAGGTGGAGAATTCACATTTCCCGAGTCGTTGGGTGTCATAGCGGCGAGCAAGGGCTATTTTGACAGCTCAAACAACTGGGTAGATGAAGGTGGCGTGCAGTTTTCGTCCACATCTATAACCGCACCCGAAGCAACGATAATTAAAATAACGCATTCAGGAGAAGAATTCAAGAAATCCGAGGCTGTGTCGCAAGCCGAGTTTGCAACCATAGGAGATGGGGCTGAAATATCAACCGCATATTCAGGGAAAGACGGGTTTGCCTGCCATGGATATGTAAAGACCCAGGAACAAGGATTCGTTGAGTGGAACAACGTGGATGGGTTGTCCGACGGGAAAGTTGCATTGGGATTCAGATATGCTGTCGGGAACAGGGACGGAGCAGAAGTTTATGTGACGGTCAATGGCGTCGAGCAGAAAGTGAGCTTTCCTGCAACAGGCGGATTTGACACATTCAAGGAGAGATACATTCCTGTGACACTCGATGCCGGAACGACAAACACAATAAGGCTGCAAGCCACGGGGACGAGGATATATGTAGACGAGATGCAAGTTTTTGCCGACGATGGCTCTTTTTCGGGCGTAAATGCCGTGGATGTGCATCCCGGCAGCCTGTCGGTCTATCCTAATCCGGCAAAAGATGTCTTGCAGCTGTCTACGAGCGCAGGCTCCGGGTCGACTGAGGTGATTATTTGTGATTTGTCGGGAAACAAGGTCTTGACAGACACTAATACAGGTGGAACAATCGATGTCTCCGAATTGCAAAATGGTTATTATGTTATAAATGCCGATGGGGAATCGGCTTTATTCTTGAAACAATAATGTCTGAGCGGGTTTATTGAGAAATGTCATTTTATGCCGGCCATGTTTTCTGTGGACGGCATATTTTTTTATTATTAACGTGGCGCGGATTGATAAAATTGTTACATTTGCTATTGGTACAGGAGTTTATGCCTGCTGTGGGGATGATCGCCATGTAAATGACACGAAATAATTATCTTTTATTATGAAAAAAATATTGTTGGCTGCATGTATGTCTACGATTTACATGTTTGCAATGTCGCAAGAGTCTCTGTGGGGAAGCGCAACAGTCGTGTCTCCCGAAATACATGAAGACAATACGGTCACATTCCGGCTTTTTGCTCCCGAAGCCGCTAAAGTGGAAGTGACGGGGGATTTCCTTCCAGAGCGGAGTGTGGATACTCCGAATGGTAAAATGACTATGAAAGGTGTAGCTGCAATGAGCAAAGACTCGGCCGGCGTGTGGACATATACTTCAGACGCGCTTGCATCCGAATTGTACAATTATAACTTCATAGTTGATAGATTGCAGATAACCGACCCGTCAAATGTTTATCAGGTGCGCGACGTAGCAAGCGTGATGAACGTATTTTTAATCGATGGAGGTAAAGCCGATTTGTATAAGGTGAACGTAGTGCCGCATGGCACTGTCTCAAAAGTGTGGTATGATTCTCCGACTCTTGGGATGAAGAGAAGGATGACGGTTTACACGCCTGCCGGATATGAAGATTCTACCGACAGATATCCTGTGTTGTACCTGTTACATGGAATGGGCGGAGACGAGGAGGCATGGAGCACGCTGGGGCGTGCAACGCAAATCCTTGACAATCTCATTGCGCAAGGCAAGGCTAAGCCAATGATTGTTGTCATGCCAAACGGCAATGCCATACAGGAGGCTGCGCCCGGGGAGAGCCGTGATGGGTTCAAAGCTCCGACGATGCAGCTTGCTAAAACGATGGAGGGATCGTTTGAAACGGCATTTCCCGACATTGTGCCTTATATCGACTCCCATTATCGTACTGTTGCCGACAAACAGCACAGGGCTATTGCCGGGTTGTCGATGGGAGGATTCCATTCATTGCACATAAGCCGTCTCAACCCCGACATGTTTGATTATGTAGGGTTGTTTTCGGCTGCCATCCTTCCCGATCAAGGCAGTTTAAACGGAATATATGCCAATTTTGAAGAAACGCTGAAAGTACAGTTTGGCAAAAGACCGGCATTGTATTGGATAGCCATAGGGAAAAGTGATTTTCTGTACAAAGCTAATGTGGAATTTCGCCATTTGCTTGATTCGGCAGGAATCAAGTATGTATATCACGAGAGCGAGGGCGGCCATATATGGCGCAACTGGCGCGATTATTTGTCGGAATATGTCCCAATGTTATTTGTCGATGCCGAATAGTCGCGGTTTTAGCCAATATAAATACTTAATATTGCCGAATAGTGCATAAATGAAAAGCAAATAGCTATTGTTCACATTTTTATGGTTCTTTTTTTATAACTTTGGATAAGATTGGATTGGTTTCGGCAATGCCAAAACTTTTCGCTATCGTTGAGAATAATTATTTTATAAGTTGATTAATCTGTCTAAACTTGATTTATATGTCTAAAGAGTATTCAGTGGGTAAGTCGTCAAAAAATGACATTGTTATAAACGACACCGATAATTTAGTTTCGAGGGAGCACGCTAAGATCATAGTGCAAAGCAATGGCGAGATTTACATAAAGGATTTGAATTCGACCAATGGTACCTATATCAACGGGAAACGTATAAAAGATACCATGCGCATATATCCTAATGACGACATAAGGCTTGCAAAGACTCCGTTGACATGGAAACAGATAAATGACGTTCAGAATAAGAAACCCGAGGCAGCCGGTGGTGGAACAAAAGTTGTCGGCGGAGGCAATAATGTGCAGTTGCCTTCAGGCGTGGTTGAAAAGTTCACGATAGGCCGCAGCAGCGACAATGACATCGTCGTCAATAGCGGCACGGTGAGTTCGCATCATGCAATTCTGGTAAAGAAGTCCACGGGCGAGGTTGTCATCATTGACAATAATTCCACAAATGGCACTTATGTTAATGGCAACCGCGTCTCAACGGCAGTGTTGCATCCGGGCGACAGCGTAATGCTTGCCAAGAGCTATCCTGTGGATTGGTCAAAATACATAAAAGCAACAGGAGGAACAAACAAGAGCATAATAATAGCCATCATTGCCGCGGCAGTGCTTGTATTGGGCTTTGTAGCTTATAAGTTCATCCCTTGGTCGGGTGATGGTGATGTGATAGAACAGAAGAAGCCGTTGACCGCAACCGAAGTGTATGAAAAATACAAGCGAAGCGTAGGCTTGATAGTGGGATTCTACTATTTTGAAGTTTCGGCAAAAGGTGATGTGATAGCCAATGTCTCGATGGATGACAACGGAAATTGGGTGGAATATGACGGGTCAAATCCGATTTTCTACACGGGCACGGGATTCTTCGTGTCTAATGACGGTAAGATTGCGACCAACAGGCATGTGGCAGTCCCTTGGACCGAAGAAGAATGCGAGACGATAAAATCAATGTACCAGCAGTTTATTGCCGACGCGTCGTTGCAAGACCATGATTCTTATGTGGCATTGCAACCGCTGATTGGCGATGTTAAGGTCACAGGCAAATTGGCGAAGATAGGCATCTTGTTGAACGATTCACATGTCAACAACGTGTATACTGATGCAATAGGTTGCACCTACTTGCGCGACAGCGGTGACCCTGACATAGACGTGGGACTGCTCCAGACCAACAACAAGCAATTGCCGGCCGGCGTAAGCACATACATCAACGTGGATGCCCATGCTGCCGACAACGTTAAGATAGGCTCGAAGATGTACACGATGGGATTCCCGTTGGGAATAGACGTGGCCCTTACCGACATCGGCATCGAAGCTCGTATGCATAGCGGCGAGATAACTCAGGCGCAGGGCGACGTGAGCTTCGGCCACAACGCTACGATTCAGCATGGAGCAAGCGGCTCACCTATTTTTGACGAATATGGCACGCTGATAGGAGTTGTCAATGCAGGCTGGATGATAGGCGGCTCGCAGCAGGGCTTGAACATGGGTATCTGGGTAAAGCACTTGGCTGCATTGTTGCAATAAATTGAATTTTAATAGTAATAATTTAAAGATAAAGTATTATGGCAAAGAGAACATGCGAGCATGGTCATATATATGACTCAAGTATTTATGGAGACAAGTGCCCGTTCTGTCCGGGTGGTGAGAAAACTATTTTTGAACAGAACGGCGGTGGCCGCACAGTAGTAAATGACGGTGGGAATGGGCCAAAATATGAAGATGACGGCACATCTACCTCTACGACAACAGGGAAGACCGAAGTGTACGAAGGTGGCGACATGGGTGGTGGCACAAAGATAATTTCAAAAGATGCCGGAGGCCATACCAAAACATCCAATAACCGCCGGTTGATGGGATTCCTTGTTTCATACAGGACTCCAAACGGGGAGGCATTCAATATCTACGAAGGGCGCAACTCGGTGGGCAGCGACCCTCGCAGCGACATACGCATAGCCGTGGACGGTGTTTCAAGGACGCACTTGACAATCTTGTGCAGGCCGTTTGACCATAAATTCATTTTGAAAGACGAGTTGTCGACCAACGGCACGTTTGTCAATGGAGAATTCACGAGCGATTCGAGAGAATTGAAGGATCATGATGTCATAAAGATAGGTGGAGCAACGTTGGTGTTCATCGCCATACCTCAAATTATCTGATGAATGATGGAAGAAAAGGCTAATGATTATTGCCTCGTCGGCAGTTGTACCGACGTGGGGCGCGTGCGCAAGGCAAACGAGGACAGCATGGACTGGTTTGACTGCGACACCGGCCGCGTGGTTGTCGTGTGCGACGGCATGGGTGGCCATGTCGGCGGCCAAGTGGCCTCGCAGACTGCAATCAAGGCCATTCGCGATTTTTTGACCGTAAACACGTTTGATTCACCAGATGAAGCCATAACGAATGCAATCATCACAGCCAATCAAGCCATATTGCAGGAAGCGCAGAAAAGGCCTGAACTGACCGGGATGGGTTCGACATGTGTCATGCTCATCATCAAGGACGGCGTAGTATATTACGGGCATGTGGGCGACAGCCGTATTTATTTTGTGGCCAATCACCGCATAGTGCAGTTGACAAAGGACCAGTCTTATGTCCAGACGCTTGTGGATGCCGGAGTCATTTCACAAAGTGATGCCGAGCGTCATCCGCGCAAGAATGAGATAACCAATGCTTTGGGATTGGCCGGCATGACACCGCCCATCGTGTGCGACACGCCGATACTTCCCGAGGCCGGCAATTGCTTCGTCTTGTGTTCCGACGGGTTGTCGGGGATGATTTCCGACAATCAAATCGAGCATATCGTGAGTCGTCACGATGTGGACATTGCCAAGCGTGCGGCCGATCTTGTCGCCAAGGCAAATGAAGCCGGCGGCAAGGACAATATAACTGTGCAATTGGTGGAATTTACTGTTACTGTGGAAGATTCAGCAGAGCCAGCTGTGACCGGCGGCGGCAAGTCTCCCAATCCAACGCCCGACAAGAAAAAGTTGCTGCTGATAGGCGGCATAGCATTGGTGCTGATAATCGCCGTCATCGTGGCGTTGTCGAAAGGTAGTGGCAATGATGATTCAAAGGACGGAAAAGACTCTATCAATAGCGACACGGTCAGAAGCGTGATAGGCAGCGTCGTGTCGCAGATCAAGTTTGATATGGCTAATGGTGGCGGCTTTGACACGCTGAACACTGCTATAATAGAAGGCGACCGCGTTGAATGGAGCAAGAGTGCCAATAACAGGCTTGAAGTAAACCTTGCTTCGGTTGTCGGACCGGAATATAAGGCTACCGACAAGTTTGTCATTGACTCAAAGTATGCCAAAAAAGTGAAATTCAGCGGAATGTCGGCCGACAATAAATTTGTCGTATATTTTGAGGTGTCAGACAAGAAATTGAACAATTTCGTAGTCCACTTGACGACATCGGGACATTATTACACGTTTGACATTACAATACCTGAACGGGCTAAGGCAAGAAACAGTGACGGAGGAGTCCCCAATGGCGATGCCATAGTCCCTAAGCAGGCTCCTGCTCCTGCTCCCGAAATAACAGTGCCTGAAACTCCAAAAGATACTCCAAAGGTGGATAACGACAAGCAGAAAGTGGAGGTGCAGCCGGAGGGAGAGCAACCTTCTGAAGGGGAAGACCCTAAAGCCAAAGACGTAGATCCCGGTAACGGCTCTGATGCTCCTGATACGCATTTTGCCTGATTATTCAATCGACGTGCTATGTTTAAATTGTCAATATATGATGTCGAGGAGAAACCCATAGGGCAGGGTGGAATGGGAACCGTCTACCGAGGGTATGACCGGTTGGGCAATAAAGTCGCCATTAAGGAGATGCGACCAGAGCTAATGGCCGACAGCGACTTGTGCCGCAGATTCAAAAGGGAGATAGACATCTTGAGCGAGCTCGACAATAAGAACATTGTCAACATGCTGGCCTCCTTTGAAGAGAACAACAGGTTGTACATCGTCATGGAGTTCCTCGACGGCATCACCCTGCAAGAATATGTGCGCACACGGGGACCTATGAAGGAACAGGAGGCAGTAGACTGCATGTGCCAGATTCTTGACGGGCTTGCTGATGTGCACAAGCACGGCTTCGTGCATCGCGACATCAAGCCAAGCAACATAATGCTGTGCAACGACGGTACGGTGAAGCTTCTCGACTTCGGTATAGCCAAGGACTTGAACGGGGAAGGCACCATAGGCGAACTTGTCATAGGCACAAGCGGCTACATGAGTCCGGAGCAGGCCGAGGGCTACAGCATCAACCATCTGTCTGATATATATTCGCTCGGATGCGTGCTGTATTACATGCTGGTGGGCGAACACGCGGTGCAAGAGCAGTCAAATAATAACGCGACCATGATTGCCGTCATAAAGACTGTGATACCACAGGTGAAAATGAAACGTCCAGACGTGTCCGACCGAATCAATGACGTGGTTGCAAAGGCTTTGAATAAGAACATGCAGCGTCGTTTCCAGTCGTGCAGTGAATTCAAGCGTGCGCTTACCGGGGCATCGGGTACCGACATCCATGTGGGCAGTGGCAGCACCAGCTCTTATACTGTTTCGGTAGGACGATCGGGATGCGACATCAATGTCAACGACCCGGCCAACAGGGTGAGCCGTCATCATGCCGATGTGATATGGAATCCCACCATTACCGGTCCTAATTACAAATATATCGATTGCAGCACGAACGGGACGAAAATCAACGGTATAGTTGTACACAACGAGTCTTTCTGTTTCTATGGGCATGAAAATATCGACATATTGCTTGCAGGCAATGTAAGGCTTGACTGGCAGACTGTGGTGGCGGCGTTGAATCGTAAAAAGAATCAAGGTGTTATGAAAGACCCCGGAAGCGGCAAAAAGGAATGGGACAATGGAATGGATACCATTGGCAGCGACCAGTTGCCGGTGCTGATGTCGGTACTGTCATTTTTGATTCCTATTGTAGGGTGGGCCATATATTTCAACGACAAATCTCGCTACCAGGTGAGGGCGCGGAATGCCAACTTGCTTGCTTGCATAGGCATCGTGACATGGATTATAATTGTATTGTTAATAATATAAAATGTCGAAATAATGAAAAAGATTACGATAGGACGTAGCAGCTCGTGCGACCTGATAGTGTCGGGCAGTGCCGTAAGCCGGCATCATGCCACTCTGACCTATAATAACGGGAGCTACGTCTATGAAGATACGAGCAGCAACGGGAGCAACATTGGCGGAGTTATGTACCGCTGCCAGCGTGTTGTGATAGCTCCGGGGACGCAAGTGCTGCTCGGCAACGAAGTGCCACTGCCCTGGGACAGGGTTTACATGATGATGAATGGCGGCGGAGGCTCGGTAAATGAAGCTGAAACTGTGTTCAAGAACAATGGGAATGTGCCTCAATACGGCGGCGGGGCTTATTATTCGCCACAACCGGTGCCCGTCAACGACTCACTTGGGGCTGGCTGGGCGATTCTTGCCGTTATCATACCTTTGATAGGGATAATAATGTACTTCGTATGGAAGGATACCACTCCGAAGCGTGCAAATTTGATACTTACGATAGCTTTGGTTATCATAGGCTTGAACGTCTTAAGCTTCTTTATTATGCTTGCTGCGTACTGACACAAGGTTGAAACAATAAAAAGACTATTAGACAATGAGTAGCTTGATAGGAAAAAAAATATTGAATTATGAGATTGTCTCCCTTATAGGCAAGGGTGGTATGGGTACTGTTTACCTCGGTGTAAACAAGAGCATAGGCCAGAAAGTGGCAATCAAGGTGCTTAATGAAGAACTTGTCGGAAGCCAGATGGTGCGCGACAGGATGAAGAAAGAGGCACAGACTTTGTTGCTGCTCGACCATCCGGGAATTGTGAAATTGCTGAATTACGTGGAACAGGACGACAACGTGTTCCTCATCATGGAATATGTCGAGGGCGAGTCGTTGCAGGAGTTCCTAACCGAAACCAACGGGCTCATAGTGGAACAAAGGTCTTATGGCTTCATACGCGAGATACTGGAGGCGTTTGAATATGCCCACGAGCACAATGTGATTCATCGTGACATCAAGCCAGCCAACATATTCATCACAAAGGACAATCGCATAAAGGTGCTCGATTTCGGTATTGCGCACCTTGTTAACGAGTCAAACGACAGTGAGAAAGGCTGGCTCGTGGGTACGCCGGCATACATGAGTCCCGAACAAGTGAATTGCGAGGAACTCGACCGCCGTTCGGATATATATTCGCTCGGTGTGCTTATACATACAATGCTTACAGGGAAAGTGCCGTATGACTCCACGACGATGAGCGACACAGAGATTAAGGATCTTGTGGTGAACAAGCCTTTGCCGAGGATGAAGGAATATTATCCTTATATTTCGGACAAGATGCAGAAAATCGTGGACAAGGCCACTGCCAAGGACCGTGAGAAGCGTTATGACAGTTGCAAGGTCATGCTGGCCGACATTAAGGCGGTATTGGCTCCCGAGCCGACATGGAAGTATCTGAAATATGTCGTGGCCACCGTATTGGTGATAGCATGCGGCGTTGGCATATGGGCTTGGACTTATTACAGGGAATCGACATCTTATTACAAGGATATCGTTGAGCGCTGGGGCGTATATGAAGGCGTGGGCGAGTTGAGCTCGGGCGACGTGAGCCACAGTAACAGCATGTACCGCATCATCGAGTCGGAAGGCAAGGTGAGACGTGTTTCTTATGTGAATAGTTTCGGAAAGCTCATCGATGACGGCGAGTCGGAACACATAGGCCGTCCGACCGATGCTTATTATTACTATCGCGACAATGGCAATGTCGATTTTGTGGTCTACAAGGATCGTAGCGGCAAGTCGTTGTACAAGATGAAATATGAGGAGAAGGACGGCAAGATAAACATGGCCGTATTCCAGTATGACGACAAGTACAACACCGAGCGTTGCTTGCCAAAGTCGCTTGTCGGATATTTTGATTTTGCCAACGAAACCGAGGACAAAGGTCGCGTGTCGAGGTATTTCTACACGTTCGACGAGAATGGTTTTGTCACCAAGTTGCGTTACGGCGACCGTTTCAATCAAGAAGTGGGCGATGCCAACAACATATATGGAATCGTTTACACTCGCGACGCCAAGGGCCGAGTCCTTACGTTGCAATACATAAACGAAAATGAAGAACCGCAATCCACTTCGTGGGGCTTGAGCTTGAAAAAGTTCAAATATGATGGGAATGACAATTGGATTGAGACTTCATACTTTGGTGTCGATGGTTCTCCTGTCATGGACGATAGCGACGGTACATTCATATATTCGCTTGAATATGACGAATATGGCAATATCGTGAAGGCACTGCATCGCGGCCCGACAGGAGAATTGATGATGACCCAGAAGCAGGGCATTGCAGGAGTGATGCGCGAATATGACGAGCATGGCTTGATAACAAGGGCTTTCAACCTTGACGTGACTGGCGAGCCTTATTACCAAGGCGCAAGTTGCGGTTGTTCTTATGAATATGACGAAAATGGCTACCTGACGGTATCTAACAGCATCGACAAGGACGGAAACTTGGTACCCGGCATGGACGGGACTGTGACCCTGCGTTTCACAAACGATGAGCATGGCGACCCGCTTAAAGTCGAATATCTTGACTTGAAAGGGCAGTTGATGGCTTCGAGCTATGGTTATGCGGCAATCGAACAGCGGTATGATTCGGTGGGCAATGTAATAGAGACTCGTTACATATCGGCCGACGGCAAGCCGTTTTATAGCCAAGGCATATATTCAAAGACAAAATACTGGTACACCGACAAGAACAAGACCTTGAAGACTGTATATTACAAGGATGACCAGCCATGCCTGAACGAGACGGGAGTTGCATGCTATCTGTATGAATATGACGTCAAAGGTAATATGGTGAGCTTATCCTTCTATGCCGATGAAGAAGGGTCAAAGCCTGTAATGGACAAATGGGGGCGTAGCCGCATCACATACAAGTACAACGAATCCGGGCAGACCCTTGAGCAAAAGAGCTTTGACACAAATGGCGATCCATGCAACGATGATGACGGTTATAGCACGATAGCATACACTTACGATAAGAACGGCAACATGTTGAGCCGCAGGTTTTATGATAAGAACGGAAGCCTTGTCATTTCCCGTTCGGACGAAGTGGCCGGCGAGAATTACAAATATGATGCTCATTCCAATATTGTTGAGATTCAATATGTCGGAGCCGATGGTAAATTGATGCCTAACCTTGTTGTCGTCCGCTATGAATATGACAAGTATTCCAACCAGACGGAGATGGCATTCTTCAACATCGACGGAACCAAGACTACCAACACTAAGAACTACCACATGGTGGAGTACAAGTACAACGAGTTGAGGAAAGTCATCGAAGAGCGTTATTGTGACATGAGCGGCAATCTTGTGGAAATAGCCGGCACCGAGTATTCGATACGCAAAGCCAAGTATGACGCATTTGGAAACATCATTGAGCAAACTTTCTGGAAAGACGACAAGCTTCCCGGAAAAGATGAAAACGGTGCTTTCAAGCGTGTACAAGACCGGGACAGTCAAGGCCGCATCGTGAGGGAAATAAACTACGACGCTTCGGGCAATCCGGTGCTGATGAGCGGAAGCGCATGTGAAGCCAAGGTTACATACGACAACCGTGGTAACATTATCGAGTTTTTCTATTGCGACGGGAACGGGAATCTTGCTTTAAGCGAGTATGGATATGCAGTGCAAAGGAATGATTATGACGAGCGCAACAACGTAACCGAGATACGTTATTACAATGAAAAAGATGTGTTGTTGCCTACGGGAGTGGCAATAGAGCGGTATGCCTACAATCAATATGGCAACGAGGTGTCTTGTACTTTCCATGATGCTCAAGGAAATCCCGTAATTGGAGCCGGCGGCTATTTCAAGAGGGAAAGTGTCTATGACGAGTCCAACCCAAACTTGCTGGTTGAACGTAAGTACTATGATACTACAGGCAAATTGATTTCATCAGAGAATTTATTGACCGGAGAAAAGAAGAACGCACAACCGGACGTGCCTGTATCTGCATCACCCAGTCCCGAAGATGCTCCTCTTGCAACCAACCAATGGCGTAAATTCTGGCGCGAGGCCGCCGCAAATTGCCCGATGGATTTTGGAAACGGAGTGGAAATAACATCTATCAGTGTCGGCTCATCGTCACTGCAGGTGAAGATTAAATTGCTTGATGAGTCAAAATATGATTTCTCGGATGAAGATATGAGTTTTTATCGTAAATGGGTTTCTGACTTCAAGTCCACAATGAAAAAAGAGGCCGAGATGCCTAAATCAGTCCGATTCACCGTTGTCATGCTTGACAAAGCCGGCAGGGAGCTGTTCAGATCATGATGCAGCAGCCTTGATAATTGCATATAAATAGCTGAATCAGATATTTCCGGCGATGTTGGTTATAAGTTGAGCAATGTCGCCGGAAAGTTTTATTATAATGTTAAAATTGAAGAGTTGTAAAAATATTCATCTGTCATGTTGCGTGCAACAACGGGAAAATGATGTATTTTTGTTCAGTTTTTGCAAGTGGGAAAATAGTATTAATAAAAAATATCACATAAAAACAATTACGTCATGAAAGGAAAAACATTGTTACTGTGCTTGGCAATCGGAATAATGCCGGCAATGGCAGAACAAAAGGCTTCGGAAGAAAATAGTGTGTCATTCAAGGAAAATGCTTTTGTCTCTTTGGGAATGGGACATAATTGGGCGTGGAGCAAAGGGCATGGTAATGGATTTGCCGGTCGCTTGGATGCCGGTTCATGGTTTAACAATACATCCGGTATCCGCTTGAAGATGAATGTGGGCAAGCGTGAGTTCGACAGCTATTTCTCAGGAGGATATTATTCAATCGGAGTAGATTACATGTACAATCTGCTTGAACTATTCAAAGGCGATTATACCGAGAACCGTTTTTCGATGAATTTTGCAATAGGCGCGTCCTATTATCGCATATTTGAGAGCGACAAGCAAAATCGTCCGGCCATAGATGCTGCAATCAACGTCGGTTATAATTTCTCACCGCATTGGGGTATTTTCGGTGAAATATCGGCAGTGGGCATGCAATATAGGGAAGATGATGACAGCAAAGTAGGGGTTGGTTGTGATTTGGCTTTTGGATTGAGATATTATTTCAGTGGATGCAATCGCAGCAGCAAGCCGATTCAAGTCGTACATGAAAGACGATCGGATAATAAAAGGATTGAAATAATGGGTCAAGAGATTGAACGTCTTAACAACGAGGTGAATCAATTGCGCAAGGCCGTTGAGGAGAGCCGTGAGAATGTGCCCGAAGATGGCGGCAATGTAATGATAGCTCCTGTTGATGAGGGCAGCTCGATCGACATCTTTTTTGAAGAGTTCAGTACTTTCCTTGGAGAAGACCAACGCAGCAAGATTGCAGCCATAGGCGAGTGGTTGAGGAACAACTCATTCAAAGTGCGCATTGTGGCTTTTAGCGACAATGTGAAAGATGCTGTCATCGATGAAACTTTGCGCAAAGGCCGAACAAAGGCCATAATGGATGAATTGACAGGTAAATATGGCATTGCGCAAGGTCGCATATCGGTGGTGAATGCCGAAGAACTCGGATATAAGAACCTGACAGGATGCAATGCCAAAATCATGTTTTTGGAGCCGGGGAAATAAAATAGATACAAGAATCTGATGAAATTATAAGATGGGTCTTCAACGTTTTTTGGCAAGTCGTGCCGGGAAGCGATTTTACAATATCGCTTATTGCTGGGGCGCATGTCTTGTGATCCTCGGCGCCGTGTTTAAGATAGCGCACATGCCCTATGATAACATATTCTTGATGATAGGCCTTTTTACCGAGGTGTTCATATTCTTCATTTCTGGATTTGATGTGCCTGCAAGCGAATACAAGTGGGAAAATGTGTTTCCGCAGCTCAAGTCGGGAAAGGATGGTGACGCTATTCATGAAATAGGCATGCCCGACCCCGACGGCGTGCTGGCCGGAAGATATGTCGAGCAAATGCAACGGCTCGAGGATAACATTAAGAAACTCAATTCGGCTTATGAAGCGCAAATCAGGAACTTTGAGGGGTGTTCGCATGTCATAAACACTGAGGTGTTCTCCGACTTGGAGGCCGAGACGATAAAACTTACGGCTCAGGTCAAGCAACTCAACAGCCAGTATGAACGCATGCTTGAGGCTTTTAATGTGAAAGATGCCGGAAAGGTTAAAAAGTAAAGCAATATATGTCGAAATACACAATGCCTCCACGACAGAAGATGATAAATCTTCTGTATGTGATACTTATAGCCATGCTTGCGATAAACGTGTCGTCGGATGTGCTTGAGGGATATAAGCTGATGGATAAGGAGTTTGAGGCTCGGATAAACAAAACAAAGGCTTATGTGGATACCTTGAGGATGCAGATGGCCGGAAACCATGCTTTGGTTGAAGCGTCGACCGATATCGAAGCTCGGACATCCGCGATTTTGTGCATGATTGACAGCTTGCGCGAAGCCGTTGCCAAATATGCCGACAAGGATGATTACAAACCGGGTGAATTGAAGGCGATTGACGACCTTAATGCTGTTCCCGGCGTGTTCCTTTCGGCTACTAATGGAGCCGGGAAGGATTTCCATATGGCACTTTCATCCTATCGCGACGCCATGGTGGCTTATGTTGCCGATTCGGCTCGTCGTGATTATGCTTCGTCGTTTCTGCCATTGACAAGCAGCATTAAGGGCATGTCGTGGGAACGTGAAACGTTTTCTTATTTGTCGGCCATAGGGGGTGTAATGATACTTAACAGGCTCGAAGAGGCTGTGTTGATGACATCGGTCGAGGCTTATGAATCGCTGTTGCTTCAAGGCGGTGGCGGTGCAGGGCACTATGTGTTGATAAACGAGAATCAAAGGGTGGTTGACGACAACGGACTGTTTGATGTCCCTGTGGTGCTTGTTTCTCCATCGGTAACCAATACATTGTATGGTGGCATTACCAATGAGTTGAACATATTCTGCGCAGGCATCCCGTTGGACGAGTTGATATTTACTGCTTCGGGTGGGACTGTGTCGCGTGACGGAGGAATGTGCTTGATAACTCCGGGTGACGGGCAAAAAGCAATGACCCTTAAAATAGATTGCATGAAGGAAGGCCGCAAGGTGCATCTGTGCGATTACAATTATATAATAAAGCCATTGCCCGACCCCTCGCCGTTTTTGAGTTACAGAGGAACTGATGGCAGGGTATATCGCTATTATGGCGGTGTGCCAATCAGTAAAAACGATTTGCAAAATATCATCGCGGTCGGGGCTGAATTAAACGAGGGGCCTGAAATGAAGTTTGTCGTGCGCAGCTTTGATACTGTGTCGATAAAAAGCGGTAAAGATGGTGAAATAACATCCCTTCATTCATCTACCGGCAAATTGACGGCAGAACAGAAACGCCAGATAGATAATCTGTCGAGCGGAGACAAGTTCTATATAACGTCGATAGTAGTAGAGTCGGAAGGTGGTGGAAAGAAGCAGGTTTCTCCGATAAACATGGTTGTTTTTTAACACATCATATTATATGACAGTCGGGAATTAAAATCTGTCATGCGCTGAAACAGGCGCGCATTCACTTGATGCGCGCCTGTTTTTTATGTTGTTATAAACTTCTTATTGTCAAAAAATGTTATATATTTGCATGTATAATAGTCAGTGTAATGGCTGGGTGTTATTGGTTGTTGTTACGAAATGTAATTTTATCATGAAGGCAATTCGTTATACACATGAGTGGATTAATGGTTTCTGAAAAGAGGTGAAGTCTTACATTTTGGTCTTTGTGAAGTTTCGTGTAACATAAGGATTGAAAATTTATATTAAACTTAGTGTTATATTATGAAAAGAAAATTAGGATTATTGTCATTGGTTATTTTGGTTGGCTCCCTGTGTTCAATGGCGAGCGCGGCCGAGCTTGACAGCAAGCAACTGGCGTTCCGTTCCGAAATTATGAGTTTCTTGCGTGAAGAGGGCTTTTCGCCGAGAATCGACACTTCGGATGAGTCTGTCGAATTTAAGAAGGAAGGGCACTCATATTGGATTTATGTCGGGGAAAGCTCTCCATATTATATTACCGTCCAGCGTGCAGGCATTTCGGTGAGCGATGATGAGAAGGCTTCGGCAATCCTTGCGGCAAACGAGTGCAACGCGACGAAAAAAGCCGCTAAGGTTTATGTGGCATCCAACAACAGTGTGTGTTTCGTGGTCGAGTCGTTCACTCGTTCGGCCGAGGATTTCAAGTATGTTTATTACCGCACGATGCGCGTGCTTGATGCCGCATTCGAGCAATTCCAAGAAGAGTTCAACGCCTGGGAAGGTAGTGGTTCGAGTTCTTCAGCTTCTTTGTCGATTTCTAATGTGGAACTTGCCAATGTCGATATTAACGGTAAAATCATAACCGATTATGGCAAGACATTGTATGATTTCAATTCTCGTTATACGAAGCCGAAAATCACAATTACTGCGTCAAGAGCCGGAACATATACGATATATGTCAAGCACATCACTCCTACGGGATTGTCGACAGGTGAAGGATCCCCAAGCGGTTATTCATATTCCGATGATGTGGAGTTGGTTCAAGGTGAAAATGTGGTAACTTTGTCGGGCTGGGGTAGCAACAATCCTCCCAAGTGGTCGATGGGCGATTACCGCATGGAATTTTATTGCAATGGTGAGTTGCTGTACACCAAGTATTATACGATATATTGAAAAAAATTAAGGATGAAATGTAACCGGGCTGTGTGGGCTTTTGCTGCACAGCCCGGTTCGTTTTGGTGAAAAGAGTTGCAATCCGTTGCATGTCAAAAAAAATGTGTAACTTAGCACACTATTTTGATGTACTCTGTCCCGAAGAATGCGAGGCAGGGCTTAATTAATTGGTATATAATGGCAAACGATAAATTGATAAGGGTTGGCATCACCCAAGGGGATACCAACGGCATTGGTTATGAAGTGATATTGAAAACACTTTCAGAGCCTCAAATCTTGGAATTGTTCACTCCTGTGGTATATGGCTCATCTAAAGTTGCAGCGTTCCATCGCAAGGCTAATGGATTGCAACCGGTACAGTTCAACTGTGTCGATAATGCCATACACGCCAAGGATGGTGTGTGCAACCTTGTGGAAGTCGTGTCGGACGAATTGAAAGTGGAACTTGGCGTTGAAAGCGAGGCGGCGGGCAAAGCCGCGTTCACTGCACTGGAATGCGCTGTGTCGGATTTGCGCAACGGGTTGATCGACGTGCTTGTGACAGCTCCGATTGACAAGAATACGATACAAAGCGACAGTTTCCACTTCCCGGGACATACCGAGTATCTTGAATCATCGATTGGCGATGGGGCTAAGTCGTTAATGATTCTTTTCAACGAGAAGATTCGCGTGGCACTTGTGACCACCCATCTGCCAGTGTCGAAGATTGCCGAGTCGATAACCAAGGAGAGCATAGTAGAAAAACTTGAAATATTCAATGAATCCTTGAAAAAGGATTTCGGCATAGAATATCCGCGCATAGCCGTGTTGTCGTTGAATCCTCATGCCGGCGACGGTGGACTACTTGGCATCGAAGAGAAGGAAATAATAACGCCGGCCATCAACGAGGCTTATGACAAGAAGATTTGTTGCTTCGGGCCTTATGCTGCCGACGGATTCTTCGGCAGCGGCAGTTTCTCGAAATTTGACGGTGTCCTTGCCATGTACCACGATCAAGGATTGGCTCCGTTCAAGACCATTGCAATGGAAGGCGGCGTTAATTTCACTGCCGGCTTGCCTTTTGTAAGGACTTCGCCCGATCATGGTACCGGCTATGACATTGCCGGAAAGAATCTTGCAAATCCCGATTCATTCAGAACCGCGATATACAACGCGGTGGATATATTACGCAACAGGTGCCGGTATGAAGAGATTCATGCAAACCCGTTGCGGAAGCAGTATTTTGACAAAAGTAACGACAACGTCGTGCTTGACTTGACAAAAGATGATGATGAAACTACTGCATAGGGAATTGTCGCGTGTCGCGTAATGATGTTGGAAAATTTGTTTATCAAGTAAACACGATAATATGAATTATGCTATAATTGCTGCCGGCGAGGGGTCTCGTCTGGTTCAAGAGGGGATAAAAAAGCCGAAACCTCTTGTGGAGCTTAACGGAGAGCCTATGATAGGACGTCTCATAAAAATATTCACACGGTGCAATGCCGAGAGTGTCAGTGTAATCGTAAACGCCGAGATGACTGAAGTGAGGCAGTATCTTGAATCGCTCAACATTGGAATACCTTTGAATCTGGTGGTGAAGTCAACTCCGAGTTCCATGCATAGTTTTTTTGAATTGAGCAGGGTCATGCCGCATGGGAAGTTCTGCCTTACAACAGTGGACACTATTTTCAGGGAAAATGATTTTGCCGGATATATTAATGCTTATGAGTCCATTGTAGATGGCAGTTGCGATGGCATGATGGCAGTTACTCCTTTTGTCGATGATGAGAAGCCCCTTTATGTAGGAGTCGATGATGACATGTGGGTGAAGGGATTCTATGATGAACGTCAGGAAGACAGCCGGTTTATATCGGGTGGAGTGTATGCTCTTGGCGACAACGCCGTCAAGGTGCTGGAAGAGTGCATGGCAAATGGTGTGTCGCGCATGCGTAATTTCCAGCGTGCAATGATTGTGTCGGGATTGAAACTGAAGGCTTATTCAATAGATAAGATTGTCGATGTTGATCATGCCGGGGATATTGCCACTGCCGAGGCTTTCATTAAAGGATGATACATGCAGCGGGTGTGTATATATGATTTTAGTCTTAGAAAAATATATTGAAGATAGACATGGCTGATATAGAAATTGCCGGCATAATGCGTGCCGGTGCATATTCTCCCAACCACATAGGCAATGATGCCGCAATATTCAATGCAACAGCCGAGCAGCTGAGAAAGCGTGGGTATGCGGTGAATGTGTATAGTGAAGACCAGTTTAACACGTCGGGAGTGGCTGAGCCGGTGGTGCTTAACATGTGCCGCGAGCGTAAATCGATTGACAAGCTCCAAAAGTTGGAGGATGAAGGCCGGTTGATAATAAATTCGGGTTACGGAATAGAAAATTGCACACGCGAGCGGATGACTCGTATCTTGCTCGGTAGCGGGATTCCTTACCCCGACAGTATTATCGTGAATACAGACGAAGCTGTAATACCGGCATTGAAAAAAGCCGGATTCCAAAGTTGCTGGATAAAACGTGGCGATTTTCATGCAATGCATAAGGAGGACGTGAGCTATGTGCGTCATCCCGAGGAGGCACAGGAAGTGTTGCAAGAATATTTTTACCGTGGAATAAAACGTGCGGTCATAAACAAGCATCTTGTGGGAGACTTGATTAAGTTCTACGGAGTATATGGCACGCCATTCTTTTATTGGTTCTATCCGTTAGACTTGGGACACAGCAAGTATGGATACGAGATGATAAACGGCAAGGCTCGTGGCATAGAGTTTGACGAGAAGAAGTTGAAGTTGATATGCCAGCAGGCAGCCGAAGAGCTGAATGTGTCGGTATATGGTGGAGATTGTATCGTTTCTCCTGAAGGAGAAATGCGAATAATTGATTTCAATGACTGGCCGAGTTTTGCTCCTTGTCGTAACGATGCGGCGCCTTATATCGCGAAGTGCGTAATTAATGCCATAAAATCCAAAGGCTTGTGACCTTTTGATGAAAAATGAGAATTTATGGGTAAGTTTGCTAAATTCAAAAAGGATTATAAGGATTCCTTGAAGTCGCTCGACACCGAGGAAACCATTGATTTGTTGTTTTATCGTCCTATCGGCTACATGTGGGCATTGCTCGGTGAGAAACTTGGCATAACGCCTAATGCCATAACCATAGCTTCGATATTTCTTGGTGTTGCCGGTGGCGTATTGTTCTATTTTCATGACAATTTGTTGTGGCTGAATTATATAGGAATGGTGTTGCTCGTGTGGGCTAACAGTTTCGACAGTGCCGACGGGCAACTTGCAAGGCTCACGCACCAGTATTCGCGATTGGGGCGCATACTCGATGGGTTGAGCGGTGATTTTTGGTTTGTGGCCATATATTTCGCCATTTGTTTCAGGATAAATGAGACGAGCGAGTATTTCATGGCCTATCCTTGGGCGATATGGGTGATGGCTGTCCTTGCCGGGATGTGTCATGGCAAGCAGGCGGCAAGTGCCGATTATTACCGGCAGTTTCATCTTTATTTCCTTAAAGGTGCGGAAGGTAGTGAACTTGACAGTTGTCCGCAGCTTGACGAGAAGCTGAAAACGTTATCGTGGAAGCGAAATTTCTGGTCGAAGTTGACCCTTTTTGTGTATCGCAATTATACAGCCAATCAGGAGAAGCTCACGCCCCGTATGCAGCAATTGCGCAAAATATTGAAGGAGCGTTTTGGCGACAGTGTGCCGCAGCCGTTCAGGGATGCCTTCAGAGCTAAAAGCAAGCCATTGATGAAGTATACCAACATGTTGTCGTTCAATACGCGTGTCATAGTCTTATTTATTTCGTTGTTCGTGCAGATGCCGTGGCTGTATTTTGCTTTTGAACTGACTGTTTTGAACTTGATGCTTGCTTACATGATATGGAGGCATGAAAGAATATGTAAACATTTTATAAAGCAACTTGAAGATGGAACATTTTGAGAATATAAAAGGTGTCATATTTGACTATGGAGGAACTATCGACAGCCGAGGTGTGCATTGGAGCGAAGTGATATGGGACGGGTATGTCCAAGCCGGGGTGCCTGTGTCGAAGTCTGATTTCAGGGATTGCTATGTATATGCCGAGCGAGAGCTTGCGCGAGTGAAACATATATATCCCGAGCATAATTTCCATGACATGTTGCTGATAAAGATGCGTATAGAGCTCGAGAATCTTGTGTCGGCCGGGAAAATAAGTGGCGAGCATGTCGTTGAGTGGGTCAAGAGCATTTCCGATTATTGTTACAAGTGTGCCAAGGAGTCTGTTGAGGAGGCTCGTCCGGTGCTTGAGGCCTTGTATGCTCGTTTCCCCATGGTACTTGTCAGCAATTTTTATGGCAATGTTGAAACGGTGCTTGACGATTTCGATTTGCGCAAATATTTTAAAGATATATTAGAAAGTGCCGTCGTTGGCGTGCGCAAGCCCGATCCGAAGATATTCTTGCTTGGAGTTGAAGCTCTTGGCTTGTCGCCTGAAGAGGTTGTCGTCGTTGGTGATAGCTACAAGAAGGATATCGTGCCTGCCGAGTCGTTAGGCTGTCGTGTGCTATGGCTTAAAGGAAAAGGCTGGACCGACGAGGAAGACCGTCAGCAACATCCGAATATCATAAAAAAACTTTCAGATATGCTTGACGTAGTGTTGTGATTAATTAACCCAAAAGTGGTATAAATTTCCTTTTATTAAAATAGTTTAACTAAAAACATTCATTATTGACTATTATTTGCAAATAATAGGTTGCTTATTTTTTAAAATAATTTTTCTAATTAAAAAATACCTGTTACTTTTACGGCGCTTTTCCAATTAAAGAGAAAAAGAGTATTAAGTTTAATGATATTAAATTAGAATTATTATGGCAAAAATTAATGTGCAAAAGGCCGAGGGCAAATTGGGTATCTTGGTCGTTGGCATAGGTGGTGCCGTTGCATCTACATTTATTGCCGGCACATTGCTGGCTCGTAAAGGATTGGGTATTCCTGTTGGGTCAATAACCCAGCTTTCCACGATTAAGTTGTCGGATGGCTCTGCCCCAAAAATCAAGGATGTTCTTCCCATTGCAAAACTTGACGACATCGTGTTTGGCGGATGGGATATATTTGAAGATGACATATATAAGGCAGCTGTGCATGCAGCCGTTTTGAATACTACTGACTTGGACGGCGTTAAAGATGAATTGTCATCGATAAAGCCGATGAAGGCCGTATTTGACAACAAGTATGTGACTCGTTTGCACGGGACTTGGGTAAAAGAAGGTGAAACCAAGTGGGATTTGAAGAACCAACTTGTAGAAGATATCGCAAATTTCAAGAAAGAAAATAATTGCTCGCGCGTTGTCGTAATCTGGTCGGCTTCTACCGAAGTATATGTGCCAATGGCTGAAGTGCATCAGTCGCTTGACGCGTTCCAAAAGGCAATGAAGGAAAATGCAGCTGAAGTTTCTCCGTCAATGTGCTATGCTTATGCTGCTATTGAAAGTGGCTGCGCATTCATAAATGGTGCTCCGGCTTTGACCGTTGACTTCCCTGCTATGTGGGAATTGGCCGACAAGTATGAGGCTCCTATCTGTGGAAAGGACTATAAGACCGGACAGACTTTGATGAAGACTGTCCTTTCGCCTATGTTCCATACTCGTATGCTTGGCTTGAGAGGATGGTTCTCAACCAATATATTGGGTAACCGCGATGGAGAAGTGCTTGACGACCCTGCTTCGTTCAAGACCAAGGAAGTTTCTAAGTTGTCGGTTATAGATACTATTTTGAAGAAGGATGAGTATCCTGAATTGTATAGCAATATTTATCACAAGGTTCGCATCAACTATTATCCACCGCGTGGTGACAACAAGGAAGGCTGGGATAATATTGATATCGTAGGATGGATGGGCTATCCTATGCAGATAAAGGTGGATTTCTTGTGCCGTGATTCAATTCTTGCAGCTCCGTTGTTGCTCGACCTTGTATTGCTTGCCGACCTTTCTAAGCGTTGCGGCTTCAAGGGAATCCAATCTTGGTTGTCATTCTATTTCAAGAGCCCGATGCATCCGCTTGATAAAGAACCTGTTCATGATTTGTTTGCTCAAAATATAATGTTGCGCAAGAAAATGCGTGAAATTATAGGTGATGAGGGTTATGTGAACGATTATCAAGAAGCTGAATATTGATTTTAACCTGTCTCTTTTGAGACGTGTATGATATTTTTAATATGTCGCATCCTGTTTTTGCGGGATGCGACATTTTTTTATTTCATGTGTTGTTTTAATGCGTGTCTTTTGTTGTGTGCGCTCGAGGCGAGAAAATTTTTTTGCTGTTGAGGTGTTAAAAGATGTTTACGGGGAATGGGGCGCGTGGGGGCGGAAGGGGCCTTGCGGGGCGGGGCGCCCGGGGATGGCGTGAAAAAAGTTTGCATTGGATGGTGGTGGTTGACAGGTCGTTGCGCGGTTCGCGTGAAAAAACATGAAAAAAAGTTGTCGGAAAATTTGGAAAAGAGCTGGAAACGGTAGTACCTTTGCAACCGCAAACGGGAAACGGCGCCCGGGCCGCGGAAGAATCCGCGGCTGGGATTTGGAAAAACCGTGGGGAGTCGTTAACTTTGCAAGCCGGCCGACAGGGCCGGGGGAGGACATTGAAATGATGCTGCAGACGACCGGCCGCCGGGGGCGGCGGCCGGGACGAAGACAACGAGAGCGAGAAACCCGAGGGGAAGCACTCGCGGCGGCGCCTATCTGCGCGGCCGCCGCGGGGGAATCGAAGGACAACAGGAAAAATAAGAGAAAAAAGAATACAACAACGAAGAGTTTGATCCTGGCTCAGGATGAACGCTAGCGACAGGCCTAACACATGCAAGTCGAGGGGCAACATGGTATCAGCTTGCTGATACCGATGGCGACCGGCGCACGGGTGAGTAACGCGTATGTAATCTACCTGTAACAGAGGGATAACCCGGAGAAATCCGGACTAATACCTCATAGCACATATTATTCGCATGAATTTTATGTTAAAGAGACTCGGTTACAGATGAACATGCGTTCCATTAGCTGGTTGGCGGGGTCACGGCCCACCAAGGCAAC
>CAJLMA010000006.1 GCA_905207705.1 uncultured Prevotellaceae bacterium
ATGTTTCGAATATAGTTAATACAGATTAAAAATGCAAACAATTTGTTAGCTTTTTGGGATTATTTCTATGAAAATATCACTTAACCCCAAACGGCCATTTGACTTTACAGGATTATGCCTGCCACATTTTTCAAAGCGCAAGCCACAGACGTGACGGACAATGAGATGCAACCATGCGGAAGAGTTGCAGCAAGGCATCGGTCGTTTTTAACGTTCAATAAGACTCGTTTAGATCAATTTCATAAAATTGCGTATATCAGCACACACTACATGGCATTTTATTTTGTTATGACACGAGGTTGAATTATCTTTGCCGACGGTCTTGAGTTAACGACCAAGAATACCATTAACTAAAAGCCTAAAAACATCATGCTGGAAAAAACAGACATCAAAGTTCTCGACCAGGTTGTCGTGCGATTCTCGGGAGACTCGGGCGACGGCATGCAGCTTGCCGGGAATATTTTCTCTAATGTATCGGCCGGCGTAGGGAACCAAATATCGACATTCCCCGACTACCCTGCCGAAGTAAGAGCCCCTCAAGGGACTCTGAGCGGAGTTTCCGGCTTCCAAGTACACATCGGAAAAGGGGTTTACACCCCCGGCGACTCGGCCGACGTGCTTGTAGCCATGAATCCGGCCGCGTTGAAGCAACATGCCAAATTCTTAAAGAAAGGCGGAGTTGCAATCGTCGACATCGACTCATTCAAGAAAAGCGACCTTGAAAAAGCCCTTTACAAGACCGACGACCCTTACACCGAACTTGGATTGAAAGCCCAAGTAGTGGAAGTCCCGATGTCAACAATGGTGAAAGACGCTCTCGCCGACAGCGGAATGGACTTGAAATCGGTAATGAAATGCAAGAACATGTTCGCTCTCGGACTTGTGTGCTGGCTGTTTGACCGTCCGCTTGAAAGCGCGTTGCACCTTTTGAAAAATAAGTTTGCCAAGAAACCTGCCATCTATGAGGCCAATGCCAAAGTGATTCGCGCAGGATATGACTATGGCCACAACATACATGCGTCTGTATCGACCTACCGCATAGAAACCGACGACATCCGCCCGGGAACCTACACCGACGTAAACGGGAACACCGCTACCGCATGGGGCCTGATAATGGCTTCGGAGAAGAGCGGCAGGCCATTATTCCTTGGCAGTTATCCCATAACGCCGGCAACCGACATCCTGCATGAGCTGGCCAAGCGCAAAGACCTTGGAGTGAAAGCATGTCAAATGGAAGATGAAATCGCCGGAATATGCTCAGCAATAGGTGCGGCATTTGCCGGGGACCTTGCAGCCACAAGCACTTCCGGACCGGGACTTGCATTAAAAAGCGAAGGACTCGGACTGGCCGTGATAGCCGAATTGCCTCTTGTCGTAATTGACGTGCAACGTGGCGGCCCTTGCACAGGATTGCCCACAAAAACCGAACAAGCCGACTTGAAACAGGCTTTGTACGGGCGCAACGGAGAATCTCCGCTTGCCGTAGTTGCGGCAGCATCACCTACCGACTGCTTCAAGATGGCATTCGAGGCCGCACGCATAGCATTGGAGCACATGACTCCGGTGATATTGCTCACCGACGGATTCATTGCCAACGGATCATCGGCATGGCGCATCCCCGACGATGACGAATATCCCGAAATAAAGCCCAACTTCGTAACACCCGACCTCCTTGACAAAGGCTGGAAGCCATATATGCGCAACGAAGACACAAAAGTGAGATACTGGGCAATTCCGGGCACTCCGGGATTCACTCACCGCCTTGGAGGCCTTGAAAAGGACTATGCGACAAGCGCCATATCGACCGACCCTGCCAACCATCAACGCATGGTCGATGCTCGCAGACAAAAGATTGAAAACATCGCACGCGACATCCCTGCACTCGAAGTGAGCGGCGACAAGGATGCCGACACATTGCTCGTTGGATGGGGCGGTACTTACGGACACCTGTATTCGGCAGTGAACCAACTCAATGCCGACGGGAAACGGGTGGCTTTCGCCCACTTCCGCTACATATGCCCGCTTCCTGCCAACACAGCCGACGTGCTGTCGAAGTATAAGACTATAATAGTTGCCGAATTGAACAACGGGCAGTTTGCCGACTACTTGCAAGCCAAACATCCGTCGGTCAACATCAAGCGCATAAACAAAGTACAGGGACAACCGTTCCTCGTCAGCGAAATCGTGGACGGCGTAACTAAAATAATGGAGGATAAATAATCATGGAAGATACTAAAAAATATACTCCTGCCGACTATAAAAGCGATCAATATGTGCGTTGGTGCCCGGGTTGCGGCGACCATGCGGTTCTCAACGTGCTGCACAAGGCTATGGCCGAACTCGGAATACCTCCCCATGAGATAGTAGTGGTTTCGGGCATAGGATGCAGCTCACGCCTTATATACTACATGAACACCTACGGATTCCACACCATCCACGGGCGTGGAGCAGCCGTTGCGACAGGCATAAAGGTAGCCAACCCGAATCTCACCGTTTGGCAAGTATCGGGCGACGGCGACGGGCTGGCCATCGGAGGCAACCACTTCATCCACGAGGTGCGACGCAATGTAGATATCGACATGCTGCTGTTGAACAACAAAATATACGGATTGACAAAAGGCCAGTACTCACCGACGAGCGATCGCGGATTTGTGAGCAAGTCTTCTCCTTACGGAACGACCGAAGACCCGTTTATCCCTGCCGAACTCGTATTTGGAGCTCGTGGCACATTCTTCGCCCGCAGCATCGACGTCGAGCTGAAGGTGTCGCAGGAAGTAATGGCCGCAGCTGCAAGGCACAAAGGCTGCTCGGTGGTGGAAATATTGCAGAATTGCGTAATCTTCAATAACGGCATCCACAACTTCGTTACCGACCGTGAGACCCGTCCCGACCGCACAATCCACCTCGTTCATGGCGAAAAGATGCTGTTTGGCAAAAACCATGAAAAAGGCCTCGTCCAAGATGGATTCGGGCTTAAAGCCGTGACAATTGGCGAAGACGGATACACAATCGACGACATATTGGTACACGATGCCCATACAAAATCCAACTTCCTGCACCAGCAGCTTGCCATGATGGACGGGCATGAACTGCCGCTCGCAATAGGAGTGATACGCGATGTGGATGCCCCGGTCTACAACGAAGAGATAGAAAAGCAAGTTGAAGACGTAAAGACTCGCAAAGGATTCTCTCGCTTGCGCGACATGATTTTGGCAGGCGACACTTGGGAAGTAAAATAAGAGAAACCAATCAAACATACCTACAAACATCTCGACAGGATGGCAATATTCAATGGGATAATGCCATCCTGCTCTTTTTTATGTCAACCTTACAAACGCCATATAGGACATATAGATAGGATAAATCAGTTAATTTAACCTTAGCCGGTATAAGATTTTTATACATATATACAGTCGTTGTCAATGCTAATTTGTAATTTTGTCTTAAACGACAATTACATTAACCCACAATTGCAATGAAATACAATTTTGACAAAATCATAGAACGCAACGGCACCGAATCGATAAAATATGATGGATTGAAACAGATTTTCGGCAAAGACAATCTCATTCCGTTATGGGTCGCCGACATGGATTTTGAAGTTTGTCCCGAAATAACAGCCTCGCTGCAACAACGGCTCAATCATCACATATACGGATATTCATGTACCGACGACAGCTATTGGCAGTCAATTATCGACTGGGAACGCAACACGCACGATTTCAATTTCACACGCGAAGAACTCACCTACATCCCGGGCGTGGTAAAAGGCATAGGTTTTGCCGTCAACTATTTTACCGACAAAGGCGACAAAATCGTGATTCAAGAACCTGTTTATCACCCGTTCCGCAACGTTGCCGAAGGCAATGGCCGCATCGTTATCAACAATCCTCTTGTTAAAAAAGACGGCTTCTATACCATGAACCTTGAAGAACTTGAAGCCATCTTCAGCAATGAACATCCGCGCATGATGCTGCTGTGCAATCCCCACAATCCTGTCGGCATAGCATGGGATGTTGAAATATTGCGCAAAGTAGCATCGCTCGCTCGCAAGTATGGGGTAATCGTCGTCAGTGATGAAATCCATGCCGACCTCGCCATCTTCGGGCACACCCATCACGTCTTTGCTTCGGTAAGCGATGATGCGGCTGCAGTTGCCGTGACGCTCTCGGCTCCGTCCAAGACATTCAACATTCCGGGCATAGTCAGTTCATGGTGCGTGATTAAGAATCCCGAGATGCGCAAAGGTTTCTTCGGGTGGCTCGAAGCCAATGAATTCAACGAAGCCCCGTTTTTCTCCACCATTGCCACCGAATCGGCCTACAAATGCGGAAGCGAATGGCTCGACCAAGCCAAAGGCTATATCGAGAGCAACATTATTGCCGTGGAAGAATATTGTGCAAAACATATGCCTGCAATAAAGCCCATACGACCGCAAGCCTCATTCCTCGTTTGGCTCGACTGTTCGGCTCTCAGCCTGTCGCACGATGAACTTGTGGACCTATTTGTCAACAAGGCAGGACTCGCGCTCAACGACGGCGAGATGTTCGGAGTCGGCGGCAACAGTCACATGAGGCTCAACGTAGGCACTTCACGCAAAATTTTATTGAAGGCTCTCGATAATTTAAAGGAAGCCATTGAAAGATTAAACAAATAATTGCACTTCACTAATATTAAAGCTCCCTGAAAAAAATCAAAGGTGGCTCATTGGAAAATGTCACAATAATTTATTATGTTTGTAATAATTATTGTGTCGAGTGTTCAAAATATTTACATGTCAGACTTATAGGAATTTTTACATTATGGAAACCAAAAACATTACGCCCGAAGAAGAAGACCGCATGGTCGAAGCCGCTTTTAAAGATTTGCTTGATGGATACATGGCAAGTAATCACCGTAAAAAAGTGGAAATCATCGAGCGTGCCTATAAGTTTGCAAAAGAAGCCCATAAAGGTATAAGGCGCCGTTCGGGAGAGCCTTATATAATGCACCCGATAGCAGTGGCCCGCATCGTCAACAGGGAAATAGGTCTCGGCTCGACCTCTATTTGCGCTGCCTTGCTTCATGACGTGGTTGAAGACACCGATTATACGGTCGAAGACATCGAGTCGCAATTTGGAAAGAAGATAGCCCAGATAGTGGAGGGGTTGACAAAAATATCCGGCGGAATATTCGGCGACAAAGCCTCGGCCCAAGCCGAGAACTTCCGCAAGCTACTGCTGACGATGAACAACGACATCCGCGTCATCCTCATCAAGATGGCCGACCGCCTTCACAACATGCGCACCCTTGGCTCGATGCTGCCAAGCAAGCAATACAAGATTGCCGGTGAAACACTCTACATTTACGCTCCGCTGGCTCACCGCCTCGGATTATTTGCCATAAAAACCGAGCTCGAAGACCTGAGTTTCAAATATGAGCATCCCGAAGCCTACAAGACAATAAGCGAAAAGATTGCAGCGACCGAAACCCACCGAAATGAAATTTTCAACAAGTTCGCAGCCCCCATAAAAGAGCGTCTCGACGCGATGGGCCTAAAATACACGCTCAAAGCCCGCGTTAAGTCGATTTATTCCATCTGGAACAAGATGGAGACCAAGCATGTCCCGTTTGAAGAGGTATACGACCTGTATGCGGCTCGAATAGTATTTGACTGTCCAAACGAGGCCGACGAGAAAAAAATCTGTTGGAACATATATTCCGAGATTACCGACCTATACCGCCTGCATCCCGAGCGCACACGCGACTGGCTCAGCACGCCGAAGGCCAACGGATACCGTGCGTTGCACCTCACCGTAATGGGACCTGACGGCAATTGGATTGAAGTGCAAATCAGGAGCAAGCGCATGGATGAAATGGCCGAACGCGGATTTGCAGCCCATTGGAAATACAAAATCGGAGAAGGCGAGGAAGAATCAGAACTTGCTTCTTGGTTGAAGACCATACAGGACATCCTTGAAACACCCGAGCCAAATGCCCTCGACTTCCTCGACACGATAAAACTCAACCTGTTTGCATCCGAAATCCTCGTATTTACCCCTAAAGGCGAGCTGATTACCCTGCCCAAGAACTCAACCGTGCTCGATGTGGCGTTCTACCTCCACTCCGAGAT
The DNA here is from genome assembly GCA_905207705.1 of uncultured Prevotellaceae bacterium. GTDB lineage: Bacteria > Bacteroidota > Bacteroidia > Bacteroidales > Muribaculaceae > Avimuribaculum. Next base: position 6,113 of record CAJLMA010000006.1, read on the forward strand.
TGGAATGCACTGCATCGCTGGCAAGGTCAACCATAAGCTCGTGCCGGTATCGCACAAGTTGCAAAGCGGCGACCAAGTGGAAGTGCTGACATCGCAATCACACCAGCCGAAGGCCGAGTGGCTCAACTTCCTTGCAACGGCCAAAGGTAAAACACGACTGCGTGCAGCATTGCGAAAAGACCGTCGCGCGACAATCGAGAAAGGGGAAAGCTTGTTCAACGAATATATGAAGAAAAACGGTTACGAAGTGACCAATGAAACAATTGACAAGATTGTGACCGCCGAACGATTGTCGGACAAGGATGAATTAATGTACTTGATTGGCAATGAAGATATTGCGCTGTCGCCCCAATTACTTCAGCCACTGAAGCCGCCAACGCAGAACATCATAGCAAAACTGTTGCTGAAACCGTTCAAGTCTTCAAAGACAAAAAATTCCAATGTCAACGTCGCTGAGAAAATTGCCGACCCTGTCGACATGAAAAAGACCTACATTCTGAAAACAGAAAACGGCAAAAGCAACTACAAGCTCGCCTCTTGCTGCCACCCGATACCGGGCGACGACGTGTTCGGATTTGTCGACGAATCCAACCATGTCATCGTGCACAAGCTCACATGCGAGAATGCCATGCGACTGAAAAGTGGCTTCGGCAGCCGCATCGTCACCACAAAATGGGAGACCAAGCATGAAAAATTCCCAGTGACCGTACACATCGAAGGTACCGACCGCATGGGAATCCTTCAGGAAATAATTTCTATCATATCAACCAATCTCTCCATATACATTCGCCGATTGAACATCGCGGCCAACGAAGGCGTGTTCACATGCGACCTCGATGTCGACGTGGAAGATGTCGATGTTGTGGCAAAATTGTGTAAGCAAATCAAGAAAGTCGACGGCGTGAAATCGGCCGTCAGAATGAATTAAACCAAATTTCAACCAATTAATGAACCCGATATTCAAATTCGACAAAGGGAATATAATGAGACTGTTGCTCTTTGTGGGAGCAATCATGATTATAACCTACTTCATTCCTCGCGAGGATGACGAGTCTTTCAATTACACGATGGGACGGCCTTGGCAGTATCCGCTGCTGACTGCCCCGTTCGACATCCCTATCAATCTCGACTCGGCAAGCGCGGCCAAGCAGCGCGACAGCGTCAACCGCGCATTTGTCCTCATCTACAAGCGCGACGACAAAGTAGCTTCAAGCAATATCACCAATCTCGCCATTGCGCTTGAAAAAGAAAACTATGCCACGCCGGCTTTGCGCCGGCAACTGGTGGAAACAGTGAAGTCGATATACAACGACGGAATAGTAGACAACGGCACATACGACCGAATCAGTACCGGCAAGATGCCTAACGTAAGATTCATCGTCGACAATGTGGCAACTCTCACGCCTACCGACAAGATGCGGTCTGTTCGCAAGGCATACGGCATGATCGACTCTATTTTCCCAACGCCTCATGCACAGATTGTCATAAACAACGTGAAGTTGTCAAAATTCCTGCTTCCAAACGTCACATGCGACAGCATCGAATCCAAGCGCCTGCTCAACCAAGCCTACCTTAAGGCTCTGGCTCCGGTAGGTGTAGTGCAAAAGGGTGAGCGCATCATCGACAAGGGCGACATCGTCACCCCACAAACCCATGAACTGTTGAAAGAATATGAGCGGATGCTCAAGAACCGCGAAAGCACTACCAAAACCATCGATTACCAGTTCATAGGGCAAATCGTGCTGGTTGCAATATTGATACTGTATTTCTTCACCTACTTGCATTACTTCCGTTGGCGCACGTTCAACGACATGCGGCGCGTCATTTTCCTCATCGCGTTCCTTTCAGCGTTCACCCTTGCCGCATACATCGTGATATCAACAATGTCAATAGGCGCATACGTCATGCCGTTCACGGTACTGCCGATAATCATAACCACGTTCTTTGACTCGCGCACGGCAACTTTCATGCACATCATCGAGACCATGCTATGTGCGCTTGTGGTTCCGTTCCCTGCCGAGTTTATCTTCTTGCAATTTGCGGCAGGCGTTACGGCCATAATGACTGTGCAAGAATTGTCGCGCAGGTCGCAACTGGTGCAATGCGCCATTTACGTGCTGCTCGCCTACGCCGTGTCTTATACAGCCATCGAAGTGGTGAACGAAGGCAACCTGCATAACATCAATTGGCATGTATTCGGATATTTCGGCATGAACGTGATATTCCTTTCATTTGCCTATATCCTCATATTCCTGATAGAAAAGCTGTTCGGATTCACGTCGACAGTCTCGCTCGTCGAGCTTACCGATGTCAACAATCCGCTGCTGCGCGAATTGTCCGAGAAATGTCCCGGCACGTTCCAGCACTCTTTGCAGGTGTCAAATCTGGCAGCCGAGGCGGCTCATGTGATTGGGGCTAACGTGCAACTCGTCAGGGCCGGCTCGCTGTACCACGACATCGGCAAAATCGACAATCCGGCGTTTTTCACCGAAAACCAGCGTGGAGAGAACCCACACAAGGCATTGCCGCCCGAGTTGAGCGCGAAAATCATCATCGAGCATGTAACAAATGGAGTCAAACGCGCCGACAAGGCAAAGCTGCCGCAAGTCATAAAAGACTTCATCCTGCAACATCACGGGCGCGGAACGGCCAAATACTTCTACACGCAGGCTTGCAATGCCCATCCCGACGAGACAATCGACCCGGCTCCGTTCACCTATCCGGGACCTAACCCGAACACCAAGGAAACGACCATTCTCATGATGGCCGATTCCACCGAAGCCGCATCGAGAAGCCTCGCGAGCCACGACGACGAGTCGATAAAGCAACTCGTGAACCGCATCATCGACTCGCAAATCGCCGATGGCCTGTATAAAGACTCTCCCATAAGTTTCCACGACGTGGAAGAGATAAAAAAATGCTTTATTTACCGCCTTTGCATGATGTACCATGCGCGAATAAAATACCCCGACATGGTTAAAAAAAGTTAACCCCATTAAGGGAATATTCGCTGTCAAGGCTTTGTTTTAAGCAAGATTTTATAGCACAAACATGGAATCAAACACTATATTTGCCATAATCGGGACAATGCTGATGCTTGGAGGTATCGCCACCGGCATCCGCAATTTTCCGCCGGCGGCAATGCTCACTTTCTTCGGAATGGGCTTGCTGCATTGGGGCAAATTTATAAATCTGACCGACAATGCTTTAATATTTTGGGGTATCGCCTCGGCCATCACATGGGGCATCGCCGCACTGTCGGGAAAAGAGGAAGCCCGACCCGACTTGCAAGGCAACCTGTACCTCACCACAGGTGCCGTCGCGGGGCTGCTTGTGGGCATGTCGATAGATGCCTCGGTGATGATACTGTCGGCAATCGTCGGAGTAGTGATTGCTCAACTGGCATTCTCAAAAACTCCGCAAGGAAAGTGGATAAAATTTTCATTTCACAATTTTATTCATTACTTTTGTGCTGTAGGATTGAAAACGATAGTGACAATCTCAATGGCAGGCATAGCAGTAGAAGGATTCTTAATCAGGTAACCACTTAATTTCACACATCCGCAAGCTGTAATAACTATGTCCATAAAAAGGTTTATGAAGCACATTCTACTTTCCATAATGGCCGTAATGGCAATTGCATTGTATACTTCTCCGGCAAACGCTCAACGCTTGGAGGTGAAGAAAGTGGATTTTGATTCAATAGGAACCGCAGTAAACGACCCGAAGTCAAAATACTATTATCCACGACTGATGGAAAAGTTCCTCAGCAACGACACGGTGTTAAGGCATGAAGATTATCGGCATCTTTACTACGGATACACTTTCCAAGAGGACTACGACCCTGTGAGAATGTCAGTTTCCGACTATCCCGACAACATCAGAGATCTTTATTATAAAAAAGATTTTACTCGCGCAGAGTGTGATACAATCATAAAATATGCAGAATTAACACTTCATGATAATATTTTTGATTTGAATCAAATGAATTTTTATATCTTTGCACTGAAAAAGAAAGAAAAAAACACTCTCGCATCCATCCGCCAATACAAGTTGAATCATCTTGTGGCAGCGATTCTTTCTTCAGGAAATGGAAGCAAAGAAAAACCGTGGGTGGTGATTTCAGTGTCACACGAGTACAATCTGCTCAACATGCTCGGGTTTGTAGCGACAGGGCACAAAGATGAAGGAAACAATATTGATTACATCTTAGTTGAGCAAAAAGATAAAAACTCCCCCGAAGGATTCTATTTCGACGTCAGCCGCATCAATGAAGTGACTGCCGAGAAATACAGGGAAGAATAAACTACAGACAACAATGTAACAACAATAATCAATATATAATAGCACTCGAAAATAATAGCACTATTAATGAGACCCTTGCCGCTGTGAAGCTCCAAGGGTTTTTCTTTTCCCAAAAAATCAAAATGAATTTTCACCAAATCCGAAATGCTGCCGGTTACAGCTTTGAGATCCGCACCACGTCGGTACACAATTGCGCCATCGCTTCGCGGTGGGTTATCAATATCAGCGTCTTTCCATGTACCTGCCCGGCCAGACGCTCCATCAACAGACGCTCTGTCTCGCCGTCCAACGAAGATGTGGGTTCGTCGAGCAACACCACGCCGCCGGGGCGCAACAGCCCCCGCGCTATGGCTATGCGCTGCGCCTGCCCCTCGCTTATTCCGGTTCCATGCTCTCCGCAACGCGTATCAAGCCCGTCGGGCAAAGAAAATACAAAATCGGCGACAGCCGCGTGCAGGGCAGCCTTCAATTCCTCGTCGGTTGCATCGGGCTTTCCCATGAGCAAGTTGTCGCGAATCGTTCCGCTCAGCAGCGTGTTGCCTTGTGGAACATACGACATGTTGCAGCGCGTGAGCGGAGATGCCGTCGCCACGCGCGAGCCATTGTAGAACTCCACTTTCCCCTTGTCGGGCAGCAACAACGCGAGCATCAGCCGCATCATCGTGCTCTTCCCGGCACCGGTCTCCCCTACTATCGCAGTCAGGCTGCCCGGCTTGAAATCGTGCGAGAAAGCGGCAAGCACGTCACGTTTGCCATCGGGATAACGGAATGTCACACCCGAAAACCGTACCCCTATGCCGCCGCCGAGCCTTATGGCTTCACCCTGCTGCTCCAGCGGCATATCTGTCAACTCGGCAAGACGCTCTACCGAAGTGAAAACACGGACAAACGACGGAATTTTGCGGCTCAACTCCACTATGGGGTTCTGTATCTGCGACACAAGCTGCAAGAATGCCGCCATCATCCCGAAAGTCACAGTGCCGTCGCGCAGACCGAAAACGCCCCATAAAAAGGCCGTGGCATAGCCGACTGCAAACCCTATGCGGATCATCAGCCGCGAAAATATCGAGAAGTCGGTGCGGCGGTCAAAGGTACGCCGCAAGTCATCCTGCAACCGTCCAAGCAACTCTGCAGCCCGGCCTGTATATTCAAGCGTGCGAATCAATATGCGATATTGCAGATGCTCCTGCAAGAGGCTCTGCACGCGGCTGTCGGTCGAGCGTATGTCGCGTGTCAACCGCCGCATCGTCCGCACATAACTCTTGCTGAACAGCAACGCCACCGGCATGATGAAAAACAGCACGCAGGCAAGCCTCGCATCGAGACTCGAAAGTACAAACATCGCCCCGGCAAGCCTGAAAACAGTCACCGCCACCGACGACACGGTGCGGCACAACGCGTCCGACACCGTCAACACATCCTCTTCAAGCCTGTTGAGCATGTCGCCCGTGTGCAACGAGTCTCGGCCGGTCCATTGTGTGTTCATTAGATGCACAAACAGCTTGTCGCGCAACCTGTTGCGAAAGCGTATCTCAATCCGGCTTTCCATCCGTCCTCTCACCACCGACAACAGCAACTGCATGACGATACAGCCGAACATAAGCCCGACATAGACCGACAGATCGTCACCCGAATGTCCCGTCACAATGTCGATCAAGTGCTTGCAGACGTATATGAACGACAGCGACACCGACACATTCGCCATGCCTGCCAGTCCGCTCCATGCTATCGTGCCGCGCGTCCCCTTGGAAGCTCTCCAAAGCCACCCGATGCACTCTCTTATATACATACCTTTCGAAATATCCATAACATATATCTCCTCACCGGCAGCAACATGCGCCACAGCCGAGCCTTACGTCTCTCGCTTGCCGACGCGCAATCTACCATGTGGCCGTTGCGTATTATCTGCCTCACTTTGCCGAGCAGGTCGCTGCGGCAGCACGTCTCGTGGCAACGAATACTGCCGTCACCCATCAGATGCACCATGTCGCCACCGTCGGCAAAGCCTGTGACCCGATGCAGCACATAACTACCGTCCTGCAACCGAGCCAGCACGATGTCGCCCGTCCTCAGCAAATCGGCCTTTTCCAGTACCACGCTGTCGCGTCCGCCCACGATGAAAGGCATCATGCTGTTGCCTTTCGCCCTGAGCGTCACCGTATGACCATCATTGAGCAACGCAGCCACTTCGGGAAACAATATTTCATTTGCCAGCTCCATTTACCGCCGTTTTTGGTAAAATTAATATCTTTTCCACTAAATTCCTCGCATCCCGTCCCTTTATTGCACCATTCAATGATTAAAAACAAGCATTCAAGCCACAAATATTTTCTCAACCTATCATATAATATGCAATTTAGGCATTTTTCATTTATTTAATGATACGTTATGCACAAAAGTGCTATTGCACTGCAGAGACGCGATGAATCGCGTCTTCACAATGCCCCACGCACCAAACATCTTATTATCATAGCATTACACCATTTTGCACCAATTTGTCCTCACGGGCAAGGCATAAAAGTTTGCTTATATGGAAACTTATATATACCTTCCTACTTTAAAGCTATAAGAAAAGAATATTTCAGAAATAAAAATAAATAATTATGGAAAAGATGAATTTAACACCGCTCAGCGTGTTGGTCGACGATATAATCTGTACATACACAGAGCTATGCCGACCTGTCGACTTTCTCTTGAATTCTTGTAAAGTGATAAGACAGTTTCAAGAGCAGCATGTAAAAACCATAGTTGCTCAAAGAAAATGAACGGGAATTAATACACTTCTCAAGATATTCTTGCGTTAAAGGTATGCTTATTGCCCTGTCAAACAACACAATGCTATCATGCCCCCAAATAATAGTCGTAGGCAAGTAAAGAATCTGCGAAACAACTTGATTTTTTATGTCTTTAATATGATTATTTATTTTCTCCAATGAATATCCTCTTTTCTCAAGGGACGCAATATATTTATCTATATTCAAAATTGGAGCATACATTATACGACAAGGATTCAATCGGATATTGTTAATATCCATGTCGCATGTATTGGAAAGCAAAAGGACAGGAGCCTCTCTAATCTCAGTATTTGGGAAATTACACATAAGCGCATTTACACCATCTCCTTGAAACAAGAACGGTTCTGATTTTAATCTGCTGGTAAAATATTCACTTGTGTCATGGCCGTTCCCGAAGTCTCTGAGTTGCTGTTTTAGAATGGTTAATTTATCTTCCGACAAATATTGTGGCAGATAAAGTTTTATTTCCTCCTCAAATTCCATTTTATCATATTAAATCCCAGAAATCCTCATCTATAACCTTAGAAAATTCAGCCGGGAGAGGTTTGCTCTCTTGAATTTTTTTCACAACTGATTTCAATATGGCCAAATCATCCAATTCTTCATTTGATACACTGCTCACACTTGCATTAATTGATGCCGGTACCAAGTAAGATGTGTCGAATATGTATTTCCCCCCTTCCACTTGACTTATTTGAGTCAGTCCCGACATATCTTTAAAACTATGCACTTTAGGCGTTATATGATAATCAGAATATAAATCAATCGTAGGAGAAGCCAACGCAATATCAGGCATCACAGATGATGTCGTCAGTAAAATGCCAACTCTTATTATATTCCTATTCATTGTATTCAATTATGAAAGATTCATTTAAATATTCCTCGGAAAGCAATTCAAAAAATGAATTCTTTTGTCTCGTATGAGCTTCTTCTGTTACCTCTCTGAATTTATCGATAGAAACATTTTTTGTAAAAATATTTATTTCTATAAGAGAACCATCATTGTCGATTTGTAGCATTTGATTGCGCAAATGCACGCCATTGGTTATCTGAATTATTTTTATAAATTCATCTTCAGGCAATTCTGTACGGAATATTGTAGGAACTGCTGTTATCCGCTTCTTATTCAAGCAAAATTCACAATTTATTTTCTCAAAAATATTAATATTCGGAAAGAAGTCAAGATATTTAAGTGATACCGACGAAACCTCCTTGATAACATTACCTTTTAATATCTCAAACACCTTTCCCGAGAATAATTTAAACTCATCCCAGCCTTTGTATGGCGGAGTAATGCCAAATGCCACGCCAAAAAGTCCTACTAATATGAAATACTCTCCGCAATTTATCTTATACCAAGGTCTATCTTTGAGGTTAGGATCTGTCCTCCTGATTTCCTCGGGAAGATTAAGTATAGGAAGCTTTTCTATCTGCAACTGATTCCCTTCAGGCTTTTGCAACAACGAATAAATCAATCCCACAACAACGTCATGATCAACCGTGAAAGCACAATTAACCTGTATAATTGACTCTATTATGGGACATGGGGTGATTTTTTTTATCATATTGCACTGCTTTTAATTACTAAAAATAGCGAAAGGCGAACGCAGAGACAAGCAAAAAACAACGTTTTTATGGTTGGCTATGCTGAACCGAATCCTATTTTATCCAAAGATAGCAATAATAATTCAATTATAGCTATTTATATGAAATTTATATTATTATTGCCGGGATGTGGACAAAAAAGGGAGCGGGACGGCCCTAAGGCTCGCTGCCCGCTCCCTTACTATTAAAGCTATTTGTGGACTCATACGTCAGGGCGTTCACTGCCCGTGACGTTTTTTCCTTCATTTGTTTCGGCCAAGGCGTCAGAACGTGTAGGTGGCGCCGGCAGTGAGCGACAATATCCCTTCCTTGTTGCCACCATACTCGTTGTCGAAGCTGTCGGTCATCAACGTTCCACGCAAGTCGATGTTCAAGCCCCAGTTTTCGGTTATGCGGAAGGTGTTGAACAAGCCGAAGTTGCCCGACACGTTTATATCCTTGGGCGTGTCGCAAGTTCCTATCATGCCGAGTCCGGCGTAGGCCACAAGCCCGTAGATGCCCTTGTTGGCATCATAGCCGACAAACTTGCCAAGCAGTTGCGTCATATCGAACATCGCGTCAAAATGGATGTTGAACATGCCAAACTTCTGTTTCTTCAGCCAGTAGCCATATCCACCTTTGCCGTCAACCTCCTCGCCGGTCGAGTGTGAGCCGTTTTGCGTGGCTCCGCGCAGTTGCACGCCGCTATACATCAATCGTGCACCCACCCACGGCTTGAACCACTTGCCCACGGCAATGTCCAACGCCGGCGAGATGCGCTCGCCGAATTTCATCTGCTTGTCGTGGTCACTGAAGTACACTTGAGGACCAAGTGCAGCGGTAATAAACCAGCCGTTGCGGTCAGTATTGACCTCAGTTGCAGTCTCTTCGGCAACCGGAGTCTCGGCCGGCTCTTGTGCCATAGTCGTGCCTGCAAGCAGCATTACCATTGCTGCAAAAATAAATTTCCTTATCATTTTCGTTTCTGTTTTATTCGTTTGTTTAATAAATCCAATGCCCGTGTGGCAACAATCACGCATCGCGTAAATTGTCATTAAATGACGCGTTGCCGCGCGGGCATTCGTTGTTAATTGTTGTTAGTTTCCGGCCTTACGCAACTCAAACTTGAAGTTGTTGTCAATAATCGTCTGGATAAGGTTGGCCGACGCACTGTTGGCATCGGCATGGTTCATAAATACGAGGCCGAGAGAGGCATTCTCCGTGCGACCCTGCAACTGACCCACCGCCCAGGGTGTAATATCATTAGTGAACGCTTGTGCGTTATAATCATCATCCGCATATGTTCCGCCAAGGCAATTGAAGAACCATGTACTGTGGTCATTCCCTTGCTTATAAAGTTCCACGCTCTTTGTAAACACATTTGAAATCCATTGCTTCTTTTCGTTCAACGAAGCATTTCCGCTTGTACTTGAAGCACCGTAGTCAGGACCATTCTTATAGATATTTCCGACTTCTTGATAGAACCATGTCAAGTTTGCCGTATTATCATGATTAGGCGAACCCCAGCGCATCGGCGTTCCGGTTTCAAGGTAAGCACCATACCAACGAGTGAACAAGGAAGGCAACCCGGCATCAGCAGCTATGTAACTGTCCATATCATCACTGTTCGTATTGACCTTCACGACAATCTTGCCGGCCACATCCGAAATCTTAGTGTCAGGCGTAATAGCATCGGTAAACAAATAACTGCTGTTTTGTTTAAGTTCCTGCAAGTCATTCTGTACCGTGCGAATCCATGCTTCTTCAGTTTCTATTCCTGTAGCAGGTCCTCCTATCTCAAGGTCAAAATCCACTGCGCCGCCATCATATGTCAAAGCGACAAAAGCAAATTCATTAAAAGGCTCTCCCGGACGATTTTTTTCAAATTCCTCTTTTGCGTTACTAAGCCCATCGGCCAATTGCGAAAGGACGCTTTCCACTCTGTCATTCGTACGGGATCCATTTCTGGCAACATAAAGGTCTCCATCTTTAAAGTGCTTTCCACCCAAAAAACCTTCACATGTGTACAACGCACCCGTCGAAATCATGAATCCTCTGATACCAGAATTAAACTGACCCATTATGTCTACCGCCTGGTAGTCGCTACTTCCTCCTCCGTTAATATTTGAGTTCCAGCTACCGGGTATCGAAAGTTCCGACAAATAGATGTTCGGGTCAAGAGAACTCATCCAGTTATTTGAACCTACATCTTCCAACGGTGGCATAATCACCGTGTTCACCTTGTGAGGGAGCACGCCTCCTTCTTGGTTTTGAGGATTTTTCAACGTGCGAGTCAACACTCCGCGGTTAAGAGGAGACACACGCACCTGCAATGTCCGAGTCTGAGTATTTATCTGATATGGAAGCAAGTAGGCACGCACCACAAGAATGTCGTTCGGGCCAAGTTCCACAAAGTCACCCTTGTCCTCCCTATAACATGAGATTGTAACAGTGTTACGCACTGAAGATCCCTCGTTTACAGCCTCATATACCGGTGGGTCGTTAGGATTTGCCATAGTCGGAGTCATGTCACAAATGAAGTCGCCCGACAACACAGTCCGAGTCCCATCGATGGCCTCGACGTTTACCGACGACACCTTCATCGTTCCTGACTTAGGACCGGGGATCTTTATTTCAAGTATTGTCACCCACGGGTGGAACGTCAATGGCACTTTATAATCCGCTTGCTCCAAACGATTGAAGCAACCATAAGCCCACATGTAGGCATAGTCGGTATTGGCCGTGCCATAAATGGTTTTACCACCGGTCTCGTTGTTGTTAACTTCCTTCCATCCTGTAGGATTCTGCAGTACAGGGATGGTACAAAGTATCTTCCCGTTTTCGGTTCCTTTGACGGCACTTGCCGGATAAAATCCATAGAAGTGGTGTTCACCGGCTTCTCCCCACAACAATCCCGTCTCACCGTCATTTACCTTTGTCACCGTGCTCGATTTTGTAGCATCGGCTTTATCGGGTATCACAGAGTAATTGCATAACGTAGTCCCTTCGGCTTCAGGACAGAAAATGGCAATCTCGTCGCTTCCGTCTTCTTCCCACGTTACACGGTAATATAAGGGCCCATTATCGTCCACCACGGGGACGTCGTCATACACCGTACGCGTTATGGGATTTTCACGAGAAGAGGCACCAAATAAAATTTCTTCGCCTGTCTTTGCCGGATTAGCCGGTCCTTCCAGCTTCTCTTCACATCCGGTAAGACCTGCCAAGGCTATCAAGCCCGGCAAGGAATAAAATAATAATGATTTTTTCATAACATTTACTTCTAATTCCAATTAAACAATCAACCACCGATAGGAGTATCCCATCCTTCTTCGGTGTAATCACCTGTATTGCCAACTCCATGGCCTTCGATTTCCACACCTCCGTCTGCTATCTCGGGATTCTCAAATATCGAAGCGCTACTCATGAAGCCGTTTTCGAGTTCTACCTCTTTTTGTTCCGTCTTAGGAGCAACATAATCTTTTTTCTTTTTCATAACCAATTTAAAAATTTGTTCATTAATAATAACTCGTTTGCACTACTGAGCCTCCCGGACATACCCGGGAACAAACTCCAATTCTCTCTCTTTTTCTTTACCCTACTACTTTTTTTCTCCTCCTTGTAATATATCCATTTTAAGTTGTTTATATTATTAAAACTGTCATATTAAATTATCACGCCGAATGACGCATCATGAACCCGAATTTCGCATTCCGTTCCCGGGACATGATGTCATGCGGTTGTGTCACGATTTTTTCTTATTTCCGTAACCGTATCCATAGCCATAGCCGTAACCATAGCCATAGCCATAACCGTATCCGTAACCATAGCCGTAACCGCGTCTCTTGGGGTTGACACCGTTCAGCACGACAGCCATGTTGCGCAACTTGCCTTCGGCGTACAGTTTCTCGATGTCGGGCAACTGACGGCGGTCGAGACGGCCTGCACGCACGACAAATACTGTCAAGTCGGCAATGCGGTTGCTAATCGAAGCATCGGCCACAACACCGACAGGCACGCTGTCGACAATCACATAGTCGTAACGGCCCCGCAGCGTCTCAATAAGCTCGTCAAGACGGCTGTCCATCAACAGCTCGGCAGGATTGGGAGCCGACGAGCCAGCGGCTATCACATCCACGCCGTTCTCGTCGCGAATGATGTCGTCGACAGTCATCGATTGATCAACAAGATAGTTGGTGACACCCTTCTTACGCTTCTCGAAATAGTGGCTCAACGTGCCCTTGCGAATGTCGAGGTCGACAAGCACGACGCTCTTCTTGGCACGCACAAGGCTCATGGCCAAATTATAGGAAATGAACGTCTTGCCTGCGCTCTCGTTAAACGAGGTGAAGGTGATGACCTGCTGCTTGTGGTCGCGACGTGTCATGAACGACATGTTGGTGCGCAAGATGCGGAACGACTCGGCCACAATGCCGTCGGTAGAGCTGTCCGACACGGGCAGCGCATTACGCTCCTTGTGCTTTGACACCTCCTTGTCGAGAGGAATCTCGCCGAGGAACGGCACGCTCAAGGCATCCTCGACATCCTTGCGCGAATGCACGCGGGTGTCGAGCGCACGGGCGGCAAGACAGCCGAGAGCAGGCAACACAAGCCCTATCAGCAAGCCCAGCAGCATGATGCGGTTGCGCTGCGGCGATATAGGCGCATTGCTGCCGTCGGCGCCGTCAATGACGCGGGCATTGTTGTCGGCCATGGCCTGCGACAAGGCATTCTCCTCGCGGCGGTTGAGCAAGAAGGTGTACAGAGATTCCTTGACCTTCTGCTGACGCTCTATCGAAAGCAGGTCGCGCTCCTTCTTGGGTATCGACAACACGCGGTCCTGCGCACGCATTTCGCGGCTCTGTGCGTCGTTGAGCTTCACTTCGAGGCTCACAATATAGTTGTCGACGGCGCGTATGATGGTCTGCTTCATCGAGCGCAGGGAGTTGTTAAGCTCTTCCACCACTGGGTTGTTGGAGCTGCTGTCGTCGGTGAGACGGTCGCGGCGCAACTTGGCAGTGTTGTACATGTTTATTTGCGACTCGATGTTCATGTCGCTTATACCCGTGTTGGCCGGAATCAAGTCGACCTCCTTGACAGGGTCGGTGAGATACTCCTTGATATAGTTGGCAAGCCGCAACTGCGTTTCCAGCTCCAGCGCGGCAGTATTGTACTTCTGCGCCTCGCCGCTGTACCGGCCGGCAGCCGACGAGATGTCGATAATCTGGTTGCTGCGCTTGAACGATTCGAGGTCCAGCTCCACGTTGCCAAGTTCGTTTTCAATGATTATCAACCGCTCATTGATGAAATTGGCCGTGTTGATTGCCACTTGGTTCTTGTCCCTTATGGCTTCCTCGTTGTAGACCGTTATGAGCGTGTTGAGCATGTCCTCGGCACGCAGCGACGACAAGTCTTGCAACGACATCGAGAGGATGGATGATTCCTCTGATTCCTGCTTGACGTCGAACATGCCCCTGTAATAAGCCACTACCGACTCAAGCGGCATCTTCTGCACGTTAATCTGCTTTCCTATCCACTCGTCGGTATAGAAATTGGAGGGGGAGATGACCATGCGCATTCCCGGACGCACCTGCACGGTATCGTTCAAGGCAACGGTCTTGACCTCTTCGGGCGCATCGACCGACAGGCCTCCAACCTTTACCGACTTCTTGTCGACCGGCTCGACGGTGAGCGACAGATACATGCCCGGCATGTCGTCGACAAAGCTCACCACGACAGGCGACAGGGTGTACAATTCATTGTAGCGCAATCCGTCCTCGATGCGATAGTTGACATCGGCATGGACACGCTTCACAACTTCGCGCATGAGCCTCTTGGAACGGAACTGGTAAATCTCGTTGGCCACGTTCACCTTGTTGATGAAGTTGTCGTAGCGGTCGAGCCCTGCAGTGGATGTCTTGTTGGACGGATCTTTGATGATTACAGTGGCCGAACGGTAGTATATAAACGGCGACTTGGCATATTGATACCAAGCAATGCCGCCGCACACCAGCACTGAAATCAAAAACCATTGCCACTTCGAGACGAAGTAGGCAAATATGTCGACAAGGTTTACACCTTGATCCGACTTGTTGGCATTTGAATTTTTATTCATGTAAATATCAGGTTATTGAATTTCGAGATGGAATCACTTCGTAGCCCAGATAATCGTGCATACGACCGAAGCGACCGAAATAAGCGTGGTTGCAATCTGCCAGCCGCGCTCCTCATTGTCTTTCTTCTTGTACTTGGGCACTACATACACGATGTCGTTCTGTTGCAGGTAGAAACAAGGCGATTCAAAGAGATCGGTGGAACGCAGGTCGTTGACATACATCTTGCGCTCGCCGTTCTCCTCGCGAATCACCGTCACGCGGTCGATCCGAGCCGAAGCCGACAAGTCTCCGGCATTGGCGATAGCCTCAAGGAGAGTTATGCGGTCGCCCTTGACGCTGAAAGTGCCGTTGCGCGGCACTGCGCCCAGCACGGTGTACTTGAAATTGAGGAACTCGATCGACACCATCGGGTCGTTCATGTAGCTGCCCTCTATCAACTTGTCCTTAATCAATTGCTGCACCTCGCTCACCTTCAATCCGGCCACATGCAGCTTGCCGAGAATCGGGAAGTCGATATACCCTTCGGTATCGACACGGTAACCCTGTTCGGACACCTTTGCCGCGCTCTCCGAAGATGTCACGCTGCCATCGGCGCCCACGTTGAACAGCCCTCCGTAGATGTTGAAGGGAATCGCAAGTTCCTGATTTTTGCAACTCACGGTGATACTCAGGCGGTCGTCGCACTGCACCGTAGCTTCATACTTTTCATCAATCGGGTAGTCCACACCCGGGTCCATATCTTGCAGATACACGATGTTCTTGCTTGAATTGCAAGACACCATCAGCAAGCAGGCGATGAAACTTGTCAATACAAATAGCTTGTTCATTCTTTTTTAATATTTTGTTTAAGATTCTTTATTAGACAACTCGCTGAAGCACAACAGTGCGGCATCGGTATCGGGACGGCATTCGAGCGTTCCAACCGTAACCAGTCCGGCCAGCCGTGCAAGCGTGTCGCACAAGCCGTCATATAACCGGCGGTCACTGTTCACTACCGAGCAGCCGGGATAGAGCGCGACAAAGGCATCTACGCCGTCGCGCTTGATGAAGCGATTGGACGGAGCCTGCCGCAGACGCGCCATTCCGCCTATGGGGAACGCCAAGTTCTTGTAGCAAGGTGTCTTGCCGCTCCACGGAGTACCATAAGCAAAGGCGATGCCGTCGATTATCCTGATGGCAGGGCTGTCGTCGTTGAGAAGCTCGCAACCGGCCACGGCCTTCTGCCACAACGAGGCATGGGTGCTCTTGCCTGTGCCACTCTTGCCCATGAAAAGATAAGCCTTGCCTCCCACATGCACTGCCGAGGCATGAATCAATACGCCGCCATTGAGAAGCACAGCCTGGGCAAATGCCATGCGCAGCAGCAGCCCTATGACCTGCCCGGCCTGGGCATCATCCATGCGCACCACGGCACGCGATGTCAAGAAGTCGGTCGTCGACTCCATTTCATGCACCGGCCCGCCGGGAGTACGGCCTATGCGCAACCGATAGCGTCCGTCGGGAGTCGAGAAGAGCCTCATCATCCCCATTCCGCTTGCCGCCATGTCGACAAGCCTCAACGGCACGTCGGGCAACATCTCGCCGGCAGGGAGCAGCGTCAAGTCGAGCAATTTCCCATCCTGCGGACAATCGTCGCACAGGAACGGCTCAAACGAAGGCAGCATCGACCGAATGTCGATGGCTTCGGCGACATGCAGGCACAATAAGAATCCGGCCACGCGAAAATTATAATCAAAAATCATCTGAATTGTCCTTTTAATAATGTCATGAATGTCCAGAACGCCTCGGCCGGAGCATACCGGCACGAGAATCTCACATTGCGCAAGAACGATTGCGACGTGTACACCTTGCGTGAAAATATCGTCCGCGACTGGCCGGCACGGTCGGAAGCATACTGTCCGAAGTTGCCTCCGTTCCATATGATGTCGAGCAGCGGGCGCGTAGACGGGGCTACGGCCGGATAAGGCAAATCCTGCCTGCTCAATCCCATATGGCTCACAAGCGAGGCATTAAGCAACATGCTCCACCGCTTCAGTCCCACACGGTCGCAAACACGCTTCATCTCGTCCGCATCGACATTCCCTATCAACTTGTGGCAGGCACGCGCCATGTCGCACAACTGGCGCAGGCCTATGCCGAGCCCGAAAGCATGTTTCAAGATGTGAGTGTTCAGCAGCAGCAAGTTGAGAGTGGGCGACGGAATGACAGCCTCGATCTTGCAGCCGTCAAAGTCGAGCGTCGCCGGCTCAAAGCCATCTTTGCGCTCCAACTGCTTAAGATAACGGCTTGTGAACGGGCTTGACAAGTCGAGCAGCTGCCCGTGATGCTCCACATGGATTCCTTTCCACTTGTAGAACACGCTGTCGTCGGCCTTGCTCTTCACCTCGCAACCATGCGCCTTTATCAGGCGGATGGCACGCTTGCGGTCGTTGCTCTCGGGGAAATAGAAATCTATGTCGCCACACTCGCGCAGCATCGGCGTTTCATAGAACGCGGCTACCCCCTGCCCTTTTTGCAACACGGGAGTAAGCCCATTGCCGCAGAACAAGGCATACAACTCGGCAAGGACGCGGTTCATCTTGCGGTTCTTGCGCTCGATGCCGTCGACCGCTGTCACCCACTGCAGCAACATGTCCTCGTGGGGCAACAGCTCCTCGGGGATGAAGCTCAAGCCGTGGTAGACGATTCCCGTGACCGTCTGGCAGCGAGCCATGCGGAAGACGTTGCTCCAGCTATCGCCCGTCGTGCGGAACATGGAGAGGTCGTCGGGACACTTCTCCCACAAGCCGGCCTGCAGCAAGGCCAGCAATATTTCCCTGTCCCTGTTCACCCGGTAATCAATCCATATTCTCTCCACTCGGATAACTGACGCTCAACATCGGACAAAGCCGTAGACTTGTCTACGTCGTATTCCTCGCACAGCCTGTCGGCCAACTCCTCGGGCGTAGCGTCGTGACTTTCCAGTTGCCGCCACAATTGCGCGGCAGTCTCGTTGAGAGTGAACACGTTGCTCAAGTTGACATTCTTGGAGCAAGTGTCAACCACCATGTACTTGGAACCTAATTTTCTTAGCTTCAAGCCATTTTTTATCATTCTATCAAATATCATTTCTGGTTCTTTCTCCAAATATCTCTCTTCGACGAGCGAAGAATATATCTTGCCATATTCGTCCAGCATCTTCTCCTTGGAAAACATGTCATTGTATCGTTGAAGTGCATTGGCCGAGTAAGTATTATAGGTTTCTTCTGATTCGGTAATCTTCATTATAGCTTTCGCAAGAGCCTCGGGATTCTCGGTCTCGACATTAATACCCGAATATCCGTCCTTGTTCACCCAAGGCACACCCGACCCTTCGATATTGGTGGCAACCACCGGCTTGCCGCACGACATGGCCTCGATCTGTACCATTCCGAAAGCCTCGGTTTTCCATATCGAGCTTAGGCAAAACACGTCGCAAGCCCCGTAATAATCGTTAACCTTGCCGTCGGGGACATAGCCGAGCATTACCACCTTGTCTTGAAAATTGTTTTCCTTGATCTGTTGATCAAGCTGCGCACGCAACGGCCCGGTACCGCCTATCAGCACCACATAGTCGTCGCCCAGCGAGCGAGCCGCGTCTATCAGGTACTTGAAGCCCTTGTACTCGACCAGCCGTCCAAGCGCGAACACGATTTTGCGGCCTGCATACTTCGCCCTTATGGCTTTCACGCCCTCGGGGTCGGGATTGACCTTGCTCACGCCCAAAGGCACAGTCGTCATCTTGTCCTTGACCTTCTGCAAGAATGGCGACTTGTCGAGATAAACGGGCGACGTGCCAATTATCACGTCGGCGCGGTTTATGAGCCACGTCTGCAACGGCTTATAGAACTTCAACAACGTTTTCTGGCGCAATATGTCGCTATGCCAGTGCAAAACCACCTTTCCCTTGTACCCCGACAGGAAAAGAGCCAGATTGGCCATCGGGTTGGGACAATGGATGTGAATAATGTCGTAGCGGTTGCATATTTTCCTCAATTTGCCAATCATCGCCGGCGATATCGACACAGAATTACTGTGCCAGACCGACGGTGTGGCATAAATGTGCCCGTACTTGTTCAATTTCGTCATGCCGGGTTTTCCTGTAGCAATGCACAACAAGTCGCATGTGATGTCACGGCTTGAAAAATCTTCAACTATGTCCAAGATTGCTTTTTCCATTCCTCCGTTGAATGGATAAAATTTTCCTAAATGTAAAATCATTGTTCTATAACTCGACATATTAACACTTATCCTTTACTATCAAGCAACATTGCGAAAAGCTCCTGCCACGACCGTGCTTCGGGCTTGCCGACATGAGCTGCCGGCTGGGCATGAAAGCAGCTATTGTCGCCGCTAAGGGCTTTTTTCATCAATGATTCCAATACATCGGGCCGGTTCACGTCGAAAAAAGCCACTTTGGCGCATCCGGCTGATGTCCCGTGGGCATACGGGCAGTCGGCGACAATCATCGGCTTGCCCGTTGCTCCAAATTCACTTATCGGCAACCCCCAAGTCTCCACCTTTGACGGGAACACAAGACAATCGGCCGCCTTGTAATATCCATATAATCTTGACTTGCTCATGTATCCGGCAAAGTCGATTGAATCGACATTGCCCCACTTGCCGTACAGCCAGCGGGTGTAACGGTTCTCCTTGCCCGAGAGCGTCACAACGGCCTTGAACACCCCTTTGCCCACCTCGCTTTCCAGCCTTGCGGCGGCCTCGCACAGAGCCTCAAAGTTCTTGTGGCAGTCGGGAGCCGACGGGAAGAAGAAAGTGTAACAAGGCAATTCGACCTTGTCGGCAACCACGTCGACAGGCATCTGTTCGGGAGGGGCGACGATAAAACGCGACTTGTCGACATTGAGCATCTTGCTCAACCCGTCCCTGAACCACGGCTGCTGCACCACGAGATAGCAGTTGCGGTGCACGTTGATGCGATAGGCAAACCGCGTCAACAACGAGAACAACGCTATCTTGTAATTGAAATAGAAGTCGAGCAGCCGTCTCTTGTAGAACGGGAACGACGTCTGGCAATACACGGCCTGCCTGCGCGCATTGACTCGCGGCGTGGTGTCGTGCAGCGACAACCACAAGTCGGCCTCGGGCAACTGCCGTGAGATGCGGTGCATGGTGACATACTCGCACCACAACCGCCGCGACCAGCTCTTGATAACGTCGGGCAACTCGATGTACTCTATGCCAGGGAAATCGACAAGCTCGCGCTTGTGGACCAATGCCACCACCTTGAAGCGTTTTTCGGCCACGGCCGATGAAAGGTAACGCAGGCAATCGCGCAAGATTGTCAACGTGCCACCCTGCCTCAACCCAACGGCCGAAATCACAATCAATGGTACTTTATTCAACATGTAAAATCAAGATAATCCAAACACTATTCACAATTGTCCTGTCAAGCCTTGTTATTGACAAGGCCTTCAAACAGGTCGAGCCACTGCTTCATGACGGCATCGGTCGAAAACTGCGACGAACGAGCAAATGCCGCCTTGCCCATCTCCTTGCGCAACGTATCGTCGCGCATCAGCACGAGAATCTTCCGGGCAAGCTCCGACGTATCGCCGTCTTTGACAAGAAATCCTGTCTCGCCGTCCTTTATAATCTCCGACGGGCCGCACTTGCAATCAAAGCTCACGGCAGGCACACCAGCCGTAGCAGCTTCGAGCAAAACCATGCCGAAACCTTCATAACGCGAGGTCATCACGATAATCGATGATTCTTGATAAGCAGCTTTGATATTTTTAGTTGCAGGACACAACACAACGCTGTCCTGCAATGAAAGTTCCTTGATTTGCGCCGACAAGGCGTCGCGCAATTCCCCGTCGCCGACGATATGCAACTTCCAGCCGTTCATCTGCTTGCACACTTTTGCCCAAGCGTCGAGCAGCATGTCGAATCCTTTCTGATATGTATATCGGCCTACGGCTATCACACTGCGACGGTCGAGCGTGGCCGGAGTGTCGCAGACAAATGTCCGAGCATTGGGGATGACCGACATGTTGGGCAAGTTGCCCCAATGACGGCTGTCTTCGTGCGTAAGCACCACAAAACGGTCGAAGCGCGAAGCCACCTTAAGCTCATTGCGGTTGCGCCACTTGTCGGCTACCCTCCACAGCCCCTTACGGTCGTATTGCAACCGCTTGAAGCGGGAAAAATGTATTTCAAGCACCTTCTTGCTGCCATCCTTTATGCGAGGCAGCAACGATGCGTCGTTGCAGAACATGGATATTGCGATGTCGGGTCTCACCTCTTGCAATATCTTGGCAAGGCGGCATCTATGCTTGAATTGCTTGAACGGGTAATGCACGACCTTGTTGAAAAACGACTTTCCGTTGTTGGTCTCGTAATTCACATCTATGTCGATGCAGCGTATGCGCCTGTCAAGCTCGAAGAAAGGAGCCTGCCCGCGCTGGTCGGTTGTGACGATGGTCACGTCATGACCGTGCGCGGCAAGGTAGTTGGCCTTGTTGCTCAACACGCGCTCCATGCCGCCCGAATTATAAGTCCCAGCTATGCAATACAATATCTTCATGCTTTCTTTAAGCAATATTCTCCACCTCTGCCGGTTGTTCGACCTCTGTTCCTTCCTCTGCAGGATCGGCCATCAGGAACAAAGCGAAGATTAAAAATATGTCGGTCGACACTTTAGCCCACAAAATCAAGTTCATAGCCAACAACAAGACAAACACAGCCTTGTCGACCGGAAACTTCTTCATGCACTCGCGTGTGCAGCAAACGAAAAACCATATGAACGCCAGCAATCCTATAAGTCCGAAGTAGTATATGAAACGTAAATAGCCCACATCGGTTCCCATGTAATAAAGACCTCTGCCGGTACCCGGACCTATGTAATATGGATTGGAGACAAAAGGAGACAAGAAATACCCGTCGCCTATTATCCATGTCTTAAATTCTGTCGGAACATACGTCCACATCGCCAAGAGGTCGTTGGTGGAACCTGTCTCCAGACTTCCTTCTTCAACGAAATTGAAGGCATATTCAAACGCGAACTG
The DNA here is from genome assembly GCA_905207705.1 of uncultured Prevotellaceae bacterium. Taxonomy (GTDB): domain Bacteria; phylum Bacteroidota; class Bacteroidia; order Bacteroidales; family Muribaculaceae; genus Avimuribaculum. The sequence goes on from CAJLMA010000006.1 coordinate 27,959, forward strand.
AACCAACTTATTCACTTCGGGCAATGTCGCATACAGGTATCCGACAATCGGCACTGCCACCAAAAGCATGATGCCGAAATAGCCAAACACTCTCGACACTTCCTTGCCTTTCCCTTGGCTTAACACATAAATGAAATAACAGAACGCAATTACTATTCCTGCCAAAGTGGTGCGTGCAACCATGTTGCCGGCAAAGACTATGAACAGGAACATCACCGTGTAAATTAAGATGCGCCATGAATCATAGGCATGCCTGACCATGAGATAACCCAGCAATATCAACGCGCACGCAAAACGGCTTCCGGCAGTATCGAGCGACGCGCCGATGCCATACATGCGATCCAACTCGTTCAAATTCTCAGTGCCTTGCTCCACAAAAGCATCAACAATCCCTTTGAACGCAGGGATAAACTCGTTCATCAATGCAAAAAGGCACTGCGCCACGCACACGCCTATGAAATATAACGCCACTATTTCGAGCGTGACCTTCCCATGCACGCGCTCGATGCACTTCACCACAAAATAAGCTGCTCCTACCCACACCCACATCAATACGACATATTGGGCATAAGTAAAATCGGTCGCACCGTTATAGGCCAGCGACAACACTCCGGCCAGCGACACTCCTATGGCGGCCAGCGACACATTCAGCATCGTGCGGCTCACGACAAGCCCATTGTTCTTGCTTATGCGGTCGAACGCAAACATCAACGCACCGAGGACGGCGAGATAAATCTTTGTGTTGCCGACAGGAAAGAATGTGAATGAAAACGGGAACATATAGAATGAACACAGTATTCCCGTCAACAATATTGCCATCAATTTAATCATCTGTACAAAATTCCGTAAACAAACTTGAATATCAGCTGGTAATAAAGTTTTACAAGCCAAAACCGGCCTTTTGCAGCCATCTGTTGCACAAGGCGCATCCGATAGGTCTGCATGGTATTCTGCATTATATATTTGTTGGCTTCGGGAAAGCTGTCGGCCCACACCCTATAAGATTCTTCGTCATCGGTGATGAGAAGCGGCATCTTGGCGTTCAGCTTGAAGAAATTTATCTCTTTCTCGTAACGGTTCCCGAAGTTGGTTGCAAGATATTCCACGACGGCATTCAGGTTTGGCATCAGCCGTGCCATCTGCTGCGAGGGCTTCATTTGCGTAATCGAGTTATCATTCTGCTTAGTGTAATGATATAAAGCACGATCAACAAAAGCGATACTTTGCGCCCTCGAGAAGAGCTTTACCAACACCAGCATGTCCTCGCCCACATTCTCGCCCTCAACATAACTGATGCCGTGACGAGTGTACAATTCATGCTTTATCATGTAAAGCCACAAATTCCACCGCATCTGTCCCGAAAGCATCCCACGCAAGGCAGTTTCGGCATCGGCATATACAGGCATCGGCATGCGACGCTCATTCTTGCTGAATGCGAGAAACCAACCGCACGCCACTATGTCGGCACCTGTCTGCAACGCTTTGGCGCACATCTGCTCTATCGCATCCTTTTCTATGCAATCATCTGCATCGACATAGTAGATATAGTCGCCCGTAGCTGCATCAAGGCCTGAATTACGGGCTGCCGCAACACCACGATTGACCGGATGGCGCACGATTTTCACATGCGGCTGTCGTGACGGGTAACGCTCCAGCACCTGTTGCAGCCGCTCAATGCTCGCGTCGGGCGAACAATCGTCGACGAAGATATACTCGATGTCGGCATACGTCTGCTCAAACAACGAAACAGCGCAACGTTCTATGAAATCTTCGACCTTGTAAACGGGTGTGATGATGCTTACCATCTCAATAATACAATTTTATGAGCATATACAATCCTGCCGTGAAGTGAAGCTTCAACAGCAGGTACACCAGCAATTTGTCCTTTGAATCATTCTTATGATTCTTAAAATATCCGAATATGAGTTCGTTGCCAAAGAAACCCGACATTCGGGGGATATCTTTTAGGCCGTAATGACGCTTCACATAGAGCTTGTACAGCCATATATAATAATTCAAGATGTGACACCGTGCCTTTTCAGGGTTCATGCCTGTCTTTGCAACAAGTTTGTCGAGAGGCTCAAATATCCGTCTTATGGTCGACAATGCTGTTTTCTCGTCCGAGGCATACTTGAAATCAGCCGATTCTGTATAATAATCGTAATTCTTGCCAGGTTTCAAGGCCAGTGACTTGCAATGTGTCAGATAATTCCAAACGAACACCACATCCTCGCCTATGCGCATATCGCAATTGAACGTCAAGCAACAATCCTTGATAATAGACATGCGAAACAACTTGCCCCACGGGCAAAGAAATGTCATGTCGGTGAGATGCCTTTCAAGCAACTGGCGCATTTCAGCGTCATTGTGGGCAATTGTCATGGAATATTCCACAGCAGGAATTTCATTTGCCCCTACAGTGTTATATCCGCCTACCATAAGGTCGCATTCCACACCTGCAAGAAGGCTCGACACAAAATCTCGTTCCAAATAATCATCGGCATCGACAAATGTCACCCACTCGCCACGAGCCGCGTCCAATGCCGTGTTACGAGCAGCACCCACGCCGCCATTCTCCTTGTGTATCACGCGTATGCGACTGTCGGCTGCTGCCATTTCGTCGGCAATAGAGCCGGTTGCATCCTTGCTGCCGTCATCCACAACGATGACCTCGATGCAAGAATATGTCTGAGCGACGATACTGCCAAGGCATCGCTTCAACACCGAGGCGGCATTATAGGCCGGGACAATTATCGAAACAAGAGGCTCTTTTTCCATTATTTCACAACATCGATGATTTGCGACAAGTAAGCCGCATCTGTTTCATCGGTAAACTGCCTTCCTTCAGGCACTTCGTTCACATATTTATGCTTTACAGGCACTTTCTCGGTGGCTCCCATCAAAAACCACTCATATTCAATGTCGATATGTCCTATGTCGATGGCCTGATACCCGGCACGCGCCATGTCGCAAGCAAGCACAGTCGCCGTCTGTCCCAGTGCAATGAGAACAAGTCGAGACTTATCCACTTTCAAGGCAGCTTCGAGTATCTTGTCATACTTTTCAAATGCGTTCAACGCCGGGCAGAGGATGCGCTCAATGCTCGCAGCATTGCCAAACAGGTCATTACCCACGCCAAGGCGGCTTTGCTCACCCTCGATGATGCACAATTGCCGTCCGTTCCATATCTGCTTGACATATTTTATGTATTCACCTTTATCCTTATCCTTACAATCCATGTAAAACCGGGTGAAATAGGAATCACCGTAAACAGATGCCAGATTTATCGACTCGAAAATCACTGCTTGATTGTTGACAAAGCTCCGTTTCACAAACAATTGTGGCTTTGCCATTAGCAATTGCGGCTTTTTCCACACATACGGAATGCACACCAGCAGGTTGGCGGCCTCGTCAGAGCCTGTCTTTAAAATATCTTTAAGCCGTAAAGCCAATTTCTTGTCATACTTCTGGAAATCGCTCTTGCGAGTGTCATTATATCCATCCTTAAGCGACGTTATCATGTCCATCTCGCCATCGCCATAACGGCACACCGAGCAGCGTTTTTCCAAAATCAACTTGACAGTAGCCACGGAATCAAGCACACTCACGGCAGCTACCGGCTTCTTCAACCGGGCATATTGCCAACGGTAAAGCAACATGCGCAATGCCACCTTGACGCGGGTTATGAACGGTTCTTTTGAGTCAGCAGCCATTTGTTGATTTATTTATCAATGTGCTTGAATATCGTGTAACCGAGCCGTTTCAACGGCAAAAGCATCATGAACAATTTCCATCCCCATGTCAGCACTATCCCTTTTGCTTCACGGCGAGTTCCGCGCACAAAGTTATTGGAAAGGTCTATGTTGCCCTTCTGCGACATGAAAGCAGCTTTCAAAGCGCGCACCTTCTGGAATGTCATCGCGTTCTTTAAGTCTTCGGCATAACTACCTTGTTTCAATGCCTGTTCGAGGCATCCACAGAACATGGCTTCATAAGTGAGACTTGTGCGGAAAGTGTGCGACACCGACTCATCATATACATGATAACCATATACAACGTCGGCAATCAAAGCCACGCGCTGCGCCTTGTTGCCAAGCTGCACGTTCATGATAAAATCCTCGGCCATTATCAATTCTCGTGGGATGTTGATTGTCCCACCGTCAAACAGCGACCTGCGGAACATCCTGCCAGTTATATATTGCGATATACTGTTCATTATCAATCCCGTGAGAAACTCGCGAGTGCCGATACATTCATCAGCGACATTCATTATTTCGTCTTTCGCGTCATTGCCGTTGACAATCTGCTTGTTGCCTATCACAATGTCGCAACCGTCGCACTTGTCGACCATCGCCTGCAATGCACCGGCAGGCATGGTATCGTCGGCATCGGCAAAGCATATCCATTCGCCTTGTGCTTGCCCGGCACCGTAGTTACGGGCGGCAGTAACACCGCGATTGGGCGTGTGGAACACTGCGATACGGTTATCTTTTGCAGCAATTTCGTCGCACAACGCTCCGCTGCCGTCGGTACTGCCGTCATCGACCAAGATCAATTCCCAATCGCCGTAGCTTTGCTTCACGACCGAATCAACCAACGCCGGCAGATACCTCTCCGCGTTATATACAGGAACGACAACCGAAATCTTCACCTCACTCGTCCTCCTATAAATACGTTCAACAACTTAGGCGTATATTTTCTACACAGTACAAAACATAGAGACAATAAAGCCAAAGTTAAAATGACTGACAATATATAAGTTGACAACCACGCCAAGTCTGATGCAGGAGTAATGGCAAAAGTGACAATTTTCAACATTCTCGGTACCACAAGGCAGTGGGACATGTAAATAAAACAGCTCCATGCTGCGCCGTATCGGAATTGTATACTGCCATATCGTGATAATCTTCCCACTACATTAAAAGCAAATGCCACCGTTACAAATGAATGCATAGCCTTAAATAGCGGAGACACATCTTTTATTGCAAAATAAGATACTGACAAGAAAAGTATTGAACATAATAAATATCCCCAAATCGGCCACGACCGTGAGAAATAATTTAAAATAATCTTCTTTTGCAAACACAAATATGCTCCCCAAGAAAAGAATAAAAAGGCCATTAACAATTGATTGATATGCCAATAAATAACATTATAACTAAAGTACAAATACAGAACAGACAGCAAGAAAATGAAATACATCCGCAACCGTTTAAGCAAAAAATAAACAAGCGGCGTGCAAGCGACAACTATCATCAAATCCCTTACAAACCACAAAGCCGTGTTTATCGGGAAACATGTCCTCTGCACAAAAATCTCATAATTCCCAACACTTTCCGACGGTGCTCCAAGTTGTCCGTCATACATCCAAAAGCAAGAGAGGAAATTTGATACCGACATGTTTAAATCTGAACCAGAATATGTCAGAAATATATTGAACACCGGCAACAACCTGACAACGACAAGACAAACACCCAACAAATTCCATAGCAAATAAGGTATGAGCAATGTCTTGATACGTCGTTTCAATTTTTCTTTATACACGTCGCTTGTCCAATCCTTTCCCGAAAAGAACAGATATCCGGATATGAAGAAGTAAACAGCAACAATCGAGTCTCCACAAAAGAATGTATCCACAAACCGTTTGAAAATTTCTGTTATCGGATAATCCTCAAACGAAAAGCCGGATAGAGTTGTCGCAAATCCATGAAATAGGACCAAAATCAACACAAACAACACGCGTACGGCGTCGATACATTGTGATTGAAACGATAATATGTCTTTCTTAATTTCTGGCATTTATATATGCACAGCCGTTAAGATTTATCGGCGCTACCTCTCAATTTCTCTTTGAAATCAAATATGTAATAAATCAAAGTCACACTTGGCACATAAGCCAGCAAGTATCTTGACACGGCCGACAACTTTTCCACATTCAGCACTTGCCTGCCAACTTCGGCCTTGTACATGCGCAATTTCTGTTTTCTGTCGCTTGTCCCGGTCTCAAATGAATAAAACAGCGACTGAGTGAGTTCCTTAACATAATCATCAATGAGCCAATTGCGCTCATCGCCATATATTTTCTTTAATGCTGAAAGAATGCTTAGGAACGAATAAAAATTGTCGGGCGAACTATACTTCTTAGTAAAATTTGGCACTGCATAGTTATAAGCTCCTTGCTTTATGCAGCACATTTCTCCATCTATATGTTGCATGTAGCGAAGCAAAAAATCTTCATCTTCGCGGAATATCAATCGGGTATCAAAACGCAAGCCGTAGGCCTCAACAATATCGCGCCTGATAATTTTTGTCCATAAATAACCTAATGTGTTAATTCGGGCCAATAGCAAAATGCCATCTTTCACCACTCCACAAAAGTCAACGCCCGTATCGGCTCCATGCCAATTGCCACCGACGTCATTAAATCCTTGCACCACAATCTGCACGCCATCATGCAGATGGGTTACAAACAATTCGAGCCAACTTTCGTCAACCCAATCGTCGGCATCGCAAAAAGCAATCCACTCGCCATGGGCATTGTCGAGACCCATGTTCCGAGCCGAACTTGCACCGCCATTTACTTTATCAAACACACGGATTCGACTGTCTGCCAGTTCATATCGACGACATATTTCTGCCGACCCATCGGTGCTGCCATCGTTCACCAATAACAGTTCCCAATCGGCGTAAGACTGACGCAAAATAGAATCGACGCATCGCCTCAGCGTCTTTTCGGCATTATAAACCGGTGTAATTATCGAAATCACAATGTGTGTTATTTCAATTTCACAGGATACTCCTTAATCCAAAAAGCACCTTTCTTGAATATCTGCATGAACCGTATAAGGCACACATTTAAACTGTAAATAAGCGCATGGAAACGACTGCTCTTGATGGCAATGTACAACTTGTCCTCCCAATTGTCGCCTATCGTGAATCTATGATAGTCTTCCAATACTTTTACAGGGAAAAATGACTGCAACACTCGTTCTTTTTCCTTGTCAACGTCCTTGTAATGCACCGTACTCATGCCATTCCAGTCATAATTGGCAATTGTCACATCCATACTACTGTAAATACAATCATGGAAAATCAAGGTTTCAACCCAAAATTTCCAATCGGCAACATATCGCAACGTTTCATCATACGGAAACTGCAACAACAGTTCTCTCCTTATGAATGATGCCTGATGGCACAATGTTCCGGCATATAAAAACGCCATAGAGACTTCCTGTGGAGCTTGAACAAGCCGCCCGAAAGAAAGCCATGTGCCACCCGTAATTATATCGTTTTTACCTTCCGATAATCTTCCTATGACATTCTTCACCACATCGTTGTCATAGAATGTATCGCCCGAATTCAAGAACAGGCAATACTCTCCGTGGGCAGCATTCACGCCTTTGTTCATGGCATTGTAAACGCCATTGTCGGGTTCGCTCGACCAAATATCTATCCGTTCGGCATATTCCTCGATGACATCCACACCACCATCGGTCGACGCCCCGTCGACTATGACAAATTCAAAGTCACGGCAAGTCTGCGCCAAGACGCTCTCGATGGTTTTGCGCAATCCGTCCTTGTTATTGTAATTGACTGTTATTATTGATAAAACCTTAGCCATTTACAGTATTTCGTTATAAATTTTCTTTATCGAGTTGCCGTATTTTTCTTCGGTAAAATGCCCTACTGCAAAATCCCATGCACGTTGAATCAAGCCACTCATATCCTCTGAAACGACTTTCCGCATCAGGCTCGCGCACTCTTCCACATTGTCAAACAAAAATCCATTTTGCCCATCAAAAACAATTTCCAATGTCCCTCCTGAATAACTACTAGCTATAACAGGGCATCCGTAAAACATTGCCTCAACCGTTACTCGCCCAAGTCCTTCACTTTCACTGCACATCAAGAATCCGGCAGCTTCTTTGAAATAAGGAACTATGTCGGATTGATAACCTATAAAATCTACAGCCTTTTCTATATTAAACCTCGTTAAATCGCCACGCAATTTGGACATCAGCACATCATCGATCGTCTCACCTGCAAGAACCAGTTTATATCCTTTAATAGCTAATCCTGACTTCGCAAAGGCTTCAATGGCAAATGAAACTCCTTTGGACTCGCATAAAATTGCAGAGCAAAAGAAAAAATATTTTCCTTTCCCCTTGGCGCTAACCTGTTCAACTTCATTAATACTTTTAACAGCATCCCACAATACATGTCCGTTTGGCTTGCCATTCATTCCGAAATGCTGCGACACGGCATCGGTTATGCTAATGACAGCATCGGCTTCTGCAACTTTCTTTCGGAATCTTTCTATCCCCATCATCGGCATCAATCCAGTATTCAAGGCTTGGAATTCCCTCAAATGCCACACATGCTTTATTCCTTTTCTCCTTGCAAGACTGGCTCCTATGGTAAAAACGCCACTGTTGGAATGCACTATCTGTATATTATAGTCATCGACTATCTTACAAAGCATTGAGACTGCATGCCTATTATGGTTCATTATTATAAGCTTCCTGACAAAACGCCTAAGAATACTCACAAATGATTTCGTGTGAAGTTCCGGCAAGCTCGTGAAATCAAAAGGCACCACCTTGCATTCAATTCCTCTGCTTTTAAATAAGTCATAAACAATCCCTTTATCAGGGAACACAACAATAGGGCGCACAGCATCAGCTTCTGAATGAATAAGATTCAGTAACGACAATGCGGCTCCTCCACAGTGCGCAGGAGTGTGACATATATACAATACATTGATTTTACCTGTGTTCATGCATATAAATTGTTAATGCTTCAGTTGATAATTTTATGCTACTTAATTTAAAGCTCTATTAAGGAAATCAAGGCTCTCTTTGCGCCAATTGTCAAGTTTCAAGTCGATTGCAGCATAATCAGGTGCAGTCATCAAAATATCCTTGCGACACTCAAATTCTTCAAGCGAGCAAACCAGCCTGTCTTGCAATCCAAGACGGCCAAGCAACGAGATGAACCTGTCCAAGCCACGCTCTCTGTTACCTATAGCAACAAATTTTTTCTTGAATATAATTGAGAACACACAGCCGTGAAACGAATCGGTCACTACTAAATCGGCGTTGTCAATTGCTGCAAGCCATTGCGAAATCGATACAGACTTTGGATTTTCGCATCGATTCCTAAATGGGAACAAAAGTATCCTTGTATATATCGAACCGACTTTATTAGTCACATCATTGATAATATTCTGTTTTTCGGCCGTTTCATCCAATATATAGCTCACAACACCCGATTTCTTTACATCCTCTTTCTTGACAAGCGCACGATAATACCCGGCATCCATCAACAACGTAGGGTCAAGCGCCAATCGGGCATCAAGGCCAAAAATCTCTTTCATCAACTTAACACCTGACTCTTCGCGCACCGATATTGCGTCGAACCGGCGAGCCAGCTTGACACATTCATCCAAATTGGATGATATCGGATCATGTTCAGTTCCAAACGATGCAGCATAAGCTATTTTCCTCGCTCTGCAACCATCAGGAAGGAATCCAAGGAAATAATCTGTTATGCAAGATGAAAACTTTTCGCGCCACACTTGGTCGCTACCCACGATGAAACAGTCGAATTGTTGTTTCTTCGCATACTTGGCAACTGCCTCGGAACTTCGTAATGGCCTTGATTGCCGTATTTCATTATCGATAAACGCGCTCAACTCACTGCAATCAAATGTCCACCCTTTGTCAAGAGTGTAATTCTCATAGAATGGATTGGAAATATTGACATTCTTGTTGCCGAGCAAATATCGACGTATCACGCACTTAATAAGGCTCAAGAATCGGTATGCAATCAATCCGACAGGCGGATAGGCAGGCTGCCGGTTAATAATCTCCGGCTCATGCCCCATCGACTTCAACAGCGTCTGCAACGCATGAGCCTGCAAGATGCCGCCGTAATTATTGCTTAACGGCTGTGTCAATATGCCAATTTTCATAATCCGATTTTCCTGTAAACAAGGCGGCGTAATCTCTTTGCCACTGCCGTGCTTGTCGTGTCGTTCAACGCACGATGGAAACTTCCAGTTTTCATGAACCGCTTGAAGAAATAATCCCTGTACACAGGCTTCTTTACCGAACTTATTATAGCTTGATTATTGCGCAATGCAGCATCAAAAGATGTCGGGCGGCTATTACAATCCAGTTTGCCGAGCAAATCTTTTCCTTTTTCGGTGTAAGCGATTACGACACTTGCTCCTGTATCATCATCAAAACCGGGTAAAACCTTTCCTATTCCCCAATAATCACCTATCGTCAAGTCACTGCCCGACATCCCGGCCTTAGCTTGGCAGCCGAAACATGACGGTCGCAAGCTCAAGTCGGTCAAAAAAGCCTGCATATATGTATTTTTACCGAAAGTGGATGATATTTCTTGCATATCCGTGGACTTGCCCGAAGTCAAGCATATGGTCATGCTGAATTTTCTCCATCCTTGCCGCTTGTCCCTGAAATTCACCGAATCGACCTTGCAATCGGTCGATTCTCTTGTAATTGTCTCGTCAAGATACTTTTGCCAGACCTTAGGACTCGGCACACCGTGGCAAATCACATCCACGGCAAGGAGATTATCATAATCTTTCCTCAAAAAGTTCTTCAATCCCATTATCTGGCAAGGAGTGCCGGTAAACAGCACCAAGCGACCCGTATCAAGAATACGCTTCGCCCTGACATAGCAATCTCTCATGTCGCTTTGCAGGTACTTCGACCCTCGAAATGCCGCAAGGTCGTCGACAGTCTCTACACAATCGTGCACGGTATTCCAGTTTTCATCAAAACGAACACCAAAAACCACACCTTGCTGCTTAATCACCGCCTCTGCAAGCATGGTAAAAATGCCTCCCGACGAGCTTGCAAGCCTCATTGGCACATCCTCGCTCTTGGCGGCAACCACTTCAATTGGTTCCCGGCGAGGAGAATGATGCAAGTACTGGCACACTTTTTCGCACAACCCACAATCGATGCACGACATCTCATCTACAACAGGATAGAAGAAACCTTCTTCATCTTGCTGCATTGAGATGCACTGCTTGGGGCAAACAGCCATGCAAGCCGTGCAGCCGCAACATTTTGACTTGTCGGTAATATTAATCATCGGCACAAAAATCTTTCTTTTATGGTCACTGCCTTCTGATGGATAAAACGCCTCTCGTTCTTAGTGCAGCCTAAAAAATACACTGAAGCAAGGCTGCACATGATGCATATGGCGCATACAAGCAGGAAGTGGTTCCAATTTTCACCTTTGTCCGTCAAAGATACGAAAAACATAGGCATGATTGCAGCCGTTACCGTAACCATCAAGACATTGCCGCAAACTTTCTTCAAGAATCCTAATACAGGCAATCCCGCCATCTTGTGCAGGAACAACAACCGTAACATCAAGCAGCACACGGAAACGCACAGAGCCACCGCCAATGTCGATTCTGGAGGACAGCCGGCTTTAAGGCACACATATGACAATGGAAAGTTCATCATCAGCATCCCGCCGACTACAAGCTGGTAGTTGCGAATTTTACCGGTGGCATTCTGCAAAGTTATCAATGTGTTGGACAATATATCACACATCGACAATATCAGCACCAGCCGCACGAAACTGACAGTATGCTCGGGATATTGCTTCAACCATATCGTCAATATGAATTCTGTTTCAAATAATATGGGCAATGCAAAGATAAACAAGACATAGAATGAAAACCTCGAACCACGTTCTACAAGCGAGAACATATATTCGCGATCATCCGAAGCATACGACTTAATAATCTGTGGATTCAATGCCGTCATGAAATTTCCTGCAAATGTGCTGACAGCCGTGTTGACAGAAATTGCTATCCCTCGTGCGGCATTGATGACAGGCCCCATGAAAAGATTCAACAATATATTAACTCCCTGATCTTTCAAAAGCCCGGCAGTGCAACCAATGAAATTCCATCCGGCAAAAGAACTCATTTCTTTCCATACACGCTTGTCAAGGCTCAAGCGAAACTGGCATTCATCGAAGTTACGCCGACAATACAGCGTATAAACTCCTTGTAAAGAAATACTTACAGCCACAATCAATATCGAATAAACGATAAGGCGATCGAAAGGTAATCCGGAATAGGCGATGAACAGCACGATAAACAGGCGCAACACGACATCTGTCATGCCTATATAAGCAAAAGCCGTCATGCGCTCATGCGACACTATCGATGCATTAAACGGCACACCTGTTAACGACACCATAAAGCTCAACACTGTAGCTTGAAACACCCAATTGGCCGCATAAAGGCGTTCGGCAGGAATTGTCATTTGCGTGTTGAGAAACCATAACCCTATCGTTTCGGCAGCAACAAAGACAACTCCGGCCAAGGCCACATGAATCACCAACGAAGTTGAAAAAATCCTCTTCAGTCGCTCCATGTCATCACGCCCCAACTCAAACGTAAGGAAACGGGTGACCGACGAGGACAATGATGAAGTTATAAGCGAGAACATCGCCGTCAATCCTCCAACAACATTGTATATGCCAAAATCTTCCACGCCGAGGGCATTGAGGATGACCCTTGATGTGTAGAGCGACACAAGCATGCTAAAGAGCGTGCGCGCATACAGCATGAGCGCATTTTTGGCTATACGTCGTGTATTTTCAGCGTGTGAAGTCATTATTCTTCATCGGTTGGATTGCCATGATAGATGGCGTCTCCTGAAATGCAATGTTAATTATACTATTTTTTATCCTTTAACACTCTTGGGAATATCCCCTACCTGAAGGAAAGGAAACAATTCATGCAGCTGCTTCAACCGTGACAGCACATGCAGCCTCATCTGCAAAGTTATCGCTTCATCATTAATTATCGACATAAGCAACCGTCCAAATGCACGGCACACGATGTCTATCTCATATAGATTGTCTATTCCTATTACACTTTCTGCATACACAGGGCGCAAATTGTATCCGGCGACTTCAATCGCAGCAAGAGCCATGTCGGCCGCCTCGTCACGCTTGCCGGCCTTGGCCAGGCCTTCGGCCGTGGATTCCCAAGTCAAGAGAATCTTGGCTATCGCCATCACATCGAGCTGGCTTTCGGGGACAAAAATGTACTCCGCCAACTCTGCAGCCTTAGCCGAATATCGAGGACTTTGCGCATCTTCCCCGACAGGTTGCAAAAGTTTCTTGCGATTGAGCGCATAATCTTCGAGGTTCTCAAAACTGTCTTTGTGGATACCGTTTATAGCCACAGCCATACCACCCATCGACAAAATGAAGCAGCGGTCGCGGTTGATTCTAATCCTGTATCCAACAAACCCTTCAAGAATTCCGGAGGTTATGCACACCGGCGTGTTGCCCGACGAATAATAACCGTACTCATGTGGAAGAAAACGAATGCGCGTAGGCTCGATCAATGCCATCTGCATGAACGGCTGCATCACGCTGTCGCTTATCACAGCAGGCTTGCCGGTGCTGTAATCCTTTGCAAGATACAAGCCGATGAAATTCTCTTTCAGAAAGTTTTGAATCTCGGCCACATCACCCTGAACGAAAAGCAGCCCCGATATAGTCGGGCGTTCATCCTTGCAGACACCTTTGTCGGCACGCTTGTAAACAATACTTTTGTGGATGAATGTGCGGAAACGAGTTTGAAGCCGATTGTCTATGACATTTACTTTGGTGCGATGCGCAAACAGATAACTCCAATTTGAGACCTGTTTCGGATTTGGCAAAACTTCCTTTTTCGAGTCAAATTGCGCATTTACCTCGATCATTTGTTTGCCATCCGTGGCATTAGTTTGGAAGTCTGTACTATCCAGTGACATCGACACCAATCTAATATATGTCAGTACTTTTTACATAAAAGGAAATACGTTCATTTTCCCTTATAAAACTACTAAACTTGTCAATCATATATAAAAGCCTGCAAAAATAAAACGTCTCTTCCCAAGAGATGTTTATTCCTGTTGTATGTAGTTGTATATCAGAGTGTTTATTTTTGACTAAAATCAATGTTTTTCAATTTGCAAAGTTGTTTATAACATGGAAATTGAAAGTGCGAAGATAAGACGTGTCAATTTTTTTGGACTGGATTCCAGAGGGTTTACATGGATTTTTTTGTAATTTTGCAAATGAAAAATAACTCTTGGGAAGAGAGATTCTCGTCGTGCCAATCTCTTGGGAAGAGTAATTTACAATTGAAGCTCTGTAAGCTTAACCATTTTTAACCAGTGATTGAGAAGCCATCATGAATCTTCCATAAAATCAAAAAGAGATTCCAAGCCTTATGAGAAGAATAGTATGGATAAAACCATGAAAAACACATTAGCAAAGCATGGCCTTGCGACAATCGCCGACGCTTTGCGATATTTAGAATCTAAACTCGAATCGCCGAATATGAAACAATCATATCGGCGATTTTTCATCATCATGAACGACATCAACTCCAATTGCATACCCGTCACAAGGTTCGATAATATGCTTCATTGGCGCATTCGAGCAATTGCCTATCCCCTTTGCTATCACCATAAACAATGAGATAGCATGATTCAAGGCACGGAACTTCCATTTGCAGCCGGGCAACTTTCTCCGCTCCATGACAATTCTTGTTCTTGAAACGCCCTGTCAAGATGCCTCGATCATCAACCTCGGCTTCGGTCGACAATACGACTTTGATACCAAGGTCGTCGGCAAACGGCTTGATCCAATTATGAATACTCGCACTGGCTATCAGCACCTTGTCACATTCTTTTAATCGATCGGATACGGCGATCCTTGCCTTTGGCCGGATAAGCGACAAGCCTTTTTTCTTAAAGAAACCGGCACACGACTTATTGAAATCGTCCAGCGACATACCTTTGAAAAAATGTCCGAACAGGCGTTGCTTGATTTTCCAATTAGGGTAAAGTCCAAACTTATAAGCCACCAGCCACGGCAAATACATGAACAATGCCACACACAATGGCACCAAACCTTTGGCGTATGATATAAACTCGATAAAAGTGTCACGGGTCGTAATAGTCCCGTCAAAATCAAATACCACGACTTTCATGACTTTCAGAAATAAATAATCACAATAAAAGCGACAACCCATCCTGCAATGCAAGCTTGGATAAACCTGTCACACACCAACACTTTGGTGGGACTGCCACTGTTCCTTTCCACGACAGTCAATTGCAAGTAACGCAAAACCCCGGCGAGCACAAAAACGATAGTCAAATAAAGATTGCTCGTCCCCATCCTGCCGACCACGTCGGAAGAAACGGTGTACATAATATAGCAGACGATCGTTATGACACCGACCATCGTTATTGCCATGTTCATGAACTCCATGTTATAGCTGGCAATGTTGAAACGCATCTTTTCCCCTGTTTGTTCGTAAATAAGCACGTCATCGCGCCTTTTGGCAAACGACAGGAAAAGCGCGAGCAAGAACGTCATCAATATGATCCACGGCGACACCCATACGCCTGTTGCCACGCCACCGGCAAGGACGCGCAACACAAATCCCACGGAGACCACGAAAACATCCACAAGCGCAATGCGCTTCAACCAAAAGCAATAAGCAAGATTAAGCATGAAGTAAATGCCCACGTTAGCCAAAACCGCCGGTCTTACGGCAGGTCCCAATAATAATGAAACAAGCACGGCCAATACAGGCGACAACACCATCACGCAATAGCCCACTTTCACTGGTACCTTCCCCGAAGCTATGGGCCGCTTGCATTTGACCGGGTGGCGTCGATCAGACTCAACGTCGCGAATGTCATTGAGGCAGTAAATGGAACCTGCCACGAACCCATACATAACAAATGTTGCTACCGCCCCTTCAAGGCAGGAAATATCGCCCAGCCTGCCGTCAAAGAATATGGGCAGGAACACAAATATGTTCTTAAGCCATTGCTGTGGGCGAACCAGCAGTATTACATCCAATATCATAACTTACAAACTGTTATAAAAACAACACAAATTATGAACAAAGAAGAATACCGTAATCGCCAACAAGAAAGCCCTAAGCGCAACTGCGCACGCTTTTACCTTCCCGGCTTTCATGCACAACATGCCAACAAGAACAGGCACGAAAAAGAACCAATGCCCACAGAACAGCTGTGATTCGGTCAACCCGTAGCCAACCACAAAATGAATAACGATGTCGATGCAAAAGAACGACACAAACAACTTTGACAACAATTCCTTGCGATTCAATATCAATGACACCACCACAAGCAAGCACACCGCTCCAATCACAAATTGACAGATTCCGTCGAGATAAGTTCCAAGCGTCTCCGTCTCGGTAGAATAAAAAACACCCGTCTTGTAATGGAACAAAAGTGGTTCCGACAAAAAGTTGTTCCAAAAGAACGACAGCTTGTCTACAGTACCACCCACATATTCCATTGCATTATCCATGAAAGCTTGTCCCAAACTCATGTGCTTGACAACTATCCGATACACCAGTCCTGCTCCTGTAAGGCAAAAAAACACACTGAAAAGCAGAATGGAGCGAATAAAGTGGGAAATGCCATCTTTTAAGCCTTTTCCCGACAATAAATCTACAGCCAGCACCTTCAGGCAATTTGTCGATGTGGCACCGGTCATTCCAAAGAAAATCAAGTTGTCTACACAAATGTTCCTGACACCTTTCAGGGTGACAAGCAGCAACAGCAGCGAAAAGAATATTGTCAAGACAAAAGAATCCACCTGCACCGACAGCAGCATTACATGGGCGAAAGAACAAAAAAATGCCAGCAACATAATCGACAGTCCGACAGGGAAACCGTTGACCCGGAATATCTTGAACAACAGCAGTCCACTGAAAGACATCAAAAATGTGGTAAATGTCAAAAACATCGGCCACCCTATGTCACAGCCGAGGCAATTCAATGCGTAATCGACCAACAACAACGGTAAATACAATAACGAGAGCAAAGGATGCCGTATGTTCCACTTGAAAATCTTGGTTATGTGTATCATCGGATTTTCATCGGCCAAATAAAACCGCGTGTCGTACCCCATCATCATTGCCTCATTGCCGACATAATCGGATTGTGTCAAAAACAATAAGTTGAAACTCAAGAAATAAATAAACAGCACGCACCACACAAGTTTCTCTCCACACGACTTCATTGACAGCAACTCGCCTAAAACCGACACACCTCCACACAATTCCTGCTTGACAGCCGATTTTAATTTGACATAATTATTTGAAGTGGCAAGCATTACCGACTTGGTAATCGGCTTTTTATTGGCTTCGGATGGGAATTGCTCCGCATCTTCACATTGAGACCTCGATTTGTCATCCTTTACAAAAGGACACGAACAATCGGTTAAAAAAGAATTTTTACCCCCCCCCTAAAATTTAAGTAATTGATTATCATTGTATTATAATCCACGCTATTGAAATTGAATCAGAAAATATGTTATTTATCGTATGTAATGCAAAATTACAATTTTTTTCATGAAGAATTATCCCATTATCCGATAATTCTCTGTAATTTTAGCATTTGGAACATGATAGCGCCGTTTGAAGATCTTTTCGCGACCCCATCCCCATGTTTTCATCACAACAGGTGGAAGCATCCACACTTTAAGCACATGTTTAACTTAACACGAAATTCTACTATGGACAAGTCAAAAGTATTTTTCACCAACCTGCACACATCTCCATCGTGCAACCTGCTCGACAAGATGGAGCGCCTTATAAAACGTGCCGGAATCGAAAGCATCGATTTCAAAGACCAATTCGTAGCTATAAAAATACACTTCGGTGAACCGGGGAATCTTGCATACATCCGTCCAAACTATGCCGCCAGGCTGGCCACGCTGCTTCGCTCGTGGGGTGCGAAACCGTTCCTCACCGATTGCAACACGCTTTATTCGGGGAAACGTGCCAACGCGGTCGACCACTTGCAAAGTGCCATGGAAAACGGGTTCAACCCCATTTCGGCCCAATGCCAGGTGATTATAGCCGACGGACTGAAAGGTACCGAATATCGTGAAATACCTTTGGATGGCGAATACTGCAAAGCTCCGAAGATAGGCTCGGCACTGGCCGATGCCGACATTGTGATATCGATGACCCACTTCAAGGGGCATGAACAAGCCGGATTTGGCGGAGCGCTGAAAAACTTGGGAATGGGCGGTGCAAGCGTCGGCGGGAAGCTCGAACTGCATTGCAACTCCCAACCAAAAATCGATATTGACAACTGCAAGGGCTGCAACGTATGCGTGAAACATTGCGCCCACGACGCAATACACTTGAACCAAAACCGCAAAGCCGAAATCGACTACGACAAGTGCGTGGGTTGCGGGCAATGCGTGGCTCTGTGCCAGCACGATGCCGCCGTTATGGGTGAAAGCGACACGTCTGAACGTCTTAACTACAAGATAGCCGAATACACTAAGGCCATCTTGAAAGACAAGCCCAATTTCCACATCAGCTTCATCATGAACGTTTCGCCCGAATGCGACTGCTGGAACCACAACGATGCCGCCATTATCCACGACTTGGGCATCCTCGCGTCGTTCGACCCCGTTGCCCTCGACCAAGCCTGTGCCGACATGGTAATAGCCGCCCCGGCCATCATGGGCAGCAAGCTCACCGAGGCTCACCCTCATGAGCATCTCGAAGGTGCCGACAAATTCCACCTGATGCACCCCGACACCGACTGGAAGGCAGGACTAATCCATGCCCAGAAAATCGGCCTCGGCTCAATGGATTACGAACTTGTCACGGTATGACTTTCTTGAGGGACTGGATTCCCGGCTTTCAGAGCCGCCGGGAATCCGGCCCACTTCACACTCACACACTACTCTGCCTATAACCTTGAAAGCCAATGATTAAATTTTGGTGCATAAAAAACAACAAACTCGGGTTTTATCCGAATCTGGTCAAACAATGATACCACCAAAATATGATTTCCCCGATTGGGCAGACACATATTTTGCAGAAGGCTTGTTCTAAGTTCTGTTCTGTTATTCAGATATTTATATAATTTGTCCTTAAACCATTGTGGTACAAGGTAATCCCCTGAGTATTCCTGTGTAGTTTTCTTTTATAATGGTAATCTTTATATACATGTAGAGGTTATAAGCTCTTTTATTAATCCAAGTTATATTACTTTTTTCTCATTGGATGCTAAGCTATAATTATTGCCTTTGTTCTGTTTTTCAGAACCTATCTTTATAAAGAGAATGGATAAAGCCGAGAATGTCAGTTTAGGGATAAATTCCCATATATCAAAATAGTGAAATTCTGAGCAAATCCAGAAGATGGATGTCCGCAGTATGTAACATTTGCATATTCTTTTCCATGTTGGAATAATGGATTTTTGATAGCTTCTGATACAAAGACCCCAACCTAACAGGCATATTCCACCATAGAGCAAACTAAATATTCCGGATAGGAACGGAGTGTTATACCCCCAAATAAGCTCTGCTTCTGATGGTTTGATAATACTGTCATTATACATGTTACTCAATTCATATCCGTACTTAGTCAGTTCGTTCTCTGGATATGGATTGGATACAAACATAAATATCCCCAATAGGAAAGAAAAATTTTCCTGTTTTACCCTGCATTTCAGCCATATTGGAGCATAAAAAAGAGAGCTACATCACTGCAACCCTCTGACTTTAAAGTGACTGAATATCTTTGATTTATGAATCAGCAAGTAGTATAATCTCCCACTATTGCTCCACCGGATTGTTGCAGCGTTTTGCGTCAGGTTGCGTGGAGGTTTCCTGTTGCAAGGATACGCTTTTATCCTGAAAGTCGTGCAAGTCATCGTAGGTATTTTCACCCTTGATTCGTTCAAGTTTATCTTGAAAACGCTCCCATACCATCAAATCCTCGTGCCAACTTTCAGATTCTTCCAAATCATCCATAATCTTTTTTTATTCTATAATTTGCCAATATCCTTGCTTCCTACCTCCTATACGTTTCAGTAAGCCAAGCTCTTGAAGTCGGGAAAGATTGTACTTTACACCATCTTCTGTTATTTTAGAAAGGCTTTCGCTTATCTCTTTCCGGGTCGCTTCCGGATGTCCTTTTAAGAATGACAGTATTGCTTGCTGTTGTTCTGTCAGGTTTTGTATGGCTTTTTGGGTAGTCTTTTGGGTAGTCTTTTGGGTAGTTTTTTGGTCGCTTTGGATGATTGCCCTTTCCGGGTACTTAAACTTGAATATTGTCCAGATACCCGAAGCATCATATCGGAACTCCGGCGTAGAGAAACCATCCTGCTTGCAGGCGGTAATGATACGCTCAATGCCGCGTCCCCATGCCTCAATCTCACCTGCACGAAAGAAGGTATTGGCAATATCCGGATTGTAAGACATACTCCGATGTGAGGACAATAAGGTTTCCACAGTCCACCCTTCAGGCAGCACCCCACCGTTGATTATTTCCAACTTGTTTTCATGCACACGGATTTGAATGGGAGAAGGTTCTGCATAGTCTTTGTTGATGCAGGCATTCAATAACGCTTCACGCAAAGCCTCACGAGGCATGGGTAATGTTTCTATACGTTGGATACCTTCGTAGGTAATGATGGCTTTCATGTACTTGGTACACAGCAAGTCCATCAGTTTTACGATTTGCTGGAACAGATTGCCATGCACTTCGTCCTGATACACCAAATCCATGCCTTCACGGAAGAAGCCAACCTTCACAAACGCTCCGGTCACATACTTTTCCGGGTCGGGATGGAACAGTAAGGCAGCAGCACGTTTCAAGTAACTGCCTTCATAAAGTCGGAGCTTTTCCAACAGTCCGTGATTATCGTCCATCAAGTCCGCTTCCTCCATGCGTCCACTCCGTTTGGCATATTTTCGGAACAAATCAAACGTAGCGTTGTCCAAGTCCTCCGCTTTCAGATAAGGCACAGGTACACCATCCCAAGTCTTACCCTGCTTACGAAGCATGAAGCGGTCGAGTGCCGCTCCTTTCAGCTCTTGATTGGTTGCGCCGCTACGTTGGTAATACTTGCCACGAAAACTGATGGGATAAGGATAAGCCTCCGACACAATCTCCAAATATTGCTTTCCGTATTTCTCTTTCAGATTGACATCCACCAAGATGCCCATCATGTCGCGCACCTTGTTCGGAATATCCTCCATCAGTTTCTTGGCATCCTGCACACCACACACCTCGCCATTATCCTTTACGCCCACATAAAGGACACCGCCTTGTGCATTGGCAAAGCCACAAATCCATTTCTGGTATTCATCGCGCCAAGACTCTTTGAATTCTATTTGTTGAGATTCGGTATTCGTCATACTATTATCCATTATATTTCTTGAAATTCTCCGCCTGTTCCAGAATCTCCTTGAATACTTCATCATTCGTCACAGGAGGATAGCCATATTCGGCCAAAACCAAAATCAAATCCATTTTCAGCTCCGCTTTGATGTCGTCACGGATAGACCAGTCCGTATACTTAGATTTATCCGCTACTATCTTCTTGATTTCTGCTGCAAGTTTCAAGAGCTTCTCTTCCGGATATTCAAATCCAAACTGCTTGGCTATGGCTTTAAGAATATCGTAAAAGGCTTTTTCTTCGTAGCTGATACCCAAATCAAGGAACGATTTCTTTTCCTTGTTCAACTCCTTCAACAAATCTGCCATCTGATTGGCTACTTCCGTCAACACTTCGTCCGCAAAAATAGCACTATCTCTACGGTCATTGTATTTATCTACCAAAGCATTCAGACGTTTGGAGAAGTCCACGCCTTTTACTTTGTTCACCTTCTTGAATTCCGTGATAACGGTTTTCAGCAGACGTTCCATCAACTTTACCTTCGTATTGGGTAATTTCAGTTTGCCCAAGCGCTCCATATATTCCTCGCTCAACACATCCAAGTTCTCCTTGTCGTTGCCTATTTGGATGATTTCCTCAACACCCTCGGATTGTATGGCTTCCTCTATCATCTCACTGACTCGGTGATTCATTTGGGAAGCATCTGGCGTATCACCAATGGTCAGTTTATAGATAATGGAGCGTACACCGGTGAAATAATGGATTTCCTCACGTTCCGCATCGCTGATTTCTTCATTGTTGCTACACAGATTGAAGGCCGATTTCAATTTCTTGGCATGTCCCATAAACAAGTTTTCCTGTTCTTTGGTGCGTTGCACGAACTCAGCTCCCTTATTCAGACAATCCAGTTGTTCCAAGGGTGTCCCGGTTGTAAATACTGAATAATCGAATACACCGAACATCCGACGGATAATGTCCAATTCATCTTTAACCATCGTAACGGATTGCTCGATGCTTTCCACCGAATCCAAATTGGCATCTCCCTGCGCATAGCGTTTCAACGCTACATTCATGTTGCTCTTAATGCCGATGTAGTCCACCACCAAGCCTTTCTCCTTTCCCGGATAGACACGGTTTACACGTGAGATGGTCTGTACCAACGTATGCTGTTGCAACGGTTTGTCTATATACATCGTATCCAGACAATCTACGTCGAATCCCGTTGTCCACATGTCCACCACGATGGCAATCTTGAAGTTTGACTTAGGCTTCTTGAATTCCTCGGCAAAGGCACGACGGTCTTCATCCGTTCCCAGCAAATTATACAGTTCCGGTTTATCGTCCTTATTTCGGGTCATTATTAATTTTATCTTCTCAATAGGAATTTCTTGGTTCCCATAAAGAGGACGCGGTTCTGCCGCCATCATATAATGGTCTTTATGCGCTTTTTCACCTGGTATCTTTGCCCACTCGGGACGTAAGGCGATAATCTTTTTATAAAGGTTGAAAGCGATGATTCGGTTGGAGCAAACGAACATAGCCTTGCCTTCTACCGTACTTCCTTCTTCCACCCGTTTCTCATAGTGGGCAATGAAATCTTCCGCCACTGCTTGCAGACGGTCGGAGTCTCCCAAGATGCGCTCCATCTTGGTGACGGCTTTTTTGCTTTCTTCTATTTGGTATTCATTCGCTCCTTCTTCGGCGCACTGTTTGTAATACTGTTCTATCTCCTGCAACTTCTTGTTGTCGAGTAATACTTTGGCGGCACGCCCTTCATACACAATGCGCCGAGTGATGCCATCCGTCACTGATTCAGTCATCGTATAGGCATCCACCACTTCGCCAAACACGTCAATCGTGGCATCAATCGGCGTGCCCGTAAAGCCTACATATGTGGCATTAGGCAACGAATCGTGCAGATACTTGGCAAAACCGTAGTTGCGCTTTACACCCTTATCCGTTTGCCTGACCTGCAAGGAGAGGTTGGTCTGCGAACGGTGCGCCTCGTCTGAGATGCAGATGATATTAGCCCGTTCCGACAAAAGCCGTGTATCTTCCGTAAATTTATGGATAGTGGTCAGAAATACGCCTCCACTTGTTCGTCCGGCCAAATGTTCGCGCAACTTGTCCCGGCTTTCTACTTCCACCACGCATTCATCACCGATGAACTTCTTGGCCGTACCAAACAGTTTGGAAAGCTGGTCGTCCAAGTCAGTACGGTCGGTTATCAACACAATCGTAGGACTGGCAAATCCCTTGCTTCGCATCAGCATACGGCTGAGGAACAGCATCGTGATGCTCTTGCCGCAGCCTGTTGCCCCAAAGTAAGTACCTCCTTTCCCATCGCCACCTTCTTGAAGTTTGGAGTGCAAGCGAATATTATCAAACAGCTTGTGTGTGGCAAAGAATTGCGGATAGCGGCAAACCACCTTCTTTTCGTTCTTCGATGAATCGGGGAAGAATACGAAATCTTTTATCACGCTCAACAGCCTTTCTTTCCGGAACAAACCTTGCACCATCGTCAAAAGGGAGTTGATGCCGTCTGTGGCTTTGTCATTTGCTTCTACTTTCCGCCACGCATAAAAAAAGTCGTAAGGCGAAAACAAAGACCCGTATTTGTTGTTCACCCCATCGCTAATTACTACAAAAGCGTTGTATTTGAATAGATCGGGAATGTCACGACGATAACGCACCGTGAGCTGCGTGTAGGCATCCATGATAGTGGTGTCTTCCTTCACGGCACTCTTGAATTCCAATACCACTACGGGCAGACCATTTACATAGACAATCCCGTCCGGGATGCGTCGCTCTGAGCCTTGCATCTCCAATTGATTGACGATGCGGAACAGGTTGTTCTTCGTTCCATCTTTGCTAAAATCTATCGGCTCGATAAACAAATCCGGCAAAGCCGCATCCTCACGCTTCAACGAAAAGCCTTCTGTCATCAACTGATAGGCATGGCGGTTCTGTTCGTACAGAGAGAAGCCCACATTGGCAGTCAGCTTGGCTAGTACGCACTCAATCTCCAACGGCGTAATGTTTTCGGCTTTGTATCGGCTGCGCAGGTACAGGCGCATATCGTCTCGAAGCAAGACATCGCTCACTTCCTTATGGATTTCCTCACCGTTGGTATATATGTAACCCTCTTTCTGAAACAGTTCCATGATGGATAGTTCGAGGGCGTGTTCATTGAAGTGTGGCATAATAACCTATTCTTGAGATTTTAAGTCTACTATTAATTCATTAATTCCAAAATATCTATTAATTGTATTTATTTGATTGAGAAAATCTATACCAAATTTAACAACTTGATTTCTTAGAATATTGATTACTTCTTCTTGTGTATATACAGAAGCGAAACAGCTAATTTTATAATTCTCTTCTATTGTCGCATTTAATAATCCTATTGAAATAGTTGAAATTAAAAAGCCATATGTATATAACTCATTACCTTTCAATAAATCGGGCAGTATAAATTCTTTATTATAATCTTTTGATAGAATACAAGCATAGATAGCTAATGTGCCTGTTGCCGATATAGTATTTAAATATGATGTTTTTAATTGCTTAATGAAATCTAGAGTTTCCTCAGAGCCTTGTTCCCTTTCACTTACAGTTGAAATATTCAAAGAGTTTATCTGCTCTGAAAGTTTATGTTCGGTTTCCAGCATCCGTTCTTTTAGCTTTTCATCAACACGAAATATAATACTATCTACTTGATTTGTTATAGTATTAGAAGTTGAAGCCAATTTCTTTTCGACAGCAGATATTTTATCTAATGTTCCATCTAATTGTTTTGAAATGGTTGTAATTGTTTCTGTAGCATTATCTATTCTTGTAAATTGCTTATACAAATCTGAAGACGATTGTACCGTTACAAATATTGCTAATACGGATAGAACTAATGAAGTAATAGTTGAACCAAAAGACAAGTAATCAAAAATATTATTATTAGGTCCTCCATATTTTGCAGAGATGATAGTTATTATCGCAAAGCTAAGAAATCCCACAATATAATTTCGATGCAACTTAATTATTTTTTGAGTCAAAGAATTTTCCATAGAAGTTTGTAACTTCTTATTATTCAAATAATCAAAAATGATAGCTACTATTGCTATTAAAGTAGCACAACCAATCATTGTTAAAATAACGACTCTTTCCATAATACTAATTTTTATCGCCCCATCTTCGCCAAAAGCAAAGACTGTAATTCTTGTAATTTATATATTTCCTTAAAATGCAATTTTAGCAGTTTGTTAACTGAAGATACTTTTGTATCAAAAGCATAAAGACTATTTTTTGCAGGTATTACAATTGCGATTTTTTCAAAATCACTCTTATTTAATAGAGGCATTGTAGAACTACCTAGTGCCATTCCTTTTAATTTATCTTTCATACTCGATAAGCAGTAGTACAAATAATCAGAGTAAAATTTTTCTTTTACAATGATTGAGTTCATCTGTTGATTCGTGATGCATCGTTCTGAAGTAATTGCAACTTTTCCCATATCAGACCCGATGCATGTGACAATAACACTTCCTTCGGGAAGAATTTTATTGTTTAAACGTCTATACCCAATTGCAGACAATCCCCTTTCTGAACTAATAGCGAATTTGTTATAATATTGAAAATCACCTGGTGTTATAAAAGGCATATCCATTCCAAAGTCTTCTGGAGCATTACTTGATGGAGTTTTCCCCGTAATGACATCGCCAAAATCAGAAATTACTCCCATTTTCCATCCCTCCGGCAAATGCTCCTTATCAATCCCATCCACAAACATCTTGCGGTAGAGGGCTTGCGCCGTTTCTTCCAACTTGGCAATGATATGCTCGTTGAGGCGAATGCGGCGGATAACGGTTTCGTATTCTGATACAATCTTTTGCTGTTGCTCGATGGGAGGTAAGTATATTGGAGTATCGCAAAGTTCTTCCCAATTATAACCACCCCTAACAGCTGCATCAGACTTAAAATCTGCATATCTATCAAATTCGTTGCGAGAGAACCACATCATCAAATAATAAGGATTTAAAATTTTTGAATCCTTGCATTCAAAAGTTATATAAGCTGGAGAAACTATTATGGGGTTCTCTGTTTGATTGATAGCGATAGGTACTTTATGAACACGAATAACTGACATCGTGTCGAATGCAAAAACATTTCTATGAACCACTTTATATTTACTTAAATCGACACCAACGATATTAGATGTAGATGGACGAAATTGTTTTGTCATACTTAACCCCAATAGTTTAGTCACCTCCAAATCCCTGTTCCTCACATCCACCTCGCGGATATAGTCCCCCAGCCGTTTCAACTTTCCATTACTCATAGTTGTTCTTGTTTATCAGGTTTACAACTACCTTCACCATAACATCTTTCTCCTCTGTGCGGCTTTCGGCTATCATCAGTGTAAGGGCGACAAGGGTGTTGTCGGCTATGCGTTTCGTGCCGTCCGGATTATAGAGGATGCCGTTGCCTGCCATAAACCATAAGAAGAGCGTTGCAGCAATGCGCTTGTTGCCATCACTGAACGAATGATTCTTGGTTACGAGATAAAGCAACATGGCGGCTTTTTCTTCTACTGACGGATAGAGGTCTTGGCCGCCGAACGTCTGGTATATCTGTCCGATGGAACTCTTGAACGAATCATCTTTCTCATGGGCGAACCATTGGCTTCCGCCAAACTTGGCTTTGAGTTCTTCGATAGCTTGCATGGCTCCATCGTAAGTAGCGCGGAACTTTGCTTCGTTCGTGGTTTGCTCCACGGCCAACTGTTGGTAGTCGTATTTGTCCAACGTATCAAGGGCATAGGCATAGTCGGAAACCACTTCCACCAGATTGAGCGCGTCATCGGAAGCCAAAGCCTCTTGTGCCTTGACCGTCCTCCCCAAAACGGCGACTAACTGTTTCAGTTCTGTATAGCGTTGTTCCGTCAAAGCCTTATTGACGGCATAGCCTTTCACCAGATATTCTTTCAGCACTTTGTTAGCCCAAATGCGGAATTGTGTGCCACCTTGGCTTTTTACACGATAGCCGACAGAGATGATAACATCCAAAGGATAAAAGGCAACAGGCTGTTTCACTCCATCAACACGCAAAAAATGCGTGTTGTTCGCTTTTCCCAATTCACCTTCGGAAAAGACATTATTGATGTGTTTTCTTATAGTCTTTTCATCCCGGTCAAACAAAGTGGCCATCTGATTGGCCGAGAGCCATACCGTTTCGTTTTCCAACTTCACGTCAATGGAGGTCTGTCCATCGGCAGTGCGGTAAATTACAATCTTGTCATTCAAGTCCATATCCCAATTCCTTAAACAGGTCCAACAATTCCCGTTTGCTCTCTTCTTCCTGCCGGAGCAGTTCGCGCATTTCGCATTGCAACCGCTTCATCTGGGTATCAAAGTCAATGCCTTCGTCCCGGTTCTTGAACTCGATATACTTGCTGGGTACAAGCGACCAACCTTTTGCCTCAATTTCTTCAAGCGTAGCAGAATAGCAGTATTCGGGTACATTGCGATAGGTTTGTTCATGACCTTCGCGTTGCCAGTTGTGGAAATTTTCAGCAATCTGTGCAATTTGTTCTTGTGAAAACTGGATATACTTCTTCTCAAAAGGTTCTCCCCATTGGCGCAAATCAATGAAAAGCACCTCGTTTTCCCGGTTGCGACATTTTACTAACTCACCGTTTTGTTCAACCGTGCGGGCTTTACGGTTACCTGCCAATATCCAAAGCGTCACACTGATGTCGGTAGAATAGAACATATTGCGAGGAAGAATGACGATGGCTTCCACTAAATGGTTCTTCAGCAACCGGCGGCGGATATTCAGTTCCGTGCCATCACCGCTTAATGCACCGTTAGCAAGTAAGAACCCTGCCATACCGTTAGCTGACAATTTAGACACGATGTTCAGAATCCAGCCGTAGTTGGCGTTACTCGTAGGGGGCACATCATAACCCTGCCAACGTAGGTCGTTGGTCAATTCATTCTCAGCACGCCATGATTTCTGGTTGAAAGGCGGATTGGCCATGATAAAGTCTGCCTTCAAGTCCTTGTGCTGATCATCGTGGAACGTATCGGCAGCGCGTTCGCCCAAATTGCAGGCAATGCCCCGAATAGCAAGATTCATCTTTGCCAACTTATAGGTGGTGTTGGTATATTCCTGTCCATAGACAGAAATATCTTTTTTATTGCCGTGGTGTGCCTCGATGAACTTCATGCTTTGCACGAACATACCGCCCGAACCGCAACAAGGGTCGTATATCTTACCCCGATAAGGCTGTATCATCTCCGCAATGAGGTTGACAATCGTTTTGGGCGTATAATATTCGCCTTTTCCCTTTCCTTCGGCTATGGCAAACTTACCCAAGAAGTATTCATAGACACGCCCTATCAAGTCATGTTCCTTGTCTTTTTGCGTATCAATTTTACCAATAACATCCAACAGACTTGCCAATTTGGTGCGGTCAAGTCCCAATCCGGAATAGTAATTGCTCGGCAAAGCTCCTTTCAACGAAGGATTGTCTTTCTCCACCTGTGCCAAAGCCGCGTCAATCTTGATGGCGATGTCATTCTGCTTGGCATTCTCCATCAGATAATCCCAACGACTGATTTCATTCAAATAGAAGACGTTCTTGGCATTATAGAACACTGGCTGGTCTACAAATGCACCTTTGCCGTCTGCAATCAATTCATTGCGCCGCTCCACAAAACGGTCATAGGCGTATTTCAGGAATATCAAACTCAATACTACATGCTTGTATTCCGATGGTTCAACAGACCCACGCAATTTGTTGGCCGATTCCCAAAGGGTTTCTTCTATACTTTTTTCTTTCTGTTGTTTCTTTGCCATGATATTATTCTTCTATTCCATTGTTAATCAACCTTCTCGCATCCACATTCAATATGGCAGCTATCTTCATCAGCATCTCCAATGAGGGTTGGCTCGTATTGGAACACCACCGGGAAACAGTAGCTTCGTTCTTTCCCAACTGTCCGGCCAACCATTTCCCGGTCTTGCCTTGTTCCACTAATACTATTTTTAATCGGTTTATCTTTTCCGTTCCCATATTTTGCCTGTAATTGATGAGACAGTAGATTAACGGTATTTGCAAATATAATGATTAAGAGCAAAAACGAGTAAAACCTTAGTTATAAATCTTTCATACAGCTCATTTTCACTCTCGTTTAAGCAGAATCACACGCACATTATTTCTTCAAGGCATGTGACTTAGGCAGGCTTTTCTCAAAGCCCCAATGCTCTGGTTTGGTAGAAACACCAAGGTTGATATACCTTGTTTTTCTGCCCTTGCACACTTTAATCTTCAGGGGTAACTCTCATGTTTTCATGGGTTCGTACTTGTAGCAAATTGCGTCCACTGTTGTCATTGCGATTAAAACATTGGAGAAAACATTCCCCCTGTTTTACCATTGTTTTACCCCAGAAAAACAAAAAACGCTGTAACTTATTCAGTTACAACGTTTCTTAAGATTTTGAAAGTGGTGCCACCAGGAATCGAACCGGGGACACAAGGATTTTCAGTCCTTTGCTCTTCTACGGCATCCGAAAGTTCGCTGACGCTCACTTTTGGATGCAACCAACTGAGCTATGGCACTTTATGAATCAGTAGAGTTGCAAGAATCACTCGTAATCTTATTGTCTACTCACTTTAGTTTACACCTCGGTTTACACAAACTGTAATTGTTAATAATTGTATTACTTATCTCATATAGATATAGTTGCCCTATATTGGATAGGTTCTCTATATTCCTGTTTATATCAGTATCCCTGTTTTAAGAATATCTGCATAGAGAGGATTGTTTGTGTCCTCCGTAAGTAGAACAGGCTCTATAAGATTGCTTATCTTACGTTTCAGCTTCCACAGTAAAGGAGTATCTTCAAAATAATCATCACTCATTCGTTCCACGACAACGGCAATATCTATGTCACTGTCCTCTGTATGGTTGCCTTTGCTGTATGAGCCATAAAGGTAAAGAGCCTTTAAGGGCAACCGTTCTGCGACTGCCGCCTTATAGCGTTGTGCCAATTTTATAGCTTGCTCTTTATCCATGTTCTTAATTTATCTGTTTGTTCAATCAAATCTTTGCAACGGTCAGCGGTCAGACTTTTCATCAACCGCTCCTTGTAAGAGGGGTAACGTGCTTCTATGTTCAATGGTTCAAGTTCGTCTATGAAGTCTGTCTGTTTTTCTGACATATCCTTATCCAAACCACTCTTTTCAGCAAGTCTTGATAAGCTATGAATCTTCAAAGGTGGTTCTTCCAACACTTTGCTCCAATATGCTTTGAGAATCTTCTCTATGGTTTGGTGACACATGAAAGCGACATAAAGGTAACGCTTGGTTTCAAGCATAGCCTTTGCCGTGTCAAAGTCATAATCTGACATCTCAATCCAATATGTCACCTTATCATTCATTGAACTCTTAATGTTGTATCAACTGCAAATATATAGAATTTCTTTTAGAAACAATCATTTGATGTTGAAAAACAGCCTTATAATGCTGTTATATCTGTAATTCCCCCAATGGTACTTTTTTATAAATTCCCCTATAAAATGGACTTTCTTAAAAAAATGTCCTCTTGTGTTTTATGTCCGATTTTCAACCTGTTTCATTTCTTCTTCTAAGAGTGTCAGGAAGAAAAATTAGACATTGTTACATTTGTCTGTAACATTATCAATTGCTACGAAAACCTTTTATTTCTACTCTTTCTTTTTGCTCTTGAACCTTAGTAAAATTCATAAATGTTTCCCTTACCCGTTGGTGGGCATAAAAGAAACTGTCCAAAATGGATTTTAAATATCCTCTGTAATTAGAGATGCTGTAAGCAAAATATGTTGCCATTTGACAATGTGCGGCAATAAATCCCTTTTCCTCATTGATTGTATATAGATTTATGATTGCACTATTTTCATTTGCCTTGTTGACAGCCTGTTTCAGAAAATCCGCATCAGTGTCGTTTGTTTCAATCCCCGTCCATGAAAAATTGTAAATCCAAATAATGGGGCTGTTATTGCTTGCATTTATCTTAAATACTTCTCCTTGATATTTGAAGATGATACTGTTATCATTGTCTATCTCAGGCTGGCAACCAATATCTTCCAACGTCTTTATTAGCAAATTTCTTGTCTGATTATCTTCTTCATTGATTGCTTCATTGATAGATTCATTCATTTTATCATAATCAGATTTCTCTTTCTTGTCATTTTCAATGGCATATCCAACCCTGCCAGCTATGTAAGCGGCAAAGACAAGTACTATGCAGAGTATTGCTATTCCATGTTCCATAACGTGATGTTTTATAGCAAGACTTTATTGATGCTGTTCCTTAAACTTCATCAACTCTTTATCAAACACCACATAAGTACCTGATATGTTATCATGCCAGTTACCACCCCAAAGGAAAGACAATATATCAAATGGAATGAATCTGCATAAAGTCCGTAATCCTATTTTTGACATTGAGGGACTTTTCCCCTTGTTGTTCGTTACGCTCATCCTTAATAGTTTTTTGCCAATCGTTTTGCCGTTGCTTGTAGTTTCACTTCCAAAGAAGTATAGAAAATAAAAGGCAAAATAAGTCAAGTCTATTTCAAGATTGCTTATAGTTGTGCTTTCTGCTATTATGGCAAATTTCAAAATCATTATAGTCATGAACATGATGAAAGCCACATCTATAATATGTCCTAATAACCTTTTCCAACTACTTGCTTTTATCTTTTCAAAAGTCAGTGTTTTATCTTCTGCGATAAAAACATCATCAGATTCCTTTTCATAACTGACGCCACGCTCTTGCAGGACTTCTTCAACGGCGGCAATGGCATCCGCAACATATTCCTTTCGCTTGACATTCAGGATTTCCAGCAATTCATCATCCGAATGCTTCCTCATTACTTCTAAAAATGGATTCTCTTTCATAATTTGAAGTTTATGCAATGATATTGTTGTATTTTAATCACTGAGTACTTTTTTCTAACTTTCCATATAAATCGGGGTTCTTTCAAAAAAGATACTACCTATCTATTACTCGTATGTATTTCTCAATCTCTCCATTTGCAGGCTCGTCTATGCTGCCTGCATATATCCTTTGCCGTCTAAGTTGCCTTATAAGGCTGTCATTGGATAGTTTGAGTATCTTGTAATGCTGTTCTCCAAAGCCATGATTATAGATAGCCAAAGAATCAGATGTTATAAAGCGGTAGGTAAATTCACCTGTTTCAGGTGGGCAGTCAGCCTTACCGTTCTTGTAAAAGTTAAGTGTATCAAGCGCATTTACGCTACCGCCTGCATATTCTACCATTTGCCATTTGCCGACTATTAAGCTGTCTATGGGAGTATAGTTTATTGGTTGCAGCTTATCGCCGCAACTCTGCCACATAAATAGTAGAACCAACATTATAAAACAGAACGGGAATCGTTTCACCTGTATTTATCAATAATTTATCGTATGAAAAATTGTTTCTATGGTAGTTTTCTCCTTTTGAGGCTGTTTTATTATTTTCACTGCATTTTAGTCTGAACACATTGCGACTAAGACCAATAGGCTAAGAATGCAAAGAATGATTGATAAGCATCCCCATTTATTTGTTTCTTTATCTTTAAAACTATCTTTTATGCTTGCGCCAATAAGGG
Source organism: uncultured Prevotellaceae bacterium (assembly GCA_905207705.1). Lineage (GTDB taxonomy): Bacteria > Bacteroidota > Bacteroidia > Bacteroidales > Muribaculaceae > Avimuribaculum. The sequence continues at coordinate 60,869 of CAJLMA010000006.1, forward strand.
CGTAAGCAAGAAATCCTCCTAATCCTATGCCTATAATTGCCATAATAATCATTGAAAAATCATTAGGCTCACTATCTAATCTACCCCGATTGGTCATATCGGCAAATAGTGGTACGGCACTAAATAACACAAATAGGGTGCAAATACTTTTCTTTATTTTATCCATCACTATAAATCATGTGCCACTCAATACCCCGAAGAAGCAATTTAACTTTTGATTCTACCCATATAAAGAAAAGGTGTGGGTACTTTGGCTTATTATCTTGTTGAGGCTCTCTTATTGCTAAGAGTTCTGGACTGCCCACCGTATGTAATAAGCAAAGCCCACACCAAGAAATTATATAAGCCACCTGTTGAGGTAGGTATATAATCCTGATGTGGGCGTTCCTGCTCATTATCCATACGGTAGAATTGTCCAGATTCCAACAAGGGATAATTTAGCTAAACGCCCTTTCGTCTTATATGTCCTTTCAACTTCCTAACTCGTTAGTCCGCTGAAATTGCCACAAAGTTACTCAAAAGTGTTTAGCGTTGCAAGAACTTTGCTTATTATCTGCAAATTAAGTAGGTAGAAAACCAACATCTGCCTTTTAAGGGTGCAAAGTTATTGATTTTTCCACCTACTGAAAGATTAGAAGCTAAGGCAGTCGTAAGTATTCAATAGTTCTTCCTGCCTTAGTCCCAAGTATCTCTTAGTGATTGCAACAGAACTATGATTGAAAAGCTCCATAAGTTTGACTAATGCCAATTCAGAGTTTTCACTATTCAGGTTATAAACCTGTCTACCAAAAGTCTTTCTAAGCGAATGGCAACTAAAGTTGCCTATATGTAGCCTATATTTCTTTTTCAGTTCTTTCAGAATGATATTTATCCGTTGTATAGAATAAACCGTGCCTTTCTGACTTACCAAGATAGGGGAACTTTTGCCTAATGGCTTGATAGCCTTGTAGCATTCTGCAATATGCCTTTGCAGTTGTGGGTTAATGCGGATAGTCCGTTTCTTCCCTGTCTTATGCTCTATGATAGTAAACTCACTTACATTAAGTATCTGATTCCACCTTAATGCAAGTATGTCACTTATCCTCAATCCAAAGAAACAACCCAAAGCCACAAGCAAACTCATATTATAGTTACCGTCCTTGAATAGCTTTCTTATCAAGTTCATAGCTTCATCCCATTGCAGGAAATCCGCTGTTGTGTTGCTGTATTTCAAACTCATAATGTTCATTTTTGAGAGTTAGACAATAAAAGTGAATGTCCGGTGTATGCTCAATAAACGTAACTAACTGAACATCAACAGAACATTCACTTTCTGTATTAGTGAATCAACATAGAATAAATTGTAGCCAATATCCAAAAGATTCCTATCGTATAAAGTGGACTGATGCAAAGGAACACGATAAAGACCACCACGAATATGGCTCCATAAAAATTCCAATTCTCATTATTTTCTTGTGCCATAAAATTTAGATTTTAGAAGTTAGTAAAAAGTGGGAAATATCCAATTACTGAATATCTCCCACCATTGTAAAGTGAATCAATCAATAAACCATGAATAACGCTCGTCACCGTGCAAAGCCATGTTTATGCCCTGTGCCACTTCCGTAGCGTTAAGACTTCTATCCAAGAAAGAATCTATGTAGCTTGACTTGTTAGCACCTGTCAGAAGATTGTAGAATCTCCACATAGACAAGTCACCACCAAAGCCACCAAAATTCTCATCCTGAATGTAAGCCTTTGCCACAGAATTTATTTGTGTGTCCGTTATAAGCAAACGGGGTACACTTTTCTGATAGCCTTGTGGTAGGCATTGATAAAGACGCATCTTGCCAAGTATCTGTGCAAACTGATGTTCTGTCAGATAGCTGTTTCCAAGTGTCTGCATCAAGTGAATGTGCTTTGCAGGGTCGTAACGGTTGAACATCTCCAAAACAGAACGGAACAAGTCATTTGTACTTGAAACCTCCAAGTTGCCAAGATAACCGTCTGTATAAACACACAAGTTGCAGCAGACCATGTTCTTAAAGCCCACAAACACCTTGAATCTCTCAACTGTTTTCTTGCTGTAAAGATTCATCTGATTGTAGGCTCTGACACCACCTATTGAAAGAGTGAGCTTGTTTCCCTCTACCGTTTCATAAATGGTAGGCACTTCAAAACAGAACATCATCCTTTCAAAATACTGTGTCTTGTCACTCTCTAAGAGTTGGTTTGCAGGTTTGTGTATCGCTTCGGGGATTCTTCCCTTTACGATGTGCGAAACACGAATGTCAGGTTTATCAATCGTTTCACCTGTAAAGAAAGTGTTTGCAGCTTCCCAAACTGTTTCAATAAAGGCATTGTGCGAAATAGTCAGTTCGTTGTCCTTACTGAAAACGGGTACGATGCAGTCACTCTGCAAGTGCTGTAAATCAATCTCCATAGTGTTTGCCTCTATGAAGTGGTTTACTTTCTTCACTCTTGTGGTTTCTTCTGAAATGATAGTCGCATCTTCTGCGAACTGCCCAAAGTTACCACGTCTTTTCTGTGCCATAGCTGGCAATAAAACTAAGTTTTCCATAAATGAAAAATTTTAATTGGTGAATGATTTTGTTTATTCTTTGTTTTTAGTCAAGAATGGTGGGGGGACTTAAAGGTGTTGTGAAACCTTGCGTATATGACATTCACCAATTTTTTGAATGGGATAATAAGACAAACAGAGGGGGATATTTGAAAATGTATAGGTATATATCTTTCTGTTTAACTATTTATGGGTTGCTCTGTTTTTGCAGAAATAGAAGATAAAGCCTTATCTCCTTATAATTGGCTAAGTTTAGAATAAAATTGTGTGTTGCTATTTAGAGCATTTATTGGGTTTCAATTTGCTCAAAAAGAAAAACTCCATATTTTGCGGATATGGAGTTGAGGTAGAAATTCTGAAATTTTTGCTTTTTATAGCCTCCTGCTAAAAATTTACCAATTTGAATTTGAAGACTGTAAGTTTGTATGAGCCGCCATTTATTGAGCCGCTGTTGTCTGTATCATAGTATTTTGTAATTGTTTCTTGTGTTACTTTGCATTTTATGTTATGCTCATCATAAATGGCTTGCAATCTGTTCTTAATTTCATTCTTGTTTATATAGATATTCATTTCAAACTCCTCTTTTATGTCTTTCAGCACATCAGGAGAGATTCTAAGAATGTCAGCCTGTTCTTTGTCATGTTGCTGAATGGCTTTATCAATCAGACCTTTTTGATATTTGGCTTTTACCATTCCTGCTTTTCCTATCTTCATATAAGCGTCAATGGTATATTGTGCTTCTGCCTGTTCCCTTAATAGGTTAATGAAATTGCCTTTTTCCTCAAAACTGATTCTGCCCTGTTCAAAGTCACTATGAATCTTGTCTAAGAGTTGCACGAGTATTCTTCTTTTCTCAATTTCCTGCTTGGTCGTATTGAGCTTTCTTATATCATCCTCGCCAACGCACTCCGTCACATCATTGAGGGTGACATTAAAGAAGCCTGTATCTTTATAGGCTTGATATAAGGCTTGTGCTGAAACATAGTAGGACTTGACACGTTCCTCATTATAAACGTTATCCACAGAAAACGAATTGATTTCTCCTTTCTCGTCTATTAAGTCTTGGTAATGCAGACCTTTCATATCATCAAATATAGCTTCCTTTCTAATGTCATCAGCCTCCTTGTCGTGCCGTTCTTTCATCTCATTATGATTTGTTATGAATTGGTTGATTCTTATATCCAATTCCTCTTTACTTCTAACTCTCATGTTTGGATTGATAGTTGAAATATGGGTTAGGGAATTATAAGTAACATCATCATCCTTTTTAGTTTTTCTGAATCTGCCCTGTATCTGTATGGCTTCCGTGAATGGGTCTATCATCGTCCAATTCGCACTATTAAAGTCTGTAAGCATGATAATGTCAGGCTTGTACTTCCTAAGCACAATGTCAAGTCCTGAATAGAAACGGCAAGTAAAGAAATTGTATTTGGAAAATGGATAGTCTATGTAAGAATAAGCACTATGTATTCCTCTTTTTGCCAATTTCTCCACACTCTTTTGCGAACAGAATATCTTGTAATTAACAATGTCAAGATTCTCTATGATTTCATTGATTCCGTCTGTCACATTAAAGAAGATGCAGATGCACTTGCTGTCTTTCATGCCGTCAAGCACTTTCTTCAATCTCTTGTAATAGCTGTTGGTTACAATCAGTTCCAAGTCTTTCTTATAGTCATAGTCAGGCACAATTTTTATCTTCTGAAAGTTTTGTCGTTCAAATTCCGTATGTGATATGGGTAAAGGTGTGGCAGAAACGAAAGCCTTGCCCTCGAATTGGAAGAAGTCATAAATGGGTTGTACAATCTTGTTTCTGTAATCAATATCCTGTGTGACTTTCTCACATTCATCAAACAAGCAAAAGAAGTCCTTGTATATGTTGATGTTCAACTCTATTGCAGCCTTTCGTATTTTGGGATAACTTTCAGGAGTAGTAAGAATCTTCTTGTATGGAATATCCATTTGTAGGTACTTCTTAATGGCATAAGGAGTGCATTTTTCATAAACTGCCTCCAAGTTCTCCTTGTCATTCAGCTTGCCAAGTATTACGGGAACATTTGGCTCTATGATAATGGAGTTACGTTTTGAAAGTATCTCACTATGGGTTGCCCCTAAACCTGTCAGGGTCTTATCAAGAATGGTGTTTGTCGGTATCATGTCATAGCCGATTCTTTTTAATGCGTCAAGCAACCATTCTCCTTTGTTTATGATAGCTTCTATTATTTCCATCTTGTTCTGTGTATTAAAAGTGGATTCAACATGATTTTTAGAGTAGGTAGAAAATTGGAAAATTTTGCTTTTATATGCCCATTTCCCAAAATTCTACCTAATCCGATTTTAGAAGTAGAAGGTACTCACCTGTCACATAAGTACCCTTGCAGCCTGCCTATGCAGCTTGTTCGTCAATCTTAGCACCGTGATTCTCCAAGTATTGTGTGAACAATGCAGTATAAATGTCGTCCACTTGATTGGATGTGATTTCACAGAGATAGTTTACCTTTTCGCTATTTAATGAATTAAGGACTGCAAGAACTTCATCAATGCCGATTTTCTTTTCTTTCCCTTGTGGCGTACAGTTGGCAAGTTTAGTGATTGCATCAATCATGTAGCGTTTCTTAATGATTTTACTATCAAAGTTCTTTTCTTTCAAGGTTGTAATAATCCTGTCGCCAATTTCAAGGTCGTATTCAGGAAACTTTTCCACAATAACGCCCAATGTGGCACTATTCCAAACTTTCGGCTTTATGGTCTTGCCTAAGTTGTAGTATTTAGTCACAACACTAATGTTGGCTTTCAACTCTCCTGCCTTTTGGAACACCTTTTTAAAGAACTCATGCTGTGTGGCCAATGCAGCATTGCCTGCTTTTTCCAAGCCGTTGAAGCCACGACTTAGCACATTGTTCACTCCCCTATATAGGGCAAATTCCTGTAAAGATGTAAACTCTTTGATTCTCACATTTTCAATGGTCAGAGGTTCTTCCTCTTTGATAATGGCGTTGAGATTGTATTCGTGGTATGTTGCCCATTGCCAATAACCGTTTGCCGTATCAACAGGCACATAGACGTTTGGAGTACCTTTCTCTACGATGTTTCCATTCAGGTCTTTTAATTGAATATCAGCCTCATAGAATAAGTTGGCATCTGTTACGAATAAAGGTGCTTTCTCCAATTTATCATTGGTTATCAGCTCTTTGCCCAACTCAACATTGGCTTTGGTTACTGCCATACTGTAATCAGATGTGGCAATAATGATTTCTGCCTTTTGCTTGGTGATAGTCATTCGCTCTGCCGTTTCATCAGTCACCTGCCAAAACTCCACTTGTGTAGTTGGCATTTCCACATTTTTTAGGGCTTCAAGGTACTCTCTTTCGGCCTTTCTCACATTTGTTTCAGCCGACCTCTTAATGTTGGCTTCTGCATCTGCATTGTTGGCAAGAAATTGTTTCTTTTCTGCCAATTTTCTACGAGCATTTTCTACTTCTTGCTGTTTTACAATTGCTGCTTCATTTACTTGTTCCATATCTTCGTTGTTATTAAAGGGTTTAACTTCATTCATCTTGTTCTCGTTTTCAAGAAAAATAGTCTGGTTCATTTTTTTGTACGCTTGACCTTTACAGCATTAGGTTCTAAATGATTATTTGATGTTGCAATCATTCAGCCTATGCGCACTTGGCTTTCTGATTACGTTGCAAAGGTACGGTGGCTTGAGAAAACGAAGGGAGAATGAATTTCTGTTGTAATGTTACTCCCCTTAAAGTGAGAATAAGATAAAAAGAAAAATCCTGCTACTCACATTGGAGCAACAGGATTCTCTTATAAGGGATAATGTGCTGTTTTTCTTAGTAATATATATCTGAATGCGTTATGATTTGCTTGTTCTTGTATTGTTTAAAAAAGCCTTTTAATAAGTCTTTGTCGGCAAATTTAAAAGTATCATTTTTAGATATGCGTGTATAATATATCAGCTTTGATATTAGAATGTTTTTATCAACAGAAACAGTATCTTTCTTTTTTCGTTGCCCCACGAATTGTGGATTAAGTTCAAAGAACTCTCTCATCAATCTTGCAAAGTACCATATAAGCACAGAGTTGGATTCCTCTTTTAAGTTGAATATGTCTTTGGCTTCTTCTGCCGTCCAACCATGTATTGCATCTTCGTTTTGCTCATAGGCTTGTTTCACCCATTTTAGAATATAGGTAATGGCATGGCTGTCCTCAATCTCCATTTTTCCCTTGTCTGTTTTAATGGTGAGCTTCATTGTTGAATCTTCATCGTCAGGTGCAAGATTGATAAACTTTTCGATTGTTCTTCTTGCACTATCTTTTATAGTGAAACCTGACAAACACACACTGCAAGAAAAGTCAAAACAGAAGATGGCAAGCAACCAAAATGCGTCTGCATCCATTTGAAGCCCATTTATAGTGGCTTGCAAGTCTTTGTCATTGATATAGTTTTCGTACTTATAGGGGCATAGTATTTCACCATTGTTGTAGCGTTCTGCAAATATGTGCATTGTTTCAAATGGCATATTCACATTCAAGATATTAGGATATAAAGGTGTACCATCAGGCAGATAGAACGGCTCGCCCTTTCCTCTTAAAAGGCTTGAAATGTACTGAAACTGTTTCTCGTTGTTGTCATCTATTGGTAGTTCCATAGCTCTTTGATTTTTAGGCTATAAAGGTAATGAAAAAAGTCCGTCTATCGTTGGATAAGCGGACTTTTCTGCTTTTAGAGTAAGTTTTTCATTGCTTCATCAATCTGTTCATTGTCAAAGCTGTCAAGATAGATTTGTGTCACTCTTTCAGAACTATGCCCCATTATTTCACGAATTATTGCTGTGGGAACACCTGCTTTCTTCATCACTGTTGCTTGGCTGTGGCGGGCAACGTATGTCGTAAGTGGTATGGGCAAGTTTAGTTCTTCTCCTATTTCTTTTAGTCTTTTGTTTACTTTGGTGATTACCTTGTGTATTCTGTTGGCTTTCTGTATTTCCGTTTCATGGAAGTCAGAGAGGATAGGGAATAGGTACGGATTTTCCTTTCTGTGGTACTTTCTTATAAGTTCAATGGCTTGTGATTGCAAGGGAATCTTTATCAGCTTGCCTGTCTTGTGCCTTTTATAAATTAGCTTGTTTTCTAATATGTTTGCTTGTGTGAGGTTGGCTATGTCTATAAAATTGATGCCACCACAATAATAGGTGAATGCAAAGATGTCAATAGGGAATCTCATGTAACGGTTGGATGATTGGTATTGCAACACACGTTCTATGTCCGCTTTTGTCAAGGCACGTTTGATAGTGTCTTGATGAAGTCTTGCAACTTTAAACTTCCTGAATGGGTAGCAATCTGTTGAAACTGCCATTTCTTCCATTGCCACATTATAAATGGCTCGCAATGTTCTGAAACGTATGCCTATGGTGTTTTCTGCCAATCGTTGCTCTCTTAAAAACAACTCGTATCGTTTCAGCCAATTCACATCCATTTCAGAGAAATAGAAGTCAAGGCTATGGCAGAACTCTTTAAGAGAGTTGTATAGCTGCTTGATTGATAGGGCATAGCTTTTGCGTCCAGCCTTTATAAGAGAAATCATGTACTCTTGAAAGACATTCTTTACAGTCTTACGGTTGGTATGCTTTACATTGACTTTCTCCACAAGTGAGGTAGATGTAAACTCTTGATTGGTTGCTTTCAGCTCAATGATTTTAGCGGAGTATTCTTTGATTTTATCTGCTATGAGCATTTCGATGTACTCACGGTTGGGACAATCTGCCTTTGGCTCATTCTTGGAGAAGTCCCAATGTGCAGGATTAAGGGATATGCCCAAACTGACATATTTCCGTTTTCTGTCTTTTGTCACCCTCAACATTAGAGGTGATTCATTGTTACTAAGCACTTTGGACTTGTAACAAACTGCTTTTACTGTAATTCCCACGGTTTACACGCTGGTTTACACAGACTGCGTATATCGGGGCTAAAACAAGGGTTAAAACAATAAAAAAGAGAGCCACATCTCTGTAACTCTCTGATTTAAAAGTGGTGCCACCAGGAATCGAACCGGGGACACAAGGATTTTCAGTCCTTTGCTCTACCAACTGAGCTATGGCACCGTATGTCCTGCGTTTGCGTGTGCAAAGTTAGTATGCTTATTTGAATTATGCAAATGTAAATCCGTTTTTTTGAAATTATTTTTCACATAAAATATATACATTTCTGATTTCCAGCGCATTCCACAGTACGTTTTTTACCCGCACGACATGCCTTTTCATGCTACAAGCACCTCACATCCACCTGTCAATGAATGTTTCCATCTGGAAAAACATAAAAGCCATGCGCAAAATAAGCGTTTCGTCACAAAATTCCCCACCCAAATACAATCTTCTCAACATAAAATTCTCATTGCTACAAGTGTCAATAAGCTACACACTTGATTAAACAAGCAGATACGGGCAACGTCGCCGCAACCCGTATCGCATATCTTTAAATATTAGAACCAATGCTTTCCCATCACTGCTGCAATGGAGCCGCAACGCCTATTTCCTTTATAGCCCCGGTCTCGGGATAAAACAACAGATAGCTCGGCATCTTCTTGTCGGTGAACATAGACGGATTAAGTCCGAAATCTATTCCGAATTGCGACACGTCAAATTCCTGCCGGGCAATGTTCTTGCCGTCATAGCGCAATGTCACAAGTGCCTTGCCCGGAATATTGTACATTACCGCATTCTTTGGCAACTTCTTCACCTCTCCATCCTCATCGACAGGCATCGTGCCTTCTTGAAGGATGCTCACCGAGATATACACCGGTGCGCCGCCAAGGTTGTCTCTCTTCACGACACCGTCGGCATCGGATATGCGAAACAGCACCTCGCGCTCCACTTCGCCTTCAGGGCAATAATCAAATACCCTCTTGACAGTTTCGGTACGCTCAACTCCGCAGAACAGAGCCATTAACGCACGCTCCTGCTCGTCAAGCTGTTCAAGCACAAGCTTCATGGCCTCGCCGTCGGGTGGCATCTGGTCGGCCTCACCGGTGGCAAAAGCCGTGCGGCTTTCGCGTATCTTGTAAATCGTATGGGCGGCTATTTCGGCTCGCTTGGCATTTGACTCGCTCACGAGCAACTCTCCAGGCAACGCCATCGCCAGATCCTCACTGCTCAACACGCTCTCGTCTTCCTTGACCTTGGCAGGACGCGCAGGGACATCCTCCACCTTCACATCGCGGTTAATGGCCAACGGCAATCCGTCTTCGGTCATAATCAGAAACACGCCCGAACCGTTCTTAAACTGCATTAAGTATCGATTGTCATCGTTTGGAACTCCATAAGACGAAATCTTCACGCCTTTTAATTTCCATGAATGCGAATCTTCGGCTATCACATTGTCCATGTTCAAGTATCGCTTGGCATATTGGTAATAAGGACCAGCCTTCTTGACAGTCTTTTCAACCTCGACTTCTATCCTGAAATGCGTTATCGGCAATGAATACACAAGTCCGTATTCGTTATGCTTGGCCGCAGTGAACTTTTGCGTCTGCTGCGCTTCGGCCACAAGGCTGCAACAAGTTGCAAACCCAAGGGCAACCAATGCCGAACTTAAAATTTTTTTCATAATATGTCGCTATTTTCTATGTTAACTCCATTATCATATTATCACGCCAAAAATCGACATCGTCTCCGACACATGTCAAAGCATTATTTCCTTGATGGCCCTGCCAATGTTGTCCACAATGTCGCTCGCCACCATTCCATAGGTTCCATGAGTCTTGGCCGCGAGATCTCCGGCCTCGCCATGAATATACACTCCCATCAACGCGCTGAACTGCGGACTGTAGCCCTGTGCAAGCAATGCAGATATGATGCCCGTCAGCACGTCGCCACTGCCGGCCGTAGCCATCCCAGGGTTGCCGGTTGTATTGATATACACCTTCCCGGCTGGGTCGACAACCATCGTGTAATGCGCCTTCAACACGATTATCAACTTGTAGAACTTGGCCACCTCGATGGCTTTCTTCAAGCGTTCTTCCTCGGTATCAAACTTGCCGAACAACCGCTCAAACTCAGTCGCATGTGGTGTCAATATCGACCGTTGCGGAATGCTTCCAAACAGCATGGGACGCGAAGCTATGCAATTAAGAGCGTCGGCATCGAGCACGCAAGGCAGATTGCGATTCTTCAAGAAGCGGTCAATCGCATCCACCGTGTGCTCGTTGGTTCCGAGTCCAGGGCCTATGGCAACAGCGTTGTATCGTCGAGTCTCGCTTATGTCGGTAGTGATTATGTCGTTTTTGTCGGCGCTGAACAAAGCCTCGGGTACGCTGCCTTGAATCACGTCAAATCCGCAACGCGGACAATGTACGGTCACAAGTCCTACGCCGGTCCGCATTGCCGCCCTTGCCGACAGCACGGCAGCCCCAAGCATACCGTAACGGCCCGCCACGAGCAACAAGCTGCCGAAGTCATATTTGCTACAATGCTCGGGACGACGGCGCAACAAGCTCTTAACTTCATAATCTTCCACAAGCACATAATTGGTGGAAGCCTTGTTGATGGCTTCATGGCTCAATTCAATATCAAGAACCTTGCACTCGCCTATGTTGGCTGCATTTTCAGCAAAAAAGAACGACAACCGCTTGAACTGGAAGCACAGCGTGAGATTGGCACAAATGATATTGCGCCTGTCAAGCCCCACGTTCCATTCCCCGAACATTCCCGACGGAATGTCGATTGACACGACAAATGCCTGAGATTCGTTGATGTACTGCACCAACGACGTAAATCCGCCTTTCAACGGTTCACGCAGTCCCGAGCCGAACAACCCATCGATCACGACATCGTCTTTACCGAGTGCAGGCGGTTCAAATTCGCTCACGACCTCAGTATAATCGACATCGCCCAAAGCCACAAGCCTGTCGCGATTGGTCATACAGCCTTTCGACAACTTTGTCGACGGGATATTGAAAAGGAACACTTCTACCCTGTTGTAGCCCTGTTCTTTCAACATACGGGCCACAGCAAGTGCATCGCCGCCGTTATTCCCCGGACCGGCAAAAACCACAATGCGCTTTGACTGCCTCCAGCGTGACATCACCTCGAATGTTACAGCCGAAGCAGCCCGTTCCATCAAGTCGATATCGGTAATTCCACCCTTCTTGATAGTGTAATCCTCGATTTTCCTTATCTCATTTGTCGTGAATATCTTCATCAGCTTATTATGCTTGTTTAAAAACCTATCTGCCTACATTGAAGTGGTACAAGACACAATTTCTATCAACCAACATCCTAAAAAACTGCGCCGATACGCCCAATCATTACAAAGATAGTACAGAGACTAACAAAAAACAACGATTTTATGTCCGACTGCACCAAAGCACAGCCTGTCTCATAAAAAATATTGCAAATTGGGTACGATTCCAAAAAATAGGCTCGCTTATTTTAGACATTGCCGAAATATGCTTTGTAATATTATGCCAAAGGTAGGCATTATCAGCGAAAATGAGAAGCCAATGAAATATAAAGATTGTTTAACAGCACATTATACAATAGTTCTTCATAAAAATCTCACACCGAGATACAATAATAAACGTCTCTTCGTAAGAGACGTTATAAAGCAGCAAATTCATTGGACACGATTGGGTTATGATGCCGTAATACATAAATTTTAGCATCCGCACGGAGCTTCTTGGACATAATAAAGCTTATCATCGTTGGTTGACAATTTTTTTGACAATCAACGATGATAAAAATCAATATACTGGTACACAACCTAATAGAACGTATAAATCAAATTTACCCCTCAAAATAAATATTCTTAAATATTGTGCATGAACAATATTATTTTTACATTTGCAGCGTTTAATAACGTCTCTTACGAAGAGACATTACCAAAAAAAGAGAAACACGCCACGATGGTGCATACATAATTCATTGAGACACAGTGCATTACTAACGTTTCAATGACCCCATGAAATGCATGTGTGCTTGACAAGTCTCCCATTGGGAGCAACACATGTTGATGGAAAAAGATAGTATGACAAAACAAAACGAATGGTATGTGCTGAGAGTGACATACCAACGTGAACTGGCTGCACACAAACTGCTTGACGACAACGGCATAACCAATTTCGTGCCTACCATACTCGTACGCCGTAACGGGCGCGACGGCAAATTCAAATGGGAACGCAAAGCAGCCATACACAACTATGTGTTTGTTCATGCCGATAAAACGACCATCCAAAGTCTCAAAACAAATCTCATTCCCTACTTACGCTACGTCATGACATCGGTCAACGGCCAAAGTCGCATCCAGACGGTTCCCGAATGGCAAATGCGCAACTTCATCGCCGTTGCCGGCAATGCCCATGAACGAGCATTGTTCCTCGACCCTCTTGAAGTCAACCTGTCGCGAGGCGACTCGGTGAGAATAACAGGAGGCCCGTTTGAAGGCGTGGAAGGAACATTCATAAGCGTGCGCAATGAGAAAGAGAAACGCGTGGTGGTGAAAATAGAAGGCATCGCCGCAGTGGCGACAACAGTGATTCCGGCATCGCTGGTTGAAAAACTGTAACATTAATGCTTGAGAAATATTTGCAAGAATTGCAAGCATCATTGACGGCCCAATTATCGCCGTCCGCACTATTGGCATCGAGCCGTGCCGGCATCAACATCTACAACATGGCCACGGCACACGAGCTCAACAGCACATGCGGTAACCGACAAAAACGTATCGACCAGATGGCACGGCTCCGCAGGCAGTGCCAACAACGACTTTGCCTGTCCTCTCTCGACAGCGACAGTCGCGTCATCGTGGCCACGGCATTGCTAATGCTTGAATTCGCGCCCTTACTGTCGATAGTAGACGACGAGCACGAAAACGAAGCGTTGCGCTTGGCATGGGAAGCCATCGACGGCTACCATCCATCGTGCAATGCCGTATTGCCATGTGCCGACGTGGAGCTACTGGAAGCATTAGCATCGCAAAATCCAGATGAAATCGAGTGCCTGTTGCACGACTCCATTGCCGCTCTGAAATCTATCACACTGACCGACCCGTCACATGTAAAGCTAATATGCCGAGCCATCGACCTTGCCACCCTGTGCGGATTCGCATCGGCCGCCGACCTCGACACCGTCAGCCAGCTCCTGGCAGCAGTCCAATGCACCACTCCCGAACAAAAATTACAACTCCTCTCCTGCCGTATCGCAGCCGACTGCATGGCAGCCACCCAAGCCATCTCTGCCACCGCCCTCCCGGCATGACTCGCAATGGTCCACATAAGCAAAGAAATCATCAAAATCACAGTTTAAATATTACCAAGTTATGAAAGCTTGTTTTATGGGGTTGGGATACATAGGCCTCCCAACAGCAATCATTGCCGCAAAACACGGCGTACAAATAACAGGAGTAGACATCAACCCTAAAGTGGTGGAAATGACCAACCAAGGCCATCTGCATATCATTGAGCCGGGAATGGAAGAAATGTTGCAGGAAGTCGTAAAATCGGGAATGCTGAAGGCTTCGACCACGCCCGAAGTGAGCGACGCCTATTTCATGGTAGTCCCGACACCGTTCAAAGGCAACCATGAGCCGGATGTTTCTTATGTCGAAGCTGCAACACGCGCCGTCATTCCCTTCCTCAAAGAAGGCGACCTATATGTGATTGAATCAACCTCGCCGGTTGGTACCACCGACATGATGAAAGATATCATATTTGCCGAACGCCCCGAGTTGAAAGGCAAAATCTACATAGCCTATTGTCCCGAGCGCGTATTGCCGGGCAACGTCATCTACGAACTCGTCCACAACGACCGCGTGATAGGCGGCATGGACGACGCTTCGACCGACAAGGCAATAGAATTCTACAGCCAATTTGTGCAAGGAACCTTGCACCGCACCAACTGCAAGACAGCCGAAATGTGCAAGCTCACCGAGAACTCGTCACGCGACGTGCAGATAGCATTTGCCAACGAATTGTCGATAATATGCGACAAAGCCGGCATCAACGTGTGGGAACTCATCAACCTTGCCAACAAGCATCCGCGCGTCAACATCCTGCAACCGGGCTGCGGCGTGGGCGGACACTGCATCGCCGTCGACCCCTATTTCATCACGGCCGACTTCCCCGTTGAATCGCAACTTATAGCCAAGGCACGCGAAATCAACAACTACAAGTCGTTCTACTGCGCCGAACGAGTGAAAAACGCCATGCTCGAATTTGAATTGAAGCACCACCGCAAGCCTTGCGTGGCCATGATGGGTCTCGCATTCAAGCCAAACATCGACGACTTGCGCGAATCTCCGGCCAAATATATCGTCACCAAGGTAATGCAAGGATGTAACAACGCCAACATCCTCGTCGTTGAGCCAAACATCACCGAGCACAACGTGTTCAAGCTCACCGACTACCGCGAAGCCTACGACCGTGCCGACATCGTTGTCATGCTCGTGGCACACGACCCGTTCAAAAACTTACCTTGGAACGACGACAAGGTAATACTCGACTTCTGCGGCATTTACAAAAAGAACTAACACACCCGTCTCTCCCATACCGACTTATATGGAAAAGAAGAAAATAATGCTCGTGTTCGGCACGCGGCCCGAGGCCATCAAGATGGCTCCGCTCGTAAAAGAGCTGCAAAAGCATCCCGACACGTTTGAAACTATAGTGTGTGTGACCGGCCAGCATCGCGAGATGCTGGATCAGGTCCTCACAATCTTTGATATACGTCCCGACTACGACCTCAACATCATGAAGCAGGGACAAGACCTGTATGACGTTACGGCTCGCGTGTTAACCGGGATGCGCGACGTGTTCGCCCAATGCCTCCCCGACGTGGTTCTTGTCCACGGCGACACCACCACATCCACGGCAGCCGCCCTTGCTGCATTCTACAAGCAGATTCCAGTGGGCCATGTCGAAGCCGGCCTGCGCACCCACGACATCTACAGCCCATGGCCTGAAGAAATGAACCGCCAGATAACCGGGCGCATCGCCACGATGCACTTCGCGCCTACTCCGTTGAGCCGTGAGAACCTGCTGAAGGAAAACGTAAACCCCGATGCGATAACCGTCACCGGCAACACCGTCATCGACGCACTATATTGGGTAGTCGACAAGATAAAGCACGATAGCGCACTCGACCACAGACTTGAAGCCGAACTTGCCCGCGCCGGATATGACACGCGCCGACTCGCCGACGGCCGTCGCCTCGTGCTAATCACAGGCCACCGCCGTGAGAACTTCGGCGACGGGTTCATCTCGATGTGCACAGCCATCAAAGACCTTACGCACAAATATCCCGGAGTGGACTTCGTTTACCCTATGCACCTCAACCCCAACGTGCGCCGTCCCATCCACCAAGTGTTTGGCAAAGACCTATCAGGGATTGGCAACATGTTCTTCATCGAGCCGCTCGAATACCTTAGCTTCGTCTACTTGATGGAAAAATCCACAATCGTGCTAACCGACAGTGGAGGCATACAGGAAGAAGCTCCCGGACTCGGCAAGCCGGTGCTTGTGATGCGCAACACAACCGAACGCCCCGAAGCCCTGACAGCCGGCACCGTCAAGCTCGTCGGTACCGACTATGACCGCATCACCGGCGAAGTGTCGCGACTGCTCGACGACCCCGCAGCCTACGAGGCCATGAGTCACGCAGTCAACCCCTACGGCGACGGCCAAGCCTGTCCCCGCATCATCTCGAAACTGAAATCATTTTCAAAATAATAATGACCGAAACGACATCTTCAAGCAACAAACGAATTGCCAAGAACACCCTGATGCTCTACATCAGGATGTTCTTGATAATGGCCGTAATGCTTTACACATCTAGAGTCATCCTTAAGGCTTTAGGTGTTGAAGATTTTGGTGTATACAACATTGTCGGAGGCATTGTCGTATTCTTTTCTTTTATAAACAATGCGATGATCGCCTCTACACAACGTTTCTTAAATTATGAATTAGGACGAGAAGACATAGAAGAAGCCTCAAAAGTTTTTTCAGCAAGCGTCAACATTTATTTAGCCATATCAACAATTTTTTTGCTACTGGCAGAATCTGTAGGATTGTGGTTTCTAAATACATATCTTAACATTCCTCCAGAAAGAATGAATGCTGCAAACTGGGTGTATCAATTCACAATAATTACATCCATCATCAACATGATGAAAATGCCTTATAATGCAGCAGTAATAGCTCATGAACGCATGTCATTCTATGCATACTCAAGCATCATTGAAGCTGGATTAAAATTAAGCATCGTCTTTTTAATCGTTTTTTTTGCAGACCGTCTCATAAGCTATGCAATTTTACTTTCTGTCGTAAGCTTTCTTATCCTTATTGTATACATATATTATTGCCGACGTACATTCTTAATTTGCAGACATTTGTCATTCGCATATAATAAAAAACGATACTCCGACATTATCAGTTTTTCAGGATGGAGTTTATTTGGAGCATTAGCTAACGTCGGGACAACTCAAGGCATAAATATTATCCTCAATATTTTCTTTGGAGTTGGAGTTAATGCAGCAATGGGCATTGCAAGTCAAGTTAATGCAGCAATATATCAATTTGTATCAAACTTTCAAACTGCTTTCAACCCTCAAATAATAAAATCGTATGCAGCAAAAGAATTTGAACATTTCAAAACATTAATTCTTCACACGTCAAAATATTCATATTATCTACTGTTTATCTTAATTCTTCCTGTATTCATCTGTTGTAAAGAAGTTTTAGAAATATGGCTTGGAGAAGTCCCGGAACATGCAGTATCTTTTTGCCGTCTATTACTTATTTTCTCCCTTATAGATGCTTTGCAAGGTCCCCTATGGGTCTCGGCACAAGCTACCGGCAAAATCAAATCATACCAGTTAATGGTAAGTTCACTCATACTTCTAAATCTACCAATCATATTTTTCATCCTTAAATTATACAAAATAGCCGAAATTGCTCTCATAGTAAGAATATTACTAAATATCATAACCGCTTTTGCAAGAGTTGTATATTTAAACAAACTTTATTCGTTCCCCATAGCACTTTTCTTTAAGGAAGTGATTATCGTGTGCATTGCAATTACAGCAATAACATCTGCCCCATCTTATATAATATATTATGCTTTGGCTCCAAATTGGAGCAGGTTAATTATAACAATATCTGCATCACTTATGATTTCAGCAAGCATAATTTACTTTCTTGGATTAAATCGCAATGAAAGAAATTTTATAAAAACGTTGATTTTTCAAAAAAATCGCTCATGACAAAATGAAAAATATTTCTAACTTAAAAGATTGTTTTGGATGTGGAGTCTGCGCAATTGCTTGCCCGACTAAAATAATAACAATAAAAGAAGTTTCCGGCTTCTACCAACCAAAATTCATAGATTACGACAAATGTATAAATTGTTCTTTGTGCTTAAAAGTTTGTGCATTTTATCATGATTCTGTATGTAATCCACAGAACAAGCAAAATCCCAAAACTTATTCGGCTTGGAGCAATGATGAATCAACACGAAAAACATCATCATCGGGGGGTATAAGCTATGAAATTGGCACTAATTTATTACAAAAAGGTTATAAGATATGTTGTGCCAAATATAATATCGAACAAGAACGAGTAGAACATTTTATTGCAGAATCTATTGAAGAATTTAAGCAAAGTATTGGTTCAAAATACATTCCGAGCTTCACCGTTAACGGATTTTCCCAATTAAATAAGACAGACAAATTCCTTGTCATTGGGACACCATGCCAAATAGACTCAATAAGAAGATACATACATACATTCAAAATAGAGGATAACTTCATTTTAGTTGATTTTTTCTGTCATGGAATCCCATCAATAAACATGTGGCATAAGTATTTGCGCCAAATTCATTCTAAAATCACAAATATAAACCATGTTTCTTGGAGAGATAAAGATACAGGATGGCATGACTCCTACGCAATGAAATTTACCGGCAAAACAAATGGACAAGAGATAACATTTAGATCTCCCAAAAGCCAAAAAGACCTGTTTTTCCAAATGTTCTTCGGCCATCATTGTTTGTCTAAAGCCTGTTACAAAGATTGCAAATACAAGCAACTCGCTTCTGCAGCCGATATTAGGATCGGTGATTTGTGGGGAACTAAATACAAAAATTACGACAAAGGGGTAAGTAGCGTTATAACTTTTTCCCCTAAAGGCGAAAATATTATTAAATCTATCAATATTCATTGCCAAGAAGAAAAGCCTAAGATTGTCTTAGGTCACCAATTAAAATCTTGCGTAAAGCAACCCCAAAGCTATCGGTGGACAAAATGGGCGTTAGCTACTCCGTTAAATCTGACATTTATAGCATTCGTTGCTCGACTTATAAACTTTTGTTCGCGAATATTAAATCCACGTCAATGAAACAAATTCTTATTGGCATAACCACCATGCACAAAGTCCTTAATTACGGTTCTGTGCTACAAGCTTATTCTTTACAAAGATATTTATCTGAAGCAGGTTATAGGAATGAGCTGATAAATTATATTTTTCCAAATGGAGCAACAAAACACAAGCGCACGCTAAAACAAAAAATAAAACATGCGATATTGAATCTAGGATATGGTAATTTTCACAAAATAAAATTGCGCAAGTTCAATCAATTCTACAAAAATTATTACATCTGCTCTGAGCATGAATATAAAAGTCCTAACGAATTAAAACAGGCTCATTTCAATTACGATATTTACATGACCGGGAGCGACCAAGTATGGAATCCAAAGCATATAAAAAATGACAATAGCTTTTTCCTTGACTTTGCCGACGACTCCAAGCCTAAAATGTCTTATGCTGCAAGTTTTTCCGTCGATTCCATCGATAACACATTACAAGATAGATACACAAAATATTTGTCACGCTATAACTTTATTTCAGTCAGGGAAGCAGCTGGAGTAAACATTGTACGTAATCTGACGCACAAACAAGCTGAATTGACATGCGACCCGACATTGCTATTATCTAAAAAAGATTGGATGGAGCTTATTAAGAAAGATAAACCTTTAATAAAAGAACCATATATCCTCATTTATGCTCTTAGATATTCTTACAACCCATATCCAGAGATAAATAAAATCATCTCCGACATTCAAAATATATTAAAATTGCGACTTGTATTTTTAGATGGATCCATGTCTGACCTTTTTCGGAAAAATTCTTCTGTCATTAAAAATGCAGGACCTATTGATTTCCTTAATTTAATAACAAACGCATCATGTATCATTACTACATCTTTTCATGGAACTGCATTTGCGTTAAACATGGAAATACCTTTTTACTCGGTAATATCAAGAACCAACCACGATACTCGACTATCCGACTTGCTAAAAATGATTGGTGCTGACAACAGATGCATTTATCATGATGACAACGACATAAAATATGAGCTTGAAATGGACTTTTCCAAGATACGCACCAATCTAAATTCATTTAGAGAAATTTCAAAAAATTACTTGACTTCTTCCATATCCCAATTATCCAAGAATCTGCAAAATGGCTGAAAGTATTCTTGTTTATACATTTACAGCATTAATCTTATATTGGCTCGCTCGAAACTTGTCGATGCGTGAATCATACATTTCTAACGGAATCACGCAAACTCAAACAAAATTCTGGAGTCCTGAGATATTCTTTACAATTATAATATTCGCCACAATTTCCGGTGCAAGATATAATGTTGGTGTAGACCATTTATATTATTTATCGGAATACATATCTTTACAAACATCAGGATTGACTCGTCGCGAAACATTCGAACCGGGATTCATGTTGATGTTCCGATCATTTGCCAGGTCAGGATTCCATTACTTCTATTTCTTTGCTCTATTTGCTGCAATGCAGTTATTTTTCATTTACTACACCCTAAAAGACAGGAAATTCCTTTTGCCATACGTTGCACTTTCCATAATGTTGGGTCCATATTTCCTTAACTGGATGAATGGAATGAGACAATGTCTCGCAATGTGCATGTTCGTATTTCTTGTAGAATACATCATCGAACGTAAATTTTGGAAATTCGCAATCGGGATACTGATAGCTGCAACAATGCACAAATCGGCCATCGTTTTGTTCCCTCTATATTTCATATTATTCAAAGAGCCCAAATTCTTTAATCGCATCATCAATTTGACCATACTTTTTGCTTGTGTCGCGATAGGAACAACACCGACATGGACAAAAATCATTCTAAACGCCCAATCCCTATTATCAACGCTTGGATATGACTTTTACGCTGAAAACATAGAATTGTTACTCGAGGAAGGCATGCGACGTATATCGTGGGGACCAAGTAGAATAGGACTATTCCTAATAGATGTGTTTATTATTTGGTACTTCCCTAAGATGAAAGCATTCTATAGTAAAGACAAATATATTTCTTTTTATTTCATATTACTGCTAATAGGAGCATTTCTATACAATTTGTTCGTAAACACATCTCATATTTTCCTTAGGCCGATTGAATATTTCACAATATTTCGTCTTCCCCTATCGGCCTACTTGCTTTACTATCTTAAAAGCACAGGAAAGAAATATATTTTTTCCACACTATGCATAATTATCTTCTCATACATCTATTTTATCATAATAAAATCAGTTTTAATACCGTCGCCCGCGAGCGATTGCAATTTATATAAATTCTTCTTCCAATTCTGACAATAAATGGGAAAAAAACAAAATTTACTCATTATAAACAAAGCTCAATTCGGGCATCTCACCGATGCCATCAAATGGTGTGAGTATCTTAAAGATTATTACAACATCACATTTTTATGCTTTGACAGCTTAAATGACAAAACCGAGATACCGGGAGTAAAAGTAAAATATATTAATTATTCAGGTTCTTACAAAACAAGAGGTTATCGATTTGTCTTTGCAGCCCTTTGGCATATTCTTTTCTTTAATGGCAAAATTTTAGTCGAATATTTCGAAAAGTGTAAAATTTTCAAACAATTAATGCCGTGGAAACGCATGATTCTCGATATACGAACGATTGCAGTGTGGGGAGATAGAACCGAAAGAGACCGATACGACAATGCCATAAGCCATACTTGCCGATTTTATGACCACATTACCGTTATTTCAACAGGAGTAAAAGAACGCCTTGGGCTTTCAACAAATAATAATGTATCAATATTGCCTCTTGGTTCCGACTGCATTTCGTCGGTAAAAAAAGAGTATCACAATCTGCGATTACTATATGTCGGGACTTTCAACGGTCGAAATATCGATAAGACAGTCAAAGGATTCTTTTTATTCAAATCCAAACGACCTGGAAGCAACATGAAATATGACATAATAGGATATGGGAAGCCCGATGAAGTAGAAAAAATTAAATCTGCAATAAAGAAATATAATTTGGAAGATTCCATAACATTTCACGGATCGGTCAAGCACGACATGCTTTCTCCGTACTTCGACAATTGCAATATAGGTGTATCGTTCATTCCAATCACCGACTTTTATAATGTACAACCCCCTACAAAAACATTTGAATATGCATTGTCAGGTTTATATACCATTGCAACTGCCACCGACGAAAATAAAAAAATAATAACCCAAACAAACGGCATATTAATAACCGATTCAAGCGAAGATTTTACAAGAGCCTTGGAATATGTGGAACAAAACAAAAAAACATTTGATTGCGATAAAATCAAATGTTCTCTTATGGAATATTCATGGAAAGCTATAGTTACCACTAAGTTATTACCAATTCTAAATAAAATATAGCATGAAAATACTTATTAATACACCTCGGCTTATTCCTCAAGGAGGAGTTGCAAATCACTATTTGGGACTGCGACCATATTGGAACGAAAACGTCAAATATAATGTTGTTGGCAAACGAAACGGACATGTCGGCAGTGGAAAATATTGGTTGGTATACGATATATTCAAGTTTATACTCAAAATAATCATTTTCCGCCCCGATATAATATTATTAAACCCATCATTAGCTTCTGGTGCGCTAAAACGTGATGATATTTTCTTAAAAATAGCTACAATCTTCCATAAAAAAGTCACTGTATTTTTTCATGGATTTGATTTTGAATATGCAAAGCAAATCTATGCTGAAAATTTTGCTCGTAAATTTAATAAAGCCTCATCTTTTATAGTTTTATCTCATGCAATAAGAAATACTTTAATTAATTTGGGTATAAATCGCCATATCTATTTGTCTACAACAAAAGTTGAAGACAGTCTTATAAAAGATTTTAACATCAATTCGCGCAAAGGTCAAATTAATTCAATTTTATTTTTAGCCCGAATAACTGAAGCTAAAGGAATTTTTATTGCCTTAGACGCTTTTAGAATCATTCAGAAGGAATATCCGCATTTAAGTTTACACGTTGTAGGTGATGGCTCAGCACTAAACAATGCAAAAAATTATTGTTCAGAGAATAATATCAATAACGTCATATTTTTAGGTTCGTTATCGGGAAATAAATTGATTTCGGAATTCAGTAATGCCGATCTGTATCTATTCCCGACATATCATGCAGAAGGCATGCCAACGTCTGTTCTCGAGGCCATGGCATTTGGATTGCCTGTGATAACGCGGCCTGTAGGCGGATTGGTTGATTTCTTTGAAAATGGGAAAATGGGAATGATGGTCGACAGCCTGAAAGCCGAAGATTTTGCCACTGAAATAGAAAAATTAATAACAAAACCGCAAACGCTGAAAGAAATTTCAATTTACAATCACAACTATGCAATTAAGCATTTCCTTGCATCAAATGTGGCACGCAACATCGAAACCATTCTAAAAACAACTATAAATCAACAAAAAATAAAATGAATGCAATAAGATTCTATCGCTTAATGCGATTCTTCTATAAACACAAAATACCTCTTTTGCCAAAGCTAATTCAGTTGTTTATATTCTTAATATACAATAGCAAGGTCACAGGCGATACCATAATTGGCAAAGGCTCTTATTTTGTATGTAACGGCATTGCAACTGTACTTATTCCGGGTACAAAGATAGGAGACAACTGCGTACTCGGACTAAGATTCTCAACAGTAAGAAAATTCCCATATAAAAATGTACCTCAAATAGGGAACAATGTGTGGTGTGGTCCTAATGTAACAATAGCAGGGCCTGTGATAATCGAAGATGACGTAATAATTGCAGGGCACTCGTTCGTTGACAAAAGCATTCCCAAAGGAGCTATTGTTGCAGGCACTCCAGCAAAAATCATAGGATGGCGAAATAAATTAGACTACGAAATAGACAAAAATCCAAAATACAAGGATGGCATAATGCCTTTTATGGTAGATAACAAATCTCAACAATAAATGCTGCAATCTTTCATTAAACTTAAAGACTATTGCGAGGCGGAGGGGTTTAAGGGATGGGATCCTTATGACGGCCTTAATTCACGCATTTTTCAAGCGTTGCCTTTCTTCAAGCACTCGGCATTATGCCGCCTCGTGATGATTCAAGGATTCAAGCGCTGTCCTGTCAACCTCAGGCGTTTGGCATTAGTCCCTAAAGGCTACAACTCCAAGGGTATAGGGTTGTTCCTGCAAGGATACTGCAACCTTTACAACGCGGTAAGCATGAATCCGGCCTTAGGAGAAAAATTAGGAGATAAAACGACATTGAAAGCACAAATCTCTCGACTTGCCGACTTGCTCATTTCCTTGCAGTCAAAAGGGAATTACAGCGGAGCTTGCTGGGGTTATAATTTCGACTGGCAGTCAAAGGCATTTTTCCTGCCATCATGGACTCCCACAGTAGTTGCCACATCATTTGTTGTAGAAGCATTGTTTAGTGCTTTTGAAATTACACATGATGTAAAATACAAAGAGACAGCCATTTCATCGGCATCATTCATTAAAAATGACTTGAACCGCATAAAAAAGGAACATGGTTTCATGTTTTCTTATTCTCCTCTCGATGACAGGGCTGTTTACAACGCATCACTGCTTGGGTCTAAAACTTTGTCACTAATCTACAGTTACACCCACGATGACGAACTGAAAGACTTGGCACGGAAATCAGTGCAAGCCGTGTGTGACATGCAAAACGCTGATGGTTCATTCCCTCACAGCGACCAAGTAGGCAACAAGTGGCGAGACAATTTTCACACAGGATTCAAACTTGAAAGTCTTGGATACTATCAAAAATACTGCAACGACACATCTTTTAACAGTAATATCGAAAAAGGATTCAACTACTGGATTAACAACTATTTCATCCCGGAAAAAGGAATAGCCAAGTACTATGATAATTCTACCGAAGACAGTTTGATTGATTTGCATTGTGTAGCACAAGCATTACCTACAATGTATAAATTAAATAAATTAAGCAGAAATGCCTCTCTTGCTTCAAAAATCATTGAATGGGCAACAGAAAACATGCAATCTTCAAAGGGATATTTTTACTTCCAGAAAAAAGGCAATAGCATAAATAAAATCCCGTACATGCGATGGCCTAACGCATGGATGTTTTACGGATTAAGTTATTGGATATTATTTAATTCATCGCGACATGAGTAAAATACGCAACTTCATAAGATTAATCGTAATAACACTGCGACATTTCATCTTGACTGCCGTTTACGGCATGAACATCGACCGCTCGGCACGCATTTCGTTCGGGACAAAACTCGACAAGACCAACCCGAAAGGAATTCATGTAGGAGAAGAATCCTATATCGCCTCGGGCGCATTAATCTTTACTCATGACTATGCCCGAGGAATTCACAAAGACACCCACATAGGCAAACGTTGTTTCATAGGTGCAAATGCAATAGTGATGTGTGGCATAAACATTGGCGATGAAGTGATTGTGGGAGCAGGTGCAATCGTGACGAAAGATGTTCCATCCCATTGCATAGTTGCCGGGAATCCTGCAAAAATCATAAAAACAGACATACATACCAAAAAGTTTGGACAATTAATCATGTAATTTTATCGACATGCAAGACGACAGAGTTGATTTGAGGGGCGTGAAGGTGCACCCTTTCTCGTCTTTCGGGCAATTGCTCAATTATGTGACAGGGCGCAAAGGGATACTGGTGGCCATCAACGCCGAAAAAATCCTGCACGCCACGCCACAGACTCGCGACATCATAAACCGCAACATAGGCTACTGCGACGGCATAGGCGCAGTCATGGCACTGCGCAAGCATGGCTACAAGGATGTGGTGAAGCTACCCGGATGCGAGTTGTGGCTTAAAATCATCGACGCGCTCTATCGCGGTGGGAAGCGTTTCTACCTCGTGGGTAGCAAGCAGGAAGTAATCGAAGCCACGGTCGAGAAACTGAAACGCGAATACCCAGGCATCGACATCGCCGGATACCGCAACGGATACATCAAGACCAACGACGAGAAACGCCGGCTGCTCGACGACATAGCCACGCTGAAACCCGACGTGGTGTTTGTCGCAATGGGTTCGCCCAAGCAGGAATTGCTGATGGAAGAGATGTTTGAACGCCACCCTGCAATCTACCAAGGCCTCGGCGGCAGCTTCGACGTGTACACGGGCAATGTGAAACGAGCACCGCGATGGTGGATCGACCATAATCTGGAATTTGCCTACCGCCTCATCAAGCAACCGTCGCGCATCAAGCGGCAAATCCACCTCGTGCGTTTCCTTGCAATGGTGGAACTCGGCATGGTATAACCAAAATCCCTTATATCCCCAAATCTCTCATAGCCAACCCATCCCTGTAATTTTTTTAACTCGCAAAGCCGGGACGACACCTTTGCTGTCCCGATACAGGATGTTTTTAACTGTGCGGCATTGTCCGCAATCGAGTTTTTTTGTACTTTTGTGAAAATTTTACATTGCCCGTCTTTTATGGAAACAGTCACTTTTAACGGACTCACGTTCGAGCCTTACCTGAAACAGGATGAGATAGCCAAGCAAGTGCAGCGCGTGGCTGAGGAAATCAGGCGCGACCACAGCAACGACAACCCTCTGTTCCTGTGCGTGCTCAACGGTGCAGCCATATTTGCCGCCGATCTGTTCCGCGCCTGCGGCATTGCAGGGTCGGAAATATCGTTCATTCGGTTCAAGTCCTACGAAGGCACTTCATCGACAGGGAAGGTTAAGCAAGTGATGGGGCTGGAAGAAGAGATTGAAGGCCGGACGGTCATAATCGTTGAAGACATCGTCGACACGGGCGTTACTGCCGAGCAGCTCATAAAGGTACTTGGCGAAAAGCATCCCAAGACCGTCAAGCTGGCCTCTCTCCTGTTCAAGCCCGAGTCGCTCAAGACCGGCACGCGCCCCGACTACATCGGCTTCAGCATACCGCCAAAGTTCATCATCGGCTACGGCCTCGACATCGACGGCAAGGCCCGCAACCTGCGCGACATATTCGTCTTGCAGCAAGACAAGTGACGCACGACAATAGACGGCCAAAAGCACGGAAACAAAACTCAAATCACACACTCAGTAAGGAAATATGTTCAATTTAGTAATTTTCGGAGCCCCGGGGTCGGGCAAAGGCACCCAAAGCGAAAACCTCATCAACCACTACGGCTTGTTCCACATCTCGACAGGCGACGTGTTGCGCAGCCACATTAAAGGCGGTACCGAGCTTGGCAAGACCGCAAGCGCATACATCAACGAGGGAAAACTCATCCCCGACGAACTGATGATAGACATCCTCGAAAACGTCCTTGAAGAAAATCCCGAAAAAACAGCAAAAGGCGTGATATTTGACGGATTCCCAAGAACCATCGAGCAAGCAAAGGCTCTGAAAAAGATGCTCGAAAAGCGCAATACCAAAGTAAACGTCGTGATAGGACTCGACGTTCCAGAAGAGGAACTCGTCACCCGCCTTCTAAAGCGCGGACAGGAATCGGGCCGAAGCGACGACAACCTTGAAACAATCAAGAAGCGTCTCGACGTGTACCACAACCAGACAAGCCCGCTTCGTGATTATTACATCAACGAAGGCAACTACGCCGCAATCAACGGCCTCGGCACGATCGAACAGATATTTGAAGACATAAAAACCGCCATCGACGCAAAGCTGTAAAAGCAAACAGCCCGACAACGGCAAGACATTACAGATGCCGCCCACACTTCGATTTTGACAAGTGGGCGGCATTTGTTATCTTTGCACTCTGACAGACACGGCTGCACCGACCCGGCATTCACAACCGCGGCAGCCTCACACGACACAACGATGAGAATCGACATATTAACAGTAATTCCCGAGATGCTGCAATCGCCGCTCAGCTGCTCGATATTAAAGCGTGCACAAGACAAAGGGCTCGCCGAGATTGTCGTGCACAACCTGCGCGATTACTCGCTCGACAAGCATCGCAAGGTCGACGACTACCCGTTTGGCGGAGAAGCCGGCATGGTAATGAAGATAGAGCCGGTCGACCGCTGCATAACCGCGCTTAAGCAGCAACGCGACTATGATGAAATTATATTCACATCGCCCGACGGAGAGCAGTTCTCGCAACCAATGGCCAACAGGCTGTCGATGCTCGACAACATCATCATACTGTGCGGACACTACAAAGGTGTCGATTACCGCATACGCGAGCATCTCGTGACTTGCGAAATAAGCATCGGCGACTATGTACTGACCGGCGGTGAAATACCTGCGGCCGTCATTGCCGATGCCGTGGTAAGACTCATCCCCGGCGCAATAGGCGACGAGCAATCGGCATTGAGCGACTCGTTCCAAGACAACCTGCTCGCCCCGCCGGTATATACTCGCCCGGCAGAATACAACGGGTGGAAAGTGCCCGACATACTGCTGTCGGGGCATGAAGCAAAAATCAACGAATGGAAGCACGAAATGTCGTTGCAGCGCACCCGTGCCTTGCGCCCACATTTGCTCGACGACATGTGATTCTCCACCCAATCGTCACTCTCATCCCGGCATATATCAACTAATCTCCACTCATATATTGCAAAATGGCAACAAACAATCAAAACGACAAAAACCGCTCGCTCTGGCTCAGAGTGATATTCAACATTCCGCTAATTGTGGTTGTGGGCGTAATAATCCTCTCGGCAACATGGGGCGACAACAGCTACATAAAACGAGTCGGATACCAAAAGCGGATTAATGAACTCGAAGCCGAAATAAAGCAATACAACGATTCGGCCGAGATATATTCGCAAAAAGCCGTACAACTCAACACCGACCCCGAAACGCTCGAAAAAATCGCACGCGAGCAATACGGGATGAAGCACGAAAACGAAGAAGTATACATTACCGACATAAAATAAACACATCACAGGCGGCGCAGGCAGCCATTACAATGGATGCAAGCCGTCAGCCACAAAATAAAAACACAAAAAACAATGGACAAGAAAACAAGAATACTCGGATACATCCTCTCGCTGGCCATGCTCATGATAATGGTTCCGGTGCTGCTGCAACTGCTGCTCGTGAAATGGGACGGGCTGAACTACATCTTTGCTGCCGGAGCCATTGCCGCGCTCGTGGTGAGAATCATGGACAAATACACTGGCACCAACCTGCGCGTGAAACGCTTGTACCGCATTGCTACCGTGTCGGGCATCTGCTATTGCGTGTCGGCCTACTTGAAATTCTCGGCCGAGCTGCACTTCTTTCCTTACGCGACAGGATACGACTGGCTCGGATTCCTGATGGCCGGGGCTGCCCTGCAAGTCTATTCGGCACTTGTCATCGACTATGTGGAAAGGAAACAGCTGCGTAATGAAAAGATGAAAAAATAATCACCTCAAACGAGCAAAACACCTTTTGACATCGTCAAAAACAGACTATAACACCGCCGTTTTGCCAAAAAATGGTGATTTACTACCACAATTGGCAGCTTATTAGTAATTTTGCAACGTACATATATAGAGAGACGTGTAATAAATCATGAACCTCACTATAGATCAAGGAAACTCATCGGCCAAAGTGTCGATATTCGATAACGGCGAGATTATCGCCGAAGCTCGCTTCGACTCGATGTCGCCCGGAAGCCTACTGCAATTCATAAAAGACTATCCGGTCGATGCCGCAGTCTACTCGTCGGTGCAACAACCTCATCCCGAGATAATGGGGCTGTTGCGCAATAACGTAAAGACATTCATATATCTCGACGAGAACACGCCGATGCCGGTAATTATCGATTATGCCACGCCAAATACGCTCGGACACGACCGCATTGCCGCAGCCATCGGAGCCAATACTTACGCACCCGGCAAAAATACGCTGATAATCGATGCCGGGACTGCCGTCACGCTCGACATAGTGACAGCCGACGGGCACTTCAAAGGCGGCAACATCTCGCCCGGACTAAAGATGAGATTTGAAGCCTTGAACAATTTTACAAGCCGTTTGCCGTTAGTCAATTACGAAGGCGACATTCCCGACATAGGCTATGACACAGTCACAGCAATCCGTTCGGGAGTCGTAGGAGGGTTGGTCGCCGAGATAGAAAGCTTCATCGACCGCATGGCCGCAACCATGGACGGCGACTTGACAGTCATCATGACCGGGGGCGACAGTCATTTCCTATCCGGAATCGTGCAACGAAAAACAGTCGTGGTGGAAAACCTGCTTGCAATAGGACTAAACAGAATTTTATCTTATAATGAAAACATATAAACTACTCGCAATCATTGCAATAAT
This sequence comes from uncultured Prevotellaceae bacterium, assembly GCA_905207705.1. Taxonomy (GTDB): domain Bacteria; phylum Bacteroidota; class Bacteroidia; order Bacteroidales; family Muribaculaceae; genus Avimuribaculum. The sequence continues at coordinate 91,045 of CAJLMA010000006.1, forward strand.
AGCAATCACATGTGCAGGCTCAATGTCGGCACAAAATGAATTAAGCCCATACTCGCAATTCGGATATGGCTCGTTGAGCGATTTCACAACCAGCACCCAACGCTCCATGGGCGGTATCGGATATGCAATGAACAACGGCAGGCAGATAAATGTCAAGAACCCTGCTTCCTATGCCAACTGCGACTCGCTGACATTCCTGTTTGACTTCGGGCTCGATTTTACCAACCTAAAGTCGAAAGAAGGTACTACCAACGGACACAGCTTTGGCGGCGGACTTGATTACATAACGATGCAATTCCCGTTGAGCAAGAAAGTGGGCGGAAGCATCGGTCTCGTGCCTTATTCTTCAGTAGGATACTCATTTGGCAGCGACATGGGTAACGGCATTGACTCGCGCAGCGGCGCGGGCGGCATCAACATGCTTTATGCCGGAATAGCCTACAGGCCTTTCAACGGATTCTCGATAGGAGCCAATATCTCATACAACTTTGGAACAATAGTAAACGACACTTACATAACAGCTACCGAAGTTTCAAGTCAGACACTGTTTGAACGTGTCATGCAAATACGCGACTGGGGCGTTACGCTTGGTGCGCAATACACTCTCAACATCAACGAGAAAAACAGCGTCACTGTGGGTGTCGTATATTCTCCGTCAAAAACGTTCCTCGGAAACACTTGGGGAGCAAAATATGACGTGGCAAACGACAACACCACCGAAATAGACACAATAGGATACTCTTCGATGAAAAACGGGTACACGGCTCCAACAACCATAGGAGGTGGTATAAGTTACAACTTCAACAAAAAATTCATGGTGGAAGCCGACTTCACCTATCAAAATTGGAAAGACGCCAAATTCTCCGAAATGGAAAACTTTGAGACGACCGTATTCGACAACCGATGGAAAGTGGCAGCCGGCATGTCTTACACGCCAAACCCAAGAGGCAACTACCTGCAACGCATAAACTACCGATTGGGCGGGCACTTCAACCACGACTACATCACCGTGCGCGGAAACAACGTCAGGGATTATGGAATCGCATTGGGATTCGGGTTGCCGACTCCGAGCACCAAGACAATTATAAACATAGGATTTGAATACAAATACCGTTCAGCTTATCCCGACAAACTGATTTCGGAAAACTATTTTAACTTCACAATAGGAATAAACTTCAATGAAATGTGGTTCTGGCAAGACAAAATCAGATAAAACCACGATTCTAAATTGCATCACCGACACACTGATAAGCGACAATAATCACAAAGTCCAGTGGAGAAATTTCGCAACATATTCTTGATATTCGTTGCCTGCTGCGTGTTCCTGTCATGCCGTGACGAGGTGAAAAGCGTCGTCGATAAGCCCACCGACCCGGAAACGACTCCCACGATGGTAACCAACAACGTTGTAACGCTTATCAGCGATTCGGGCACGACCAAATATCGCATCACAGCCGATACATGGCTCATGTTTGAAGAGGCCGAAAAGCCGTTTTGGCTATTTCCTCACGGGCTTCTTCTTGAACAATTCGACTCGGTTTTCAACACCGAGGCTTCGATAATATGTGATTCGGCTAAATATTTCAAGAAAGATGAATTATGGCGTCTTGACGGCAATGTCAAGATTTCCAACGTACGCAAAGAATTGATTCTGACAAACCAATTGTTTTGGTCTCAAAAGCAGCAAAAAGTGTATTCCGACTCATTCGTCCACATAGAGAAGTCCGACCGCATAATCGAGGGATATGGATTTATCTCCAACGAACGCATGACTACCTACAGCCTCAACCATCCAAGCGGCATATTCCCGATAGATGAACAACGCATGTCTGCTCGACGCGCCGACTCATCAGCCTTAGCTGCCGATTCTACAATCATTCCAAGCGACTCGGTGGCTGCTCGCTGACAGACAACCACAAAACATCAAATATAAAACAGGCATGTATCAAAAACAACCAATTGATACATGCCTAATATTTTAACCGGCCTTTAAAATCGGATAAAAATCAACCATAATACTTGCTGGCATCAGGATATCCACCACCTGCGCGTGCAATGGTATTGGCGGCAATATCCATGACCTTCTCGTCAAGCTGCGACTGCTTTACGATGCCCCACAACTGTGACAGTATCACAGGCCAGAAGATAAACATGGTGATTATCGTAGGTATGACCTGTTGCCCGAATATTCCTATTCCGGCATCAATCAAAATCGAATTATTACCCGGAACTATCTTTACTTTCAATGCCGTCTTCAACCCCAATACAGTTCTGAACAATCCGCCTTTGTTCAATGATATGTCACATCCGCCGGTACAGTTGTTCAGATTTTCATATTTCACCTCATATCCGTCATTTGCAAATTCACTCGAGATATCGCGCACAATTGCAGGAATGAGCGAAGGCGAAGCATAAAATGACTTTACAGTTTTAAATACACCCATTTCTTAATTCAGTTTTTTTTTCGTTTCTCATGTTGTTTTATCTTCTCAATCTTCGTTGGCCATTCCTTTCACTTGGCTTATGGCAAACAATACGCCTGTCTCGGCAAGCAAGTCCTCGACAATTTGCAACTGGCTTGGAGAGAATTCTTTCTCGGCCTTTCGCAGCAAGTCAAGGACAACTTTGCTCTGTTCCGAAATTTCCTCTTCTGTAACCACATTATCTTCCATGATTCTCAGAAAAGTCGGTCGCTGCATTATAGCTTCGTCAATACGAAGCACTCCATCCTTATCAAATAGCATAATAAACGATTTGTGTATTAGTTTCAAATTTAATTCGGCAAATATCATATCTGCCGTGGCTTTCACAAATTTATAAAAAAGCCATGAACTCGAAAATAAATTCTATTTTTTTAAGAACTTATGCTCTGTTCTTTCTCAATAGCAAAAGCGTGATAGAACTTACCTATCACAAACAAAAAGTCCGACAACCATATCTTTAGTTATCGGACTTTTCACAATACGCTTTTAAATTTTGATAATTCTTATTCTTCCTTTTCAAACTGATCCTTGCCTACGCCACACAATGGGCACAACCAATCTTCCGGGACATCTTCAAATGAAGTTCCGGGAGCTACGCCGTTTTCTGGATCACCTTGTGCAGGATCATAAACATATCCGCACACTATGCATACATATTTTTCCATGTCATAAATATTAAATGATTCAATGCAAAGATAGTGAAAGTTGGATGCAATAGGAAAAATAAACTTGTTTATTTTCAACATTGCCGAAACGCATCCTGCCTTTTCAAAGATAGCGCAAGTTGGGTGTCATAGGGGGGGGGGTATGTTTTTCATATTCCAATGCCACTCTCGTCACGCATCATTGATGATAAATGTTTCAAGGAGTCGGCGACGCGAACGTTTCGCAGGCGTGGCATGTCCTATGCGCAGCAACAATTGCAAGTTTTGTTTCAAGCACAATTGCGATCCGAGTTCGATGGCAAGCTGCTCCACCTCACATGGTTGATTGATAAACGCACAAGCAAGGTTATGCGATGTGGCGATAAGCAAGAACCTTTCAAGACGGCGACCCGTTTCAATCCAGCCGGGCACATCGTCCTGACCGTCAAATGCGGCGATGAACGGCGATGATTGCAGCTTCCTCATGTCGGAGCGATTTTGCATCGTGGCATTCAACATCATAGACATTATTGGCCGCGAAATCCATGACGGCATGTTTGGAGCACCCATTACATCGTAACTCAACCCGTCGAGTTCTCGGGCCGACTGAGGTTCATTGAAACGCATCCATTCTTTTAGCTCATTAACAAAATCCTTATCCTTCATTTGAATGGAATTGCCCAGCTTGACAAATGACTTCACGATGTCAAATTCTCTTGAACCACGCGGATACAACTTTGCATCGGTCGAGGTCAGATGGTCGATGATACTTTTATGAATCAGAGTATTGTCAAACATGTTGCGGTTGGTCTGCCTTTTGGATATGAACGCGGCAAGAGGCGATGTTTCAATGTCAGGACTCTTTTCAAAAGTAATGTCCACATCGTCGTCGTTGATTTTCACCGATGGCTTTAATTTGACCGTCGTGGCTGCAATGCAGATATTTTCTATTGCGCAACCCACAGATATGAAAATCTCCCTGTCGCGAGGGTCTACTATGTACAATCTTCTGGAGAAATCGGGCATAATCGTGATGCAATCATCGCTTACCTTGAATTTCCACGGTTGCGAGTTGTGTCCCGATGGCGCAAGAATCGCCGCGTTGAGCAATCTGCCTGCTACAATGTCGTTCATATCAATGAAATTTAAAAGTCCTTGATTATACAAAGTTAATTGAAAATTAAGTGATATCCAAGCCATTCACACCATTCATTCCTCAGGCGGCATTACTTTTCAACTATAAAAGAAGCCAAGACGCATCAGCAGTATGCAACAAGTCCAAATTCCTGTCGAGGTATGACCAATTTGTATTTATCGCAGGGATTCACTACATTTGCAACATATTTTTATCAAGGTTAAAAACCAATGAAAATAGCTATAATCAACGGGCCAAACCTGAATTTATTAGGGAAACGGGAACCAAGCATATATGGCGACACATCATTTGAGTCGTATTATGCCGATTTGAAGCAACGCTATCAAGACATCGCAGAGTTGCATTATTTCCAAAGCAACGTGGAAGGCTTCCTGATAGACGAAATTCATCGCATAGGATTTGACTATGACGGCATTGTCCTCAATGCCGGAGCCTACACCCACACTTCGGTGGCCATCGCCGATGCCATACGCTCCGTGACAACCCCTGTTGTGGAAATACACATCTCAAACGTCCATCGCCGGGAAGAATTCAGACACAAATCCATGATTTCGGCCGCATGCCTTGGCGTGATAGCCGGATTCGGGCTCGATAGCTATAGACTTGCCATAGAAGCATTGATTGCCAACAGCAAAAACGCTTCAAGGCACGAATGACAATATCTGCATTTGGACTGTAGACTGTCGCAACAACATGCCATCACACATAATAGCATACAATATCGATATTATAATTTGTTTTAGGTTTTTATATTCAATAATATGAATAAGTTTACAAAGATTGTCGCCACCATTTCCGACAAGCGTTGCGATGTTGATTTCATTAAGAGCTTGTTTGGAAACGGGCTTAATGTCGTCAGGATGAATTCGGCACATTTGAGCAGGGAAGGCTTTGAAAAAATAGTCAACAACGTGCGTGCCGTCTCCGAACGCATAGGCATACTCATGGACACCAAAGGTCCGGAAATACGCACTACGACCAATGTAGACGACAAAGACATAACAATACACGAAGGCGACAAAATCACCGTGGTAGGGAATCCCGAAGGCCTCACCACCGGCGAAACAATTTGCCTTTCATACTCCGACATAGCAAAGGACGTGCATGCAGGGGCACACCTGCTTATCGACGACGGAGAGCTTGACTTCCTCATCGACGACATCGACGGCGACAAGATTCATTGTACTGCCACCAACAACGGGACACTCGGTTCGCGCAAGAGTGTCAACATTCCGGGTGTCAGCATCAATCTGCCGTCACTGTCGCAGCGCGACATCACCAATATAAACTATGCCATTGACATGGACATCGACTTCATCGCGCATTCGTTTGTCCGTTCCAAGCAAGACGTCCTCGACATTCAAAAGATACTTGATGCCCGCAACAGCCACATCAAGATTATTGCAAAAATAGAGAACCAAGAGGGTATCAACAATTTTGACGAAATACTCGACACTGCCTACGGCGTAATGATTGCCCGTGGCGACCTTGGCATCGAGGTACCGGCCGAGATGATCCCTGGCATACAGAACCAGCTCATCCGCAAGTGTATTGCAGCCCACAAGCCGGTAATCGTGGCAACACAAATGTTGCACTCGATGATTTCCAACCCACGCCCCACACGCGCCGAGGTTTCGGACATTGCAAATGCTGTTTACCAGCGTGCCGACGCTCTGATGCTCAGTGGCGAAACGGCTTATGGCAAATATCCCGTAGAGGCTATTTCCACAATGTCGCGCGTGGCCATCGAAGCCGAAAAGAGTATGCAGAAGCTCGCACATGATGTCCACACTCTTCCTAAGATGGAAAACGACATCACATCATTCCTCGCGCACCAAGCCGTAGACTCGGCCGAAGAAGTAGGCACCAAGGCGATAATCACCGACAGCTACACAGGCCGCACGGCTCGATACATCGCATCATTCCGTGGAAACAATCCCACCCTTGCTCTTTGCTATTACCAGCATGTCATCAGGCTGCTGGCTTTGAGCTATGGCGTGTTCCCTGTCTACCAGAAACGCTCGGCCACCTCTCGCGAATACTTGTATCACGGGCTGAAACAGCTCATCTGCCTCGGCTTGCTCGACAAAGACTCTCTCATTGCATACCTTGGCGGTGCATACGGTGAAGGCAAAGGCACTTCTTTCCTCGAAATCAACAAGGTGAGAGACATATTGGACAATTTCGACACTTATCTCCTGCCCAATCTTGAATCAAGCGACAAATGCAAATAGAAGAACTGGACGACTACATACTGGCACACATCGACCCCGAGCCTGCCGAGCTGGCACGACTTGACAGGGAAACCCACTTGTTTCATCTGCGTCCGCGCATGTGCTCGGGTCATCTGCAAGGCCGGCTGCTGAAGATGTTTGTCCGCATGATAGCACCACACCGCATACTCGAACTCGGCACTTTCACCGGATATTCAGCCCTCTGCCTTGCAGAGGGGCTGCCCGATGGTGGGGAACTGCATACCATCGAAATAGACGACGAGCTTGAAGACTTCATCCGCAGCCACTTCGCCGCTTCGCCGCAAGGCAGCAAAATAACGCTGCACATAGGCGATGCATGTGACATCTTGCCAAAACTTGATACGACATTCGACCTCGTGTTCATCGATGCCAACAAGCGCGAATACAGCGCATACTACGACCTCGTGTTCGACCATGTGGCCGACGGCGGATTCATCATTGCCGACAACACCCTGTGGGACGGGAAAGTGGTAGACTGGGGCAAGAAACTCGACGCGCAGACCGAAGGCATCTTGCGCTTCAACGACAAAATTGCAACCGACGACCGTGTTGAGAAAGTCATCCTCCCCCTGCGTGACGGCCTCACAATAATCTACAAGCTCCCCCGCCACTATTTTTGAATTTAAACTTGTTATCAATCAATTCTTGTAGCACGGTCTTGCAACAAGAACATAATGGCATAACCTGAATCAAAGGTTGCCGTGCCACCAACCCGAGTGCAAAAAGGCAACTTCTTGCCACACAGCTTTGTCACATTGTAAAATAAAAGCAGCCATGCCCGGTGTGTGGCATAGCTGCTTTTGTCAGCAGTAAACCCGAAAAATGTTATCTGCAAATGACATACAACTTAATTTTGCCTTTTTCGGCATTTTGCAGTAAAAATTCGTTTTCTGCATATTTGTATGCATGGTTATACACAAGTTTTTCGGTTGCGTTATCATATAATTGAATGGAGTTTGGGCGATTTACACCTATTTTCATCAATCCACCCATTTCTCATGAGGAATGTTACCAATGAATTATATGAATCTTTCTTAGTGGTAATTCCGTTAAACGCAAACTCAAATGTTGCTACAAATTCTTCTATTTTCATTTTACAAGGATTTTGTAGGTTGAACCATTGATTGCAATAATGTATATCCCTGTTGACATATCGGGGCATGATTCCATTTCACCGTTATATATGTGTTGCCCGGATACAGTGTAAACGTCTACCAAGGATCCATCATTGAATCCGCTAAACATAAGTTTCCCTCCTTCGACCCACACCGAGCAATCATCGGCATCAATATCGCTAATTCCACTTTCTATAAAGAAGAACTCTTTCCATTGGTCGGCAGCTTTATAGGCATTAATCGATTTATCAGGTACCAATAGTGTACAGTTCCACTTGTTGATGTCGTCCAATGCCTGTGTGCCGCAGACGGGCGGAACTTCGGTGCGGCTTATAAGCTGTGTCATGGCCGTGCAGTCGGAAAACGCCTCTTCCCCAATGGTCAGCAAGCTGTTGCCGAAAGTGAAGCTTTCAATCGCCGAGCAGCCCGAGAATGCATAATCCCCGATGTTCTCGATGCCGTCGCCAAGTTCCACGCGCTGCAAATTTGTACAACCATAGAACTCATTTGCTGATATTTCGGTTTCCTTATCGGTAATTTTTACTGCCCGCAAACTTGTATTGCGGTAAAATGGTGAATAACCCGCGCTGCTACTTGTATCATACGAAATATTACCACCTATATAAACCGAATCGAGCGGACAATCAGAAAATATCGGTTCGCTGGGATTGCTGCCAAGCACAAGCTCAGTCTGCCTGTCCTCGATATAAACATTTGCCAATGACGAGCAACCATAGAACACATCATCACCAATATTATTCACTGTTTGAGGTATCCTAATTTCTGTCAAGGCAGTGTAACTAAAACAATCGTCAGGCAGAGAATTAATACCAGACCCTATATTTGCGTATGCTAAAGAACAATGACTAAAACAATTACTACCAATGCTTGTTACTGTATTGGGGATGTCGATTCCTTTAAGATTACTGCAACCATTGAAAGCATCGTCACCAATATTACCTGTAAGGTTCTCTATGTCAACAGTTTCAATGCCGTCACAATCATAGAAAGCGCAATCACCAATGTTGGCATCAAAATCCTTTATGGATACTGTTTTGATAGAATCATTTTTATAACATAAGTAGTCATTCACATTTAGTAATGACATATTTACGCCTTGATGATTCACAGTCTTGGTTATCACGATATCTGCCGCAGAATTGTCATATACACAATCGATGGCATCGCAAGTGCGGTCGGATGGACTTACCGGAACATACTTTATTCCGTCTTCTTCAAATATGGAACTTAGAAACGGATAAACCGTAACATTTTCTAAGTTGCTATAAGAATCATTAGCCACATAGTTCCTCATTCCATTTATTTCAGTGTAACCTTCGGGTGGCGTATTAGATAGCCATATTACCTTTTCTATATATCCGTAGCTGTATTCCATTTCGAAAGCTCCATTTTCTATGAGTATAACACCTGTTCCTATTGTCAAGCTGCTTAGGTCTCTGCATCCACTAAAAGCATAGTCCTCGATGGTAGTCACGGAGTTGGGGATTGTTACTGAAGTCAAGCTGGTGCATCCATTGAAAGCCTTGCTCCCGATGATGGTAACAGAGTTGGGGATTGTTACCGAAGTCAAGCTGGTGCATTTACTGAAAGTCTCGCTCTCGATAGTGGTAACGGAGTTGGGGATTGTTACCGAAGTCAAGCTGGTGCATCCATTGAAAGCCTTGCTCTCGATAGTGGTAACAGAGTTGGGGATTGTTACCGAAGTCAAGCTGGTGCACCCACTAAAAGCATCGCTCTCGATGGTAGTCACGGAGTTGGGGATTGTTACAGCTGTCACTTTGGTGTACTCAAAAGCACCCGCTCCAATAGCAATTACGGTATAAGTCTTATTGTTGTAAACAACTTCAGAGGGAATAACGATATTCCTAGAATACGAACCGCCCGAAGTTACTCTAACGGTTCCATCGTCTTCTGAAATAATATCGTAATAAATTCCATCGCAGGAGAAATCATACGCTACAGCCATCATTGGCACAGATAACATGACCATAGCCATAATTATTTTTAAAACGTTTCGTTTCATATTGTCAAATTATTTAGTGCGACAGTTGATATAACTTTTTAAAAAACAAGATGGCTGAGTTTCAAGCACCTATCTATTACAAGAACTGTTGTTTTGAGACTCAGCCATTCCGAAATTAATTATTTGAAATAGCAAGCAAAAGCCCATATCACCAATTGTGCTAAACATACACCAACAACAGCCCCGAGAAAAGGAGGTAAACAAATGCTGCATAAGTAACTGATGATAAATCCTATAGCTATTTCAAAGATTTTCTATTTTTTTATCATAAAAATCATTGAAAAAAATTAACAACTCGACACCTCCAATTAATCACTTCAATTGACAGGTACAGCAATATCTATCAGCCGTTTAATCAATTAACATCGTTAAAAAATGGATTTACAATTCGCGAGAATCTTTCTCTCCTGTTTGGAGTCCTAATTGGTTGATAAGGTCAAACACCTCACTTTCTTCCTCCTCGTTATACACAATTTCTCCATTCTTGAGCCATCCTTTTTCTTCCAATGCCATCAACACTCTAATAACATTAGGATTCTTGATTTTGTTAGCATCAACAAATAAACTTAATTTCTTTTTCATTGAAGTATAATGTTACCTCGGGACTCTCCTCTTTGGCCTTTACATGGTAAAACAAAAAAAGCGTGAGAGCCTGTATTAGTTGCTCATCCCGCTATTCCGAGGCTGTGGCTGCCCATCAAGGTAGAATGAGCAACGCAGAAGCCTCACGCTGTATGAATAACATCGCATTTTACCAGTTCTGTCACAGTCCGGCAAAATAAAATAACAAATGTATGTCATACCACTAAAGGCATCTATCGTTGCTTCACTCCTGACCTTGATTTAGAAACTGCCACATTTCAGAATAGCCAAGAATAAAAGCGACAAATAAACGCTTTTTCAATTATGTCTGCACCGCCCACTTGACCCATATCGGGCTTCTGCGAACGATATGTATTACAAATATATGCATAATTGGGCAATAAATTAAAATTTTAACACTACAATTTGCCGGATTTATGGACATTTAGTTAAAGGCTTGGTTTACGCTTAATTATTTGGCACCAAGGTTTCTGTATCTACGACGCTTTGAGGTAGAGAAGTTCTACCTTGGGATCGTTTTTTAAAATACATGCCTTTGTATGGAATATCGATAGCCGCAAATTATGCTCTTTCCGTTGATATAAAAGCGACGCAGGCTACTACATGATTGGAAACATATAAGACACGAGTGAATTTGTTTTGTTCTGCTCTTGCCTTTCACTATCTTTGGATAAGATAAATATGTGTCTCGGCAGTGTGAAAAATAAGCAAGCTCATTTTTCTCATTGCACTCGCCTTTCACTATCTTTGCATAAGTGTAACATTTTAACGACTGTTTCTATGGAATCCACAAGACAATCCAAAATAGCAAGGCTCATACAAAAAGAATTGAGCGAAATATTCAGGCTCCAAACCGCGAAATTGGGTAACGTACTGGTTTCGGTGAGCACCGTGAGAGTCTCTCCCGACTTGAGCATCGCACACGCATATCTCAGCATCTTCCCGTCGGCACAAGCCGCCAAAATTCTTGAAAACATCAACCACAACACAAAGTCGGTGAGATATGAACTGGCGCAAAAGGTGAGGTTCCAGCTCCGCAAAACCCCGGAACTCGCATTCCACCTCGACGACTCGCTCGACTACATAGAGCATATCGACTCCTTGCTTGACATGGACAAGAAATTGCATCCGGGACACGATAAAGAGGAGCATCAGGACGAAACTGCCGAGTGATGAATTTCGTCCTGAAAATAGCATTCAGGTACTTACGTTCTAAAAAAGCCCATAGTGCCGTCAACATAATTTCCATAATCTCGATATGTGGGGTCATGGTCACGACAGCCGCGCTCATTTGCATCCTGTCGGTATTCAACGGGTTCATCGACCTCATAGGTGCCAAGCTCGCCAAGCTCGACCCTCCTTTAATCGTCAACGCAACCGAGGGGAAAACCATTGCAAATGCCGACAGCCTCGTCGGGGTGATTGAAACAGTACAAGGCGTGAAAATAGCTTTGCCTACGATAGAAGACCACGGCCTTGCAATATTCGGCGACAACCAAATGGCCGTCACAATAAAAGGCGTGACCGACAATTACGACATGGTGACCGATATCGACGATGTGATAATCGACGGCGGCTTCATCCTCGATGACGGCATTGCGCAATATGCCGTGCTGAGCGTCGGGTCGGCCATACAACTGCAAGCCCGTCCGGGATTCGTGGGACAAGTGCGCCTTTTCGCACCCAAAAGAATCGGGAATATCAACATTGCCAATCCGGCAGGCGCATTCCGTAGCGACTCGCTGTTTGTCGGCGGAGTGTATCAAGTCGACCAGAACGATTACGACCGCGACATGGTATTCATCCCTATTGAATCGGCCCGATTCCTGTTCAACTATAAAAACGAGGCTACAGGAATAGAAATATCACTCGCCGACAATGCCGACGAGGCCAAAGTGATGCAAGAGATAAGCTCGAAGATAGGAAATGGCTACACCGTGAAAAACAGGCTCATGCAACAAGATTACGCATTCCGCATGGTAAATGTGGAGAAATGGGTGACATTCCTTCTGCTCGGATTCATCATGATCATAGCCACGTTCAATGTCATCAGCACCCTGTCGTTGCTCATCATAGAAAAGGATGAAAGCATAGCCACACTACGAAACCTCGGAGCGACCGACAAGCAGATAACACGCATTTTTATCACCGAAGGCTGGCTCATTTCACTCACGGGTGCCGTGACGGGCATAGTCGTGGGCTTGCTGCTGTGCTGGCTACAACAAACATTCGGATTGATCCAACTGCAAGGAGCCACCGAGATGCTTATAATAAAGGAATATCCGGTTAGCATCCAGCCAACCGACATTCTCGTGGTATTCGCGCTCGTGGCAATCGTCGGCCTTATAACCTCTTTTGCCACGTCGATAGTCATGCGCCGCCGGCTAATGCCACGGTCATGAACATGGCAGCTCACTTCCCGAAATAACGGGCAAGCAATTCATCGGTCTTGTCTATGAGCCTTGCATGAATCTCGTCGCAAGCCAGCTCGTCGGCAATGGGATGGCACCTATTGCGTGTGAATATCATTCCTGTCAACGACGATGATGCAGCTTTCAACGCAGGAACTGCCCCATGCGTGGGACTGCTTATGAACGGACGGAACAGCATGTCGGCTATCGGGTCAAACCACCTGTGCATCGTTATCATCTTACTGTTAACCACGCCCGGATCGGCGCAGTTAACCCTCACATGCCCATACATCTCATCGGCAAGGTGCATGGCATAGTGGGTCAACGCGAGCTTACTTCGTCCGTATGTGCCAAGCTGCGAGAACTCTGCTTCACTTTCACGGAAATTAAAGTCTTGCAATTTATGTAACTTTCGTGTCAACGACGTAGTAAACACCACGCTCCCACATTCGGCAGACAAAGATGGCAACAACAACCTCGTTAACAGTACCGTCCCCATATAATTGACCGCGATTGTCGATTCAATGCCGTCGCCATTGACACCATAATGGCGGTTCATTATTCCGGCATTGTTGATAAGAACACTTATGCGGCATCCTTGCATCCTCGATGCAAATTCCTTTACTGACTCACTGTCGTCAAGCTCCACGACATCGGTAGACAAGATGCGTCCCTCACGGCACATCCCGGCAAGGCTCGCACGCAACTCCTCGGCACGGCGGTCGCTGTGGCACACGGCAACCACATTACGCCCCTCGGCAAGAAGAGCCGAACAAATGGCACGTCCTATGCTACCCGACGCTCCTGTCACAACCGTATGGCACTTATCATCTTTTGACATTCTTATCAAGCAACTTATGTTTTACAATCAACCGCAACTTGTCGGGCAAAATAGAAACGACAACTATTGCAAGCCTGTTCACAAGCCCGTTGACATACTGGCGGCGGCGTTTCAAAAGCCGCTTCAACGCCATGCGGGCAAAACGCTCGGGAGTGCAAAGCACGCCAAGCGACACTCCCAATCGCTGCAGATTGGTAGGAAGGCCGAACAAGTCGGTGGCAATGCCGCCCGGACAAGCCGCCATTACCGTTATGCCGCTATCGGCAAGCTCGACATTCAACGAGCGTGAAAACACCCTTATGTAGGCCTTCGTGGCACTGTACATGGCTATCCCGGGCATAGGCATCCAACACGCCATCGACGACATGTTCAAAATATATCCGTGGCAATCGCGCTCCCTCATGTCTATGGCAAATGTACGGCACAAGTTGGTTACAGCCCTGACATGCAGGTCGATGAACATGCCAATCCTTTCCCGGGACATATCTACTACCTCCCTGAAAGAAAATATGCCGGCATTGTTAATCAATATGTCCACTTCCAAGCCGTTTTCTTGGCAGAAACCAAGCACCTCGCCGGCCGCGTCATCGCGAGTGAGGTCTATGCACAACGCCTTGAATTGACGCTCGTCCTCCCCACACATTGATGCAAGCATCGATGCCGTTTCGGCAAGTTCCCTTTCTTGATTGCTCACAAGCAACACATCGGCTCCCATCCGGGCAAGTTCAACGGCAAACTGACGTCCGATTCCCGACGAGGCACCCGTGACAAGCGCAAGCATTCCTGTAAGATTACTTTTCATTTCGCTCCTCAGCCGCTTTTATCTCTTTGACAATAGATGCCGGCAAGTCATCGCGATGCTTGTGGCAACACATTTCGAGCGAATACATCCGGGCTATGCAATAATTGGAATGAGAGCATCCGCAACGTTCCTCGCCTGCTTTCATACGGTTCACAAAATCAGGTTCGTTTATCAACGCCCTTGCCATCTGCACACATTCAAATCCACTGTCGAGAACCTTTTCTATCCCTTCACGCGAAACGCATCCTCCGACGTATATAAGCGGCAACTTCACTGCCTTGCGCACTTTCAACGCATCATCAAGGAAATACAAGTCTTTGTAAGGTTCATCCTTTATCATCATTTTACCAAACATGCGCACACCATACTTAAGCCACATGCTGCTCATGTAGTGCGTCATAGTCCTTATGGGCATCTCTCCGCGCATCACATACATTGGAGCCCGGCTCACGAAACCACCGCTCAACACAAGGGCTTCAGCACCAAGCCTCTCAAGCTCTCGAGCTATGGCAACCCCTTCCTCCAGTCCGTTGCCGCCATCAAACCCATCGCGCATGTTGGTTTTTACGACCACTGTAACCTGCCCGTCGGCACTTTTCATCACCTTGTCCATGCATAGCCGCATAAAGTTCATTCGGTTGTCGAGAGAGCCGCCGAAACTGTCACGCCTCTTGTTGGTGTATGGCGACAGAAACTGGCTTATCAAGTATCCGTGGCCTGCATGAATCTCAACGCAGTCAAAACCTGCATCTATCGCCAACTTGACCGCCGTGCCGAAATCTTCGGCCAAATCATGTATCTCATCGACAGTCATCCCATGCACAAAAGTCGGCGAATACATGTTGAAACCGCTTGAAGCCGAAATCGGCATACGTCCTGCGGTCGACCTGTGCGACATGTTTCCACAGTGGCCGAGCTGTATTGACACTTTGGCTCCTTCCCGATGTATGGCATCGGTCAACGAGCGCAACTCTCCGACAATCGCCGGACGCATCCATAATTGGTTGTCAAACGACAGACCGCTGCGATTGACCGAGGCATATGCAATCGTCGTCATCCCTATTCCGCCACGAGCCACCGACAAGTGATAGTCGGCAAGCATCTTGGACGGACGATGGTCGGGACACATATTTTCAAAAGCAGCCGAACGAATAGTGCGGTTGCGCAATGTCAGATTCCCTATCCGTGCAGGTGTGAATATCTTCGACCTGTTACCATTGTTTTTATCTGTCGACATGGCATTCAATAAATATATGGTATTATTCTATGTAATTTCAATCTATCAAATTCTTCGCCAAATTCCATGGAATACCTGCCATGAATCCTTGCAGCACGAGGAGCAAGATTGGCAAACGTCCACAACACAAACACACAACCGGCCCACGACCACGACAAGACTGCAAAACCTGTCCACTCGACAAGTTCGCCAAAGTAATTGGCCGACGAGACGTAATTGAACATTCCTCCCCGAGGAATATAATGCCGGTTGTCGCCAGGCTTGCGCAGGTGTCTTATGATGCTGTCGCTGTTCAAGTTGATTGCCATTCCCATGAAAAATATCGTCACTCCGGCAATAAACTGCGGCGAAAACAACCAATCCAAGTCATACATGCCTTCGGGCGACACATAAAATATCCATCCTCCTTGCATCAACGCATTCAACACGTTGAACACTACTCCAAGCAGCACAATCGCAAGAGGCATCTTGTTATGCCCTTTAATCAAAAACGGAAACACGAACGAACGTTGGAAATAGTGCAACTGGAACAACAAGAATATCAACAGAGGCACCACGTCAAACCGCCTCGCCGACATCCACCACAACACCGTCATTGCGATGAACACGGGAGCCTCCATCAGCACCCATCCAGTCCGGTTGCCCACCGATGGCCCCCACCGGCGAGTATACATGATTCCGTAACCGGCATTGACAAAATAAAGTGCTACGAATACTACTGCCGCAATGGCAGTCATTATCACAAGCAACATATTGAAACTCTCAATATCGTGCAACATGGCTGTTTCCATTAGAATTATTCAAAGATAATAAAATAGTGAAAAAATAACTTGCTTATTTCCATACATTTCCTAAACAGACCTAATATCATCCGAAATATACAAGGGATAAAAGTACCCATGCTGCGATAATTCACTACAATCTGCTCCAGCTTAAATTTTTGTAAAACCTTTGCCATTACTGAAATTGTTGCTACCTTTATGGATAGGAATTAACGAATAAAACTGGTAAACCTGCCGATAACTATTTTATCCTGCATATTGTGATAAAGCTTGAATCGATGAATGAAACAATGAATCTGCGCTTGACTCACATTATGAATATTTGGTTTATTTGTTTGAATATCACCCCGACACACATGTCATCCGCAAAACGGAGACACTGCGACGGTTCCTATCGGCAGGCTTTCACAGTTTTGCTCTTAACCAATTTTGCACAATGGACGACTACAGCGACGCTAACGAAGCTATTACCAAAGACTTAAGATACTTGCAACTACTTGCGCGCAATTTCCCGAACACGGCAGTGGCAAGTACCGAAATAATCAATCTCGAAGCCATACTGAATCTTCCCAAAGGCACCGAGCACTTCCTTGCCGACCTGCACGGCGAATATGAAGCCGTACAACATGTGTTGCGCAACGCATCGGGTGCCATCAAGAGGAAGGTGCGTGAGATATTCAGCGAAACGCTGGGGCAACGCGAACAGCAAGAATTGTGCACGCTCATTTATTACCCCGAGCAAAAACTCGACCTTGTAAAAAAAGAAATCGACGACATCGACGACTGGTATTTCATAACCCTCAACCGCCTTGTCATGGTGTGCCGGAACGTATCGTCCAAGTACACGCGCTCCAAAGTGCGAAAAGCCCTGCCCAACGACTTTGCCTACATCATCCAAGAATTGCTGCATGAAAGCAGCGTCGATCCAAACAAACAGGCTTATGTGGACGTGATAGTCAGGACTATCATATCGACTCGCATGGCCGACAATTTCATCATCGCAATATGCAATCTCATCCAGCGGCTGACCATCGACTCGCTGCACATACTTGGCGATGTGTTTGACCGTGGCCCAAGTCCCGATAAAATCATGGACCTGCTATGCAATTATCACAATTGCGACATCCAGTGGGGCAACCATGATATATTGTGGATGGGAGCAGCCGCCGGCAACGACTGCTGCATTGCAAACGTGCTAAGGCTCACTTTGCGCTACGGCAACCAAGCCGTGGTAGAAGACGGATACGGAATAAACCTGCTGCCACTTGCCACGTTGGCAATGGAAACATATGGCGACGACGAGTGCGCCATGTTCATGCCTAAAGTCGGGAAAGATGACAAAAGGTACTCCGAGAAATCAATCAAGCTCACGGCCCAGATGCACAAAGCCATAACAATAATCCAATTCAAGCTCGAAGCGGCTGCAATAAAACGACGCCCCGACTTTGAGATGGAAGACAGGATGCTGCTGCATCGCATCGACTTTGACCGCAATGTGATTGAGATAAACGGTAAGGAATATGAACTGACCGACACCAATTTCCCGACAGTCGATCCAAAAGACCCATACAAGCTAACCGAGGAGGAACTCGACACCGTGAACAAGCTGCACAACTCATTCACCCATAGCGAAAAATTACAAAAGCACATGGGATGGCTCTTCCGCAACGGCTGCATATACACCGTGACCAACTCCAACCTCCTTTTCCATGCTTCGGTTCCTCTCAATGAAAACGGCACATTGAAAGACATTGAAATAAGAGGCTGCAAGTATCATGGTGAAGAATTGTTGAAAAAAGTGGGAAGCCTAATACGCGAGGCCTATTTCAAGACCGGCGATGCCGACGAGTATCTCTTTGCCCTCGACTATGTGTGGTACTTATGGTGTGGGAAAAATTCACCGGCATTCGACAAAGACCGCATGGCCACATTCGAACGCTACTTCATAAAAGACAAGGAAGCACATAAGGAAACCAAAGGATGGTATTACCAGCTGCGCGACAACGAAGCCGTGTGCGACATGATTCTTGACGAATTTGGCGTAGAAGGGATCCACAGGCACATCATCAACGGGCATGTGCCTGTTCGCACCACAATAGGAGAACAGCCCATAAAGGCCAATGGCAAATTGATGGTCATCGACGGCGGATTTTCAAAGGCATACCAACCAGAGACAGGAATTGCCGGATACACTCTCGTATTCCATTCACGCGGATTCCAGCTCGTCCAACACGAACCTTTCACTTCTATCGAAAAAGCCGTGGAAGAAGGAAAAGATATCAAATCGACAACCCAGATAGTCGAAATGAGCAGCAAGCGGATGCTTGTAAGGGACACCGACATGGGCAAAGACCTGCTAATGCAGATTGCCGACCTCAAGAATCTGCTGCAAGCCTATCACATGGGCCTTATAAAGGAACATGATTCAAGCTCGAGCCTTATAAGACTCAAGAATTGACCGATCGCTTTACCAGTGCAAATACCATTAAACATCTTAAACCTATGGCGGATGAAGTTATATGACTCATCCGTTTTTTTATTTTCTTGAAACGGACAGACTAAAAAGGCATGCCATAAAGACATGCCTCCATTATCCACATTTTTACCTTAAAATATCTGAATAGGAAATTTTTCGTTTCCACTCCTTATGTTTTACAATATCATGGCACATGTTATAGCAACAAATATTGTTGCAAACATTACATACACGAATGCCGACCCCGGCGCATTCGATTTGACCGGCTTCATAGTGCCTTCGCTCTCCGAAAGTCCTTTGTCGTCGGTTACGCCATCCAGACGCAGTTCCTCCTTAACCTCCGAATTCACCGACTTGAAAAATCCCACGATTACCAATGCCCACAATGCGGCAGCAATGACCAAATAAGCACAAACAATCAAAATAAAGTTATCCATAGCCCTCTTATTGTTAAGTTATTTATATATACACGTCCACAAATGACAGTTATTAGAATGAATAAAAAAGCATTTCCCACTATACATGTTTCTTTTCACAAATTGTGATGGCAGACCATTCGAGCATGACTTTCCTTGACACACGCGAAGTCTAATGTTTTTTACTCAAATTTCATGTATTTTATCATGGAATATGTTTTCATTATTCATACTGGTGACAAAAATAAACAATTCACTCCAACCAAACAAAATAAATTCCATTTTTTAACCTAAAACGTCAATAATATTTACAAAATATCGGACTATTCCGTATTTTACGAAACAGTCCGATATTTTATTTACTGACTTTAACAGAGATTTACGCCTGCTTTGTCTTCATTGCAGCCATTATCTTCTCTTCAAGTTCCTCTTCAAGTTCCGGATTGTCGGTTATAGTGCGCTTTGCCGCATCACGACCTTGTCCCAACTTAGTATCTCCATATGAAAACCATGCTCCGCTTTTCTTGACAATTCCGTATTGGACACCCAAGTCAACGATTTCGCCAACTTTTGAAATTCCTTCTCCGAAAAGGATCTCAAACTCGGCCTTGCGGAACGGAGGTGCCACCTTGTTCTTCACAACCTTTACACGAGTCATGTTTCCAAGAACCTCCTCTCCATCCTTTATTTGCCCCACACGTCGTATGTCAAGACGTACCGACGCATAAAATTTCAAGGCATTGCCACCGGTGGTGGTTTCGGGGGCGCCAAACACCACGCCTATCTTGTCGCGCAACTGGTTGATGAAGATGCAAGTCGTGTTTGTTTTAGAAATTGTTGCTGTCAACTTTCTCAATGCCTGCGACATGAGTCTGGCCTGCAATCCCATTTTACTGTCGCCCATATCACCCTCTATTTCAGCCTTTGGAGTAAGAGCGGCAACCGAATCTATCACGATTATGTCTATTGCCGACGACCTTATCAGCTGGTCGGCAATTTCAAGAGCCTGCTCGCCATTGTCGGGCTGTGAAATCCACAGATTATTGACATCTACACCGAGTTTTTCAGCATAGAATCTGTCAAACGCATGTTCGGCATCGATGATTGCAGCAATGCCCCCCAATTTCTGAGCTTCGGCTATAGCATGTATGGCAAGTGTTGTCTTACCCGACGATTCCGGGCCATATATCTCAATGATTCGTCCGCGCGGATAACCACCCACGCCAAGAGCATAATCAAGGCCTATAGAACCTGTAGGAATGACATCGATGTCCTCTATGTTCTCGTCGCCCATCTTCATTATGGCACCACGGCCAAAAGTCTTATCGATTTTGTCCATGGCAACCTGCAAAGCCTTCAACTTCTCATCGGGCACAGGAATTCGGCCAAATTTTAACGTTTCTTGTTGCCCTTGTTGGCTTTCGGATTGCTCTCCTGCCGTAGCAGCCGGTGTGTTCTTTTTCTCAGCCATATATAATTAAGTTTTTTATTTGTTCAATTCAAGTATCTGGTTAGCACTGTCCTTGGTGTTAACTTTCTTAATAATGTCCGACACGCGCCCTTGCTCATCTATGATAAACGTCGTGCGCACTGTGCCCATATATTCGCGCCCGGCCATTTTCTTCAGTTGCCACACTCCAAATGCCTTGTTCAGCTCCATGTCCGTGTCAGCAATAAGTGTGAATGGCAATGAATACTTCTCGGCAAATTTTTTATGTGAGGCAGCCGAATCCTTGCTTACCCCGACAACCGCATATCCTGCCTTTGTCAAAGCATCATATCCTTCACTTAAGCTACATGCCTCGGCCGTACAGCCGGGAGTATTATCTTTCGGATAGAAATACAATATCAATTTCTTTCCGGCAAAATCTATCGCCTTGATTATATTACCGTCGGCATCCTTGCCGAGTATTTCCGGTATCTTGTCTCCTATTTCCATCATTCAATGTATTTATTTTCAAAGATAGTGAAAGTTGAGCGCAATATGGGAAAAATCAGCTTGCTTATTTTTCAATATTGCCGAGACGCATCCTATCTTATCCAAAGATAGCGAAAGGTGAATGCAGAGACAAGCAAAAAAACAACGTTTTTATGTATGGCTATGCTGAACCGAATCCTATCTTATCAAAAGAGATAAAAAGTCGGGCGCAATGACAAACCCTCTCTTCGTTTACATTGCAAATATAGCACTCCATATGTGCAACAAAATAGCCCGACATTGCTAATGTCTATTAAATTATTGCCATTTTATAAGAATAGGAGATGTCAAACACATATTACCCGACCACGATAAAACGACGTCACCACTATGATAACTCATCCTCGCCGTCCAATGGTGTGAGACAAAATAAAGCCACATCAGCATCTGGAGCGAATGTGGCTTTTATTATTCTTGAACCTTTAAGGTCTCCTCAAAATCAGTCTATTATCTCAAACCCTGTGTATTTATGCAACACTTTCGGTATCTTGATACCCTCCGGGGTCTGGTTATTTTCGAGCAATGCTGCCATAATGCGAGGCAAAGCCAATGCCGAACCGTTCAATGTGTGACACAGATGAGTCTTCTTGTCATCTCCGCGATAGCGGCACTTCAGTCTGTTGGCTTGGTAGCTTTCAAAGTTGGATACCGAACTTACCTCAAGCCATCTCTTCTGTGCGGCCGAGAATACTTCGAAGTCGAATGTTATGGCCGATGTGAAACTCATGTCGCCTCCACACAAGCGCAAAATGTGCCATGGCAACTCAAGTTTTTCAAGCAAGCTTTGAACATGCGCTTTCATTTCCTCAAGAGCGGCATAAGAATCTTCAGGCTTCTCTATGCGCACGATTTCAACCTTGTCAAATTGGTGCAGACGGTTCAATCCTCTCACATCTTTTCCATAAGAACCGGCCTCGCGGCGGAAACATGCCGAATACGCGCAATTTTTCTTCGGCAATTCCTTTTGGTCGAGAATCACGTCCCTGTAAATATTTGTCACAGGAACTTCGGCAGTAGGAATAAGATACAAATTATCAAGATTGCAATGATACATCTGTCCTTCCTTGTCGGGCAATTGGCCTGTGCCGTAACCCGAAGCTTCATTGACTACATAAGGAGGCTCGATTTCCTCATAACCGGCCTTGCCGGCTTCGTCGAGGAAGAATTGAATCAACGCACGTTGCAGCCTTGCTCCTTTACCGCGGTACACCGGGAAACCTGCGCCGGTTATCTTGACACCGAGGTCAAAGTCGATGATATTGTATTTTTTTGCAAGATCCCAATGAGGCAGCGCGTCTTCGGGGAGATCTGGCATTATGCCACCAGTCTTTTCCACCACGTTGTCGGCAGCAGTCTTTCCCTCGGGGACCATTGCACAAGGGACATTAGGCACCGACAGCAATATCTCGTTAATTTCGTCCTCGGCGCGTTTCAATTTCTCATCAATAGCCTTGTTGTTCTCTTTCAACGTTGCCACTTCGGCTTTTACAGCCTCGGCTTCGTCCTTCTTCCCTTCCTTCATCAAAGCACCGATGCGGGCAGCAAGCTTGTTTAGCTCGGCAGCTTGATTGTCGCGCAACGTCTGTGCGGCACGACGTTCCTTGTCAAGCTCCACCACCCTTTCGATGGCTGCTCGTCCGTCAAATTGCTTTACGGCAAGACGAGCAATCACATCTTCGGGATTTTCTTTAATTAATGCTAATGTTAACATTTATCTTATCTGTTTATTTCCTGTATGAATATTGACATCAAGCAAGCAATTCCTTGACGCGAGCCGAAATTGCACGCCCCTCGGCGCGGCCTGCGAGTTCTTTTGAAGCCACTCCCATCACTTTGCCCATCTCCTTGGCCGAAGTAGCACCCACACGCGCTATGATTTCCTTCAAAGCGGCAGTAAGTTCTTCATCAGTCAATTGTTTTGGCAAATATTCTTCTATCACTTTGGCTTCGGCCAATTCCGATTGAGCGAGGTCTTCACGATTCTGGCCCTGATATATCTCTGCGCTTTCCTTGCGTTGCTTTACCATCTTTGCAAGAATTTTCGTAGCAGCATCGTCGGTCAATTCTCCATCGGCCCCCTTAGCTGTCTTAGCTTCAAGAAATTCTTTCTTTATGCCGCGCAAAGCCTCCAAGCGTGCATGGTCGCGTGCCAGCATGGCTTTCTTGATATCATTGCTTATAGTGTCAAACAAGCTCATAATTGTTTCCTCCTAATTTTAAATTTAATAGCAATCCAAAAAATTGCCTGCGCATAAACGGCAAGTCAATCTTTATCAGCGCAAAATTAGAAAAAATCGTTGGAATAGCATCCAAATTTGCCTAAATAAAATCAAGAGTCCTGCTCAGTGCATATCACCGCCTACACTTGTTCGATTTAAGCGGCACGCCACAATGACAAAACCGGCGACCTTGCACATGATGATTGACCATCCTGTTGCAAAATCGCCGGTACGACTATGATGCAAAACTTATTGTTTATTCTTGCCTTGGAATTTTATTTCCCATAAAGACGGAACTGCAGCCACGCTATCGGCCACGGCAAATTCCACCTTGACAGCATCGCATTCTTTACCTACGGCCACAAGTATAGGCGACCCTGTTGCGCCACTTTGAGTGTAATCAGCAACCATCGACCATGTCGAACCATTGTCTTGCGATGTCTCTACCTTGAAATAATATTGCTTCCATGGATACTCGGGCAATATTCTCACTGTATCAATCATCGGCTTTCCGTCAAACTTGGCAGTCAGCACCGGCACGCTGTCGCCTTCGGCAGCTTGCCAACGAGTTAAATTTGACTTGTCAAATGCACATTGCTCAACAAAGTCGGCACCTTCGCTGCCTGTTGTCTCAACTGAAGCCGGCTCGACCCATGATGCCGCAAGGCGGTCGGCAAGCGGGAACAATGCGCTGTCGAGCGGCTTTATAGTCGTAATAGTATCGCTTGTAAATTCAAGCGGAGCAATGCACGTCTGTCTGTAGGTAGTTCCTTCCACATAAGGCAAACGATGCTTGTGGTAAAGGATATAATCCTTACCTTCGCATGTAACCACAGTGTGGTGTCCCGGACCATACACCTTAAGATCGTCATGCGTATTTAATATCGGACTGTTCCCGGCTTCGTCAAACGGGCCGAAAGGATTATCACCTACGGCATATCGCACTTCATAAGTGGTATCTATCGTTTTCCCCTCGCTATAAGTAAGGAAATAATTACCGTTTCGTTTTATCATGAACGGGCCTTCAAAATAATGGGTCGGTGTTACATCTTTCGGCTCACCTTTGAACGAACACATGTCATCGTTCAATTCAGCCACAAAACAGTGTCCGTTAGTCCAGTTCCATCCCGAACCCCAATACAAATATGCCTTCCCGTCATCGTCGATGAAAGCCTCTGCATCTATCGCATGATAATACATTGTAGTATCAGCAGGGATCAATGGTTTGTCACCAAGAGCGTTTTCCCAGGGTCCAAGAGGTGAAGAAGCCTTTCCGCACCATACCTCAGATCCGACAGACACATACATGTAATACATGCCACCCCGCTCCACGACCGACGGAGCCCATACCATGTTTTCATTAGAAAGCGGTGATGTACAAGCCTCTTTGGTGGGCCAATTCAACTTATGCCATTCCCAGTTATGGAAGTCATCCGACGTCCAACACGACAAGAAATCAGTGCCCCACGGGTCGGCCGTGGCATACAAATAATATGTCCCGTTTAGCTGCACTACCGAAGGATCGGCGAAATAACCGGGCAAAATGGGATTACTCAAAGGTTGCGTCTCATTCTCGACAGGAGTACAACTCGCCATCATGACTCCTGCTGCCATCGCATAAAAAATTGACTTTGCCGTCATCAACGGACTTAAAAATGAATTATTCATCAGATGAAATGAAAGGTTAAGTTATGGTATAAATGTTTGGATTGTTACAAAGATAGCGAAAGTCGAGCGCAGGGCAATAAAACTTGTTTGAAATTGTCATGCCGAACCGCATCCTATCTTATCCAGAGATAGGCAAAGTCGCACGCAGTGAAAGAAAAAGAAAGCTAATTTTCATCTATAGTTAAACCCGTAGATGCAAAATGCCCCATATTACAAAAAAACAGGGCTGGCGAGTTACCTCGTCAGCCCTGCAATACCTGTTTATCCATGTAATAAGATTAAGGTTTGTTTCAGACCCAAATGTTTTTATATTTACCTATGATCACTATGTCATTTCTTAGGTACAAGACGCATGGCGAAACCGCCACCCGGAGCAATGTATTGCTTTAGGCGCGTCTTGCAATTGATTTTCTTCTTTGTAGTAATGCTATACGACTGCGGATTGTCCTTGTAATGGGCATCTTTGCCGTCGGCATATATTGTGGCTTCATAATCCACGCCCTCGGGCAAGAAACTGAAATCTATCTCGGCCGTACGCGCATTCTCGTCGGTCACTCCACCCACATACCAGTCGTCAGAGTGCTTATCGCGACGAGCCACAGTGATGTAATCGCCAGGCTCGGCCTCAAGATAACGGCTGTCGCTCCAGTCAACAGGCACATCCTTGATAAACTGGAATGCGTCGGCAAAGCGTCGGTAATTCTCCGGCAAGTCGCAAGCCATTTGCAACGGGCTTGGCATCGTGAGATACAATGCAAGCTGACGAGCAAGCGTGGTCTGCGCCTGACCTGTCTTGCCCTCGTTGTAATAGCTTAAACGAGTTTCAAACAGTCCCGGAGTGTAATCCATCGGGCCACCTTTCAACCGAGTAAACGGCAATATCGTCGTGTGCTCCGGCGGATTTCCTCCCATCGATTCAAATTCCCCTCCGCGAGCCGATTCTTGCGCCACCCAGTTGGGATAAGTTCGGCACAACCCTGTAGGCCTTACAGCCTCATGGCTATCCACCATGATTTGGAAATCGGCAGCACGCTTGGCCACATACAGATAATGATTAACCATCCACTGTGACGAGTGATGCTCGCTGCGAGGGATTATGGCTCCTACATATCCCGTCTTCACCGAATTGTAGCCATGGTCGACCATGTATTGGAAAGCTCGGTCAAGCTGACGTTCATAATCGGCAGCATTGGCGCCTGTTTCATGGTGCATGATAATCTTCACGCCACGCTCGGCGGCATATTTTTGCAACTCATCGACATCAAAATCGGGATATGGCTTATCAAAAAGGAATTGGCGGTTTTTGCGATAGCTTGCCCAATCCTCCCAACCTTCGTTCCATCCTTCCACTAAAACGCCGTCGATACCATTCTCGGCAGCGAAATCAATGTAGCGTTTCACATTATCGGTATTGGCGGCATGACGACCGTTAGGAGTAAGCGTCGCATAATCGGTTACGCCGGGCTTTGCCTTGTAATAGTCGCTGTAAGCCCATGTACGCTGCTTACCGATAAACATTTCCCACCACACGCCGACAAATTTCTGCGGCTTAATCCATGAAGTGTCCTCTATTTTACACGGTTCATTAAGATTGTAGATAAGTTGTGATGCAAGTATGTCGCAAGCATTGTCAGCAACGATAACAGTGCGCCACGGCGTATTGAACGGCAATTGCAAGTATGCCGCAATGCCATTCTTGTCGGGCGTAAGATGTGCCGACAGGCCATAACTTGCCGTGTCCACGTCGAGCGACATGGCAGCATAGTCTACAAGGGCTGCTTCATGTATGTTGATATACATGCCGCCATCCGGGCTTTTCATCATCAATGGTGTTTGCACCGTGAGCGCATTGATGGCCTGGCTCTCGCTATGGCGGCCACGATAGCCGGCCAACGCGTCGGCTACCTTCGACAACGATGATGTCGCATATAAGTATTCATCGGTATCATAGTCTCCCGGCATGCAATACAATGTGTTATCGGCAGCGAGATTGAACTCAGTAGCCTCATCGGTCAACGTCAAATAGTTGACAGGCTCTTGCTCGGGCAATTCATAGCGGAATCCAAGCCCGTCGTCAAACAGACGGAAACGCACTGTCATGGTCAACCCTTTTTCACGTTTTTGCACGAAAGTCACGGCAAGTTCGTTGTAATGGTCGCGCACTGTGGCATATTCTCCCCAAACAGGTTCCCAAGTACTGTCGTGCGAAGATGTTGTTACATTATCCACCGAAAAACCTGTTGTGAAGTCGGCTTCATGTCCAGACAGGCCAAGCAAACTGTTTTTTATCACGGCATTTCCACCCATCGTCAATTCATAACACGGCTGGCCATTGGCGTTGACATCTACCGAAAGCTGCAACCTTCCATCGGGGGAATTAACCGTGTTGGCCGAAAAAGCGCACAGTGGCAATATGGCCATAGAGGCCGAAAATATACTGCAAAGCAAATGTTTCATAGATATCATGTAATGTCGTTATTTATAATAAATGGCATATTCATAACCGCCGAGTTCGATTGCCACCGGCAATTCTTCGTCGGCCGAAGTAAGCATGTTGCGCATCGTAGTACCCGAATACGCAATAGGGACTTTCACCGAAGCCGTATCGCCGGTCGGGTTCACCATGACAAGCATCGCATGTGAACCATTGACACGGGCAAATGTCACTACATCGCCTGTGATATATGTGTTCAACTCTCCTCCCCTGACGTCGGCAGTGGCAGTGTATATTTGGTTGATTGTGGCATACACGTCGGCCTTTTCGCTGTTCCACATGAGCGGATTATAGTTGAAAAACGAAAGAGTGCTGTTGCTTGGTAACTCAGTTTCCATTGAAGAGTAAATCAATGGAGTACCATTGAGCAACGTCGTCAACGCGTATGCCGCCGGCAGCGCGTCGGCACTGCCATAAAGCGACACAAGAGTGTTGGACATTGCCACATCATGATTGTACACATAGCGCATAACCTGCGAAGCGTCATCAACCGATGCCAACAATTCATTGGCATCCTCAAAGAACTTGTCGACATTCCCTCCGTTGAACAAATTCTTCACCAATGTGGCATACGACCAATCATAATACATGTCAAATCCATCGGCGATGTAATCGGCTCCTTCCGACTCCGACAGCATGAACAAATCACCGTCGACGGCACGCAATTGCTTGATGGCTTCGGCCCAGAAGTCATGTGGCACGCCGTCGGTATAGTCGCAGCGAAAACCATCTATTCCTGTTTCTGTAACCCAATATTTCATTGCATCGATCATTGCAGCACGCATCTCGGCATTATCAAAATTCAGGTCAGCAACATCTGTCCAGTTTTGTCCTTCGGGCGAAATTATGTTGCCTTGGGCATCTTGCGTATACCAATCGGGATGCTCGGTAATCCACTTGTTGTCCCATGACGTATGGTTGGCCACCCAATCGAGTATTACGTCCATTCCTTTGGAATGTGCATTATCCACAAGCGATTTCAAGTCAGACACCGTGCCATAACGTTGATTGACCGCCTTATAGTCTTTTATGCAATACGGCGACCCCACCGACTTCAATTCTCCAGGCTCGCACACAGGCATTATCCACAACACCGTCGTACCCATCTCCTTTATTTCGTCGAGACGGTCGTTGATGGCATTAAGGCAATTATCGTTGGCAAAAAAGCGCGGATTGGCTTCATATATGACCATCGTGCCGGCGACCTCTCCAACAACGGGCGTTTCTGGATTGTCCGGAACAGGCTCGTCGCTTGATGAACAACTTGCCATTGCAAACAACGAGTTTGCAAGCATTATTGATGCGATAAACAACTTTGTCGTCTTCATTGTGATTGTATTATAAAAGGCCTTTGTTGCACTGATGTTGCTCAATTACAGGCATCGCTGCAACAAAGGCCGGATGCACATCTACATTATTCCTTTTCAGTCACGCTCATAGCAGTAACAGTCAAATAATAGTCCCTGTCGAGTGTCGCGGCAAAATCGGGTGCTTGGTCTGTACCATTGTTGAATATCAGATTTTGCGCTTCACCGTTGCCGGTTATTTCCCAATATGTGTAAGTAGTACCGTCAATCTCTGTCGTACCTGTCGGAGCCATGCCCGGCCATGAGCCGAATATATCGTCAACTTCGCCCCAAGAGTACATGTTTATGGCACTCCAGCCTGTAAGGTCTTCCACATAAATGGTATATGTGTCACCCGGCTCCGGTTCTGGTTCAGGCTCGGTTATACCACCACCGGCATAAGATTGCGGATCTTCGATTTCCACGCCACCGGCAGCTGTGATTGAGTAGTAATAATCGCGGTCGAGCGTGATTCCGGCAAGGTCAAACTGGCTGTCATTGTTGTTGTTCATTATCACGTTGACAAACACGCCTGCATTAGCTTCGCCGGTATCGAAATACTTATAATTCACGCCGTTGATGGTAACTTCACCTGTCGGAGCCATTCCCGGCCATACGCCAAACAGGTTGTTCACACCGTCGCCCCACACATATAAGTTCAACGAATCCCAGCCTGTCAAGTCTTCAAAGAAGATAGCGTATCCGTCATGCTCGATAGTTGCGCTTTGGTCAATTTCAACCACACCGTCGGGCGTGAGTTCAAGGAAATAGTCTTTGTCGAGCACTACCGGGAAATCGGCAAGCTGGCTGCCGTTGTTATTGTTGTTGAATATAAGGTTCACAGACATTCCTGTATTTGCTTCTCCGGCATCAAAATATGTATATTCAGTACCGTCGACTACCTCAGTTCCGGTAGGCAATATACCCGGCCATGCACCGAATATCTCCCCGTCGCCATAAGCATACAATGCAAGTGCGTCATAACCGCTGTTGTCAATCACATAAATCACATGTCCATCATGCTCGATGGTTTCTCCAGAAGAGAAGTAAGAAGCCCAACGCTCCACATTAATGTTTATTCGTTCTCCCAAACCGGCATTGGTGGTGTGCATCACGCTGTCGCCTTTCAAGGCCCTCTCCTCGTGTTGTGAAACCGAGTAGATATAATACCCGTCGGCAAGCGACGTGCCTTCTATGAAAGTAGCGGGGTCAAGGTAAATGCCGTAACGGTAGTCATAGCCGGTAGCCATTTCAAGTTGCCACATCGGGTTGCCAACGACAGCGTCGGCATCACCTCCGTTGATTGCGCCCACTATGTACATTTCGTCACCAGTAGGAGTGGTAGACGGCACCAAGGCCTCAAGCAAAATGCGATCCTCGCGCACCTCAAAGCGCGGTATGTCGCTTTCAAAAACTATTTCTTCCTCGTCGCAGCTCTGCATCATCGCCATTATTGGCATCATCATGAGCAGCAACACGTATGAATATATCTTTTTCATTGTGTATGTATGCAATTTTTAATTTTTTATGGTTTTTAGTGCTTGGGCGCACCACATGCGCGCCCAATGCACCATTGTGAGATGAAAATCAATAGTTAGGATTTTGCACGAGACCCGGATTTACCGATAATGCCACTTCGGGTAGAGGGAACCATTCGTAGCGGCGGTCGCGTTGTGCCGAGAGGTCATATCCGGTTTCAGTATCGCGACCGAAGAACCACCATTGTCCTTGCGTGAACTTGTCGAAGCGACGCAAGTCGGTGCGACGGCGGCGACTTTCATTAAGGAACTCTATGCCCCATTCGCTGAGCAGCCAGTCTTCGTTAGGCGTTGTTCCGAACACGTTGTCAGGCCCGATTTCGGCAAGTGCTGCCTGATTGGTGAAATAACGTGCACGGACATCGTCGATAATATCCTTGGCCCCTTCGGCATCGCCACCACGCATGCGGCACTCAGCAAGCGTGTAGTAAGCCTCGGCAAGACGGAATTCAACTTCCGAGATATCCAAGTAGCTAAGCCCTGTCGACTCGGGGAACATAGGATATTTCATCAAGCGCAATCCCGAGCTGGTTTCACCCCAACGGGGGTTCATCACCGTCGCAAGCTGACGGCCAAGATTCATGAATGTGCCCACTTGATCGACATATACCAATGGTTGTCCGTCACGGTCGGCATCGGCAAGCACCGGCTCGCCGGTTTCACGGTTCAACATTGCTCCTTTCAAGAATATGCCCCCATTCCATATCCCGTCATCAGTGCAAGAGAAATTTTGCTTGCGTATGTCGGCATCGTTGAAACGTTCATACACGGCACCAAGCTTGTCGCCATAGTCAAAAAGGAAACTTTTCGGGTTGTCGGTACCGCCTTCGGGCAGCACGTTGCCAGAATTGTCCTTTGATGGAACGAGGCAGAAGCAGTTCCAACCCGTATTGGGGAATGTCTGGCCGATGAACTCATCATAATTATATGGCAAGAACGGAGTGTTGCGGTTGTTGTTGGTCAACTGCCCCTCTTCCTGTGCAAATGCGAATATCACTTCGGGGCAAGAGACATTACCGTTTGAGAAAATATCACGGTAATCGGTGGCAAGGCTGTAAGTGCCATAGTCGCCATCGATGATGTCTTGCGCGAGGGTCGCGCACTCTTCATAATGGTCCTCGCCGATAAACACTTCACTGTTGAGCAATAAGCGCATTTTGAGCAATAAGCGCATTTTGAGCATACGGTTCATGCCTTGGTTCATGCGTAGGCGTGAATTGCCCGAGCCGTCTTCTTTCATAAGGGCATCGCACGACTCGTCGAGCTCGGTTGCTATGAAATTATATATCGTCTTGCAACCTTCGTTGAAATCGGTCGATACCGATCCCGGGATGTCGCCGCTGGCCGATGTACATAATGGCAGCGTTCCTCCCCACAATTCAAAGTTGTTGTAATAGGCCCATGCACGCATTGTGCGCACCTCGGCTATATACATGGCCTTTGCCTCTTCGGTCATTCCGATTGAAGCGGCATCAAGCGCGTTTAAGTCCTCGACAAGCGTATTGCAAAGACCTATCGTCTGCCATGCTGTTTCCCAAGCGCGGCGTATAATTACCGACTCTGTGTTCCACGACTGGGCCGATAGTACAAACTTCTCGCCTTCGTCCCAACCCCATGCGCCGCCGTTCCACGAACGCCAAGCCACTTGATCGGCACTTAGCTCGTTTAGATACCAGAAGTATTCGAGGAAACTCGTGGTTGCCGAGTTGTATATCGAGGCCAAGGCACCCTTCACGCTGTTTTCGTCTTGATAATAGATTGAAGCGTCGATGCGGTCAAACACTTTCTCGTCGAGGTCGGTACAGGAAACCATTGTTCCGCCTGCAACAGCAACGACAGCAGCAATCAAGCATATTTTTTTCATAATTGTCTTCGTCAATGTATTGGTTAATTAGATATATTATTTAAACCTGAAAGTTACGCCAAGGGTAAGCTGGGTAGCTTGCGGATACGCGCTGTTTGTATCCACGCCCGGAGTAATGCCGGTAGAGGTAACTATCGACGGGTCGTTGCCCGAATATCCTGTCAATGTAAACACATTCTTTGCTGCCAAATACACGCGCAAGCTCTCCACAAGTTTCTTGTTCTTGAACGGGACAGTGTATCCAAGAGTGACATTGGCGAGCTTGAAGTAGTTGCCGTTCTCGAGGAAGTAAGAAGAAATCACGCCACCGCCGGTTATTACATTGCTGTCCTCAAGATATGCGCTGCGCAATACATTGTCGGTACCGCAGCCTTGCAAGCCCATGCCATACTTGCGCATGTTGAATATTTCATGGCCGAATGCGCCTTGGAACATTACGCTAAGGTCAAAGTCGCGCCATTTCAAAGTATTATTCCATGTGAGGAAATGCTCGGGAGCGCCGTTGCCAATGTAACGTTTATCCTCAGCCGTAGCCTGGGCCGTGAGGATTTTTTCCCCATCCTTGCTGTAAACAAGCATGTTGCCTTCATCGTCGGTACCTGCATATTCATATCCGTAGAATTGGCCTACCTTGCCTCCTTCCTGCACGCGGAAGAAGTATTCGCTCGTGCCGACACCCGGCTTCTGATATAAATCAAGGTAAGAAGCCTTGTATATGTCATTCGACAGCTTGGTGAGCTTTGTAGTGCCATAAGAATAGTTGATGCCGGTAGTCCACTTCACAGGAGTGTCGACAAACACATCGCCGGTTAGCGAAAGTTCAACACCTGTATTCTTAGTAGTTCCCACATTCACCAATATCGTAGAGTAAACATATGGCGGTTGCGGTGCCGAATAGGTGTAAAGCAAGTCATTGCTTCGGCGGTCGA
Organism: uncultured Prevotellaceae bacterium; assembly: GCA_905207705.1. GTDB lineage: Bacteria > Bacteroidota > Bacteroidia > Bacteroidales > Muribaculaceae > Avimuribaculum. Next base: position 124,346 of record CAJLMA010000006.1, read on the forward strand.
AGTATTCGATTGATCCATACAAGCGGTTCCACAGCATGAAGTCTATACCGTAGTTGGCACTCGAAGATTTTTCCCATTGAAGTTCTGGGTTGGCGTTGTTCGACGGAGCATAACCGGTCACCCATTGGCCATCGATGTAATATTTGCCATTTGTGGAATATGTGGCAATTGACTGATAGGCGTCAAAATCGCTACGTCCTGTAACACCATAAGAGAAACGCGGCTTGAGGCTTTGCACGATGTCGCTGTAATTTTCCATGAACGGTGTCCTCGCTATTTCCCATGCCAACGAAACCGACGGGAATGCACCCCACTTGCTGTCGGCACCGAACTTGGTCGAACCTTCATAACGCATCGAGGCCGATGCTATGATCATGTCGCGCCAGTTGTAATTGACACGTCCGAAGAAGCCCACAAGCGTAGATTCAGATTTTCCTGCATACATGCTGGCCTTGCCTTCTTGCAAATAGCTGCCCGAACCTATTCCGTGCCACAAGGCGTTATCAAATGTGAAGTTGTTGTTCTGCATGAACATCTGCTCCCAGTTGTCGCGCTCGTAAGTGTAACCTACCATCAATTTCACATCATGGCCGTTGTTGTTGAAAAAGTAATTGCCAAGCCATTCAATGCGGTTGTTCCACCACTTTTGATAAGTTATGCTTGCACGACCTGCATAGCCGTTCCAGTAAGACTCGCTCGAGTTTGACGGAGTGTAGAAATCGCTCTTCAAGTCGTTGTAGTCATAAGAATAAGACACTTGCGTGTTTATCGAGTGAATGCCGTTGCTCCAAATGTTCCACTTGGCATCGGCAGTGCCGAGGATGTATGTGCGGTTGCCCTGGCTCGTTTCAAGGTTGAGCTTGCCCACGGGATTGGCCACACCGGTAGGCGAAGTCGGCTGGTAATAATCGCCGTTTTCATCATACACGGGGATTGTCGGGTTCATCGACATGGCAGTGTCAAAAAGTCCGCTGTCGCCCCAGTCTTCTTTAACATGGCGGGCATTGAGCGTGAATGAAAGTTGCAACCTCTTGTCAAGGACCAACTGCTGGACGGATGCTCTTGCGCCATATTCCTCACGTGCGCTGATTATGTCGAGACCTGTCGCACGCTTGTAGTTGATCGAGGCATTGTAATATCCGTTCTCGGTACTGCCGTCAATGGAAACATATTGGTTGGTGTCATACGAGAAATCGCGCATCAACAAGTCATACCAGTCGGTGCTTGCACCGTAGTCGTTGCCACGGCGTGCACGACGCCACTCGTCGGCCGAAAGCACGTCGGGCTTTCCTTTGGCAAGGTTCACGGCAAAGTAGCTATCGTAGGTAATCACCGGCTTGCCCGGAGTTCCCGATCCTTTCTTTGTGGTAATAAGAATAACGCCGTTAGCACCGCGCGTACCATAGATGGCTGCCGAGGCGGCATCTTTCAATACTGTCATCGACTCGATGTCTTGTGGTGCAAGAGTACGGATGTCGCCACCTGCCACACCGTCTATAACCACGAGAGGCTCGTTGCTTGCCGTCAGTGAAGTAGCTCCGCGCACCTGCAAAGAAGACGAGCTGTTAGGGTCGGCGGGAGAAACGGTCGACACGTTAAGACCGGCGACCTTACCAGAAAGCATTTCCATAACGTTGTTCATACCTCCTTGCTGGAATTGATCCTTGTCAACCTGTACAATGGAACTGGTAAGCTCCTTACGGCTCAACGAACCGTAACCCACTACGACTACTTCGTCAAGTAGCTGTTGGTCGTCGCTCATCACCACGTCGATCACAGTCCTACCGTCCACTTTTTCTTCAACTGTCTTGTATCCCAATGAAGTGAACACGATAGTTGCATCGGCCGGGACATTCTTTAAGGCATACTTGCCGTCCATGTCGGTTGCAGTTCCGTTGGTAGTCCCTTTCACCATTACGGTAGCACCGATGACGGTACCTCCGTTTGCGTCGGTAACGGTTCCGTTCACCGCCTGCTGCGCAAACGCCGAAACGGAAGTAACCATTACGCCCAATAGGATTAACACATGCCTGAACAGGCAGTGTTTGGCTTGATTAAATTTTTTCATCTGGTAGTTTTTAAATTTTATTAGGTAAACGTGTGATTTATTAAAAGGTATTTGGCAATACTCTGTTTTAAAAATCGTCGCTATGGCAAATTTATCAATATAAACATGACTTGCACAGCACACCTAACGGAATCCTAAACGTATTTCAGATTTAAAAACTTAAACTTCAAGCATTTACACAACAAATCACATACAAAAAATCTAAACGTAATCTTAACTGCCAGAACGGTCAAAGCAGTGCTATTTTCATGATATCATCGTCAAAATCGGTAGGGTTCAAAGCACGCTTTTTACGCTTGGAACGGTAGGTGTAAATGGTGGTAATGGAGCACCGTAAGAAATCTGCAATCTTGGCACTGTCGGTGATGCCAAGGCGGATCAAGGCAAACACACGCAACTCAGTATTAAGCATTTCACCTTCTTTCAACTGGATACGGTCGTCCTCGGGAAATAATTCATTAAACTGCGATACAAAATCGGGAAAGATGTTGAGGAATGCGGTGTCAAACGTATGGTAAAATTCTTTAAGCGCGTCATTGATTATGCTTGTCGAACGTAATGCCTTGTGAAGTCCCTCGATATTACCCGATGCCGCCTGCTGGTAGAGCATCTTGCGATATTTCTCAAGCGTGGATATGTAATTTGAACTCAGGCCCATGAACTTGCCTATGTATTCCTCTTTGATGCAGCTCGACTCGGTGAGAGCCGTATTGGTTGCAGTGAGCGCGACATTCGTTTGGCGCAATTCATCATTGAGATTAATCAGCTTGTCTTTCGTTATCGAGACAAGGCGCAAGCTGCGCGACACGATGCGCAACTGCTTTATTATAAACACCACAGCCACTACAAGCCCGACAACCAAGGCACTAATGGCAACGATTAGCGTTTTAAGCTGCGTCTGCATCTGCTTTTGCTTGGCCTCGTAGGCATTTGTCACCAGCGGCAAGATATTTGCCGACTGGTTCTTACGCATCCGCGCCGAATAATAGTTGGCATCTTCCATGCTCTTTCGCAAGTAATAATAAGCATGCGACACATCGCCGCCCTCGAAGCGCAACTCGGCAAGAGAACGCATTGCAAGGTTCTCCTTCACCGACCCTTCAATATCGGAAATCGCACTCTTTACCAAATACTGCTCTTGATTATGAACATCCCCGGCAAGCGAATACACATATGCCAACACTGATGCAATAACCGAATACTCCCTTGTCCCTGATTGGTGATTGCCTATTCGCTCAATGAAAAAATCTATAGCTTCGTCAAGCCGGCCTTGCTCCACCAGCCTCGACCCATATTCGGTTTCATACACAAACTTGTCGATATTAGGTATCGACAGTAGTGAATCGCGATAAGCCGTAATTTTAGCTTGGTACCCGCCTATGTATTCGCTGCCTTCGGCATACTCCGACATATACTGATATGTAGTGCCGCACACTTGGTAATAATTGTCTTTAATGTCATCGGGTAGCGAACTCGAATCTATAGACAAGAGTATTCTCAATGCTTCGGTAAAGATTCCGGCCTTTGCCACCAAGTCAGCTTTGGCTATAAGAGATACGGCAAGCCAATAGTTGTCACCTGCCTCCTTCGCCTGTGCTATATTTATATTAATGTAATACAATGCCGAGTCGCACACAAACGACTGATATTCAATAAACATCTGCCTGTTCAGCTCGAACACTCTTTTTGGATCATCGGCCACTGAAAGCAATCGTTTCAAACTGTCGATTCGTTCGATTTTCATGTTATCATAGTCCTCGCTATTGGCTATGCAATCATCAAGCTGTTCCAAAAGCGCAGAATCACTATCGGAACAACTGTGCAACGACATTACAAACAGGCAAAGTACTGCAATAGAAATCAAAGAATGTCTTATAGTTTTAAGGCTTATTGTATTAGAGATCATCATGTTGTATAATCAAATGCCATATTCGAGCCATCACAACTGAATACAAACCGGTTTATTTACAAATTTAAATAAAATATGCGAATTACCCACCAAGAAACAAATATTACCTTATTAACCCCGGAATATTTCGGTAGATATATACATAAAAACGTGGCGGCAATCAACATAAACCTGCTGACGACCGCCACATATATACCATCCAGTATGATTCTGATGCTTTCTCTAAAATTGTATCTTCTTGCTTCCTTCGCTACCTTTTATGGTACTACCTGAATTTTCCCCTACTACAGGATCCTGAATTACAGGCACATGCACCTTGGCACCGCGTTTGAATGTAGGATTTTTCTCAAACACCGATATTACGGCATCATCATCCAATTCTTCCGGCTTCAACACCATATATTTGTTCTTGGCACGGCTTTGTGTAGTCTGAGCCACTTTGTCGCTGCCATATACATCCTCGATGGTCTTCTTAGGATCTTCCTTTTGGCTATCATCGGCATGGCCGGGAGTTTCTTTCCCGAGCGACACGTCAAACCCGGCAGCAAGGATTGTGACCTTTATCTTCGAGCCAAGGGAGTTATCGACAGTGACACCCCATATCACATCAACCTCGGTAGCAAACTGAGCCATGAACTCCTGCATCTCCTTTATTTCCTTCATGACGAACGGATGCTCCTTCTGCTCGGCAAAATAGATGTTGACAAGGATGCGCTTGGAACTGTAAACGTCGCGGTTTTTCAACAACGGCGAGTTCAAAGCATCGCGTATGGCCTTTGTCATTCGGTTCTCGCCTTCGCCATAACCCGAACTTATTATCGCCACGCCGCCATTGCGCAATGTCGTGTTGACATCGTTGAAGTCAAGATTTATGCGCCCCTGGCTTGTTATCAGTTCCGAGATGCTTCGTGCAGCAGTTGTCAACGTGTCATCGGCCTTGCCGAACGCATTCAGGAAGTCGAGTTCCTCATAAATCTCGGTCAACCGCTCGTTGTTTATTATCATCAACGCGTCGACAAACTGTTTCATTTCTTCGGCACCATGCAAAGCCTTCATGATTTTCTTTTCCCCTTCAAAGAGGAAAGGAATCGTCACGATGCCCACAGTGAGCACGCCTTTTTCCTTTGCGATGCGAGCCACCACCGGTGCGGCGCCCGTACCAGTACCTCCACCCATTCCGGCAGTGATGAACACCATCTTCGTGGCATCGTCAAACAGGCCTGCAATCTCATTCTCGCTCTCCTCGGCAGCCTCACGAGCAACATCGGGCATGTTGCCGGCTCCGAGTCCGTGAGTGGTATTTGGCCCCAAAAGCAACTTTTTAGGAACCGGTGAATTAAGCAACGCCTGCTTGTCGGTGTTGCAAACGACAAACGAAACACCGTTTATATTCTGTTCATACATGTGGTTGACAGCATTGTTTCCTCCACCGCCAACTCCGATTATCTTTATTATCGTCGGATCGCTTTCCTTTTCCTGGAAATTAGGCTCGTTATCCGTTATTATCGAATCATCAAACATTGTCGTCAATTTTCTTTCTTGTTAATAAAATTCTTATCCGAAGGCACTTTCCCTTACTTTACTTGTTGCCACGAGCCGAGTTGTCATCGTCATCAAAAGAATCATCCGACCCTTCAAGCAGCTCGGTAGTCCGTTTCTTGAAATTCTGATAAAATCTGAAGAATTTATTCGGGCTGTGGGTCTCGGTACTTTTAGGAGCTTTCACTCCCGAATCCACAGGCTTTTCAATTTCTTCCTCGATTTTCACATCCGAATCACCCTTAACTTCCGATTCAACAGGAGGAACGACTACCTCATCGGGGACTGCGGCAGGATCTTGCACGCAACTTTCATTAACGCCTATCGTTGACGCTGCATGGGCAAGTATTGAGATTACTTCGGTATATTCCATTCCGTTGGCTGCCTGTGAGTATAGGCGTATCCTTGGCGACAATCCTCCGTTGCGTACTTTCAACTTGGTCATCCGCTCCAAAAGTCGGCCAAACCCGTTAAGTAAAGCTCCGCCGCCCACAAGCACTATGCCGGCTGCTATGTTTTCACGAGGGATGCCCGAATAGGAAATCTGCTCGTTTATGTTTGCTACAATTTCTTCCGACCTTGCGATGACATAATTCTGAACTTCGCTCGACTGTATGCCCTCGACAAGGATACTGCGTCCCGACTCCGAAGCTATGGCATTGCCGGTAGTCTTCTTTATCTCCTCGGCGGCATCTTCGAGCATGTTCAGATTGGTCAAGTCGCGAGTTATCAACCTGCTGCCCATAGGCAATGTGACAAGGTAGCGCAACACGCCGCCGCGATATATGGAGACAGTGGACGTTTCCGCGCCAAAATCCACAAGCATGCACCCCAGCTGACGTTCTTCATTGGAAAGCACCTGTTCGGCCACAGCAAGAGGAGTTATCACATAACCCTTTATGTCGTATTGTTGCGACTCAAGCGAACGTCTTATATTCATCTTCAATGTGCTCTTGGCAATTATGCCATTGAACACTACTTTTATCGAAGAACCGTATGTGCCTATGGGATTAGATGTCTCGTTGTTGTCGATGAAATATTGGCATGGAATTACGTCAAGAATGTCACCTTGCACCTCGGCTTCCGAATAGAAACGCTTGCGCAACGATTCTATGACATTTTCGGTTATCATGCTTTCCTCATCAAACGATGTGGAGAACTGCATTTCATAGTTACGCATCGAGCGACCGCTTATACCGACATAAACGCCTGTAATTTTCTTAGGCGCGATGTGCGATTCAAGGCGTGAAATCACACGATTTATCCTCAACTTTGTTTCTTCCACATTTTGCACACATCCATACTTCACGCAGTCGACACCTCGCTCAGCTTCAATGTCGACCACATTCACACCGCCGTTGGTGTTAGGCTCCCCTACCACACCGACGATTTTGGAACTGCTTATTTCCAAAGCTACGACATACTGCTTGCTTTCCATAACTATATTATTGCTTTCTCAATTTAATATCAATAGTTGGCCTTTTTTCATCCTCTCAATTGGCAAAAGCCTTCTTGACTTTCGCATTGGCACTTGAACCTTTGCCTCTTGCGGCAGTTTTTCCTTTTGCCGCAGCCGAGCCGCCGGTATCGGCCACAAGGCCTTTTATGTTTACCGACTCAAGTGACGGTGCTTGCTCGTCCTCTTCTGGATTATAAGGCACTTCATACGGTTTCTTCTTGCTTCTCAACGTCCCGACTACTTGATAATCCCACTTGAGCGATATTTCCGAATATGTGTTCCACCCTTTGTGCGGCATCACTTTTTCATAGAACAACATGAGCTTTCTGAACTTGGAGTCAAAATCCTTTACATTGCCCATGTTCACCACATGTCCGCATATCGACGGGACAATAAACACATTATTTGAATCCTTTACCGAATACATGGTGACAAGCTCGTCAAGCTCGGGATGACTTGCCACATACTCAAGCATCGGAAGCAACGAAGTAGGCTGGTAACGACCTGTAAAATCTCCCTCCACGACTGGCACGTCAATGTGATAACGGCCATCGGCAGCCATCCGCTTGCCGTTACGGTTCACATAATATACTGTCGAATCACCATTGTCATATACTCGCATTACTGGCATGAACTGGCGGGCTTCGATTACAAGGCTGTTGTTATTGGCGACATAGCATTCCACATTCTCCAGATAATCGCACTTGTCGAGAATGCGCTCTATATCCTCGGTGCTTATGCTCGTGACGAGCTTCCCTTCGGGATAGACATTGTGGGAATGCAACTCGTGCATTATACCCTTGCGTGTTATGAATGTCGCTGAATCGTCGTTGACGATACGCACGTCCACGGCACGGCACAGTTCACGCCTCGACCTATGGTCGGCCCAAACCGATGCCGCCACAATCATTGCGACACACGCGATGAGTACTATGTTCTTAACAAGAAGTTTCAATGTCTCTCCTTTATAGTTTCGCAAATCGCAGGCAAGTAGTTACATATATCACCTGCACCAGCCGTCAATAACACATCAAAATTATAATTTTTAATCGTACTAATCAAATTTGCCTTGTCGCAAATTGCTTTGTACGGGCATTTTATGTCTTTGAAAATAATCTCGGACGTTACTCCCGGAATCGGTTGCTCGCGAGCCGGATAAATATCGAGAAGAATCACCTCGTCGGCAAGCGACAATGCCTCGGCAAATTGCGGGGCAAAATCCCTCGTCCGGCTATACAGGTGAGGCTGGAATATCACCGTCAGCTTCCTGCCGGGATAAAGGTCTCTCACCGACCGTATGCTGGCCTTCAGCTCGTCGGGATGATGCGCGTAATCGTCAATCACGACTTTGCCTTCAGATCCCGGCTCTTTCAGCCAAAATTCAAACCGCCGCTTGGCTCCTTGGAAAGTAGACATTGCCCTGCGCATCACATCGCCATCAACACCGACCAAATGGCACACGGCCATTGCCGCAACGGCATTTTCAATGTTAATGTCAACAGGTACTCCGAGACTTATATCTTTTACCACCTCATCGGGAGCAACAAAATCAAACACAATCTCGCCGTCCCCTTTCCTGATATTGCTTGCATGGAAATCACCCTCTTCCTTTGAATAAGTGTAAACCTTCACATCGTCATTCACGCGATGTTTCATTTTCAGGCCGGTGTGCATGACAAGACATCCTCCCGGCTTTATCAACTCGGTAAAATGGGCGAAACTTTCCAAATAAGCCTCTTCGGTCCCGTAAATATCCAAATGGTCGGGATCGGTTGCAGTCACGACTGCGATATAAGGGCTCAACCAATGGAAAGACCTGTCAAACTCATCGGCTTCTATCACCGTGTAATCACTTTTTTCACTTAAAAGCAGATTACTGCCGTAATTCCGCAACACTCCTCCAAGGAAAGCATTGCACCCTATGGGCGACATGTGCAATATGTGAGCGGCCATGCTCGAAGTAGTTGTCTTGCCGTGCGTACCCGAGAAGCACAACCCAAACGAATTATGCGTTATAATTCCGAGTAATTGGGCACGCTTGACGACTTCAAAGCCATTTTCCCTGAAATATCTCAATCCGGCATGAGTTTCGGGAACTGCCGGCGTGTACACGACCAATGTCGTCTTAGGGTCGCGGCAATAAGACGGAATCAAGTCGACCGACTCGTCATAAAACATCTCCACACCTTCCGATGCGAGTTGCAATGTCAACTGGTTTTGAGTCAAGTCATAACCTGCAATTTTAAAGCCTTTTGCAAGAAAATAACGTTCAAGAGCGGCCATTCCTATGCCTCCGGCTCCTACAAAATATAATGAATCGAATTGTACCATTTTGTAACCTTCCTTTTTACAATTCTCCACACATTATTGTTTCCTGTTTTTCAATATCGACTCCATGCAGTCGACAATATGGCCGGCCGCGTCGGGCAATGCCATTGTAGCCACATTTGACGACAATGACGACAACAATCCATCGTCAAGCACAGTGTCTACCATTTTGCCGGCAAGCTGGTTGACAGCATCAGCATCGCGTATAATCAATGCGGCTTTTTTGTCAACAAGAGCCATGGCGTTCTTAGTTTGATGATCCTCTGCAACGTTAGGCGAAGGCACCAATATCGACGGCTTGCCAAGCAATTGCAGTTCAGAAATGGAACTTGCGCCGGCACGCCCCACAACTAAGTCGGCCGCACGATAAGCCACATCCATGTCGGAAATAAATGCCGTTCTCAGCACATTATTCACGCCCGAGCGTTCAAGAGCCTCGCGAGTATCATCGTCATAGTACTTGCCCGTCTGCCATATCACTTGTAACATGTCGCTTTTCTTGCCTATAAGCTCCAGACCTGCCTTGATTCCTTCATTTATAGTTTTCGCACCAAGGCTGCCGCCAACCACAAGAACAGTCCGTCGTGACGGGTCAAGACCGAGACGGGTTATCGCCTCGTCCCTCGACAATTTACACTCAATGAGATTGCGACGCACGGGATTGCCGGTCTTGACAATTTTCTCTTGTGGGAAAAAACGCTCCATGCCGTCATATGCCACGCATATCGCATCGGCTCGGGCTGCAAGCAGTTTGTTTGTCACGCCGGCATACGAGTTTTGCTCTTGTATGAGCGTGGGTATGTGCATTTTCTGGGCGGCCTTCAACATGGGGCCGCTTGCATATCCACCCACTCCGACAGCCATGCACGGTGAAAAATCTTTCAATATCTTGCGTGCCATACGCATGCTCTTAAACAATTTGAACAGCACTTTCACATTCTTGAACAAATGCTTCCTGTCAAATCCGCACACCGGCAGGCCTATTATCTTATAACCTGCGGCAGGTACTTTTTCCATTTCCATGCGGTTCTCAGCACCCACAAATAATATCTCTGCATCGGGGTTGCGGCGTTTTATCTCGTTTGCTATGGATATTGCAGGGAATATGTGGCCGCCAGTGCCACCTCCGCTTATCAAAATCCTCTTCATGACATTTTCCTTCATAGTTACAACTGTTAAATCTGAGTCGGGTTCTCGGCTTCCAACACTTTGGACGTCAAACCTTTCTCCTTATCATCTACCTGTTTGCCCGAAGACTTGCCTGTAACGGCAAATTTACTGACACTGATCATAATGCCGAATGCCACATTTATTATGACTATTGCAGAACCACCCGAAGAAATAAGTGGCAATGGCTGGCCTGAAATAGGAACAGCTCCGCAATTTATCGCTATGTGCGATAATGCCTGAACAGTAATCATCACGGCCATTCCCATGATGAGCAAGGCAGGAAAGGCTCGTTTGCATTTAGGCACTATCATTACCGCACGCGCAAGCAACGCAAGATACAGAATCAAGACAAATATGCCGCCTATCAAACCAAGCTCTTCCACTATTATGGAATAAATATAATCGGAAAAAGAAAGAGGCAATCGGCTGCATTCTCTTGAATTGCCAGGCAACACACCCCAGATGCCGCCATGCGCACGCGCCATGTAGGCATATTGCTCTTGCAGATATTCGCTTGTCAACGGATGATTCAAGCAACTGTCCTCGTTCCAGTCGAAACGCGCAAGACGCTTTGAACGTGTTCCGCTGCGATCGCGATCCACTTCGGCTTTACTGCTCTGCCGTGCAACATTGTCGGCAACCGTCGCACTACTCATTATCTGCTCGACGGCAATATCCGAATCTTGTTGACGCTCGGCTTCGGCATTTTCCTTGATATGGTTATAACCCAGGTAGCATAATGCCGCAATCATGTAAAAGACAAGCACAAGCAGGAACTTCTTTATCTGTATGCCGCCTATAAGCAACATGGCAAGGCTTATGCTCATCAATATCGCCGTATTGGTAAATCCCTGGCTATAAGTCAGTCCTCCAAATATCAGCACTACAATGGCACTAAGCACAACACCGACAGTCTTTACCCCTCCGGGCATCTGATACCTCGACATTATCCATGACACAGCCGTGACAACCACAAGTTTGGCTATCTCGGATGGCTGCACCGACACTCCGAATATCGTAAATGAACGCAAAGCTCCGTTCAAATAATCACCATGGAACAATACATATACCATTGAACCTATCGTTAACAGGATGGCCCAAGGTATCAACGGGATTATTTTTTCATAAGAGAAATGCTGGACTATAAACAGTACCACGCCGCCTGCAACCAATGTGCCAGCGTGCTTTATCAGCGGGCCGAAGACTCCGGAGGAACCAATCATCTGGCTTGAAGCACTATACGCTTCAAGAACCGAGATGAAGCACAACATGAAGTATATGCCCCAAATCCACGGATCTCCATGATTTTTATTTTTCACGGCAACCTCAGCATTGCCGGTTTTACTGTTTCCCATCCTATACCCCCTCGGTCATATATTTATAGTTTATACTATTATCATTTCAAAGCATTGACGCAAGCCTTGAACTGGCAGCCACGATCCTCGTAGCTCTTAAACAAGTCGAAACTTGCACAACACGGCGAAAGCAATACAGTGTCGCCGTCTGTGGCAAGGTCACGGCATTTGGCAACAGCTTCCTCCATGCTGCCGGCATCTGCCATTACAGGCACTTTCCCTTCAAAGAACTCATGTAGCTTGCGGTTGTCGACACCAAGGCAAACGATGGCTTTGACCTTTTTCTTGACAAACTCTTCTATCTCGCCGTAATCATTCCCCTTGTCCTTACCGCCAAGGATAAGCACAACAGGCGTATTCATGCTTTCAAGAGCATACCAGCATGAATTGACATTTGTGGCTTTGGAATCGTTCACATACCTAACGCCATCGACAGTCCTCACATATTCGAGCCTGTGCTCTACGGCTTCAAAGTCTTCGAGCGCACCGCGTATCACATCCTTCTTTATGTCAAGGATTGCAGCCGACAAGCCGGCTGCCATTGAATTGAAAATATTATGCAATCCCTTCAGGGCAAGGTCATCCTTGTTTATTCTCAACAAGTCGCCATTGTCATTAAGCACAAGCGTGTCTTCATCGACATAAGCCGCTGCATCTGTATCGTAATTCTCCGAGAACGGATACATGCGTGCTTCCACATTCAATCGCTTCAATTGCGCGGCAATCACAGGATCATTCTTCCAAAATATGAACGAATCGTCACCGGTCTGGTTTTGCAATATCCTGAACTTGGCAGCAACGTAATTTTCCATCTTGTGGTCGTAACGGTCAAGATGGTCGGGAGTTATATTAAGCAACACGGCAATATTGGCCTTAAATTCATACATGTTGTCGAGCTGGAAACTGCTCAATTCTATCACATATACGTCATGATGCTCGGTAGCCACCTGAAACGCAAGGCTGCGCCCGACATTTCCGGCAAGGCCCACATCAAGACCGGCCTTTTTCAATATATGATATGTGAGAAGAGTTGTAGTAGTCTTGCCGTTGCTTCCTGTAATGCACACCATCTTCGCATCGGTATACCGACCGGCAAATTCTATTTCGGATATGACCGGGATATTCTTGCTCTTCAATTTAATAATCACAGGAGCATCATTGGGAATACCTGGGCTTTTAATCACTTCGTCGGCACACAAGATGCGCTCTATCGAGTGTTTCCCTTCTTCCCATTCCACATTAAATTCATTGAGTTTCTCCTTGTACTTTGGAGCAATTGTTCCCATATCGGACAAAAAAACATCAAAGCCCTTTACCTGCGCAAGTACTGCGGCGCCCATGCCGCTTTCGCCTCCGCCTAATACAACTATACGTTTCTTGTCTCCCATAATCATCTTATTTTTAATGTCACAAATGTTATTACGGCGAGGAATATCGCCACTATGAAAAACCGCATCACAATCTTTGACTCGGGGATAGCCCTGATGGGCCGCTGGATAAGCGCATCGACTCCCGAATTGCCTTGAACCTGGAAATGATGGTGAAGCGGGGTCATTTTAAATATACGCCGGCCTGTACCTGTGCGTTTCTTGGTATATTTGAAATATGCCACTTGCAGCATTACCGACAAATCCTCAATAAAAAATATCGCGCACAGGATGGGAATAAGCAATTCCTTACGTATCAAGATGGCAAACACAGCTATTATGCCGCCAAGCGTGAGACTGCCGGTATCGCCCATGAAAACTTGAGCCGGAAACGAGTTATACCATAAGAACCCTATGGTAGCTCCGATAAACGCGGCGGCAAACACCACAAGCTCGGAACTGTCGGGTATGTACATTATATTGAGGTAAGACGAATATATGACATTGCCCCCCAAATAGCACATGATGGCAAGGGCAACCCCTATTATCGCCGATGTCCCGGTGGCAAGGCCGTCAAGGCCGTCGGTGAGATTGGCTCCGTTGCTGACTGCCGCAACGACGAAGATTGTGACAAGGATGAACACAATCCAACCGCCCGTCTCGGCATGGTCTCCCATCCACTTGGTAAGGCTTGAATAGTCAAAGTTATTGTTCTTGACAAACGGAATTGTAGTCTGGGCTGCCTTTATGTCCTCATTCTTATGCTCGATGACTACTTCGTCGTTGGCCTGATTGTACACCTCTATGTTTTCCCTCATCACAATGTCGGGACTCAAGTACATCGTAAGGCCGACGATAAGTCCGAGACCCACTTGTCCTATTATCTTGAATTTACCCTTCAACCCGTCTTTGTCATGGTGGGCAATCTTTATGTAGTCGTCGGCAAAACCGAGCGTGCCAAGCCAGATGGTTGACACGAGCATCAATATCATATATATGTTGTCAAGCTTGCCGACAAGCAGACACGGCACAAGAATCGAAATTATTATGATGATTCCTCCCATCGTGGGAGTGCCTTTCTTGCTCATCTGCCCTTCAAGACCGAGATTTCTCACTATCTCGCCAACCTGCATCAACTGCAATTTGTCGATTATGCGACGTCCTATCACCATTGCGATGAACAACGACAATATCAGCGCCATTCCTGAACGGAACGTCAAGTAATTCATCAATCGCGCTCCCGGAACGTCGATTTGCTCCAAATATTGGAATAGATAATATAACATGTCCTATTAATTCACTTATTTGTCTTCATTCTCATTCAAGAAAATTTCCTGCAGCACTTCCTTGTCGTCGAAGTGATGCTTTACCCCTTCGATTTCCTGATAATCCTCATGTCCTTTCCCGGCTACGAGAACCACGTCGCCCGGTTCGGCAAAGCATGTGGCAGTCTTGATGGCTTCGCGGCGGTCTGCAATCTTAAGCGTCCGCTTGCGCTCCTCGACATCCAGCCCGGCTTCCATATCCTTCAATATTTCGTCGGGATTCTCAAAGCGCGGATTGTCGGAAGTGAGTATCAACCTGTCGCTGCGAGAAGCCGCTTCATGAGCCATGATGGGCCTTTTCCCTTTGTCACGATTTCCTCCGGCACCAACAACTGTGATAATCTTCCCTTTATCGCCCAACACATCCCTTATCGTGTCGAGCACATTGACAAGTGCATCGGGAGTATGGGCATAATCCACTATGGCTGTGTATCCGCGAGGCGAACCCATCGTCTGGAAACGCCCAGCCACAGGCACAAGCATACTCATTTTCACCAACACCTCATCTTCGGGGAATCCAAGAAGAATCGATGCCCCATACACCGCAAGAAGATTATAAGCATTGAACCTGCCTGTAAACAACACTTCGACTTCCTTGCCGTTTAAGTCAAGCAAAGTGCCATTCAAGCGGCTTTCGATAATCTTGCCTTTAAAGTCGGCAAGCGTGCGCAATGAGTAAGTATGTTTCTCGGCGCGGCTATTCTGCACCATTACAAGTCCCACCTTGTCATCGGCATTGACGAGTGCGAAAGCCTCCTTTGAAAGTCCGTCAAAGAAACTTTTCTTTGCCTTAATATAGTTATCGACAGTCTTATGGTAATCAAGATGGTCGCGTGTGAGATTCGTGAAAATGCCGCCACGGAACACAAGCCCGTCGATGCGATGCTGAACGCAAGCATGCGAACTGACCTCCATGAAAGCATATTCACATCCGGCTTCCACCATCTCATGAAGCAACCGGTTCAATGTCAACGGGTCGGGTGTCGTCTGGTCGGCATGAACCACTCGCTTGTCGACAATGTTCTTTACCGTCGACAACAATCCGGCCTTATGCCCGAGCAACTGTGTCATTTCATAAAGCAACGTGGCTGTCGTAGTCTTGCCATTGGTCCCGGTAACGCCGACAAGATATAATTGCGACGAGGGATTGTCATACCATTCAGAGGCAAGGTGTCCCAATGCCACGGCACTGTTCTCCACGACAACATAACATACATTGTCGTATATTATATCAGGCAATTGCTCGCACACCACGGCCACAGCTCCGGCCGAAACGGCCTTGCCTATAAATGCGTGCGCATCGACCGACACGCCACGCACGGCAACAAACATGGCTCCCGGTGTCACGACCCTTGAATCGCACACCAGATTGCTGATCACCTTATCGGTAGTCCCTATTATCTGCTTGACCTTAATCGAGCCGATTAACATGTCAAGTGATTTATCTTCGCTTTCCATACAATTCAATTTTAATTTCTCAATGCAAGTTCTATAACTGCACCTTTTATCAATTTCGAACCGGGAGGCAGACTCTGCCTGCACACATATCCCATCCCGGAGAATCTTACTTTCAATCCTGCGCCTTCAAGGACATTTATTGCATCGCGCAATCCAAGGCCTATGACATCGGGCACTTCGCCGACAGCCACAGTTCCCGGGGTTCTGAATTTCCTGTAATTCTTGAGCGACGCCTCTTCCACGAGAGCAGGATAGCCCTCATCAACCGTGGCATAGAGCGTACTGTTTACTACACGCCCCAAAGAATCCACATCGGCCACATAGTCGGCGTGGCTGCCCAACAAGCCTCTTGCATACATCTTCAAGGCTATATTTTTCAATACCTTGCCACAACTGCGGGCTGCCCCGTATTTGCCCTTCTCAAATATCACTATGCAAGAATACTTTGGATTATCGTAGGGGAAGAACCCGCAGAAGGCATATCTTTTCTTGCGAGTATAGAACCCGTTCTCCGATATATAGCATGTGCCGGTCTTGCCTGCAAGCTCCACCAGATTATTACGAAGGCTCTTGCCTGTTCCATGCGGATCATATACCACGCTATGCATCATCTCCTTAAGCTTCACAGCGTTGGCATGGCTGCAAATGCGCTCGCGCACATAGCTGATTGGGACTATTGAATCGACAATGCCGTCGTGCATGAACTTTTTCACCAAATGCGGCCTTACAAACATGCCATCGTTGGCTATTGCGTTGTACATTGCAAGAGTGTATATTGGAGGAATCGTCACCCCATATCCGTAGGACATGCGCGACAACAACACCCTGTTTTCGTTGTCATGCTTCCCAAATACCATCCTTGGCGGAATCTCGCCGGCTATCCCCACATGCAATGGGTCAAAGAATCCCAACTCGGCAAGCTTGTCCCTGAAAGCCATCGGCTGATTGCCATATTTGCCGGTTATGATTTTTGCGATACCGATATTAGACGAATGCGCGATAACCTCCGTTATGCTTTTCGTGTCGCTTGCATGCGCATCGGTAATGCCGCCGCCTCTCGAGTAATTCCAATACCGCCCGGTTTCTATCCGAGCATTGGGATCTACCACGATGCTGTCTTCGAGTGCCACAAGCATGGAAATAACTTTCATAACCGACCCTGTCTCATAGCCAAGGAAAGCATGATTCATGCGTTCTATGTAATCGGTTCCGGCCTTGTTAAGGTCGAAATTGGAAACCGCCTTTATCTCTCCTGTTGCGACCTCCATCACAATGGCAGTAGCCCAATCGGGCTCGGCCTCCTTGCACATGTTGTACAATTCCTGCTCCACTATGTCTTGTATGCCAATGTTAATGGTAGTCATTATGTCATAACCGTCGACCGCCGGGACATGTTCCCAAGCGAGAGTACGCACTGTCGACTGTATGGCACGCTTCTCCCCGTCCTTACCGTACAAGAATGTATCAAGAGCCATTTCAAGCCCCGACACGCCATGCATCACCCTCGCGTCGGCATGTACCGAACCGATGCTGCGCGACGCTATGTTGCCAAACGGCTTGCACCGCTTGTATTGTTCATAAAAAATTAATCCCGACTTGTTGCGGCCTTGTTCAAAAAACGGGAAATTCCTCAAGCGTTCCTTTTGGGCATAGGTGAGGTCGTTTGCCAGCTTGTAATACCTGAGCCCACGCGCTCCTGTCCCACGCTTCTTGAACTTGCCCTCAAACTCTTTGCGCCAACCCTCGCTGTCTTTCCTGCCCGGGAAGAAACGCACCATGCTGTCGGCGAGAGCCGGCAAGTAATGATAGAAAGTATCTTCTTTTATAGCCTCGCTCTCCCAGTCGATAATGGCATCGTAGTAGACGACATTGGCAGCCAGTATGGCGCCGTTGTCGGCAAGGATGCGTCCTCGCTCAGGCACCGAGATTATCGTGTCGTTAAACGACATTGCGGCCTTCTCGTTCCATGCGTCGGCTTTCACCACCGTGGTCTGCACAAGTCGATACACAATGACAGCCGACACGATAGATATTGCCACCGATACCAGCAAGAAACGCCATATTATCAAAGGCTTGTTATTTTTACTCCGCTTACTCGCCATCTTCAACCAATTTATAAGGAGGTTGTTCGGGCACACGCAAGTCAAGACCCAACGTGTCAACGAGTTGTTTCATCGTCCTTTCCCTTATTTTTGAAAAGTAATCGGCACTCGACTGTATGAAATATGTCTGCGACACCTCCAATTTTGATTCCAGGTTGGATATGCGCCGCATTTCAAGTTGCCCCGAATATTTATTGGCTATCGAACCCATTACCACAAACAACAAGAGTGCGACCTCGGGGAAATTACGTTTCCAGAATTTCACCGAGACTATCCTGCCGGTAATGACGCCCAAAACACCTTTGAGCACCTGTTTGAGTCCTGCCAAAATCGTCTGTTTCGTCATAACGTTTAAATATCCTCCTATTTAGCACTATTACTCGACACCTTCTCAGCTATGCGCAACTTTGCGCTGCGCGACCGGGGATTACGGGCAACCTCCTCGTCACTCGGCACTATGACCTTGTTGTTGACGAGCTTGAACGGAGTAGCGACCCTTCCATAAAAATCTTTTTCTTGATGGCCTTCGACATTCCCCGTCTTCAAGAAATTCTTTACGATACGGTCCTCAATCGAATGATATGTGATGATTGCTATGCGCCCCGAAGGCTTCAGCACCTTCAACGATTGCTCAAGCATCGACTTCAAGGCCCACACTTCATTGTTCACTTCCATGCGCAAAGCCTGAAACACCTGAGCCAGCTCCTTCTTCTCTTGCGAAACCTTTATGAACGGCCTTACTACCTCAAGAAGCCTTTCAACAGTGTCAATCGGGCATTTTTCTCTCGCCTTGACTATTGCAGAGGCAATGCGGCGAGAAGCCTTCAATTCTCCATACAGATAGAAAATGTCGGCAAGACGCCCTTCATCGTAAGTGGCAAGCACCTGCCTTGCGTCACGACCTGAATCCCTGTTCATGCGCATGTCGAGCTCGGCATCGCTCCTGAAGGAAAATCCTCGCGACTGCTCGTCAAAATGATGAAACGACACTCCAAGGTCGGCAAGAATGCCATCAACGGCCGTTTCTCCATAATAACGCAAGAAATTGGAAATGTATGCAAAATTCCCATGCACGAATGTAAATCGAGGGTCATCTATCCTGTTGGAATAAGCATCCATGTCTTGGTCAAATCCATACAGCCGACCATTATCGCCCAAATGCGAAATAATGGCTCGAGAATGGCCTCCGCCTCCGAATGTGACATCCACATAAGAACCGTCGGGCACGATGTTAAGCCCGTTGACGCTTTCTTGCAGCAACGCCGGAATATGATATATTTTCCCGTCTTCAGCCATGTACTTTGAATTCGTTGACAATAAACAGATTAGACCTAAACAAACTTATATTTTGGATTTACATCCCACACTCCTGTATTTTTTCGTAAAGGTACTTATTTATAACGACAATTTACAAACTTAAATTCATGTTTTTTCTGTCAGAGACACAAAAAGTTATTAACAACCATTTATTATGCAGCACGACATATTTTGAACGCAACGGGAACACGCCACAAGCCATTACGGCATATTTTTCATTTGCATTTGTAAATTCAGCGGCTACAAACAAAAAAACCGGCTACCTGACCAAGGCAACCGGCTTTAAAATAAACACGGAAATTATAGCTTTGATTTGTCTAAAATCCCCTTAGGAATTCAATTTAAATAAAAGACAGGTTTTTAGCAGTTTTTTAAGGTTAAATTATATGCTTTATCGGTGTGGCAAAGTTATCACCACAGCATTGCCGGCATGTTGTAAATTTGCTCATTTTTTTTGTAAAATTGTGAATTTGACATAATTTTACTCCACCGCCGGCAATATTTACAAGCCATAGACACCAGCCATGACTTTAAGCACATACACGCACAATCACTGCTCTTCCTCCTCTTCGAGATAGACAGGAATCTCCCTGTTCATACTCATTTCAAGAGAAATCAACGTCTCGGTAGCCACGACACCGGGAATATGCTGAATCTTGTCGTTCAACAATTCCATCAAATGCTGATTATCACGGGCATACAGTTTAATAAGCATCGTATAAGGCCCGGTGGTGAAATGGCATTCCACGACTTCTCGTATTTTCTCAAGCTCGGGCACCACATCGCGATACATCGAGCCACGTTCAAGTTTCACTCCTATATAAGTACATGTCGCATACCCGAGCACCTTCGGATTAACGTTATACCCCGACCCGGTTATCACATTCATGTCAATCATGCGCTGTATGCGCTGATGTATTGCAGCACGCGACACTCCGCACTCTACCGCGACGTCTTTCGACGGGATGCGGGCATTCTTCATTATTATTTGCAGGATTTTCCTGTCAAGATTGTCAATTTTATCCATCAATTATAAAGTATAATATTAATGCAAATATATGGCATTTTTCAAATAACAACCGAATTATTATGACAATTTGAATCGCATCACGTCCTATTTAACATTTTTATGGCATTATGGCACAATCACTGCGACCTCAACGGTAGTACATATCGCACTATGACATGCCGCAGCCAAAAGACAACTCCTCTCCACAAAACCCGGAGACGAGCTGTCAAAGATTTGTGAAACGCGCAAAAAAACGCTGCATGGGAGCAACCGGCCAAAAACCGACAGCGACCACATGCAGCATTAGTCAAACAATTAAAAGATACTGTTGTGTGCTATGTTATTTTTTATCCTTTTTCAACTCAATAGTCTCAAGCTCGAACACAAGTGTTTCATTAGGACCGATTGTAGCTCCGCGGCCTTCAACGCCATAGGCAAGGTCGCCAGGGATGTAAAGAATGTATTTTGCACCCGGGCTCATCAACAAGAATGCTTCCTTCATGCCTTGAATCACACCCATCGGGCTCATTTCACGAGCATTATCCTTGGTTTCGTCAAACACTTTTCCGTCAATGTGGGTGCCTTTGTATTTAGCCATGATGCGATCGGTAGTCTTGAACAACTTGCCATTGCCCTCCTTAACGACCTTATAAACGAGACCGCTTTCGGTGCGCTTCAACGTACTGTCGTTCTTCATCGCCTCGGCAATGAAAGCTTCACCGGCCTGGCGGTTGGCAATTGCCTTAGGATCATTCTCTTTAGCTTCCTTAGTGATACGTTGCATTAGATTCATCACTTCGGCTTGAAGCAGGCTTGCATTGTGAACAGAATCGTCCAAGAAAGCCTTCTTGAATTGAAGCATGAACTTCGCCTTGTCAATATCAATCATGTTTTGCTCACTCAAAGTAGTAAACATACGCTGCAAGTTCATTGCATATCCCACACCTTGCATGTAAGCGACATCCGAAGTATCTGCATTCATGATAAACTCCATACCACGCAAGAACGACTCCCTGTTCATGCCGGAATCCATCTGCAAAGCGTTGGCCGAAACGCCATATCCATACATTTCGCCAAGCATAACGCTCAATGTGTCAATGGCAGTCGAAGATTTTCCGCTCTTGCCATTGCAGCTGAATAAAGTAGCTGTCAGCAACAAAGCTGCAACCACAACGATTGAAAACTTTTTCATTGATTATCTTGATTAGTAATGTTTATTCTCGTCATTTTTCGACTTTGATAAGACGAATGTCGAATATGAGAGTCATGTTAGGACCAATTATGCCACCGGCTCCGTTAGGACCGTATGCAAGTTCCGACGGGACAAAAATGCGCCATTCGGCACCCGGCTTCATCATCTGCAAAGCCTCTACCCATCCGGGAATAACCTGAGTCACACCGAATGTGGCAGGCTCGCCGCGCTCGACCGAGCTATCGAACACACGACCATCAATCAACGCGCCGGTGTAATGCACCGTGACACGATCTGTCTTCTTGGGAGACTCTCCTTCTCCTTCCTTAATTATCTGATATTGCAATCCGCTTGGAGTGACATGCACCTCCGGACGCTTCGCATTTTCTGCAAGATACTGTTCCCCGGCTTTTTTGTTGACTTCTTGCAGGCGAGCTTCCATTTCGGCAAAATACTTATTCACCACCATTTTTGCTTCTTCCGCAGTCATCGTGCCATGGTCATTCTCATAAGCAGCCTTCACTCCGGCCGCAAAATCATCATAATTCAACTTTTCAATCCCCGAACGCATGAAATTGCCTCCCATGCTGAGGCCTAAAGCATAACTTAATTTATCCATAAACAAGGAATTTCTTTTCAAAGTGCAAAGGTAGAGTTAAATAATAATTGTCGCCATTACTTTTTGAATAAAAAATATTAAATTTGTTATTATCTTGACAACAAAAAATACTTCTTGCTATGAAAAAATTAGTCGTATCGACGGGTGCAGGCATAAGTGCCGAAAGTGGATTGTCGACATTTCGTGACGCAGGCGGTCTTTGGGAACAATATCCGGTGATGCAGGTGGCAAGCGCCGACGGTTTCCGCCGCGACCCTGCGTTGATTCACAAATTCTACAACGACCGCCGCAAGCAGCTGGCAAACGCCATGCCAAATGCCGCACATTACGGGCTTAAAGAACTTGAAAAATACTTTGACGTGAGAATCATAACACAAAACGTCGACGACCTGCACGAGCGTGCCGGAAGCTCGCATGTGCTGCACTTGCACGGCGAACTCATGAAAGTGCGTTCTATCAAGAATCCCAATCATATATATGACATACGCGACGTGACCGGAGGTAGCCTTGAGACATCGGTCGATACTATCGACAAATATGGCGACCACATAAGGCCGCACATCGTATTTTTCCAAGAACCGGTCCCTAACTTTGAAGCAGCAGCGATGCTCGTGCGGGATGCTGACATATTTGTCGTAATCGGCACATCGTTTGCAGTATATCCGGCAGCCGGGCTTGTATCTTATGTCAGAAAAGGTGTTCCCATCTATTATATCGACCCCAATCCGGCACCAACGGGAATGCTCCCTGTAACCGTGATAAAAAAGACGGCTACCGAAGGGGTAAAGGAATTAATCGGATTGCTGGGAAACGGTCAATGACACACTGCGGCAATACCTTTGAGACCTGCGCTACCAAACCGGTTATACATTGATTGGCAATTTGCAAATATTAACGACTCAACTTGTTATTTTTTTTTAAAATAGCATACCTTTGTACTTGTATTTACACCCTAACAAATAGTGATGAAAGTCAAAATACACCGCGAAGGTCTTAACATACTGGTAGTACTGCTTTTCATACTGCTGATGATAAACATTCCGGCCTATATCTTTATAGAATATAAGATAATACCCATCATATTCATTTCGATATCGGCCATAATGTTTTTGTTGGCTGCCAACTTCTTCAGAAGCCCGCGCAGGCATTTCAAGGGAAATCCCGAGAATGCCGTCCTCGCCTCGGCCGATGGTAAAATCGTAGCCCTCGAAGAAGTATATGAAGACGAGTACTTGCACCGTAACGTCATACAGCTTTCAATATTCATGTCAGTTTTCAACGTCCATGCCAACTGGCCGTCGGTTGAAGGCAAAGTGACATATGTAAAGCATCATTCCGGGCGATTCCTCGCAGCATATTTGCCTAAGTCGAGCAGCGAAAACGAACGTTCTACAATAGTCATAAAGACTCCCGGAGGGACCGAGGTGCTCATGCGGCAAATCGCAGGGGCAATTGCTCGACGCATAGTTACATATGCCGAGCCGGGCGACGAGGTGACTCTTGACCAACATATAGGATTCATAAAATTTGGATCGAGGGTAGACATATTCCTGCCGCTCGATGCCGAAATACTTGTAAAACTTGGAGACAAAACCATTGGAGGCATAACTCAAGTGGCCCGTTTGAAATAACACGAAGCGGGACATTTGCTATCATCCTTGATGACTTAAATTACATAAACCTGCATTTTCTTAAATGTATGAACCTGCTTGAATCAATAAAAAACAACATACCTAATACGATAACATGCTTGAACCTGCTGTCGGGAGCTGTAGCATGTGTACTTGCCACTTCCGGAAATGAGCACATAGGCGGAGAACCCGGCAATCTGGCCTACTACCAGCTGTCATTCTGCATGATTGCCGCCGCGGCAGTATTTGATTTCCTCGACGGATTCGCAGCAAGGCTGTTAAACGCAGTATCCTCGATAGGCAAAGAACTCGATTCGCTGTCCGATTGTGTCAGCTTCGGCCTTGCTCCGGCATTCATCATATATTTCATGATGCAAGACACCTTCCCCGGCTCTTGGGTAGCATACACGGCTCCGCTGATAGCCGTGTTCGGAGCCGTCAGACTCGCGCGATTCAACGTCGATGCCACTCAAGCCTCATCGTTCGTCGGCCTGCCAATTCCGGCCAATGCCATCTTCTGGATAGGATTCTGCGATTGGTTCTACGCAGCCAACGCACCTGCAGCAATGCCAGGACTTGAATACTTGACTCTTGCATTTATCATTATAATGAGCTTGATGATGGTAAGCCAAATGCGCATGTTCTCACTGAAATTCAAGAATTACGGATTCAAGGACAATTACCACAGATACTTGCTCATAGTAGCCACCATATTGTCGATAATTATTTTCAAATTGCCGGGACTTGCATGCTCCATAGTCATATACATGGTTCTTGCAGTAATATTTCGCCAAAAGGAACTCGACGCATTGAAGCAGTCACACTGACAATGCATCTGACGGTTAAACGACAGAAGTTAACCGACATTCAAGAATGGCACATTATTTGTCATATTGACACTTAGAAGGAGTGCCATCACATCCAACACATCTTTAACAACAAGACAACATGGAACTATTTATTATACTACTCATCATACTCATCCTTTTACTGTTTCCAGTACTGAAAGCGAGTTTCAAGATATGGATGCAAATGAGGCAGATGAAAAAAAACTTTGAAGCTGCCGGGCAGCGTTCGACATACGACAATTCCGGCTATGGGCGCTATTATGGCTCCTCGGCCGACAGCAACAGGCATCACCAACGGCACTCAAGGAAAATATTCTCGTCGAGTGATGGAGAATATGTGGACTTTGAAGAAATTTTTGAAGAAAGGGTCGTTTCGGAATACACCGAAACACGCGATGTCGAACCGCGTGTTTCAGACGCAAAGTATGAAGAAATAAGATAAGAGGCTCAGTTCCATGCTCATTCGAGAGCAAGCATCTGCTTTATGCGAGACTCGGTCGACATCTGCACCGATTTGTTCTCTTCAATTTCCACATCAAATGCCGAGCCTTTCAAAAATTCATACAGGACTGTTTTCACAATAGCCTTCTCAAACAGTTCCCGCAACAAGTCGCAGCGCACCGCTCCAAGCCGCAAAGGCACTTTCATTAAAATTGTAGTCACATCGCCGCTTGTCGAGACCGAAGCCACATAACCTGCAAGCCTGCCACACAACGACAAACAAGCCTCGCGAACTTTAACGGAGACAAGTTCTCGCACATTACAACTGTCAAACAACAATGTGGCCGCATCATCTCCGTGCGGCTTTGAAGCAATGCTCAATGCCAGTTCAGCCATTACGCTTTTCATTAGTTCGACCACGTCAATACTTATTGTAAATTCAATCATATTCATATCCATAACCTTATTTTACAATCAATTACGCTTTATCCTAAATGCAAGAAATGTCAGCAATGCCGTCACGGCAACTGCGACAATTACCCACCAACGATTCATATAAGCCGTTTCGATTTCCGTATCGGCCTTTGAAACAGCATGTCCTGCAACAGTCAAGCATTCGCTTGCCACGGCACTGTCTCTGCGGCAGGCGGTTAAGTCTTGCTTGCCATCAAGGACAATTCTGCGATACAACTTGACATGCGACGCCATTCCCGAATCGGCATGAGCTACGGAATCGGGGTAGAAATACCATTCATCCACCCTCACTTTCAAGTCACCCGCCGACTTTAGCATTGTTTTCGCCACCGAAGAAACTGTAACAGTATCACCAATGCCTACAACAGTCGCCGATGTTGCCATCCTACTGCTGTGGCACGACACCGTTAATGCGACAAGAACGCTTATCGCCACAACCTTCATGACACAGCTTGTATAGATACCTGTATGCATAAACCTCCGATATATAATACCTTGACGCACGTTCATTCACCAATACCCTTGCCAGCGCGTTGTGCATGGCAAGTCCGGGATTGTCGGCCATCGTCTTCCTGACTTTTTCATGAATCTCTTTCCACATCTGCTGTTTCAGCATAGTTTTCTTCGATACCTTGCCGGTCGTGTTTAGCTTCATCATAATGTTATACGCATGGTCAAAACAAACATAATAATGTGGTTTCCCTTCAAGCAGCACGAGCCTGACAATCTCTTTTCGGTTCAAAGGCTTGTCGCTTTCAAATGCCTCATGTAATTTTTCACGGTAATCGCGCAACAATTCTTTGTTACGCAACATTGTCATTCTTCTTTTTTCATTCATGGTTCAAATTTTGTTTTACACGGTACTAAGATTAAAACAGATTCCCATTTAAGAGCCGAAACAAAGATAATGCATTTTGATGGTAATATGCAAATAAATTAAGGTAAATATACCATAATATAATTTTTCATTGTACCATTCTCCGTGAGTCCCATGCTATTGAACGCTACCGACAAGACATGAAAAAATAAACAAGCTCATTTTTCCCATTGCGCTCAACTTTCACTATATTTCCATAATATAGGATGCGTCTCGGCATTGTGAAAAATAAACAAGCTCATTTTTCCCATTGCGCTCAACTTTCACTATATTTGCCGGAAGATTACTACCACAATTACATTAAGATATGAAAATTGGCGCAGTATTATTAGGCATTTGCCTGGCCATGCCTTCAATTGCCTCTGCTCACATGAACATAAAATTGGCTTCACCGCAAGGCTACTTGTCGCGAGGCATATTGATGCACGCAAACAAGAACATGGTAGGAGCCATCGACCAATTGGCACACACCTACATGATGGATGCAGGAGATGGTTCTCGCGAAACGGTCGACTTGCTGATAGCGTTAAGCACCTTTGAACGTGGCGACAGCAACTGCATAGAATTGTTTGAACGGTTTATCGCAAACCACCCGACATCGGTAAATGTGCCTCTTGCGTGGGCAAAAATAGGAGACTCCTACTTCTACAAAGGCATGTTTGGCGAGGCCATCGTGGCTTATGAGAACACAGACCCTTCGATATTCACCGGCGAATATAAATCGGACCTCATATACCGCAAAGGATACTCATTGCTGAAACTTGCTGAATATGACCGCGCCGCCGAACTGTTCAAACGCATATCCTCTACAAAACAGTATCGCGACGCAAGCATTTTTTATGAGGCGTATATCGACTATGCAAACAAAAATTACGGCTCAGCTACCGATAAGTTTGAAAAACTTAACAAAAACTCCGAACTTGGCAAGGCTGCGCGGTATTACTTGTGCCAAATCCACTTCATTAACAACGATTATACCCGTGTCATCTCGCTCGGAAAGGAATTGATTGGCGAGTCGGAAGACAACATGGAGTATAACATGGAAATGCACCGAATAATGGGCGAAAGCTACTACCATGACGGAAATGACGAAACAGCCGAAAGCCATCTTAAGCAATATTTCGACAATACATCCGACCCAGTGCGTTCCGCCTTGTACATTATGGGCGTACTCGACTACAGAAACCTTGAATACGACAACGCGATAGAACATCTCGGGCAGACTACAAACGAAGAAGACGCACTGTCACAAAGTTCATATCTATACATAGGACAGTCCTACCTTCGCACCGGCAACATGAATGCAGCATCAATTGCTTTTGAAAAGGCCCTTGAAATGCCATTCGACCGGGCAATACAAGAAACGGCATTCTATAATTACGCCATAACCCAAAACGAAGGGGGACGCACTCCGTTCAACCGTTCGATAGACATTTTCGAACAATTCCTTAACAGATTCCCCGGCTCGCGTTACGCCGATTCGGTGGAAGACTACCTCATAAATGCATACTTCACAAGCAACGATTACAATCGTGCACTGCAAAGCATTTCACACATAAGCCAGCCTTCGACCAAAGTTCTCGCAGCCAAGCAAAACGTGCTGTTCCAATTGGGAGTTCAAGCACTCTCTAATGAGGACACGAGCAATGCTGTCAGCTACTTTAACCAAGCTAAGGCAGTAGGGAAATATGACGCCGCAGTGTTAAATGAATGCGACCTATGGTTAGGCGAATGCTTATACAGGCAAGGCGCATATGACAAGGCCGAGAAAAGCATAAACGCATTCATCCGCGCATCCGACAAAAGTAATACAAACCGTGCAATAGCATATTACAACCTTGGATACGCCCGATTCCAACAACGCAACTACGAAGATGCCCGCAACGCATTCAACGTGGCCATAAACAACCCGCATTTGCAAGCTTCGCTGAAGGCAGACGCCTTGAACCGCATAGGCGACACTTACTATTATGCACAAGACTATGCCACAGCAAGCAGCTACTATGAAATGGCCTATACGTCGGGAGGGGAATCAGCCGGCGACTACTCTTTGTACCAAAAAGCAATGATGCTCGGACTGCAACGCGACTACAAAAGCAAAATAAACATGCTCGACCAGATGTTGCGCCAATACC
Organism: uncultured Prevotellaceae bacterium; assembly: GCA_905207705.1. GTDB lineage: Bacteria > Bacteroidota > Bacteroidia > Bacteroidales > Muribaculaceae > Avimuribaculum. The sequence continues at coordinate 152,969 of CAJLMA010000006.1, forward strand.
CGAAATCTGCCCTTTGTCCGACGGCCCTGTTGCAGAAAGCCGAGTCTTATGTCAACTTGGGCAACAACAAGTCGGCAATTGACACCTACAAGGTGCTGATGTCGCAATATCCAAACTCACCCGACACGCGCAAAGGCATATTGCAACTCGCCATTACCGAGCGTAACGCAGGCAACACCGCCGACGCCATTGAAGCTTACAAGACAGTGATAACCCGTTACCCCACCAGCGAAGAGGCCGCTGTGGCATCGGAAGACTTGAAACTGATGTATGCCGATGCCGGACAATTGCAGCAATACATCGACTTTATAAACAATGTTCCAAATGCACCTAAGATTGATGTAGATGACATAGACAGACTTGCCTTTGAGGCTGCCGAAAAGGCCTACTTGAAGAATAACACCGACATATCCAAGCTCGAAACATACATCAAGGAGCATCCCGACGGTGCATACATAGGCAAAGCCAGGTACTACATAGCCATAAGATGGTACAAAGACGGCAAGTATGATGACGCACTGGCTCTCATCAACAGCACTCTTGCATCGAGTGCCGATGCCACCTTTGCCGAAGATGCTTTAAGAATAAAGGGCGACATATTAATGAAACAAGGAAGTTTCAAAGATGCTCTCGACACATTCAAGGCTCTTGCACAGAAAGCATCAAAACAAGACAACATCATCAATGCCAACATAGGCATCATGCGTGCTGCCGAACAACTTGGCATATACTCCGACATGCGTGAAAGTGCCGACAAGTTGTTGAAAATGGGCGGTCTGTCGGCCGAAGAGGAAAAAGAAGCCACATTCTGCCGCGCCATGGCAAACCTCAACCTGAGTAACGGACGTGCTGCCGCCGATGATTTCAAAGCGTTGGTCAAGGATACGCGCAACATATATGGAGCTCGCGCGGCCTACGAGCTGGCCAATTACTACTTCTCCGGCAATGACAACGTGGCAGCCGAGGATGTTCTCAACAAGTTTATAGAAGAAGGCACACCGCATCAATACTGGCTGGCAAGAGGGTTTATCCTACTGGCCGACATATACCACAAAAAGGGTAACAATTTTGAAGCAATACAGTACCTCAAAAGTTTGAAAGAGAACTATCCTGGCGAAGAAGAAGACATTTATGAAATGATTGACACTCGCCTCAATGAATGGGAAAACGGTTCTAACAAATAAATTAGCACACACAGACATGAAACGATGCCACATATTACTTTTGGCCGCATCAATGACCGTTGCAACATATGCGCAAAAGGCCGATTTGAGCAAGGAAATAACCATCGACAAGGACTTCGTGCCAATTGAGCAAAAAGCATCCAAGGCAAATGCTTTGCCCGAAGTGTACAAAGCCGACATATCCGATGAAAAATCGATAGAATACAGCGACTGGGCTGTTCCTGCCGAGGTGCCCGCCTCGGCTGTCACCCTGTCGCCATACGGATACCTCACTTCGCGGGATTTTGCCTCCCGACGCGGATATTTCGAGTTTGGCATAGGCTCTCACCTTGACATGATAGGTAGTGCCGGTTACCGAATTATCGACATGGACGACACAAAACTCGGCATTTGGATGCAGCACAATTCCACATGGACAGGCGACAACACGTCCGAAAACACCTTCCATGCAATAGACCAGCAATGGAACGACAACAACATCGGAATAGACTTCGCCCACAGGTTCGACAAAGGGACATTGACGACCGATGCTTTCTTCCACTATAACAATTTCAACTACTTTGGCCGTTATGATGAGAACTGGTATGCGCCCGACTCTGTGCAATCGATCAATGAATTCAGGATCGACATCGGCTGGATGGGTCCGTTCCACAAGGATGAAGGTTTCAATTACTCAATTAAGACAATATACAATTACTTCGGCTTCTCCGAAGACATTTTCACCCCTGTCCAAGGAAACAGTGAAAACCACCTTAAGGTATCTTTCAATGGTGAATTTGCAAGTAGCGAACATTCTCACATTGGACTCAACGCACAATTCGACTTCTTGAATTACACTTTGCACGAATATGTAGGCATCAACTATGAACCGGGAGCAGGCAACATGACCGATGGCAGCTACTCGCTCGATTCGCATGTCAACCTTGGCATAATCTCATTGAACCCCTACTATTCCTACCAAAACAAACGGCTGAGCGCAACCGTGGGATTGACCGCCGACATATCGTTCAACGACAACACAATCCTACGCCTTGCCCCCGATGTGGAATTCGGATACGACTTCACTCGCGGATTCAAATTCTATGCAAAAGCTCAGGGAGGGAAAACTGTCAACACGCTAAGCCGAATGTTCTCCATAAACAGGTACATCAACCCACGCATAGTCCCTGTCAACCCATATACGCCAATAGACATCGAAGGCGGATTCAAAATCGGGCCATTCTCGGGATTCCATGCATCAGTGTACGGTGGATATGCTTTAGCTCATGACATCCAGATGCCGTTCCTTTACAACGTCTCCACCCCGGGTGATATGTTTGACACCTACAATCGTAGCATTTCGAGATACAAAGCCATGGACTTGTCGGGCTGGAAAGTCGGTGGGGAAATAGGATATGAATTTGGCCAAATAGCCAAAGTGAACGTGGCGGCCACATATTCACCGCAATCAAAAGACAACGGATATCTGCTTGGCGAAGACCGTGCAGAATTTGTCCTTGATGCCAACCTGCTGGTGCACCCTATAAAAAACCTCACGATTGGAGCCAGTTACAAACTACGCGCCAACCGGTCGGTAATTTACTCCGAAGAAGTCGGAGCGGCTCCCACGATGACATATTGGTACAAGCAAGACCTTGGAAGCGTAAGCGATCTCGGAGTCGGAGCATGCTACCGCCTGAACGACCTTATAGGATTCATGCTCGAAGCCGACAACTTGCTCAATCGCAAGTGGGATGAATACTTCGGCATGGGGGCTCAAGGAATAGGAGTCGTTGGCGGCATAAGCCTCCTGTTTTAAGCCTGGAACATCAAGAAAAAGCGAAAAATTGAAGAAGCGGTAATTTTTTTGCCGAATTATTTTGCAAAAACAGAAAAAGACTGTATCTTTGCACCGCAAATCAGCCCAGATGGCGGAATTGGTAGACGCGCTGGTCTCAAACACCAGTGGATTCACTTCCATGCCGGTTCGATCCCGGCTCTGGGTACCACCAAAAGAGGTAATTATTTGAAAATCAAATAACTACCTCTTTTTCTTTTCTCCAGATGTTCCCATAGAACCCTCTAAATTTAGAGGCCCGAATCCCATCAATCAATCAACAAGACCTACCAGGTAATATTGTCAAATTCTTCCACATTCCTATGAACATTTTTAGCAATTCCCTACATCATAATTGTATCCTTCAGACAAACAGCTCAGTAAGACTATTCTTCCATTACGAATAATTCTTGACCCTCCGTTTCTCAATTCCATCTATCAGATACATACATCGTGTACCAAAAGAGGGAAATAGTTTTTCTGATGCATTATTTGGCTTGAACACATCGACTGTTTCATCGTATTTATATAGGTCTTTATTATACAGCGTTTTTACAGATTTGTCTTCTGATAAAGAGATTGTCTGAATTGCTATCATCTTATTCTCTTCCAATTCTCTGCAGAAACATATGAAACTACAAACCTCAAAATATATTTTCAAAGTTTCCATGATTCTTTCCTGTATTTTTTCAGGAGAATCAACATTGGCATTATAATATAGAGTTAGGCACTTTTTAGGCGTTTGTTGTCATTTTATGGTAGGGAATCCCAATCTGCTTTTAAATATTCCGGCGGTTTCCAATTCAATTAATTTGTCGGTTCGCTTTAACTCGACAAGATGTTTTACGGTTCTTTGCTCTTCTTGTGTTAGTGTTCTCATGGATGTCTTTAAATATTAGTTATTGTATATAGAGAGACTATACCTTACAGATTTTTAAGGAAGTCTTTGTAAGCATTTTTTGCAAGCTGGTTTATGTCCGGGAATAATAAAGATTCAGATAGTCCTTGCAGATAATGTTTCCGCACATATTCCGCTAAAGATTTATGAATATCAATGCACCATATCTTTGGCAAACAGGCAGATTGGCCGATATATTCTTCCATTGGCATACAATCATTGTTATATAGAATAAAGCATCCTTTCTGTGCGATTATATTGAGATTTGACCAGTATAGACCTTCATGTGTATATGGAGTGGTAATTTCCTTGAATTTGAGAGGATTATCTATAAACATCATTTTGATGGCACACAATCCGTCATCATAAAGAGGATGTCTTTTTATCCATCTCGTATAAATATCCACGTCAAACTGTTTATCTACAGTTCCAGGGTATTTTGAAATAATATCTTCATACATGGCAACACCGGCATCTAACCCATTGTTTAGGAACTCATCCATTTTTACAAGTTGATCTCCGTATTTATCAGTATCAATATAGTATAGAGAAAAATAGTCATCGATTTCACTGTCTGAACATCCTTCTGACAGTCCTTTAGTTGCAAAATACAGTGCAGTTTTGTAGTCATAGGTAAAGTCCAGTAATGGGGTTGGCGCGGAATAATGCTGCAACAGGCCTAAATACAACAAATCCGTCGGTATAATATTCAAAGACTTGTAATAATCTATAAGGGTGACATTGTTACGCAGACTCGTAATCATGGAATCTACCATAAGATTTATTGAGGAGTGACGGCCCAGACCGTTGCAAATCCAACTGCGCTGAACAGACGTGTAAACCTTGTACTTAGCTTCATTGACTCCTCTAAAAATGCAGTTCGGACTAAATTCCTGTAATTTCTCAAGATGGAAATCCAATACATCTTTTGTATCCATTTTTATATGAGAAAATAACGTTGCCTTTTCTTCTAAAGATTTATATTCAGGTAGTTTCATAATTATTTAATGCCACATATAAAGGCAGTGTTCAGTAGTATATGATTATTCTTAAATTAGTCAGGAATTGCGTAAGCATAAAATTTCTGGCCTAAAAAATCGCTTATCGCATTTGCGACAACTCTCATAACATCAAATCCAAAATATTCATTTCCAGTAAATGGTCTGTTTATCTCAATATAATATCTGCCTTCACCGAAACAACAAGCGATACCTTTGTTCATCATTCCTTGTGTAACTTCGGTATACTCATCTGTACATAATTTCATATGTGATATAGGGTAGAAATATGTGTCTCCACCATAACTTTCTAATTGCTTTTCATATTCAGAATCAAATACCGAACCTGCAATTTCCAGGGCTTTTTCAATATTTAAATAAATCTCATTATTAACATATTTTAACTTTAACTTACTAAAATGTGTGTTTACAATATCGTCAATCTTTATTTGTGAAAAAGAATCATGTTTAGATAATTCTTCAATAGAAACAACTCCAATACGTAAAAGCATTTCTAAATCATATTCATAGCCATAATTAGTAGCCTTTGAATTATACATATTTGCAAGCTGCTCTAAGATTATATCTTTTTCCTCATCTGTTTCAACAATCACAAATGCGTCTTTAATAGGGTTATTATAGTTGCTTCTATCTAGCAAGAATGGTAATCCAGGGACAACCCAATGATCATCTTTGATTGGTAATCTCCATTCTCTTTCAAAAGTCCAGTCAACATTTTTATCTTGGGATAACTTTGTATAAACATACCGAAATTGCTCGTTAATCCCCAATCCGCATGATGAAGCCAGTGTTCTCAATCCATATCCCCAATAAGCATCACCTTCTTCTGATTCTTTATGTTGACCAGAAAGCCCATATATCACATTTCTAGCTCCAGCCATAAATAATTCATTTTTTTTGAAGGCTATTCCATATTTACCAACAAATTGAGAACCTGATTGTCTTTTGTTTGCATAATCTATTAGAGCGTATAGAGGCATTTCTGTAAAGCATATAGCTGAATATGGACCATAAACAGTTGGCATTGTATTTCTAAAAGACCATCCTGAACGAATGAACCCATCATGAATGATTCTTTGTATAACTTCAAATGCTGTTGCATTATTATCTAACTCCCAATCATAGTTAAAACTTTGGTCAAAAATAGATACGGGATTATTGGGTGCCGTATAATAATCTGGAAACTGCAACTCACTTCTATTTATAGTACACCCTTCAAGTTCTGCGCCTTCTACCATTTCATTCAACTGAACCTCAAAACTAGTCTCAGGTGTTCTTTCATGAACAAAATGAATAATCCATGATGTTAAATCAATTCTTGTCTGATGTTGCCAATCTGCCATATAAACAATTTTTCTGCAAAGGTACTGCGTTTTTGCAAATGAATATATTCTTAGAATATATAGAATCTAGCAATGAATATATTATAGCTCCTTCTGAATACGTTTCAAGATCTTAAAAATATGGATGTCGGGACATTCGTTTTCTTCCCAATGCTTAGATTCAGCTTCCCATAAATATCTAACAATTGTTTTTATGCCTTCTAATATTTCGGGGTTGAGTATCGCATAACAACGCATCTTTAATTTTGAGAAGTTATTCTCCTCTATCCATTTGTTGTTTTTATATAAGTTTGCTAATGCTTCTTCTTTTGTTTCTCCGTCTTCAATGCCTAAGACTTGTAAACTTTCAAGTTCTTCATTATTTGGGGCGATGGTATAACCTTCGTCGGTATAAAAAATATAAGTACTCATTGATTATCAATAATAAAAGGTCTAAAGAATAAAGTCTAATAATTGTTTTTCCTCTTCCATTTCGTATTGCTTGATAAGCGAGTCATAACTTAAGAATGATACACGTTTGTTCAAACGCAAATTGTCAAATGCGTGAAAATGCATTTTATATTCAAATTCAGCTTTACGCTTTATGTCCGCAACGATAGTCATTCTTGCATAAAAATCCTGCAAGTCGTTGAATTTTAATAGAGAATTCTGAATGTCTGTTGAATGCTCTATTTCAAAAAAGGAGTGGGGCATATTGCGTTCATTGAACCAAATCGTATCAATAGTAGAACTTCGCTTTACTATTTGGGGATAGGAATAAGAAGGCATCTCTTTGAGAGTGGAAATATCTTGTAGCCTTGTCCCGTCATAGAATCTCTTGTTTTTATCTTGTTTAGGTATGAAAGTTTGCATGTTATGATATTTCCCTATTATTAATAAAATACCTTGATAATATGTGTGATTGAATGTTTTGACATTATCTGAATCCTTGTTTTTTTCGGTCTCAACTATAATTCCTCTATCTTCTAATTGCTTCCTGTATTTTTCTAATCCATATAATCCGGGCTTGATTTTATAGATACCTTTGGTTTGTTGTACAATACGACGAATACTCGCAAATGGAGTTTTTGTTTTCCATTCACAATCCTTTATTTTAAAAACTTCTCTATTAAGCTCACCCAATGTAGCAATTCCGCCTAATTTATCTAATGTTTCAATTACGGCTTCGTATTGTTTCATAGTTTATTTTATTGGAACTGTAGGTATTCTTTTTTGCGTCTTCAGTCTTGATTTGATAATAATCTTCTTGAATAGAGACAAACGAACATATAAGTTCATCAGGTTGGTCACGAACAACTTTATAGCAGGTCTCAAATCCGGATTTATAACATTTATAATTGCATGCTTGATATTCCCATGTGTCTGGAGCATGTGGAATAACATGGCTCCACCTCCCACAAACGGTTCTATGTAGGTGACATTCTCCTTTTTATCGAAGTTGACTGGAAGCAATGCTTCGAGTTGCCCTATGAGCTGGCTTTTTCCTCCGACCCATTTCACAAAAGGTTTTGCACAAACATTTTCGTCAAGCATCATCTTCATCTCTATTTTCCAACAAAGATATTGCATGCTCACAAGAAAACAAAAGAAAAAGAAGCACTCATTTTCCTTCTTCAATCCAACCCACCTATTTACTCATCAAGGCATATAATCTGTTCGAGTTTCTAAACATGGGAAGCACCGCGAAAAGACCTAATCCATTTGAGGCCTCTGTTGTATTTAAACTTGTGGAGTTACTGCTGGAACAGTTCTTAAAGTAACAATAGTTTGTAGGTTTCTACCTTTATCATTACAAATGCTTTATCACATATTCTGCTTCTTTCAAAATCTATACCTGCCAATAACCAATTTGGATTAATTTTTTTGATTAAAATACACATTCCCTGTCGAGAATTTCCAATTAATTAACTACTTTTGCAGCTCTTTTTTGATTTTATAACACGAAACGTCACATTTATGCAAGAGATTGGATTCAAACCGAAATTGTTCGGCATGTTGGGAAAGTACACAAAAGAAAATCTGATGACAGATGTCATGGCCGGCATTATCGTGGGAATTGTGGCCTTGCCGTTAGCCATCGCTTTCGGTATCGCTTCGGGGGTAAGTCCCGAGAAAGGCATCATCACGGCAATAGTGGCCGGTTTCATCATTTCGTTCCTCGGCGGAAGCAAAGTGCAGATTGGCGGCCCCACGGGCGCGTTTATTGTCATAATATATGGCATTATACAAGAATACGGGATTGACGGATTAATGGTAGCCACCTTGATGGCCGGAGTGCTGCTAATCTTGTTAGGAGTGTTCAAATTGGGTACGATTGTGAAGTTTATTCCTTATCCTATTATCATAGGCTTTACGAGCGGTATTGCGGTCACCATTTTTACGACTCAGATAGCCGATGTGTTCGGGCTTCAGTTCGGGGATGAAAAGATTCCCGGTGACTTTATCGGGAAATGGCTCTTGTATGCCCGTCATTTCGATACGGTCAATTGGTGGAATGCAGGTGTCAGTATAGTGAGCGTGCTGATTATTGCCTTGACTCCAAGGTTTTCTAAAAAGCTGCCCGGTTCGCTGGTGGCCATTGTGCTGGTGACGGTGGGAGTATATCTGTTGAAGATGTATTGCGGAATAGACGATATCGCTACTATCGGCGACCGCTTCAGTATCCAGTCGCAGCTTCCCGAAGCGGCTGTGCCGTCACTCGACTGGGAGGCTGTCAAGAACCTTTTCCCGGTGGCCATTACGATAGCCGTGTTGGGAGCCATCGAGTCGCTGCTTTCGGCTACCGTGGCCGACGGCGTTATCGGAGACCGTCATGATTCAAACACCGAACTGATTGCCCAGGGCATTGCCAACATTGCGTCGCCTATTTTCGGTGGCATCCCGGCTACGGGAGCCATTGCGCGCACGATGACAAACATCAACAATGGAGGACGGTCTCCGATAGCCGGCATTGTTCATGCGGTGGTATTGTTGATGATTCTGTTGTTCCTCATGCCGATGGCAAAATATATACCGATGGCTTGTCTGGCAGGTGTGTTGGTGGTTGTTTCTTATAATATGAGCGGATGGAGAGTATTCAAAGGGTTGCTAAAGAATCCCAAATCGGATGTAGTCGTGTTGCTACTGACATTCTTCCTTACGGTGATATTCGATTTGACTGTGGCCATTGAGGTAGGATTGGTTATCGCTTGCGTGCTTTTCATGAAACGTGTGATGGAAACTACCGAGATATCTGTGATAACTGATGAGATAGATCCTAACAAGGAATCGGATGCTGTAACGCATGAAGAGCATCTGTCAGTACCCGACGGAGTGGAGGTATATGAGATCAACGGGCCTTATTTCTTCGGAATAGCCACAAAGTTTGAAGAAATTATGGCACGTTTGGGCGACCGACCGAAAATACGTATCATCCGAATGCGGAGGGTACCGTTCATCGATTCTACCGGTATACATAACCTTACCACATTCTGTGAAATGTCACAGAAAGAGAATATACATCTTATTCTTTCAGGAGTGAATGCTCAGGTACATGCGGCATTGGAAAAGGCCGGGTTCTATGATCTATTAGGGAAAGAAAATATCTGCAGCAATATCAACGAAGCTTTGAGCGTGGCCGAAAAGGAAATCAAGGAACTGCAATAAACCGATAAAATCATTAGAGTTTCCAAATGTTATTTAAAACAAAACGGGGTAGCTCGCGTGATGTGAGCCACCCCGTTTTATATCTCAATGCTACAAGTTTTGTTATTCCTTTATCTTCAAGACGGGAGCTATACTGTGGAATTTGCCATCGGTCGGCAAATTCACGGTCAAGCCGTCTTGCGTGCGCGTGAAATCGACCGCACCATATCCCAATAGTTCAACACTTCCTATCTCATCGGAATAAAGCTGATTGCCTTGTGATAGTGACTTGACCACCACCGTGCCATTCTCGGGCCAAGCCAGCACCGTGGCATACAAGGCCTCATCGGTCTGCGTGAACCTTATTTCCCTTGCATCGGCATTAGCGTAAGAGCCTTCATTAAAACCTTGTGCGTTTATAGGAATGTCGGACTCGGCAACAGGTCCCTCGCCGAACACCTTCCATGGACGGGTATCATAAATCGCTTCACTATTCACCGACATCCATTCGCCAAACTCATTCAATATCTTCTCCTCCTTTTCGTCAAATGTGCCATCGGCACGCAATGGCACACTGAGTAGCAAATTACCGTTCTTGCTAACTATGTCGACAAGCAATTTTACTACATAGGCAGCCGATTTGTAGCCGTTACCATTGTAGATGTCAGTATTGTAATGCCATCCGCCTATACATGAACATGATTGCCACGGACGTTCCAGAATCTCATTGGGAGCTCCGCGTTCCACATCCCACACCAACGCTTCTTTCTGTTGCTCAGTCAATATCTTGCCAAACATCACAGCTTCCAACCGCCCATCATGAGTTGCAATGTTATGGTTGTAAAAATGTGCTGCAATCTTCAGTCCCGCGTCGCTTATTGGATAAAACGGAACTCCTGTCACGTCAAAATAAAGCAAATCGGGATTATAACGGTTAATCACGTCAAGCGTGCGATTGTAGAAATTAGTACAGAACTCTTCCGACGGCAGACACGCTCCGCCACCCCAAGCCCATTGGCGGTGGATTGCTCCATTGTCCCACGAATCCTCACTTAGCGGATGGTTTTGGGCATAAAGGTCCTGAGGGTCGTATCCTTCCCACCATTTTCCCTTGCCATCCTCTTTTCGCAAATTTCCATCATATGGCACTCCCTTTTTAGGTCCCTGCAAGTCGTGGCGGCGCGAAGTTTCATACCACGTCCACGCATGATCGGCATGCAGGCTGACACCGAAATACAATCCATACTTGCGAGCTGCCCGTTCCCAGCCGGCGAGAATATCCTGCTTGGGTCCCATGTTGACCGAATTCCAAGGCTGGTACTTGCTGTCCCACAAGTCCATATTGTCGTGATGGTTGCCAAGCGCGAAGAAATATTGCGCTCCTATTTTCTTATAAAATGCCACAAGGCTGTCTGGATTCCATTTTTCAGCTTTCCACAATGGAATCACATCCTTGAACCCGAATTCTGAAGGATGTCCGTAATGCTCCACATGATACTTGTATTCGCGAGTGCCTTCCATGTAAAGGCTGCGAGCCATCCAGTCGCCCGAGCCCTCCACGCATTGAGGACCCCAATGCGCCCAAATTCCAAACTTTACGTTCCTAAACCATTCAGGCACCTGATATTGGGCCAACGATTCCCAATTGGGTTCAAATTTCCCTGTCATCATCGGCTCATCCTCCTCCGACACGACGACTTGGTAGGTCTGCGCCGAGGCTGTCAAAGCCAAGCACATCAACGATGTCAATACAATTCCAAATTTCATGAGGTTCCAAAAAGTTTATGTTATTAAGCAAATTTACAAAAATTTTCATATGGCATTGAGGGAATGAATGATATATTTGCATTAAGACACGAGTCAATCATCCCGCAAAAGTATCAATAAAATGCAAATAGACACATTCCTCCAAAACTTTCGTAACGCATTCGGACAAGGAGCACCTATTCCGGCTGCATTCTGGTATGCCGACACCCCTATTGCCAGCGATGCCACAAGGATAAACGGCTGCTTCTTTCAAGAGTTCGCCAAGCTCAGCCGTAGCGAGGCTATTTCATTGAACGCCGACCGTATAGGTTGCATGGGTGGAAAATTCTATACAGGCTTCGCGCCAATGGGCGAACATATCCCGACATTCGTTTCATGCAAAGAGAAATACAAGCAAACTCCCGATCTTGTACTTGACTTTATCAATAAAACAAGCGTTCCAAGAACCGACAAAAAATACCTCAACATTGCCCCTGTCGACACGCTCGACACCTTTGACGGCATCACAGGCATATTCTTCCTCGCCACGCCCGACATTCTTTCGGGACTTGCTTCATGGGCATTTTTCGACAACAATTCCGATGATGCGGTGACTGCCAGATTCGGCTCGGGATGTTCTTCAATATTCACCGAGGCAGTCGTGGAAAACAGCCGTAATGGCCGGCGCACTTTCATCGGGCTGTTTGACCCATCAGTTCGCCGATACATGAATCCCGACATATTGAGCTTCACCATCCCCTTGTCGCGCTTCAAGGAAATGTACCATACATTGCCGCAATGCAGCTTGTCAGGGACTCCGGCTTGGAGCAAGATTAAAGAACGGCTTGAAAAATAACATTCCATTATGTACTCGATGTGGAACTTGTGGCACGGATGCCACAAAGTGAGTGAAGGATGTATGCACTGCTATGTCTATCGCAGAGACAGCAAGTATGACATAGATAGCTCGCAAGTACGCAAAACCCATAGCTTCAACCTGCCGGTGGCGCGAAAACGCGACGGCTCCTATAAAGTTCCACCGCACACGACGTTATGGACATGTTTCACATCCGATTTCTTCATCAGCGAAGCCGACGAATGGCGCAATGATGCTTGGGAGATGATACATGCCCGCCCGGACGTGAATTTCATCCTCATCACAAAACGCATCGACCGTGTTGCCGAATGCCTGCCCGACGATTGGGGCGAAGGATATGACAATGTTACCCTTTACTGCACCGTCGAGAACCAGAAACGTGCCGACATGCGCCTGCCTGTGTTCAAGCAACTGCCATTCAAGCACAAGTGCATAATATGCGAGCCTTTATTAGGCCCTATTTCACTCAGCCAATGGCTTGGCGAGTGGGTCGAACAGGTAACAGTAGGAGGAGAATCGGGTCCCGAAGCACGGCCTTGTGACTTTGAATGGGTCAAGCAGATACGCGCCGATTGCGTTGACGCAAATATCCCTTTTTTCTTCAAACAGACCGGGGCCAATTTCATAAAAGATGGCAAAACCTACAAAATCCCACGCAAACTCCAATCCTCACAAGCACGCAAAGCCGCAATCGACACAAAGCCGAAATAACTCGGAAAATTTGGCCACCGTACTTGAACAAAGTATTGATTTTTTAAGTATGTTTGCAGCATGGAACGGAAAATATGCATCATCACAGGCACCCGTGCCGATTGGGGGCTGTTAAGCAGCATCGCACGCAATCTTTCTTCCAGGAATAACGTCAAGCTGCAAATCGTAGCCACCAACATGCACCTGTCGGAAAAATTTGGCAACACCTACAAGGAAATAGAAAACGATGGTTTTCACATTGATTTCCGTGTGCCAATGCCTGTCGACAACGACTCTCCAGCCCTCACCGTCAACGCGATGGCAACATGCATGAAAGGCATGGCAGCGGCACTCGAAGCATTGTCGCCCGATTTGATACTCATCCTCGGCGACCGATACGAGATGCTCGTGGCCGCCAGCACGGCTTTGATATTCCGAATCCCTGTCGCACACATAGCCGGAGGAGCCGTCAGCTTCGGAGCCTTCGATGAAAGCATCAGACACTCGATAACGAAAATGAGCCATCTGCATTTTACCGAAACCGAAAGCTACCGTCGCCGTGTGATACAACTTGGAGAACGACCCGACCGGGTGTTCAACACAGGAGCCATAGGCGTGTACAACATACGGCACATGCAACTGCTGTCGCGCGAGCATCTCGAGGCAGACCTGCAAACCTCCATCCCCGAGCGGTCGGTTTTTGTAACGTTCCATCCGGCCACCCTCGACAAGATGCCTCCTGCCATGCAATGCAGCAACCTCATCGCCGCCCTCGACAAACTCGACGGGTACAAAATATTCTTTTCATATCCCAACAGCGACACCCACGGCAACGACATCATAAAACTCATAAACCGGTGTGTCGAGCGCAACCGCGAGAAATACACCGTTTACCCCTCTCTCGGACAATTGCGATACCTGTCGATGCTTAAGTGCGTGGATGCCGTCATCGGCAATTCATCGAGCGGAATAGTCGAAGTTCCGTCAATGGGCATTCCGACACTCAACATAGGCATAAGGCAAGCAGGCCGCATGGCTGCCGACTCGGTGGTCAACTGCGGAACATCATTTGAAGAAATCAGCACAGGCCTTTCAACAGTCATATCTACCGAGATGCGTGCAAAAGCTGCCCGTACAATCAACCCCTATGAACAGCCAGACACATTGTCGAAGATAACAGACGTGATATGCAACGCTCCGCTTGAGGGCTTAACGATAAAACGCTTTTACGACATTAACCAATAAACACATAATTATCTATTATGAACACCCTTTACATAATTCCGGCAAGAGGAGGGAGCAAAGGAATCCCCGGAAAAAACATCAAGATGCTTGCCGGCAAACCTCTTATTGCATACTCCATCGACGTGGCTCGCCAACTGGCTGATGATGCGGACATCTGCGTTTCAACCGACGATCACGAAATAGCATCGGTAGTGCGGGACATGGGTCTGCACCTGCCATTCATGCGCCCGGCCGAACTTGCAACCGATCGAAGCAGCACCCACGACGTATTGATGCATGCGCTCAACCATTACTCAAATATTGGACGGAATTATGACACAATAGTACTGTTGCAGCCTACATCCCCATTCCGCACAGCCGACGACGTGAAAAAAGCACTCGGCATGTACACTCAGGACATCGACATGGTAGTAACAGTGAAAGAAGCCGCCACCAATCCCTACTACAACGCATATGAAGAAGACAAAAACGGTTTCCTGCACATCAGCAAGGGAGATGGCCTGTACACTCGCCGTCAAGACGCACCTAAAGTGTGGGAATATAACGGTGCGGTATATGTAATCAATGTAGAATCATTGCGAAAAATGAAGATGAACGAGTTCACTCGCCGCCGTTGTTGCCCGATGGATGCAATACACTCAATCGACATCGACACGCCTCTCGACTGGACAATTGCCGAGATTGTAATGGCTCAACAACTTTACGGAATACAATAAAGCACAAAACAAAACAAGCCGGACAGCAACATGACAATGCAGTCCGGCTTGTTTGCTATATATAAATATCTTGTCTTAGTCATCTATATGGCGGATAACCTTTGCCGGAACACCTCCGACGACAGTGTTGGCCGCAACATCCTTGGTCACTACGGCACCTGCCGCCACGACCGCATTGTCGCCAATAGTCACACCGGCAAGTATGGTCGAATTTGAACCTACCCATACATTGCGTCCCAATACAATCGGAGCCGGAATCATAGAAACTCTCTCTTCGGGTTTCAATCCATGATTAAGCGTGGCAAACACTACATTATGCCCGATAAGGCAACCATCGCCTATAGTCACTCCCCCATGATCCTGAAAATTGCAACATGCGTTGATAAATACATTCTTCCCTATGGTAATATTTTTTCCGAAATCGGTGTAGAACGGAGGAAATACACGAAAAGAAGGATCAACCGGCTTGCCCGTGATGCGCGACATCAATTCGCGTGATTCCTCGAAAGTGTGAAACGAGCCATTCAACTCACAAGTGAGCCTTCTCGCTTCATCGCTCATGATATCCATGAATTCATAAATCTCAGGAGTGTTAAGCGCCTTGCGCTGACGCACATGTTCAATAAAATCATCAAGTGTCATATCCGTATCATTAATAACTTACCATGTGCAAAGATATGGGAAGCAGCAAAAACACACTGTATCAAAATTACGGAAAAGATAATCGTTATTACTTGTCATGCCATGATTAATCACGGCAACTTGGCAGGAACGCCTATTTCAAGCACTTTCAAGTTGACCGAGTCTTCACGAGCCATCCGCAATTCATTTTTGAGAGGCTCATCCCAACTATGACGCGACAATGCGTACTTGGAATGGTGCACAGTAATGACAGTGCCCGCGCCAATTTCACGCGCGGCCCTTCCAAGCAACTCGGGCATTGTGTGGATATATTTCCAATTTTCATTGTACTGTCCGTTTTCGAGTATAGCCACATCAATGCCGGCATATTTCGCCCCAATCTCGGCAAAATGGCTTCCATAACCGCTATCGCCGCCTATATACACGCTCAATGTTGGAGATTCGACAAGAAACGAAGCCCACAACGTCTTGTTTGATTCAAGCCCTCGACCCGAAAAGTGCCTTGCCGGCAAACAATGGAAAATCAATCCCGGTACAGGAACAGCATCTTCGTGCCAATCAAGCTCTATAATCTGCCCGGCCTTGTATCCCCAATATTCAAAATGTTCCCCCACACCAAGCGGGCACACTACCCTGCCAACTCGCTCTTTTATGGCCTTTACCGTATTATAGTCAAGATGATCCCAATGATCGTGGGTAATGACAAGGACATCAATGGGCGGAATATCTTCAGGGGTATATATGTCGGTTCCTTTAAACGGCTTATTGACAAACGACACAGGCGATGCCATGCAAAAGACCGGATCTACAAGAATCTTTCTGCCCGACAATTGCAACAGATAGGACGAATGCCCGAACCACACCATCAAATCCCCTTCGGGCAAACTCTCAAGCTCGGTCTTTACTGCTCGGACAGGTGTTTCGGGCGCAAGTCCGACGGATTTGTCAAACAAGAAATTCCACATATTTTCCCACCGGCTCTTGTCGGAAGTCATGAGAGGAGTCGTTTGCATATTATGAAACTCCCCATCACGATACTGAGGTGAACGCTTGATGCGTTCGAGCCGCTCGCCGCGTGGCAAGCGCCCAAAACTCGGTTGATTAATGAAAACCAATCCTGCTACCACAACGGCCAGGACAAAACATGCCACTGTAACTGCCAATACCACCATACAATGTCTTTTTATTTTCATGTCCAAATAATTGATTGTTGCAAAGGTAACTATTTGTATCTTCACTCCGCCAATGCCTCGATTACCTGTATTACGGAGATGATTACCATTATTACCGTTTTAATAATTTATGTTCGCAATTATCGCCTTTTTATACATACCTTTGCAACAAACAAAAAACTTTAATATAATACATGGACGACAATATTTACAAACTTGACAGCATCGATGCCTACAACAGGTTGTACGGTTTGGAAACGTTGCATCCGCTCGTCAGCGTAGTCAACCTCAACAATGCCACTCGTGCCGTGCCGCACATCTGCATGCGATACGGAATATACGCGCTTTACATCAAGTTTGAAACTTCATGCGACATCAAATATGGACGCAGCCGATATGACTACCAAGAAGGTACAATCGTGTGTTTTGCTCCAGGACAAGTAATCGAAACCACTACCCCAAGCACCAAAATACAACACAACGTGTATGGATTACTGTTCCACCCCGACTTGATACGCAACACGCATCTGGCAACTACGATCAAGAACTATAGTTTCTTCTCATACTCCACCAATGAAGCGTTGCACTTGTCGGACACGGAAAGAGACGTCATCATGAATTGCCTGAAAATCATAAGCACCGAACTCGAACATGCCATCGACAAGCACAGCAAGACTCTAATAGCCAGCAACATTGAATTGCTGCTAAATTATTGCATGCGATTCTACGACAGGCAATTTGAAACTCGCACCAAAGCCAACAGCGACGTGCTGGCACGGTTTGAACAATTGCTGAACGACTATTTCTATGGGAACTTGCCTGAGGAGAACGGATTGCCGTCGGTAAAATACTTCGCCGACAAGATATGCTTGTCGCCAAACTACTTTGGCGACATGATAAAAAAGGAAACCGGGCTGACTGCACAGGAATACATCCAATCCAAGATAATCGAGCTGGCCAAAGAACGCATATCAAGCACATCCGACACCATCAGCAGCATTGCCTATTCGCTAGGATTCCAATATCCCCAACACTTATGCAGAATGTTCAAGAAACATGTGGGATGCACTCCTAACGAATACAGGAGCCATTTTAATTCTTGATACACTCGATGTCCGACATATTAGACATAAAGACAGTAACCGAATGCAACTGCTGCCTTGGATGCAAGACATTGCATCCACAGGCATGCGTCATACGCCTTGACCAAAGCAATGTCGAGCAACACAGCATAAAATTTGACTTTTACACGATACTTCTCATTGAGAATGACTCATGCGATTGCTGTTGTTGCGGAAGAAAATACTACGACTACTCAAATGCCACAATGGTCTTCCTTCCTCCCGACCGACCGTTCGACATGGCCCACGACAAGGCTTTACCTCAGAAAGGATGGCTGCTCGCATTCCATCCCGACCTGCTCTTCGGCACGAATTTGAGCAATACAATCGACAGCTATACTTTCTTTTCCTACAACAAGAATGAAGCACTGCACTTGTCGCAAAGAGAAAAAAACACGATAGAAAATTGCCTGCGCGAGATGGACGAGGAGCTGCATCACCCCATCGACAAGCACAGCAAAACCCTCATTACGCGCTATATAGAATTGTTGCTCGACTACTGTACCCGATTTTACGAACGGCAATTCATCACTCGCGAGAATAAAAACAAGGCAATAATCAACAATACCGACAAGCTGATAGACGAATACCTCACAAGCGGACGCATGGAAAAGGGCTTATGCCCTTCACCTGCCTACTGTGCAGGGAAATTGCACCTGTCGACAAGCTATTTCTGCGATTTGCTGAAATTTGAAACAGGAAAAACATTCAACGAGTATTTCCAACTGCGACGGCTCGACATCTCAAAGAAAATGTTGTTGCAACCCGACTGCACGCCTTCTATAGTGGCTTCGCGACTCGGTTTCTCAAGCGTGAGATACTTCAGCCTGTTATTCAAGAAAATAACAGGGTTTGCCCCTAACGAATATCGGTTGTCGCAGAATTAACGGAACAACCCGACCCCCCCCTTCATAACCTCCAATGACTCATGTGGCGCATTCCCCACATGAGCATCTCCTTTTTCATGCGCTTGCATAAAAACATCACGGGACTGATTCAACATCTGACCCGTGAAAATGAAAAGAAAAACTATTGTGTTAAATAAAAAAATATAAACGAATGGCCTTGACAGAAACCTTGTAACTAAACTAACCCGAAAACCGGTCATTCTGTACAAGACTATTCAGAAAACGGTTATTTCACAATAACCGGCTATGTATAATATCACCATCTGTAACGCGAAATGTCCCTACAAGCAAGAAAACGGGACATTCGTTTCTTATAAAATGTGCGTTCACTCAATTTTGGCAAATCAAGCCACCGCGGCAACATTTGTACGCATCGTCACTACCTAACGATGAATAAGGCACATGCAAAAGCATGCGACGCTTACCGGCATGATGCCCGGCATGCATTGCAATAACCATTAGTATCCTGTTTTTCTGATAAAAAATCACGATTGCACGATGTGCGGCAAGTAACACACATCCACACTTATACTGCCATGCGACCTCGCGCCCGGCCAACATTCATGCCGTTTCTCGCGACAGCCGCGGCTGCTCTTTTACTTCAGATTGTACAATGCATTAAACTTTGACAAAAATATACAAAATAATGATACCACACAATTTAAAAGCTGCTTATTTCCGCGATATGCCTCAAAATCGGCTTTTACCGTTATTTCCACAAATCGACTGACAAGAGCGCACATGCCCGACTGATATTTTGACATGCCACAAGTACCCTCACAATCTTCCAAGAAACAAAAATGTTACCCTATTAAGGACATGCTGCCCTGATAACGTTAGTTATTACTAAATTTAACTGACTGTATAAATCCCGGCACCTTGTTGGTATGAAATTTGCAATCTTCTAAAAAGGAAAGGTTCATGCGCCTGTTAAATAGCTTGACACATGGCAATAAAGGCACGCACATGCCTCCGAAAATATAATAAACCTTTAAAAGGCATATATTACGGAAAATTTTCCTTAATTATTTATTGCTGTAAAAAAAAATAGCTAAATTTGCGGTGGTTTTAGCAACGCAATAAGCACAGGAACAATTTTTAATCTCTCATATATTCAATTTAATATGGCAAATTTAGATTTAAGCAAGTACGGTATCACAGACGTGAAGGAGATTCTCCACAACCCGTCTTATGAAGTATTGTTTGCAGAAGAAACCAAAGAAAGCTTGGAAGGCTATGAAAAAGGTCAAGTTACAGAGCTTGGTGCTGTAAACGTAATGACTGGTATTTACACCGGACGTTCTCCTAAGGATAAATTCTTTGTAATGAATGAAGCCAGCAAGGACAGCGTATGGTGGACTACTCCTGAATACAAGAACGACAACAAGCCTTGCTCGGAAGAAGCATGGGCCGACTTGAAGGCTAAAGCCGTTAAGGAATTGTCGGGCAAGCGTCTGTTCGTTATGGATACATTCTGCGGTGCAAACCCTGCTACTCGCTTGAAAGTTCGCTTCATCATGGAAGTTGCATGGCAAGCACACTTCGTTAAGAACATGTTCATCCGTCCTACCGAAGAAGAACTTGCTAACTATGGCGAACCTGATTTCGTATCTTTCAACGCCGCTAAAGCAAAAGTTGACAACTATAAAGAACTTGGCTTGAACTCTGAAACAGCTACTGTATTCAACCTTAAGACCAACGAACAAGTTATCCTTAACACTTGGTATGGTGGCGAAATGAAGAAAGGTATCTTCTCTATCATGAACTACCTCAACCCGCTTCGTGGCATCGCTTCAATGCACTGCTCGGCCAACACCGACTTGGAAGGCAAGAACACTGCCATCTTCTTCGGCTTGTCTGGAACAGGAAAGACTACTCTTTCTACCGACCCGAAACGTTTGCTCATCGGTGATGACGAACACGGCTGGGATGACGAAGGCGTATTCAACTACGAAGGTGGTTGCTATGCTAAGGTTATCAACCTCGACAAGGAAAGCGAACCTGACATCTACAATGCAATCAAGCGCGATGCATTGCTCGAAAACGTAACTGTTGACGCTAACGGCAAAATCGACTTCGCCGACAAGAGCGTTACAGAAAACACTCGCGTTTCTTATCCTATCTACCACATCAACAACATCGTTAAGCCTGTTTCAAAAGGCCCGCACGCTCATCAAGTAATATTCTTGTCGGCCGATGCATTCGGTGTTCTTCCTCCTGTATCAATCCTTGATCCTGAACAAACGAAGTACTACTTCTTGTCGGGCTTCACTGCAAAATTGGCAGGTACAGAACGTGGCATCACTGAACCGACACCGACATTCTCAGCTTGCTTCGGTGCTGCATTCCTTTCTTTGCACCCGACAAAATATGCTGAAGAACTCGTTAAGAAGATGGAACGCGTAGGTGCTAAGGCTTACTTGGTTAACACTGGTTGGAACGGAACAGGCAAACGTATCTCTATCAAGGATACTCGCGGTATCATCGACGCAATCCTCGACGGATCAATCGACAAAGCTCCAACAAAGACTATTCCTTACTTCAACTTCGTTGTTCCTACCGAATTGCCGGGCGTAGATCCTAAGATCCTTGATCCTCGCGACACTTACACCGATGCAGCTCAATGGAACGAAAAGGCAAAAGACCTTGCAAACCGTTTCATCAACAACTTCACTAAGTTCACTGGCAACGAAGCAGGCAAGGCTCTCGTAGCTGCAGGTCCAAAGCTCTAAACTAAAGCTGTTCCAAAGCAATAATAAAACAAGTTTAGATATATTCAATAAATGCCGCTCAGGTTTTTCTGAGCGGCATTTTTGTGTTTTCACTCTAATAGCATCTTATGCTTGTAATCAATATCACACAAACCTGACACATTCATTGCTTCCAAGATGCAATAAAACCACTTTTCTGCCAGCATAACCCCGAAACGGGCTTCATTCCCCGAGCGACAACTGTTTTATATCCTCATAGCTCGACAACACATCCTTTATTGTATCGCTTCCGTTTGCGCCATGCTTCCTGAATATGACCCTTATTCTCTCGGCAGCGTCCAAAGCCAAATCTTTGTAACGCCTTGAACGCTCGTCAAAGTCCATCTGTACAGCCCGGTCAACAACCAACCTGTATAACTTTATCGACTGAGCCTCAAGACCTGCATCCTCACACAGTTTACCAATCCTCAAGCATTGCAGCAAATGGCTCTCGGCATCCTCCGGCACATTTGACATGCAACACTCATCGGCCAGTCGCACAAGTTCTTTCAATTCAATATTTACTGCCCCGTCTGCGCTGCACCCTGTGACCTTTTCGCCTTTTATTCTCTTTCTCATATTTATCACGGATTGATTTTTACAAATATACGCAAATATATATGATAGTTCATCATTCTCAACATGTTGAATAATAGCAAAAATCTGACGCAACAGATCTTGAACATCAGTCTTTTTTTATAAATTCGCGTCATGGAAAACAGCTTCTTGAAAAACAATCCTGAATTACAA
Source organism: uncultured Prevotellaceae bacterium (assembly GCA_905207705.1). Classification (GTDB taxonomy): domain Bacteria; phylum Bacteroidota; class Bacteroidia; order Bacteroidales; family Muribaculaceae; genus Avimuribaculum. Next base: position 175,470 of record CAJLMA010000006.1, read on the forward strand.
GCTATATCACACAACTTCGCCATTCCCGCCAAAACGCTCCTTCTGGAAGAAGGAGAAATTGCCGAAAAACTTTATCTAATCGACAAAGGCTGCCTGCGGCTGTTCTTCTACAATAAAGGGAAAGACATTACTTTCCAGTTCTTCTTTGAAGGGGATTTCGTAGCTTCGTTTGAAAGCCTTTACAAACGCACGCCAAGTCTTTTCTACTTGGAAAGCATAGAACCTGCTGAATTGACAGCCATAAAACGAGACGACTTTTACGAACTTATCAATAATAACCCGTCGTTGAGACTTATATATGAGGAACGACTCATAGACCGTTTCCATGCCTACCTGCAATTGTTCCTGTCGCGGATAAAAAACACTCCGCAACAGCGATATGAAGAATTGCTGAAGGAACATACCGACATCATACGTCGCGTCCCACAACACTACATAGCTTCTTATCTCGGAATCACGCCAGTCTCCCTGTCCCGCATCAGGAATCGCCATTAGACTCCATTTCTTTACAATTGTTATCGTCTGGTATACTTTCGAACACCGAACTTTGTACTTGAAAATGGAAACCTAATAAACGATGAAAAAAATCTTTGTAATAAATTGGACTTTGATTCTTTTATTTATTTTGTCGGCATTCTCCAGAATCGGACTGCATCTTGCCGGGCACATAGGCAACCATTCTCTATGGCACAATTGGGCAGTATTCCACGTCATAGCGAGTGTCCTGTTCCTCGCAACCACTATATTTCACATCAAGACACATTGGGGCTGGTATAAGGGAATTAGAAAAGGTATTGGGAACAGAAGTAAAATAACAGCAATATTATCAATCTTATTCTTGCTTGCGACTGTTACCGGGATAATCCTTTTGGGAGTGGACGGCGCAAATTCAAGCATAGGCCTGTTCCACTACAAAATAGGCATCGTCACAATCATAATCTCTGCTCTGCACATCCTGAAAAGAGCCGGCATATTACACAAATCCCTGAAATAAAAATATTCTCAAACAAAATCTGGCATACATAGTTCAAAGAGCTTGCGCATGAGAGACAGCCAGTTTTACATTAGATAAGATTTATCCTTTTATAACTACACAATTTCTCATTTAAAATCTACCGCCTCAATAATATTGTAACATACCGACAATCACATAGCACGCACCCGCCACAGGCAGATAACAAAAAAAATGAGCAACCGCCCGAAAGCTAAATTGCTCATCTCCTCTCTCCACTGCGGTGCGGACGGGACTCGAACCCGCGACCCCATGCGTGACAGGCATGTATTCTAACCAGGCTGAACTACCGCACCTTAGAGGTCTCAAACACTCTTATTTCATGTTTGCGAGTGCAAAGTTACAACATTTCTTATTACCGTGCAAATTTTACAGCAAAAAAATGCAGAAATTATATCACATAATCCCTGCATAAAGTACTATCAACTTAAGAACTAATCGATTATATATAAACCCTACATAAGATGTATTCCGTAAGCCATGCATTCGGCAACCTGTTCGGGAGGCCATATGCTTGCCTGCACCTCGCCTATGTGCGCTTTTTGGAGCAGGAACATGCACAACCGGCTTTGTCCTATTCCGCCTCCTATGGAATGCGGCAATTCCCCTGCCAAAAGCGAACGATGGAATGGCAGGCTCAATCGCTCGATGCACCCTCTCATTTCAAGCTGGCGCAACAACGAATCTACACTGACACGTATACCCATTGATGATAATTCAAAAGGAACTTGCAGTATGCTGTCCCACAAAATAATGTCGCCGTTCAGCCCCCTATAACCTTCGCCATTGTCCGAAATCCAATCATCGTAATCAGGAGCCCGACCGTCGTGCGGCTCGCCGTTGCTCAATGGGGCTCCAATGCCGATGACGAATATGGCTCCGCATTCACGCGCCATTTCAGCCTCACGCTCCTTCGGAGTAAGGTCGGGATACCGTTGCAGCAGCTCCTCGGAGTGGATGAACGTTATCTTCTCCGGAAGACGCGGAGTGATGTGAGGGAACCGTTCATATATCGCCCACTCTGTCTCCTTTACGGCGCAATATATCTTATCGACAGTCGATTTTAGATAATCAAGATTCCTGTCCGATTCATTTATCGTTTGTTCCCAATCCCATTGGTCGACATACAATGAGTGCAAATTGTCAAGTTCTTCAAACGTGCGTATGGCATTCATGTCGGTATATATTCCATATCCTGGCGCAATGTCATAAGCTCCAAGCTTCATTCGCTTCCACTTTGCAAGCGAATGCACAACTTCGGCCTTACGATTGTCCATACACGCAATATTGAAACCCACGGCATGTTCCACGCCATTAAGATCGTCATTGATTCCCGTTCCGCTCAAAACGAAAAGAGGAGCCGTGACACGTCGCAAGTTCAAAGCCTTGGCGAGCTTCGACTGGAACAAGTCTTTAATTATCTTTATGGCGACTTCGGTCGTCTCGGGAAGCAATTTTTGCTTATATTTTTTTGGAATTATCAGTGCCATCGTAACCAATGTTTAAATTATGGCACAAATATAAGCACAAATTCAACATATTCCAAATTTTACTTCCAATATGCCATGATTTTATTTATTTTAACAGCAAAATGCAAAACAGGCTTACATTTAAACCAACTTATGCCAGTTTCCGCCTAAAATTGAAGACAAACACATCATTCGTTAAGTAAATATCAAAATTTTACACAAATGTTATTGTCGAACATCAACATTTTAAGTAACTTTGCAATCGAATAGAGGGAAACGACAGCAATTCAGGATTAAAAAGAAGCTAACTCAACATCAGGTATTGCATGCCCTCGTTTTCAATATATGGATGACTATTACCAACGAAGGTTCTATACCAATCAAAACTTCACACAAAACGAGCCATCACCTTTACAAGAGATTGAATACAGGCTCTTGACACTGCAATCGTGCAATAACAGCAAAACATCATTTATCGAATTTGCCGGCATCGTCGCGCCGGTCATCGTTCCTTGCCGCAATCGCAAGATTCCGGCTCTGTGCGTGTTTCGTATTTAGTACCTCACACGTCCCTGATGTGTAAACTTCATATCCGCTAAATCGGAATAATCCAAATTTTCAATTTATTCGACATGTGCCAGTTCATTCAAATGCCACATGCCAAAGTTGATTTAATTTCAAACACGCAAATTCATGGAACTCATAATAATATACTTTTTAGGAGCAATATCCCTTTCATTCTTATGCTCAGTACTTGAAGCAGTCCTACTGTCTACCCCGATGTCATTCATATCATTGCAGGAAGGCAAAGGCGCACGTTCGGCAAAACTGCTGAAGAAACTGAAACTTGACATCGACAAGCCAATAGCTGCAATATTGTCGCTCAACACCATAGCCCACACAATAGGAGCCGCAGGAGTCGGTGCCGAAGCCGTGAAAATATGGGGAGAGGCTTATTTCGGGATAATATCGGCAATCTTGACTGCATTGATTCTCGTATTGTCCGAGATAATACCAAAAATAGTGGGTGCAACCTATTGGCGCAGCCTCGCCTTGCCCACAAGCCGCATAATACAAGTTCTCATATTCATAACTTATCCGCTTGTATTGCTGTCAGAATTGATAACAAAGCTCATATCACACAACAAGCATCCACAATCGGTGAGCCGCGAAGAAGTATCGGCAATGGTGACAGTGGGAGCCGAACAAGGCGTTTTTGAGAAAGAAGAGAACAAGATGATACAGAATCTTATAAAGCTCACCAACGTATCGGCACGCGACATCATGACTCCGAGCGTGGTCGTGGCAGCCGCCGATGAAACAATGACTCTGCGCGATTTTTACAGGAACGAACAATACAAATCGTTCTCGCGCATACCGGTCTATACCGAGAACAAAGACTACCTCACAGGATATGTGCTGCGGCAAAGCATTCTTGAACGGCTTGCAGAAGACAAGTTTGACATGCGCCTTTCTGAAATTAAACGACCCATTCTCTCATTTGCCGAAAGTACCGAAGTTTCCGACATTTGGGAGGAACTCATATCCAAGAAGGAACATATATCGGCGATAATAGATGAATACGGATGCATGCGTGGCATAGTAACGATGGAAGATGTAATCGAGACCATGCTCGGATTTGAAATCGTGGATGAGAAAGACACCGTCCCCGACATGCAAGTATTTGCAAGGGAAAAGTGGCAAAAGAAGAAACACGACAACAACCTCATAATCCACGACATCGACAATCTCGACATGATTCCTGTCGGCGGCTCCAAGGAGTAAAATCAATCCTTGCGAATAGCGGCCTCACTCAACAGCCTGTGCCCGATGCGGCAATAAAGGCATTTGCGAGCCTCACAATATTGGCGACGCAACTGTATCAATGCCTGCGATGTCAACGCATCAGGACACTTTATGCCGGCTGTCGTAAAAGCCGACACAATACTATTCTTCTCCGGCCTTAAATTCTCAAGCAAATCGACAGCCTTGCCGGTAATGTCATAGTCGCCTGTCTTCATTCCGTAAGCATAATATAGCGGAGCAACGGCATTTATCAGCAAGATGTCGATTGACGCATTACTCAAGGCTTTAACCTGCACCTCGCTCGGCGCACCGCCAAATGTATAATGGGTGGCCCAATAACCGGTTAGCTCGACCGAAAACAGTGCGCGCAAGGCCTTCTCGCCATTAGCTTCCAAGATCTTGTCCATTAGGTCAAAACCGTTCTCTATGAAATGTGCCAGCAACGCTATGCGACGATACGGGAAATTTTGCGGACGCATCCTGAACGTCTTCCACATCGAGCCGTCCATAGGCTTCAACTGGAATTTATTGGCAAGGAATCCATATTCCTTTGCAAGGCGAAGGAAATAATCGTCGGCCACGATATTGCCCGGCGCGAAGAATCCAGCCTGTCCGAAAAGCAATGCCTCAAGTTGGAACAGTGAATCGCTGTGCTTGTGCATGAGCCGCAACGGCGTGCGCCGTGCAAGTTGCTCAAATGCGTCGCTGTTCACTCCAAACCCAAGGCTGCGGGCAATCGTGACATAGCATATATCCTGCCAACTGCCGCAATAACTTTCATATAAAGAGAATATACGTTCCACCTTTGAATTAAGCCGTTCAAAGGCGAGCGACTCCATCCACTCGGTTATCATTATTGACGGCATATCCTTTATTGCTCCGGCACACGGCAACATAGAGAGGTTGTTATTGACAAGCCGGGAATAACTGTCATGAAAATGCGGAGAGCATTTCAATACAAGTTGGGGAATCAGTTCCCCATTTGTCCTGTAGACAGGAGAATCATCCTTCTCTACCACATGCAGGATCACCGAGTCATAGACCTTGTCCCTGTCATGCCCGTGACGATGCCAGTCGGAAGCCCTCACATGTATCTCCACGTTCCCGACCCACAAGTCGCCATCTATTTCAACCTTAGCATTGAAAAAGTCAGGTCCGGCATTGGTATTCGGCAAGCCTACGTCTATCACCTTCACACGCCTTCCGTCGTTGGTGTACATTTTGGCTGGATTCCACAATTTGTACTGCCACACATATTGCATTAGTTTTTCCATTGCAGCAAGTATTAGGTTTGTAGGCAAATTAAACAATTTTCATTGAGAATGCCATTTAAAAGCAGATTTTTCTTCATATAGAATCGCAGAGGGTCAGCACCAAGGATAATATTCCAAATTTGAGAGACTCAATTTGTTGACATTATAATTAACTAAAGCGCACCTGCCTTGTCGGAACAGGTGCGCTGTTTGATATTGGTTAGGTCGGTTGTCAAAGGATGATTTTTTGAGTTTTGCGGTCGGTGTCGGTGGTGGCCGTGACTATGTAGATGCCGGGCGTGAAGCCTGCCATGTCGACTGTCAAGCTGCCGTCAGCCGATTGCGCTGTGTCCACTGTCCTGCCGTTGATGTCGTGGATGGTTGCCGTGATTGTGCCGTTGCCCAATGCCGATGCGGTCACTGTCTTGCCGGCCACGGTGATTGTGATTGCCGGGGATTGCATGGCCGTTGCGGCTACTCCGCTGCAAGTCGGGTCACGGTCGTCAAACTCATCCGACTTGTACACTATCCTACCGTCAGCCACATTCCGTTCAAAATTGAACCTAATGGCACCGGTTCCCATAAGCCAGTCAGTGAAAGGATATGCCATGTCTCCACACATGGCTCCAATCGCGCCTGCACCTTCAAGAAATGAATATATGCCATTATATTGTTCGTTATAATATTTCCTCATTTTCCCATCAACTTCAACATAGGAAATTTCTGTTATGTTGATTGGCAATCCTGCAGGCTCGAACGTGTCGCCAACATTCAAATCAAAGTCATATATCATTCGTTCATCATAACCATACCGCTCTTGGTAAAACATTGTTTCAGTTTCCCATAAAGACCCCGAAAATTCCTCATTTGGATTAGGAACATAGTAAACTTTTTTGTTTTCCTCGCGCATAAACCCATGAAGTGTAGCCGTTGCTGTGTCGAGCGAGGAGGTTTGGTATAAATAGCATTTTTTGTAAGTTTTTCCGCTTATTACCGTATCCCCACTAAATTGAAGTCTATAGTATTCTGTTTGTCCATGTGGTGGAAATATAGGAGGTTCTATCACATATCCCCATTCAACGCCTTCCCTTACTATCGGAACATATTCATATTCGGTTTCTTGCGCCCTGCCTGTCAGTGCCACCATTAGCATTGACACAATTGCGGTTATATAGTAAAATCTTGTTTTCATAATGAATTTTGTTTTAGTTGTTGAATATAAAATGGTTCGTCATCCTGTCGTAACGGAGTGTCTCGAATGTACCTCCGTTCTCGACATTGAAGTCCTTGTTTAGTTCGATTTCTTTTGCACAGATTTTAAGTTTGCCTCCTTTTTTAATCATTCCTCCGTTTATCGTTATTTTACCATCGCTCTTTATTGTCAATTGTCCGCCAGTGTCTATAATTGTCCCTGCGTTTATCTCCACATCACCAGACGCTTCAATTATTAGGCTGCCACCGTTTCCTATAACATAATCCCCACTGTCTCTTAAAATTGCGACCGAACTCCCTATCTTCACACTCGACGCTTGAAAACTGTCAGTAAACTTGACAGTAGCGTTTTGCAGGTACAGCGGAAGAATATGAGGAATGCAATTATGTTTGTAAACCGTTACAGGACGATTCAAATCCACTTTGGAAATGTTGATGGAAGTTCCTTTTGCAGTAATTTTTTTCTCCGGAACTAACGATAACCCACTTTCACGATAAGCAATAGTACTATTGGGCAATTCTACGCTGTGTAAAATGACTGAATTGGAAGTTTGAATCATTCCCAAATCTGTATATTTAATTGGGATTCTCGTCCACATTTCAAATTCCGGGCATCCAAGCAGATTATGAACTATATTTGTCCAATGCCTTTCTGTTTGCATATTGAATTTGGATATTGCTTCTAATTTACCGACGTTATAAGTGCCAGAATTCAGAACATTTATAAATTTCTTTTCTATGCCGAATGCACATATGCTCCAAATTAATCGTGTGTTTCCAAAAAAAGCGGGACCACCAAAAAGGCCACCACAGGTATATGCACGTCCGAAATTCCATTTTAAGTTGTATATTCCACCGTCATAATCATCTATAACAAATTTATCATAAGGCATTAACATACAGGATGCAGAATATGAAACCATTGGGTAATCATAATTAGTAAGGTTGTCTAAACCGTTGTTGGTTTCTTCTAAAAAATAAACTCGTTGGTCGTCAAGTGCGGATATTCCATATGCTGCACCTTTCCATATAGAATTCGCAAGGTTGACTTCGACTCCTTCAGGGTTTCCATGTCCATTAAAAATAGAAAATGCATAACGATTGTTATTCATTTCTTCAATTACTTGTGCTCCAGTTGGAAATCGATCGTTTTCATCATCTTCTGAAAGGATCTTACAATCAGGAAATATGCCAATGCTCATACGGGCAAGTGTATCTGCTCGGTGGTCTTGATAATACATCTTGTCTGCTTGTGTGTATATTGCATTGTCGAGATAGGAATAATCACCGTTCCCCGGATTAAGTTCATACCTAATCAGTTTCTCGGTATAATTTGCTACATCCTCGGGAGTGCTGCAAAGCAGGCGGCCTATGAACACTTCGGGATAATAGTCTATATTATCTGCAGGTTCTCCGTATCTGTCATCCCCATCGAATGCCCAATTGCCATTGTAGTCTGCAAAATACAAGTCGGACGGTATGTGTTGAAAATGCCTTGGATCTGAATCATACCCGTTGCCGTATCTTATCGGTACGACGGCACTGTCGCCGGCGAGTAGGACAAATT
>CAJLMA010000007.1 GCA_905207705.1 uncultured Prevotellaceae bacterium
TTTTTTCACTCATCCTCCAAGAAACACAAAATCTCCTCCCCAAAAGCCACCCCAATGAAACAAAAAAATCTCGATATTATCTATCGAGACGAAAAACTATGCGTTGCGTTCCATTATCAAAATTGGAGCTACTTATGCGGAAATGCCCAACTTCGCCCGTATGCCGGACATGAACTCCAACACACAAGCATTCATCATAATCCCCTATTTTCACAATTCGCACCGCCTGAGTCGCATCTTCCGGTAAACGCGACAGGTCGAATCTCCCTTTTTCAAGCGAACCGACTTCGGCAAACTCGAAAGTCACAGGCATGTCGGCCAAAATAACTTCATTCACCTTATCTTCAATTGCCTTTATTTCATCAGCAGTCAATTGGCGAGGCAAATCATAGTCGCACTTTGACTTCTTACGTTCCACATGAGAAGATTTTGCCCTTTTACATCCGAACATTTTCACCATTGTGCCATTTAGTATATGCTCGGCCGTATGCATAGGAGCTATTGAATCATCCTTAAACTTTACACTTGCTTCATTTATTTCCATAACATATAAAAAAAACGAAACTGCTTTAGAACGAATATGTTACACTCGCATCAAAGCAGTTTCGCCATATCTTAAATATAGAAAACGTCCATGCAATCGCGGTCTTACACTTGATTGCCACCGGCTTCGCTATATCTTATTGACAATAATCTTATTTAGTAGTATCAACAGGAGCCGCCGGAGTTACAGGCGTAGTTGTTCCAAACGGAGTAGCAGCCTGTTGCTCGGTTTGCTCAACAACTCGAGAACCACGAACAAGGTCGCGAGGAGCAATGAACGATGTCACAATACTCAATACACAAACGACAGCTGCAAGCGTCCAAGTAGCCTTTTCTACAAAGTCGGTCGTTTTGCGAACACCCATTATTTGATTAGAACTTGAAAAATTTGAGGCCAGACCACCACCTTTTGACTTCTGTATCAAAACGACACCTATCAAAAGAATTGAAGCCAACAAAATCAAAATTGCCAAAAAAGTATACATGTTTATTTATTGTTTTTAATTTTCTCGTTAAGTATCAATTTCTTCAAGAAACGTATTTGGTCTGCAAAGTAAATACTTTTTTCCGGAAAATTCAAACTAATATTTTCAATAATTTCCAAAGCCTTAGCATATTTGCCTTGCTTGATATATATTTTAGCCAAACTTTCGCTCAACATCGAGTCATCCGAAATGTTAGGCTTCTCAACAGGCTCGGCATCCTCTTTCGCACATGGCGAAGCTAAATCATCGGCATTCAACCCTCCATTAGCATTCAATTGCGACTGCAAAGCGTCTTCGGCTGCAAGCACTTGAGAATAATCGGGTGGAACCGGATTGAATATCATCCTGTCTATTAATTCAAGTTCCTTCTCGTCATTATTTCCATAACGATCAAGAAACGAGTCGATTGTGGCATCTGTGTCAAGAACCGGCTGCTTCCCGACTTGAGGATAAAAATCTTTGAAACGCCCGGCATCCTCGCCCAACATATTATATAATGACACGCGGTCTGGACTCGACAAGGCAAGTCGTCCCAACATCTCCTCCTTCTCCTCCAAACCGAGACTATCCTTGTTTTTCAACAAGTAAACGAGTTGCGGGACAATGAAATAAGGATATTCATCACGGAACTTTTCAAGCATATTCCTATCAATTCCGACAGCTTCATCCTCTATGACACGCCTTAATTCATCCAATGTCTCAGAATCACCCATATCACTTGTCACCAGTTACCTAAAGTGGCATTGAAAATCAAGTCCACAAGTTCGTCACAAATCTGGTCGCACAATTCATCCTGCACATCGGTAAGCATCTGGTCGCTTGTAAAATCACGATATGCCGAGAAAGTTTGATCCACGTCCATGCTCGGATTTATCGAATTGCTGTATCTCACCCTCACCGTAATAGTCAATCGCGTCTGTGAAGCATAAGCATCTTCGGTCACAGCCTGAGGAGAAAGAGCATATCCTGTAATTTCGCCCTCCATGCGCAAGTCGGTGTTACTCGAATCGATGATACTGAGACGAGTCTGCCTTGTAATCATATCCTGCAACTTGTTCTCAAACAACTGTTGCAAAGGAGGATACACCAATGCCGCACGGATAGGGAACTCCGATACAGAGATAGTCTTATACACACTGTAATCGAGCACGGCGCCATTGAAAGTATAAGTAATCGAACAAGCCTGTGCGGCTATGACGACAGCCAGTATTGAAAGAATCCTTTTAAACATCTACACAATCCCGATTTTTAAGTACGGATACAAGTTTATTCCAGCCCATACTCCTTGATTTTACGATACAACGTCCGTTCGGAGATATGCAACTCCTCGGCAGTCTTCTTGCGCTTGCCGCAATTGCGTTCAAGCGATTTCTTGATAGTTTCACGTTCAGTGTCTTCAAGTGTCATCATCGTGCCCGGGCCGTCCTCGACATATCCGGCAGTGTCATTCTTTGCCGACACATCCTCAGCCGCGCCGTTTTCTATGCTTACATCCTCGATTTCGGATGGCTTGAATTGCGTATATTTCACAAGAGAGTGTATCTTTCCATTTTCATTTTCCATGGCATGAGTGCCGCCATGTCTCGTACCCATGACCGAGTCGATGCGAGAATGCAACTCGTCAATTTCATTCTGCATCTTGAATATCAACTTGAAAAGCATCTCGCGTTCCTGAGTATAATTAAACACAGGAGCCGATGCCACGATAGGCTTGTCGGAGCCATACAGCGGCAGATAATGCTTTATGCGCTCGGCATCAACAGTCGTTCCGGCTTCAAACAGAGACACTTGCTCAATCACATTCTTCAATTGCCTCACGTTTCCAGGCCATCGATATCTCATTATCGCATCATTGGCACCTTCATCAAATTTCACAGCCGGAGTACCATATTTCTCAGCAAAGTCGTTAGAGAACTTCCTCACGAGCATCAGCACGTCGTTGCCACGATCGCGCAACGGCGGTATGTTTATCTGCACAGTTGAAAGTCGGTAATAAAGATCTTCGCGGAATTTGCCTTCACTCACGGCCTGAAGCATGTTCTTGTTGGTTGCTGCCACCACACGGATATTGGTCTTCTGCACCTCCGACGAACCCACTTTTATATATTCGCCCGACTCGAGCACGCGCAGCAACCTGGCCTGAGTGGTAAGAGGCAACTCGGCAACTTCATCAAGAAATATCGTGCCACCGTCGGCTTCTTCAAAGTATCCCTTACGGGAAGAGATGGCGCCGGTGAAAGCACCCTTCTCGTGGCCGAACAACTCCGAATCAATCGTTCCTTCCGGAATCGCGCCACAATTGACCGCTATATACTTGTTATGCTTTCGAGCACTGAAATCATGGATGATGTTAGGGAAAAATTCCTTTCCGCTTCCACTCTCTCCTATAATCAACACCGACAGGTCGATAGGAGCCACCTGCAATGCACGTTGCACCGCGCTTATCAGAGCCGGGGCATTACCTATAATCGAATACCGTTGTTTCACCCTCAGCACCTCGGGTGGTATCGAAGTTGATAGATTGCTGCTCATAGTCATTTGTATCTTTTCAATGAATAAGTCTGCTTCTTCAAGAATTCCCCGAGTTCTTTCAAGTCTTCATGCTTGCTTATTTCCTCAGGAGATATTATGTCGCCTACCGACACATGGAATGTAGCACCTTTCTTACGGAACACCTCCGAAGGCAGACGCAAAGTGCGCAACTGCCAGCTTACGACTCCCAACAGATTGAAAAACGTGCTGTTGCTGCCATGGAAATATATAGGTATGACAGGCACCTGCAACATTTTTATGAGCCTAATCACAGTAGGTTGCCACTGTCTGTCTTCAAGTTGGAAATGGCGGTTCAACTTAGATACCGCACCTGCCGGAAAAAATCCTATCGGATTCCCTTTCTTCACCTGTAACAAGGCCTCACGCAAGCCTTTCTTCGACACGGCCTGCTTTTCGGGATTGTCCGAAGCAAGAGCGTCAACGGCGATAAAATTGGGTCGCATGGCCGAAATGTGATTCAATATCATATTCACCATGACCTTGAATTCGGGCCTCCGTGATGCTATAAGCTTGATGAGTATGATACCATCGAGCGCGCCAAAAGTGTGATTGGACACTGTTATGAACGCGCCATTCGGCAAATGGTCGAGCATAGATTCATTATCGACCCTCACTTTTATATCAAGGTCCTTAAGCAGCTTTTCAACAAACGCCACGCCCGGCTCGTCACAATTGCGACTATGAATGTCATTCACTTTGTCAATTGACAAGAACTTGAACAATACATCGACCAGTTTCTTTTTACCTTTAAAAAAAGGCGCCATCTGGCAAATGTCATCGTAATCCAATACGTTACGCTTTATAGGCGTTTCATTCATAAATAGAAATCTCCTTATATTTTCAATGTTGAGACAGTGTGTGGATTCCTTCACAATTTCCCTCACAAGGCAAATCTGCCTGTCACCAATCGGCAACATTCAATGAGCCGATTGTGCAAAAGTAAAAAAAAATCTGCAAATGCCATTGTAGATAAAACTTTTTCATAGATTTTATAGCCTGACGCTTATACTTGAAAGTCTGCCATGCGTGACAAACTATAAAATAAATTCTCTCGTCTCATGTTTTTTTGCTAATATTGCAAAGTAAACGTATATATGAGCGTTTGTTTCGATGTCTGATCTTGGAACCTGGACAGTTTTAAGCTAATGCAGTCATGGAAATATATCGCTTCACCTCACAATTTGTTGAGACGTGCACATGAGCGCAGCCGTTAAGCGGCTGCCCATGTGCTATGCCACATATATTGTTTTGAGTGTGGAGTGTGTCTTTCTGTTGCGCATTAGCAGGTAGTCCAGGACCTCAAGATCGCCACACTCAGGCACAGTTCCACGCTCATTATAATTTAATACTTAATTTAAAATCTTTTTCCATGCCTTTATGGAACTGTGGAAGCATCGGAGGGAGAAGAACATAAACATTATGGCATCAAGTACTATTCCGCACATAGGCCAGCTGATAGCCAATGAATTGTGCCGGCAAGAACGTTCGAGAGCCTGGCTTGCAAAAAAAATCAATTGCGAACGCAGCAACATATACGACATAGTGAAGCGCGAAAGCATAGACACTCAATTGCTCATGAAAATATCCATTGCCCTAAACCATGACTTTTTCAAATATTATTGCAATTTTCTCGAGCTTGCATTGCAAAATGAACCTCAGCCCTGACAAGGACAATATGACAATCATCTAAACAGCTTATTGGCTTCAACAGCAGATAGAATTGAATAAATAGAAAAACACATACACGCTTCCCATGACAATGATGCCGTCGTGTGAAGTGAAACTTGAACAAGACATTCCATTCAGCCTACTTCCATCCCCCACTTGGCGTGATGGCAGTTTTTTATTGCCCATATCTGACATATATGACATAGAATCTGCCAAAATATGTTTTATAACATCATTTTTTAGCACATTTTCTTGCATATTCCATATTTTAGCATGATATTTGCACCGGAAATAGATGAGGACAAAGCTTTTTTAAGGTATATATACGCTATTCATTAAATTTAAACTATTATGAAAAATTTAGTCATTAAGGCTGTCAAATGGTATTTTACTACTGCAGCCGAGGCTTACAAGTAAAACAAGCCTCATCATTTAGAGATTTGAAACGGATGTTGTTTTTTAACCAAAAAGAAAGATTATTACAGAAAGCATTAAAAGCTATATACACACATCCCTCTCATTCCAGAATTCACAAGTTCAAAAGAACCGTCAACTTTTTAAAAGCTGCCGGTTCTTTTTGTTATTTCCATCAAGTATATATGACGCGCTACACGACAAACATGAAAAGGGATAACAAAAAAGGGAATGCGCTCTCGCTGCATTCCCTTTTTTGAAGTCGGGGTGAGAAGACTCGAACTTCCGGCCTCCACGTCCCGAACGTGGCGCGCTAACCAACTGTGCTACACCCCGGACTTTTTTAGCGATGCAAAGATAGACATTTTTTTCATATTTAGCACAGAAAATTCCACTTTTTATCATTTTAATTAGTCTAAATCTATTTAAAGGCTTGTTTTTAGGGGGTATTTTTGATGGTTTACAATGATTTTTTATTACCTTGCAGGCAGTATAATTAAAAAGTTTTAGGTTATGAGATATTTCAAATCGGTAAAAGATATAGGAGATTTAAAAGCTGCCGTAAAGGAAGCCATGGAAATAAAACAAAACAAGTTTGCGCACAATGCTCTCGGCAAAAACCGCACCTTGTTAATGATTTTCTTCAACTCTTCATTACGCACACGGTTGAGCACGCAAAAGGCAGCCATGAACCTCGGCATGAACGTCATCGTCCTTGACGTAAACCAAGGTGCATGGAAACTCGAAACCGAAAGGGGCGTGATAATGGACGGCGACAAGTCCGAACATCTGCTCGAAGCAATTCCGGTGATGGGCTGCTATTGCGACATAATAGGAGTGCGCTCATTCGCCACATTTGAAAGCAAGGAAGATGATTACAACGAAAAAATATTGAACCAGTTCATTCAATATTCAGGCCGTCCCGTATTTGCGATGGAAACAGCAACGGTGCATCCGTTGCAAAGTTTTGCCGACATTATAACAATTGAAGAATACAAGAAAAAGGAACGGCCAAAAGTCGTCCTCACATGGGCACCGCATCCCAAAGCCCTTCCACAGGCCGTGCCCAACTCGTTTGCCGAGTGGGTTAATGAAGCCGGATATGACTTTGTAATTACCCACCCACATGGATATGAACTCGACCCGAAATTCACAGGCAATGCCGTCATTGAATATGACCAAAACAAAGCCCTCGTAGGAGCCGATTTCGTATATGCCAAAAACTGGTCGGCATACACCGATCCAAATTACGGCAAAATCCTGTCGACCGACCGCAATTGGACAATCACAAAAGAAAAAATGGCACTGACCGACAATGCTTATTTCATGCACTGCCTCCCTGTAAGACGTAACATGATAGTGAGCGACGATGTTATTGAAAGTGAACGTTCAATCGTAATCCCGGAGGCCGCCAATAGGGAAATATCAGCCCAAGTAGTACTGAAAAGGATGCTTGAAGAGCTATGACATATTAAAAAATAACTCAAATAATTCACACATAAACAACACAATGATCAAACGCATATTAACGATATTTGCCTTTATCATGCCGCTGGCAGCATTGGCATCGATGAGACCTGACGGCGACATAAAGAATTGGAGTGACGGAAAGATTTCGTGGGCAGACTTTCACGGAATTTCTGCTGCCGACAGCATTATATCCTACTTTGAATGCACGCTCGACATAAAAAGCGTGGAAATAAAAGACGGCAACGAAAAAGTGAACATCGCAAGAGCTTACATGAACCGTGACAAGTCGTATGTTACCGATTCAACATTGCTCACCGACAACCGATTGCGTTATCACCAGTTGCAATTCGACTTGCTCGAAGTGGCAAGACGCAAGTTGCAAGCCGAGATAAATACCGGTGCCGGCGATGACGAACAGAGGCTGCTATATTTCCGCAACATGTACTTTGAACAACTAAAGGACATTGACATCGAGACCAATTATGGCCAGAACACCACAAAGGTAGCCGAATGGGAATATTTCACGCAAAAGAATCTTGAAGAAACAGCCATACCATACATTCCGCAACAGAAACCCGACGATTTCAGCTATGGATTATACTTAGGCGTTGGCGGCATATTCCCTACTGGAGACATAAAAGGCTCTTTTGACGGATGCTTCACTTTCTCGGCCGGACTGACAGGGGGATACAAGCGCATCAAGTTGTCGGCCGGCGTGTCATACGGACAACCAAGTTTCAACAACTACAATATCTATAACATTACCGACAACGACGGACATGACTTGCAAGGTGCGCTCAACGACGATGCTTCATTCCTCGACTTCTCCTTGACGCTCGGTTACAGCATCGTGGACTCTCGAAAAGTCGCAATAACGCCCTACTTCGGAATGTTCCTCGGGCGCTACAGCTGGAATGCTGCCAATTACGAATGGTCGGTTGATGAAGAAGGCAATGACATAAGGACAACCACAAGCACTGAAGACAAAAAAATAACAGATGTAAACTGGACCGCAGGCATCAACTTCGACTTCAAATTGCACACTTATGTCCCCGACAAGCCATTTTGGGCAGGAAAACGCGAGCAACTTGTATCATCGCTTCGCATATCACCTTATGTGGCACATGCCGTTTATTCAAAAGAGAATCCTGCCATCAAAGGATACTATGTGGGTGTCACGGTAGCCTATTCAGGCATAATGCAGGCCTTAGTGTTTAAATGATTGCTATAAATAAACAACAGCGCCGTTTTTAAGATTTTTTAACGCAATAGGGGGGGGTAAAACTCCCTATTCGCTATATTTGTATACATTTATTATGATGTATCATGACATTTACTAAAATAACGTAATTTTCATGATTGCCATTGACTTTAGCTTTTAACACTTCTAATAATATCATAAATAACTTTTCAATCAAAAACAAACCTTTATGAAAACAAGAATCTTAAATTTAATTGCGGCTGCCGCTGTGGCATGCACGATGGCTTCCTGTGGAGTAGGCGGATTTGGCACGCTCGCAATGGACTCGGAAGATGCAGTAAACAAAGTGAAGGATGTTGTGACAAACAACGTCGACCCCAATGAATGGAAAATAATCCAACTCGACTGGGACGAAGGTTCGAGCAACGATGCCAAACTCGGAAACAACCTATATCAAGGGAGTATATATATGAGACTTGTGAAAAGCAACGGGCAGGTATTCACACAAGGCTTCAGCGGGCAACTCGGATTCCAAGCCACCCAAATAAGCCCCGACTATTGGTATGAGAAAGGTCTCGACTATGAAAAAATAACGCCAATCGACGTTTCTAAACTTGATCCGGCTGCTATCGTAAAGCAAATTGAAGATGCAAAAAAAATGATTCCGGCCGAATATGAGTTCAAGTCGTTGGCCGAATATCGCATGAAAGCCGGCGTACCACAAAATAAAGACGGAGAAGGCGAATATAAAACCGAGTCGACCATAGAATTTACAATCAATGTAGTAGAAAAGGGCAACGAAACAGTTTCAAATGCCGGCACTACTTCAATCATATATTATGAAATAGATTTCAATGTAGCTCCCGACGGGACAATAACTATGGAATTAGAATAAAAGCCTCATGATACAAGTTACACCCCTGCAAGCCACGCGCTTACAGGGGTTTCCTGTATATACCTGCCGAGAAGTGTCCATGAACTGAAAACAACACAATCACAAATCCAGCCATCTTCTTTTTCAGGAAAAACACGACACGCTCGCCCATAATCCTCGATAATTTACACAAGTAAGTTGCATTTCGTACATTTTTGTTGTAATATGACATTATACCCAATAAAATTGTGCATTTTTGCATATTGAATGATGAATCTAACTATATGAATAGGATAAAGGAACTCTTGGAAGTAAAAGGCATCAGCCAAACCGATTTAGCACATAGATTGGGAAAAAGTTTCAATATGGTCAATTTATATGCCACAAACAAGGTACAACCACCCATACCTGTATTGTATGAGATTGCTGACATCTTAAGAGTTGATGTAAGAGAACTACTTCAACCTAATAAAAATCCATATCAAGTAAAAGCTAATAAACTTTTAGGCAACACGGATGTTTAGGATACTGAAATACATAATTGTAATATGCCTTACCCTTTCAATAGTAAGTGCATGTTCATCTACGGCAGATTCACAGTGGATTAGAACTGCCAATGGCGTATTGTTGTGGCTTCCGTCATCAGATATAAAGAAATCCTTTTCATGGAATGGAGAAATACTTGATAGTATTGCAAACGGAAATGGTTCTTTGACTTTTGTTGATGAAGACGGGAAAGAAATATCTACTAAAGTCAATATGTTTTATGGAGCATCTTCTCCAGATGAAATTGTAGCAATAGATGATGGTAGCCAGTATATAGGTGTTATCAAAGATGGCAAAATGGAAGGCTTTGGTGTATTAGTGAAAAGCGGAGAAGTTTATATCGGTACTTTTCATGACAGCAAACCTAATGGCTTTCTGAAACTATACAGGAATGGCAAAATCTATTATGAAGGGTATTGGAAAGAAGGAGCATTCAATGGAGAAGGTACGCTTTACAAAGAAGATGGTTCTATTAAAACGGGGGATTGGGTGGCTGGCCGACTTTCACAAACATTAGTTGATGAACAACTACCACAAGGACATTACAATGGATATACCAAAGATGGGAAGCCCGATGGACTTGGCAAAATGGATTACACAAACGGAACATCTTATCAGGGCAAGTGGAAAACGGGACTTTGGGAAGGTGAAGGTTTGTATATTAGTAACAACGATTCTGTCTATGGCGTTTGGCAAAAAGGGGAAATTTGTGGGGATGTCATTTATCGAACTCCACAGTTGTACTTTGAGGGCACTTTTGTAGATAATATTCCAATGGGCGTCGGTAATTTGGCTCAATCTGATGGCTCTTATTATTCAGGATTCTGGCTTGATGGAAAAAGGGAAGGGAATGGAGATATGATATTCCCTAATGGAGATTCTTATACTGGAGAATGGTCGAATAATGAATTTGACGGTTTCGGTGTCTATGAATATGCAGCAGCGAAAGCGGTATATCAAGGAGAATGGTCTGGTGGACTTCAAAACGGAAATGGATTTTACAAGTGTCCTCAATTTAGCTATAATGGACAGTGGGATAAAGGTTGGATGGACGGTGATGGAGTGCTTACGTTTAGTAATGGCGATAGATACGAAGGCACAGTTCATGAAAATATTATTGATGGTATCGGCTCATACAATTTTGCTAATGGAAACTGGTATGAAGGTGAATTTGTAAATGGAAAAATGAATGGCCTTGGAGTCTTTCAGTTTAAGAAAGGTGATAGATTTGAAGGTGAGTTCTATGATGGAAAGATTTACGGGGATGGTACCATGTATCTTATGGGAGATAAGGGAACAGTTTCAATTACCGGATTTTGGCCTAAAGATGGCAGTTTCCCCAAAGAAGCTAGTATTCTCTTTGAAAATGGAGACTTGTACGAAGGCCCATTGAATAATGGTGTTCCTACACAGGAAGGAACATGGATGTCAGGAGAAGAGAGGCAACAAAGATTGGATAAAGTAAATAGCTCCACCCTTCATAAAGCTAATGAGCTATATAAAAAACATCGCGAAACAATCAATTGGTGCTTGACAGGTGTGAGTGCAGTTGTTACAGCGGTAGAAGTCGCAAGTGCATCTACTGTTATTGGAGCACCGATTACGACATTAGCTCACGGCGTTAATGTTGCAGTAAATGTTGTTGATGCTTCTATGGCTATAGCTTCGGCAGGTATTGATGTTATGGAAAACAATCAATTGGGCGCAGATAATACGGAAGCCATTCAGAATCTCACTACTGAAGTTTCCATGAATGCAACCTTTATTCTAGTACCTAAAGTTGCAAAAGTAGCTGTTAAGCCTTTGAAAGCAGGTGTAAAATATGTGATACGAAGTCCTATAGCTGAACAGATTCTGAAAGGAAGCAAAAGTCTCATCAAAAAAACTTCGCTAAGATTCGTCAAAGGCAAGATTAATGGTAAGGCTATACGCTTATCTGTAGCAGAAAAAGGACGGAAGATTGAGGGAACTTTGGTTTCAAGTAAAGTAACAGAAGATCCAATGACAGCTTTGGGTCGTTTACTTACGCGATTTAAGAACCAAGCGGTTTCTTATTCTTCCTATCTTAAGCAACTGAAAGCTAATCCTAAATTAGAAACCCAATTAAGACTTTCTAAAGAAGGAAGTTCTGAGAATCTAAAATACAATTTAAATCTTTGTAGAACAAATAAATGGTATAATAAAAATAGGCGCTATAAGAAGTATCAAAAATTACCAAAATTGCAAATAGAAGCACATCATGTAATACCATCCCGTCCAAAGACAGAGAATGGTCGTAAAGCCAGAGAAATTTGGGTCAAATACTTTGGAAGTGTTGATCATCCATGTAATGGCATTTGGCTGGGACGAGCAGATAAAAATGGCATTTATAAAGCTTTGGCTGTAGGTTCTAATCATGTCTCAAATTCTGCTGAATACGAACAAAAGGTATCAATAGCTTTACTGAATACCTACAAAAAATATCAAAAACAATATGCAAACAATCCAGAGATAGTGCGGCAAGTATTGGCAGAAACTGTTGATAATCTCAAAAAACAATTGTACAAGGGCGAATTGCCTATAGGAAGTGATTCTCACACCGTACACACCGCATGGAGCATATTTAAAAGTAAGAATAATCCAGGCATTATTTCTAATGCCGCGCAAAATATAATGGTACCAATTTTAAACTTAGCGACAAGATAATATGGAAATCTATCAACTATCATTTGATTATAGCTATGCTTTAGCTGATGTCGTAGAATCGCTTGATGGAGCGGATTCTTTGGAACTTTGTGTTGAAAGGACGGAGCTAATGGATAAGTTTAGATATGGGTGGCTTACTAATGAATCTACGAAAATCCCGGATTTTGTAATCATTATGTCAAATATGTTGGGTTGCAGAACAGAAATCGCTAATGAAGTCAAAAACTTGTTTTCACATTTAGCTCTAAACCCGATAACGGTTGGAACTGACAACTATGTTTTGTTCTCAGATATAGCATCCCTCTCTGATTGCCTCAATCTGAAGAAATCCAAAATTACGAGATTTTCTAATGGCGATATAATGGATGTGCCAACTCCTGTGTTTTTACAAGGCAGTTATCCTATTTTATTCAAAGTTAAAGAAATGCCATCTACCTATTTTTGTACGCAAGAGTTCAAAGACTTGATAGATGCCCATTCATATACAGGCTTAATATTTGAAGAACGTAAAATTAAATCGAAATCATGGTTTTAAAATTTACCAATATGGAAGAGAAAAAACAACAAAAGCAAATGTCGGGCACTCAACAGAGTGTTGAATGTTCGAAATGTCACAAACAAGTGTCATCAACGGATGGAGTTCAAAAGCCAAATGGCTTTGTATGCAATGAGTGTATAACCAAAAGGAAAAGACAGACCCTATTAGCGGCTATTGGTACTGTAGTTGTTGTGGCGGCTATTCTCGCTTGGATATTTTCAGGTGATAGCAAGAGAACCGGAGAAGGGTTCGAAGGAGTTGGAGAAATACAAGACTCTGTATCTTTATCGGTAAATACCAATGAAGTAAAGTTTGATTTATCAACAGCAACAGCGGTAAGTTCCACCATATCAACGCAAGCACCGATTTCAAATTTGGCTGATTTCAAAAATGTATTTGCAAAAAATGTAGCTGATGCAACTGGCAAGAACGCAAAAGACATCGTTATTCCATCTGTCAGTCCACTGTTTGAAATTAATACAGATCATTTTATAAATGATGGTGAAGCATTGGTTCGAGAGTTTGCCGCAGTCTATAATAAGACAAACAAAGAAGCGACCATTTTTGTTGAAGGTTTCACTTGTGACCTCGGTGGAGTTAATCTGAATAATAAATTGTCAGAAGTACGAGCAGAGACTGTTAAGAAGGTATTGGTTGATGCTGGTATTCCTGAAAACAAGATTGAGGTTAAATGGTATGGTAAATCGCGCTTTAATGAATTCAAATATTCAGATAAAAGCGAATATCGTCGAGTGATATTATCCGTAAAATAATTGATAGATTAAAGAAAAACACTTTTTTAAATTGTCATTTCTTGGAATTATGCTCCCGAAACATTATGTTTGTACTGCATAATTATCTTGAACATGAAATTTGTCGACAGAGTGGATGAAACCACTCGCTTGAAAAATACCCTTGCACGGAACAAATCCTCATTGGTTGTAATATATGGCCGAAGAAGATTAGGTAAATCAACGCTCATAAAACGAGTGCTGACCGATAATGATATATATTTTTTGGCCGACCGGTCGGAAAAACAACATCAAATATCATTGCTTGCAAAAATTTCCGCACTAAAATTCCCGGATTTTGATAAACTTACATATCCCGACTGGGAGTCTCTATTGCGAGCTATAAACTATCGCACAAACAATAGCTTCACGCTATGCTTAGACGAATTCCCATATCTTGTGGAACAAACACCAGAATTACCATCAATTCTTCAAAAATTGCTTGATGAAAAATCATTGAAATATAACATTGTTGTATGTGGTTCATCTCAAAACATGATGTATGGATTGTTCCTTGATTCTACAGCACCACTTTACGGCCGTGCCGATGTGATTATGAAACTTTCACCCATACGATTGTCATACATGCAAGATGCATTGGGATTTAATGCGACAAGTGCCGTAGAAGAATATGCAGTGTGGGGCGGTGTACCTCGATATTGGGAATTGAGGGAAAACAATTCATCACTTGCAGACGCTTTATGGGGAAATGTACTGTCGGTAAACGGAACGCTCTATGAAGAACCCGTGAAACTTTTCCAAGATGATGTAAAAGACATTGTAAAGACAGCAACTATAATGTCATACATTGGAAGTGGAGCCAATCGACTTTCTGAAATTGCCTCTCGTTGTAATGAACCATCCACAAATCTTTCCCGCCCTTTGAAAAAGCTCGTTGATCTTGGGTTCTTGGAACGTGAAGTTCCTTTCGGCACTGATGAAAAAAGCTCAAAAAAAAGTTTGTACAAGATAGTCGATCCGTTTATGGCATTTTATTATCAATTTGTCGTGCCCAACCGCTCATTCATTGAACTTGACCGCCGTCTTCCTATTGAGCAAACATTGAACTTGCATTTTTCTGAATATGTAAGCATGCAATGGGAAAAAATTTGTCGAGATGCCGTAACAGGAAATCTAATAAACGGGATACTGTATAATAAAGCAAATCGATGGTGGGGTTCGGTAATAAACGAAAACGGCAAATCAGAGCAAGTTGAATTTGATGTAATGGCCGAATCGCTTGACAAAAAATATTTGCTCGTTGGAGAATGCAAATGGACTACTCAAGAGAATGGCAAACTGCTCACCACTGATTTGATCCGAAAGGCAAACATGCTGCCATTTGCGAAAAAATACACTATTGTACCATTATTGTTCCTCAAAAATGAACCAAAGGACAACATTGGAAATGCAATTCTCCCCGAGAATGTGATAGAATTGTCGAAGTGAAATTGGCTGACACACGTTTTTCTACACACATTAAAATCCTAATATTCATTACAACCTCACACAAGGCAAAATGAGCGACGCTATGTCGATAGTTTTTAGTACCTTTACCAAAACATCAATACATTGACACAAGATCTTTTATGAAAAACTTATCTTTCCTCCTGTTATTCATCTCATTGGCTGCACTACAAATGTCGGCGGCATTGCCCGATTCGACTTTGCGACGTTATGCCACCCAAATGCTCATGGTGGGCTTCAGAGGCGACAGCATTACCTGCACGAGCGATGCTGCACGCTATATTCGCGACTTGAAGGTGGGCGGTATAATCCTGTTTGACGTAGACTTGACCGGCTCGGCAAAAATAGGTTCTCGTAACATCACTTCGCGCGAACAACTGAAAAAACTCACATCCGACCTGCGCAGTTATGCCGACTACGACCTACTGATAGCAGTAGATCAAGAAGGAGGCAGAGTGTGCCGATTAAAAACCGAGTACGGCTTCAATCCTACCGTATCGGCCGAACACCTTGGAAAGATTGACAACCGCGACACCACAAGCCACTATGCAGCAAAAATAGCCGCCGAGATGGCCGACGTGGGCTTAAACGTAAACCTTGCACCCGACATAGATGTGAATACCAATCCCGAATGTCCCGTAATAAGCAAATTGCACCGTAGCTTTTCGTCCGACACCGCCGTTGTGGCTCGCAATGCCGAATGGTTTATCGACGAGCATCACTCTCGCGGCATATTGTGTGCCGTAAAGCACTTTCCGGGACACGGCAGCGCAACAGCCGACTCCCATTACGGATTGACCGATGTGACCAAAACGTGGCATCCGTCGGAACTTGCCCCGTTCAAGTACTTGATAAACAAAGGGAAAATCGACATGGTAATGACAGCACATATCTTCAACCGTAACTTCGACAACGATTATCCTGCAACTCTATCAAAAACCATAATCAACGATTTATTACGGCACCAACTCGGATATGACGGCATAGTGCTGACCGATGACATGTACATGCAAGGCATTATCGACAATTATGACATAAGACACGCCATCATCCTTGCGATCAACGCAGGAGCCGACATGCTTATCCTCGGCAACAACATTTCGACTGGATTTGAGCCTGACCGACCCTTTAAAATAGTAAACATGATTATAGATGCCGTAAAAAAGGGTGAAATAAATGAAAACCGCATAATCGAGTCGCATGAAAGGATAGAACGCCTTAAAGAAAAGCTGTTTTAAATAATCATATTCCGTGATTTTACATATTAGTATCATGTAAATATGCAATTCAGGTAAATTTAATATTTAAAATTATACTATTTTTGTAACCGTCAGTAACACTTTCAACTTGTAAGACATCTCTTGAGTGCTGCAGTGTAACATCATGCAAGCGATTGCAAACTTTATCAACGTTTTTATATAATCAACCTTATGAACAGACATTTATCCAGATTAAAAGCATTATTGCCCACATTGGCATTAATAACCTGCATGTCGGTATCTTGCGTTGAAGATGAAAAAAATCCATTCGACAGGACCGAAACAATCGATGGCGAGACCTTCGATGTAAAACTACCAATGTATGGCAATTTCATAATCGGGTCGGAAATAACTTTGAAAGGGTCGGGATTTACCGACAAAGACCGCATCACAGTCTCCAACAGATACAATTACGCGCAAGGCATACAAGCCGAACCCATTGAAGCAAGAATTACCTCGACCACAAATGAGGAACTTAAATTCATAATACCTTCGGGCATTTACGTCCCCGATGACATAGACGTTTCAATAACAAGAAACAATGCCACTTTCAATATAGGCCATATCTCGGTTAATTCGATAAGCTGGAACATTAATTCCCAAATTTTTGAAAAATACACGGCGACTTCATTTAATTTTTATGTTTACGACACTTCATCGCTGAATTCCGATAAAGTATATGTGCAATCAATAGCCCTCGATGGAGAAACTCTGGCAGAACCTCGAATAGAATTGCCCGTAACCTCCTATACCGAGTCAAACGATGTTACAACCGACTTTGCTTACATGACCGAAATCGTGCGCGTCATGTACGAGCATAACGGAGAAATTGCACTTGAAGAAATATTCCACACCGGCAGCTATTTCAATTATTACTTCTCAGTGCTGCAAGGCGAAACTGTCAACATCGATTGGCCGGGCTTCATCGCCGGAGACCAAATAGCGCTCAAAAGCCTTGACAGTCCGATGATAATTGCGTCTACAATCAAAGAGCCGGGCGAACCTGCAACATTTCAAGTGCCACAAAGTTCTACGCCTAAATCCTATAGGATATTTCTACTGCGTGGCGGCGTAGAATGCGCCGAATTCGGACAAGTTGATGTATTAAACTAATTTGTATACCACATTAATATTTCACAGAATAAATCATGAATACAAAAATATTCTTCAGCATTATGACTGCATTGCTATTGTCGGCAACGCAAGCATTTGCCCAAGACTCTTACAAAACCTCCGATTCCACAGCCGTGGAAGAAAGCATTTATGCCGATGAACTTGAATCGAGCGACATATACGACTATGACCGCGACGCCGAAATCGATTCTTTACGCAGGATAGTCGACTCTTTGCAATCGTCGGTCGAAGAAACAAACAAGGAGAGCCAAAGAAAAAGCATTTGGGACGACCGTGCCAAATATTTCAACATAGCATATGTCAACCAAAGCATAACTCAGAAAGACATAGACGGAACATGGAAAAACGACTACGGAGTGGCTCTCATGATGGGTAAGACATTCTACTTGCACAAGAAGCCGTTGCTCAACATGATAAAATTCGGAATCGACTGGAGTTATTTCGACATAAATTTTGCAAAATACACCGACAACTTCGGATACTTCGACAGCAGCCTACGCGAAGACGGTGATAACGGACATTACTATAATCCCGACATGCAAGGTGGTTATGACAGCTATTACTTAGACCCATTAGACATGTATCAGGCCGAAATAGGCATGTCGGTCGGAGCCTCGGTAACGATTAATCCCATCGACCATTTGAAAGCAAATGGTTACTTCCGTGTCACCCCTTCATTCTCGGCATTATATGTGGACGAAGACATAAGCACCAGCTACGGTACATTCTTCTCGGCCGGCGGTGCTGTCTCTTATAAAGTGATATCAATCGGAATAGAAGGACGCTGGGGCAACACCAAATACGACAGCCTTGTCAACTTCAGCGACATCGACGGAGACTACGATGACGACATTGACTTGGAAGGCAACCAAGACGGAAAGTCAAAGTGGAAAACAGGCTCGGTGAGATTCTACTTGAGCTTCCGCTTCTAATCACGACACGATAAGGAGATTCACATACTAATAAACAACCTAATTATACACTTTTATAATACTCTACAAAATCATCCCTCTGGACACTTCGAGGGATGATTTTGTTCTTCATGGCCTAAATTTCCATACTCGGAAATACAAAATTAGCGTATTTATGCCTACCTTTGCAATCAACAGTGAATATGCCGTCTACGGCATTCTGGCATAAAAAACGCGCCGCCTTGCGGCATGAGTTGCAAAGCCGCGGTGGAACCGTTCAAAACCGAAAAAACATAATTGTTACATGGATATAAAAGAATCGATGCTGCAAATTCTTGAAGCAGAAAGCAAGGCAGTTAGGGAAATACCGATAACCGACGAATATGAAAAAGCCATACATCTCATTGTAGAGCAAGTTCATGTTAAAGGTGGAAAATTAGTCACTTCCGGAATGGGAAAATGCGGACAGATAGCCATGAACATCGCTACCACATTTTGTTCTACCGGAATACCGGCTGTGTGCCTGCATCCAAGCGAAGCCCAACACGGCGACTTGGGAATCTTGCAGCCAAACGACGTGATGCTGTTGTTATCCAATTCGGGCAAGACCAATGAAATTCTCGACCTCGTGGCATTGGCCCGCAACCTGTATCCGCAACTCAAGTTCATTGTGATAACAGGCAACGAGAACAGCGAGCTTGCCAAGCTTGCCGACGTATGCCTGTACACAGGAGGAGCATCCGAAGTGTGTCCGCTCGGGCTCACACCCACCACCTCAACAACCATGATGACGGTAATAGGAGACGTCCTTGTCGTAAACACAATGCTCGCCACAGGATTCACCCGTGAACAATATGCTTTGCGCCATCATGGCGGATATCTCGGCCTGAAAAGCAGAAAAGAATGCAAATGAAAAACAATATATATGCGTAAAGTCATAGCAATAGGAGAATCCATACTCGATACAGTTTTCAAGGATGACAAGCCTGAAAACACATTTGTCGGCGGTCGTGTGGCAAATGCCGCCGCATCAACCGCTTCTGCCGGAATACCAGTGACAATGGTAAGCGAATGTTGCAACGACCATGTGGGAGACATAATAGTCAACCACTTGAAAAATCACAACGTGGATACTTCGTCAATCGATCGTTTCACCGATGGAAGCACAGCCATATCACTCATTTTCAACAATGACGGCAATAAAAAGATAATAAATTACACCAATTACCCTGCCGACCGATTTGACGTCGTGTGGCCCAGAATAGACGAAGACGACATAATTCTTTTCGGTTCTTTCTATTCAATAGACTCAGCATTGCGCGAGAGAATGTATGAACTGCTGAGATACGCCTACGAACGAAAGGCCATCATGATTTACTTCCTCGGATGCCAGCACGGCATAAATTGCCGCATTACAAAAGTAATGCCTGCAATCCTCGAAAACCTCGAAATGTCGAATATCGTGATTGCAAACCGTGCCGATCTTGAAACAATTTTCCACGGCGAAAATGCCGACATGGCTTTCAAAAACCACATTGAATTCTACTCATCCAATTTTATATACATAAACGACGATTTAAGCTTGACGGTTTACCGACGCAATGGCGAAAAAATACATTATTCCCCAAAAACCGACACAGCTCCAGAGAATTTTCTCGGATGGCAATCAGGACTGGCTGCAGGCTTGACATACGCCATGTTCTACCATGACATCCTATTCAAGAAAATCGACAGCGTGGATCATGAATTGATGAACAACATTCTCGATATGGCTACCGAATTTGCAATAAAAGCGGCAAACCATACTCATTGCATAGATTCACAAACAGGGCTCGAAAAATGCGAGCAATTAAAACAGGCCTTGGGTGAAAAAGAAAATAACGCCTAAATTTTTATACCGATGAAACCTTTATCACTCAATGTATTATTTCCAAAGATATATAACGGGTACAACGACGAGCAACCCGAAAAATACATCGAACTTAATGCCTTGTTGCTCGACAGCAGGATAAATGAGATTTACAACTTAGTGGCTGCCGAAGACTATGCAAACGCTGCAGATGCAATAGACAAGTTGAAAAACGAACTCGAACACACTGCACCGCACAGTCTTAAACTTGCATGGGCATCGCTTATGCAAATGTGCATGTCAATAAAGGCCGAAAACCTCAATCAAGCAATAACCGAAGGAATCGACACGCTACACGCACTCGCCGCCACCGACGACGACCGTAAAAACATAGAATACATGTCGATTGCGGCAAGCGTGATATATAACCTTGCATTTGTGCATTTCAAACTTGGCGAAAGCAAAAAAGCTGAACGGGAATTGGTAAAATCTCAAAAATTATTTGAGAAACTTGCAAAAAAAGACAACGAACGCTTTGCCCCGGCCATGCTGGCCGCCGTTGAGGCTTCAACCGAGATTTTCAAGTCAAAACTGAAACAAATGAACATCCTCGCCCACTACCAAGTAGCCACCGAGATGTATCAAGGCAAAGTTTCGGCAGGAGTGAGCGAAGCCATAAACAGCCTCGTCGACAGCATCAGCGCCGAAGGCGACATCCACCTGCAACTCGGCAACTACCGCGATGCCATAAAATACTATACAAAGGCACTTCGTTACCAGAAACGCATAAGCGCATCGATGGGAATGAAGGAATTGAAAATATCGATAAACCTTGGCAAGGCATTGCTCAACGTCATTAACCGCCATGCCGCAGGCGAGCAACTCCTCAATTCCATCCTTCCTCTTGCCCGGCAGATGAATGCCACAAAAGAAGTCGAAGAAATCAAAACATTGCTTGCCAACAATAACAACTTCGACATCATGAAGTTTTGGAAGAACCTGTTTGTGGCAATTATCACAATTGCTTCATCTTCGATGATTGCAAATGCCCAGACAATGATAGGACATCGCGGCTCTATATGGGGCGTTGAAAATACTACTGCTGCATTTATAAACGGAATAACCTATGCCGGATATGACGGCCTCGAATGTGACATACGCACGACTGCCGACGGCACTTTCATCGTCAACCATGATGCAAACCTGAAACGTCTCGGCGGAGATTCCACTGCAATAAAAGACCGCAACGTGATTGACGTGCTTGGCGAACAACTATGCCAAGTACGCGACGGAATAAGTTATGAAGGACACATAATCACACTTGGAGAGTTTCTCGACATCTGCAATGAATTTGACTGCATTCCTGTAATAGAAATAAAAGATTGCCGTAACATTTATTCAAACAACAACGACCCGACCGATTTTTGTTATGACGGCGTGCCTGCACTTATAGACCTTATCAAGAGCAAAGGACTTGAAAAAAAGGCAGTCATTATTTCATTCATGGCAGGAGTACTCGACAACATCCACAAGAATTATCCCGACATGCACTTGCAGTTCCTCACTGAAAAAGACTGGAAGCTCGCCCTTGACTTCTGCAAGGAACGAAACATGGATATCGACGTGCATTACAAGATAGCCGATGCCCAACTTGTGGAAACATTCCACCAATTAGGATTGAAAGTGAACGCATGGACCGTGGACGATCCTGCCGAATTCAAGCGTCTGCAAGAATTGGGAGTGGACATGGTGACTACCAACAAAATAATCAAGTAAAAAACTCACAAACACAAATATATGTCAACCACATTAGGATATAATTCAGGAAAATTGCCAAAACTGGAAAAACTGAAAGTAGGCATAGCAGTCGCCGAATGGAACAAGAAAATAACCGATGCCCTTCTCTCAGGAGCAATCGACAAATTCAAAGAAGAAGGTTATGCCGATGATTGCGTGGACGTTTTCCATGTCCCCGGCACAATAGAACTCACCTATGCAGCAGCACGCATGGTGAAATCAGGGAAATATGATGCCGTTATCATATTCGGATGCGTCATTCGTGGCGATACGGCTCACTTCGACTATGTGTGCCAAAGTGTTACCGAAGGCATGACTCACCTCAATGCCACTACCGACACTCCTGTCATTTTCGGCGTTCTTACAACCGACAATGAGCAACAAGCAATAGATCGTGCGGGAGGCTCTCTCGGCAATAAAGGCACAGAAGCTGCCGAATGCGCAATAAAAATGTGTGATTTTGCTTTGAAATTCAAATAAGTTTATGTAACTTTGCAGCGCAATTGCAACGGGTGGTTTCCAGAGCGGCCAAATGGGACTGACTGTAACTCAGTTGTCAATCGACTTCGGTGGTTCGAATCCATCACCACCCACTCAAGAAAATGCGGAAGTAGCTCAGTTGATAGAGCATCAGCCTTCCAAGCTGAGGGTCGCGAGTTTGAGCCTCGTCTTCCGCTCAAAAAGCCAATTTCAATGTTGAAGTTGGCTTTTTTTTATTTATACCATTAGTATTATCTCATAACCATGAAAATAAAAAATATAGCATTGGCTGCTTTAATGTCATATATGGCATTGCCATCATGCAACACACATTCGGTCCCTGAAAACGAATACCTTATAGAAGGAACAATACAAAATATACCAGACAGTACAGTCATAATGTTGTTAAAGCCAAACGGACAATTACTTGTCCTTGAACAAAAGGACACAATCATAAATGGCTCGTTCTCTTTCCGCGATACCGTCAGCACCGTGCAAGAAAGATTTCTCTTGGCCGATGGCCAGGGATTTCCCGGCACATGGAGAAGCGTATGGGTAGCTCCGGGAAAATATATCACCGTCAACGGCGAAGACAAATTAATACCTCTATGGAATAAAAGCGACATTGCCGAGCAACAGGAAGAAAACGCATTTGTCGATTGCGCCATTGAGGACCGACGCTTCTCCCTGCAATTGATGGCGCAAGATTACGACCTGCAGCGCGAAGCCGGCAAACATACCGACAATCCTCAACTGCACCGCACTTATTGGCAAAAGATAGACTCCATACGCAAAATATATGAGCCTATCGACAAAGAAATACAAATCAAGGAAATGGAACGAATGTTGACATCACCTGTCTCCGAACCGTGGATAAAACGCCTGACATCGTTCGCGCAAATGATTTCTTTTTATGAAGACTCACTATTCACAGCCAAAGTAGAATCCGTTTGCAAGATTATGCCCGAAGAATTGAAACAATCCGACAGAGGCAAAGCCATAATCCAATATGTATTTCCGCAAAACATCGTCAACATAGGCGACAATATGGCCGACGGTGACTTATACGACAGGGATGGCCGGCTTCACCACCTTGCCGAATTGAAAGGAAAATACATCTTGCTCGACTTTTGGAGCAGAGGATGCGGTTCTTGCATCGAGTCAATACCTGAAATAGATGAAATTGCAAGCCATTATAAAGACCGCCTTGCCGTGGTAGGCATAAGCTTAGACCCGAAAGAGATGTGGATTAAATTCCTTGACGAAAAGAAACTTGCCGGAAACCAATGGAACGAATTAAAACAAGAACGTACCGGACTTGCCGCAAGTTATCAAGTTCAAGCTATTCCGCATTATGTATTGATTTCTCCCGAAGGAAAAATCATCGATACTTGGACAGGATATGGCAAAGGCTCATTAAAAGACAAGATTAAAAAGCATCTTGGCGAATGAAGATATAAAAAACTGCCCGGAAGTGATTGTCATTTTCCGGGCAGTTATTTTTATAAGGCTTAACTTAAATTTAAAGCCAACCTGATTCTTTATACCATTGAATGGCTTCCTTAATGCCTTGCTCCAGTGAATATGCAGGAGCAAAACCGAAATCATTTGTCGCGTTGCTCGTGTCACACCCCCAGTTGCGTTGTTTCATTATCTTGTACTTGTCGCGATTCAAAGTGCTCGGCTTAAGAGTCAATTTTCCTATATACTCGCATATCACGGAAACTGCATACAACATCCACAACGGACAACACACGGGAATGACAAATTTCTTTCCAAGGCAATCGGACACTATTTTACGGAATTCCTTTTGAGTATAGGACCTTTTCTCCGAAATGAGATATACATTGCGGCGAGGAGCCTTCTCAAGGGCATCCATGACAGCTTTTACAAGGTCTTTCACATATATGAATGTCAAAACCTGCTTCTTGAATCCTACACTAAAGTCAAACCCCGTAGATATGCTCTTTATCATCAAGTAATAATCACGTTCATGAGGCCCGTAAACACCTGTCGGCCTAAAAATAATGTAAGGAAATCCTTCAAGCGTCTGCAAGTAAGTTTCAGCTTTCAATTTCGACACTCCGTACCGTGTATTGGGCATTGGAAGCATTTTTGAAGTAAACGGCTTGTAGGTTTCATCATCACCCTGCCCCATTGCGCTGAGGCTGCTCATCAATAAAAAAGCATCGGGTGTCGCACCAAGCTCATTCAACATGTCGACAAACGAGCGCATGTATTCATAGTTGATCCTGTTGAAGTCAAGAAAATTCAAACATTTCGTAGCACCGAGATTATGTACCACATAGTCCCACTTTCCTCCTATTTTTTCCAACACATCGCTCAATTGAGTCCTCAATATGTCGCTATTTGAATAATCGAGTTCTATGAAATGTATTCTTTCGTCTTGAAGAAATTCCCGTGAAGTGGTAGCCCTCACGGCTGCCCATGTCTCATAACCACGCTTCAACGCTTCGCCTACCATGAACCCGCCTATAAAACCACCTGCACCGGTTATCAATATTTTCTTTGCCATTTTTACTTGTTCTTCATTAAAAAAAACAACAAAACAAAGATAATGCTTTAAAACTTAATATGATGAAACATGGTTCAAAAACAATTGGCAATTACTCTCGTAAAATCATATTATCCCCTACATAACAGCAAAATATACTATATAATCAGCCAATTAACCCAACCACCAATGCTTAATTAAACACTAAAAATAACTACATTTGCACAAAATTCTATGTATGGGGAAAAAGTTAGTATTTTTACTTGCACTGTTATTGACATCACTTTTCTTGCATGCTCAAATCGTAGAAAACAAAAGTGTCAAATTCAATGCTGACAGCATCAGAAACGAGTTTGACAACGGACCTTACTTCACACTGTTCAGAGACAACTACTTCATATTAGGAACGACAATAGGAGAAAAACCCACACGAACCAACTCGGACGTTAAATTCCAAATAAGCATCGCCCAACGTCTCACAAAAAGTACGTTGCCGTGGAATACATACTTGTTTCTCACATATTCACAAAAGTGCATGTGGAACATATTTGAGGAATCTCTCCCAATGCGCGATTTTAACTTCAATCCGGGAATAGGCCTTGGAAAATTACTTATCGTAAAAGACCGTCTCATAGGCAAGATGATGTTGATGGTGGAACATGAATCAAATGGACGCGATGGGGAGGACTCACGAAGCTGGAATAAAATAAGTCTAAGTGCCAGTATCTTTGTCGACCCGCAATTCATGGTCCATGGAAAAGTGTGGATTCCAATAATCGACGGTCAAAACAATAAAGACATATTAAAATATTCAGGCATATACCAGACGGGCATACAAGTAACATCCAAAGATAAACGTTTCGGCATGGCTATAACTCTTGTAAAACGTCAAGGTTTTAACCTGAATTTCAACACCATAATTGAACTTAATTACAAACTGTTCAAAAAAGACAACCAGTACCTGTTCCTACAATATTACAATGGATATGGCGAAAATCTGCTCGATTACAACAAGTTCCATTCAAGATTACGTGCAGGTATTGTCATAAAACCCAATTTCTTCAGCGACTATTGATTGTTTTTTCTTAATTTTATTCCATGAAACACTTTCTATTAACAATCTGTACATTTATAATGCTTATATCAGTGGCTTGCAACAAAAGCAATGATGAAACATTAAGTCTGATAATCGGTACTTATACAGGCTCGGGCAGCAAGGGCATATACTCGGCTGAATTCAATCAGGAAACAGGTTGCTTTCGCCTGCTTGATTCAATCTCTGTCCCAAATCCTTCCTATGTAGCATTGTCTGATGACAACTGTAAAATATTTGCCATCAGCGAAAATGGCGACAAATCGGCCATAAACATGATTGACTATGACATCGCCGACGGCAAAATGAGCCTTTTGGACAGCACCGCCACCGCAGGCGAAAATCCTTGCTATGTGTCACTTGTCGGAAACACTATCTTCACCGCCAATTATACGGGTGGAAGCCTTAATACATTTAAAGTTTACAATGACGAAATCTCTTTGCAGAATGTGGTAAAATTCAATAATGCCTGCAAAAAAGACTCCGTAAGACAAGCAACTTCACACATTCACTGCGTGGCAATTTCTCCCGACAAGAAAAACGTGTATGCAACCGACCTTGGAGCCGACATAATTTATAAATTTGACATAATCAATGAAAATGGTGACATTTCAATTAATTATGATTCAATAGCAGCTATTGCTTCAGAAGATATTCCATCGATTTGTAACGGCATAGGTCCTCGCCACATGATATTCTCCAATGACAGTCGACATGCGTATCTTTTAGCCGAACTTTCGGGCACAGTGACCGTTTTTTCACGAGACAACGCAGGTCACCTAAATGTCATCAATACCGTATTGGCCGACAGCGCGAATGCACGAGGCTGTGCCGACTTGCATTTGAGTCCCGACAATAAATTCCTTTATGCCTCCACACGACTCAAAGATGATGGTATAACAGTGTTTAAAGTGGAAAATGGTGGAACCGGTTTATCCTTCATTGAGCATGTCGCCACAGGACGACACCCACGCAATTTCACCATCACGCCAAATGGCAAATTCCTGCTTGTCGCTTGCCGTGATGATAACAAAATAGAGGTATATAAACGCGACACCATTTCGGGAAAAATTGAATATTCAAGCTGTAATCTTACTATTCTGGCTCCTGTATGCCTTAAATTTGCCGTTCCTTCTCAAAAGCAATGAAAATATTTCTTGACAACATAATTTTCAGTTTGCAACATGCAGGAGGAATAAGTTGCGTATGGGCAAACCTCATTAAGCAGCTTCTTCCGATGGAGGGAGCCGAATTACGGTTTATCGAACATAAGAATGCCATATCAAATATAGAACGCCGTAAACTCGACTTGGCTCGCCGAGGGCATCTATACATGATGAAAAATTTAAACCTGTCGCGAATGCTACCAGTGCGCATAGATAACTACAATTCACCCTTTATTTTTCATTCTTCTTACTTCAGGTTATGCGACAATCCCAAAGCTGTCAACATCACGACAGTACACGACCTGATTCACGAGAAAGGATTTTACAAAGGAATGCGTCGTAGTACAAACATGTATATGAAGCGACGAGCCATCATAAATTCCGACCACATTATATGCGTTTCACGCAATACGCGCAACGACTTGCTTCATTTTTATCCCGAAGTTGACCCGCAAAAAGTAACGGTAGTGCACAATGGAGTATCTGAAATGGACTATTTTCCTAATGCCGACTGCAAGATTTCACAACTCATTCCATATTCACCTCATTCTTTTTTGCTTTTTATAGGTAAAAGGGAGAAATACAAGAATTTCGACATAGCAGTAAACGGAGCAGCAAGATGCGGAATGAATCTTGTAGTAGTAGGGCCTGCACTTAATCAAGAAGAACAAGAATTGATTGCTAAAACTCAATGCAGGTGCACGCACATAGGTCATATCCCTGTCGACAGCCTTAACATGCTTTACAACACTGCATGCGCTCTTGCTTATCCGTCATCATATGAAGGATTCGGACTTCCTGTGATAGAAGCTCAAAAAGCCGGATGTCCTGTGATAGCCTTGGCCAATTCTTCTATACCGGAAATATATGGCAACTACGCACCTCTGCTAATGAAAGAGCCATTGACCGATGAATTTATAAAAAGCATTCAGTTGCTACAAGATTCCAATTTACGAAACAAAGTGATACAACAAGGCCTTAGAAATGCCAATCGGTTTTCTTGGCACAAAACAGCCATTGAAACGATGAAAGTTTACCGGAAAGCCATTAAATACCACAATGAGAAAAAGCGATCTTAGTGTATTTATTGCATTATAGATGCGTCAGCCTAAGAGATATTTTACCAATTTTTCAACCGCCCTGCCTCTGTGGCTTATTTTATTTTTCTGCTCTTCGGTCATCTCGGCAAAAGATAATTCAGATTCTGCCGGCTTGAATATACTGTCATACCCAAATCCTCCTTGTCCCCTGCGCAATTCCAATATAGTTCCTTGGACTTCACCTTCGAAAAGCTTGATTTCACCATCGAGGCACAATGCAATGACTGTCCTGAAACGTGCACTGCGATCTTCGACCGAAGCCATTAATGAAAGAACCTTGTCTATATTACGCTCGCTATTGCAATCCTCGCCTGCAAACCTTGCAGAATACACACCCGGCGCACCGCCAAGGGCATTTATTTCGAGGCCTGTATCATCGGCAAAACAATCATAACCGTATTTGTCCTTTATGTACCTCGCCTTTATAAGCGCATTGCCTTCTATCGTGTCGGCATCTTCTACAATCTCGTCATTACAACCCACGTCGGTAAGGCCGAGAATTTCTATATCGCTTCCTGCCGTCATTTCACGCAATTCACGCAATTTATTCCTATTATTAGTGGCAAATACTATTTTCATCTCTTGCAATATTTTTACATACATGCAAAAATACAACTATTTTCTCACAACTTTGCTTTGCATCCCATACTTACAAAAAAGGCAGATGAGAATAAAAAACTTCTCATCTGCCTCATTACCTTGTGTCGTTATTTTAAATTACGATATTCACGATTTTGTTTGGCACAACAATTATTTTCTTAGGAGTTTTTCCTGCAACCCATTTTTCGGCTGCTGCATTGCTCAAGGCGGCTTTTTCCACGTCCTCCTTTGAAGTTCCGGCAGGCACCTCAATGCTAAAACGTGTTTTTCCATTGAACGACACTGCATATTTTACGACACTCTCCTCAAGATACTTTTCATTCCATTCAGGCCATTTTGCATCACACACCGTAGTGTCATTGCCAAGCAGATGCCATAACTCTTCACTTATGTGCGGAGCAAACGGAGCAAGTAGAACCACTAAATCTTTATAAATGGCCTTGCTCGTGCACTTCATCGCTGTCAACTCATTTACGCAAATCATAAACGCGCTGACAGAAGTATTATAAGAAAAATGCTCTATGTCGAATGTCACTTTCTTTATCAACTTATGCAACGACTTAAGAGCTTCGGCTGTAGGCTCGTCATCGGTCAATAGGAAATTATCCCCCTTGTAAAACAATCCCCACAATTTCTTAAGGAAACGATTCACGCCATCTATGCCATTTGTGTCCCAAGGCTTGCTTTGCTCGATAGGTCCAAGGAACATTTCATACAGACGCAATGTGTCGGCTCCATATTTCTCAACTATGTCATCGGGATTTACTACATTGAACATCGACTTAGACATCTTTTCAATGCCATATCCGCAAACATATTTGCCATTTTCGAGAATGAACTCGGCATTCTCAAACTCTGGACGCCATGCCTTGAATTTGTCCAAGTCGAGTATGTCATTCTCCACAATATTAACGTCAACATGTATAGGAGTCACGTCATAATCCTTGCGAAGATTAAACGACACAAATGTATTGGTATCCTTTATACGATATACAAAATTGGAACGTCCTTGTATCATACCTTGATTTATGAGCTTCTTAAATGGCTCAGGTTCACACACATAACCGTAATCATACAAGAACTTGTTCCAGAAGCGACTGTATATCAAGTGGCCGGTTGCATGTTCGGTTCCGCCTACATACAAATCCACATTTCTCCAATATTCGTCAGCTTCCTTTGAAACAAGCGCACTGTCATTGTGCGGATCCATATAACGCAAATAATAAGCCGAGGAACCTGCAAAACCCGGCATTGTGCACAATTCAAGCGGATGACCATCCGTTGTCTTCCAATTCTTGGCACGTCCGAGAGGAGGCTCGCCTGTCTCGGTAGGCAAGAACTTATCAACCTCGGGCAATAATAACGGCAATTCATCCTCATTCAACACATGAGGCATATTGTCTTCGTCATAATATACCGGGAACGGCTCGCCCCAATAACGCTGACGACTGAAAATGGCATCGCGCAACCTGTAATTCACCTTCACGCAACCTATGCCGGCAGCTTTTATATATTCTTTGGTCTTGGCAATAGCCTCTTTCACATCAAGTCCGTTAAGCTGCAACTTGTCGTTTGAAGAATTTATCATCCTGCCCTCTTTGGCATCAAAACTTTCTTCACTCACATCGGCACCTTCGATAAGAGGAATTATAGGAAGATTGAAATGACGGGCAAAAGCATAGTCACGGCTATCATGAGCAGGAACTGCCATGATGGCACCTGTACCATAACCGGCAAGCACATAGTCGCTTATGTAAATAGGTATTTCGTTGCCTGTAACAGGATTTATCGCATAACTTCCTGAGAATACGCCAGATACCTGTTTGTCTATCAATCGTTCGCGCTCGGTCTTATGCTTAACCTCGTCTATATATTTTTCAACCTCATCGCGCATGTCATCTGTAACAAGACTGTTTACATATTCGCTTTCGGGAGCAAGCACCATGAAAGTAACACCAAATATGGTATCAGCGCGGGTAGTGAAAATTTCAAGAACCATGTCGCTGCCACTCACATGGAATTTCATCTCGGCGCCTTCCGAACGGCCTATCCAATTGCGCTGAGTCTCTTTCAATGACTCGGTCCAGTCTATCGTGTCAAGCCCTTCAAGCAACCTTTGGGCATAAGCCGACACTCGCAAGCACCATTGACGCATCATTTTCTGTTCCACCGGATAACCTCCACGAATCGAAACACCCTCGCTCACCTCATCGTTGGCAAGCACTGTACCCAATTTAGGACACCAGTTCACCATTGTATTACCAAGATAAGCTATGCGGTAATTCATCAATGTCTCTTCCTGTTGCTTGCTCGACATACCATTCCACTCTTCGGCCGAGAATGAAAGCTGCTCGTTACATGCAGCATTTATTCCGTTTGTACCATTGCTTGCAAACGAAGCTACAAGTTCATCAATCGGACATGCCTTCTGCTTGTCGTTGTCGTAGTAGCTCTTGAACATTTTTATAAACGCCCATTGAGTCCACTTGTAGTAGGAAGGGTCGCATGTCTTTATTTCACGATTCCAATCATAGCAGAAACCTATCTTGTCCAATTGTTCGCGATAACGATTTATGTTCCTTATGGTGGTCACTTCGGGATGTTGCCCTGTCTGGATGGCATATTGTTCAGCAGGCAAGCCGTAAGCGTCATAACCCATAGGATGCAGCACGTTGAAGCCCTGCAATCTCTTATATCTTGAAAAAATGTCCGAAGCAATATATCCCAGCGGATGCCCCACATGTAACCCTGCTCCCGAAGGATAAGGGAACATGTCGAGTACATAATACTTTGGACGTGTATTGTCAATCTCGGTCTTGTAAGTATTGTTTTCCTTCCAATACTTCTGCCAGCGTTGTTCTATTTCCTTATAATTATATTCCATATATAGCTACTTTTTATATGCTGTTTTACTTCTTTACTAATCCAAGCGATTCGGATATTTCAAGCATCCTGCGTATAGGAATCACTGCTTTTGCTGCCACTTCCTCGTCAACCTCAACCAACGGCAATTCATATTTGAGAGAATTATAAAGTTTCTCAAGCGTGATGAGTTTCATGAAGGAACATTCGTTGCAATTGCAAGAACCGTCTTCGGGAGGAGCCGGGATGAACTTCTTTTTGGGACAACGTTTCTCCATCTCGTGCAAAATGCCACTTTCGGTGGCTACAATGAAAACATTGCACTCGCTGTTTACCGCATGATTCAGCAGAGCTTGTGTTGAACCTACCTTGTCGGCAACCATCTGCACCGGCTTGCGGCATTCGGGATGGACTAACACCTCGGCTCCCGGATTCTCTTTTTTCAATTCAAGTATCTTTTCTATTGAGAATTGCTCATGAACATGACAAGCGCCATCCCAAAGCAACATGTTTCGTCCGGTCTGCATGTTTATGTAGTTTCCGAGGTTTCTATCAGGACCGAATATTATTTTTTCATCCTTCGGCAGACTTTCCACAATTAGTCGCGCATTAGAACTGGTGACTACAATATCGGTGTAAGCCTTTACCGCCGCGCTTGTGTTGACATAACTTATGACAGTGTAGCCGGGATACTCCTTTACAAACTTGGCAAACTCGTCGGCCGGACAACTGTCGGCAAGGCTGCATCCTGCGCTCATGTCGGGAACTATTACTTTTTTACCCGGACACAATATCTTGGCCGTTTCCCCCATGAAATGAACGCCGCACATGACGATAATCTCTGCTTCGCTCTTTGCGGCGATTTGAGCAAGAGCAAGACTATCACCTATGAAATCGGCAATATCCTGAATCTCTGGACGCTGATAATAGTGAGCCAATATTACTGCATTCTTCTCTTTTTTGAGCTTCAATATTTCTTCACGCAAATCAATGCCTTCCTCTATCGGAGCTTCTACATATCCGTTGTCAACATTCATATTATATATATGATTTAATCTTTTATTTTTAAAAATCTTTTTATGATTATTATAATAGGCTGTTGAATTCAACAATAAGATTTTTGCAGTTTGCTTGTAAAATAAGTTATTATTGAAAGAGCAACTTTAATTGATATTGAATTAACAATCTTATATTGTACATATCAATAGATTATAGCCTTTTTAAACAACTTGTCAATATCGTGCAAAGTTAATAATTTTGCAATTATTACTTATTAATAATTACATAAATAGATGCCTAAAAATGTGGGAAAACAAAACAATAACATTTTTGACATATTCAATAAGATTATTGCATGTAATAATATCCCAGATTTGAAAATAATTTTATTTATTTTTTGTTTTTTCTTTTTGAACATTTTTTACAGGTGTTTTCAACAATAAGATAACTGTTATTATGAGAAAGAAATCGATGCTCGAACTTAACCGCATAACATGCGAAGAGTTTAAGAAGGCCGATAAAATTCCATTGGTAGTGATACTCGATGACGTTCGTAGTCTTAATAATATTGGGTCGGTGTTCAGGACTGCCGATGCTTTTGTAGTAGAGCGGATTATGTTATGTGGCATTACTGCTGTTCCACCACATCCCGATATACACAAGACAGCCCTTGGTGCCGAAGATTCGGTCGACTGGAGTTATTTCAAGGATGTCAAGGATGCTATTGAAACTGTCAGAAGACAAGGATTCGTTGTGTGCGCCATAGAACAAGTTAATGGCAGCGTGATGCTTAATGAGTTTGTTGTTGAAAAAGGCAGAAAATATGCAGTTATTTTGGGTAATGAAGTGAAGGGAGTAAACCAACAAGCTGTCGACATGTGTGACCACTGCATAGAGATACCTCAATTTGGAACAAAACATTCATTGAATGTGTCAATAAGTGCAGGAATAGTAATATGGTATTTTTTCAATAAAATGAAGTTATGAACATTGTTATTAACAAATTCATCTTAAAAAAAATCATTGCAACTGTACTATTGTGCATGGTTGTGAATATAGTGTATGGTGAATCAGGAAGTAAATTATCGCCCTATACTAACATGTTTCTTGAAATGCACAAGCAGGGTGTAATTATGGCTGATGGCACTTTAAAAATGCCGTTGGCTGATGATGTCTCGATTAAACCTGAAGTATTAAGCTTATTGCAAAAAAATCCTATAACCAAAGTAATGTGCATAGATGGAGTACGGATGGTTGAAGCTTTTGTGGTGCTTGCCGACGAAGCCGGCATGGACGATATAGAGTCTGCCGGTGCCATAGTGGTAAACAATGCAGGGAATGTAGTAGTTGCTCGTATGCCTGTTGATGCAATAGAGCGAATAAGTGAGCTTGAAAGCGTGGTAAGAGTAGAAATTACTCAACCTGTTAAGTTATACAATAACGTGGCTCGCGAAGTGACAAATGTCGATGCAGTTCATTCAGGTACAGGCTTGACATCTTCATTTACAGGTGAAGGGGTAATAGTAGGTATAGTAGACAGCGGAATAGACTTTAATCACATAGCGTTCAAGGATGAAGATGGAAATACGCGCATTGTTAGAGCTTTTGTATATGATGAAACAGGTGGTGGAACCTATGAAGATATGAATGATATTAAAGCTATTACCACAGATAATAGTGAAGAAAGTCATGGTACTCACACAAGTGGAATAGCTGCCGGAAGCATTGTTGGTAATGGACTGCAAGGAATGGCTCCAGATGCCGATTTGTACCTTTGCGGATTAGGAAACCATGTTTTCGACAGTGAAATTTTAAATCAGGTATCTACGATTGTGGATTATGCCAAGCGACAAGGAAAACCGGTCGTGATAAATATTAGCATAGGATATAACACCGGACCTCATGATGGTACTTCTGCTGTGTCGCAAGGTCTTAGTAATGTTGTTGGAGAAGGTGCCATAGTTGTCGTGGCTGTCGGAAATGAGGGTGAAAAGGATTTGTATGTACATAAAAAGTTTGAAAACGCTTCAAGCAAAGATGTGCAATGCCAAACCATCATCGATGGATCTCCTTTATATGGAATGATTATGGAAGGTTATTATCCTGCAAATTATTACACTACAATCAACTGTTACACAGAACAGCCGGCTCAAATGCAATTTGTAGTAGTTGATACTCAAAATGCCAATGCTGTCGTTTGTGAAAGTGAATTGATTGACATGGATGTAAATAATAATGTTTCAATTGGTGATCTGTCTTTCAATGATGAATTCGGCAAGTATTTTAAATTTGGACAATTGGCTGAAACTACTCAAAATAATAATTATGTCAGTTCAGCGTTAAATGGCAGTAATAACAAGTATGAAACAGTGTTGAAGCTGTACATGATTCCGGGAACGGAAAATATTTCACAACGATACCTGCTCGCATTGAAATTTTATGGGGCACAAGGTGACGAATTGCACATGTGGAGCGATACCTATTCCATATTTATAGATAATGATGATGATACTTTTACTGCCGGTTCTCCTGCCGGTTCTTATAATGATTTGGCTACCGGAAAGAACTTGATTTCGGTGGGTGCATACTCTACAAAGTTGACTTGGAATTCCATTATGGATGCATCGGGTAATACTTGTGTGCAAAAATATGATAATGAAATGGCGCAAGTAGGCACGATGGCCGATTTTTCGAGTTATGGTGTTGATCTTAATGGTACATGGCATCCTATTATCGTAGCTCCAGGCTATGGAGTGGAATCGGCTTTTAATAGGTATAATTTCAACGAATATACTTATTTTAACAGCAGAATTACAAATGAAGTAGAAAAGAATGGCGAATTATACAGGTATTATATCAATGAAGGTTCTTCCATGGCTTGTCCTGTCGTGACAGGTATCATAGCCACATGGCTTGAATATGACCCTACATTGTCGCCCGATGACATCAAGAAAATTTTTGAGAAAACAGCTCGAAAGCCTGAGGCATACGGTACAGGCATTGCAGATCAGTGGGGGGCTAATGGTGTGATTGACGCATACGCTGGTCTTGTCTATTTGGGGCAATCAGGAGTAAGCGATATAAACAAGGAACAAGATATGGTGATTGTAGGGCCAAATCCAACTGACGGGCAGATTAATGTGTTTGCGCAAGGTGAGGATGAAGTGTTTTTGTGCATTTACAATACGGGAGGTACGCAGGTATTTGCTAAGAATTATGTCACTGACAATGGTAATATTGTCGTTAATCTTCAAGACTCATTGGCAGCCGGCGTATACATCTTAAAAGTGCGTGGCAATGAATGCAATTATAGCGGCAAGTTGGTAGTAAAATGACGATGTACTGAAATAAATGAGACTTAGAGGGTGGCACTGTTTATACTACATGCCGCCTCTCTTTTTTATACGCCATAAAAGTTTTCAACAGTTATTGACACGTTGTTTATAATTAGTTATTTACAGCATGTTGAAATATGTTGATAATTGAAACTGCGCATATATTTTT
Organism: uncultured Prevotellaceae bacterium; assembly: GCA_905207705.1. Classification (GTDB taxonomy): domain Bacteria; phylum Bacteroidota; class Bacteroidia; order Bacteroidales; family Muribaculaceae; genus Avimuribaculum. The sequence goes on from CAJLMA010000007.1 coordinate 36,505, forward strand.
TGACTGGATGTTGCCTTTTGTGCAAATACGGGCATAGTAATGCAAATTACGATACTAACATGATATTTACAATGTTATAAACATTTCAACAAGTTGTTAATTTGCATATATACAGTAGAATACTAAATATAATGAGCTATTTTTAACAGTTTTTTCCATGATGTTGATAATTTAATTCACAAGTTAAAAATGAATTTAGTAATTTTGCATACACATATCAGTGACAGGTTTTAAATTCATTATTTTTTAATATTTTCAATCAAGGTGTAATGGAAAATTTTTACACTTGTGCTTATGTTTCGTTTGCATCCACAAGCGTGGTGTTGATAATATTCTTGTTATTTACCAAGATAGTTGATAGGAATTACAAAATAGCCAAATATTACTTGGCTGTACTGTTGAGTATTACTACATGTGAAATAGCCGTCAAGTTGCTTGGGATGGAAGACTTGGTCAATGGAGAAATAGAAATATTGCATATTTACCCGATGGTGGTGTACACAGTAAAATCCTTGTTGATATTTTTCACATTCCTGTCAATAATGCATGAGCTTAATGTGAAAAAGAAAAACATTTTCAAATATTACATAATACCATCATGTTTGTTTGTGGCTTATTTGATTGTAAGTATGGTATTTGGCGACATAAATGTTTACGGAATGAAGGAATTTTTTGATTATGTCCTTGTAGAGCCGGCATTGATACTAAGACTTCTGTTCTTCCTTTCAATGGGAGCCGCATTCATCATATCGTTCATGTCAATAAGAAAATCTTATTATAACTATGTTAATAACATTGACAATTATTATGCTGACAACAGTGAATTGAAATTGAAAAGCATGATGATCGTATCAGTGATAATACTTGTAGTTGGCATTATAGGTTACATATATCACATATTGGGTAGCGTACATTACGATTTGTTTTTCTATATGACCATAAGTGTAATGTATCTGTCGTTTGTTATAATGTTCATAAACATGTTCATTCATGGCAATGAGGTCGTAAGTAATGTAGCAAGTGCCGTGGAAATGTCGGAACCTGTTAACAAGAATGAAACTATTTCCTACGATACAGTCATTATAAAAGAAAAAATAGAGTCGTGGTTGGCTAATGAAGATAAGATATATTTGCGTCAAGGCATATCAATATCGGATGTGGCCGATACCATGAAAGTGAACAAAAGGACTCTTTCTTCCTATATAAACAATCATTACAAAGTGAATTTCAACACTTGGATAAACAATTTAAGAGTGGAAGAAGTGTGTAAGTTGATGAACAGTCCTTTGTCATTGACCGAAATATCTGAAAAGACCGGATTTACCGATTTGTCATCCATGAGCAAGATTTTTAAGAAGTTCAAGGGGGTTACATTGTCGGAGTATAGAAAGAATTTAAAATATTGAGTGGCGATAACACAACGGTGTTCGTCTTTTAAGTGGTAAGATTTGATGGAGAAAAATGTGTTAGGGCGCATTGCGTCCTGTTGTAATATAACAGTTGCTGCATGGAACATGTTAGTGGCCTATGTAGCGTTCATGTTGTGCAGGATTGTATTTTTCTTGGTTAATTATTCAACATTCGCGCCTTACATGTCAACTGACCTGTTTTGGTCCATGTTGAAAGGAGCTTTGGTGTTTGACACATCGGCATTGTTGTATATGAATTCCTTATATTTGTTGATAACATTGTTTCCTTGGCATGTAAAGGAGAACCGTTTGTTCCATAAAATTTCAAAGTGGGCATATTTTATCCCAAATGCAGTGGGCGTTGCAGCCAATCTGGCCGATTCAATATATTTCCAGTATTCAGGTAGAAGGACTACGATTACTGTCTTTGAAGAATTTGGAAATGAAAACAACATATTGTCTATAATAGGCACCGAAGTGTTGAGGTACTGGTATGTAGTGGTAGCTTTTATAATCATAGCATTGATGCTATGGAAGTTTTTTAAGAATCCTCCTTGTGGCGTAAAAGAAAAAGGCAGATATTATATAGCGCAAGTGTTGTCGTTGATAATATTGGTACCTGTTGCCATTATAGGAATAAGGGGCAGTGCCGTGGCAGGAACTCGGCCAATAACCATAAGCAATGCCAACCAGTATGTGAATCGTGCAGTGGAGACATCGGTCGTGCTAAATACTCCGTTTTCAATAATACGCACTATAGGCAAGGAAAGTTTTGAAGATCCCTGTTACATGAGCAATGAAGAATTGGAAATGACTTTCTCGCCTGTGATGAAATCTATGCCTGTCGGTACGTTGAATAGAGGCAAGAACGTCGTGATATTGATAGTTGAAAGCCTTGGAAAGGAATATATAGGATTTTACAATAAAGAATTACATAAAGATGTGGCATGGAAAGGGTATGCTCCTTTCATCGATTCGATAGCTGCATGTTCGTTGACATATAAATACAGTTATGCCAACGGGCGCAAGAGCATGGATGCCATGCCGTCGATATTGTCGGCGATTCCTATGTTTGTAGAGCCGTTCTTTCTTACGCCGGCATCTCTTAATGACATATCTGGATTGCCTTCGTTGCTCGCTCCCGAAGGTTATACGTCGGCATTCTTTCATGGCGGTCACAACATAAGCATGGGATTTTCGGCTTTTGCCCAAGCCATAGGTTATGACATGTATTTCGGGCTTGACGAGTATGAAAAAGATAAAAATTATGGAGGTTATGCCGACTTTGACGGTAAATGGGCCATCTGGGACGAGCCATTTTTACAATTCTCGGCCGACCGCATGAATGAGATGCCGGAGCCGTTTGTAGCCACGGTGTTCACGGCAACTTCACATCATCCATATAAAATACCTGACAAATACAAGGATACATTTGAGGATGAAGATAATCTTGAGATATCAAAGTGTATCAAGTATGCCGATATGTCAATTGCTAAATTCTTTGACAAGGTGCAAGGCAGTAAATGGTTTGAAAACACGGTATTTGTCATAGTTGCCGACCATACAAATCAAAATAATTTGGCCGAATATAAAACCGACCTCGGATTGTTTTCAATTCCAATAATATTTTATGCTCCCGATGGAAGCATAAAACCTGCTTATCGCGACGATGTTATTGCCCAGCAAACCGATATAACGCCTACCCTTTTAAGTTATCTTGGGTATGAAGTTAATTATGTGGGGTTTGGTTGCGACCTGATGAATGCCGAGCCGTTGTCGACATGGGCGGTTAATTACAACAACGGCATTTATCAATTCTTGAAAGGCGACATGATGTTGCAATTTGATGGCGAGAAAGTAAAGGCTCTCTACAATTTCAAGTCCGACCCGTTGCTCAAGTACAACCTTATAGGTCAAGTAGACTGTGCAGACATGGAACATGAACTGAAGGCCATGATTCAACAATACATGCAGCGCATGAATGGCAATAATCTCGTTGTAAGGTAAGGTTTTTGTTTACAATATTATTTCCATTCCCACTTTTTGAGGGCGAAATCCGCAGGTTTCATAGAATTTCATTGCCGAATGATTGCAGCTCCACACGTTTAAAGTCAAATTATAACAATTGTTTTGCTTGGCAAATTTTTTAACTGCATCATACAGCATTGAACCAACATGCTTTCCGCGATGTTTTTCATCGACACACAAGTCATCAATATACAGAGTTTTTATGTCGGTGAGTATGTGGCTGTTGTTATGGATGAATATGCAAAAGGCATAGCCAAGCAGGGTGTCATTTTCGTCGGTTGCTACAAATATAGGTTTGTCATCGTCGGTTATTATTGATTCAAGTTCAGTCTCTGTATATTTTTTTGTTCCTTTTTTGAAAAGGTCCGGGCGACCCTGTGCATGTATTTCAAGTACTTGCGACAACAGGTTGTTTATGCCCGGAATGTCGGCTATAATGGCTCTTCTTATTGTAATCATTTTTGTATATAAACTCTGCGCAAAGATAATTATTTGTGATGCGAAATAATGGTAAAACTTGAAAAATAAATATAAGCGGAAACCTTTTAATTGCCGACAGCGTGCATTAACTTTGCATATATGACACTCAGCAGCATTTCAATATTGAATTTCAAAAATATAGTCGAATCGTCATTGAGTTTTTCATCCAATCTCAATTGTTTCATTGGCGATAACGGCATGGGCAAGACCAATATTCTTGATGCCATATATTATCTTAGCTTCTGTAAAAGTTGCAATGCGCAGGGCGATATGGCAATATTGCGCCATGGAGCCGACTTCATGCTCGTTCAAGGCAAGTATGACCGTCGTCGGGAGCAGGAAGATGTGGTGATGGGTTTCAAGCCCGGAAAGAAAAAAAATGTGAAGCGCAACGGCAAGGAATATAAGAAACTGAGTGAGCATATTGGCCTGCTGCCACTTGTGATGGTGTCGCCAATGGACTGGGAGCTCGTGCGTGGTACTGGCGAGGAAAGACGTAAGTTCATGGACCAGATTATATCGCAGAGCAACAAGGAATATATGGATTGCCTGATACGTTATGGCAAAGGGATAGAGAACCGTAATGCCATGATAAGACAAGGATTCAGAGATTCCATACTTTTTGAAACCGTGGAGGCGACTATATGCAAGGCTGCCGCCTACATATACTCTGTGCGTTGCTCATGGATTGAGGAATTTTCTCCTATATTCATGAATTATTATCGCAGTATTTCAAACAGTGCCGAAACTGTCTCGCTGAAATATAAAAGCCATCTCAATGAGATGACGATGGAAGAGCTGTTGAAACGCAACAGGGAAAAAGACATGGTGATGGGTTACACTACTTGCGGATTGCATCGCGATGACATTGAACTTATGCTTGATTCACATCCCATGCGCAAAATAGGTTCGCAAGGCCAATGCAAGACCTATACTGTTGCCATGCGTCTGGCTCAATACGACTTTTTGAAAAAAACAAATGGAATCACTCCACTGTTGTTGCTCGATGATATATTTGACAAGCTCGATGCCAAAAGGGTGGAAAGTATCATAAGGGTGGTGTCGGACGATACTTTCGGGCAGATATTCATTACCGACACCAATCGCACTCACCTCGATAATATAATACGTAGCGTTGGGAAAGACTATAAAATGTTTAAGGTCGAAAATGGCGATTGCAAGGAGATAGAATCGGGAAAGGAGGCAATTGATGAAGAAAAGTGATGCCGAAACTGTCGGCGAAATAATAAACAGGCTGTTGAGTGAGGAGAATCTTGACAAGAAATTTGACGAGCAAAAGATTTCCTATATATGGCCCGAGGTCGTCGGTCAAGGCATAAACCGATATACGGTAAGCCGTTATGTGAAAGATGGGGTGCTGTATTTGCACATGTCTTCGTCGGTATTGCGCAATGATTTGATGCTCAGTCGCACGGCATTGATTCGTCGTCTCAATGAAGCAGTAGGAAAAGAAGTAATACACGACATAGTGATAAGATAAGTACTGGCATCTTTGGTATAGTTGTCTGTCGGGTGTGTCGATTTTCGTATTTCGTAAAAGGTTTGTAAATTTGCAATCACAGCATTTTCAGTCTTATGGAAGATATTATCAATCACGAGAATAAACGCCAATCGGGCATAACTGTGGAACGTCCGTTCAAGCATTCGACTTCGGTGCAGATGAGGTTTAACGACATTGACATGCTCGGGCATTTGAACAATTCGGTTTATTTCTCATTGTTTGATTTAGGCAAAGTTGAATATTTCAATACGGTCAAAGGAAATAAGAAGCATTGGGCTAAAATAGACATTGTGATTGCAAATGTGAATTGCGATTTCATGGCACCTGTGTACTTTACCGAGCCCATAGCTGTCAAGACGCAAGTGGCGAGCATCCATGACAAGAGTTTCAAGATGTTGCAGGCCGTAGTGAATGAAAAAACGGGAGAATTGAAATGCTTGTGTTCTTCTGTGATGGTTGGATTTGATGCTACCCGTGGTGTATCGGCACCATTGTCGCAAGAGTGGAAAGATGCAATCTCACGTTTCGAAGGTTTTGACTTGTGACTAATTTAAAATGTGTACATTGAACTTTACTGTTATAAAGTTCACCATATTTGTATATTCTGATGAAAAGTAAGATTTTATTCACATTGTCATTGTTGTTGATACTGGTTTCTTGCAGTAGCGACCATTTTACCATTAAAGGGGAGCTTGAAGGAATAGGCACTCAGAATATCCGTGTCTTGTATCTTACTGACGATGAACGTGTGGAATCGGAGTGGGTGACTGTGACCGACGGACGTTTTGAATTTGTCGGCAGCAACTATGATTGGACGATAGTCTATTTTATCGACAATAATAAGAAAATCATAGCTCGTGCCGCAGTGAAAAACGGTGATGACATATCAATTAAAGGCTCGGTTGAGAATCCGTATGGAATAAATGTTGAAGGGACTGATGAAAATGAGCAGTGGTATGATTTTATAAATGGCAACGCCAAACTTTATGGACAGTCTGACCGCAGGCAATTGAATGCCGAAATTGAGAAATATGTGACCGATAATCCATCTGAAATATCGAGTACGTTGATTCTGCTTAATGATTACTCGAATATTTCGGGCATGACGAGTGTGGATTCGCTGTTCAAGATAATAAGCATCGATGCGCGGCCATCGGGACTTGTGAACAATTACTATGCGCTTTCCCAGCAGATTGACAAAGAGAAACGCAGTCGCAGCATCAATTCGCTGTTGATGTACAGCAGTCTCGACAGCATGATTACTTTTTCGGTAAGCAAGTACAAGGCGAGCCTGCTTTACTTCTGGGATAAGAATGACATGAACCGTACAGATATAGTAAAAGGCTTGAAGGAACTGCAAAAAAAGCATGAAAAATCTGGTCGCATGCAGATTGCCGACGTGATGTTATCGACCGACTCGTTGCACTGGAAAGAATATATTGAGAAAGACAGCACGACGTGGATGCATTTTTGGACTGTAGGAGGGTCTCTCAACAGGGCAATATCAAATCTTGACATAAGCAGTTCGCCTTATTTCGTCGTTACCAATTCTCTCGGCAGGCAATTGTATCGTGGTAATTCATTTGAAAACGCGGTAAAGGCTGTAGATGCCCAAATGTCAAAAAAGTAGCCGGCTGCCATGGCATGATTGTTTATTAAGGAATAAAATGTTATTTTTGTGAATAAGGATAACTTGCTTTCTTTAATTCGCGTATCATGCTTACAAAAACTTTCGGCGCAGCTGTTCATGGAATAGATGCCATATTGGTTACCATCGAGGTCTCGGTCGATAAGGGTATAAACTTTTGCATAGTGGGTTTGCCCGACACGTCGGTAAAAGAGAGTTACGAGCGCATAAAATCTGCTTTGCGACAAAGCGGATATGATTTTCCACGCAGGCAGGTGGTGATAAACATGGCTCCTGCCGATATAAAGAAAGAAGGTGCTGCCTACGACTTGCCGTTGGCGATAGGCATTCTTGCCGGAGATGAAAAAATTTCCCCACAAAATCTCGGTAATTTCATGATAATGGGCGAATTGTCGCTCGATGGGTCTGTGATGCCCATAAAAGGCGCGTTGCCAATGGCCATAAAGGCTCGCGAATTGGGATATAAAGGATTTATTGTGCCTAAAGCCAATGAGAAAGAGGCAGCCGTTGTGAACAATCTTGAAATTTATGGAGTAGATAACATAAAGGAAGTGATAGATTTCTTCAATGGGTCTTTGCAATTGAAACCCACCATTGTAAATACTCGTGAAGAGTTTTTCAATAGCGTGGGAGACTACGATTTGGATTTTGCCGACGTAAAAGGGCAGGAAAATGTAAAACGCGCATTTGAAGTTGCTTGTGCAGGCGGACACAATATAATACTTGTGGGAAGTCCAGGTTCGGGAAAGTCGATGATGGCCAAGCGTCTGCCTTCAATCCTGCCGCCGTTAAGCCTGCAAGAGGCCCTTGAAACGACCAAGATCCATTCGGTTGCAGGAAAACTTGAAAGAGGAGCGACATTGCTCACTCGCAGGCCGTTTCGAGCACCGCATCATACCATATCGCCTGTAGCACTTGTAGGCGGTGGCACTTATCCGGTTCCGGGCGAGATAAGCCTTGCACATAATGGCATACTTTTCCTCGATGAACTTCCCGAGTTTAGCCGGCAAGTGCTTGAAGTCATGCGTCAGCCTCTTGAGGATCGTCACATTACCATTTCCCGAGCCAAGTACACTGTTGATTATCCGGCTTCGTTCATGCTTGTGGCTTCAATGAACCCATGTCCTTGTGGCTATTACGGTCATCCCACCAAGCCTTGCATTTGTCCTCCCGGGGCTGTGAGAAAATATCTCGGGAAAATATCAGGTCCGCTGCTCGACCGCATTGACATACAGATAGAAGTAGCTCCAGTGGAATTTGACGAAATGGCTTCAAATGTTCCGTCCGAGAGCAGTGCATCGATTCGCGAGCGTGTGGTAAAAGCTCGCATGTTGCAGTTGCAACGGTTTAAGGAAGAAAAAGGCGTTCATTGCAATGCGCAAATGTCGTCAAGGCTCATAAGGAAATATGCGCAGCCCGATGCCGACGGAATGGCTCTGCTGAAGGATGCGATGACGCGCCTCAACATGTCGGCTCGCGCTTACGACCGCATTTTGAAAGTTGCGCGTACGATAGCCGATCTCGCAGATGAGGAAGTGATAAAACCGCGTCACTTGCAAGAAGCCATCAGCTATCGTAACCTCGATCGCGAGAATTGGGCAAAATAATTACATTATCTCCACAACGTTGTTTTGGCTGTTATGATGACAATGTAATGTGGCGGCGAGAGACTGCCGGTGTCAGGAATTGACTTGGACATTTATACCGGCTTCTCTTATTCTTTCGCCTATTTTTTCAAGTTCCTCGGGAGATACTTTGGTGAGATTATGTTCTGGAGTCTGGCGGTCAATGGAATACACCATCACTTCTTGCGGATTTATCTCCTTATAGGCGTTAATCAAAGCCTCGATTTCTTCATCGGTGGTGTTGTCTATTCTTTTGCCGTCATGTTCGCCTCTCACAAATAAAGTCTGTACTATGCACTTTCCTTCAAATGCTTTTATGTCGTAAATGATGCTGCTCGGGTTCACATTTTGCGATACCGGACGGTTCAATGCGTGGAAAGTAGAGTATATGGCCGAGTCGAGTTTCAATATGTTGCGGTCTACCATTTTTAGAGCATCGGCCACGGCAGGCTTGCTCGCCATGGTGGCATTGCTCAGCACGCATACTTTGGCTTCGGGAAAATACCTGTCGCGCAACATTAGCGTATCGTGCACTATCAACTTGAATTGTGGATGCAAAGTAGGTTCTCCATTTCCCGAAAAAGTTATCACATCGATGTTAAGTCCATTTTCTTTCAAGGTTTTCAACTTTTCGTTCAAGGCTTTTTTTACAGATTCCCGTTTAGGTATTCCGGTAGTGCCTTGTCCCTGCGCATTGTAGCCGGCTTCGCAATACAGGCAATCGAATGAACATACTTTGCCGTCGTTGGGCATGAGGTTGATTCCAAGAGATGAGCCGAGTCGGCGGCTGTGTATGGGACCAAAGATTGTTTCGTGAAATAATACGGTTTGCATGATTATGTATGCTTTAATGTTATAAATATATTTTTGGCCGGTATATGCTTGCGGCTTATTTGGAAAGCAAGGATTGACACAGGTCAATATATTTTCGAGCCACTACTTTGCTTGAAAACTTCCGAGCCACTTCTTCGTGTAGGAATTGCCTGCTTATAGGTGTGTTAACAGCCCATTCAATACCCTCTACGATATATTCCTTGCCCAATGTATCGGCAATATATCCCGAAATGCCGTGGTCTATTATGTCGCTTTGTCCGCCGAATCCGAACGATACAGGTATGCATCCGCAAGCCTGTCCTTCAATCAATGTGCCGGGCAATGTTTCATATAGCGATGTTGAAAGCACTATGTCGGCTTGAGTGTAAATGTCAACAAGATGCTCGATACCCGTTATTGTGCCGAGATATGTGTATGGAAGTTGCAACCGGTCGAGCAGCGACTTGTCCCTGATGTTGCCATACAGCACAAGATGCAGTTTACGGGCAAGGTCGGGCTTGTATTGTTGCAAGTATTCGGTTGTGCCTATCAGGATGTCAAAGCCCTTTATCGTGTCGTCGAGCCTTGCTGCGCCCATGACGATTGTTGTTTTTCCTTTTGGAATGCCGAGGCTTCCGTTTTCCTGTTTCTTATGACTGAACCGGTCAATCTCTATTGCATTTGGAATGGTGGTGAGCATGACATTGTGCATGAGACGGCTTTCACGGCAGCGTTCGGCAAGCCAGTTGCTCACTGCAACAAAGCACAAGTTGGGATACAGTTTGTATAATTTGTCTTTTACAGCCTGGGTTCTTGTTGACAAGTCAAATTTCATGCTGTCGTCCGACAAATACCTGCAACCGCGGCACACACCCTTGTATTCATCGCACTCATAGGCGTGGTGGCATATCCCCGTGCAATTCCACATATCGTGCATCGTCCATATTATAGGTTTTCCCGTTTTGCAAAGTTTTTCGATTCCGCGCATTGACAAAGCACCTTGATTTATCCAGTTTAACATTATCACGTCGGCTTCTTTTATCCATTCTTTAGAGGCTATACTTCTCCCCCACTTTGCAGTGTCTACCTTGAATAGGTTTTTTCGGGAAAAATGGTTGTGTGTGAATATGTTCCAGCGCTCTGACAGAAAATTGTACTTGTCGACAATTGGAGATGAATAGCTTTTCACCCATTGGTCGTCTTGCAACTTTTCAAGGACGAGCATCCTTGCATCGGTACCGGCGTCGCGCAGGGCTTGCATGAGCCTGTAAGTAACTATGGCAGCTCCTCCGGTGGAGTCGCTTTTGTTTATCAATGCAATTTTCATGACTGGAGATGGAATGTGGTAGGTCAATGTCTTAACGGGGTTAACATATCAAGCAGGTCGGCACGGTCGATGGAGCGTGATTTTATTAATTCGTCCCTTATCGACTTAATGACCTTCTTTACTGTCTTGTTTGCAAACACCTTGTTGAGGTAAACGAAATATTCGTCAAATAAGTTTCTCACTTCATCTTCTTCCAGTTGGCACAAGTTGCTTGCTTCATCACACGATATTTTGAACAGGGTTCTTTTTAATTCCCTGTCAACTTCGCTGCGTTCGCCCACGACGCGGCGGCATATCCCGTCGGCAATGGCAAGAGCCATCGACAATTGAAAGTTGTTCAGCGTGTTATGCCACGATTCTTTGGCTGGAAGGGAAGGATTATACACTATGTAGTAGTCGGGTGTGAAGTTAATGCAGTCAAATCCATTCTCGGCATCGATTGTGATACTTGAAAATTTATCATCGGCATTAAACAAGGAAAGGCTCAGTGCCATTCCGGCAACGCCATAACATTTGTCTATTTCATCACGATATTTCATTGTGCATTGCCTTTTTGGTTCTAATTACAAATTTAGCTATATTTTCGGCATCATTGGCCGGCTTTCATTTAAATTTTAATATTTATGTGGATGGCTTGTAAAATTGCGTTCTACGTTAGGTGCAGGTCGTTGTGACGGCTTGTCTCAAAAAGAAAAGAATGATCATCGGTTGAGACAATCATTCTTTCCACTCTCTGCGTAGTTCTTATTATTTATGAAAAATAAAATGTGTGCTTTTAAGTTGCACTTGTATAACTATGTGTATGGTGTCAAATTTTGTTAGAAACTTTCAGATTCGCCATGTTTTACAGGCGGATAGTCTATTGTGTAGTGCAATCCGCGAGACTCTTTCCGCTCCATTGCCTGCCGCATGATGAGGTATCCGACATTTATTATGTTGCGCAATTCGCATATGTCGCGCGATACTTTGCTTGTCTTGAACAATGCTTCGGTTTCCTCATAAAGGATATCGAGCCTGTTCCAAGCTCTTTTAAGTCGCAAGTCGCTTCTGACGATTCCGACGTATGTGCTCATTATTTCACCAACTTCCTTCGCGCTTTGAGTTATTAAAACCATCTCTTCGGGATGTTGAGTGCCATGGTCGTTCCATTCAGGAATATCTTCGCGGTAATCATAGTTGCCTATGTGTGCCATGCTGTGTTTGGCAGCCGCGTCGGCATATACGACAGCTTCGATAAGAGAGTTGGATGCCAACCTGTTGCCTCCGTGCAAGCCTGTGCATGAACATTCGCCCACGGCATACAGTCGTTGGATGGAAGAACATGCGTTGGTGTCAACCTTGATGCCTCCGCACAAGTAGTGGGCAGCCGGTGCTACCGGGATGTAATCTTTTGTGATGTCTATGCCCAGGCTCAAGCATTTTTGGTATATGTTGGGAAAATGTTCTTTTGTGGTTTCGGCATCTTTATGAGTGACATCGAGATAAACGTAGTCGTCGCCTCGTGTCTTCATTTCGTTGTCGATGGCTCGTGCCACGATGTCGCGTGGAGCGAGTGACAGACGTTTGTCATATTTCTGCATGAATTCTTTTCCGTCACGAGTACGCAGCACCGCACCATATCCTCGCATGGCCTCGGTGATTAGGAACGAAGGCCTGTCGCCGGGATGATAAAGTGCCGTTGGGTGGAATTGCACGAATTCCATGTCTTTTACAGTTCCCTTGGCTCTGTATACCATTGCTATGCCGTCGCCTGTGGCCACGAGCGGATTGGTAGTGGTGCGATACACTGCACCGATTCCTCCTGTGGCCATTAATGTCACTTTGGAGAGGAATGTGTCAACTTCGCCTGTTTCACAGTTCAATATGTATGCTCCGTAGCATGTGATGTCGGGGGTGCGTCGTGTAACGATTTTTCCCAAATGGTGCTGTGTGCATATTTCTACCGCAAACCTGTTTTCAAACACATCGATGTTGGAATGATTCTTCACCGCCCTTATGAGACTGTCTTGTATCTCGGCACCTGTATTGTCTTTGTGGTGCAGTATCCTGAATTCGGAGTGTCCGCCTTCGCGATGCAAGTCAAATTCTCCTTTATCGTTCTTGTCGAAGTTCACGCCCCAGCTGATCAGCTGCTTTATTTGTGATGGAGCTTCCTTGACAACTTTTTCGACTGCTGCCGGGTCGCTAAGCCAGTCTCCGGCTATCATTGTGTCCTTGATATGTTTGTCGAAGTTGTCGACCAAGGTGTTTGTTACTGAGGCCACACCTCCTTGCGCAAGGAATGTATTGGCTTCCTCAAGTGTTGTTTTGCAAATCAGTGCTACTTTTCCAGTCTCTGCCACTTTCAAAGCAAAGCTCATTCCGGCTATCCCTGAGCCGATAACGAGATAATCGTACTTATATACCATAATGGAATTATACTTTTGCAACTTGTTCGTCAGCAATTCTGGCAGAACTTTTCGCAAACTTACACATTATTCGCGAATTAACGAAACGATGACAAGCCATATTTTATATTTTTTGTTACATACTTGTTATTGACGCGGTAATTGTTTTCAACGGTAAGATGTTTGAAATGTGTAATGTGCCGTGCTTGTATTGAAACTGACAAAATTCTTGAATCGGTGTTGCCGTTTGAATAATTTGGCGTAACTTTATTGCATTATTTTTCTCCACGGGATATGTGTTGCGACCTGTACCCGTTTCTCCGTGTCAAAATTGTTTTTATATATGGAACAAGAAAAAAAACTTTTTCTGCTTGATGCTTATGCACTTATTTTCAGAGCTTATTATGCCTTGGCACAGTCGCCAAGAATAACTTCAAAGGGCATGAACACATCGGCAATATTTGGATTTGTGAATACCTTGCAAGAGGTGCTGACAAAAGAGAATCCCACTCACATCGCCGTGTGTTTCGACCCTCCCGGACCTACTTTCAGGCACGAGGCTTATGAAAAATACAAGGCCGAGCGGGAAGAGACTCCCGAAGACATAAAAATAGCCGTTCCATACATAAAAGAGATTTTGGCTGCTTACAGGATTCCTGTGATGGAGATTCAGGGATATGAAGCCGACGACGTGATAGGAACTCTTGCCGTGAAGGCATCGCAATCGGGTTTTACGACCTTTATGATGACAATGGATAAGGATTTTGGTCAACTTGTGGATGAAAATATCTTCATATACAAGCCCGGTTGGCGCGGAGGAGACTTTGAAGTGCGCGGAGTGAAGGAAGTGTGTGAAAAATACGGGCTTGAGAATCCTCGTCAAGTTATAGACATCCTTGCACTCATGGGTGACAAGGTCGATAATATTCCCGGATGCCCTGGCGTGGGACAGGTGACAGCAATGAAACTTGTCAAGCAATTTCATTCTGTTGAGGGGCTGCTTGAGAATACCGAGCAATTGAAAGGCGCGTTAAAGACAAAAGTCATTGCCAATGCCGAGCAAATAAGATTTTCGAAGTTTCTTGCCACTATAAAGACCGACGTGCCTGTCGACTTTGATGAAAAAATGTTCAAGCGCAGCGACATGGATGCAGCCGCATTGAGAAAAATATTTGAAGAACTCGAGTTCAGGACTTTTATATCCCGCATAATAGATAAGAAACAGCAGGAGCCAACGATTGCATCTCAACCTGTCAAACCTAAGGCATCGCAACCTTCATTGTTTGATATGGCCGATGAGGATGAAAATATGGTGGAAAATGAAAATCAGCTGTCTGCCACAAATGCTCCGGTTAATTACCGTGTCGTGAGTGACGTTGATTCATTTGTATCTGCCATTGGTTCGGGCGAAGAGATTGGGTTGTCGGTTCTTGCTTCCGGCAACGAGCTGATTCAGGCAGGCGTTGTGGGAGTTTCGATAGCTCGCAAAGGTCGCGAGGCCGTATATTTGCATGTTGCTTCCCATGGTGGAGACAAAGTGGCTGCGGCGTTGAACCGCATATTGTCGGCATGTTCTGTTATCGTGAGTTCGGATGTGAAACGCGATATAATATTGCTTGGTAAACTTGGAGTCGCGATTCCCGATGGAAAATATTTTGATACTTCGGTTGCACATTATCTTGTGCAACCCGAGGTGACGGGGCATTCGGTGGAACGGCTTGCCGAAACCATGCTTGCCGAAACGATTATTGCTTTTGAATCGCTCACCGGACCTAAAGGCAAGAAGTACAGGGAACCATCTTCCTTGAGTGATGAAGAACTGTGTACCTATATGTGCCAGCTGGCTGATTGCACGTTGAGGTTGAAGCCTATGTTGCTTGATGAAGTGGAAAAGCTTGGAATGACCAAGTTGATGGCCGACATGGAATTTCCGCTTGTAAAGGTGCTTGCAAGCATGGAAATTGCCGGAGTGAGAATAGATGAAAGAGCCTTGAACGAATATTCAGAGGTTTTAACTCGTCGAATGAACGAGCTTGAAGATGAATGCTTCAGGTTGTCGGGCGTTAAGTTTAACACAAGTTCTCCGGCTCAAGTAGGCGAAGTGCTATTTGACAAGTTGCAGCTTGACGCCAAAGCAAAAAAAACGCATCGCGGACAATATTCGACTACCGAGGAAGTGCTTTTGAAGCTGAAAGACAAACATCCGGTGGTTGGGAAGATTTTGGAACTGCGAGGAATAAGAAAATTGTTGTCTACTTATGTTAACGCGCTCCCCGAGCTTGTTAATCCCGAGACTGGCCGCATCCACACGACCTATAATCAGACTGTTACAGCCACAGGGCGGTTGTCGTCGACTAATCCGAACATACAGAACATACCCGTCAGGAATAGCGAAGGCAGGGAAATAAGGAAGGCTTTCATTCCTGCCGACGGGAACCTTTTCTTTTCGGCCGATTATTCGCAAATCGAGTTGCGACTGGTTGCCGACATGAGCGGTGACGAGACAATGGTGAATGCTTTCCGTGACAATGAAGACATTCACTCGCTCACAGCATCTAAGATTTATCATGAACCGATAGAATCGGTAACTCCCGAACAACGTCGCAAGGCGAAGACTGCCAATTTCGGAATATTGTATGGCATATCAGCTTTCGGACTTTCGGAGCGTCTTGAGATTCCTCGTTCGGAGGCATCAATGCTCATTAACGGGTATTTTGCCACATTCCCTCGCGTGAAGAGCTACATAGACGAGTGTGTGGCGCAAGCCCGTGCGCAAGGGTATGTGTCTACACTATACGGACGTAGACGCATGTTGCCCGACATCAATTCACGAAATGCCGTATTGCGCGGATTTTCGGAACGAAATGCCATCAATGCTCCGATACAGGGTACTGCTGCCGACATTATAAAAATCGCCATGGTGCGCATATACCGTCGCTTTGAAGAAGAGCAACTGAAGTCTAAGATGATAATGCAGGTTCACGATGAACTTAACTTCGATGTTGTTCCCGACGAACTTGACCGTGTGCGCAGCATTGTCAAGGAGGAGATGGAAGGAGCTTATAAGGGTAATGTACCCCTTGTGGCTTCGTGCGGAGTCGCTTCCAACTGGCTTGAGGCTCATTGATAAATGAAATGTACCTCAATGGTTCAAGCCAAACCCTTTGAGGCACACTTTATATGTGTGGAGGTGCAATTACAAGCTGCAAAAGAAAGAGACGAGCAGAGGCACCGATATGTCGATGATGAGGCCGTGTATTATTGCGACAGGAATCATTTCCTTGCCCGAGAATCTTATGATTGAGGGCAATATTATGTCCATCGAATTTACGCCTGCTGCCGAAATCGGCGCAAGTTTGCCAAAGTATTTGCTTATAAGTCCGCTTCCAAACAATGCAGCCATTTCTCTGACCATGTTGGCAAGCAAGGCTATTGTGCCAAGTTCGGTGGCAAGTTGTATTCCCACCGACGGTTCTTTCAATTGCGTTATAAGTACCGAGGCAAGCGAGTAATAGGAGAATCCGCTGCCAACTGCCATGCACTCAAACACGCTCCACTGGGCAAGCAGTATGCTTGCGATTGCCGAGAATACCAAAGTCCCGGCTATTGTTGCCGCAGGAATGGCGAATATTTGCATGTCAATATGGGAGAGAGCCTGTTTTACCTCGTTGTTACGGCCTATGCTTATGCCCACTTGCAAGATGAGAGCATATAATATGTAGAGTGACAAGTCGTGAATTTCTGTGCCAAATTCTCCACAAAGGCCGATGGCGCATCCTGTTCCGAAGCTGGCTAATATTGCAATGTTCCCTTTCATGCGCGGCCTCCTTTCTTCTTGAAAAATATCATATATACCACCCATGCGGCTACCGCGCTGCCTATGAGGCTTGACAGTCCGAGCAGTGCGGCCTGCCATCCGTAGCTGGCAATATTGGAAACCACCGACTTGTTTGAGCCGACCGACAAGCCTAATACGAACAACATCGTTACGACTGTCGCGGGTATAGTTTTTTCGGTTTTCTTGAGCAATTCTACTTTGCGCAATAAAATACCTGTTATTATTCCTACTATAAGTATTCCTATTACAGTAAACATGATTATTCCCTTATTTTATGTGTGAGATGTAATGTCCCGTCACTGTGTACCTTGTGAGGGTGCATGAATATCTTGATGCCTTGGAGCAAGGTATCTTGTTTTGTAATTGTTGTGAGTAAGGCTTTGCGATGCAGGATGAGCATTCCTGCCAGAAGGGAAAATCAGAGAAAACCGCTGAACCAATACACATGCACATATCGGTAGCTGTCGAAGATTCGTCGTCGACAACTGCTTGTAGCCTGTGTGATATGTGTCCTTTTTATGGTCATGATTTCCGTTTGAGAGCGCAAAAATAATAATTTGTTACTTAATATGCAAATTTTCAGAATATGTGTATATGTAATATACTGTAATATAATTTGTTATGTGTGGTTATATTTTTTAATCCCCTATTGTAAGCCGGTTCTCATTCATGCGTTGCATGTATTGTTGTATGATGGCTTTGAGTTCAAGTTCCATTTTGGAGCAGTCGATTTCACCAATTAGGTTTTGTTTAAGTGCCGGGTCTGATTGGAAATTGTAAATGGCTCGTGTTCCTTCCCCGTCAAATTGCAAGAGGTACTCCCCTTTTACATATTGGTATATGTCGTTGGCATAGTTGACGGCAAATGTCTGTTCGGGAGTTGTTGACAGCAGGTCGCAGCCGAAAGCCACATACGGCTTGTCATACCCTAAGTATCCGAGTACGGTAGGCATTATGTCTATTTGTTGTGCGATTATGTCGTCGCGCATTCCTTTCAGTGTCGTGTCGCCGGGAGCATAAAATATGATAGGCACTTTGAAAACGCCTATGTCATTCTGGTATGTTTCGTGACAAGATTGGTTGGTGTGGTCGGCAGTGATGACAAACAATGTATTGTTGAACCACTTCTGTTTTTTTGCCGCACTGAAGAATTCCTTTAATGCGTTGTCGGTGTATCTTATGCACTTGTGGATTGGCAATGACCCTTCGGGAAACATTTGTTTATATTCATCAGGGATGACATAGGGATGGTGGGATGATGCCGTGAATATTGCGGTCATGAACGGCTCTTTGAATTTGTTCATTTCTTCGCAATAGTATTGCATGAACGGTTCGTCCCAGATGGCCCATGTGCCGTCAAAGTCTTTGTCGGCATTATGTCCGGGAGCTTGGTTGTATTCGTCAAGTCCGTAATAATCTTTGAATCCTACAGTACGCGCGAATGCCTGAAATCCCATCGAGCCGTTTGGGGCACCGTGGAAGAAAGCCGTGTAGTACCCTTTTTTGTCGAGTTCTCCGGCAATGCTGGTCACATTGTTGAGTGAAGCCGGCGTGAGGAAAAACGGCTCGACAAACATGGGTATGCCCGACAGCACCGACGGCATTCCGTCAATGCTCTTGCGTCCGTTGCTGAAACTGTTGGTGAATGTGAGTGAGTGCCGTATCAATGAATCGGTAAATGGTGTGTATCCTTTGTAGGAACCATTGTCAAGGTCTTTGTTAAATGCTCCTATGTATTCTTTGCCAAAGCTCTCCACTATCATCACTACTACATTGCAAGGGCGGAATGTGCTTCCTTTGACCGGTTGGTGGACCGGATCGAATGTGGCATGCATCAATTCGTCGCTCATGTAATGTGGGGTTTCAAAAGGTTCTTTCCCTATCGTGCGTATTATCGAGAAAGGAGTGTTGAGCACCACGGCAGTTTCAATGGGCCTGTTTACATATTGGTTGGCGTTGCTGATAGTGATTGGCCGCACTGTGGGGCCTATACCGCCGCGAATGCCGAATATACATAGCGGAATGGCTGCTATGAACGCTATCGATTGTGTGGTATAGTAAGTTTTCAAGTTTGGCTTGTTGCTTGTTGCCGGCATGCGGTAAGCAACTGATATTCCGTATGCAAGCAAGATGAAAAGCAGCACGAGATACCAATGATTAATAAATTCGGTGCCTATGATTGACATTATGTTGCCTTCATTGCTGAATTCATTGAAAACCGTTGCTGTCGTGCGTCGCCCGGTGAATTGGAAATATACCGCATCGGCAAGATTGGTTGCAAGGGCTATGGAATTCAATGTCACATACGTCCATTTTGTGATTTTGTGGTAGGTTTTGGTCTCCTTCAAGTGTAACGGGAACAACATCATAAGGATGTACAGTGCGTTTACATATATCACTGCCGACGTGTCAAATTTCAATGCACCGGCAAGCATGTCGCCGGCAAGTTCCCACGACATGTAGTCGATGAAATAATCGTTGTTTACAATGAAAAAGATGATTCGTGCAATGAAGAAGAGTATGTATGAAATGACGATGTTGCAAATGAGGCTTCCTATCCTGCTGCTTGAGAAATATTTGAATAATGTCATTTGTGTTGTCGATAGATTGTTCATGATTGATTTGATGTCGTATTCAAGTTACTTGTGCAGGCTCTTGAGCCAGTCTTTGAACTTCCATTTGCGGTATCGTTTTACCCAGAACTTGTGGTTTAGCTTTATGGCTTCGGCTGCCGTTATATCGGCATCAATGCCGGTCAATTGCGCGTATTTGCGAGCCAATTTACCTATTTCCTCGGGTGATTCGTCATGTATTCCGCTGAAATTGCTCATCAGTTTGCACCTTGAAGTAACGTCAAATTGCATCCTGTTTATGTCTATGATGTAAAAATTCCAATCTTTGTCGTATAGTATATTTCCCGGAGTAAAATCGCGGTGCCACACATGATTGCTGTGAAGCAACGCCATCATACGAGCCGTTCCTTCTATTATTTTGTCACTGTCGGGCGATGTTTCCCAGTGTCTTACGTTTTGCGCCGAGTCAATCATGCTGCACACATAGTAACTGTGCGACAGTAATCCGCATGAGAATGTCTCGATGTAGGCTATCGGTTGAGGCGTGTTTATCCCCATTTCAAGCAGCCTTGTGGCATATTCATAAGAGCGTCGGGCCTTGCTCTTGCGGAAAAATGTGTATATGACGCGGTTTAGCAAGTGAGGAATCTTGAAGCTTTTTATAGTCAGGTCGGTTCCGCTTTCGTTGCTTCTGTATATGGTGTTGCGCGCCGAGTATATGGCTTCACCCAGATTCTCGTTTCTTGACGGGATTGACTCGATGTACCCCCGTATCTTTTCAAATCGGTTGTTGATTACTATTTTCTCTCTTGTTTCACTCATAGGCCTTCTTGATGCGTTCCGAGAAATGGTCGTAGGCGAGATTTGAGTCAAATTCCATTTTTGCAGCTTCACCTATGGCAATGCGCATGTCATCGTTTGTAATCAGGCTGTCCATGGCCGATGCGAGGGCTTTGTAGTCGCCGGGATTGACGAGAAGGCCTGTCTTGCCGTTTGCAATGTATTCACATTGCGCACCGTGGTTGGTGGAGATATGGGCTTTGCCGAGCATCATGTACTCTATATTGGTGATGCCGAACGCTTCTCTTACTGTTGATGGCAGCACGCCGAAGTCGCATTGTTCAATCAATGGCTGGACATGATTCTGGTAACCGATGAACGAAACGTTGCCGAGCAATTGGTTGGCTACGATGAAAGCCTTTATTTCGCCCAAGTACTTTATCTCCCCTCGTCCCATTATGACGAGGTGGAAACTGTCTTTGTCGAGTTGCGTGATGGCGCGTAGCAGTACCGACACACCTTTTCCCTCGCAGATGTGTCCGTGGAACATTATAAGTTTCTTTGTTTCGGGAATGTTGAACTTTTTGCGTATGTCGATTGTATCATGTCGGTGTGTAGTGTCGCGTTTCACGCTGTCGTATATTACCGATGTCTTGGCAAGGTCAAAGTCGGGCAATGTGGTCAAGAACTCTTGTTTGGCCAATTCCGATACAAATATAATCCTGTCGAGTTCATTGTATATCATTTTGTGTATGAACCCTTTTTTTGCTTTTTCCACGGTGTGGCATGTCAACACGACTTTAGTGTTCCTGTTTTCCGATATGCGTCGGGCAATGACGGCCATTCGTGCATCTTTCACATTATGCACATGTATTACATTATGTCCGCGCTTTATAAGGCGGGCAAACCGGATCGGACTTTCAAAATCGGCTTTCCTCCGCAATGGCAATATGGATATTGGCAGTTCGAGTTCCCTAAACCGTTCAAGGATGGATTCGCGTTTGGTCGACACGATTTCCACATAATTGCCATCTTTTTTAAGTTCGGACGCAAGGTCGTAGACATACTGTTCAACGCCGCTCCACTTTTTACCCGATACTATGTGAAAAATATTCAAACTCATGATGTGATAGTGCTTTCAAGGCGAGGGGTTTTTTCAAAAATAAGTTATTTGTATATGTATTTGTTCCGTGTACGCGATGTCTTCAATCTCTTTTTGCCAGCCTGTTTGTCAGCAATTGCATTGAAGCAGCCGTTCGGGCAATTTTAAATCCCGGATTTCCGTCCAAGTATCCGAGTTTGAAAATGTATATCTTCAAGAATGCTGCAATGGCTTTCAAGTAAGCAATCATCGATGATTGATGCCAGCCCGACGATGCCAGCACATGTGCATTGATTGATGCATATCGGCTTTCTTTCTTATGGTATTCGTCGGCATTGAAGCATCGGTTGTGCATCAATGTGCCTTTTATGGGAGCCGGCCACAATGTGGAGGGGAATTTGACGCGTTCATGCACGTCGCGCAAGTCCCAGCTTGCGTAACGCTTGTCAAACAACCTGATTTGCGGGTCGGGCCACCATCCGCTATGTCTTATAGGCTTTTCACCGAAGAAATTCAGCCTCGACAGGCTGTATATCCTATGCTTGAATCCGGTATCTTTGAGTTCTTTTATGGACTGACGCAACTCTTCATCGATATATTCATCGGCATCTATCGACAGGATGTAGCTATTGGAAGCAAGCGACACTGCATATTGCTTTTGCGCTCCGTATCCCACAAACTCACGTTGTGTTACCTTGCAACCATGGCTCATGCACTTGTCGACAGTACCGTCGGTGGAATAGGCATCAACAACAACAATCTCGTCAGCCACTCCTTCCAGCGAGAGTAGGCATTTTTCAATAGTGTCGCAATTGTTGTTAGTAATTATTGTTGCCGAGATTTTAGCCATTTTGTCGTTTTTAATGTACAAAGATAAAACAAAAAAGTGAGATACTTATCAAAATGAAATACAGAATATATAAACTCAAATCAGGTCGAATGCCGGATAGGAGTTTATATATTCTGCGTATGACTGAAACCGTCACAATTAATAATCTTTATGCAATGTGGCGGCTAAACAGCGTCTTATTTTACAATAAATTTCATTACTTTAAGACCGTCGGATGTAGTCACTTTTGCAAAGTATATTCCAGCATCGAAAGTGGATACATTGTAACGGAAATTGCTTCCATCAGATACTTGTGATGAGCCAACCATCATGCCTGCTGCATTGTAGATGTCGACATTCTCGATCACGGAACCTCCGGAACTGATAACAACCATGTCGGTCGCCGGATTGGGATAAATAGACAATGCAACTACAGTATTTTTAGAAACCGACCCTTCTACCTTGCTTACATTGATGTCATCGAGCATAAACAAGAACGTGTTGTCCGATACGCATTGTATGGCCAGATATACATCCTTGCCTGCATACTCACTTAAATCAACATTCACTTCCATCCATGCATCTTCAGGAGCTTCACGGGTTTCGCCTATATTGATGAAGCTTTCTATTTCATTATCAGTTTCCGAAACGAGCACATTATATTTTTCCAGTCCATATTCACTAGAGTAGCTCTTGACGAAGAAAGACATGTTGGCATCTTCTGTCGGAAGAGTGAGCTTTGGAGAAATGAGCCAGTCATTGTTCTGCATGCCATCGACAGCAAAACTTGCTGCAAATCTCTCTCCGCTATGAGGAGCTATTGCTGCATGGCCGGCCAACGACGGATTTGTCAAGGCAGGATTGAAAATCATAAAGGCGACTCTTCCGTTAGAAGGAAGTGGATAATCATAGCCCCCCAATCCCCATACCGGTCCATTGTCAACATCTACTGTGCTCCAAGCAGGATTGAATCCTGAAGTAGAGAAATCCAAGCATTTTTCAAAATCTACCGTGTATGGGTCGGCCGGTTCCCATGAAGTTACAGCCTTGGTCAAGCTGTTATTGTTGGCATTCTGGTCTCCATCTACTGTAACAGTGGCTTTGAGTTCATATTTACCCGGTTTAGACAAATCTGTTTCAAATGTGAATTCTTCTGAAGAATATCCTTCCAGCGAAACTTGTTGCTCATCAGTATCAACGCCATTTATAGAAAGAGTCAGTATCCCTGTCACATCTTCATATCCATCATTTCTTACAGAAACCACAACTGGTTCATTGACAGAGAATAGCCCTTCATCTGCTGGCTTAAGGAAATCCACAACGAGAGCGTCCTTGAACATGGCTTCTCCTTCACCAAACACTGTGCGGATGGCCGATGTTCCTAAACCATATTGCGGGGTGGCGCGGTCTGATGAAGTGATATAAACGACACCGTTTTCTGTGTAGTCGGAGACAAGGCAATATCCTTGATATCTTACAGATGCAATGTAGTCGCCGGCTTCCAGCATGCGCGGAGTTGTTTTGTAAACCACATATCCTGTATCTTCTCCTTGCGGTACTGTTGCGCTGTATATCTCATTTCCAATAGCCAAGGTTTCCGGGTCAAATTGATAAACGGCAATATGTATGTCTTGGTCAAGGATTTCACCCCAGCCAATAGAAATGCCTGTCAGCACGTCGGCCGTTTCCAAGTGGAAAGGAACTCCGCAGCTAATGTAACCGATGCCAATGCCTATATGGTAATTTTCGTCATAGAACATGTACTGTTCCACTTTGTCATATCCAAGAACTTCTTCTGTGACTTCTATCGTGGCGGCAGCCGTGTTGTCACCGTTGGTATCCTCGCTTTCATGTCCGTCCACCGATACAACTACTTCAAGGTTTACCGAAGTGCCGACTGATGCACCAGTTAGGGTCACATCGACAGGAACAGGCACTGTGTCATTGACGGCTATTCTTTCCATCTTGGCACGACCGACTTCTGTTTCACCGTTATTAACCACTACCGTGGCCGATTCAATTTCTTTTACGCCATTGTTGATTATGTTGGCAGTTAGCAGGAATTTTCCGGCTTGCGGTTCAGGAAGCATTGTTGGAGCGTTTACTGAAGCAAGTGTGGCATCATATTCCAGTTTCGCGGTAACGCTTATATTCTTTATGAAAAGTGTGCCTGAAGATTCAATTGGCACAATTGCAACAGAATACACTCCCGACTGTTTGCAACTGATGACGGCTTCATCATAAATAAAATAGTTTTCGGTATATATGCCGTCATACGATAAAATGTCTTCCCATTCGTCAATCGGTGTCCCTTCCAAGCCACATACAACTTTGAAATTTTCAGTATAATAATATCCGAACAGTTCATAACCTGCTGCAAAAGTCAATCCAAGCAGATATGACTTGCCGGCTTCTAAATTCATTCCGCGGAGTACAAGCGGTTGATATTCCGTAGCATCGAAAGCCATTGCACCGTTTAGCAAGTTGTGTGACCAGCTATTGCCTTTCCAAGTGCATTCGCCTATTTGCGCATCATCAGAGAAATCCACCGTGTATGGAATATCTGCCGCTGCGAAATGTGTGACAGAAATCGTCGCCGTATTATTGCTGTCGTCGCCATCGCCGTCGGCAATTGCTTTAACCGAAACGGTATGTACCCCTTCTGACGATAAATCAGCAGTTGCTGTAAATGTGTATTGCATTTGTGTATCAGGTTCAAGGGTCTGGTTGACTGTTTCGGTAGCAACATCGATGCCGTCGACCGTCAATCTCAAATTAAATGACGAAATTGTTTCGGTGCCTTCGTTCACAACTGTGGCCGTTACCACTTCCGAATCGGTAAGGGCGGTTGAAGTCTCAAGCGATGTAATTTCTGTCACTGCAAGATTGACGGGACGAGGGACATCGAGTATGCAGGTAATGTATGGAGGTTCGTGCACGACGCTGAATATGTATTCCAAGCCTGCTTCAAACTCGAAATCATCGCCCATGAAGTCACCTCTTGAAATAAGATATGCATCTCCGCCATCAGGATTGGTGAGCACATAGTCATATATTCCCGCCGGTATCTCTATCGATGCGCTTTCGCCCATGACAAGGCATCCGCCACTCTCTTCTGTGCTGTTAATCGTTCCGTCTTCGGGCAATATATATTCAAATGAACTATAATCAGGTGCATAGAAGTAGTCGTAATCAAAATCCAACCCCTCACCATAAGTGTTGTGGTCGGCATCAAATATCATTTGGAATCCGGTGCCGTCATCGTAGTCATATTGCACGTCAAGTGTGATTTTGGCATTTACGTCGCTTTCGAACGGCTCAGCCGCCTTGAGTTTTATTGCGGGATGATGAACCGAAGCACTCTCGATTATTAACGCACTCCTGACTTTTGATTGTTTTCTCAACTTGTTTTTCTGGAGTTCCGTCAGTTTGAGACTGTCTTGGCTATATGTTTTATTCTTAAGTGCCTTCGATGCAAGGAAGTTGGAATCATCGACCTTGGTTTCTGTATTCCACAAAGGATTTAAGGCTCTTTCAATTTGCCCGGCTGCCACAACCGACAAAGATATGGCAATGGCACCCCCAAATAAAAGACATTTTTTCATATTATATAGATTTATGTTATGCTTTTACGCAAAGATATATTGTTTGTGTAAAAAATGCAAACAAATGTAAAAGATTTAATTGGATATTGTTATTACAGCGTGCCTGTCTCTATGCGTATGCAGATGCGTTCGATTATGGCATCTTCTTTGTTTTTTTTCGGGTCGAATCCAGATTTCATGTTAACACCGAATAAACGTCCGAAAGTTTGCCAGAAGCCTGCCCTGAACGAGCCGAGAAATGCCTTTACGATGCTGTAGGACGACTGGTTTGTTTCACGGTTTATCAACTTGACGAGCATCTTGGCTTGTGAGCGCGTAAATTCTTTCAATACCGGTTTGTATTGTTCAAAAATGGCCTTCTCAAATTCTTTCAAGTAGTCTTGTTTCTCTTTCTCGGTTTCAAATGTTTCTATGTATTCGTATGTTTCGAGCAAGGTGGAATATATCAGCTTGGCGTAAGGAAGCGTTTTTTTCACGTCCCTTACGGTGCGCCAATAAAATTCCTCCTCTTTTTTGTTCTTGAACCGTTCTTGTGGGTAGATGGTGATGGGATTAAACACAATCATGCACAGTGTGTCGCCGGTGGCTTCGTCGATGAAGTGGTATTTCCCCTTGAAGACTTTCTGCAATCCTGTGGCTACTGTAACTTCGCCTGCTTCTTGCGCCTTGCAGAATAGCGATGTCGCAAGCAGCAGGACGATGAAAAGCATGTATTTGTACGATATTCTCATGTTTATCGTCCACTTATGTGAAAAATTGACACAAAAGTATGGTAAATTATTGCTATATAGGAGAAAAAAATATTAATTAAATCTAATAGATTTCGTGGCGCAGGTCGTAATTGTTGCGCAATCGTTCAAACATGTCGGGATTCTCTTTCAGTTTCCGGGTGTCATCGAGTGGATTGTAGCTGTCCATGACCTTTTGGAAAGAGATGCCGGTTGCTCCTTTTTCGGGAGCTGCGATTGAAGGTATCGTAATGTCAAGTTCGAAATGGCGTTTTACGGCTTCGAGCACCATTGCCGTAGCCCTTTGCTTGCCTTCGATGGAGTAGCCTGCTATGTGTGGGGTGGCGACAAATGCTTTTTTAAGCAGCGTCAAGTTTATGCGAGGCTCGTTTTCCCAGCAGTCGATAGCAACTTCTTCTATTTTTTTGTTTTCAAGCCCCGATATTAAAGCTTCGTTATCGACAATCTCCCCGCGTGCGCTGTTTATAAGCAATTTGCATTTGTGGAGGGAATTTATGAACGATTCGTCGCACAGATGAAATGTGGCATCGATGCCGGTTTGAGTGAGTGGCGTGTGGAATGTTATTATGTCGGCTTCGCGTGCAATCGTGTCGAGAGCGACACCTTCAAAGTCTGTTTCGTTGCGTTGGCGAGGAGGGTCGTTGAGAACGACTTTCAGTCCGGTTTCTTTTGCCCATCGTTCCACGATGCTTCCCACATGTCCCACGCCTACTATTCCAAGTGTCAATCCCTCGGGTGCATATCCTTTGAGTCGCAACAAATTTCCTATTGAGGCAATGACATATTGCGCAACTGCCGGAGCGTTGCATCCTGGCGCATTGCATACGGTTATCCCCTGTCGGCGGCAATAGTCGAGGTCGATGTGGTCGGTGCCAATCGTCGCGCTGGCAATAAACGAGCATCGGCTGCCCGATAGCAGGCTGCTGTTGCACCGGGTGCGTGTACGCACGATAAGTGCATCGGCATCAGCGACTGCATTGGGCGTAATTTCGTCGTTTGGCAAGTATTCTACATTGGCAAATGGTTCAAGTATGCCTTTTATGTAAGGTATGTGGTTTTCTATTATGAATTTCCTCATGACTGGTTATAAATTGTAGATATAGGCCGTACAACATGCCGCAAGCAAGACAAGTATGGCTATGTATCGTTTGTCGAAATTGTTTATGGTGAATGAGTGTCCGGCATGAATTGCGAAGCAAAGGTTCAGAACGGGCAGGTAATTGAGCACATTGGTATAATCGGCACATGACATTATGATTGTGGCTATCGTGAGTACCGAGAAGAACCCGTTGTAGGCACGCCGTTGTGCTTTATAGCTTATCAGTCGGAACATGTTGGTGGCCATTAGCATCAATGCAAATATGGCTGTCGCGGCTGTCATCGTGATTAGAGACAGCGATTGCTCTTTGTCGAGAACTTCCCACACGTTTCTCATTTCGGGAGTCGAGATGTTGTCGAGTGAAATTATTCCGAAGCCGAATGTTATCCACGGGGCCGTGGCGAGTCCCAGCAGCATCGCAAGCAGCCCCTTGAAGTTCATCACGCGCATCTGCATGAATCCCAATATGTAAATAGGAATCAAGTAAAGGCCTGAATATTGGAACATGGAATATAGCCCGAGAAGGACGAATGTGCCATAAATGCTGTAATAGGAATGTCGCTGCTGGTAGGAGTCGAACATTATGAACGTGAGCATCGTCACGAGCAGGCACAATGCCGTCCCGTCAAAGAATTGCGTCGTGATATGGGGATTGCTCATCTCAAGCAAGATGAACACCGACAGTGTTATGGCCGTGTGCGAGCGGATAAAGCCGTATATGCTGTTTAATAGCTTTAGAAGATATCCTATGGCAATGATGCAGGTCATGTTGAGCAAGAGCGACAGGACAGGATAGTTTTCAAGCCATAAATTGGATGACGGGAAAAACGGGCCGCTGTTGTTGACATGGGTTATAGTAAGCCCGGAGCAGAAATAATATATTGCCGACACCGCGAACAGGATGATGACTGCGATGTTGAAATATTTCCCGTTTAAAAACCTGTTGATATGTTCTTCTCTATACACTGTTATGAGCAATTATTTCTTTAAGTGCGTGCGCTCAAGCTCCCGCTATGTTTTTTGTTTTCGCAAAATTAGCATAATATTCGTGTTCCTGCAATATCAGCGGTTTATGCAAGAAAGGATGTGCCGTTTTTAGTTGTTGGCACACCCTTTTGTGTTTGATTGCTTACTCTATAAAGCGTTTCTTACTTGAGATCGAAGCCTATGTCGTGGCGGAAATATTTGCCTTCAAAGTCGATTCTTGCAATGTTTTCAAACGATTGCCTTAGAGCCTCGTCCTTCGAGTTTCCGTATGAAGTTACAGCCATTACACGTCCTCCCGATGTCACCAAGTTTCCGTTTTCGGCTACTTTGGTTCCTGCATGGAAAATTATGCTGTTCTCGATGCTTTCAATTCCTGTTATGGCTTTTCCTTTTTCATAGCTTCCAGGATATCCGGCCGATACCATCATCACGGTGACGGCATATCTGGAGTCTATTTCAAGTTCACGGCTTTCGAGCGTTCCTGTGGCCACTCCTTCGAGCAGGTCGAGCAGGTCGCTTTTTATGCGCGGCATCACGACCTCGGTTTCGGGGTCGCCCATGCGCACGTTGTATTCTATCACGTATGGATCGCCGCCGACGTTGATGAGGCCGAAGAAAATGAAGCCTTTGTAGGTGATGTTTTCTTTCTTTAAGCCGTCAACGGTTGGCTTTATGATGCGGTCCTCAATTTTTTTCATGAAGGAGCTGTCGACAAAGCTCACAGGAGAAATGGCCCCCATGCCTCCGGTGTTGGGTCCCGTGTCCCCCTCTCCTATTCGTTTGTAATCCTTTGCAACCGGCAATATCTTATAGGTATTTCCGTCGGTGAGTACGAATACCGAACATTCTATTCCGCTTAGGAATTGTTCTATCACAACTGTGTTGGATGATGCTCCGAACATGCCTCCGAGCATGGCTTTCAATTGTGTCTTGGCTTCGTCGAGCGAAGGGATTATCAGCACGCCCTTGCCTGCTGCAAGTCCGTCGGCTTTCAACACATAAGGGGGATTGTTTTTTTCAAGGAACTTGAAGCCTTCTTCAATGTTGTCGGCGTTGACGCTCAAGTGGCGGGCAGTAGGTATTCCGTGACGGTTCATGAAGTCTTTTGCAAAGTCTTTGCTTCCTTCGAGCCTTGCGCCCGATTGGGAAGGTCCTATCACAGGAATGGCGGCGAGCTTGTCGTCATTTTTGAAATAGTCATAGATGCCGGCAACGAGTGGGTCTTCATTGCCCACTACGACCATGTTCACTTCATTGTT
This sequence comes from uncultured Prevotellaceae bacterium, assembly GCA_905207705.1. GTDB lineage: Bacteria > Bacteroidota > Bacteroidia > Bacteroidales > Muribaculaceae > Avimuribaculum. Next base: position 66,565 of record CAJLMA010000007.1, read on the forward strand.
TGTGACAAAAGCCTTTATGGCATCAAAGTCGAGCGGTGACAGTCGGACATTCTCGCCATATTGTGCTGTGCCTCCGTTTCCGGGTGCTATGTATAGTTTTTCGAGCAAATGGCTCTGGCTCATTTTCCAAGCCAGCGCCGATTCGCGGCCGCCTGAGCCTAAAAGCAATATTGTGTATTTTCCCATCGTCGTGATGCTTTTAATGTTTAATCTTGTTTGTTGTTGTCGGTATTTGCCGGTTGGTTGTCTGATTCGGCGTTTTGAGGCAGCTCTTCACGCCTCCAACTGTTGCGTCGTCCGCGTATGATTGGACGTTCTTTGTCGGGCGACAGCGACGGTTGCTTGAACTTTATTACCCTCTCGGTTCTCTCCTCGCTGTGTACTTTTTCGGGCTTTTCACTTTCGTCGTTTCTCCTCTTGAAGTTCTCTTCTTCGCGGTGGCGTTCGTGATAAGGCTTGCGGTATTTTGCTTCGAGGGCGTTCTTCGGAGAACCTTCCTGCCTGAATCTTGGCGGCCTCTCTCGGCGGAACTTGCGTTCGCCACCATCCTTGTCTTGATGCAAAGAACGCTTCTCGCCACGGTTCTCTTTAAATGTAGGCTCAAATGCGCGACGTTTGTATTCCTTGTTGCGTTCACCCTTGAAGTCTTCGTTCTTTACGCTTCTCCCCTCTTTGCGGAATTCACTGTAAGTGCCGTCGAAGATGACGTATTGGCGTAGTTCGCATTCGAGTGCTCCGTTATAAAGAGGGAATTTGAGCGACGGTTTCAATCCTATTATGTCGAGCAATTCTGTATTGGAACCTATAATCCATGCGTTGTACCCCTTGAAAACTTTTTTAAGCTTCTCGCCTATCGAACGGTAGAGGCTTTCCATGTCGTCGACCGTGATACGTTCCCCGTAAGGAGGATTTGTGATTATTATGCCGTTTTCGCTTGGAGCTTCTTCGATGTCTTGAATTTGTTTCACCTTCAGCTCGATGTATTTGCCCACTGCCGCGCTTTTAATGTTGCGTGCAGCAATGTCTATCGCTTTGGGTGACATGTCCGAGCCATATATCTTATGGGTGAATTCGCGTTCGTGGCTGTCGTCGTTGTATATTTCTTCAAACAATTCTGGATCGAAGTCCGGCCAGCGTTCAAAAGCGAAGCTTGAGCGGAAAATGCCCGGATTTATGTTTGCGGCAATCAAGGCAGCTTCTATGAGGAATGTGCCTGAACCGCACATGGGGTCTATCAAGTCGCATTCGCCGTGCCAGCCCGATAGCATGATGATTCCGGCAGCAAGGACTTCGTTGATTGGTGCCTCGGTCTGTGCGACTCTATAACCGCGTTTGTGAAGCGACTCGCCCGAGCTATCGAGTGACAAGGTGATTTCGCTGCCCGAGATGTGTACGTCAAATATCAAGTCGGCATTGTTCAGCCTTATCGACGGGCGCTTGCCATATTTTTCATTGAAGAAGTCGGCAATGGCATCTTTTACCCTGTAAGTGACGAACCGGCTGTGACGGAAGTTGTCGCTGAATACCGTCGAGTCTATTGAGAACGTCTGGCTTGCGTTCATGTATTGGTCCCATCCGAAGTCTTTGACAGCATTGTAAAGCTCGTCGGCATCGGATGCGTGGAATTTGTAAATCGGCTTAAGTATCCTAAGAGCGGTGCGGCAACAGATGTTGGCACGGTAAAGTGTGGCCATGTCGCCCTCAAACGATACCATCCTCAAGCCGGTTTCTACATTTTCTGCGCCTATTCCTTTAAGTTCTTCAGCCAATACGTTTTCAAGGCCCTTGAACGTTTTGGCTACCATCTCGAATTTATTGTTCATCACTCTTTAATCTTAAAATATTGTTGGCTTTCGCTTGTATGATTCTTTCACCTGCAGCCACGTCGGTGGTAACCCAGATGTTACCGCCGATCACGGCGTTGTCGCCTATGGTAATGCGTCCGAGGATGGTCGCATTGGAATAGATGACGACATTGTTCCCAATAATGGGATGGCGTGCTATGCCTTTGATGGGGTTGTTGTTCTCGTCAACGGCAAAACTCTTTGCTCCAAGTGTCACGCCTTGATATATCTTTACGTTGTTTCCTATTATTGCGGTGGCGCCTATTACCACGCCTGTTCCGTGGTCGATGGCGAAATGGTGCCCGATGCTTGCTCCGGGATGTATGTCGATTCCTGTTTCGGAGTGTGCAAGCTCGCTAATCATGCGTGGAATGATGGGGATCCCTTCGACAAGCAGTTCGTGGGCTATGCGGTAGTTGATGATGGCTTTGAGCGCAGGATAACAGTATATCACTTCCTCATGGCTTGTGGCTGCCGGGTCGCCAAGGTACATGGCTTCGACATCGGTGTGAAGGATACTGCGCAATTCGGGCAACTTGTGTATGAAGCGCGAAGTGATTTCTTCGGCTTTATGCAGCAGCCTTTCAAGGCTGTATCGGCCGTTCTCGCTCTTTTCTCCGAACACGAGGCCTGCCACAAGCTGGTTTTCCATAATCCCTTTCAGCTTCTCGCATTGCAAACCTATGATATATTCGAGGTTGAATGAATTTACGTCTTCTTTGCCAAAGAAGCCGGGAAACAGTACCGATCGGCACAACATTATCATTTCTTGTATCATGGATTCCTGCGGCAGTGGTTCAAAGCCTAGCCGGAGGTGGCACATGGCGCATAGACTTTCACTGTTTGAAAGTTTTCTTACGGTGTCTTTCAACCGTTCTTCGTCATCATATCTTTGCTTGCTCATATATTCTTTTGACATGCCGGCATGTGTAAATGCCCATTCTGCCAATTAATTGCAAAGTTACTACTAAAACTGAAAAATATAAAACGACGATTAAATGTTTTTTGCAAGTTTTTTGAATCTCTGCAATATGCGCGGCAATATGGCTCAAATAAAGAATAGGAATACAAATAACGACGCGATTTTATCACTTGCCCTTTCTTGTCGGAATAAGCATGTCTTTGTGTCTGATACCTGAGTATAAAATATCTTTAAAATGGATGGTATTATGTTGATATTTTGGAAAATGTGTACTTTTGCTCGCGGTTATGGTATTTTGGGGCATAATGTAAGGAGACGGGAAGGAGATGAATCCCTAACGAATGATTAAGCTCTAAATTCCAATAGTTGGAAGGTTTACCAGATAGCAATAATATTAATATATAATCGAGGATGAGGTCTATGAAATCGAGTTTGTCGTTATTGTCATCCTATCGTGGAGCCCTCATGGGAGTTGCGATAATCTGGGTGATGTTGTTTCATTTAGGTGATATCGATATTTCGATTATCAGTGTCATTTTTGGTGTGGGGACTGGCGGAGTTGATATCTTCTTGTTCTTGTCGGGGTTCGGATTGTATTTTTCAATGTCAAAGAAAGATGTTTCCCTGTCGCAATATTATAAAAAGAGGTTTTGCAGGATAATGCCAGAATTTTGGCTTTACCTGTTGATACTCTTTTTCATTCAGATGGATTTTGATTTCCGTTCTGTCTGCACCCTTCTTTTTGATGCCACTACTATCGGGTATTGGATACCAGGCAACCCGGACAAACTTTGGTATGTGTCATGTATAGTGGTCTTTTATGCTATTTTCCCTTTATATTTCAAATTATTCAAGAAATACGGATTGAGAGCTTCCGTTGGTTTTATAATCGTTGGCTTGTTGTTCACCATAGCATATGCGTTAATCATGGTATTTTGTTTTAACAATGAGAATAAAGGAGAACTGTTGATTCTTAGTATTTCTCGTATTCCTATATTTTTCATAGGTGCAGTGGTTGGGCATTATGCTAAGGATTGCAAGGAATTTGTGGTGACAAACAAAGTAAAAATAGGGAATTGGATATTATTCATGGTTTCACTTGTCGCCCTCTATTATTTTCGTAAGTACCATTATGAATATTGCTGGACTTGCGCATTACTGTTTGTTCCGTTCATATTTATAACTCCTACACTCTGTATGATTTTGTCATGGTTTTTTGATAAATTGCCACATGTCATAAGTTCCATTTTTTCGAGGATTGGAAATATATCTTTAGAATTGTATATCGCTCATGATATCATATATTTAGAGTTCCTTGATGAATTTATTGATTCCTATGGTTTGTGGATTGCTATGTTGCTGGTATTTGTGATGTCTTTTATTGCTGCAATCATTCTTTACAACATCAATAAGTTTGTGTTGCAACCAGTGTGCCGTAGGATGTTGAAGTTGTGAATCGGTTTGTACCTCATTTTGATTTTATGGAATTTTTTTTCAGAAAAAAGTCTGGATAGTTGCAAATATCAAAAACATTGCATAACTTTGCAATCGCTTTTGAGAAGTCAACAAGCCGGTCCCATAGCTCAGTTGGTTAGAGCATCTGACTCATAATCAGGGGGTCCTTGGTTCAAGCCCAAGTGGGACCACACGGTAATCAAGCAGTTAAGCCACACGCTTAGCTGCTTTTTTGTTTGCCTTGCGCAATTTTGGGCAAAAACACCCCGGAGTTTCCCGGGAAATGCTGCTCTGTTGTTGCAATATTTTTATAATCAATATATTATGAAAATACTTATCGCAAATTTTGATAAATTGCGATAAATTGCGATATTTGTATATTGAATAAAAGCACATCAACTATGATTGAAAGTCCTCCCAAAATTGCCCAATCAATACTTACAGAAGAGTTATTGTCAAATCTTGAAAAAGAAAAGTTCGTAGATAGTATTGGTAAAATTAACAACGAATATCTTTACTGGAGCGATGTGAAGTATCGGGCCAAGCTTCTTGATGTTGATAAAGAGGATTTATGGAAAATGGTGAAATATGTCCGAATGAAAACAGATATGAAAATAACCGGATTTGACAATATCCATTTTTCTCTAACTAATTTTATGCAAAGGTGTTGTCACGAATTTGACATGAATTTTGGAGGTTCGTGGGGAACATATGATTTTTTCCCTGAAGATAAAAATTCACGAGAATTATATTTAGTAAGTTCCATTATGGAGGAAGCGATAGCATCAAGCCAGATGGAAGGAGCTGCAACTACTCGTAAAGTTGCAAAGGATATGCTCCGCAAGAAGATAAGTCCTAAGGACAAAAGCCAGAGGATGATTTTAAATAATTATAATACAATAAACTTTATACGCGATCATGCAAAAGAGGATTTGACACCGGAGAAAGTGATGCAAATCCATGTCATGATGACAGATGGTGCGCTCGACATAGAAGATGCTGTGGGACGATTTAGGACAGATGAGGAAAATATTGTTGTCGGTGATGGGATAACAGGAGAAACCGTACATACCCCACCTCCGTCGGCTTGTTTGCCGCAGTTTGTTGAACAATTATGCGCTTTTTTCAACGACAAGTCTCCGGTCGTATTTATACATCCTATAATACGAGGCATAATCATTCATTTTCTCATTGGTTATTATCATCCTTTTGCCGATGGAAACGGGAGGACTGCACGGGCATTGTTTTACTGGTACATGATGAAAAATGATTACTGGTTGGTGCAGTATCTATCGATTTCTCGAATAATAAAAGGCTCAAAGAAAGTTTATGAAAAGGCTTTTCTTTATTCAGAACAGGATTCCAACGACATCGGTTATTTTATTCGATACAATTTAGACGTGTTGGGTAAATCTTTCGACGAATTAAAGAAATATTTAATTAAAAAACAGAAAGAAAAGAAGAAGTCGGAACGTCTCCTTCGCCTTGGAAATATTTCTCCGCGTCAAGCTGAAATTTTGAATTTGTACATAGAAAATTCCGATGCCATTTTGACGTCGGTAGACGTTATGGGAAAATTTGGTGTCAGTGCAGGAACGGCGAAATCAGATTTGCGTAGTCTTATGCAAAAAGGGTATCTTTATGAAATACCACTCAACGGACGTACAAAAGGGTATGTAAGAAGCGAAATTTTCCATGAAAAGGTGAAACAAGCAAAAGTTTAAGGTCTCTCTTAATATTGGGTGGTAAGGTAGTCGAAGACCTCAAAGACGAATCCCGGGTTCTGTCCACGCTTTTTTGTGCATATTTCCCATTGCCGGATTGTTGATGAACCCGTGGTTTTGTAATAATCTAAGTTTGTTTGACTACAAGCGAAAAAACAGTTTGAACCATGAAAAATTTATTTATTTTCTTAGTTATGTTCCTTTGTTCTCCATTGGTTTCTTTGGCAGATAATAACGTTTATATTTCAAACGTTGAATATCAATATAATGTAATACATGTAACCGTGAAGATGACAGAGCAGGCAAAATAGCAATACAGTTCTGTTAATTTTAAAGTAGTGCCGGCAGATAGGGCTTTGGGAAGGTTGTTAAACGACGGTGTACAATATGGAGAGATATCATCCGGCAATTCGTTTGTTGATGTGAGTTTTGGTTGCGGTGAAGGAACGGATGAAGAAGAAGCAAAGCAATGTCGGCTATACGACTTTGAAGTCATCACAGTAAATTGTGTGAAAAAACAATAATTCTTTTTGAGGCACGAGGATGCGTTATGATAAGTGACGCATCCTCGCACTTTAGATATGTTTTGCTTGCCTGCTAAAGTATTGAATTTAAAATAAGAGGGGTTAATTTCTCCTGATTGTTGATTGTTTTTATTTGGCGAGTGGTGGCAGGGTAGTGTTGTATTGGGTTACGGTCATCGGACTCGGTTCGTCGCTGAGCAATTTGTACAGGTTGGCATCTTGAAGCACGTCTTTTACGTCATGGATTTTTCCGTCAACCACTATCTCCCTGTTTATCAACCTTACGCCATGGCTGTAATCCACATATCCAGCACCGTGAACTCCGCTCAATGGTTGTATCGGTCTGCCGTCGGGGTAGTGCCAGCCATAGATAAACACTCTGCCCGGCTCGGTGAGGCGGTTAGTGATTACAATGTCTTTCTTATGCCCGGCTATCAATGCCGATAATGGCTGATTCTCGGCAAGCCGTTCTTCTTCAATGTTTTTATGATGCGTGTAAAATATTGGCACTGTGGTCATTGTCGAGTCGGGAGTCATGGGCATGGGAACAAGCTTTACCATGCTGTGGCGGTGAATCATGTCCGACATCTTGCGCGTTGGTAATGTAGCATTGAACAGGTTGGCAATTCGCTGTGCTGTCGCCGGCAGCATCGGCATTCTCACAAAATCATCGTCGGAGCCTATGGCAAGGAAATCGGGCAGGACCGAGAATTCGACTGTGTGGCTATTGCCTGTTGCATCTTTTTCGATTGTTTTGATTGTTGTGGTGATTCTGAATGCGTAGGGTATGTTTCCGTTGGCTATTTCTTCATATATGGCAGTTTCGCGTTCGGCGAGCGGCATGCCTTTAATCTTTTCAATGAATTCACTGCCTGTAATAGCATCATTGCGCCGTGGAGGTATCTGCATGGCATGGATGCATGGAGTTGCCGGCAGGATGAAGTCGTTGTAAGCGTTGTCTCCCATGAATTTATAGCCTTTATTCTCAAAAGACGATCCGAACAGGATGGAATGGATGAATCCGTTCTTTTCAACAAGTACCGTGTGCCATATTTTTTGTTCCGGATTCTTCCTCATGAGGAACTGCATGTTTCCATTGGCTGATTCACAGCATACCATGTTTTCATGTTCCGATTCCGACCACTCCGTCGGCATGTTTTCTTGAAGGTATTTTAGCATAATCTTGCTGCGATAGAAAGTGCCGCCTGTCTTTGACACGAAGTGTTTCCCGTCGAGTAGCGCGTTGTAATCGTCATAGCATGCCACCACCAGCTTGTTCTCACCTGAAGAATTCAGCCAATCTACAAGCTTCCGCCCGTAACGTGTGTCGTCCCAATTATAATTACTGTCGAGGAAAACAATCTTTTTCACATAAGAGGGAATGGAATCGACCGAATTGATGAATCCAAAAACGAAATTCCCACCACCGCTGTGTCCGCTAAGTATGACATAAGGATTAAGGTCTTCGAAAATATCCATTAAGCTCTTGGTAATCTCTTTTATCTTGGAGCATCGGTCATTGTCTGATTTTATCCAGTCGCTCCAACTTTGCTGTCGGGTTTCCAAGTAGACTGTCACGAGATTGAATCCGGGATTTAGATTTCGGATAAAACGTGTTTGCGCTCCAATGTGTTGGATTTGGTAATGCCAGTCATCGTTCTCGGCTTTTTGACGGCCTATGGTCCAGTCGATTGAGTTTCCGTTTGGCAGGGCATATAGCACCAATGCCGTCGGCAGCTCCGGGTTGAATTCGGCAGCTGACGGGGCATTTATTTCTATTCTTACGTCAGGGTCGTAGTTGTAGGAGATTATTTGTTCCTCAAAATAGGGGCTTGTCACAAATCCCGGCAATTTATATCCGCTGAGTTCGTGGCCATTGGTTTCGCTGTTGCTTGGTAAGTCACGGATGCTTTTGCAGCCGTATGTTGCTATGGCGAGTATCAGTATAATGAAAGGAAATATGTTTCTCATTGAATGGCTTTTATGTTACATTAGATTTAGTATATTAGTTTCATGTCTCACAGTATGTGAGGTTTTATTATTTAAATATAGTGAAAGTTGGGCATAGCGTGAAAAAAAATCGTGCTTATTTTATCTGTCAGGTCAATGTATGTAGTAAAATGCTTGTGTGTATAAGCGCTGGCTGTGTCGGGCTGATATAAAAAAAATTGATTGTCTCACGACAATCAACCTTGTTAACCTTAAATCTAATACCATGAAAAACACGTTGCAAAGATATAAGTTTCATGTTATGCAACATAATTTATGAGCGTAATTTTTGTTGGGATTAACCTTATTTAGCATCTTGGGGATGGAATGTTTCTTTGGCCGGTTTTAATATGTTAAAATAAGTTCTATGGTGCAGCCGCTTATTTTTTGATGAGAAGTTCTGACGGAGCATCTTATGCCGATATATAAAAAAGAAGTGCACTTTTTCACAAAAGCACACCCCCCTCATAACCAAAATTCAAGTATATATTTTTGTTGTTTGTTGTTTTGTTTAGAGATCAATGTTTCTAATCTTAACAACACAAAGATAGGTACTCTTTATGGAATAAAAAACCTTATTTTTGTCAATGATTATTAAAATATGTATAAAACAGTGTGAGCGGATTGATTTGTAAACTAACCCGTTATTTCTCGCGCATGAAAATATTTATAGGAGTTCCGCTGAAATTCCAATTCTCGCGAATCTTGTTTTCAAGATAGCGTTTATAAGGTTCCTTAACCCATTGTGGCAGGTTGCAGAAGAACAGGAATGTCGGGATGCCGGCCTCTTTAAGCATGGTGATGTATTTTATTTTCACATATTTACCCTTGTTGGCCGGAGGCGGATATGCCTCTATTGCTTCGTGCATGACGTTGTTAAGCACCGAGGTCGGAACTGTGCGATTGCGGTTGTTGTACACTTCAACAGCTTTTTCGAGGACTTTGAGTATGCGTTGCTTGGTCAATGCCGAGCCGAATATTATCGGGAAATCGGTGAACGGTGCAAAGCGGTTGCGTATGGCATTTTCAAAAGTCTTTATTGATTCCTGGCTTTTGTCGGTCACAAGATCCCATTTGTTTACGCACACCACGAGGCCTTTCCTGTTTTTCTGGATAAGCGAGAATATGTTGGAGTCCTGCCCTTCGATTCCTCGTGTTGCGTCAATCATCAAGATGCACACATCGCTGTTTTCGATAGCTCTAATGCTTCGTAAAACGGAATAGAACTCTATGTTTTCGTTTACTTTTGCTTTTTTTCTTATGCCGGCAGTGTCGACAAGGTAGAAGTCGAAGCCAAATTTGTTGTATCGCGTGTAAATGCTGTCGCGCGTGGTTCCGGCGATGTTTGTCACAATGTTTCTTTCTTCGCCTACGAATGCGTTTATTATTGATGATTTTCCTGAGTTAGGACGGCCTACGATTGCGAACTTCGGCAGGTTGTCAACTGGTTTGTCGTCGGCCGATTCCTTTGGCAAAAGCGATACTATCTTATCAAGCAGGTCGCCTGTTCCCGAGCCGTTCATGGCCGATATTGCCATAGGGTCGCCCAGGCCGAGGGCATAAAACTCGGCTTCGCTGTAATAAGTGTTGTCGTCGGCCTTATTTGCGACGACGATTACCGGTTTTTTTGAACGTCGCAATATCGAAGCCACATGGTCGTCGAGGTCGGTGATTCCGTTCTTGACATCGACAACAAACAGTATTACGTCGGCTTCTTCTATGGCTATTGCCACTTGCTTGTTGATTTCTTCTTCAAAAATGTCTTCCGAGTTGACTACCCATCCGCCGGTGTCTACTACCGACATTTCTTCGCCACCCCATTCGGTCTTTCCATATTGGCGGTCGCGCGTCGTTCCCGACGTGTCGTCGACAATTGCCGAGCGAGTGCCGGTAAGGCGGTTGAACAGAGTTGACTTGCCTACGTTTGGTCTTCCTACAATGGCGATTAATTTGCCCATGATAATGAAAATGATAGAGAGTGTGTGATTAATATTTCGTGCAGTGTGAGCGTGCAGCGGCGTGCCATGCACGTCATTTGTGTTTATTCTATATATCCGAAAGCCCGTAGCTTGCTTTCCTTGTTCCTCCAGTCTTTTTCAACTTTCACATAAAGTTCGAGGTACACATGCTTTTGGAAAAAGTTTTCTATGTCTTTGCGTGCTTCGATGCCCACTTTCTTGATTTTTTTCCCGCCATGGCCTATAATGATGGCTTTTTGGCTGTCGCGTTCCACATAGACTACCGCCATTATGTGTATGGAGGTGGGTTTTTCTTCAAATTTCTCGACGATTACTTGTGTGGAGTAGGGAACTTCCTTATCATAGTCGAGCAATATCTTTTCTCTTACGATTTCGGTTACGAAAAATCGAGCCGGCTTGTCGGTCAGAGCGTCTTTTCCGAAGAATGGGGGAGAGTCGGGCAACAACGAGATGATACGTTGCATCAAGTTGGACACGTTGAAGTCTTCTTGTGCCGAGATAGGGAATATTTCGGCCTTGGGCAAGATTCCTTTCCACTTCTCGATGTGCGCATTCAGGTCGGCATCGCCTTTGAGCAGGTCTATCTTGTTTATTACCAGTATCACGGGGATGTCCATTCGAGCCACCTTGTCGATGTAGGTGTGGTTCTTGCCAATTGTTTCAATCACGTCGGTGACATAAATGAGGATGTCGGCATCGACAAGAGCTTCCACCGAAAATTCCAACATGCTTTCTTGCAATTTGTATTTCGGAGAGAGTACGCCCGGGGTATCGGAGAATACTATCTGGTAGTCGTCGGTGTTGACTATTCCCATTATTCGGTGTCGCGTGGTCTGAGCTTTGGATGTTATTATCGATATTCGCTCTCCGACGAGTTTGTTCATCAACGTTGACTTCCCAACGTTTGGATTTCCTACGATGTTGACGAAACCTGCTTTGTGCATAGATACTGGAACTGGGTTGGATTATTTAAAAACCAAGCAGGTGCATTCCGTGTTTTTGAAGTGCGGAACAAAGCCTGCCTTGAAAATATATACAAATCCCACACCTGCCCGGCCTGTGGCGTAGAGTATCACGCCTGCCTTGCAAGGTGTGGGATAATGCCATGAAAGATTAGATTCCCCATACGATGTACATTGCGCCCCAGGTGAACCCTGCGCCGAATGCTGTCAATATGAGCTTGTCTCCTTTCTTCAGTTTGCTTTTGTATTCGTCAATGCACAAAGGAATTGTAGCGGCGCTTGTATTCCCGTAGTGCTGAATGTTAATAAGGACTTTTGCGGGGTCGATGCCGAGACGGGAGCCTACGGCCTCGATTATGCGCAAGTTGGCTTGATGCGGAATGAACCAATCGATCGAATCTACCGTCAAGTTGTTGCGAGCCATTACATCTTTTGATGATTCGTACATGTCGGTAACGGCATGCTTGTACACTGCGCGGCCTTCTTGGTACACATAGTGCTCATCGGCCATTACATTTTCCACCGATGCAGGGTTTGCCGAGCCTCCGGCTTTCATTAGCAGATGGGGCAAACCTTCGCCATCGACATGAAAAACACCGTCGATTACGCCGATATTTTCGCTTGCGTCAACAGGCTCTACGAGGACTGCCGATGCGGCATCGCCGAATAGCGGGCAAGTGGTGCGGTCCTTATAGTTGGTCATGCTCGACATTTTCTCGGCAGCTATTACGACTATTTTCTTGTATAATCCGCTTTTAATGTAGGCCGAAGCCGATTGCAAGGCAACGATGAATCCTGCGCAAGCAGCTTGGATGTCATAGGCATAAGCGTTGACGGCTCCGCACTGGTGTGCTATGATGGAAGCAGTCGACGGGAAACGATAGTCCGGGTTGGAAGTGGCGCAAATTATCAATTCCAGCTCTTCGGCTTTGGTTCCGGTTTCTTCCAGCAATTTGTTCAGGGCTTTTACACCCATGTACGATGAGCCTGCGCCGGGTTCTTTAAGAATGCGCCTTTCTTTAATTCCCACGCGTGTGGTAATCCACTCGTCGTTGGTATCGACCATTGTCGACAGTTCGTCGTTGGTCAATACATAGTCGGGAGTGTAAGATGCTATGCCGGTAATATTAGCGTTAACCATAATTTTGTAAAAGAGGCTTTAGATTATGAAAAAGCAAAACTATATCCTAAATACTCTGCTGTCGCATAAGAAAATTTAGGATAATAGCATTCTATTTCAACAAAAAGCTCATGCCTTGTTTTATAGTGACATGCAATTATTTTGCTGCTTCTTTCTCGATGACTATTTGGCCTCGATAGTATCCGCATTCGGGGCATACGGTGTGGCAAAGGTGCCATGCGCCGCAGTTAGGGCAAATTGCCAATGTTGGAACAAGAGCCTTGTCGTGAGTTCTTCTCTTGGCTGTACGAGTCTTTGATTGTTTTCGTTTAGGATGTGCCATTTTACTTTATAATATTTAATTAATTGTTTTCTTTTAATTTCTTTAAAATCTCCCAACGAGGGTCGCACGGCTCTTCGACTTGCGCATCCTCTTCGTCGTTGCTGTCGCTTGGCGCTTCATAAAGTGTTTCTTCATCTTCTTTGGAGAGGTGTGCCAAATGGGATTCGAGTATTTCTCTCATCTCTTTATTGCATTCTCCATCGGGATGGACATGCTTTATGGGGATTGTCAGCATCACCGTGTCGTAAATCACGCTGGCAACGTTGAAAACGTTGTCCGACTCCGGGATTACGATGTTGTCGTCGTCATTTTCATAATACTCATCGCCATATCTTATGCTCATGTCATAAGAAGTGTCGACGATGTGTGTCATGTCGTCGAGACAACGGTCGCAAGGGATGTTGATTTCACCCTTAAGCTTGAATGACAGCTCATAAATATCACCGCTGTGCATGACCGTCAACGTCACTTTGACATTTCCGGCCGACACATCGGCACTTTCCATATTTCTGAAAAATTCAGTACCCAAAATATACTCAAATGTTTGAGTGCCATTGGGCATTCCCTTTAAGGGAAGGTCGAATCCGATAAATTTTCCCAAAATATTTATAGTTAAATCGGCACAAAGTTACAAACATTCTATTTAATAATCAACCATTTTGTGCCATTTTTGTTCTTATTGAGGTGAAAGAAGCCATTTTGCCTTTCAAAACAGGCTTAATTGCGGGTCCAATAGCCTGAACGAAAGCCTGTGGTAGGGTGTTATTCCGTGTGCGGCTATCGCTGCGCGGTGGTCGCGTGTGGGGTACCCTTTATTGCGATCCCAGCCATAGGCCGGATATTCTTTCGCTATGGTTTCCATATACTCGTCGCGGTGGGTCTTGGCCAATATTGATGCAGCCGCAATCGACATCATTTTTGCGTCGCCTTTTATTATGCATTCGTGTGGGATGTCGTGGTATGGCTTGAATCGGTTGCCGTCGACGAGCAGGTATTGCGGCACTGTCGGGAGCTGGTCGATGGCTTTGTGCATGGCCTTTATCGAGGCTTGGAGTATGTTGATGCTGTCTATCTCTTCGGGAGAAATGAATGCCACCGCCCATGCAACAGCTTCCGATTCTATGATTGTGCGCAATGATGCGCGTTGCCTGGCTGTCAGCTGTTTTGAGTCGTTAAGCAAGTCATTGGAAAAGTCGGTAGGTAGAATTACGGCTGCGGCCACCACCGGGCCTGCAAGGCAGCCTCTTCCGGCTTCATCGCATCCGGCTTCCACTCGTCCTTTCTCAAGATATTGTTTTAGCATTTTACTGGTTTACTTGCTGCGGGCAATGATGTAGTCGAATATAGACTTGAACGAATCTATTGTTTGGTTGTCGCCATACCGGCTTATTATTTCATTGGCTTCTTTCCTGATTTGTTCCATCTTTGCGTATGCGTAATCAATGCCTCCGGCTTTCTTGGCATATTCGATCAGCGTTGAAATATCTTCGCTCGAGAGCTCTTTCTTGCGGCTTATTTCAATCATTTTGCCGTGTTCGGGCATGTCGGTTCGCGACAGCGCGTAAATCAGCGGCAACGTCATTTTTCCTTCACGCAGGTCGTTGCCTGTCGGCTTGCCCACGTCGGGGTTGTCGAAGTAGTCGAAGATGTCATCTTTAATTTGGAAGCATACGCCGAGCATTTCGGCATATTCCATCAGGTTGGCAAGGTCTTCGTCTGAAGCTCCTGAGGCATATCCGCCCACTTGTACGCAGCTTCTGAAAAGGGAAGCAGTCTTGTGGCGTATTATTTCGAGGTACCTCTTTTCGTCAATGTTGTGGTTTCGGGCGTTGTCGATTTGTTCTATTTCGCCGAGTGATAGCTCGCGTCCGAGTTTTGCCATGATTGATATGATTTTGAACTCTCCAGTCGCTTCGGCGCAATACAGTGCTCCGCTCACGAAGAAGTCTCCTACCAAAACGGCTATGTGGTTGTCCCATATTCGGTTTATCGTGGGGCACCCGCGGCGTTCTTTCGACTCGTCGATTACATCGTCGTGTATCAGTGATGCGTTGTGCAGCATTTCTATTGCTGCTCCGGCATAAATAACCTTGTCGGTGGCTCCGCCGAAGAGGTGTCCGCTCAAGATTACCAAGACGGGACGCAATTGCTTGCCTTTGGAAGCAAGGAAATTGTGTACTATTTGCTGCATCAGCTGGCTTGGGCTTTCAAGTGTGTCGCTTATTATCTTGTTAAGCCTTGCAAGGTCGTCCGAAATGCTGTCTTGTATTTTTTGAAAAGAAACCATGTCGTTTTATTGGTTTGCAAAAATACGAAAAAATCGCAAATGGGCTTTTAATTTTCCTTTGAAAAGTAAATTTTGACTTTTTTCAATGTTTTCGTTGGTTTTAAGTCTTGTCGTGACATTCAGTTAGCCTGTCGTGGCGCAATTCATGGATTTATCTTTTGCAATTCTATGCGGAATTTGGTTCCAACACCGACTTCCGAGTCTTTAACATATATCTTGCCTTCGTGGTATTCTTCAATGATTCGCTTGACGAGAGTCAATCCGAGTCCCCATCCGCGTTTTTTAGTAGTGTATCCGGGATTGAACACAGTTTTAAAATTTTTTCGTGCTATTCCTTTGCCTGTGTCGGTCAAGTCGATATATACCATCTTTACTGATGATGCGTTGTCGACATCCACGGTTATGTGTCCTTCACCTTGCATCGCGTCGACAGCATTCTTTGTCAGGTTTTCCATTACCCATTCAAACAGTGGCAGGCACAGCATTACTCCGCAATCCTCTTCAGGCAGGTTGACTGTCAGTTTTACTCTCGCCGAAATACGCGATTTCATGTATTCGAGACTTTCGTTGACGGCCTCGTTTACAAATGCGAGTTCCATTTCGGGCTTTGAGCCTATTTTGGAGAATCTGTCGGCTATGACCGACAGCCGGTGAACGTCGGTGTTCATGTCGGATATTATCTCTTTGTCAACCCCCGAAGCTTCAAGCATTTGTATCCATGCCATTATCGAAGATATCGGCGTTCCGAGCTGGTGGGCTGTTTCTTTGGATAATCCTACCCACACTTTGTTTTGTTCGGCTTTTTTTATGTTTATGATTGCAAAATATACGATGATGACAAATATAAGCAGCACGGCAAGTTGTATGTAAGGGAAGAATGCCAGCCGTTTAAGCACGGTGGAGTCTTCATAGTACAGGTCTTGCACTGTGGTGTCGTCGATTTTTATGGTTATGTGGTTTGGAGAGTTTTTAAGGGCATCCAGTTTGCTTTCGAGGAATGCCATGTTGCCGGGTGAAATGTTGTAAGGCGACAATGAGTCTACCGGTTCGGGGAGCTTGAAGTTCCTGTGCAGCAGTATCGAGCCGTCGCCATCGACAAGCAGCACCGGAATGTTATGGTTGCCTTCAATTATGCTGAACAGGAAGTCTACATTGGTGTCGTTGCTGTTCCCTGTCATTGTGGCAAGTTCTTTCGTCGCGTTTGCCCATATCTGCATCCTTTCGCGTTCTTGCGCGGCAAGGTCTTTGACCAGTGCGTTAGAGATGTAAAGGAAAGTGCCTACGAGTATGAGAGCCACGATTATGAAAACGAATTTCCATATTCTCCGTGAGTCGTATATGTTGCGTAGAAACATGGTCGGTATAGTTGGAATATTGCTGTTATGATAATGTTTAATCGCGCTTATTGCTTCGCATTGGCTTCAATCCATCGTGCCACGCAATCATCGTCGTTGCTCGTCTTAAGCACTTCGTCGGCAATGTTTTTCACTTCATCCACGGCATTTGAAGGTGCCACGCTGTAATCGGCAAGTTTCATCATTTCAATGTCGTTTACATTGTCGCCAAATGCCACGATTTTGTCAAATCCGTATGTCTCTATAATAGCGCGTATTGCAGTGGCTTTTGAAACGCACGAGGCATATATTTCAAGGTATGCCGAATCGGCATCATATATGTCACGGTAGAAAATAGGGTGGCAGTCGATGCGTCCGGCCACTATGTCGCGGTACACGTCGTGCATAGTGTCATAAGGACCGGTGGAGAAAATAATCAATGCCGGGTGCATCGATGTCGCATAAGGCGTGTCGTTGAATATGAATTGCTTGTAGCGAGTGCCGCCGCGAGTGGATACGAATTCCTTCTCTTTTGGAGACAATTCGGGCAAGTGGTAAGCAAGCAGTTGCGGCCCTGACTGCCTGTAAATGAACGGATGCATCCCGTGGCATTCATATATTCGGCATAATTCGGAGATTATGCTTTCGGGAATGTGCCAAGTGCGTGAATATTCCGAAGCCGATTCGTTCCACAAAGCAGCTCCTGCCATTACTACTGCCGGAAGTTTCAGGCCGGTGGCCGACAGTAATTGCATTGCTGTTGCCGGGGTGCGAGCCGTGGCTATTGTGAAATTCAGTCCGTTTCCTTCAATCAGGTTATGCAAGATGCGTGCACTTGTTTCCGACACCACGCCGTTGCGGTTCAATAATGTGCCGTCAAGGTCGGTGATGTATAGGATGTTTTCTTCGTTTGCGTACATGTAATGTTCAAAACTTTTTACAAATATAGTGAAAGTCGAGGGCAATAGGAAAATTTTTGAAGTATAGAGGTACGAGCTGTTACAAGTGTAAAAATAACCGTAATGTTACAGGCGTTGTGGGACAAAAGGTGTATCTTTGCAAGAAACGACAGGTGTGCCGTTCTTTGGCCTGCCTGTGAATTTAAAGGTGGAATGTTGAATTTTACTCCATTAGTAAGACCGATATTTGAAAGCCGCATAAGGCAATCGCAACGATTTATAGATTTTGGCGACGTAGTACAGCGCGAGCAGTTGCAGGAGCTTATAGGCCAGGCAAGTTTTACGGAAGTAGGGTTGAAATACAAGTTTGCCGACGGATTAAGCTACAAGCAATTCAGTGAGCGTGTGCCACTGCATTGTTATGAAGACCTGCGGCCACAAATAATGCGCATGGTCAATGGTGAAGCCAATGTGCTGTGGCGTGGTACGGCGATGAACTTTGCCCAGTCATCGGGAACGAGCGATGGCAAAAGCAAGTACATTCCCATTACGGCCGATTCCTTCAGGCGTTGCCATTATCAAGGTGGTTTTGATGTCGTGGCCCACTATTTGAATCTCAATCCCGGAAGCCGCATATTCTCAGGCAAGGGTTTCATTCTTGGAGGCAGTTTTGCCAATGAGTTGAAATTGCCTCGTGGAGTCAGGGTGGGAGACCTTTCGGCCAATCTTATTGAAAATATCAATCCGCTGGCCAATCTTGTGCGTGTTCCAAGCAAACGTGTTGCGCTGTTGGAAGACTGGGAGAAGAAACTCCCTGCACTTGTTGAAAGCAGCCGTAAAGAGGACATAACCAACATATCGGGCGTCCCGTCGTGGTTTTTGACGGTGATAGAAGAGGTGTTGAAGCGCGAGGGGGTGCAGTGCATACATGATGTGTGGCCGCATCTCGAGGTGTTTTTCCACGGTGGGATAAGTTTTGAGCCTTATCGCGACCGGTATGCCGAGATATGCGACAATAGCAAGATGCATTATCTCGAAACTTATAACGCGTCGGAAGGGTTCTTTGCTGTGCAGACATCATGGGACACCAATGCCATGATGCTATTGCTCGACGTGGGCGTATTTTATGAGTTCATCCCTGTCGAGGAGGCCGATAGCGACAATCCGCGAGTACTACCTCTGTGGGAAGTGGAACCGGGTAGGACATATGCGCTTGTAATCACGGCCAATAACGGCTTGTGGCGGTATAAGATTGGCGACACGGTGAAAGTAGAGCAGGTTGCCCCCGTGAAAATAAAAATAGCAGGTCGAACGAAGCATTTTATAAATGCCTTTGGCGAGGAGTTGATGGTGTTCAATGCCGACGAGGCGATAAAACGCGCTTGTCGCGATACCGGCGCTTCGGTCGAAGATTATACGGCTGCGCCGGTGTATGCGGCCGGAGGCAATCACGGACATCACCAGTGGCTTGTGGAATTTTCGCAGTTGCCTGCCGATTTGCAGGGGTTTGCCGACAGCCTCGACCGTCATTTGAAGGAGGTCAATTCCGATTATGAGGCTAAGCGTTACAAAGGCTTGTTCCTTGACGGACCAGAGATTGTGCCGGCTCATAAAGGTCTGTTTGATAAGTGGCTTGGTGCCACGGGCAAGTTGGGCGGCCAGCGCAAAGTGCCCCGATTGAGCAATGACCGTGCATTGATTTCACGGCTGCTTGAGATGAATAATGAAATATGAATTAAACAACCATTTAAAATACAAGAGATATGTTTTCAAGATTAATTTCTTCCATTTTGTGCCTTGCAGTGGCTGTCGGGGTGTCGGCGGCACCTAAGTACATTTTCTATTTCATAGGAGACGGAATGGGAATGGGGCATGTTATGGCTACCGAGACTTATAATCGTACCGTGCTGGGCAACGACGAGCACATCACCATGATGCAATTCCCGGTGGCTTCGCTTGCCATGACCTACTCGGCAAGTAGCAAGATAACAGATTCGGCTGCTGCCGGAACGGCTCTTTCAACAGGATTCAAGACCAACAACGGAATGCTCGGAGTGACTCCCGATACCGTGCCTGTTACAAGTATTGCCAAAGAATTGAAATCGCGTGGTTATGGAGTAGCCATAGCAACTTCCGTTCCGCCCGATGACGCGACTCCGGGTGCGTTCTATGCGCATGTGCCGAGCCGCAGCATGTATTATGAAATAGGTCTTGACATGGCTCACAGTGGTTATGACATGTTCGTGGGTTCGAAATTGCGCGGATTGACCGACAAGAAGGGCAATAGCACCGGATTGCTCGATTCGCTCCGTGTAAACGGTTATACAGTGGTCCAAGGCAGGGCAGAATTTGAGAAAAACAAGGACAAGGATAAAATTGTGTTGCTCAACAACGACAGCTCGCTTGAGCATTTCGGTTATACGATAGACAGCATAGATGCCAATTTGCATCTGCCTTATGTCACCCAGGCTTGTCTCGACCACTTGATGCGTGTTTCGCCCGACAAGTTCTTCATGATGGTAGAAGGCGGAAATATCGACTGGGCGGCTCATGCCAATGATGGCGGTGCCGTAGTGAAGGAAGTCCTTAATTTCAACGAGGCTATAAGGATTGCTTATGATTTCTATTTGCAACATCCCGATGAGACGTTGATTGTCGTTACAGCTGACCACAATACCGGAGGAATGCAGATGGGCGTTTCGGGAGGACCTAAGGAGGTGAACTTGAAGAACATGGATTACCAACGCATTTCGATAGAGAAATTCCAACAATATTGCAAAGGTCTTATCGACTCGGGCAAGAATATCGACTGGGATGGCATGAAGGCATTCTTGTCGGAAAATCTTGGATTGTATTCGGCAATAAAGTTGAGCGAAGAGCAAAACGAGACTTTGAAGGAAAAATTTGAAAAGACATTTGTGGAACACGATAGTGACGACACGGAGACTTTGTATGCCACTTATAATGAATTTGTTGATGCAGTGTTCGACACGCTTGACCATTGCAACGGAATAGGTTGGACTACCACGAGCCACTGTGGTGATTTCGTCCCCGTGTTTGCCGTGGGAGTGGGAGCCGAGAGATTCAGCCAAGCTAACAATAATATAGAATTACCAATGAAGATAAGGGAAATAGTCGGCTTGAAATAAAGATTTTCGACGGTAATTTTTTCGATTACGATACAGCAGGCAGGTGTTTCGGCATTGCCTGCTGTTTTTGTTTTTGGGCAGGCTGCTTGCATTATGTGATGTAAAAAAAGAGGTTGTCCTCGTAAAGGACAGCCTCTTGCCATCATTCTTCTTGTTGAAGATATGATGAGTGTCGGTTCGTATCGGTTCGACATTCACATGTATCCACTATACTTACGACATAGGGAAATTTAGACTAGATGATTTGAGAACAACGCTTTTACACGCTTGTTACAATCACGTTCACACATGAACACATTGCAAATATAATGATATTTTGCATAAAAAAGTAATTTAAAAAGTAAAAATACGCGCTTAATGTAAAATTATCTTAAAATATGCCTTGTCGAAATAAAAATGACAGCATATTTCGTGGCGGCGCGTATCGCTTGCCTGTCGTTTAAGCAAATTTCTCGTGAATGAGCGGTGTCTTCATTTTGTTGAATTCGGAGCAAAAATGATTGTTTCACACCCCTCGAATTTGCCTTTTATTATGTCGTTGGCATATTCTATCGACATTTTGCGTGAGGACGGAGATTTCAGCCGGTAAAGTTCGATAAACGGATCTTTGTATTTGATGTGGGACATCAACTCGTCGATTGACGGGGCTTTGTCCATTGCGGCATATTCCTCATAAGTGTAGTCGGTGAATACGGTGTTGGAAGATATGCCCCTGCGGTCGAGCAAGTAGCCTTCAATAAGTTTTTGTGGCACGGCAAGAGTGCCGTTGTAGTACAGGTCGGACGGAGCGGGGTAGTTGGTGATTCGAGTCTTTGATTCGTCCATTGTCACCGGGACGAGATTGTCGTAGTTTCCTGCTGTTTTGTAAATAATCATTGGGGGTAATGCTGCCGCAGTTCCTACCATTTTTTGTTCATAACGGAAACTTTGTCCTTCTGACGGGTCGGTTGTGCTGCCCGATGTTTTGCAAGATATTGCTGCCATTGCAAGGAATAATAGTATGACGATCTGTTTCATGATAGTAATTTTATCTGTTTCCAATTGTAAATATACGTTTTTTGTTTAAACGATAGAAACAAATTGTCGTATGTTTCACATGAAACAATCAAAAAAGACAGGACGAAGGAGTTCCCTCCTTCGTCCTGTCCTATTGGCAGATGAAATATTTGCACGCAACGATGTTGCGATGGTTATTTCTTTATGAATTTCAATGTGGATGAATTGTTTCCTGTCGTTATGCGCACGAAGTAGTTGCCGGCAGGCAGGTTTTCGACATTGATTTGCATTGACGATGAGCCGTCGCCGTTGTAGCTTCCTATTGTTGCGCCGGCAATGTTGAACAGTGTCACATTATCGATTGCTTCGGTTGCTGTCACGTTGACGATGTCATCGGCCGGGTTGGGGTATACACCTGTTTTACCGGCATTTATTGTGCCTACGGCTCCGCCTTTGTTAGATAGTGTAAATGAACATGGTGGCAGGAGCATGCGGCTGCCGTCTTCGAGCATCAACATGTAGGACTCGCCATCTACGCCTTCGGTAAAGGTTCCGTAAAAATCCACGACTACGGTAGATTGTGGGTCGATTGCTATTTGTTTGGATGCAAATAACTTTATTTTAGAGCCTCCGCCGGCTGGATATAGATAGGCGTTTACTGAACCTAAATAGTCTGTATTTTCTGGGTTTGTAATCGTAGCCTGCAAGTGCATGTTGGTTGCATCAACGTTTTCATTCGACGGGATGAAAGTCGGAGCTCCGTTAAGCGAAATTTTAGGATTTCCCACTTTCACTTGAATCATGTCGTTGAGGGCTATTCCATCGCTTGTTATTAAAGCTAAGTAATATTGTCCGCTACCTTCAAATTCGATCTCTTGCGAAAGTGTAACAGTGACTTTTTCTCCGGCAGGAATCGTAACCACGCTGTAAGCAGCATAGTCGTATCCGTTATATACTATTTCTCCTGTGTTCATGTCGACAAGGCCGATTCCAAGTTCCTCGGAGAATGTTGAGGAGCCATTGTTGGATATAGTGGCTTCAACTTTGGCTTCAACTCCGTTGTCAATAATGGAGAGCAACGAAATGTTGTCGACATGTATGTTCTCTTGTGTTTTTACAGGAGCATTTTGCATGGTTACATTATCGCCGTCGACAACCATTTCCACATATTGGCTTCTTGTGTACCAGATGTGTATGTATTCTATGCCGTCGTCTTCATATTTGCGGTAAGCAGGATATACTTTGTATGTGCCGTCGGCTATGTTTGCCGGTATGTCAAATTGGATTACCGGTTGGTTTCCATACCACATTGGCATTCTTGTCCTGCGTGTGGAGAATGTCTGTGAAACAACTTCCCCGTTCATGTCCTTGATGATTGCTCCAAGGTATATGTCGGCATCGTTGCAACCTTGATTGTAGCATATACCCATTGCGATTGAAGAACTGGAGCCTTTTGTGGCAGTTTTAGTATTGTCTTCAAGATTATCGCATGTAATCTCAAATGTAAGGGCATCGTCGGCTTCAGGCACTTTTACGTTGATTATGGCACCTTGAGTGTAATTGTAGCCACTGTTGGAGCCGGCACCTGTGCCTTGTTCTCCCGGATTCAGTGCTGCAAGACGGAAATAACCGTCCGACAGGCCTCTCCATCCCCAGTTGACGTGGAAATAGCCTTCGGTGTTGTATCCGTCGATGATGAAGGCATGGCCTCCGCCCGATGATTGTCCTGTGTAGAACACGGGACGTGCGGCATCGATTTCACCCTTTACGATAGATACCCATTCGTCATATTGGCGATAGTCACGGTTGATGTATTGGATAGATCGTGAGTATCCGAAGTATTCTTGCAAGGCTATGGCCGGCATGAATGTCAACGCTCCGCTTGACCATCCGTATTCCATGTTCTGGGCGATTCCGCAATGGTACATGAGTTCGGCCACGGCATCTATCGATTCTTGGCTGCTGGTATCGTCATAAGTCCATTGCATCAAGTCCCACTTGTAATAAGTGTTTTCGAAGTCGGCTTTCAATTGAGTGCCGTTCCATGTGTAGTGGTTTTCGCCAGTTCCGTGTTCAGGATAGCGGTAATAGTACATCAGTTGGGCCAATGCCGTTGCGGCGCATCCTGTAGCGGCACGTTCACCGCCATAGTTGGGCAGTACCGGGCACATGTTGTTGTAAGGCTCGGTTTGGTCCCATTGGGTCTTGATGAGAGGCTCTACCTCGGTGTCGAATGTAGGAGCTGATGAGGCCGATGTGCTGATGCCGTTTTCGATGGCGTATTCTATCTGGCGGCCATATTCCGAAAGCCACCATTGCAAATTTTCGGGCAATTCCTCATAATTGAATGTACCGTTGTCGGCATAACCGAGGACAGGAGAGTCCACCATGTCATCGCCGGCAATTACGACGTAACCTGCGTTGTTGCCGTTGTCGACTACATAGAGGAGGTTGGAATTGGTCTTTTTAGAGACTGCGGTGTAGGCAATCTTTGGTTGTGCGCCCATTGTCGAAGCTCCGAGCGATTGTGTCTTGGCCGAGTTGCCGACAAATTGGCGTGCCAAAGCTATCGCTTGAGCTTCGCTTATCTGTTCGGCTTGCATTGAGCCAAACCCACAGCATGCCAAGGCGAGTAATAGATAATATGATTTATTCATTGAGGTAAAAAAGTTATAGTTATTTCTAAAGATTGTGGTATAATTAAGCTATAATAATTTCGGATGCAAAGGTATGTAAAATTGTGGGTATTTTTAGAAATTACAATAATTTTTGTCCGAATTGTTGCCAATATTATGTCTATTTGTAATCTTTTTTATTTCTATTTGCAAAGAACGGGCGGCATGCGTAGATTTTTTTGCATGCCGCCCGTCAAATTATGTCGTGTCGCCTATTGCGATGAGTTGGGATATCATCTTACGATGACCTTGAAAGCCGTGCCGCCTATCTTGACAATATATATGCCGGCTTTCATGTCGATAGTGTTGCTGCCATGATTCAAGTCGAACCTGCCTGCAAGGCTTCCGGCAATGGTGTAAATTTCTGCTTCTTGTGCATCGGCAGTTTCGATGTTCAAGGTCCCAACAGAGCCAAAGACTTTCACATTGGCATCGGTTTCGTTTATTTCCACGCTGCCGTTTTCTCCAACAAATATTTCTTTCGATGGGTCAGAATAAATATATTCTTCTTCACCGTTGGTGACGGCAGTGACGGTATAAGACAGGTTCTCTCCGTTACGCTTGCCGGGTGTTTCTATATACAGCGATGTCCCATAGGCTACATCGGCCGAGTACATGCGTGCTACTATGTCGCCTGCGTTCATTTCGCGTGTTATGGTCACGTCATCAATGAAAAGTATGGCATTGGTGCCGTATGGGTCGTTTGTATCGGCGTAGGTGATGACAAAATAGAAACTGTCGTAGTTGTAGGTGCTGAACGTGAATTCATACTCAGATGTGGTTCCGTTTGTGATGGTCTTGCGCTGCCAATCGGAATTTTCTCCGCTTGTCGCATCGGCTACAAGCACTCCTATTTCGGCAGCCGAGGAGCAGTTGACACCCATTGCCGAGATTTTTACTTTTGCCGTTCCTGCGGCTTTTGATGAAATGGCATAGACAGGGGTGTAGAGGAATGAGTATTGTCCACTTATGGAGTAATAGTTTTTAAGTCCTATCATTCCATTGGCCATCACCGATGTTATGGCTTCCCAGTTAGGATATTTTGTATATTCGTCGAGCAATGTTTGCAATTGGTTGTAGGCCGGTGTTGAAGTGGTTCCTTCTGTGATGCCATTGAAATCTTCTTTTTCGAGCGTGTAAGTGCCCGAGATTGGCATCGTGTAGTAGGAAATCGTGCTCAACGAGTAAAATATGGCATTGTCGGCGGCCTCCCAGTTGGCACGGAATCCGGCATCGCTTACTTCGGTGGCAGGCAAGGCTACGGGAGAGCCTACGCTTGTAGACGGGGCTTTTACGCACACTTGCGCCGATTCGGCCGACACGTCAACTCCGTCGGTGGCTTTTACTGTATAGAAATACAATGTGCCTTCGTCCAGGCCTTCAACTGTGTAGGATGTCCCTTCTACTTCCTTGTCTTGGATAAAATATTGCCTTGCATTGTTGCTGTCGTAGCTGAATACATTGAGGAAGTAGGCTGTGGCGGTAGTTACGGCATTCCAGTTGGCCGTGAATCCAGTGGCAGTGATGTCGGAAGCTGCTGCCGCGATTGGGGCAGAAATTGGCATGTCGGGTTCTTCGCTTGAGCCTGCGACTTGCTCTATCACAATGTCGTCGATAAACATCTCGGTTTCACCGTAGAATTGTATCAAGGTCGTTTTTGTACCGCCCGAAGCATTCAATGTGAATGTTTTCCAAGTTGTGTTTATCGTTGCATAACCACCTTCTGGGTCTCCATATATATCTCCATAGAAAACATAGGCATTGGTGGTACCTGTTTTTGTCCTTGCCGAGAATGTTATTGTGAAATTGCCGTTGTCGTCTGTCAAGTCGAGAACAGGTGTCGCTAAGACAGCATTCGTGCCATTGGCTAGGTAGCAACATCCTCCGGCCTGAAAGGCTTCTATTGCCGACCATCCATAGGTGTGCACATAATCACGCATTATGGTCTGATCGTCGTTTATGATGTTGGTCATGTCGGGCTGATCGATGGAGCCGGCAGCAAACAGACTGAAATCTTCGCTTATCACGACCGACGTTTCTTCGTCGGTATAGGTTGCAACCTGTGAGATGGCTTTCATGCTTGGCGCAGTATGGCGTTGTATGGCCGATGTGGGAAGCGTGTAGGCCGCATCGAGGCGCAATTGATTGATTTGGGCTGTCGGTGTCGCGGCTTGTGCGCAAGTGAAAGAAATTGCCGCTACGGCAGCCACCGTCAAGATATTTGAGTTCATTATTGTTTTACAATTATTTTTTCAATTTTTATTTCATTGTCGTATTCGGCTTTTACCAGATACAATCCACATTCCGGAACTTGGAATGAAGTTTCTCCTGCCGTAGCGATGCCGGTAGATATGACTTTTCCATCGGCAGTGTATATGTGTACCATAGCTTCATGCTCGGTTGTAACCGTTATTGAGCGTTCTTTCGATGAGATGGCAATAGGGGTGTCGGCCAATGAACTTTCAACACCCGACACATACAGGGAGCGTTCGATGAGTCGCGACTCGTTATTGCCTTCATATAGGCATGCTATTCCATATTTGTGAGTTCCGCCTACTACATTCTCATCTATGTATATGCTTGTCGAAGAGAATCCTATCAACTCATCGTCACGGTAGATGTTGAACCCGACAGGATAATAAGTGTCACGCATCGGGTCGTAGTCCCCGTCAAACTCTGGTTGCTCTCCGGCAACGAAATCCGATTCGTCTATCGTCGGGGCTGAGAGTTCGGCTCCGAGGAACACATTGTACTCAAGCATGTCGCTGCTCCAATCCTCACCACCGATTCTGACAATATTGCCAAGGTCATTGACCGGGGTGCTGTTGTCGCAAACGATGAGCACAGATCCTATTGTGGTATTTACGTTGATGCCAATGAGGTAGTCATAACCGGCTTCGATGGTGACAGGCGACAAGAGCTTTTTCTCGTTCCACCTACCCGAAGCATATTCCGAAGCATTTCGCTCGCTTATCAATTCAAATTCGTCATTTCCCGCCAGGCTTCTCCATACGCACACTTTATAGCTGGTGTTTGCCGGATCGGTCAAGGGTAAGAACTTGATGACAGATATTTCATATCCTATGTAAGCCTTCAAGTCGGAAGCGTTAAAGCGTTGGGCAACATCCATTTCCGAGCCTGTCAAGTATTGGTATATTATATTCAGGTCACTGGAGCCGTCGCTTGAACGTGAAAGATGTGTGTTCAGGTCCCATCTTAGTACCACATTGTTTTCATTGACACTTGTGGACATGTTTGTGATTATGCTTCCAGGCACTACCACCAATTGTTCCTCGAATGGAGAAACTTTGCCGTCATTGTATAGGACATCGACTTGATAGGTAGCAGAGGTGCTTGCAAGTGTGTTGTCTACAAATGATGTTTCGGTCGTTTCGGCAAGCATGGAGTTGTTTCTGAACACACGATACGTTTGCACGTCGGAATTTGTCGGGGCTTCCCACGATAATGTGACGATTCCCCTGCGGGCGGCGGCAGTGAAGTTTTGTACCGGAGCAGGGATGTCGCCGGCATTGTAGGTGAATGAAACGAGTCCGTTGTTCTCGGAGATGTTGTCAATGAACGAGTATGCCGGCTTGCCGTCGTTGGAAATGTAGGACGGAGTGGAATTCTCCGAGAATGCCGTTTTTTGGCTTGTTCCCGGGAAAGGTGCGCCTGCCGAGTTTATGTCGCCATAAGATGCCGGTGTAGTACCAGGATTGGATGATGCCGAGGCACATACGGTGTAAAGTCCTTGCTCGGCTCCCGAGTTTACAGTGTTGACGAATGCCGTGTTTCTCATTCGGTTTTCGTCGGCATGATAAAGAATGAGTCCATGACCAGGAATTGCGCGGTCAAATCCCTCTTGTTGGCGATTTTCGGCAATGTAATAATCTCCGTCGCGCATTGTCGGGAGCAGGTATGCGGCAGGCTGTGAAGATGCGGCAGGAATGTCGCTGACATTGGCAGTCCCATTCAATATTATAGGATCAACCCATCCGAATTGTATCTTTTGCCACATATTATAGTGTGCCGGAGAATCACCTGGCGACAAATATTCGTTCCAGTTTCCACCGGCCATTAGGTCCCATTCTCCGGTTCCTTCAAAGTAGCCGTTGCTTTCGTAATCCACATCGTAGAAGTCGGGAGCTCCGAGATTGTGCCCGAATTCATGACAAAGCACACCTACGGTAGACATTTGAGGCGTGGGCAGTTTGCGCAACAACTCGGGTTGGATGGTGTAGGTGCGGACTTGTATGCCGTCAAGGTATATGCCTTGCACTTCCGAGCTGTGCGACCATATATCGCTGTAATCAGCTGATGATTCTTGTCCCATTCCTTGATGGATTATTGATAGTCCGTCCAACTCTCCGTCTCCGTCGTTGTCAAATTGTGTCAGGTCGAGTCCGAATTGCGAATCGGCAGTGATGAGAGCCTCGCTGATGAGGTCGGTCATGTCCTCGGTGCTGTACATCGATTTGCTTCGCGACAATTGTATCCAACCGATAACGGTGACTTCGATGTCGAGCTGTCCGTAGGAGTTTTCCATGTAGAAATCATGGAAACTGCCAGTTCCGTTGTAGTTTTCGGCATTCATCAAGGCATCGAAATCGGCCGGTTGGAATGTCGTTTCGGTGTCGGCAAAATTTACAAGGAGCATGAGCAACTTGTTTTTCCCGGTAGACGGGAATGTGCTCTGTAACTGCAAGCTACTGTTGCCGCTTTGGCTTGCCTTTGTATCGGCAACCGATGGCAGCGAGTTGGCTTTGAGCAATTTCAACCTTGTCGCTGCTGCAGCATCATTCCCTGCATAAGGGATCTTAGATGCCACTATCTTGCCGTTGTCGTTTATTTTGGCATACATCATGTAGCCGTTGTCGGCCTGTTCAAGCAAGTAGCCTTGTGGCGTTTCAATCCAATGTCGATGCTCATCGCCACGGAGTCTTAATGTGACTGTCGTACCATCGGGTTGTGTATATGAAATATCTTTCGGAAATGCCGGAACTGAATGAACCGGCATTGTCCAAAAGATGTTCATGAGACAGATTGCACAAAGTGCTTTCAAATAAAATTTCATCTATCTTGTCGTGTCAAAATTATCTTATTACTTTAAAGCTGTTGTTCCCAACTGAAATTACATATACGCCATTGGTCCAATCCGAAGCAGGCACGATGGTATCGGTGCCGTCGGCAACGCCTGTGTAAACAAGCATTCCTGTTACCGAATAAACAGCAATATTGTCGCCTTCGTTTGCTCCTGCAATCCTATAATTGCTGCCATCGAACGATGCGTAAACTTTTACTGCTGCGTCTTGCGCAAGTGTGTTTTCAACATTGTCGGTAAACGGTTGTATTTCAATCCAAGGAGTTACATTGAAGCAATATCCCTTCATCTCGGGTGAGAATTCGTCGGCACGGCACCATTCTCCAAGAGCATCAAAGTCGCTGTCGGGAAGAGCCTTTGTAGGTTTCACATAGAGAGAAGTCTGTCCGTTGGCACGCTTGCGAGGGTCGCCACTGAACCAAGTGCGATATGTTCCTTGTGGGATAGGAGAGTCGAGGGTAATGTTGTCGTCATATTCCACTGCAATGTAGAATGTACCTTGAACTTCTATCGGAGTTTCAAAGTCGTGCGCATATCTGATTGGCTTGTAGATGCCACCGTCGGCATAGGCATCAACGAGCTTCTCGCTCCAAGAGTATATTGGGTTGTCCATGTCGGGTTTTCCGTCCTTTTCTGGATATATAACATGGGTAACTTCCTTTTCTGAGTCGTCGCCTTGTTCAAGGTTCTCATTGTCGAAGATGAAGATGCCATATTCAAGTACGTTGTATGTGATGGAAGAAATCTTCAGTTTCACATCGGCAGGTATTTCCACACGTTCGGCAATGCTGCGGTAGTAGTGGTTGACACCTACGGCATAGTCGTAGTACACTTCGTGAGTGTCATAGTCTTGGATTGAACCGTCTTCACGATAAGCAGGCAGGTCATTTTGCTGGTAAATGCGGTCGAGTACGTCGTTTGCAGTTTGGATAGGCGTAATGTCGCTCACGCCATCAGTAGGAATAACTTCCGGAGCAAAACTCAATTGGAACTTGGATGTTCCACCCTCATTTGTAGCTTCGAGAATTATTTCATAAACACCTGTTGCAGGGAATGTTATTTCGGGTTCGGCAGCAGTCGGATCCGATATTTCGGCATCCTGGTCTCCTGTTACGCTCCATTGGTATGTTTCTGCGCCTTCCACGTTGTTAATCATCTTTACAGGCTGGTTGCCAAATAGCATTTGCATCCCGGTAAATACATCTTGGGTGAGGTTTGGCAGGTAAATATTTCCTGTCGGAGCCAATACCATCCCTTCGGCAGTCAATGTGAAGTCATCGATTGCGATGTATCCGTCGCCGCTGTATTCAGAGCAAGCCCAGAAGCCGAAGCAGTATTCTGCTGTGGTTTCTGGAATGAATGTGAGCTCAACGCGTTGCCATGAAGATATGGTCATGTCGGAAATTTCGGTAAGTACGGTGGTGTGAACATCCGATGACTGGTCTTGTCCGACGGTAACTTTGAATTTGGCAGTGTTGTTTCCTCCCGGCATGTACAGATAGAACGACAATGTGTATTCCTTGCCAGCTTCCATTTCGAGCAGCGGAGAATATGCAATGTCTTGACGGCCTGTAGTGAGTGAAGATGTTGTAATCATGTAGTAGGTACCAGACACTGCGTCAAGATATGTGAGATTGGCAGTGAAGAACGGGTTGGCTCCTGTTGTCAGCCATCCTGTGGGAAGGTTGTCGCCGCTGTAATGGGTTTCATCGTCGAATGTCTCGTAGTAGGGTATCGTAGGCAGCCATTCAGGAGTTTCCTGCGAGCCGCCGGTGATTGAGAAATCGTCAATCATGATGAAGCCGTCGTTGCTCAATGCCGAGCAAGCCCAGAAGGCAAAGCAGTATTGGCCTGTGGTTTCAGGCGTGAATGAAAGCTGTACAAGCTCCCACGGGCTTGTGGCAGCATCTTTCTTCTCATACAGGATTGTAGCCTGTGCATCTTCGGCCTGGCCTTGTCCTACGGTAAATTTCATTGACGGGGTGCGGCTTCCTTGCTGCATTTGCAAGTAGAATGAAACGGTGTAGTTGACACCTGCTTCCATTTCCATTAACGGAGTATAGGTGATGTCGTTCCTGCCCGAGCTCATCGATATGCTTGCTACAAGAAGGTTCTCGCCCGAGTGGGGTGTATATCCCCATTCAAGGCCGTTTACGACTTCAAATGGAACGCTTCCTGTCGACAGCCATCCGGTTGGGACTCCGCCTATTTCTCCATTGGCAAAGTGTGTAGCATCGTCAAAAGATTCCTCATAAGGAATTGTGGCTGTCCATTCTTGCGCCATGGCAGTGTGGCTGCATAATCCTATGCATGCAAGCAATGCGATTAAGCCGATTGTTTGTAGTGATTTTTTCATAAAATCGTTTTTGTGTAAATAAATATATGATAATTATAAAGTCCTTGAGGTTATTGTCAAGCGAAAAATGTGCCGTTTCTTTAATTGACGTTGCAAAAATAAACATATTTTCTTAATATTAGTATAATTCTTGTAATTATACTGAAGTTGGCTGTCATTTTGTCAAAAAACATATACTAAATGATTTCATTGTGTAGCTTTCGCAGAGTGCATATAAAAATCATGTCGATTCTTGGCGTTGAATCGACATGATGTGGTATCGTGATGGAATTGTTTGAAAAGCGTCAAGAATTGCGTATCTGTCCGTCACCTTCTATCAAGTATTTGTAGGTTGTTATCTCTGGCAATCCCATAGGTCCTCTTGCATGAAGTTTTTGGGTGGAAATGCCGATTTCAGCTCCAAATCCGAATTGGCCTCCGTCGGTAAATGATGTGGGAAGATTGGTGTATACACATGCTGCATCCACTTCTTTTAGGAAACGATTGCAGGCATCCTTGTCTTCGGCAACTATGCTTTCGCTGTGTTTGGAAGAGTACGTTGCAATGTGTTCAAGAGCTTCGCCGATATTGTCGACAGTCTTTATCGACATTTTGTAATCCATGTATTCATGTCCCCAGTCCTCTTGCGTGGCATGATGCAGGAAAGGATATTTCCCGGCGAGCGCGTCATGGGCGCGAGGGTCGGCATGGATTTCCACATTCTTGTCGGCAAGTGGAGCCACGAGTGCAGGGAGGTCGGAGAGCCGAGAGGAATCGATGATGAGCGAGTCGAGGGCGTTGCACACGCTCACGCGACGAGTCTTTGCATTGAATACGATGTCGCGTCCTTTCTTTAAGTCTCCGCTTGAATGGAAATAGCAATTGCATATTCCGGCTCCGGTTTCTATGACCGGGACTCGCGAATGCGTCCTTACGAAGTCGATAAGGCCTTTGCTGCCCCGAGGTATTATCAAGTCGATGTATCCTGCGGCTTCAAGCATCTCGGCTGTCGCTTCATGTGAAGGGGGCAATAAGGCTACTGAGTGCAGCGGCATTGCTGTCGCTTGCAGTGTTTGCTTGATTATGTCGACAATAGCTTGATTGGAGCATTGTGCGTCGCTGCCTCCTTTGAGAATCACTGCGCTTCCGCTCTTCACGCATAATGAAAACACGTCGAGTGTGACATTGGGACGGGCTTCATAAATGATTCCTATGACCCCGAACGGCACGCTGACCTTGCGCAGGCGCATTCCGTTGGGACGAGTCCATTCGTCGAGAGTGCGGCCGAGTGGCGACGGCAGGGACACGACATTGCGTATCCCGTCGGCAATTGACTTGATTCTTGAAAGGTCAAGCAGAAGCCTGTCATATTTTGGATTGGCCTTGTCCATGCGGGAAAGGTCTATTTTGTTGGCTTCAAGTATCTTGTCGGCGTTTTTCTCGGTTTCGTCGGCAAGCCGCATCAGCATGTTGTCAATTTCTTCTGCCGTGGCTAAATTAAGCTGCCTCGATGCTTCACGGGCAGCTTTGAGAATGTCGTTCAGCTCTTGTGACATTTTATTCTATATATAAATAATTATAATGTATCAACGGACGTTCACCTTGCTTGCCTATCATCTCGGTTGCAGTGTCGCTGTCGCATCCGGCTCGCCCTATTGCAAATTGTTTTCCGTCGGGGGCGATTATTTTTACCAAGTCGTCCTTTTCAAATTCTCCTTTCACTCGTGTCACGCCCACAGGCAGCAAGCTCGAAGCCCTATTGGCCGACATGAGTGCGTCGTAGGCTCCTTGGTTGACATAAATTTCACCTTTTGCAAAGCTTTTGCTGTGCGCCATCCATTTTTTCATTCCCGATACAGGATGTGCCGATGGGGCAAATCGCGTGTACGGGATTGAACGGTCGGACGATGTGACACGAACCAGGATGTCATCGCGCTTGCCGTTTGCAATGAAGACGGCAATGCCTTCGTTGGCCACTTTGCACGCCGTGGCATATTTGGACATCATGCCTCCTCGACCCAAAGATGATTTGGATTCTTGGATGAACGAGTCGACATTAGTGTTGTCGGTTGCAACGTCTATGTCGCGTATGACATGCGAGCTGGCATCGGCAGGATCTCCGTCATATACGCCGTCGACATTGCTCAGCAGTATGAGGGCATCGGCATCCATCATGGCTGCCAGCAATCCCGACAATTCGTCGTTGTCGGTAAACATCAGCTCGGTGACAGATATAGTGTCGTTTTCGTTCACGATCGGAATCACGCCATTTTCGAGCATCACTTCCATGCAATGTTTCTGGTTCAAATATTGGTGCCGTGTCGAGAAATTTTCTTTTGTGGTCAATACCTGTCCGCATGTTATGCCATGCTCTCTGAACAATTCGTAGTATCGGTTTATCAGTTTTGCTTGTCCCACTGCTGAGAAGAGTTGCCGCGAAGACACGGCATCAAGGTGTTTCTTCAATGTTGGCGAGCCTTTCATCTCGCTGCGACCCGAAGCCACGGCTCCCGATGTTACCATGATGACCTCTATGCCTTGTTTATAGATATGGGCTATTTGGTCGCTCAGAGCCGACATCCTTGTAATGTCGAGCGAGCCATCGGGGCGAGTCAGGACATTGCTTCCTATTTTTATTACTATTCTATTGTATGCAGCCAACGTTGTTTAGCATTTAAAGTTTTGGATGGGCAAAAATATAATAAAATGGTAATAAAATCAAGAATGGTAAAAGAGTGATTCTCGAGCTTTGTCATG
Organism: uncultured Prevotellaceae bacterium; assembly: GCA_905207705.1. Classification (GTDB taxonomy): domain Bacteria; phylum Bacteroidota; class Bacteroidia; order Bacteroidales; family Muribaculaceae; genus Avimuribaculum. Next base: position 100,960 of record CAJLMA010000007.1, read on the forward strand.
AGAAGGGAATTTTGGCCTATGTCAAGCCGGCAGGGTAGGGGAGTGGTGGCTCATTTCCCGAATGAGAGATAATATGCCCGTTGTTCTGGAGAGAACCGTTCTATGGCATAGCGCAACATTGTGCGAGGCATGAGACGTGCATTTTGCTGCAAATATGTTTCAAGCACTGTGCAGTCTTTTTTGCCTATTTCGCGAAGCATCCATCCCGAGGCTTTATGTATCAGGTCTTCTTTATGGTTTAGCATGGAATCGACTATGGCAATGGTCGTGTCAAACTTGCCGTGGCGAATGAGCGTCATTGTAGACACGATGCCCATGCGTTGTTCCCACATTGATGCAGATGTGGCAAGATTCAAGGCTATTGAGTCGTCGCCTATGAGCAGGATGTGGTTTCCTAATATATATGGTGCCGACAGGTCTACCAAATCCCAATTATTGATGTAGGCCGTGTGTGACAAATAAAAATCTACTATTGAGTTTTTCTTGTCGGTGTCGCTTTTGCATTTTTTGTAGGCTTCGACGAGTGCGAGCAGTGCCGCAAGCCTGAACTCATGAATCTGGTCAGTAAGCAATATCTCAATCTGCTCATGAGGCAGGTCGAAATATTGTTTTGATACTTTGCGGTTGAGTGGGACGTTGAGACCTATGAAAATGTCCCCCTCGCCATATTCGCCTTTGCCGGTTTTAAAAAACGAGGACAAAATTTTTATTTTATCGTTATTGGCAAAACTTTTCAGTTCTGTTTTCCATTGTTCGGTGTTGTGTTGTGTGGTTTGTGTCATGGTTCAAAGGTAGTAAATTTTCATGTCGGTAAAGTAGAAATCCTTGTGATTTTGTGACCAGTTCCACGAAAATGTTACAAATATTCAATTCTCAAAGCTTTAAGTTGTATATAATTTATTGTAATACAGTTAGTTGGTGCTAAATTTCGCAGTGTGGGCAATTACAAGAAAAAATGAAAAGTAGGCAAAATGCAAAAGGTTGTGAATTATATGATATGTTTTTCGCATATTTATTACTTTTGTGCAATTTAAAGAGAGACATTGCATGGTATTGAATTATATTTGGATAGCTTTCTTCATTCTGGCTTTTGTTGTTGCTTTAGGGGAAACGGTATTTAACGGAAATCTTGAAATTTGGAGTACGATAATGAATTCGTCGTTCGACTCGGCGGCGCAGGCTTTTCAAATATCCATAGGATTGACCGGAATATTGTCATTATGGATGGGACTGATGCGCATAGGCGAGCAAGGAGGCGTCATCCAAGTTTTCGGAAGATTGATAAGTCCGTTGTTCGTTCGTTTGTTTCCCGGCATCCCGAAAGACCATCCGGCGATGGGTTCAATCTTCATGAACGTGTCGGCTAATATGCTTGGCCTTGACAATGCCGCAACTCCTCTCGGGCTGAAAGCCATGCAAGAACTTCAATCCTTGAACGACAAGAAAGATACGGCCACTGATGCCATGTTGATGTTTCTCGTGCTGAATGCATCGGGGTTGTGCATAATTCCGATAGGCGTGATGATGTACAGGGCGCAATGTGGCGCAGCCAATCCTACCGATGTTTTCATGCCAATCTTGATTGCTACTTTTATAGCCACGTTGATAGGCATAATAGCATTGTGTATCAAGCAAAGGATAAATATGCTTGACAAAGTGATTATTTCATGGCTTGGCGGCATGACGCTCGTGATAGGTGGTGCTGTGTGGTTTCTGTCGACGCTGGATGAAGAACAAATACAGTATTATTCGAGTTTTGCGGCTAATTTCCTCTTGTTTTCGGTAATCATAGGGTTCATCATAGCCGGATTGAGAAAGCGTGTCAACATGTATGACGCATTTATAGACGGGGCAAAAGATGGATTCAAGACAGCCGTCATGATTATCCCGTATTTGGTCGCCATACTTGTTGCAATAGGAGTGTTCCGCGCGTCAGGTGCTATGACTGTACTCACCGACCTTGTCGCGCAGGCAGTCTCGTTCATGGGATTCGATTCGGAATGGGTTGGTGCGTTGCCTACGGCTTTGATGAAGCCTTTGAGTGGAAGCGGTTCCCGAGGAATGATGGTCGATGTGATGAACACTTACGGTGCTGATGCTTTCGTATCGAAAGTTGCGGCTTGCATGCAAGGAAGCACCGATACCACGTTTTATATCCTTGCCGTGTATTTTGGCAGCGTTGGTGTTAAGAAGACGCGCTATGCCGTGCCTTATGCTTTGCTGGCCGATGTCGTGGGTTCAATTTCTGCCGTGGCTGTTGCATATCTGTTTTTCAAATAGGAAATTAGTATTTGCCATTTGAACTGATATTGTTAAAAAAACGCTATATTTGCGCTTGAAAAGACAGTGTCGAATGGCAAGTTTGATATTTGATGCCGAAGGGGTGGAAATGCCTGCTTTGGATAGAAAGACAATAGAAAAATGGATTACCGCCGTTGCCGGGAAGTTTGGAAAAACGGTGGGCGCGTTGACATACATTTTTTGTAGTGACGACAAGATAATAGAAGTCAATCGAGATTTCCTGAAACATGATTATTATACCGATATAATAACTTTTGATTATTCCACGCACAGGCGTATAAGCGGCGACATGTTTATTTCGCTCGACACGGTGCGCAGCAATGCAGAGCTTTTCGACAAGCGATATGAAGATGAGTTAAACCGTGTGGTGATACACGGCGTGCTGCATTTGCTCGGTATAAACGACAAGGGCGAAGGCGAAAGGGAGATAATGGAGCAGCATGAGAATGATGCCCTTGAAATGCTCTACAGCGGGAATTATTGAGGCTTCTTGCCGATGAGCACGCCTAAGTCAAGAAAGTAATTCAACACAAGATAACGTAATTATAACATATAAAAATGAGGTTTGATTATGACGTCATAGTTGTAGGGGCGGGTCATGCAGGTTGTGAAGCTGCATGTGCCGCGGCCAATCTCGGCTCGCGCACGTTGCTTATAACTATGGACATGAACAAAATCGCACAAATGAGTTGCAATCCGGCTGTTGGCGGCATTGCAAAAGGGCAGATTGTTCGAGAAATTGACGCACTTGGCGGACAGATGGGCATCGTTACCGACAGGGCTTCGATACAATTCAGGATGCTTAACCGCTCGAAAGGTCCTGCGATGTGGAGCCCGCGTTCCCAAGCCGATCGTACCCGATTCATCGAGGAATGGCGCAAGATTGTTGAGAACACGCCGCGTCTGTTCATGTGGCAAGACACCGTGACGGGAGTAGAAGTGACCGACGGTGCTATTTCGGGAGTCAAGACATCCCTTGGCGTGACATTCAAGGCTCGTGCTGTTGTCCTTACTGCCGGAACGTTTCTAAACGGCTTGATGCACATCGGTCGTGTAATGATACATGGAGGCCGGATATCTGAGCCTGCTTCTTACGGAATCACCGAGCAGTTGAAGGAGATGGGGTTTGAAACGGCACGGATGAAAACCGGTACGCCTGTCAGGATAGATGCTCGTTCAATACACTTTGACTGTGCCGAAAGGCAGGATGGTGAAGATGATTTCCATAAATTCTCTTTCCTCCCCAGTGTGAAAAGGAAATTGACGCAACGTCCATGCTGGATAATATACACAAACCAAGCCGTGCATGACGTGTTGCGTGAAGGATTGCCCGATTCACCGTTGTATAACGGACAGATTCAAAGCATAGGCCCTCGCTATTGCCCGAGCATAGAGACCAAGATAGTTACTTTTGCCGACAAGGACAAGCACCAGCTATTCCTCGAGCCGGAGGGCGAAACTTCCCAAGAGTATTATCTTAACGGATTTTCCTCGTCTCTTCCGTTGGATATCCAGTTTAAGGCGTTGCAGTTGATTCCTGCGCTGAGAGATGTGCAGATTTATCGTCCCGGATACGCCATAGAATACGATTATTTCGATCCTACGCAATTGTTGCACACACTGGAAACAAAGCGTGTCAGAGGATTGTTTTTTGCCGGACAGGTAAACGGGACCACCGGCTATGAAGAAGCGGCAGGGCAGGGGCTTGTGGCAGGCATTAACGCGCACAGGTCGATAAACGGTCTGTCTCCATTCGTCCTCGGGCGTGACGAGGCCTATATAGGAGTGCTTATCGATGACCTTGTCACGAAAGGTGTAGATGAGCCATATCGCATGTTTACTTCTCGCGCGGAATATCGCATATTGTTGCGTCAGGATGATGCCGATATGAGGCTTACGGAAAAAGCTTATGAAATAGGCTTGGCAACTCGCGAGCGATACGACTTGATGCTTTCAAAACGCGCCCAAAGGAACAATATAATAGATTTTGCCCATAATTTCTCGATAAAGCCGTCATTGATAAATGGCCAACTTGAGGCATTGGGCACGACGCCTCTGAAACAAGGCGTGAAATTGCATGACTTGATTCTGCGTCCGCAGCTCGACATAAAGACTTTGGCCGGAATAGTCGCTCCGCTTGCAGCCCAGCTTGACAAGGTGGAGCCGGAGCGAAGGGATGAGATTATAGAAGCTGCTGAGATCATGATAAAATATCAGGGCTATATCGACAGGGAACGTGTGATAGCCGACAAGATTCAGCGTCTTGAGAATATTAAATTGAAAGGAAAGTTTAAATATGCCGAGTTGAAGTCTTTGTCGACCGAGGCTCGCCAAAAGCTTGAAAAAATAGACCCGGAGACGATAGCGCAGGCTTCGCGCATTCCTGGCATCTCTCCGAGTGACATAAACATACTCCTTTTGTTGATAGGTAGATAGGAAGAAAATGTTTCACGTGGAACATGTAAAATGACATTGATATATGGAAAAAGAAAAATTAGACAAAATCAAGAGCATTATTCGAGATGTGCCTGATTTTCCTGTTAAGGGAATTCTTTTCAGAGACCTTACCACCGTGCTTAAGGACGGCGAGGCTTTGCATATAATAAGCGAAGACTTGAAAGAGATATATTCGGGTCTTGGGGTGACTAAGGTCGTGGGCATTGAAGCTCGTGGATTTATATGTGGTTCTATTCTGGCTCATGAATTGAATGCAGGATTTGTGCCTTTGAGAAAACCCGGAAAGTTGCCGGCCGACACGATCCAGAAATCTTACGAGAAGGAGTACGGATTTGACGTAATCGAGATTCACAAGGATGCCATCGATGAAAATGACGTTGTGGTTTTGCATGATGATTTACTTGCTACCGGCGGAACGATGGCCGCTGCTTACGAACTGGTGAAATCGATGAATCCAAAAAAAATATATGTGAACTTCATCGTCGAGCTTAGCGACTTGAACGGGCGCAAAGTTTTCCCCGATGGCGTTGATGTGCGTTCTCTTATTGTTTATTGAGAGGTTAGGGCATGACGCGCGAAGATCTGAAAGAAAAAATCGAGCTGTTGCCCGAGAGCCCGGGTGTCTACATGTATTTTGACAAGGATGGCACGGTTATTTATGTGGGTAAGGCAAAAAAACTGAAACGTCGCGTCAGCAGCTATTTCAATCGTGTACACTCGGTTGCCCGAACCAATATGCTCGTGAGGAAAATTTGCGACCTCAAGTATATAGTTGTCGGGAGCGAGGAGGATGCGTTGCATCTTGAAAACAGCCTTATAAAGGAATATAAGCCGAAATACAACGTCCTGCTTAAGGACGACAAGTCTTATCCGTGGATATGTGTTACAAATGAACTATATCCACGGGTATTTCTTACTCGTACCGTGACAAAGCAGGGAGGAAAGTTCTTTGGTCCTTATGCCAATGTGCAGATGGCAAAGACGGTGCTTGAAACGTTGCGCGAGATGTATCCAATAAGAACGTGTCGATGGCCGATAACTGAGGATGCAATAGCCAAGCAGAAATACAAAGTGTGCCTGCAATATCACATAAAGAATTGCAAAGGATGTTGCGAAGGCTTGATTCCTGTTGAACTATATAGAAAATACTTCGATGAAATAAGGCAGATATTGAGTGGAAACATTCAGCAGGTGTGCGACTACTTGAAGGATGAGATGACCGCTCTCGCATCCGAAATGCGCTTTGAAGAGGCTCAAGAAGTGAAAGAAAAATATCTTCTTGTGGAAAAATACAAGTCTAAGTCGGTAATCGTGAGCATGCAGATTCACAATGTCGATGTCTATTCGATTGAAGGAGATGACGACTGCTACTATGTGAATTACATGCATGTGCGCAACGGCTCGATAGTGCAAAGCATGACTTTTGAATACAAGAAAGAGCTCGATGAAACCGAAGCCGAGATTCTGTCGATGGCTATAAACGAGGCGCAGACTCGATTTGAAAGAAAGGCAAGGGAAATTGTAGTGCCTGTGCTTCCCGATGTCGAGTTTGAAGGCGTGGAGGTGACAATACCGCAGAAGGGGGATAAGAAGAAATTGCTCGACATGTCGTTGCGAAATGCCAAGCAATATAAGCTCGACAAGTTGAAAACTGCCGAGAAACTTAATCCCGAGCAGCGTGTCATGCGGACTTTGACCACAATGCAACGAGATTTCCGATTGAAGGAATTGCCTCGACACATAGAATGCTTTGATAATTCAAATATTCAAGGGACTAATCCTGTTGCATCGTGCGTGGTGTTTAAGAATGCCAAGCCTTCAAAACGTGACTACCGCCATTTTAATATAAAGACAGTGGTGGGCCCCGATGACTTTGCTTCGATGAAGGAGGTGCTGACTCGTCGTTACACTCGCTTGATGGAGGAGGGCGAGGAGTTGCCGCAGCTCGTGATTGTCGATGGTGGCAAAGGCCAGCTCAGTGCTGCCGTGGAGGCTTTTGATGCGATGGGATTGCGTGGGAAAATAGCTCTTGCAGGCATAGCCAAGCGTCTTGAGGAAATCTATTTTCCAGGCGACAGCGTGCCTTTGTACATAGACAAGAACAGCGAGTCGCTGAAGGTGGTGCAACATTTGCGTGATGAAGCCCATAGGTTTGGCATAACGCATCATCGCAATAGGCGTAGCAAGGGGCAGTTGCATTCAACATTTGACGACATTAAAGGCGTTGGAGAAAAGACTCGCGATGCTCTGCTGAAGCATTTCAAGAGCTTGAAGCGTGTAAAGGAAGCTTCTATCGATGAAATTGCCGAAGTAGTAGGTCCTGCCAAGGCAAAAATTGTATATGATGGGTTGCGAAGCGCAATCGTAGAGACGAGATAATCGAAAAAAAACGTAAAATAATGAAAATTGTAATACAACGTGTGACGCATTCGTCGGTGTCGATTGCCGGAGAGCTGCATAGCTCGATTGGCAAAGGACTGATGGTGCTTGTGGGAGTCGTGAATGGCGATACTGAAACCGATGTTGACTGGCTTGCCCAAAAGACTGCGAATATGCGCATTTTTGACGATGAAAACGGCGTTATGAACAAAAGCGTTATAGAAGTCGCGGGAGAAATCCTGGCCGTGAGCCAATTTACGTTGGCTGCGTCCACAAAGAAAGGTAATCGCCCGTCTTATATTCACGCTGCAGGCCATGACCTTGCGATTCCGCTTTATGAACGTTATTGTTCGAAGGTTGAAGAATTGGTAGGTAGGCCGGTAAAGAAAGGTGTATTCGGTGCCGACATGCAAGTCGAGCTGGTGAATGACGGACCTGTCACAATCATTGTAGATTCAAGATTAAAAGATTAAATTTGCAATATATGACACTCGATGAAGCACAAGAGCGTGTCGACGCATGGATTCGCACTTATGGCGTGAGATATTTCAATGAATTGACCAATATGGCTGTGTTGACCGAGGAAGTTGGCGAGCTGGCAAGGGTCATTGCGAGAAAATACGGAGAACAATCGTTCAAACCCGGAGAATCGGGCGATAATCTGCCTGAAGAACTTGCCGACGTGTTGTGGGTGTTGATTTGTATCGCAAACCAAACAGGTGTAAACTTGACCGAAGCTCTTGAAAATAGTTTCAAGAAGAAAACTTCAAGGGATGCCACGAGACACAAGGAGAATGAAAAATTGAAATAAAAATTTTAAAATATAGCATATAATCATGGAAGAACAAATCCCAAACAAGTATTTGCAAGCGATAAACGACAGTAAGGTCGTTACTGATGACATGCAGGTAAAGGCGGCTGTGGATAAGATATTGTCGGATCACCTCGATGAAAACAGAAACGAGGATGTGTATAGGTTCATGTTCAATTGCATTGACTTGACAACGCTCAACAGCACCGATTCTGAACGCTCTGTTGCTGAATTTGTTCAGAAGGTGAATAATTTTGAGGAAAATTATCCGCAATATGAGAACGTGGCGGCAGTGTGCGTTTATTCAAATTTTGCCAGTGTGGTGAGGCAGACTCTTGAGGTGAGCGACGTGAACATTGCCGTTTGTTCGGCCAATTTCCCTTCGTCGCAAGCTCATCTTGAAGTAAAATGTGCCGAGACGGCTCTTGCCGTCGGTGATGGTGCAGATGAAATAGACATAGTGTTGAATCTTGGTTATTTCTTTGACGGTTCTTACGAGGAAATGTGTGACGAAATTTCCGAGATAAAAGAAGCTGCCGGTAATGCAAAGTTGAAAGTGATACTTGAAACAGGAGCATTGAAGAGTGCCAAAAATATAAAGAAGGCTTCGATTTTGTCGATGTATTCAGGTGCCGATTTCATAAAAACTTCAACGGGGAAAATCTATCCCGGAGCAACGCTTGAGGCCGCTTATGTGATGTGCAAGTGTATCAAGGAATATGCCGATAAGCATGGAAGGATGATTGGATTCAAGGTATCGGGAGGTGTCCGTACCACTGAAGAGGCTTTGCAATATTATACAATCGTGAAAGAGGTGCTTGGCGAAAACTGGTTGACAAACGAATATTTTAGGATTGGTGCGTCAAGTCTTGCCAATAACTTGTTTGTCGACATCGCCGGCGAAGGTACGAAAGCCTTTTAGGTAGTATAAAATCTAAAGGCCGATAGGAGCTAAAAAATTAAAAGCAGCCGTATTCTTGAGTGTGAATTCGGCTGCTTTTATGTTGTTACGATGCCTGCTATTTTGATGTTCCTGTACCGGATGCAGGAGCCGGAGTTGACGGTTCTTCGGTTTTGTCCACTTCGCCAAGATCCATTGTGCATGAGTGTCTCCATTGCGGATGTTCAACCACTGCGGCACCTACGATATTGAAGTCGGGGGTGAGCAAGTTTGTTCGGTGTCCGCGCGAAGGCACTCCGTCATCGATAATCAGTTGTAAGACTATTTCTTCTGGCGCATCGTTCCCTGCGGCCAGATTTTCGGCGCAATGCCCGTTAAATCCGAATTTTTGCAGTCGCTCATAAAATTGCGTGCCATCGCTGCTGTTGTGCTCAAAGAAATTGTTGTCGCGCATGTCTATGCCGTGTTTTCTTGCCGCATTATATAGCCGGCTGTCGTGGTAAAGCGGTTGCATTGGTGTCGTTGATTCAAGAGCCTGTATGCACTCCACGACGGAAGCTTTTCCCTCGGATGTCCGTATGTAGATGCCTTGGGAGTTGGTGTATACCATTCCGTCAGAGTGAAATTTTGCAAGTCTGGGTTTTACCACCTCACGGGCATACCGTGGTGGGTCGGAGCGTAATTTATTTATTTCAAAGATTACCTCGCGTTCGGTTTCGGATATTGTCATTACATCTTTTGCCGTGTTCAGGCTTTCGTCCCAATCTTGAGCCATTAACAAGCTGGCCGCACTCACAAAGATTGAAAATAATAGATGTTTCATAATACGAGCAATATTGGTTTGTTCAGGCAAATATAACGAAAAAGCCGGAAAGTATGAATCTCTCCGGCTTTGTGCATGGGGCGTGTTTTATTTCACGAATATTTTTATAGGCTTGGAGCATTCGTTTGTTGTCACGAAATAAACTCCATAGGGGAGTGTCAATGTCATTCCCGGCTCAATTGTGTCAATGCTTCTCACCAACATGCCACGAGAATCGAATATGCGGCATCCCGTATGTACATCGTCACAAATAAATCTTATCTCAGTGTTGTCGTAGGTTGCCACTGCCAATGGTTTGTCGGTGGTTATTCCGCTTACCGACGAAGCATCAACGGTAATGACATTTGACGGAACCGACAAGTACCCGAGTCTTGAAGACTGAACCGAATAGGTATGTTTGGTTCCTGCTTGCAGGTCGTTGAAGTCCATAAACGGTTCTTCGGCTTCGGCAATATGCTCGGTCGTTTTTGCCGTAGTCCCGTCATAAATTGTGCGCGTCACCACATAAAAGTCTATTGTTTCAGATGCCGGAGTCCATTCTGCACGATAGCTTGTCCCGTCGATATTGGTTGCCGGCAGAGCTTTCAACTGCGACAGTGAAGGCACGGGATAGGCCGTACCGCTAAGAGGGATTGCAAAGCTGCCTGTCAGTCCTCCATCCGAGAAAAGCAGGTTTGCCGAGTGTTCGCCTATGGCACTAGGCGTGTATGTGATGCGCAATGTGAAGCCTGCATCGCTGTTTATGGTGGAAGCCGGTATGCTGGTTGCCGATACCGAGAACATTGATTTATCGGTGCCGTACAGGGTGATTGTCAGATTTCCCACTATATTCTCACCTCTCACTATCACGTCAAGTTGTTGCGAAGACCCCTCGGCTGCTTCAAATTTATATTGGCTTCCTGTCGTCGGGCTTATCAATACAGGCTCTCCCGAATAATGCTCGGCCGAATAAGTTTGTCCCTTGCGATTACCCCAGATATATTCGATAAGTTCCGGATCGTCGACAAACGGGTTGCGGTTGCCTTGGATGTTGAATACCTCTTCGTTGCGGTCAATCTCTTTTTGGTCGACAGGGTCGTTCCTTGACCAGTCGAGAAGCATGTCGCAGGCCCATTGGTTGAGCGTGAGGTATGACGTGTTGTTGAACATATATTGGTATCTCCATTCATATTGCTGGTAGCAAGTCACCATGTAGAAATACACCCGAGCAAAGTCTCCTTTGTACTGGTCGTCGGGTTCAAACACCCTTGAAGCTCCGCCACCTTGTCCGTTTACGGGATAACCGACTTTAGACGTACCATTGTCAAACGTGGTTTGTCCAACTTCCCCGAGCGGATAGTTGGATTTTGCCATGTTGGCATCTCCGTCCGAAGGAAAAATGTGCATGATGTCGGTTCCTGCAAGATATCCGTTTATGGCTTCGTCCGATGGCCCCCACCAGCTTTTAGGCACCGAGTGCTCTCTGTTTAGCCCATTGGTGCCGCCATAATAGAAGTATTGGCGGTCGTTCCAGTTGTCGGAGTACATGTCCCACACAAGCAATAGACCGTCTACTCGTTCAGGATAGGCATCGGTTTCGGGATAGTAGTCCCAAAGACTGTTATAACTGAGTTTCGTGTGCGGACTTATGATGTCGTGCAATTCGTCTTTTAGCGATTCGTCTTTCAAGCCATCAAGCGAGCTATAATATCCGTCGGGAATTGCGGCTTCGGCAGAAAATGCGGTTAATAACGCCAGCAATAGGAAATAGGGATGTTTCATATTATCATCTTTTTCAAAGAATAGACTGCAAATGTAATGATAATCAGTCACATGATAAAGACCGATAAAGTTAAAAAGACTTCTTGTATAGGAGTAGCGCCCATCAGGTGGGTTGTGGTGCCGTGACTTTTTTAAGATTGAGCATAGATTGTGGATGAAATAAGCCATTTGGTATAAAAAGAATTATTAATTTTACCGCTTCAAATTGCAAACGATGAAAAAGAATTATCTTCATGTTGTTTTATGGCTCGTATTGCTTACGATAATAGCCCTGCTTGCCATGAATAAACTTCCGCAACCTGAGATAGGAGATATAAAGTTCAAGAAGGTTGACATCTTGAGCGACTTGAAGGGAAAAGAAGAAGATGGTGACGATTTGGCCATAGTCGAGTCGGTCGACAGTAAAGTTGATTCCATTCTTGCCGAGAAAAGCGGTAAAATGCCTGTGGCAGGCGGAGGTGTTGATAGAAAATTGACGAGCAGCGAAGCGGGTACAGACGTGGAAGAGGTAGATGATACTCCTGTCAACAGCGTGGAGCCGGGGTTGGCCGACATTGAAGATTTCAGCATGGGCGACGGCCATGGCATGGAGCCTTATTATGATGCCATAACCAGAATGAAAGCCGGTGGAGGCACTGTGAGGATCGCAGTGCTTGGCGATTCTTATATCGAAGGCGATATACTTACAGCCGATTTGCGCGCAATGTTGCAGCAACGCTATGGCGGCTGTGGCGTGGGGTATGTCCCAATTACTTCAGAGATATACGGATTCCGTCGCAGCGTGCGTCATAGTTTTTCGGGATGGAAAGCACATAATGTCACCGACACTGCCGGTTTTGAGCGCAGTAAAGAAATTTTGTCGGGGAGCTATTTTGTGCCCGACAGCGCAGCCACCGTTGAGTTGCGCGGACAAAAAAAATATTACACCCTGCTTGACAGTTGCGACGAGTCGTCGATTTATTTCAAGAGCTTTGCCGATTGCAAGGTGTCGGCCATAGTCAATGGCAAGGAGCGGCATGAGTTTGACGTGGTAGCAGGCGACGAGATGCAGAAGTTGACGGTCTCGGGCCGCATAGGGCGAGTGAGATGGAACGTCGGCAATGCCGGCAGCCAATACACATTCTATGGAGTTACGATGGATTGCAGTCGCGGCATAGTGCTCGACAATTACTCGATGCGCGGCACGAGCGGCATGCATCTCGGCGCAATAAGCGATGATAACTTGATGGAATATGACCGTTTGAGGCATTACGACCTCATCGTGCTGATGTTTGGCTTGAATGCTGTTTCTCCCGACATGGTAGATTATACAGGTTACAAGCAACGCATGTGTAAAGTAATAGAAAAGATAAAACGCACATGTCCCGGCAGCGGCATCCTTGTGGTGAGCGTAGGCGACAGGGAAGAACGTCGTGGCGGGGAGCTGCGCACCATGCGCGGAGTCATTGCAATGGTAAAATTCCAACGCTTGCTGGCTGCCGAGAGCGGTGTGGCGTTTTGGAACATGTTTGAAGGAATGGGCGGCGAAGGCAGCATCGAGAAGATGGTTGAAGCCAAGCAAGCCAATCTCGACTATACGCATATAAACTTTGCCGGAGGTAAAAAACTGGCAGGATACTTCTTTGACGCTTTGGTAAGAGGTGAAGAAAGCCACGGAATCGGGCAATAATTGGATTTTTTGAAAGTACGAATCGCAGATATGGACAACGATATGCTTAAAGGTATAATGGAAAGGTTGGGAGAGCAATTTGTGTATAATCCCGACGCGCCTATGATATTCAGCAGCGGATTTTTTCTGTGGCTTTTTGCCGGATTCATGGTGATATATACATTGCTTGAAAAGAAAGACAATGCAAGGATTTTGTTCGTAATCCTGTTCTCTTATTATTTCTATTACAAAAGCAGCGGCATATTTTTCTTCCTGCTTGCCACCGTTACAGTGAGCGATTATTATATTGCACGGTTCATTGGCAAGACCGATAGTCTGTCGGGGCGAAAGTGGCTTGTCACGCTCAGTCTGGTTATAAATCTCGGTCTGTTGTGCTACTTCAAATACACCAATTTTTTTGCCGGCATATGGAGCGATTTGGTCGGCAGCGATTTTGATCCGTTTGATATATTCTTGCCTGTCGGGATTTCGTTCTTCACGTTCCAGTCGTTGAGCTATACGATAGATGTTTACAGACGCAAGATTGAGCCGCTCGACAAACTCATGGATTATGCGTTTTTCGTGTCTTTCTTCCCTCAACTCGTGGCCGGGCCTATTGTCAGGGCCAAGGATTTCATTCCGCAAATAAGGAAACCTGTGCTTGTCACACGCGAGATGCTCGGCACAGGCATATATTTCATAGTGTGCGGCTTGTTCAAGAAGGTAGTCATCTCCGATTACATAAGCGTGAATTTTGTGGAGCGCGTGTTTGAGAACCCGTCGTTATATTCCGGATTGGAAAACTTGTTCGGCCTGTATGGCTATGCGTTGCAGATATATTGCGACTTCTCGGGGTACAGTGACATGGCGATAGGCATAGCGTTGTTGCTCGGGTTCCATTTCAATATAAACTTCGACAGCCCTTACAAGTCGGCTTCGATAACCGAATTTTGGAGACGCTGGCATATCTCGTTGTCAAGCTGGTTGAAGGATTATTTGTATATATCGCTTGGCGGCAACCGCAAGGGGAAGATTCGCCAGTATGTCAATCTTATCATAACAATGTTTCTTGGCGGCTTGTGGCACGGTGCGTCATGGAATTTTGTGGTGTGGGGGCTGTTGCATGGAGTGGCTCTTGCATTTCACAAAATTTGGATGGCCATTACCTGCCAGAAGGTAGGGCAGAAGCATGGTCGTCTGGTTCAGGCATTGTGCGTGTTGCTGACATTCCATTTCGTGTGTTTCTGCTGGATATTTTTCCGCAATGTAGACTTTGATAATTCAATGGCCATGATTGGCCAGATATTCACTTCGTTCCATGCCGAGTTGTTCTCGCAACTCGTGACAGGGTATTGGGAAGTGTTTGTGTTGATGGGCATAGGATTTGTCCTTCACTTTTTGCCCGACAAGTGGGAAACTGCAGCCAAGCGAGCCATGGTTAAGGTGCCATGTGCATGTTATCTGGTAATTATCGTGGCTGTGATATATCTTGCCATACAGATGAAGAGCAGCGAGATACAGCCGTTCATCTACTTCCAGTTCTGAATTGGCACGCCGCCTATAATTTTGCGGCCAGTTGCCCTATCACGGCAGGGAATGCTTCATATTCGAGCTCGTGCACACGCAAGGCGAGAGATTCGGGCGTGTCGCCGGGCAGTACCTTGCATCGACGCTGGCACAGGATTGTTCCGCCGTCAATTTCGTCTGTGACATAGTGTATTGTTATGCCGCTTTCGGTCTCTCCTGCTTCAATCACGGCCCTATGCACGTTCATGCCCCACATTCCTTTGCCTCCGAATTTAGGCAGGAGCGACGGGTGTATGTTTATTATGTTTCCGTTCACGGCCTCTATGATAGGTGTGTGTACCATGCTCATGAATCCTGCAAGCACGATTAATCGTATATCGAGCCTGTGCAGCTCGTTTACGATGTCGGTAGGGTCATTCCATTGCTCGCGTGAAAAAATGTAGCACGGCACGCCGTAATGCTCCATTTTGGCCAATACGCCGGCTTTAGGGTTGCCGGTGAAAAGCGCCGCGACATTCACCGTGTCGCTGTTCATGAAATATCGTGTTATATTTTCGGCATTTGTGCCTTTGCCCGATGCGAATATAGCGATGTTTGTCATTTGTCAATTAGAATTTTTGCATGTCTACCAGTTTCTTGTAGTATCCGTTCAGTTCCATCAATTCATCGTGTGTGCCGCGTTCGACGATGCAGCCTTCGTGCATGACGCATATCATGTCGGCATTCCTGATTGTTGAGAGGCGGTGGGCGATGACGAGGGTCGTGCGGTTCTTCATGAGCCTGTCGAGAGCCTCTTGCACCGAGCGTTCACTTTCTGTGTCGAGAGCCGAAGTGGCTTCGTCGAGAATGAGTATTGACGGATTTTTCAATATTGCCCGGGCGATGCTTATGCGTTGGCGTTGTCCGCCCGACAATCGGCAGCCTCGGTCTCCTATGTTAGTATCAAATCCGTTTTCCGATGCCATGATGAAATCGTATGCGTTGGCTATCTTGGCCGC
The DNA here is from genome assembly GCA_905207705.1 of uncultured Prevotellaceae bacterium. Classification (GTDB taxonomy): domain Bacteria; phylum Bacteroidota; class Bacteroidia; order Bacteroidales; family Muribaculaceae; genus Avimuribaculum. The sequence continues at coordinate 116,566 of CAJLMA010000007.1, forward strand.
TTCTACCACTTGTTCATGCGTGGCCGATTCCACTCCGAAAGTGATGTTGTTGTAGAACGAATCGTTAAACAAGATTGCTTCTTGGTTCACATTGCCCATCATGGAACGCAGGTCGTAGACTTTCATGTCGCGTATGTCGATGCCGTCGATGGTAATCGAGCCACTGTTAACGTCATAAAATCTTGGAAGCAGGTCGGCCATGGTCGATTTCCCGGAGCCTGATTGCCCGACGAGAGCCACTGTGTGGCCAAACGGGATGTCGAGCGTCACATCTTTTATTACCCAGTCGTTGGTGTATTTGAAACTTACGTTGTTGTATCGTATAGATGGACGTTTTGACGGCAATGCCTTCGGTTTGTCCGGGTCTTTTATGGGATTTTCGGCTTTTAGGATTTTGTCGACACGTTCCATCGAAGCAAGTCCGCGTTGTATCGAATACATGGCTTTAGACAAGTCTTTGGCCGGGTTTATGATGGAGTAGAAAATGACCATGTAATATATGAATGATGCCGCGCTTATCGAGCTGTTGCCCGACAGGATGAGTGTGCCGCCAAACCAAAGTACTATCGCTATTGTCGCCGTGCCAAGGAATTCGCTCATAGGGTGGGCCAATTCATATCGGCGGTTCATGTGCTTGGAGATGGTGACGAATTTTTCATTCTCGCGCATGAAGCGTGCTTTCACCTTGTGTTCGGCGTTGAAAGCCTTGACGATTCTTAGTCCGCCTATGGTTTCTTCTATGTTGGATAGCAATACTCCCCATTGCGTCTGTCCTTCGAGTGATGACCGTTTCAATCGTTTCCCCACCTTGCCCATTATGTAACCGGCGGCAGGCAGCAGGATGAGCACGAACACGGTGAGTTGCCAGCTCACTATGATCATCGTTGCAAGGCAAAATATAATCATCACTGGATTCTTGAACATCATGTCAATAGACGCCATGATTGAATTTTCCACCTCAGTGACGTCGCCGCTCATGCGTGCCATCACGTCGCCTTTGCGCTCGTTTGAGAAGAATGCCATCGGTAGCGACAATATTTTGTTGTAAATCATGTTGCGTATGTCGCGCACGATACCTGTCCTTATTGACACGCTGTAAAATGCGCTCAGATAGGCCGTGCCTGTTTTCAGCGAAGTCATGAACACAAGCAGGATTGCCAGCGCGGCCAGTGTCAGCGATTGTCCGTATTCTCCAATCATCTCCTGGACATAGAAGTAGAAATTGTTGATTACCACATCTTTCAAGTCGGCCGAACCCCATTCCATGAACTGGTAGGTGCCTATATTGATGCGGAAGAGCATTTCAAGTATAGGGATTATCAATGCAAAAGAGAACAGGGTGAGAATTGCTGACAGGATGTTGAAAAATATATTCAAAAACAGGCACCTCTTGTAGGGAGGTACAAATCGTTGTAAAATCTTTAAAAATTCTTTCATTAAGGTAAAAATGGATGTGGTGAATTCTTTTGTTTTGCAAAGATAGAAACAATTAAACTTTGACGCTATTTTTGCATCTAAAAACTGAATTTGCGCATCGATTTGACCGTTAGAGCATTTCGATGCCGAAGTTTTTTATGAAATTTAAAAAGCGTAGCTGATGAAACGCATATTGGCCGTATGTATTATTTTCGTGATGGTTGCCGTGTCGGTGTTTGGTGCAACCGTCAAAGGGTTGTTGGTTGCCGGCGAGCCGCAACAACCGCTTGCCGGAGCTTCGGTGAGATTGTTAAAAGATAATAAAGACAGTACATTTGTCGATGGGACATCTACCGGCGAGGATGGCAGGTATTCTATTGCCGGGCTTGCCAGCGGCAAGTATATAATAAATTATACCTATCTGGGGTATGAATCAGTGTACCGTAACTTTGAGGTAAAAAATAAGAATGTGGACCTTGGCACGGACGTGATGCGTGAAAACAGCATCCTTTTGAGTGAAACAACCGTGGTGGGCGTAAAGACTGAAATAACCGTGAAAGAGGACACAATCGAGTATAATGCCGATTCCTATAAGACACAACCAAATGCCGTGGTCGAAGACTTGTTGAAGAGGCTGCCCGGCGTGGAAGTGGACAGTGAAGGCAAGGTCACGGCCAACGGCAAGGACATCAGTAAAATATTGATTGATGGTGAAGAGTTTTTTGTCGACGACCCCAAGGTAGCTACAAAGAATATCCCGGTGAATATAGTCGACAAGTTGCAAGTGATTGACCGTAAGAGCGATCTCGCAAGGTTGACAGGCGTGGATGACGGTGAGGACGAGACGGTGATAAACCTTACCGTGAAAAAAGGCATGAAACGCGGTTGGTTTGGAAATTTCACAGGCGGATATGGAACCGACAACCGTTACACTGGCAATTTCATGGTAAACATGTTTAGGGATAACAACCAGTTTACAATACTTGGAGGAGCCAATAATACCAATGAAATGGGATTTACCGACAGGGGCGGCTCGCGTTTCACTCGATTCGGTGGTGGCAACGGCATCAGCACGTCGCAATCGCTTGGCTTGAACTTCAATGTGGGCAATGAGGAAAAACTGAGAGTGGGAGGAAATGTTTTTTATTCACATAGTGACCGTGAGAGTGAGACGAGCAGCAACAGGCAATATCTTTTTACTGACTCTACTTCGTATTATGATTCTTACAGTAATTCTCGCGACAGGGGGCATAATGTTTCGGGAAATTTCAGGATAAGGTGGAATGTGGATTCATTCTCGACGTTTGAGTTCAGGCCACGTTTCTCGTTTAATTTCAATGATTCGGAAAAAAGCGACAGTTCGGCAACTATGGCGGGTGATGCTGCACGCACGTTGGTCAATCGAAGTCTTAACTCGGCCATAAACAGTGGACAAAGTTATGAATTCAATGGTACATTGGTTTATAATCATAAGTTTAAGAGCCATCCGGGTCGCAGTTACAGCGTGAATGTGCAATATCAGTTCAGCGATGTTTCGGAAGATGGACGCACTAATACCGACAATACTTATTATCTTGTGGATGGTGAAGATGAAGATATAAATCAAATATATGACAGTCATCAATGGAGCAACAGCGTGAGGGGCCGGTTGTCATGGACCGAACCGCTGGGTGATGTGAAGAATGCGCGCTTCTTGACATTTGCTTATACCGGGCAATATAAGTTTAATAACGCTGACAAATATGTATATGACCTCGTGAACGGAAATGACGGAACGACCGGTACGCTGTCGTCAATGCTTTCCGATCCGGCGTTCAAGGCTGTCATTGCCCGTGAATATGGCAAAGATGTGTTGTCCAATCCCTTTATTTTACGCGACATAGTGGAAAGCGAATTGCAACCAGAGCTTAACGAGGAGCAAAGCAATAGATTTAGGAATAACTTCTTCAATCAGTCATTGCAGGTAGGGTTCAAACAAGTGCGTGATAATTACAATCTCGATGCCGGGTTCATGGTCAACTCGTCAATGTCCCGTAGCGAAGACTTGATAAATCCCGACAGGAATATTCCCACAAGATGGGTGTGGAACGTAGCCCCATACGCACGCATACGATTAAAGATGAGCAAGATGCGCTCGTTGTCATTTGATTACAGGGCTCGAACGTCCGAACCGTCCTTGTCACAATTGCAACCTGTGGCCGATGTGTCCAACCCGTTGCGCATTGTTGTGGGTAATCCGGACTTGAAGCCTACATTCACGCAAAGGATTAATTTGCGTTTCAACGATTTCGACCAGGAGAAGCAACGTAGCATAATGGCGATGGCCAATTTCCAATTTTCCAATAACAGCATTATTTCTACGACCGATTATGATTCTCAGACAGGTGGACAAGTGACTACTTATGCCAACGTAAACGGTGTGTGGAATGGAAACTTGATGGGGATGATAAACTTCCCGTTGAGGAACAAAAGCTGGTATTTTACTTCGATGGCTTCGTTCCGTTATTCCAATACTGTGGGTTACAATAACAGCCAGTTTAACCGCAGTGGTTCATTCTCGATGAATCTGTCGCCCGGCATAAGGTTCATGACCGATATGGTAGAACTTGAATTGCGTCCTAATTACAACTTGCAGACGACTCACAATACGGTTCAGTCGGATGCCGACAGGATGATTCACAGTTATGGGGGAATGTTTAATGCCGCTTATTATACTCCGTTCGGGGTGGTGTTGAACAGTGACCTTACATTTAGTGGAACTCAAGGTTATAGTGCCGGATACGACACTAATCAGTGGCTGTGGAATGCGGCAGTGTCCTATCAGTTCTTGAAAGGCAAAGCTGCTACAATCACGGCCAAGGTGTATGATTTATTGCACCAGCGACAGAACATAAGCCGTACTATTAATGCAAGTTATATAGAGGATAGCGAATTTAATTCCTTGACCCGCTATGTGATGTTCACGTTTACCTATCGTTTTGCGACATTTGGAAACGGAAACAACGGGGATGCTCCGCGCGATGTAAATTATGACGGACGCGGCCCTGGAATGAACCGTGGGGCGAGAAGAGGGCCAATGGGGCCACCGCCGGGGCGTCGCATGTAACATATATTTATGTAAATAATGACTGTGAAACGCTAAAAAATATACATTTTTGCCATTAGATATTGCATATATCATTTCAAAAAGATATTTTTGCGCCAAAATTACATGCATTGTATTTTTAAGGTGAAATTATAAGTTTTAGGTTTATTGTCTCGCATAAAATTCAAGTAAAAAAAATCGGTTGCGAGAAATGTTTTATGGAAGCAACAAGCAGGGGCAGGGAATCATGTTTAACACAGATTATTCCCCGCCCGGGATGGAGCGGAAATAAACACATTTCTCGATTTATTGTCTATAAGCGTGACTTTTACAACAAAATTGGTCACGGTGTGCCGAACCATGATGCACCGGCGTGTTATCTGAGTCTTATTTTTATGCCTTTTTTTATGGAGCGTTTTGAATCTTTGGTCGAAAGATTATTTATTTCGCACAGTGATTTCAGTTTTATTCCGAATTGTTGTGAGATGGCGTAGGAGTTGTCGCCTGTTTGTGTTGTATAGACGGCAGGAGCATCCGGTGCAGCCTTTTCTTGCTTTTCCTCAAGGTAGACAATGTTTCCATGCTGCAATTGCACATTGCGTTCTTTCCAGCCGAGGTCGTTGAACGACAATAGTTTGCGTCTTCTGATGCTGAATTCTTCGGCAATCACTGCGTATGTGTCACCTTTTTTGGCTATGACGCAGTACAGTCCGTTACGTTTTACAATGTCGTGTGTCGAAGTTATTTCGTTGAAAATGTCGCTGTCGATCGAGTGTTCGAGCGACTCGTCTCCCTCAAGGTGCTTGGGCGTGGCTATTATGGGTTGTCCTGTGTCGAATTTGTAAAGTTCGTAGGTTTCTATCAACTCGATTAATTTGTCGGCATAACGCTTGTCGGTTGCGTATCCGCATTCGCGCAATGTCTTAGCCCACTTCTTGTAATCTGTTACTTTGAGCTTGAACAATGGCGCATAGCGTTTCTTTTTCAAGAACCTTGCATGGTCTTCAAATGATTCTTCGGCCGAGCCATATTTCCTGAAGCATTCATGGCGACGGTCGTCATCGGCATATATCACGTCGCCGTCCCACAGGTTCTTGTGGCATTTTATGCCAAAGTGGTTGTTTCCCTGCGTGGCGAGCCTGCTTCGGCCAGCCCGGCTCTCAAGCAATCCCTGCGCGAGCGTGATGCTTGCCGGTATTCCGTATTCCTGCTGGTGTCTGATGGCTATTTTCTTGTAGGTGTCGATGTATTCAAGATATGTAGCAGATAGGGATGTTTTATCTTTGGCCGATGCTGCTTGCCCGGCAAGTAGTAATGCCACTGCAAGGATAAGGACCTTCGACATGATGGATGTCGGAAAAAGTTTGTTATATTTGCATAAACAAGAAACGGCCATGGAAGAAAAAATTTTAAGTACAAAGATAAGAGTTTACTCGTATAATGAGTTAACCGACGTGCGCAAAAAGTTGGTAGACCTTGCAAAGGAGGCGACGAAACATTCGTATGCTCCTTATAGCAAGTTCCATGTAGGTGCTGCGCTGTTGCTTGGCAATGGAGAGATAATCACTGGATCCAATCAAGAGAATGTCGCATTCCCGTCGGGAACTTGTGCCGAGCGCACGACCATATTTTACGCCTCGTCGCGTTTCCCTGGAGAACGGTTTGATAAACTTGCAGTTGCCGCATGGCACGATGGGGATTTTGTGGAGGTTCCGGCTGCTCCGTGCGGTGCGTGTCGTCAAGCTATATTGGAATATGAAACTCTTGGGGGCAGGCCTATTGAGATAATCCTGTGCGGAAAGGATTACATTTACATCATAGAGGATGGCATCAAGGCTTTGTTGCCATTGTGTTTCGACAAGTTCTGATTGTGCCGTTAGGCATGGGGATTCTTTGTATGACATAGGCTGAACCGCTGCAAGGTTCGGCACAAACTTTTTTTGCATTATTTCATCGAAAAAGTCACGAAAAACTGATGTGTGTTTGCAAGAACAAATAAAAAATGTAATTTTGTGAAAATACAAGATAAGGTTGAAACCATGAATAATCTTATTATCTTCCTTAAAACGGCTGATATGGATAAACGGTTCTGCTTTAAAACAATACACAATTATTTAATCTAAAGAACATCATTTGTAAGAAATGAGAAAAAACTTTCTTGGAATTTTTATGTTGCTGTCCATGATTTTGTGGACGGCTACTGTTGTCGCGCAGGAAATACAGCCGGGAGCGGCAAGCGTGAGCGAATACGCGTCAATGCTTGAAGGGAAGCGTGTGGCATTGCTTAGTAACCATACGGGCATGGTGGGCGACAAGCACACTCTCGACTTGATGCTTGAAAATGGGATAGATGTCACTACAATTTTCTCTCCCGAACATGGTTTTCGCGGAAATGCCGATGCCGGCGAGAAAGTGTCGAGCAGTGTCGACAGCAAGACGGGAATACCAATAGCGTCTCTTTACGAAGGAAATACTAAGATGCCTGCGGCAGCGACAATGGAAAAGTTTGATGTCATAGTTGTCGATATTCAAGATGTAGGATTGAGGTATTATACATATTACATTACGATGGTTCATCTCATGGATGCCGCTGTCAAGTATGACAAGGAATTTCTCGTGCTTGACCGTCCAAATCCCAATGGAATGTATGTCGACGGGCCGATACTCGACATGAAATACAAGTCGGGCGTTGGGTGGTTGCCTATTCCTGTGGTGCATGGCATGACTCTTGGCGAGCTTGCCTTAATGGCCGACGGTGAAGGTTGGCTTGAAGGCGGAAAGCATCTCGGCGACCGTTTGAAAGTGGTGAAATGCAAGGGATACACGCATCAGAGCCGTTATGAGCTGCCCGTAGCTCCATCGCCCAACTTGAAGTCGATGTTGTCCATTTACCTTTATCCGTCCACTTGCTATTTTGAGGGTACCGTTGCAAGTCTTGGCCGTGGAACCGACAAGCCGTTTGAAATTTACGGACATCCCGACATGAAGGGTTGTGATTTCTCGTTCACTCCACGCAGCGTGCCGGGGGCAAAGAACCCTCCATTGCTCGACCAAAAGTGCTACGGTCGCGACTTATCGGGACTTGAGCCCGAGGAAGTAATAGCCGCCGGTATCAATCTCGAGTATGTGATAGATGCCTACAACAAGGTCGGCATTGGCGATAAGTTCTTTACTTCATTTTTTGAGAAGCTGATAGGTGACGGCAACGTGCGCAAGATGATTGAAGATGGCAAGAGTGCCGCCGAGATAAAAGCGACATGGAGCGACGATGTGGAGAATTTCAAGCAGCAAAGGCGCAAGTACCTTTTGTATGCCGAGTAAGTGGATATTAACATTAGGAATATAAATCATCTATATGACACCTGTAGTAGTTCTTGCCACGATAGTTGGCTATTTCATATTGCTTTTTCTCGTTTCTTATGTGGCAGGCCGCAATAGCGACAATGCAAGCTTTTTTACCGGTAGCCGGCAAGCCCCGTGGTACATAGTGGCTTTTGCAACGATGGGGGCTGCCATATCGGGGGTTACGTTCATTTCGGTTCCCGGCATGGTGGTCGCCAAGGGGTATAGCTACTTGCAAATGGTGCTTGGATTCATAATAGGGTATATTGCCATTGCTTTTGTGCTTGTGCCTCTGTTCTATAAAAAGAATCTTATTTCCATTTACGGGTATCTCGAACAGCGTTTTGGCGCGATGACCTATAAGAGCGGTGCATGGTTTTTCTTTGTTTCCAAGATGCTTGGTGCGGCTGTGAGGTTCTTTGTGGTCTGTGTCGTGTTGCAAAGTCTGGTTTTCGAGCCGCTCGGCATCCCGTTTGTGTTCAATGTCATAGTAACCATTGCGTTGATATGGTTGTACACCAAGCAGGGTGGCGTGAAGACCGTCATTTGGACCGACACATTGAAATCGTTCTGCCTTGTCATGTCGGTCGTTTTATGTATAGTGTTCATAGCCCGGGGGCTTGGGTACGACTTTTTGACTATGGTTTCGGCTGTTGCTTCGGATGAAACGTCGAGGATGTTTTATTTCGACGACCCCAAGTCGGGAGAGTATTTTTGGAAGCAGTTCCTTGCCGGTATTTTCATGGTGATTGCCACTTCGGGACTTGATCAGGACATGATGCAACGCAATCTCGCTTGCAAGAATTCAAAGGAGTCGCAGAAAAACATGATAGTCAGCGGTATCTCGCAATTTTTTGTTATCGCGTTGTTCTTGATTCTCGGCACGTTGCTCGTTATTTATGTACAGAATACTCCGGGACTTGAAATACCCGAGAAGACCGATGAATTGTTCGGTCTCGTGGCTGCCGATAAGTCCATGCCTATAATCGTTGGCATATTGTTTATTTTGGGATTGATTTCGGCTGCATATTCGGCTGCCGGTTCGGCATTGACCTCGTTGACGACGTCGTTTACCGTCGATATATTGAAGGCCAACGTAAAGCATGATGAGCGCAAATTGACTCACACTCGCAAATTTGTGCATCTTGGCATGTCGGTGTGCATGGGTATCGTCATAATCGTGTTTTACATAATAAGCAACAGCGATGCCATAAGCGCCGTTTATACATTGGCGAGTTATACTTACGGGCCTATTTTGGGCTTGTTTACATTCGGACTTGCGGTGAAAAACAAGGTCAGGGACCGTTTTGTGCCTTATGTGTGCATTGCCGCGCCGGTGATTTGCTATTTCGTGCAAGGAGCATTGTTCGATTATTTCGGATATGTAATGAGTTTTGAACTGCTCCTGTTGAACGCCGCAGTTACTTTTGTCGGATTGCTTTTGCTGTCGACAGGGAAGAAAATAGAAGCATGATTTTCCTTCCTATGCGAGCGTGTGGATTCCTCTTTAAGCGTGGATTATGGCAAAGGGTTTGATAAATAAGTATATTTGGATTATCGACACTATTCAACGTTATGGCCGCATAACGCGCGAAGAGCTTAACCGGCTGTGGATTAAGTCGTCGCTCGGTGACGGCATGCCAATGGCGCGACGAACGTTCTACAATTACAGGCAGGGGATTGCCGAAACATTCAACGTAGCTGTTGAATGCGACCCGTCGACATTTGAATATTATATTGATTCGTCGGGCAGCGAGCAGGATGAGAAGTTGCGCAACTGGCTCCTTGACGCTGCCTCGATGAGCGGTATGTTGTCTGATTCCCGGGATGTGTCCGACCGCATTGTCCTTGAGGATGTGCCAAGCGCGAGAGGCAATCTGCCGGTGGTCATACAGGCTATGAAAGAGTCGTGCCGTATTTGTTTTTCCTATAAGGCGTATAATCGTATCAATGTCAAGCATGATGTCGTGGTTGAACCATATTTCGTGCGCATTTTCAAGCAATTGTGGTATGTGATAGGGTATAATGTCAAGGATGAGGCAATAAAGACTTATTCACTTGACCGAATGAGTGACTTGATTATCAGGCAAGACAAGTTTACTGTGCCCGAAGGATTCAGCGCTGCCGATTATTTCAAGAATTGTTTCGGCATAATGCAGAGCAAAGGGGTGCCTAAGGAGATTGTGTTGAAGTCAACGAGCAATCAGGCAAAATACTTGCGGGCGTTGCCTTTGCATCATTCACAACGCGAAGAAGTGCACGACACTTATTCACTGTTTCACTATAAGTTGTTTGTCACCTATGATTTTGTGCAGGAAATACTTTCATTAGGTTCGCAGGTGCAGGTGATTTCTCCTCCCGAGTTGAAGGCAGCCGTTGTCAATGAATTGAGGCTTGCTCTTGACAATTATGATTGAGGCTGTTTTTTTGGTTGAATTTTGGTGCAGTCAGAACTGTTTGTCAGGCAAGACCGAGCCCGAGTTCTATTATGAGACGCTTTACGTCGGGGTTACGTTTTGCGAGGTCTTCGGCTATTTCACGCGGAGACCAGTATTTGGGCGCAGGTCCCGATTCTTTTACTTTTATGTCAAGTGCTACCATGTCATTGGCAAGTTTTTCGCGCAGGAATGATATGATTTCGGTCAGCCGCGTCTTTAAGAATTCTACTTGTCCTATGTTGTCGACATATATTTCATAGAGCGTTTCGTTGACCTTGCGGGGCAAGGCGGTGCGCATGGTGTTTATTATCACCTGTTCGCGAGGGTGTGTGGCTATGTAATCGTTCCATGCTTCCAGCATTTGTTCGTCGGTAAATGATTCTTTCCGGTGTGAGGTAGTGCTTGTTTGCGAAGTAGTGTTCACGGCGGAGTTTGGGTCTACTGACGATTTTGCTGCATCGATGTTGTTGATGAGGATCCTCGGAGGCATGTTCCCGGCATTTGGAGCGGTCTGGACGGGTTTGGCGCGTTGGGAGTAGGTAACGCTCGGCTCAGTGGAAAAATGCGATGAGACGGGCTGCTGTTGCATCATGGGCGCATTGCCGGCAGGCTGTGCCGGCAGGTTGCTTGCAATAGGAGCCGTTGCTGTTTGAGCTGTCGGTCTTGTCGTAGGCGACGCTTGCTGCGGTTGTGTAGCAGTTGCCTTGGGTGCTTGGCTGTTGGGGCTGCTGTCGTTTCCGCCTGTCGACGGTCCCGGAGTTGGCGACTTTGGCTCGAGCAACCTGCATATTTTTATGAGGGTCAACTCCACAAGGAATTGTTTGTTGGCAGCCGTTCGGTAGCTGAGGTCGCAAGTGTTGCACAGGTCCATCGCAAGATAATAGAACTTGGGATGGAATTTTACCGATTCCTTGATGAATCTGGTGGCAACCTCTTCTCCCATGTCGAGCAGTTTGTGAGTTTGCGGAGTCGATGCTACCATCATGTCGCGTATGTGCTTTGCAAGGCCGTTTATAAAAAACAGCGAATCAAACCCCTTGTCGCGTATCTCTTTGTATATCAACAGTGCTTCGGGCACATTGCCGGTGCGGAATGTCTCCATCAGCCTGAAGTAATAGTCGTGGTCGAGTACGTTGAGGTTTTCGATGGTTGACGCGTATGTTATGTTTCCGCCCGATGATGCCGCTACTTGGTCGAATATCGACAATGCGTCGCGCATCGCGCCGTCGGCCTTTTGCGCGATTACGTTCAATGCGGCCGGCTCTGCGCTTATTCCTTCGTTTGAAGCAATATATTTTAATTGCCCGGCAATGTCGGCTATTGTTATACGCGAGAAGTCATATATCTGGCATCTCGATAATATCGTAGGTATTATTTTGTGCTTTTCGGTGGTGGCGAGGATGAATATCGCATGAGCCGGAGGTTCTTCGAGAGTCTTCAGGAATGCATTGAAGGCTGCCGTCGACAGCATGTGCACCTCGTCGATGATGAATACGCGGTACTTGCCGATTTGAGGCGGTATCCTGACCTGCTCTATGAGGTTGCGTATGTCGTCGACCGAGTTGTTTGACGCGGCATCGAGTTCGACGATATTCAGCGATCGTTGCTCGTTGAATGCCACACACGATTCACACTCGTTGCACGCTTCACCTTCGTCGGTGGGGTGGAGACAGTTGATTGTTTTGGCAAATATTCGTGCGCATGAAGTCTTTCCAACTCCTCTCGGACCGCAAAACAGGTAGGCATGGGCCAAGTGTCCTGAGTCGATTGCCGACTTCAAGGTGTGGGTTAACGCTTGTTGACCTACGACGCTTTTAAACGTGGTGGGACGGTATTTTCGGGCAGATACGATGTATTGTTCCATCAATAAAGAAATTATAAATGCAAATTTAAGCAAATCGGGATTCAATCGGAAATAATATCATGGGAAATAACAGGCAGCGAGTTAAGGCCGTGTCGTGGCAGCCAGGCAAGGACTGTGAGGCAAAGTGCGCGATTGTCGCAGAAATGTTAAAATGTCATGTTCCCCAATTTGTCCGATAGGTTCAATTTGGACCAGTCTGTTTACCTCTCGATTACCCGTCATTCAGGTACCTAAACAATGTTCTTGTTGCATAAACTGCTGATAATTAACAATATACTCAAAAGTGCCGTTACCAACGAAGTAACGGCAGAAATGTATGTAAAAATATACAGTTCAGGAAAAGAAAAAATAGAGATAAAAAACTCTTTTCATTATTACTATTAAAGTTTTTATTATTAT
>CAJLMA010000008.1 GCA_905207705.1 uncultured Prevotellaceae bacterium
TTTGTAGTAAGCTCCGCGCCTACCGACAACGAGATAGCCAAGATATCGTTTGCCGACTGGGGATTGAAGGACTTCCCGTGCCACGGCGAGTACAAGCCTGTAATCTATGGCTACAACCAATATGGCGTTTTGGTAGACACCGACGTTGAAGGGTTCACGCTGAGCTGCGACGAGGCACTGGGCTATGTCAAGGAAGACGGCGTGACATTTGTAGCCAACGGCAGCGGCTCTCACGCGTTGACTGCGACCTACAACGGGCTTACGGCCAGCATACCAGTGACCGTAATGGAAGGCATTGGGATGAGCATGCGCCTCGACTCTGTGGTTAACGACACGTTCCGCAGCTACCCGGTGGAAGTTGAGTCGGCCAACGAGTACCGCGAACAGCCGGTGATCCTCGACCCTGCATCGTTCACATGGAGCACCAATGACGGCAGCATCGTGGACATCGATGCCGAGACAGGCGTGCTGAAAGGAATTGCAGACGGGGAGGCGATAGTTGAATGCGTTATGGGCGAGTTCAGCGACGAGCTGAAAGTTCTTGTTCAGAAGCCTACGGCGCATGTCATGGCGATCGACCCGGAGATGGACCTGTCGACATGGACTATAGCGCAAGTTGGCGGCACCGACCGCACAGTGGAGCCTCTTGAGAACGGGATGAAGATCAGCTACACGGGAGCGAGCGGACGCAGCCCGTACATCCGCTTGACTAAGACTGCACAGGTGTGGAGCTTGCCCGACGCGATAAGGATACGCATCAATCCTCATGATGCTCCTGTAAGCTCGATGGTTCTGTCGCTGTATGACGGGTTGAACAACAACGTCAACTACACGCCCGAGATAACTCTGACCCCGAACGCCGAGAACGTGATAGAGGTTGCCACGAAGGAGTGGACCGACAGTGCCGACATGGCGAGCTACCCGATCAAGCTGGGTTACATCAACCTGAAGATGGGGACATCGACATCTGGTACCAAATACACGATAGACATACCGGGCATCGAGGCGGTCTACAATGCAGTGTCGGTCGGCGGAGTATGCGCGATACCTGCAGCCGACGAAGTTAAGGTAGCGGTCAACGGCGACGAGATATCGGTAGTAGGTTCTACGGCCGGAGTGGAGAGCCTTGAGCTATACGACACGGCAGGGTTGAAGGTAGCCTATTCAGGCAATGCGACGACGATACAAGCTCCCGGCAGCGGCGTTTATATCTTGAAGGCCGTGCTTGAAGGCAACTTGACCAAGATACAGAAAGTAGTCGTTAAGTAACAATCATGACACATGGGGGTGCACGACTGCACCCTCTGTTTTTCAAAAGAAACAAGATATGAAAAAATTTGCAAGTATGCTGATAGCGGCGAGCATTGCGTTGCCTGCCGCGGCAGTTGCCCCCGATTGGGGACCGGCCGACACGATTGCATGTTACAACGTCGGTCCGGGAATGGAATACACCAAGATATTGTATCCCGATATGCCATTGCTTATATGGTATTGCACCATCGACCTTACCAATGAATACAACAAGATAGAGCAGGTGCAGAGCAACCACATGGTGCCCGATGTGAACCGTTGGGATATTGAAACGCATTATAAGGAAAATTCCCGACCTGGGCATGAGGTGAAAATAGCATGGAACCATGACTTTTTCAACTACGACATGGGTGTGTGCATAGGGGTAAACATATCGGAAGGGCAGTTGACATGGAAGCTCGACGGGCGTTCGCTGCTTGCCATAACGTCGGATAAGAAAGCCGAAATATTTTATCCTGTGCTTGACACGAAAGTGATTGCCGCCGACGGGACTGAGGTGACAATTGACAGGTATAATTCTGCAGCCACAGGTGTAGAAGGAGACTGCGTGTTTTTTAACACATTAAACGGCTTGCAATTGACCGAAGCCGGACGATATATAAAAGTGAAGGCGTTGCAGTCGTGGGTCGTGAATGGCGACGACATCCCATGCGAGGTGCTTGAAATTTCCGATTCTCCGATGCAGACGTCAGACACCGAGTGTGTGATATTCTTGCGCAACTCCAAGTTGAATTCGCTTGACGGGCATATAAGCGTGGGCGATGAGATAAAGGTACACCAGCGCATGTCGCAACCGTGGTGGGGCATTGCTCCCGAGAACATCTTGAATGCGTTCCACGGCTATCCGAGCATGGCTCATGACGGAGTGTTGCATGAAGGAGAGTACAACAACTTTGAAAACGGGCGTGAGAATGAGGAATCGTCGCACGTCATGGCCGGATTATCACAGGACAAGACGAAACTGTATGTGTGCCTCAATGAAATGTCGACACAAAGCAAGGCTATCTCGTGTGTCGACATGGTCAACTGGATGCTTGCCCACGGAGCTTGGGACATTGTAAACTTCGACAGCGGCGGCTCGGCGGCCATAGCAATAAATGAAAAAATGCAGAATTTGCCGGGACGAGGCTCGGTGCGTCCTGTGGAGGATGCCATGATTGCCGTATCGCTCGCTCCCGAAGACAAGAATGTTACGCATCTTTCTTTCAACAAGCCTTCGATGGAGTCATCTATAATATCGGCAGCACCGTTGTCAGTGATTTCTTACAACCAATATGGCGATGTGGTAGAAGAGAACGTGCAGGGGTGTAATTTCACCGTCGAACCGGCTACACTGGGCTATGTTGATGCCGATGGCGTGTTCCATTCGTCCGATAGCAGCGGTGTGGGGAAAATCATTGCCGAGAAGGATGGCAAGACTGGCGAGATGCAAATAACACTTGTGCCTGTGGAAAGCATAAGCGCCAAATATACTAACCTGCTGATTGATTCTTCGCGCAAATATGTGATTCCTGTTGAGGGCTTGTCGGCTGCCGGATTGGTGCAGGAGCTTGACCCGAGCGCGTTTGAATGGAGCGTGGGCAATCCTACCGTGGCAAATGTCGCGGATGGCATCTTGACCGGATTGAGCAACGGGGAAACCGAGGTTATAGGCAATTACGGAGACATATCATTGTCGATCAATGTCAAAGTAGAGATAGGAACGGGCGACATCGAGTGTTATGATTTCTCAAAGATGCTTGAAGATGACGGTTTGTCGCTGTCAGGAGTGTCGGGAATCTCTTATTCGACCGATATGCCTGCCGAATGGGAGAGCGGTTCGGCATTTGATATAGAAAGCGTCAGCGGACGCTTGCGCCGCATGACGTTGAGCTGGCAAAAGACTTTGTATGGCATTCCTGATGCAGTAGAATTGCCCGTTGACAATACTTCGGGGGCAATAGACCGGTTTTCGATTTCGTTCCATGACAACCTCGGAACGCGCTATGTAAATGAGATTACTGCCGAAGCCGGTGTTGAGACATATCGAATCGACTTTGCCAATGAGGACGGTACAGCATTCGATGTACCGCAATTCCCCATCATGCTCGATGATTTGAACGTCTATTTCAATACGGGTACCGACAAGCATGTGGCTTTCGGCAATCTTGTTGCAAAATATCCGTTGGGTTCGGGCGTTGAAGATGTGTTGGAGAATGCAGCTGACGGTGTAGATGTCATAGCCGAGGCAAATGTTGTCAGGGTGAACTGCGGTGCATTCAGCGGAACTGCCGATGTGAGCGTATATTCGGTTACAGGATTGAAAATCCATTCAGGAAAGTGGAATTTCAATGAAAGTGGAGAATATAGCTTTGATTCATCGTTTCTACCGACAGGAGTATATATCGTAATGGTGGCACAAGATGGAATCACATTAACAAAGAAATTCATATTGAGATAGCAGTGACACATAAGTCGCGTGAAAGAAAATGGCGTGTTCCCATCATCGGGAACACGCCATTTTTATGTACTCAATCAAGTTGTTACTTGAATATTATCTTTGATACCATGCTGCAGCCATCTTGTACTACCTGAATCAAGTATAGTCCCGGTTGCAGGCCTGTGTCGCTTATCACGGCACAGCCATTTTGCATTTGGGTTTCGGAGGTGAACACGAGCATACCGGCTTGATTAAAGATTTTTATTGTCGCGCTGCCTTCCATGCCTGTGGAAACGGAGAAACTGCCATTGTTGCCGACGGGATTGGGGTATACTGCAAATGAGCCGGCCGCCTTGATTGCAGAAATGCCGCTGAAGTTGTCATATTCGCCATACAGGCCGTGGAATGTAATCGAATTGGCACCCGAAGTGTATCCGCTTGCCCGTGGGGTGAACCTGATTTCGTTTAGTCGAATCGGATATATAATCAAGTCGGCCGGGTCGCCAAGGGTGTCGATGGGCAGTTCAATTTTATAGCGTGTGGCCGCTTCATATCCGGCACCGTCGTTGTCAAACGATATGTAATTGGTGTTGCTCATGGCATTGCTCCTCAAGTTTAAGCGGATGTCGTTGAGAGGAATCGTAGATGTGAATTCAAAGAAAATGCGGTCGGGCAGGCTGTAGAAGCGAGTATCTTTTGTCATGGAAATGTACGGACCACGGCCGCCTGAGAAATCGAGCGACAAGATACCATCTTCGGATAGCGTCATGTTCTTTGCCCCGCTGCTGCCTTGCAATTCCCATCCGGCCCATTCCAAGTCGATGCGCGGTTGTTGCGCGATTTCGACCCTGACGGTTGCATTGTCGGTGTATTCGCCGGCACGGCATGAAATTTCGGTTGTCCCGTTTTTAAGACCTTTCAGAATTCCGTTTTGCAGACTTGCCACAGTTTCATCGGAGTTAGCCCATTCGAGATAGGAGGCATCATATTGGAAAGTATCACGATTTACTGTTGTTGAAACTTCAATGGGGTATTCGCGAGTGCCGTCGATAAGGATTTCGGGTTTTATGCGAATCGACATGCCGGCATTCACGGTCGTTACGGCTGTAGACACTGTTGCTCCGTTATATTCGGCTGTAAGCACGCCTATGGATGGAGATGTCCCGGCTATGAACCGGTCGCCGTCAGTGTGTCCCACGTTGTTGTCGCAAGAAAGCGTTACGCCTTGTACATCTTCGTCAACGAGTTCGCCATATTGGTTGTATCCGAGGATGCGAGGTGAGAACGATGTCATTACCGGCACTTCAATGTGAGGCATGTCGAATGCTATGCTTGCTATTTGAGAGTCATTTCCCGGGGCAGTAGAGTATAGCATCCAGCCGGTTGCCACGGCACGCGGATAAGACTCGGTTGTCTTGTTCACTACTTCTCCGTCTACAAGCATTTGAGCCGAACCTCCTGCATCGAAGTTTACCACGTTCCATACGTCGGGATATATGCCTTTGAGGATTTGGCACATTTGCGAAGTCGAGCATCCTGCCGACACGCCGATTTCACTTGTCGACTTGTCGATTACGATCATGTAGAGGTGTTTTTGGTCGGCGCTTGCCCCGTAGGCGCAGCGTGAATAAACTTGTGAATTGTAGGTTTCGTCGTAGTTACGTTCGGTCAATTCTCCGTCGAGCATCACTACGGCGTTGCCTTCAACCAAGTTTTCGATGAGAGGTTTTGTCGATGTCCCATCGAGTGTTTCCCAACCTTGGTTTATAACGACTTCATCGCCGGGTTGCAACTTTGCAATCTGCGTTTTGTTGGCATCACCGAGGCAAGTGAGGCATATATCGTAACTGTTGCCGAGTATCTGAGGATTTTGCTCATCGAGTTTCACTTCCTGCACGATGAAAGTCATGTCGGAGTTTACGCCCCAGTGGCTGCCGGCTTTCATGTTCATGAATACATAGTGGCTGCCTGCCGCGCTGTTTATCGATCGGTCGCACCCGTAGTGCTTGGTGAACAATGCCACTTCGTTGTCAAGGCATCGCTTGTTGATTTGGGCTAATGGGACAGGAGCGTCAAATCGAGAGCTTGCCACCGTTCCGCTCCAGAGCTTGCGCCCGAGCCATAGCATTTTGTCCTTGTCGATGGCCGCGCTTCCGGTTCTTTGCGGTCCTCCGTTCCATGTGTCGGAAGTGACGCTGGTGTTGACCATCACAGTGTCGTTATACACCACGCCGCCAAACGGAGTCCCGAGCATGAATGATGACCACGGCTCCTGTCCCGACACCACCCAGAAGTTGCCATTGCAAGCCACAATAGGTTTTTTCCCCTCGTTCTTGTGGCGGTTGTAGGCATCGACGAGCCGCTCTTGGGTGCCGAGCAGGTCGTTGGCTTGCGTGGTTTCCACGCGGTTGTACTGGTTGTTCAAGTCCATGTGGACGATGTAGACGTTGAGCGGAAATTCATCGAGGCGGTATTGTCCATAGGTGATTCCCGGGCCTACGCTTCGATAGGAAATCGTGTCCACTTCGTAGGTCTTCTCATCGATGACCACCGAGGCATTCATTGCCGCCGTGCTTGCGGCCGCCACCAGCAGTGCAGTAAAAAATTTTCTTTCCATGCGAAATTTCAGATTAATAGTTGTTAATTGTGCATTATTTGAAGAATACTAAAAAATTCAAGTCCTGTCGTTTAGAACGGATAGCCTATTGCCAAGTGGAACGTGAGACTGTCTTTAAACGAAGTCATGTTGTAGTAACCAGTCTTGCCGGTGTCGTATGGGGCATGGATGCCAATTCCAAGATCGGCTCTCAGTACCAGCACGTCCATGTCGAATCGCAGTCCAAGTCCCGTTCCTACGGCGATATCATCGAGGAAATTGGCTGCCGTGAGTTGTGCGCCCGGCCTCTGCTCGTCTTCTTGCAGAAGCCACACATTGCCCATGTCGAGGAATACGGCTCCTTGCAAGTATCCGAACAGCGGGAACCGATATTCAGCATTAAGTTCGAGCTTGAAAGTACCCGTTTGATCGTAGAATCCGTTGGCGGTTCCGTCGGAATGATAACTTCCCGGGCCTATTGAACGGACGGCAAATGCACGGATGGAATTAGCACCGCCTATGTAAAATTGTTCGGCATATGGTACTTCAAACGAGTTGCCATAAGCATGTTCGGCACCAATGAAAGCACGAGTCACAAGCCAATGCCCGGGGTAGAATTGGTGGGAATAAATTGCCTGAGCCTGAGCCTTGACAAATTGCGAGAATGGCGTTCCAAACAGTTCCTTGGTTCCTTCTCCGCCGCGAGAGCCTGCGAGATGCCATATTCCTGAGAATATGTTCCCTGCTTCGGATACGGTGAAAGTGAAGTTTATTTTGTTGTTTCCGTTTATTGTGCGGTCGTAGGTATATGTATAGCTCATCATGGGTATGAACTGGTCGCTGAAACTGTTTTCTACTGCTTTGTTTTGCGAGATTATGGAGTCAAATTCTACGGTGTGGCTCAGCAACTTTGTATATGAGAGTTTGAACGGGGTGAAATTGCTTGCCGAATTACGGTTGGCGTGCCATTCCCATTCAAAGCCGGTGGAAAATTGCACCATTTTGAAATAGTGCGGTCGGTTGAGCAGGTCGGCCGACAGATTGACTTTTGTCCAGTTTATGTAACGTCGGCTTCGGTCGATGAAACGAGGTGCGATGAGACGAGGAAAAGCCAAAGTGAAATTCAATCCCACTTCATAGCTGTTTAGATTGTTTCCTGCATTACGTCCTGTTTGCCATTCGTATGAGCCGTTGAGCTGACTTGTGAGTTGTTCACCTCCACCAAACACGTTTTTGTGTGTCAGTCCGAACACGGCAGCCGGCCCGAGGTAACTATTGGACTTTGACGATGCCTGTATTTCAAATTTTGCTTCAAGCGGCATGTCAAGGATACATTCTATTTTTACATCGATGGAATCGCCTTTTATGGAATCAATCGGTGGAGTATTTATAGAAACCGAGCTGAAAATGCCGAGTCGCGACAAGTTATCTTGGGTGCGATCCATGTTGCGCACCGAGAATATGCGTCCTTTTCTCAATGTGAGGCATGAAGGAATCAGCCCGTCTTGCAACTTAATCGGCATGTATTTGATGACAATTCCGTTGCGAGTGGTGAGAGTGTCGGGGACACCGTGCAGGTGGAAATCTTTCACGGTCGTTTCCACGTTGCGGATATAGTACTTCACTTTGGCTGTAGATGGAATATTGTCGGCAAGGCTTATTTTTACAGCCACTTTCCCGGGAATCATCGTGCTGTCGGCCATGTATTCGATGTAGTCGGGGCGGAAATAGTAGTAGCCACGGTTGCGCAGCCTGTTGGTAATCTCTATTCTCACGGCTTCGAGCGAGTCGGTGCAATAGCGTTGGCCTATTTGCAGGTAATTGTCTTTACGAGCCAGCGAGTCAATGAATTGTTCGATAGAAGATTTCCCTCCTGTGTAGAATATTTTTCCTAATGTCCGAGGTGTCGTAAGGTTGATTGTGTAGTTTATGCGAGCTTTCTTTGGATTATCCTTGTCATATAGCAACTGGTAGGATGCCGAGGAGCCGAAGTAGCCGTTGTTCTCAAGTGTCGAGTTGATCATCTCGATACGCAGGTCGGGCTTCACGTCGGATATAAGCACAGGCTGAGCCACGAGTTTTTCATATATCCAATGCTTGAATCCCGACTTGGCCGTGTTGTCCCAGTGGTTGTAAACCCATAATCCCAAAGGGAACGGGTGGCGAATGTATGGAGAATACAGGCTGTTGTTTGGTTTCACGTTGATTGTAGAGAAGATTTGATCCTTTACGCTGCCCACCACCTCTTCACCTTCGGGCGCATTGTAGGTGATTTTCTTTACACCTGTGTACAGCACTTCTCCATCCTCGAGCCTGCTTGTCGTGGAACATCCGGCAGTCGCAATGACGATTGCGGCGGTTGTGATGAATGCCAATATTTGGTGAATGCGTAAATTCATTTTACATCAGTTTTAATTGAATCGTTTTTTTGCAACAATGCCGGCTGCGGGGCTATTGCTGTGGAATCTTGTTTATCGTCATTGTCACGGCTCGGCCACTTGAAGCGGAAAATGTTCTTTAGCGATGATAATTTGCGCCTGAACACGAAACCGATACCTGTTTGCGTCACTTCTCCCTCAAGAATGCTTTCAAAACCGGTGTGGTTGAACAATCGCAGGTACATGCTTCCGTTTTTGGTCAACATGTATTCGAGCGACACGTCGTTGAACAAGTTCTGAGCAATTTCATCTTCGGCTGTCACGTTGGGACTGTAATTTCCGCCGACGACAATCTTGAAACGGTCGTCAAACAGAGACTTCGACACTTGGTAGCTGTATCGCATTGTCGATGAAGTGACGCCGTCGACAGTCTGGTCATACTGGTCTATTCCGAAAGACAGGTCAACGCCTTTTATTGTGCTTGCGGCCCATGAATTGAGTTTGGATTGCAAGAACGAGTATAGAGGATTGCCTGCAAGATTGCTCGAAGCCGATGTGCTTGGTCCCGTGTAGGTGTTGTATAGAAGCAGGTTCATGGCCTGGTTGGAGCGTTGCGTTTCGGACATCGATTGCAATTCGTTCTGCACGGTTACATCGCTTGTGGTCGACAAGTCAAATTTCACATTCATGTTTTCGAGCGTGTTTGTCACCGACAGTGAGACGAGGAAGTCCACGAGACGCGAGTCTTGTCCTGATTGAGTGACGTTGGCTTTTATCGTCTGGACTGCGTTAAGGTTCAAGACCGGATTCATGATGTCGCCATTGAACTGAATGAAGCTTCCGCTTGATATGTTGAACAGCAATTGGGAGATGAGAGGCGGGCTATATCGTACAAAGCCGTTGTCTATAGTGTATTTTCCTGTCAATGACATGTCTCCAAGCTGGTTGAGGGCAAAAGACAAGGTGCCGCTGCCTTCGATTTCGGCACGGTCGTTGCCATTGTTCGACAAGAACACGTTTACCTTAGAGCCTTGTTGGATGTTGAGTCGGGCAGTAAGGTCCATGTTGCTTTGTGTGGTTGTTCCTGTCGAATCGGCTTTCACATAGGTGGTCGAGTCGTTGAATTGCACGAATGTCACCATCTCATCGTTCTTTTGTTGCGAGGCAAGCGTGTTGACATCGGTTTGCATCACATATGTTATGTTTGTACCTGAGAGTATCGACACTGTTGCGTCTACCGACAGGTTGTTCATAGATCCTTTCATTGAAGCATCGATGTTGGCATAACCACGGCCAAATAGTTCGGCTTTTTTGGTCTGGTTGCTGTTTACGAATTGTACGTTTCTGCCATTGATGTTCATGTCGATACCGGCATCGGCCAAATTGGAGAGATCTACCGTGCCGTTTATTATCAAAGGATTCTCATTGAGCATCTTTATGCGGTAGTCATTAAATGTGATGACACTTGACTTGACCGGAATCTGCGATTGGGGCAGGTTTATATTGGTGCTGAACATCGGAACGCCGATATATGTCGAATCGCATTGCACAAAGCCGTTGAGCGTGAGTTGTTCATCAACTTGTGTCACTGACATTTTGCCGTTCAGGAACCCGTAGGTCGACAACATGCTTGGCGGCATGAACGGGTTGGCTATCTTCAACGGGAATTTGTCTATTTCGAGCCACAGGTTATAAGGACTCTGCGATGTAGTGTCGTTGAGTGCTCCATAGAGACGCATGGCCTTATGTTCATCTACCGACAAGTTGGCCATAAGTTTTGTGCCGCCTGTGGCAGGGTCGAGTTCCAAGAGCGTTTTTAATGCAAAATCACCTACACGTTTTTTGTCGAAACTGAAATTATCGAGAGTAAATGTGCCATTTCCCCAGATGTTGTCGCCGTTGTATTTTACTTTCAACTCAGCTCCGAGTTCTCCTTGGATTGGTGGCGCAAAAGGGGAGAATGTTATCCATTCGCCAATTTCGACATTTGAGATGTCGAGCACAATATCTTCTTGAACCGAGTTGCTGTCGGCACTTAAATTCTGTTCATCATGTTGGGTAGTCAATGATATGAGACTGGAATCGCGGCGCAGTTGCAAGTTGGCATCAAAATGCTTGTTGCGATAATTGAATGCAACGAGATTGTCTTTGTTGATAATCCATTTTTTGTAACCGATTATCGGATTTTCGGGGAACAGTTTTAGCACTACATTGGAAGTGTCCATTGTTGCATCAAGTCCGAGTTGCATGCCCACGCTGTCCTTGAAGTTCTTTTGTTGCAGCAGGAATGTCATGCGGTTGCCGGCAGCGAGTCCAAGCAGGTTGATTGAAGCGATGTCGGTAGGAGCTTTATCGAGATTGCGGTTTGCGGCATGTATCATGTAATTGATACGGCGGTTTCGCTCGGTTGCATACATGTTCAATGTGTCGATGGTTATGCCACCGATGGCGGCTTTGTCGACGTTGCCGGTCATGCTGAAAGTGGAATCTTTCTTGATGCAGAAAGCCATGTCGTTGAAAGTCATGCCAGAGTTCTCGATGAATTGAGCCGCAATGTTGCGCTTGCCTATTTTTATGTCGAGATCAAATGGGGGAAGTACATTGCGCAACGTGTCGGCATCAATCACCATTTTGTCGATTTGAGCCATTATGATGTTTCCGCTTTCCGTGAAGCGGGAAAGCAGGGTATCGATGTTGCATGGCGACTCGAAAGCGACAGTCATGTCTCCGCTGCCAATGTTGCCGGTTACCTGTGCGGTGTCGCACGACAATGAGACTTTCATGTCATCGGCGTAATAATAATTCTCGTCGAGAGTCCATGCAAAGTCTTTGATGTTTACGATTCCGCTGTATATCCCTTTTGCCAAGTCCACTCGGCCGTCGATGTCGATTCCTGCATGGCCGTTGGAAGGAGTCTCGGACATGCCGAGCTTCATGAGGTCGATATTTTCTAGTCCTGCCGACATGGTTACGGCATACACGTCTTCGGCTATTGTCCCTTTGGCATCAAGGAGAAGTTTACATGCTTCGGTTCCCGAATATATGCCGAGGTTGAAATTTGATTCATGGAGCGATGCGTCAACTTTCATGTCGTGGTAGACAGTATTGTAATATTCAAAAATGTCGACTGAGACGCGGGCATTAATCGATGTTTCCGGAGAATAGATGTCAAATCCGTGCCCTTTGACCATTGCATTGGCACACAACATCTTGAATCCGCTGTAAGGCAAGACGGCATTTAAAGGCAATGAGTCGGCCTCGACGGTGATATCATAGTCGGTTGTTCGGCCTTGCCATGAAGCGTCGAGTGCAAGGTCGCCCGAAGGTAAAGCAAGATACATGTTGCCGGCAATATTTTCTCCTTGCATCTTAATGTTGCCGTTCAATTTCAGCGGCGGAAAGTTGATTGTGCTGTCTTGCTCGGCTTCCAGAATTGTCGGCTTAATGAAATTTATGTTTTTAAGGTCGCCGTCAACATTCATGTTTAATCCTAACTTGTCGGGGAGCATGGGGCTTGTCACATGACCCGAAACAGCCACTGAGGCATACCGAGGCAGGTTGAGCGAAAGCTGCTCTATGTTAATTTTTGCTGCCGACCCGTCAACCTTGACATTCGCTTCCAGAGGCCAGTGTCGCGGAATCATGGAGATGAGTTGCGAGTAGGCAGGCATTATGCGGCTCACTTCGTTTAACCCTACTTTTGCTTTTAGGTCGAGTGATATGTTTCCATCGGGAGAATTTTCGAAGAAAGAATTGTCGATGTGTCCGCCTATGTTTATTTCTGACAGCACGGTGGCAATGTTGAAGTCGGTCAAGTCCATTCCCATGCTGTCCATGGCAAATGTGCCGTGGCCTTGCACGATTTTCAATCCGGAGCGTTCCTCGGCAGTGAAACGGGTAATGGGGACTGTGATGTCGGTACCGCAGTTATAGAAATTGTCTATCGACAAGTTTATATGGGATGCTTGCAGGAACGCCATGTCAAGGCCGTCGGCCGGCAGGGCGTCGCGCATGGCATACAGGCCTGAAGAATTGGTGAGTCTCACGCTGTCGCACCTTATTTCCCATGGCAAGCTTTCCTGCTCCTCGACGACGGTGGTGTCGATGATGGCAGGATGTGATGCAATGTACTGTGTTGATGGTGTGAGATATGTCCCTTCGAGCTTGTCGACTGCAAGCAGGCCTGCAGTTATCTTCTGGGTCGACGTGTTGACGATGCCGTCGGCCAGCAAGGCTGAGCCGACTGTTGCCCGCAGGCTGTCGATAACCGGCATCATTGACATTTCGTAGGTGAGGTCCTCAATCTTGATTTTGTCAACTATTATGTTCCAGCCACCGGCTGTCGCCGTGTCGGGCGGCGTGGGCTGAGCTTTCTCATTGTCGAGGAGCAGGTTGACATTGCAGCCATTTAATAATGCCGAATGGAGTTGTATTTCGCTTTTGGCCAGGTCGAGACTTATGCCATCAATGTCCAGATTGCCAATGTCGGCAACAAGCGACATCGAAGAGTCTGTGCTCGTCATGCCATACTTGGCGTTGTCGAGCTCTACTTTGTCAATAACAACCTCGCCATTGAACAGTGGCGCGAGTTTCACGCCGACTGTGAGGTTGTCGGCTGCGATTATAGTGTCGTTATTCTCAACTACGGCCACATTTTGCACGCTCAAGTCCAACGGGAATTGTAGCAGAATCTTGTCAACCGTAATGTTCCACCCGGTAGACTTGGAGGCCTGAGACACTGCAATGTCTTTTACAAATTCTTGAATGAACGGAATGTATAGCAAGACGGGAAGCAGGATGGCATCCACGACAAGCCACCCGATAATTTGTAAAAGAATTGTGAAAACTTTATTTAATGCCTTAAACTTCAATTTTAGGATATGTTTGTAGACGTAAAACCACTATAAAAATAGTTCTTTTATAATAGACATCAAAAATAATTATTGAAAAAAGAAAAGGATGTACATTGTTAAAATTGCACATCCTTTTAGTTTGTTATTAAATGTTAAACCTCGTGGCTTGTTGTTATCCGTAAATAACGCTTCCATCAGGATTGAGGAACTCGTTTTCGTTCAAGCTTTTTTCATATTGGTTCATAGCCCTGTAGCTCATGCCCATGCTTGAGAATCCGCCATCGTGGTATAGGTTCTGCATTGTAACTTTGCGAGTAAGGTCGCTGAACATCACGATGCAATAGTCGGCACAGTCTTCGGCACTCGCGTTTCCGAGAGGAGCCATCCTGTTGGCAAAATCCAACAACGAAGTCATTCCCTTGATGCCGCTTCCTGCGGTTGTCATTGTCGGTGATTGGGAAATAGTGTTCACGCGTACACTGTGTTCGCGTCCGTATATGTATCCGAAGCTACGAGCTATCGATTCGAGCAATGCCTTGGCATCGGCCATGTCGTTGTATCCGAACAATGTTCGTTGGGCGGCAATGTATGAAAGGGCTACTACGCTTCCGCCGTCGGCAATGGCATGGTTTTTCTTGGCACATTGCAACATCTTGTGGAATGAAATTGCCGATATGTCGAATGTTTTTGCCATCAAATCATAGTCGATGTCGTCGTAAGTGCGCTTCTTGCGGACGTTTGGCGACATTCCGATAGAGTGGAGAACGAAATCCACTTGTCCGCCAAGCACTTCCATGGATCTTTTGAATACATGTTCAAGGTCTTCATAGCTTGTGGCATCGGCAGGAATCACCTCGGCGTTAAGTTTCTCGCCAAGAGCAGAAATCTCACCCATTCTCACAGCTACCGGAGCATTGCTCAATGTTATTACAGCACCTTCTTCAACGGCTCTCTCAGCCACTTTCCACGCAATGCTTTTGTCGTTCAAGGCACCGAAAATGATACCTTTCTTACCTTTTAATAAATTGTAACTCATTAGTTTATAATGTTAGTTATAATATCTTCTCTGCTTGAATATCAGGCTGCAAAGGTAGGTATTCTGTTTAAAATAGCAAAATTAAATTTAAATTATCTTTTCGTGCGGCGGGATAGAATGCTTTAAGTTTCTGACAGATTTTGAATAAAATATGATTATTTAATTTTATCTTTGTAAATGCTTACTTTTTAATACGCTATTAAAAATAAAAACTTAAAAACATGAAACCTTATGTTATAGGAATAGACATGGGTGGGACAAACACCGTGTTTGGAATTGTTGATGCTCGCGGTAACGTGATAGCTTCAAGTTCCATAAAGACCGCCAAGCATAGCAACATTAATGACTATATTGACGAGCTTTATGTTGAAGCAAGCCGCATTATTGTTGCTAATGACGCTGTTGATAAGATTCACGGGATAGG
Source organism: uncultured Prevotellaceae bacterium (assembly GCA_905207705.1). Taxonomy (GTDB): domain Bacteria; phylum Bacteroidota; class Bacteroidia; order Bacteroidales; family Muribaculaceae; genus Avimuribaculum. Next base: position 15,018 of record CAJLMA010000008.1, read on the forward strand.
AATAGGTGCGCCTAATGCCAATTATTATACCGGCATAATCGAGGATGGCGTCAATTTGCCTTGGCCTACGCCAATTCCGTTGGCCGACCTTGTAAGCCAGAAGTTTGGCATTCCGGTCGCCATTACCAACGACGCAAATGCCGCAGCCATAGGTGAAATGACTTATGGTGCAGCACGCGGATTGAAAGATTTCATAATGATTACGCTCGGCACCGGCGTGGGTAGTGGTATCGTCATCAACGGTCAGCTCGTTTATGGCCATGACGGATATGCAGGAGAGCTTGGCCATGTGATAGTGAAACGTACAAACGGAAGAATCTGCGGATGTGGCCGTACAGGCTGTCTTGAAACTTATTGCTCGGCTACCGGAGTTGCACGCACTGCACGTGAATTCCTTGACATTCGCAAGGAGCCGTCGTTGTTGCGCAACATGCCAATTGATGAGATAACTTCAAAGGATGTTTATGACGCTGCTATAGCAGGCGACATGTTGGCAAAGGAAATATTTGAGTACACGGGCAATATCCTTGGAGAAGCTCTTGCCGATTTTGTTGCATTCTCGAGTCCTGAGGCATTTATCTTGTTCGGAGGCTTGACAAAGGCAGGTGACTTGATAATGAAGCCGGTCAAGAACGCTTTGGACAAGAACATACTTGGAATATACAAGGGCAAAGTGCGTGTTCTGCTTTCAGAACTTAAGGAAAGTGACGCTGCTGTACTCGGAGCAAGTGCTCTCGGATGGGAAGTAAAGCCGTCGCAAGCGGCACAAGCAACTCCGACAATAAAAGCATGAACCGTTTTGACGTGACTGATTTTGTCCTTATTTGAGGGGATTAGTAAGCGTTCAGATATAAAGGCATTTAAGGGCGTTGGCTCTTGGATGCCTTTTTTTGTGCCGCTGTTGCCGGAACGGTAGGAAGGGCATGGTTCCTTACGCTATTATGGAATACTTCAAGATTCTCATTGTCATGCTGTGCGGTGTTAATTTTGTGGAAAGAAAAATAGCCGCGCCATTCTCTTAAAGAGCGTGACGCGGCTTCATTATTGTGTTGGTTTGAGGCTCAATGCCCCCTACATATATGAATCAGAACTTGTATTCTTCGTATGGCAGATCCCATACGTCGGCAACAGCCTTGTAGGTTATCTTTCCATCGGTCATGTTCAAGCCGAGTGCAAGAGCCTTATTCTCCTTGCATGCTTGTTGCCATCCTTTGTCGGCGAGAGCCACAGCGTAAGGCAGGGTGGCATTTGTAAGGGCAAGTGTGGAAGTGTAAGGCACGGCTCCGGGGATGTTTGCCACGGCATAGTGCACGATACCGTCAATTTCATATACAGGCTCGGAGTGCGAAGTCGGGTGGGATGTCTCGAAGCATCCGCCTTGGTCGATAGCCACGTCCACAAGCACGGTACCCGGGCGCATCAATTTGAGCATGTCGCGAGTGATGAGGTGCGGAGCTTTGTCGCCCGGAATCAGCACAGAACCCACTACGAGGTCGGTAGTAGGCAATTCGGCTTCTATGTTGTGCCTTGTTGAGTAAAGTGTCTTGACATTCTTTGGAAGGATGTCGTCAAGCTGGCGAAGCCTTTTCAGGTTTATGTCGGTGATTGTCACGTCGGCACCCAGCCCGGCTGCCATTTGTGCCGCATTGGTTCCCACTGTTCCTGCGCCGAGGATTAGCACTTTTGCAGGTTTTACTCCGGGCACGCCGCCAAGCAAGATTCCTTTTCCTCCTTGCGGTTTTTCAAGGAAGCGTGCGCCTTCTTGGATTGACATCCTACCAGCCACCTCGCTCATCGGGATGAGCAATGGCAGCGAGCGGTCGGGCAGCTCCACTGTTTCGTATGCTATACAAGTTGCCTTGGTTTTAATCATAGCCTCGGTGAGAGTGCGGTCGGAGGCAAAGTGGAAATATGTGAATAGCAATTGGCCTTCCTTTATGAGCGGATATTCGGGGGCAATCGGCTCTTTTACTTTTATTATCATGTCGGCGATTGAGTAGACGTCTGCAATGTCGGGAAGGATTTTTGCGCCTGTTTTTTCGTAATCGGCGTCAGAGAATCCGGAGCCTTCTCCGGCAGTGTGCTGAACATATACGGTGTGGCCGTGCCTTATTAGTTCGGAAACACCGGCAGGTGTCATGCCTACGCGATTTTCATTGTTTTTGATTTCTTTTGGAATGCCTATAATCATTGTTGCGTAATTTAGAAGGTTAGTATTACAAATGCTAAGTTATAAAAAATATCCAAACTATTGACATGGCGAATCCGAAAAAAATCATTGTTCATGATGTGTGAAAGAGAAACGGGATGTCAGCAGATGCTGACATCCCGTTCATTATTTTATTATGTGTGTGAATTTATGCTTTCACGCGGCCTACATATGAACCATCGCGAGTGTCGACTTCGATTAGCTCGCCTTCATTGATGAACAAAGGCACGCGCACGGTAGCACCTGTTTCAACAGTAGCCGGTTTCAATGTGTTTGTTGCGGTGTCGCCTTTTAGTCCAGGCTCGGTGTAAGTCACTTTCAAAGTTGTCTTAACCGGCATTTCGGCATAAAGGACAGTTTCGGTAGAAGCATCAGAAACAACTTCAACAACGTCGCCTTCCTTCATGAAGGCAGCACCTGTTACGAGTTCCTTTGAGATAGGAATTTGTTCAAAAGTTTCGTTGTTCATGAAGATGTCGTCTCCACCTTCTTGATATAGATATTGGTAAGGACGTCTTTCCACGCGCACGTCTTCGAGTTTTTCGCCGATGTTGAACCTGCGTTCAATAACACGGCCGTCAACCACGTCTTTCAATTTTGTACGCATGAAAGTATTGCCTTTACCGGGTTTTACATGTAGGAATTCCACGCAGAAATAAAGTCTGCCATCCATGCGGATGCATGTTCCGTTCTTGATGTCTTGAGCGTTGATCATATAATATAAAATATGTATTTGTATTGTATTATCCGGAATTTGTTGTCGCAAAATTACTGTAATTCGGTAAAAAACACAAAAGAAACAGGTAAAAATCTTCTCACTTTTGGTAAATTCAAAAAAAGTGTCTATTTTTGCACACCGAATTTGAAATAATAAAAACATAAAATATAAAGCAATGAAAAGAACATACCAACCTTCAAACAGGAAGAGAGTTAATAAGCACGGATTCCGCCAAAGAATGAAGACTGCCGATGGTCGCAAGGTATTGGCTCGTCGCCGTGCAAAGGGACGTTACAGCTTGACTGTATCTGACTCGATACACAAATAATATTGAAAGAAAGAATTAACCTGCCTGCAGCAGATGGCTGCATGGCAAGAATTGCTTAAATACAACTGCGGTTCTCTTCGTTGAGAAGGGGATCGCAGTTGCGTTGTTTCGAGGGGTGGAAGATTTGATTCTTTTCTCTCCGTTAGGATATTTTATATGTGTCGATAAATTGACAATGATGTAAAATTCTTATTTTTGCAAAGTGATTCAGTCTTGTTTGTTGAAAAAAATGCGGAGATTCGTGCGAAAATAGAGCAAAATGCTTGTCACGGATATTGCATTTCAGTGTTTAGAAGCTTGATTTGTTAAAAATAATTGGCAGAAGATACGTATAACGGCACATTTCGGTTGTGATGGTTGGGATGCCGTGTCTGATGCTTATTTGTGGATAATAATTAAATAGGTTAAGTACATGAAACTTTTTAGGTCGAAGTACGATTTGCAGTTTAAGCGCAAACAGATTATTTACACCGCCATAGCAGTAGTGGCGGTAGTTGTGCTTTATGTCATTCTGACAAGGGAACCAGAACCTCAACCTGAATATCCTGTTGTTGGCGTTATTCCTGCGCAAAAGCAAGATGTCGAGTTGTATGGTGAGTATGTAGGCAGTATAAGGGCGCAACAGTTTGTTGAAATTCGCGCAAGGGTTGAAGGTTTCCTCGAGCAAATGAAGTTTGAGGAAGGTACTTATGTGAAGAAGGGCCAAGTATTGTTTGTAATCAATCAAGACCAGTACAAGGCAAAGGTAGACAAGGCGCGTGCGCAACTTAAGAAAGATGAAGCTACTGCCCGCAAGGCCGAGCGCGACTTGGAGCGTATAAGGCCGTTGTATGAGCAAAATGCAGCCAGCCAGCTTGACCTTGACAATGCCATTGCCGCTTATGAAACGGCAGTTGCCAGCGTCGGCATGAGCCAAGCCGATTTGGATCAAGCCGAGCAGGAATTAAGCTATACAATCGTCACTTCGCCTATTTCGGGACACATCAGCGAACGCCATGTCGACCTTGGAACGTTGGTGGGAACCGGTGCACAGTCGTTGCTTGCCACTATAGTAAAGAGCGACACCGTGCTTGTCGATTTCAGTATGACTGCTTTGGATTACCTGCGCAGCAAGGAGCGCAACATCATAATAGGCCAGCAGGACACAACTCGTTCATGGCAGCCGACAGTTACAATCACGCTTCCCGATAACAGCGTTTATCCTTATAAAGGCCTTGTGGACTTTGCCGAACCGCAGGTTAACCCTGAGACAGGTACATTCTCGGTTCGTGCGGAGATGACCAATCCCAACCATGTGCTGCTTCCCGGACAATTCACAAAGGTGAAATTGCTGCTCGACGTGAGGGAAAATGCGACAGTAGTGCCGCAGAAAGCATTGATAATGGAAAAAGGCGGCTCGTATATATATGTAATGAGAAGAGACTCGACTGTTGAACGCCGATTCATCGAGCTTGGTCCCGAATTTGGAAACGATGTAGTTGTAGAACGTGGCCTTGTGCCGGGCGAAATGATTGTAACCGAGGGATATAACAAGCTCACGCCGGGCATAAAAGTGCAAATAGGCCGTCCTGAGGACTTCGAAACCGATGAGTCGGACAAAGAGTAAAGAAAAAGTTGTCCAGAACTTCTAATTTACAGTTGACATGAAAATGAGTTTTTTCATTGACAGGCCGGTATTCTCGGCTGTCATATCCATATTGATAGTGATCATAGGTATCATTGGCCTCACTATGTTGCCTATCGACCAGTATCCGCAGATTACGCCGCCTGTCGTGAAGATCAGCGCATCTTATCCAGGAGCGAGCGCGCTCACTGTGTCGCAAGCCGTGGCAACTCCGATAGAGCAGGAATTGAATGGTACGCCCGGAATGCTTTATATGGAGTCAAATAGTTCCAATTCGGGCTATTTCACTGCTACTGTCACATTTGACATCAGTACTGACGCCGACCTCGCTGCCGTGGAGATACAGAATCGCGTAAAGCTGGCCGAGTCGAGGTTGCCGGCCGAGGTGGTACAAAATGGTATAGAGATAGAAAAGCAAGCTGCAAGTCAGTTGATGACGATATGTTTGACATCAGACGACCCGAAGTTTGATGAAATCTACCTTAGTAATTTTGCTACACTAAATGTGCTTGACCTGTTGCGTCGTATTCAAGGCGTAGGCCGCGTGTCAAACATAGGTAGCCGTTACTACGCAATGCAGATATGGGTGGATCCTGCGAGGTTGGCAAACTTCGGATTGACCGTGCAAGATGTCCAAAATGCTTTGAAGGACCAAAACCGCGAGTCGGCAGCCGGAGTGTTCGGCCAGCAGCCTGTCAGCGGATTGGACATAACGATACCCATTACGGCTCAGGGGCGATTGTCGAGCGCCTCTCAATTTGAGGAAATAGTGTTGAGGGCCAACTCCGATGGCTCATTAATAAGATTGCGTGATGTGGCTCGAGTCTCGCTCGAGGCACAGTCCTATAATACGGAGAGTGGTATAAATGGAGGTAATGCTGCTGTTCTCGGAATTTACATGTTGCCTGGAGCCAATGCAATGGATGTTGCCGAACGTGTAAAGAAAGAAATGGAAGAAATAAGCAAGAACTTCCCCGAGGGCATGCATTATGAGATTCCGTTCGATATGACGAATTACATATCAGAATCAATACACGAGGTTTACAAGACGTTGTTTGAAGCCTTGTTCCTTGTGTGCGTGGTAGTGTTCCTGTCGTTACAGAGCTGGCGAGCCACAGTGATTCCTATGGTGGCCGTGCCTATTTCGTTGATAGGAACTTTCGGCTTCATGTTGATAATGGGCTTTTCACTGAACACATTGACATTGCTCGGCCTTGTGCTTGCCATCGGTATTGTGGTCGATGATGCAATTGTCGTCGTCGAGAATGTGGAGCGAGTCATGGAAGAGGAACATTTGAGCCCTTATGAAGCCACCAAGAAGGCCATGCACGGATTGACGAGCGCATTGATTGCCACATCGCTCGTACTTGCGGCAGTATTTGTGCCGGTAAGTTTCCTGTCGGGAATCACCGGCCAGCTTTATCGCCAGTTCAGTGTGACTATTGCCGTGTCGGTGCTTTTGTCGGCCGTTGTGGCATTGACGCTTACGCCGGTAATGTGCTCGCTGATATTGAGGCCTGTAGATAATCAAAAGCCTAAGAATAAGGTGTTCCGTGCCATAAATAGGTGGATTGACGCCGGTAACCATAAATATGTGCAAGGCATCAAGGTCGTATTGAAGAATCCGCGTCGCATAATGTCGGCGTTCGGAATGGTCATCGTGTTGATATTCGTGATGTATAAATTGATACCGACCAGCTTCCTTCCAGCCGAAGATCAAGGATATTTTACCGTCGAGCTCGAATTGCCCGAAGGTTCCACTTTGGAACGTACACGCATAGTGACTGAGCGTGCCGTAGACTTCTTGATGAAGAATGATGCAGTGGAATATGTCCAAAGCGTGGCCGGGTCAAGTCCTCGTGTAGGGACGAGCCAGGCCCGAAGCCAGCTTACGGTCATCTTGAAGGACTGGACCGAGCGCGACAACACGACGATAGATGATATCATGGACGAGGTGAGGAAAGAGATAGAGAAGTATCCTGAGTGTAAAGTATATTTGTCAACGCCGCCTGTCATACCAGGACTTGGAACCTCGGGCGGATTTGAAATGCAGCTCGAGGCACGCGGAGAAGCGACTTACGACAATCTCGTGCAAGCTGTCGACACATTGATGTATTATGCGTCGCAAAGTAAGGTATTGACAGGACTTTCGTCATCGTTGCAAGGTGAGATTCCTCAATTGTACTTCGACGTGGACCGTGATCAGGTAAAAGCGGCGGGAGTCGCCATGTCGGATGTTTTTGCCACGATGAAAGCCTATACGGGGTCGGTGTATGTGAACGACTTCAACATGTTCAACCGCATCTATCGTGTATATTTGCAGGCCGAGGCTCCTTATCGCGAACACCGCGACAACATGAACCTGTTCTTCGTGAGGGGCAAGAGCGGAGACATGATTCCGTTGACGGCACTTGGAACTACCGAATACACCACAGGTCCCGGAAGCATCAAGCGTTTCAACATGTTTACTACGGCAGTAATCCGTGGCGAGGCCGCGCACGGTTATAGTTCGGGTCAGGCGATGGACGAAATCGAGCGGATAGCTGATGAACACATGCCCGACAACATAGGCGTGGAATGGAGCGGCTTGTCGTTCCAAGAGAAACAGGCCGGCGGTCAGACAGGTCTGATACTCGCGCTTGTGTTCTTGTTCGTGTTCTTGTTCCTTGCTGCTTTGTATGAGAGCTGGAGCATCCCTATCGCCGTGTTGTTGTCACTGCCTATCGCCGCATTCGGTGCATACGTCGGAATTACCATGCTTGGATTGGAAAATGACACATATTTCCAAATCGGACTTGTAATGCTTATGGGTATGGCTGCCAAGAATGCCATTCTTATTGTGGAGTTTGCAAAAGATGAGGTCGAGGGCGGCAAAAGTGTGGAGGAAGCCGCGTTGCATGCCTCACATCTGCGTTTTAGGCCTATCTTGATGACATCGTTGGCGTTCATTCTCGGAATGTTGCCTATGGTGATAGCTACCGGTCCCGGTTCGGCAAGCCGGCAGGCGATAGGCTCGGGTGTGTTTTTCGGAATGATATTTGCCGTGACGATAGGCATCCTGCTTGTTCCGTTCTTCTTCGTGCTTATTTATAAAGCCAAGGGGAAAGTGAAAGATACAAGTAAAATGATTCACATTGGTAAAAAAAATAGTAACGATGAGAATTAACAAGATATTTTTGGCTGTTGCCGTACTGTTGGCTTTGACTTTTGCCGGTTGCCAGCTCGGCAAGCAATATACCCGTCCCGACTTGGAGTTGCCGGCACGTCTCGACAGCACGACAGTCGACACGCTGTCGATTGCCGACTTGCCTTGGAATCAAATATATGCCGATACCTTGTTGCAAGGGTTGATACAAAAGACACTTGAGAACAACAAGGACATGCTTATCGCTGCTTCGCGTGTTAAGGAACTTGCTGCGATGAAGCGAATAGATTATGCCAACATGTTCCCTTCACTAGGCTTGCGTCTTTATGGAGAGAAGGAAACCGATAATTATGGCGGAGGAAATTCAGATCCCGATGATCAGTTTGACATAAAAGCGGTCATATCGTGGGAACTCGACCTTTGGGGAAATCTGCGCTGGGCCAAGGACAAAAGCATAGCCGAATTTGTAGCATCAATCGAAAACCAGCGAGCATTGAAGATGAGCCTTGTCGCTCAAATGGCCGAGTCTTATTTTGAACTTGTGGCTTTGGACAACGAGTTGAAGATTGTGCGACAAACTGTCGAAGCTCGTCGTGAAGGATTGCACTTGGCCAAGATTCGTTATGAGGGCGGTGTGACTTCGGAGATGACATACAGGCAAGCTCAGGTGGAATTATCTCGTACTGAGACAATGGTGCCTGACCTCGAGCGAGAGATTATATTGAAAGAGAACGAGATTGCTTTCCTTGCAGGCGAATACCCTCATGAAATATCGAGAGTGGAATTGCCCGAGGATGTCATGTTACCGGTGCATTTGCCTGTGGGATTGCCTTCCACGCTGCTTGAACGCCGTCCCGATGTGCGCCAAGCTGAGCAAGAATTGATTGCCGCCAATGCCGACATGGGGATTGCCTATACCGATATGTTCCCGAAAGTGGCATTGACTGCATATCTTGGTGCCGAAAGCGATGCTTTGAGCGAGATATTGCGTTCGCCATATCACTTGATAAGCGCGTCATTGCTGCAACCGATTTTTGCTATGGGCAAGAACCATGCGAAATACAAAGCCAAGCAAGCAGCTTACGAACAGGCCGTGTATGCCTATGAAAAGACTGTGCTGAACGCTTTCAGAGATGCCTATAATGCAATTGCAGAGTTCAACAAGGCCAAGGAGATATATGAAACTCGTTACAGGCTCGAACGTTCGTCGCGTAGTTCTCTTGACCTTGCTCAGTTGCAGTATATGAACGGTGTGATAGGTTATCTTGATTTGCTCGATGCACAGCGTGCCTACCTTGAGGCTCAAATTAGCTTGAGCAATGCTGTTCGCGACAAGCAGATTTCGGTTGTCAACCTGTACAAGGCTCTTGGAGGAGGCTGGAAAGACGTGTAAGTCTTGAATAGGATATAAATAAAATAGGATTTAAAGGGCTGGGTCTTGTCAAGAATTGAAGTGATTTTTCTTGCAAGTGCAGCCTTTTTGGTACCGAGACAGATTTGATTTTAATGTCTCATTTAATTTTTAGATTTATATAATTACTTAATACGAATCTTAAACAGAACGAACATTTATGAAACAGCAATTCTTATTTTGCTTGCTGGCTGCTTTGTTGCCGGTGCATCATCTGACTGCTGATAATCTGCCTTGGGCTGTGACTGCCACCGCCTTCAAACTGGTAGGTGGTAATGAAGTGAACAATGTGAAAGTGAACTGGGCCGCACGGAATGATGCTGATTCATACCGTGTTTATCGCAACGGGACACTGTTGAAAGAAGTGCGTACAGTGACACTTGACGACTACGACCTGCCTGTTGATGAAAGTTTCACTTATTATGTGGAAGCTGTGAAAGGCGGGACTGTCGTCGCCACTTCAGAGGCGCATCATGTCGAGACCTACACTCCGACAGGCACTACGCGCGTATATGACAACCTGAACGGACAATATCTCACGCCTGCATCGTCCGAGGAACCGCAAGGAATGAAGATAGGCAATGAATATTACATATATCGAATGGAATGTGCATGGAAGCAGGAGAACGGCCGCGACGTGCGTCATTGGACTATGACAGAGAGCTTCTCTGCAACAGGATTGGAAGGTAGTTGGAGCCGACCGCGCGTGGTGGCGTCTTATTCCGATGTCAACTTTGAGGGAAATGGTTTCCGCTATAATCCAAATACTGGCAAAGTAGTCTTTTCATCGCACTATGAGGATGCCGAAGGCTATTCGGCCGCCAAAATATTCCTTGCGCAAATCACGCCGAAGGGTGGCATAGAAGTCGGAACACAAGAGCGTCCGTTAGGGCATGACTCGCGCGACCAGTCGCTTTTCATCGATGATGACAACACAGCATATCTGCTTTCGGCCACACGCATGAATAACGATATCAACATTTACCGCTTGGACAAGACTTGGACCAAGCCTGTCGAGCTTGTCAACACCATTTACAAAGGTCTTCACCGCGAGACGCCGGCCATCTTGAAACGTGACGGTGAATATTATTGCTTCTCATCGAAGGCTTCGGGTTGGTATCCGAGCCAGACGGTTTGCATCTCGGCATCATCGCTTGGCGGAGATTGGTCGGAAGTGCAGGAAGTGGGAAACAACTCTACTTTTGATGCTCAGTTTAACGGCATTGATCCCAAAGGGGACATTTGTACCGTGAGGAGTTATCATTGGGGCGCGCAACGTAAGCATAAGACTCCGGCAGGCAGCTTCCCGCGCATATCTATCGCCACGTTCAACAAAGGATATGTCTCGATGGACTATTACCGTTACATCGAGTTTGACGAGGCCGGGCGTGCCATTCCTGTGCAGAATGGGAAGAACCTATCGTTGGGCAAGCCGGTATCTTCGGCTGTGAATGGTGGTGAAGGAATAAGCCCCGATTGCTTGACCGACGGTGCTGCAATGACATCATCCCCATGTTTCATATACGGTTCAAGCACGCCGGCAGGGACACCTTATACGTTGACTGTCGATTTGCAGGAGGCCATGCCGCTCAGTGAGATCAACCTCGCTACACGTTTGGTCAATGGCTCGGAAACTGCCTATAAGTTCACGATAGAGGGTAGTGCGGACGGCAAGCAATACACGATGCTTTTCGACGGGAAGGACAATTGGACAGTAGGATTCCAGATAGTGGATGTGACCGATGGTTCCCCTTACCGTTACCTGCGCTTGCATGTGTATGACTTGATTAATGTGCATAACAACAATTCGGCCCGATGGGCGAACGGTATTTACGAGTTTACAGTCTTTGGAGGGAAATAAAGCGGTAGCCGGACGGAAAAAACAAAATTAATCCGTCCGGCTACATTATATATGGAATAATTTGGTATTTTTTGTGGGATATTGAAAATAATTAAATTATATTTGCAAAAAGGTGAAGTATAAGCAGATTTGAGAGCAGGTAGAACAAGTAGACGAGATTATTGCTGTTTCATTTAATCATGATGTGGTTTAAATCTTTGCAAATCGTTGTTTTAATTACTGCCGCATGTTTTATTAAATGTTTTTGTTATGAGATGCAAAATTTCGCGACCATTGTCGGTGGATGGCGATAACAAGCAGCGAGAGAGTCTCAAGGAAGTTGTGGCTTCCGATGATAAATTGTTCTTGCTGTGCGTCGGCAAAGGTAACCAAGAAGCTGACGAAGTGGCAAGCAGGGCCATGAGCTTGTCAATGCTCGACTATGTCAACACATGTCATAATACAGATGTGCCATTCAATCCTGAAATTTTTGATAATGCGCTTAGTGCAGCCTGCGAGGTGGTAGATTCTGTCATCCCCGGGGTTGACTTGTCAACGTTGCCCGACATGGCTTTTGTGTTATTGCATTCTTCAGGGTGCTTTGTGGCTTATTCAGGTGAAATGCGCGTTTGTCTCGTGCGTCCGTCGTCTGACAGCGTTGTTTACGATTCCAAGGCTGAAACGCCTGTTATCGGCAAATCTCAAATAGTGAAGATGGACCTGAGAGACATAATGCCAGATGACTTCTTGTATGTTGGGAAGTCAAACGAAAGTGAAATTTATAAGATGAAATTGATTGCAGTTTAATAAATACCAACTGGCAAATGAGCGATTTTAAGGAATATGATGAAAGACGACGGAATTTCAAGTTGGACGATGACATTGAAATTCACGGATGCGTGTACGGGCCTCCGCCTTGGCTTGAGGAAAAAGAGGAAGATGACCGAGCAAAAAAGGAAGAAAGTGAGATGACAAAAATATGCAGGCTGTCCATAAAGAAGAAGCGGAAAGACTGAAACGTATAGAGTATTATCACCGTTGGGAACATGTGAAACTGTCGCATCCGCTACGGCAATTGTTTTGGGAATGTACGTTGCGGTGCAACATGGAATGCCTGCATTGCGGAAGCGATTGTCGAAGCAGCAGTAATGCTGCCGACATGCCTCTTGTCGATTTTTTGAGAGTGCTTGATGAGCTGGCTTGCCACCTTGAGCCGGGTCGCGTGCTTGTGAATACCGTCGGAGGTGAGCCGTTAGTGAGGAAGGATATTGTCGAGTGTGGTCATGAAATAACTCGCAGGGGATTTTTGTGGGGAATGGTGACGAATGGTTATTTGTTGACTTCAAGCATGTTGAACAGGCTTTTACATGCAGGGTTATACACGATAGCCGTAAGCCTTGACGGGCTTGAGTCTGAACACAATTGGCTGCGTGGAAATAAAAAGGGGTTTGCACATGCCGTCAACGCGATAAAATTACTATCAAAGAGAAAGAACCTTGCATGGGACGTGATAACATGCGTGAACAAGCGAAACTTGAACAAGCTTGGCGAGTTGAAGAGCCTGCTTGTGAAACTTGGCGTGGAGCATTGGCGGTGTACTACTATTTTCCCGTCGGGGAGGGCTGCCGGAAATAAAGAGTTGATGCTTGATGGAGTAGAAATGACGGCATTGATGGATTTTATCGTCAATACGCGTGGCGAAGGAATCATTGATGTGGAATATGGCTGTGATGGCTACATGGGTCGATATGAGGGCCTGGTGCGAAATTATTATTATCACTGTCTTGCCGGAGTGACGGTGGCTTCCATCTTGAACAATGGCGACATATCGGGATGCTTGAGCATACGCAGTTGTTATAATCAGGGAAACATATATGCCGATTCGTTTTGGAAAGTGTGGAATGAAGGATTTGCCAAGTACCGCAACTTGGAGTGGAAGCGCATGGGCGATTGTGCTAACTGTAAGGAATTTGTGTTTTGTCAAGGCAATGGGATGCACTTGCGACGTGATGATGGTTCGTTGATGTTGTGCCATCTCAAGAAGATGTGCGATGTGTGATTGGTTCTTTTGATGCTGTCATGACCGTGTGTCCGGCATTATCTTAGCAAGACCTAAATTTAATGACCATGACAAACGACTTGATGATGGACCTTACCGAGGGCGAAATGCTTGAATTGTGGAAGTCACGATTCAGGTTGCTGCCTGCAAGACGAGACTGCACGATAGAACGTGAAGACGGAATAGACATTGACACAGTGTTATTGACCGACATTCGGGAATGGTATGCAGGATTGCTGCTTAAAGGAGATGTAGAGATGCTGCCCGTTGAGGATTTGAGTAATGACCTTTTTGCTGATGTTTCTACCGATGGTGTCGTCACGGTACCTTTGCCTGCATGTTGCGTGCGTCCAGTAGAATGGCATGTCGAGGGATGGGAGCGCAGTGTGACTCGCTTTTATCATCCTTCCACTGTTGAAGCCCGATGCCAAAATAACTTTTATTTGCGAGGTGATAGATATAATCCTGCTGCTGTCATTTTTGATGACCGATTGGTCTTGTATTCGGTGGAACCCGGTGTCGATGCTCTTGTCGACAAGGCGTTGTGCGTGGTGCGGCCTTCCGACGGGCATTATAAGTTTAATGAAGCGGCATTGGCGACGATATGGGATTATGCCAAGCATTACGGTTTAGCCGATTGAAAATTGGTCAATGCTTGATTTGGCCGGAAAAGGTAAACAATAGAGCCGCAGAACGCTGCGGCTCTATTGTTATAAATATGTAGATGTGAGCTTATTTCAGTTTGTTGCCTTCGGAGAAAGCGTTGCCCACTTTTTCACCGATTTTTAAATATTCGTTGTTGAACGGGTCGAAAATTATAGGTTCAACTTTGGCTGCATCGACTTTCCCGTTTTCATCAAGTACACGTTCATCCACGCTTACGTTGACAATTTCGCCACGAAGGATGCATGTCTCTGGATTGTAATCTATTAATTTGCATTCCAATGCCACCGACAACTCATCGATGAGCGGAGCATCGACAAATTCGGATTTTGTCGCATGGAATCCGGCTCGGGCAAATTTGTCGGCTACCGAGTTGCCCGACACGATTCCCACATAGTCGCATTGTGCCACACAAGAAGCTTCGGCCATGCTTACAGTAAATGCGCCACGTTTTAAGATGTTTTTTACAGTCTTGTGCCCTGCGCTAAGGCACATGCTGATTTCGTGAATCTCGCTTATCCCGCCCCATGCCGCGTTCATGGCATTAGGGATGCCGTTTTCATCGTATGCTGCTATGATGAATACCGGTTGTGGGTAGCTCAAAGGCTTTGCTCCAAAATTCTTTCTCATGACGATTATATGTTTTATATGTTATTTTAATGATATAAAGTTAACATGGAAAAATCGAATGATTATTACCCAAATTACAGAAGTTTGGATAAAAAACTTTTTTTGATGCAAGCAGTCAATGTCACAATTTCGATATCAGCATGTCTACATCTGATTCTTTTGTAGCCCAACTTGTGACGAAACGTACCGGAGTTTCTTTTTCCTGCTTAGGTCCCCATAATTCAAATGTGGCAAATTTCCCCAATTCATCGATTTTTTCATTCGGTAATATGAAAAATTGCTGGTTTGTGGAAGAATCGACATATGTCGCATATCCTTTTTCAATAAATGCGTGTTTCAGTTTCATCGCCATGTTGACGGCATGTTTTGCAATTTTCATGTAAAGGTTGTCATAGAAAAGTGTTTCAAACTGTAGGCCGAGCAACCTTCCTTTTGCGAGCAAAGCCCCGTGCTGCTTTATGAGCGTGGTGAAATGGGGCAGCATGCCTGGGTGTCGCACGACGAGAGCCTCGCCAAACAAAGTGCCGGTTTTCGTTCCGCCAATGTAGAACAGGTCACATGTTTGGGCAATATCTTTCAATGTAACATCGGTACCGTCTGCGACAAGTCCGTAGCTCAGTCTCGCGCCATCCATGTACAACGGGATGCCGGCTTGTGTGCATATTTCGTGCAGCTGCTTTAATTCCGACAAAGAGTACAGTGTGCCGGTTTCGGTGGGATGGGATATGTATAACATTCCCGGAGCCACCATGTGCTCGCGAGTCTCGTCGTTAAAAAAACTGTCGAGGAATCGTTTCACATCCGTGGCGTCGACTTTGCCGTCATGCTGGGGTAGCGTAATTACTTTGTGTCCCGATGCCTCGATTGCTCCGGCTTCGTGTACATTTATGTGTGCGGTTTCGGCTGCCAGCACGCCTTGATGGCGAGCAAGCAGGCCGTCAATCACAGTCGCATTGGTTTGTGTGCCGCCAACAAGGAAATAGACTTTTCCGGAGTCAAGACCGCATAGGTCGAGAATGAGCCGTTCGGCATTTTTTGTGTGTATGTCGCATCCGTAGCCGGGAGATTGTTCCATGTTTGTTTCCAAGAGGCGTTGCATCACGGCAGGGTGCGCTCCTTCCATGTAGTCGCTGTTGAAATGTAGCATTGATGAATATGTTTAGTTTTTAATCTTTTTGGCAAAGATATGATAAAAGAGGATGCGTATATTCCAAAATTCATTGAAATTTTGCATTGAGCATAGGTTGCTAATGCGGAAATTAGTCGATAAATGCGGCGAAATAACTATAATTTGCCGTTAATGGGGCAAATATCGGATTTTGTGAATTTATTCGTTTTTTCCGATGAATTTCGTTAAGTTTGCATCGTAAAAATGAAGGAAGCGAAAATATGTTACTTCTAAAAGATGTTTGGGACTCTATTCAGTCAAATGATGTCACAACTGTAGGAGCTGTCTTTAAATTGGCATTGAGCATGTTGCTTGGCTCTATTGTCGGGCTGGAACGGAAAAGCAAGGGGCAGATAGCAGGAGATAGGACTTTTGCATTGATTTCGATGGGTGCCACGCTTGCAATGCTGGTGAGCATATACATTCCACAAGAATATCTCGGGTTGAAGAATGGAGATCCGGGCCGTATTGCCGCGCAAGTGATAACGGGAATCGGTTTCCTTGGTGCCGGAGCCATAATACAGATGAAAGGGTCGGTGCGCGGCCTAACTACCGCTGCCGGCATTTGGATGGTTGCCACGATAGGACTTGCAGTGGGGGCCGGGATGTATCTTGTCTCGGTGTTTGCCACATTGCTGGTGCTGTTTATCCTTGTATTGCTTGAACGATATGACCGCAGGGTGAGAACCGTCGGACAGTCGCGGGCAATAAACATGTCGATTGACGGAATAATCGAGGATTTCGGCAATCTTGATTCTGTGCTTGAACGTCATGGAGTGTCGGTGAGCGACAAGTTCATGAAATATGATTACACGGCTCAAGTCACTTATTTGTCGATAGTCATATTTGCCAAGAGCAAGATTAATTACGCTCCATTGTTTGAAGAGATAAGGAGCGTGATGGCAGTAAAGACGATTACGTTGGCTTACGAAATGAACATTTAAGTAACAAAGAATAATTTGTAAAATTATATATGTTGGCAGCCGGATTATATGATGACGCTTTTGCTTATGATGGCGTGATGACTGAGGTCGGAATCAGTTCAGAACAAACTGTATCGACCGTTGAAGCCGATGCACGGGCAGGCAACAATCCTGCTTCTTCAATGACCGTGGAATCGTTGATTTCCGATTTGGCATTGTTGCTCGTTGTCGGAGCTTTGTCGGCACTGATATTTAAGAAACTCAAGCAGCCGGTAGTATTGGGATACATAGTTGCAGGATTCTTGACGGGTCCGCATTTTCATTTTTTCCCTACGATTGCCAATGAAGCAAATATCGATTTTTGGGCGCAGATAGGTATTGTCGTGTTGTTGTTTTCTTTGGGACTTGAATTCAGTTTCAAGAAATTGCTCAATGTTGGCGGTTCGGCCATAGTGACGGCGCTGATAATAGTGTCGGGAATGATGGGGCTCGGGCTTGCGACAGGGCATTTGCTTGGCTTCGGTTTCATCGATTCACTTTTCCTTGGAGGCATGTTGTCGATGTCGTCAACAACCATCATCATAAAGGCTTTCAATGATTTGAATATAAGGCAGAGCAAGTTCACCGGGCATGTGTTTGCCGTTTTGATATGCGAGGATTTATTTGCTGTCGTAATGATGGTGTTGCTTTCTTCGGTGGCAATAAACAATACAGTTGAAGGCGAGGAGATGTTGATGAGCATACTCAAGCTGGTGTTTTTCCTTGTGATATGGTTCACGGTGGGGGTGTTTGTCATACCGTCGTTTTTCAATTATTTCCGCAAGTTTATCAATGAAGAGGTCTTGCTGCTCATAGGCATGGGACTGTGTTTCCTCATGGCCGTGTTCTCGGCATTTTCAGGATTCTCAATGGCTCTCGGGGCATTTGTCATGGGGTCGATTCTTGCAGGTACATGCGAGGCCGAGCATATAGAAAAGGTCGTCACGCCGGTCAAGGACCTGTTTGGGGCGATATTTTTTATTTCGGTGGGCATGATGGTCGATCCGGTTGTCATATCCAACAATGCCGGGACGATACTGCTGCTTTCGGGCGTAGTCGTTGCTGGGATGATATTGTTTGGAGTTTTTGGTTCGCTCGTTGCCGGGCAGAATCTGAAGGTCGCAGTCGAAACCGGGTTCAGCCTCACTCAAATAGGGGAATTTGCCTTCATCATAGCATCGTTAGGCATGTCGCTCGGCGTACTTGATGCGAATATATATCCGATAGTAGTGGCAGTGTCGGTAGTGACGACATTCTTTACGCCTTATTTCATAAAGTGGGGCGACCCGGTATATAACTTAGTATCGAGGCACATGCCCGAAAAGTTGCAATTCTTGATAAATCGGTACAGTGATACCGAAACTGCGATAAACGAGGTGCAGGCCATTTGGAAGAAAGTCGTGTCACGCAATATATGGCGCATATTGCTTTATTCGGTGATCCTCATAGCATTGATAATTGTATCCAAGCTTTATTTCATGCCGTTCATGCAAGAAATACTTGGCGATGACATAGGGCAGCTCGTTGCTGTGGTAATCACGCTGTTTGTCATGTCGCCGTTCCTTTATGCCTTAGTGATGCCTGGAATCAAGCAGTCGGAGCGTGTCAAGCTGCAAGAGAAGAGCGGTAATAAGAGGATGTTGCCACTTGTATTGATAATGGTGTTGCGTCTTGTGGTGTCGTCGGGAATTGTCATAGGCTATCTCGGGCATATATATTCGGCCTTGGTAGGACTTATAGTGGGTGTCATAGTGTTTGTGGTAATAGTGTTGTTTTTCTCCAATAAGGTACGACGTCACATGCACGACATTGAAATACAGTTCATGAAAAACTTGAACGAACGGGAATTACGTCGAAGTGGCAAGGATCATGTGCTTGTGTCGGACATGCATGTGGCCTATATGACTGTCGGGTATGGCTGTCCGTTTGTTGGAGAAAGGTTGCGTAACTCCAATCTGCGTAAGAATTACGGAGTCAACGTGGTTGACATTCAGCGTGGTCAGCAAAACTTTCCTATCCCCACGGGCGATATGCGCATCTTCCCCGGCGACGTGCTTGGAATAGTGGGTAATGACAGTCAGATACAAACGCTTTTGCCTATAATTGAGTGTCAGGAGGATGCGGCTTCTACCACCGATGCAGGAAGTGTAGAGCTCGTGCATTTTGAAATAAATGAAAATTCTCCATTGGTGGGGCAGACATCAGCTTCAGCACGTCTGCGTGACGATTATTCGGCCCTGCTTGTGGCTATACAGCGTGGAACAGAGTATATAAAGCCCGATGGAGAGGTAGTTTTTTGCGCTCATGATGTATTATGGCTGGTAGGAAATTTGGACAAGCTAAAAAAACTGAAGTGAAGAAACGCACTGAGAGGTCAAGAGCCAAGACCGGCCATTCTCGAATGAAAAAGGCCGCATGGATTGCCGGCGCGGCGTGCATCTTGTTGCTTGCTGTCGGGTTATTGTATGTCTCACGCAAGCTGCATCGTCCGCACATAGAAATATCATCCGAAGAATATCCTATAAGTGGAATAGACGTGTCCAACCATAACGGGAGGATAAATTTTAGGAAAGTGGCTGCCGATGATGTGGATTTCGTGTATATAAAGGCTTCGGAGGGTGCTGATTTCCGCGATTCTCGTTTTTCGGCCAATTGTGACAGTGCCGGCAGAGCAGGTTTGAAGGTCGGTGCTTATCATTTTTTCAGGATGAATGGCGACGGGCGTTTGCAGTCGGCCAATTTTCTTGCTTCCATTTCGGGTAAAATGCTCGACATGCCGCTTGTCATCGATGTCGAGGACTGGGGAAACGAGTCGGCCGAGAGCATTGAGATGGTGAAACAGAATCTTGCAGAGATGATTATGTGCCTTGAGGCGGCAGGCCGGAGAGTGATGATTTACACAAACAAAGACGGATATGACAATTACATAAAAGAAGGTTTTTCTCATTATGACTTGTGGTTGTGTACATTCAGGCACCCGTCGAGGGTGAAGAATTACAATTGGAAGATTTTACAATATAGCCATTGGGGTGAAGTGGACGGAATAAGTGGCGAAGTGGACTTGAACGTGTTCAATGGTACCTGCGAGCAGTGGGAAGCGTGGTTGCAAGGACATTGAGTGAAAATGTGTGCAAAAAGTGTGTTCTCGAGTGAAAGGTCGTGGCATTTTTTACTTATCAATAAGGAAAAGTGAATGCTATGGATAAGAAAGAATCATGTCGGCAAAAATGTTATGTTGTCAAATTCTGCGATGACTCCGAGACCGATGAGTTATACGGTTCGATGATTGCGATTGGGTATGAAGCCGGTCGGTTTTACATGGTAAAGGTAAATTGGGGAGCCGAAGAAGATTATGCACGTTCCCGTGATGGGATAGTTGAAATGAATTGGTTTTTCAATGAAGAGAATACCATGAAATTGATGCAGTTAATGAAAGTTCGTACGGGTCGTGGGTTGGTGGGAGCCATGTACAGGCGGTTTAAGAGGTATGCCCATATTGCCGATTTCCCGATAACTGACTTTTGCAATAAGAAAGGTGTGAAATTTGATTATCAGGTATATTTCTGATTTGTGACCAAATGGATACTTTCCATATATGGGAAAGGAGGATGGTTATTATGTGAGATTCGGCAAAAGTGTTAACTTTGTAACAGAAGATTAACATAAACCTTGCCAGTATGAAGAAATTTTTGATGGCGTTGGCTTGTCTTGCTACCTTTTCTGCTATGGGACAGCCAATGACAACAGAGCTGCCTTATGAGCCTGCCGAGGAGAATTTGCAAGCCCGGGAAGAATTTCAAGATGCCAAATTCGGAATTTTCCTGCATTGGGGATTATATTCCATGCTTGGAACCGGAGAATGGACGATGACCAACGCAAATATCAATTACAAGGAATATGCCAAGCTGGCCGATGCATTCTATCCGCACAATTTTGATGCGGCCGCATGGGTGTCGGCAATCAAGGCTTCGGGAGCAAAGTATATATGCTTCACGTCGCGGCATCATGACGGGTTCTCGATGTGGAACACTGATGAATCGGATTACAACATTGTAGATGCAACCCCATATAAGACCGACGTTGTGAAGGCTATTGCCGACGAGTGCCACCGACAAGGAATCAAATTGCATTTATACTATTCTCTTATAGACTGGTATCGTGACGATTGTCCGCGAGGTCGCACCGGCTTGGGGACAGGTCGTCCAGGCACGTCAATCAGCTACGAGCATTATTATGATTTCATGTCGGGGCAATTGACCGAGCTGCTTACAAATTATGGAAAGATTGATGCCATTTGGTTTGACGGAATATGGGATCAAGATCAAAATCCCGATTTCGATTGGAAAATGCGTGGCTTGTATGACTTGATACACGGCATAGACGCATCATGCCTCATAGGTAACAACCACCATATAGTGCCATTTCAAGGAGAAGACATACAGATATTTGAACGCGATCTGCCCGGAGAGAATACGGCAGGTTTATCGGGGCAGGAGATAAGCCGGTTGCCTCTTGAGACGTGCCAGACGATGAACGGCATGTGGGGCTACAAGATTACAGATCTCAACTATAAGTCGTCGCGCACGTTGATTCATTATCTGGTGCGTGCGGCAGGACGTGATGCCAACTTGCTACTTAACATAGGACCGCAACCCGACGGGTCGTTGCCCGACTTGGCATTGGAAAGATTGCTGGAGATAGGCAAATGGCTCGATCGTTACGGCGAAAGCATATACGGGACTCGTGGCGGAGACATTCCGCCGCACGACTGGGGCGTTACAACCCGTAAAGGGAACAAATTATATGTGCATTTGCTTGAATTGGAAGATGACGGGTTGTATTTGCAGTTGGAGCAGAAAGTTAAGAGTGCCAGATGCTTGAATAACGGAAAGAAAGTAAAGTTTGACAAACTTGACGGCGGAATCGTGTTACACTTGAAGGAGATTCCGCAGGCTGTAGACAGGATAGTGGAGTTGACATTGGAATAATTCTAAATTTAAGGAATGAAGATGAATAAATATGTGGCCACGGCAGTCGTGGCAATCTTGATGACAGTGCCGTTGTTCCAGTCTTGCTCGGACAATACAGGAGGAATAGGTGACGAGGCGTTCATGGAGCATGTGAAGGCCGATTTTGACAAGAAAAAAGCGTCATTGCCTCATGGCGACCTGTTTGCAATCTTTGAACAAGCATCGATGACGCAAATCGAACGCGACGCTATGATGTTCTTATACGCCTATATGCCTGTAGGCGACATTACCGATTACACGGGGCAGTTTTATTTGGATAACGTACGCAGCTCCATTGCCACGCGTGCAGAGATGCCGTGGGGTAGCAAGATTCCCGATGATGTATTCCGGCATTTTGTCTTGCCGGTGAGGGTCAACAACGAGAGCCTTGACAGCTCGCGCATGGTATTCCATAACGAGTTACTGCCACGAGTGCATGGCTTGTCAATGAGCGATGCCATACTTGAAGTCAATCACTGGTGCCATGAAAAGGCTACATATCAGCCATCGGATGCAAGAACGAGTTCGCCGTTGGCGACAGTCAGCACGGCTTATGGCCGTTGTGGCGAGGAGTCGACATTTCTTGTAGCCGCACTGCGCTCGATAGGCATTCCGGCTCGGCAGGTATATACTCCGCGTTGGGCCCATACTGATGATAATCACGCTTGGGTTGAAGCGTGGGCCGATGGCGAGTGGCATTTCCTTGGTGCTTGCGAGCCAGAACCGGTGCTCGACCTCGGGTGGTTCAATGCTCCGGCAAGCCGCGGCATGTTGATGCACACCAAGGTGTTTGGTTTCTACAATGGACCTGAAGAGGTTATGAGAACCACAGCTAATTATACCGAAATTAACGTAATCGCCAATTATGCTCCGAGTGCCAATGCGCGTGTTATTGTCACCGACACGGCAGGGATACCTGTGCATGGGGCTTCGGTGGAATTCAAGTTGTATAATTATGCCGAGTTCTATACCGTGTCAAGACAGACGACCGACAGCCTCGGACAGGCTTCATTGTCGGCAGGCCTTGGCGATATGCTGGTGATGGCTTTTGACGGCAATCGATTCGGATTCAAGAAAGTGAAGTTTGGAACAGATACATTGGCCACGGTTGCATTAGAGCATGAAATCGGCGAGACATTATCGTTTGCCGTCGACATAGTGCCTCCGGAGGAAAATGTCAATTTGCCTGTTGTCAGTGAAGAAGCTCGTGCCGAAAACGATCGTCGGTTCAACATGGAAGATTCAATACGCAACAGTTATATAGCGACATTCCCGTCAAAAGACAGTATCGTGCGATTTGCCGACAGAATCGGTGCAAAGGAAACTTCGGAGGTCGTCAAATATGTCATGGCATCACGCGGAAATTACAGTAACATAATGGCAATGATGGAGGAGGCATGGGAAAAGAAGAAAGGTTCGCGATTGTTGGAGCTTCTTGCAACGTTGTCGGAGAAAGATTTGCGAGACGTGCCGTGCGATGTTCTTGAGGAAAACCTTTATTGCGGCTATGATGACGCAGATGCGGCTACTGTGATGTCTCCACGAGTGGCCGATGAGGCCTTGACGTTATTCCGCAAGGCAATATTGTCGATGATTCCAGATTCTATGTCATGCAAGTTCAAGGAGAATCCTGAGTCTCTTGTAGAGTGGTGTCGTGACAGCCTGACGTTACGTCCCGATTTATGCACTGTTTCTACCATAATATCGCCTGTCGGAGTATTGCGCGGACGTGTTACCGACCGCTTGTCGCGTGACGTGTTTTTTGTGGCAGTGGCGAGGACATTTGGCATACCGGCGTGGAAAGATCGAGTAACAGGCAATGTTTATTTCAAGCATGAAGGAGATATTGTACCTGTCGATTTTGACGGTTCTGACGAAAGCCGCTTCGATACCGGGAAACTCAAACTTGAATATAATCCCATACCAAGACTTGACGATCCTGAGTATTATCGGCACTTTACGCTATCCAAGTTTGACGGAGTTTCGTTTGATTTGCTCGATTATTCTGATGCGTCCAAATGGAGCGAGCTATTCAAGCGTCCGACGCAAGTAGAGGCCGGTTATTACATGCTTGTTTCCGGAAGCCGTCTTGCAAATGGCAACGTGCTGGCCAATGTCGAGTTCTTCAATGTATCGCAAGGACAATCGGCAAAAGAAACTTTGGTCATGCGAGACAATGCAGAAGAGATAAGGGTAATCGGCAACTTTAATTCGGAATCCAAATTTGTGAATGCGTCCACTGGTGTTGAGACCTCGGTGTTATTGACATCGGGCCGAGGCTATTTCATAGTGGGACTGCTTGCTGCCGGACAAGAGCCTACAAATCATGCTTTGCGTGACATTGCGGCCAACGCTTCGGAATTTGAATATTGGGGACGTTCAGTAATCTTGTTGTTCCCTGATGAAAAGTCGTATGAAAAATACATGGCCGACCCCGTGGAAGGGCTGCCGTCGACTGTGACATTCGGAATTGATAAGGATGGCTCGATAAAGAAACAAGTTGTGACCGAAATGAGCCTGCCTGCAAATGCGGCCATGCCGGTGTTTGTGATTGGCGACACGTTCAATCGGGTTGTATTCGAGTCGCATGGATACACGATAGGCCTTGGCAATCGCATGGTTCACACGATAAAAGGATTGTAGCAGGATAGTGGCGTAAGCAGCCTCATTGCATGTCGACAAGAGCTGCTATTGTCTGCCGAACTCGTCGGGCAGATGTTACTTCCCTGACATATTCATCAACCCCGTTGCTGCCCATAAGCACTTCGGGGTTGCTCAGTTTCATTGAGCTCCTTATTTTCTCCCGTGCCGAGAAATGAAATTCATTGACACCTGTCGACTGGGCAAGTTGGCGAATGTTGTTTTCATTGACACCGCATCCTGCCATTATCGAAATGCGTCCTTGAGATTTCTTGACCAACATTCGTATCAATTCGACTCCTTGAGGCGCGGTAGGAGCTTGACCTGAAGTCAGAATGCGTTTTACTCCAAGGCTTATGATTAGTTCAAGAGCTGCAAATGGATCGCGACAACGGTCGAATGCTCTGTGGAACGTGACCGGGCAGTCGCCGGCTTCGGCCATGAGCTTTTCCATTGAATTGATGTCCACATCGTCGTTTTCGTCGAGACATCCGAATACAAGTCCGTCGACACCGATGCGCCGGGCTGCCCGTATGTCTTCAATCATGATGGCGAGTTCGGTAGCATCATATAGGAAATCGCCACCACGAGGACGAATGATTGCATGCAGCTTCAGAGACGGCAACTTGCGAGCAATCATAATTTCTCCATATGAAGGAGTGGTTCCGCCTTCCGGAATGCCGGCGCACAGTTCTACCCGTTGTGCACCTCCGTTCAAGGCGGCGACGCAACTTTCCACCGAATTGGCGCATATTTCAAATTGATATTTTTCCATGTTAATTGGATATGTATTGTTATGACTGGAACAAATTTAATAAATCATAGTGCATTAGGCAACAGGTTGCACATTTCTATGGCATACGCGGAAATAAGTGAAAATTAACGTCGAAAGGCGTAATGGCAATGTCGTTTGTCGGTCGTTGCCATAGGGCGTTGAGAGGGCGAGCATTGAGAATATATTATTGTTTATTTCATGGTTTAACAAAAAAATTCATATTTTTGCAATATGTAAGTTGGCAGATGCAATTGCCGGCAAATGACAATCGATATATGTAATCGTTTATTGGGTGTCATCGCCGGTCTGCTGCTATCGGGGGAAAGCAAGTAATGACATTTGTTTATTCATCAGGATTATGAAGCCTAAGGTAAGACTTTTTATTATAAGTGCAGTGATATTGGGGTATGCGCTTGTTTCATTTGCTCAGTCGGTCAACACGCCGGCCAAGAAAGTGATAGCAAGCGTTCTTGAATCGACGGGAAATAGCATAAAGGACAGCCTTATGCGCATCGACAGCATACGTCGTGACAGTGTGATGCGTATCGACAGCATAATCAAGCGTGATAGTATCTTCATCCTCGATAGCATAAGGATAGCCGACAGCTTGAAGATTGTAAACCGCAACAAGCCGAAGAAAAAGAAACCGGTAATAAAGATAATAACGGTTACACTCGGCGATACTTCCACTATAAATTTTGATTCAATCAAGCTTGAGCCTAATGTGATGTTCATGCCGCTCATATATGAACATCAGGAATCATTCAACGACAGCATATTTTACTTGTCGGACAGCATAAATATCGACAAGATGGGGTTTGACTATGACAGCGAGTATCTCGACCAAATGCTCAAGACGTCGTATGACGACCGTAGGACGCGCTATCGCATGATGTTGAACCATCCTGAACTTGTAGAATACAACATCCATGGCTTGCCCGAACCTCCAAAACAGTATGAAATAGTCGCTGACCCTTCTACACGCACGCTTAAACTGGAGGAAGCGAAACTCGAGACCGACATAACCGATGAACTGGAAGTGCCGGTGATAGAGATGCGCGACTGGATACATACATTTGAAGGTTCTATGCAGTTTTCACAGGCTTATTTGTCGGACAACTGGTATCAGGGCGGTAACAATAACTTGAACATCCTCGCCAATGTGCTGTGGAGCGTAAACTTGAATCAAAATGTTCATCCCAATCTCTTGTTTGAGAACACGGTGCAATACAAGGTGGGATTGAGTTCGGCTCCGCAAGACTCGATGCGCAATTACAGCATAAGTGAAGACTTGTTCCAAGTTAATACAAAATTTGGTTACAAGGCTATAAAGAATTGGTATTATTCAGCGACAATGCAGTTCAAGACCCAGTTTTTCAACAATTATGTGTCCAACAGTACTGATTTGAACGCATCGTTTCTTACGCCGGGTGAGTTGAACCTCGGTCTTGGTATGACATACGGGACAAAGAGCAAGTCGGGCTATGCCTCATTCGACCTGTCTTTGTCTCCGGCTTCATTTAATATGAAAATATGCAGGGAAAACGACAGAGTCGATCCTACGACGATGGGCGTGGATGCCGGTAAGCATGTTAAGGGGGAACTTGGTTCCAACATGGAAGCTAAATTGTCGTGGGCAATAACACCGACTATAAGTTGGACTTCAAGATTCTATGCGTTTACCAATTACCACTATGTGCAGGGTGATTGGGAAAACACGTTTAATTTCTCAATTAACAAGTATCTGTCGACACAATTGTATGTGCATTTGCGGTATGACGATTCTGCAGAGACAATGTCGGATTGGGGATATTGGCAGTTGAAAGAGATATTGAGCTTCGGGTTGAATTATAAATTTTCTATGAAGTAATTCAAGAAGGCTATGGTAACTCGGTATCTTATAATAGTATTTGTAGCGGTTGTGTCTTTTGTCTTTTCGGCAAAGGGGGACAACGGCACCGATTATTATGGAGATGAGCCGCCTGCCAAGGCGATTGTGTTGCCCGGATATTCTGAGGAAATGGCACGCAACAGGTTGATGGCATCACCTATTCAGCCGATTGAGGGTATATGGGAATATCCTGATGAAATGATGATGCTGGTAATCGAGAGGTTTTCATCCCCGCAATTTTCCCGTAAATTGAAATATCGCATCGTCTTGCTGTCGGCCGACGACATGTCTCTGCTGCCCGGAACGGTGATAGGGTACATAGCTGAAAGTGCCGATAATAAGAAATTTGAGCTATGGCTGTATAGCGAGCTTGATGACAAAATATTGACAGGAGCAAGCAAGTGCGTGGCCACGCTCGACTCGGATGAAAGTGCGTTGACATTTGTCCGCAGTGAGATTAAATTGCGCGTACGTTTTAACGTGATGCGCTTCTTGCCGAAGATTTTCAGGTTTATAACCCTGTCTCCCTATAAGGACGGGGAGGAGCTGCCGGTAGGGTTCAGGAAAATATTTCCTTCTTATGACAATAATGGCAGCCGGCTCGGAGAAGTGAGATATTTGTAATACGATTCAATGCCATGAAAATTAGATTTTTGACAATAATTGTCGTTACAGCCGTCATGACAATGCCTGCGTTATCGCGTCGCAAGCTTGTTCCCGAGACGCATAACGTTGAGGTAACAGCACCGGCCGACAGCCTGCCTCGCGACACTGTGGCACCTTATTTGCCGCCTTTCAGAAGCGATGCCGTTACAATAAGAGGATTCAACAAGAGGGTAAATGACAATTATGAGACATTCTTTGTGCAGAACAATACCGGTTTCCACTTGGCCGGAATTACAGTGACGTTGAAGTATGTAGAGATTGATGGGGCATTATTGCACGAGCGCACGGTGCATGTACCGTGCGACTTGCCGGCATGGAAATCAAAACAGGTGTCGGTAAATTCATTTGACAGGCAGCACATGTTTTATTATTATTTGAGCGGCCGGCCACGCAAGAGTGCGACACCATTCAAGGTATCGGCAAGGCTTATGGGGTATGACATCTCCATAATGCGGCCTGCTGATATGGAGTAGAGTTGAGTACAGTTTGTGTTCAATCGGGTTACATAGAAAGAAGCTTTGGGATAATTTGAAATGACAAGATAAAACTTGCATGGGCAAGAGGTGTGGCAGCCTTACTCGGCTGCCACTGCTATTTTCTTGGCTTTGGTTGATTCTTGGATGCCATCGGTGGAGATTCCTGCGCGGTAGACGTATATGCCGCGTTGCACGCGTCGGCCTGCGTTGTCGGTCAAGTCCCATGTAATCGGGAATGATGTGAACATGTCGCTTCGACCGGTCTGTTGCGTGCTCCACACAAGTTGCCCCATCAAGTTGAATACCTCAAGAGTGACGGTAATCATTGCGTCGGGTCGATTATGGCGCAGGTAGAAATTGGCTTCTACGCTTGCCGGATTGGATGTAGTGTACACGTCATACAATTCTGGTTTCAGTCCTTCAACCACGTTGAATGATATTGTGCGCTCGCTCGAGTTGGCAAAAGTGTCCCATACTTTGAACCTGAGGGTGTGCATTCCCTCGGCAAGGTTTTCGAGCGGATAGTATACGAATCCACCGGTCTCTCCCGAGCCGTTTGGCGATATTTCAGGCGTGAAATATGATGACACGTCGGAGTAGGTCGTCTTGTTGTCGAGCATTATTGTCATCTGGTGCCCTATTCCCGAAGTAGAGAAGCTTATCCCGGATTCATCATACACTTCGGCCACAAGCAACGGCGACTCGTTGACATCGCTGCCGTCGGCAAATGACTCGCTGTTCAAGAACATTGCCCTTATGTCAGGACCGATAGTGTCGGCTGCAACCGTTTCATCATAGCCGTAGATGTAGAAATTGCTGTTTGAGCCGTTGGCTTCAACTTGCTTGTCGCTGTAAGCGTATAGGTTTAGCAGTGCCGGGCTGTAGTTGTCGTAGTCTACTTCGGATGGTAAATTGATGGAGAAGGTAAATTCGCCGTTTTGGACAGAGTCTTTAGTTATGGCGAGCTTGTTTGACCGCTCGTTGTACATGTACGGATCGTTATCTTGGTTACCGTAGGTGGTGACAGGCTGTTCCGCGCCAAACAATGTGGGATATATCGTCCCGTTGAACGATGTGTCTTTATTCCCCTTGGTGTCGTAAATAGAGCCTTTTACGGTTATCGTCTGTCTTGCCATGAATTCGGGCATCGTTTCTTCGGTAGGTTCGATGCCGTTTATCGATTCTATTGCGATGTGGCTTGAGGGGTATGTAAGGCGCATTGCAGGGTCGCCGACATAGACGTAACGCAGCTTGTTGGTGTCGTTGATGCCGTTTTTTGTCAAGGTATATACGTCGCCCATGCGCAGGAAGTTGCCGTTTTCGTCGCGTTCAAACAGGTGTTTGCCAAATTCTTTGGAGAAGTCGCCATTGTTGGATATGTAAACCACGCGAGTGGTAGAGACGAGCGAAATTGCTCCGCCACGCGGATTCAGGAACAAGATTTCCCCGCCCGACACGTCGTTGGCATCGAAGCGAGTGAATTCGCAAGTGGCCGTGACAAACATTGGCAGGTGCTTGAGGTACATGTTGTTCATGTCGGTAATGTTAAGCAGCCCCTCGTGAGTCCAACTGACAGGATTGGCGTGGCCGACATAGATGAGCGACAAAGCACCGTCATCGAGGAGCTTGAACATCTGTTTGCGGGCTTCGGGGTATCTGTTACCGCTACCATCGCCGGAGATGGGATAGGAATCGGTGTACAAGCGGTTAATCACGAAGTCTGCTCCTCCGTTCGAGTTCATTTCGTTGATGCACGAGTCGGCTTGCATCATGTGGACATTACTGTCGCTGTCGTCGGCGATGACAATAATATTGTTTTTCCATGAGCCGAGGTCTTGGTTCGCTACATAATTGAGCAGCTTGTCTACGACTTGAGTTGCTTCGGTAACGCTTTTGACAGGCATTCGACCCACTGCGATATCCATGCCGCGAGAATACACGTTGGACGTGCTTGAGCCGTCCGACAATGTGGCTAATATGTCATCGCTGCAATAAGATGTCTGTTCATTGGCTCCGATGTCGCTTTGCCATAGCAGCAAGCGCGGATAAGGATTACTGCTTACTTGCTGGGTGATGCCGCGGTTGTCGTAAGAGCCACGTCCGAAAAGCAGCAGGTAGCCCAACTTGTGTCCGTCGCTGCTCGTTCCACGGTCGAAGAACATCTTTGCCAGTTTGCGGTAGGCCATCACATCGGGAGTGCCTGAAGAAAATTCATTGAATATCAATGCGTGGTCGACGACGAGCACGCGCATCGTGTCAATCTGGCGGTGCATGTCGGCTATGCGTTCGGCCTGGTCGAGAAATTCACGAGGGGAGATTATTATCATGTCGGGAATCTCGGAGGCGTGCAGGTTCTGGTTGCCTACCATTCCCGAGAATTCAGGGGTGGGGAAGCGTCCGCTTTCATTGAAAGCCACATACTCATGGTATCCTGATGATGACGGGGCAAATCGTGCCATGCCATTACCGGCAGTGTATTCCACTTCGACCGGCATATGGCTTGTCGTCACATCCCAAACATGTGTATCATCTGATATACCGTCAAGGTTGCACACTGAGTTGCGAGTGTCGGCATCAGTTCGGAAAAGTAGGGAGTTTTCTCCGCCCATGTCAAGCATTCGTTCGTAGTTTATCGTAATATGATCGAGCCTTGCGATGGATACAGAACCGCTATATGTGAACGTGATGCCGAATTCGAGATTCTCATCTTCAAGCGAGAATTGTTTTTGTGTTTCACAAGTGCGGACATTGTCATATTCGCTTGTGATAGTGCTTATTTCGTCGTTGCTTGTTTGGCTCAACTCCTCACCGTTGCATGTGAATAGCAGACGGCTTCTTGTGGAGCCTGTTACAGCCGCGCCAAAGCTTGTGAGAACTGTGACAGGCCCATTTGGCCGGTATCCGTCGAGCGTGAAGTCGAACGTTTGCGATGTGTCATACCTGAAGTCATCACCTAACAGATAATTTCCGGTTTCTCCCGGTGAAAACAGCTCCTGCTCATAGAATATGTGTTCGGTAAATGTCGTTATTTCGGTGGCTTGGGCTTGAACCTGAGTTTGTTCGTTCTCCATTTCCACAGGCTCGATGTCACTGCGGTCGGTGATAAAATAGGATCCGGCAGTGGAATACGGATGCTGATATTGGCGATATGTGAGGTAAGTCATGTTTGCGTCTCGCCATGTAGTAGGGCCTTGGGCGTAAAACAGTATGCGGTCGCCAAGTCGTAGCACAGGTATTTGAGGCAGGTCATCGATTTGCGCGTCATTTAGCGTTGTAGAGACCGGTGCGCCTCCATAACCGAATATCTTAACATTGTCAAAATCGGTAAATCCCCATGATGCAAGTTGGCTGCGCGAAATGGAGTACATGCCTGTTTCGGTAACCGATATTTTGCCCCAATGGCCTTCGGCAAGCACGCTATTGGCTGCATAATGGGATGCTTCGAGCGCGAAGGAGCTTATGGGTGAGGCTGCTATGAATGAAATGAATAAAACGAGACGAAAAAATATATATCGTGATAACAATTTCATAGATGTCATAATAAACTTGTCTTAATCATATAACGAAAGCTGTCATGAAATATTATGTGTGCTGCATTGCATAAGTCGGCATGATTTTTAACCATGCCGGTGCATGAATGCTCGATTCTTGGTCAAATGCAAAAGCTATTATTGATTAAATAGTCTATTTTTGCATAATAAAGATGAACTGGCTTATGAACTGGGTTATTTTGATAGTTGCCGGATTTTTTGAATCCGGGTTTGCCTTCTGTCTTGGGAAGATGAAAGGGTTGACGGGTGTTGAGTTTTATTTGTGGGGCGCAGGATTTCTTGTATGCCTGATATTGAGCATGGTGCTGCTTGCAAAGGCAGTGCAGACATTGCCGATAGGCACGGCCTATCCGGTGTGGACCGGCATAGGTGCCGTCGGTACAGTGCTGCTCGGGATTATATTTTTTCATGAGCCTGCGTCATTTGCCCGTTTGTTTTTCATCACTACGCTCATAGCATCGATAATTGGATTGAAAGTCGTATCTTGACCTGAGAAATGAAAAATTAAAGACATGAGTTTCGGTCGATGTCGCTATTTATGCTTAACTTTGCATGTACTAAGACTATCATGTGATGGGTGAAGTTAAATCGATTTACCGCGCCGGGGCGGAAAATGGAGTGGGATTCGGCATCTACTTGACTGCGTTGTCGATAATGCTCATGTATGGGTTCGACAGCGTGTTGCTCATGTATGCCTCAATAGTCTTGTTTCTTGGCATTCCGGGAGTGGTGTATTTTTATATGCGCAAGTACCATGTGGCATCGCATGGCATTTCGCAATTTTCGGCTCTGTGGATGCTGGGCATATTGATATTCCTTTTCGGGTCGTTGATTTGCGGCTGCGTGACTTATGTGTGGATGCAATACATAGAGCCTACGTTTATTTACGATCAAGTGCAGATGGCGATAAGGTTGTATGAAAGCGTTCCGGGCGAGAATGCCCGTATGCTTGTCGATGTGTTGGAGCGTGCGATAGAAAATCACATGCTTCCGTCGGCTATCGACATCGTAATCGAGATGATAATGCTGACAACGTTTGTAGGATCGATAATATCTATGATTTTATCGGCTGTTGTCAGGCTGAAGCGTGTATAGATTTGAATTATGTGAAAAATTAGAAAAAATAAGGAATGGATATATCTGTTGTTGTACCATTATATAACGAAGCCGAATCGTTACCGGAACTTGAAGCATGGATAGAAAGGGTGATGAAGGAGCATGGCTTTTCGTATGAAATAATTTTTGTCAATGACGGTTCTACCGATAATTCGTGGGAGGTTATAAAAAAGTTGCGAGAAAAGAATCCTGCCATAAAAGGGATTTGCTTCAGGCGCAACTATGGCAAGTCGCCTGCCTTGAATACCGGATTTGGCAAAGCCGAAGGCGATGTGGTGATAACCATGGATGCTGATTTGCAAGACAGTCCCGACGAGATACCGGCTTTGTATGACATGATAATGAAAGAAGGGTATGACCTCGTTTCGGGCTGGAAAAAGAAACGTTATGACCCGTTGAGCAAGACGATACCTACAAAATTGTTCAATGCAACGGCTCGACGTGTGAGCGGGATACACAACTTGCACGACTTCAATTGCGGCTTGAAGGCTTACAAGAATATAGTGGTAAAGCATATTGAAGTGTATGGCGACATGCACCGTTATATACCTTATCTTGCGAAGAATGCCGGATTTGTGAAAATAGGAGAGAAGGTAGTGCATCACCAAGCCCGCAAATATGGAAAATCAAAATTCGGGTTAAGCCGGTTTGTCAATGGCTATCTCGACTTGATTACATTGTGGTTTCTTGCCAAATTCGGCGTGAAGCCAATGCACTTCTTCGGGTTGCTTGGGAGCATAATGTTCTTTATAGGCTTTGTTTCGGTGATAGTAGTCGGCGCATTGAAGCTGTATAATATGTATTCGGGAGGCGATTATATCCTTGTGACCGATTCGCCGTATTTCTACTTGTCGTTGACAGCGATGATTCTTGGCACGCAACTGTTCCTTGCCGGATTTGTCGGAGAGATAGTGTGCCGCCATGCTCCGGGACGCAACCATTACGAAATTTCGGAAGAAATGATGTAATACTGACGAAAGCCGCGCAATGTGCTTTTGCAAGAAATAATATTTTTGTGTAACATGAAACAAGGAAGAGAAAACATGATAGAATATCCTCAATTTTTCGATTTGCTATGTCGCCGCTATTCTTGTCGCAAGTATGACAATGCGTCTGTGAGCCGTGAAATGCTGATGGCCATAATGGAAGCGGCTCGTTTTTCCCAATCGGCTTGCAATAAGCAGCCGTGGAAGTTCCTCATAATCGATGAGCCGGAATTGAAAGATGTCGTGTTTAAAAGCTACGACAGGGATTGGATTCGAGATGCAGGAGCTTTCATAGTGGTACTTGGCAACAAGAGTGAAGCGTGGAGTCGCGGATATGATGGTCGCAGCAGCATGGACATAGATATCGCGATAGCTTGCGAAAACATCTGCCTTGCCACTGCCACGCTCGGCCTTGGTGCTTGCTGGATAGGCAACTTTGACGTGAATCCATTGATAGAGGGGTTTTCAATACCCGAGGAGTGGGAACCTGTGGCTATAATATCGATAGGTTATCCCAAAGATCCTCATGAACAGCCTGAAAAGAAGAGAAAAAACATTGACGAGATAGTGAAATGGGGAAAATTCTGAAACTGTTATTGTTGTCGGCGGTTTGCGTGGCGGCAGTATTGTCGTGCACGCCGAGTACATGTGACGAGAACAGTACAGCAATTCCGCTTGCTTGTTTTTATGCAAGCGAGACGAAGCAGTCTATCGCGATAGATTCTTTGACGGTATATGGTGTCGGTGCTCCCGGCGACACGGTGATAATGGATAACGGAATGGCGACACAAGTGTACTTGCCGTTGAGGATGAATACGCACAATTGTCAATTTGTATTCCACCACGAGAATGTGGCACTCTCCGATCCGCGTTACAATGACACGTTGACCATAAATTATGACCCTGTCCCTTATTTTTCATCGATGGATTGTGGGGCAATGTATTATTATGATGTCGTGAATTATGAGTACACCACCAATCTGCTCGATTCGGTGCGCATAATCACAGACAGGTTTACAAATGCCGATGTGGAGACGGTGCAGGTATATTTCAGGGTAGGAGAATCCTCACCCGAAATATGACGGTTTCAAATATATATTATTGACAGGATATGCCGGTGTGTAAACGACAATTGACCCCTGAGAATGCGTTGGCGAGGTGTGCTGCGTTATGCTCACGCAGCGAGCAGGCCGAGCATGACATACGCATGAAGTTACGTGGTTGGGGCATTAGTGACGCCGATAGTGACAAGATTGTATCAAGGCTCGTCGAGGGACGATATCTCGATGAGGGAAGATACGCGCGTGCGTTTGTGCGAGACAAGTTCAGATTTGGCGGTTGGGGACGATTGAAAATCGCATACGCATTGCGTCAAAAGCATGTGTCGGCCGATGCCATTGACGATGCCATGACCGAGATAGACCCGGTAGATTATGAGGCAGCACTCGAAAAATTGATGAAGTCGAAATATCGAATGGTGGCGTCGCGCGATAAGATTAAAGCAAAAGCGGCATTGATGCGTTTTGCAGCCCAACGAGGATTTGAATCGGATCTCATAGTACGCGTCGCCGGACGTTTGGTTGCCGGACTTGATGATGCGGATGACTACATTTAATCAGCCATATTGCATTCAACCTATTTGCCTTGCTTTTTTATTCGTGTCCATGAAAAATTTTCTCAGTAATTTGGTCGATTTGTTTTTCCCACGCGTGTGTCCCGTGTGCGGCAGGGCATTGAATGCGCAAGAGGGATATGTGTGCGACATGTGCATGGTCGATTTGCCACGCACCGGCTACCATGAGCGCGAATTCAATGCGGTGGAACAGCTCTTTGCCGGTAAAGTCAGGATTGAAAGGGCTTCGGGGTACTTTTTCTATGAACGCGGAAACAATTATGCCTCTATATTGCATGATATTAAATATCATAATCAGCCATTGCTGGGTGAATGGATGGGCAGGCAATTTGCATTGGAGACAGCCGGCAGCGAATTATGGAACGGGATAGACTTGATCGTTCCGGTGCCTTTGCACAGGAACAAGCTTATAATGCGAGGTTATAACCAAAGCGAGTACATAGCGCGTGGCATGGCTTCGGTTTTGGGGTGCCATGTGGAGAATATCGTGACAGCCGTCAGGGAGCATGAAACACAGACGAACAAAGGGCTGCATGAGCGGTTGTCGAACACCGAAGGCATATTTGCAGTGAAACACCCGGAACGGCATTGCAGTCAACATGTATTGATAGTCGATGATGTGGTGACGACGGGGGCAACGTTGTTGTCGTGTGCCGAAGCATTATTGGCTATTCCCGATGTGAAAATGTCGATAGCCACCCTTGCCGTGGCACGATTGTCATAAAACAACAATAGAGAAAAAAATGAAGAGAGCCGGGCATTTTGCCCGGCTCTCTCTCGAATGTCATGGTTTTAGACTATTTTTATTTCACAATGAACTTCATTGTCTTTACTCCCGAGTTGGTTGCAACTTTTGCAAAGTATATACCCGGAACGTAGCTTGAAACATTGTGGCGGAACTCAGTACCATTGATTCCGGTAGAAGAGTAAACCATTGTTCCGGCTGCCGAATACAAGGAAACTTCGTTGATTGCGGCACCTGCTGCGTTTATCACGAGAGTTTCGCTTGCAGGATTAGGATACAATGTTATCGAAGTGGCATCGGCCAGGTTGTCGTTGACTGATCCTCCAGACGGCTTGCTGACAGTAATGTCATCGACCATGAATATGAAGGCGTCTTCCGATACGCATTGTATTGCGATGTAGATATTTTCTCCGGCATATTCGCTCAAGTCAACGGTAACTTCTTCCCAGTCTTCGACAGGAGCTTCACCCGATTTAACAACAGAGAAGCTTGCCGGGTCATTGTCGGTTTCCGATACGAGCACATTGTATTTCTCAAGTCCGTATTGGTCGGTATAAGATTTTACAAAGAGCGATATGGAAGCGTCCTCTTCCGGCATTTCCAACAGCGGAGAAATCAACCAGTCGTCGTTCAATCCCGAAGAAGCCGAGAATGCGGCACCAATCTTGTTGCCACCATGAGGCATGATGCCTTCGGCTCCTTCCATGCCTATCATTGAAGGCGTTGTCATTGACGGGTTGAATGCCATGAATCCGAATGCTCCGGATGCCGGCATCGGGAATGTTATGCCTTGGAATCCGTAAACTATGGATTCGTCACCGTCAACGGTAGTCCATTGAGGATTGAATCCCGAGGTGGCAAAGTCGGCACAGCTTTCAAAGTCCATTGTGTACGGGTCGAGAGCTTCCATTGAAGTCACGACTTTCTGCATTTCATTGTTTTCGGCATTTTCATCGCCTTCAAGAGCAACTGAAGCAACGATTGTGTATTCTCCGGCTTCCGACAAGTCGGCTGAGAAAGTGTATTCTCCCGAAGCGTAGGCTCCAAGTGTAATTTCTTGCGAATCAAGCGCAGTTCCGTTCACTGTCACGCTAAGGGTAGCCGTAGATTCTTCGTAGCCGTTGTTTGTGACTTTAACCACGATAGGTTCGTTGTCGGCAAACAATCCTTCGGTTGCTGGTGACGGGATTTCTGTTACGGCAAGATCTTTTGCCATTGCAGTGCCTTCTCCGAATACAAGGCGTATTGCAGGATTTCCAAGGCCTACTTGAGTGTTGATGATATCGTTGGATACCACATACAGGATTCCGTCATTGCTCATGTCGCATATCAATTGATAGCCGGTGAAGTAAACCACTGCGAGATAATCGCCAGGAGTGAGTTGGCGAGGAGCAATTTGATAAGTGATTTGTCCTGTTTCGTTGCCTTGTTCAACATCGGTGTCGACAATCAGGTCGCCTACGGTCATTGTTGCCGCATCCCACTTGTAGACCTGCAAGTTTATCATTTGTCCGTCGACTGCTCCCCATCCGATTGAGATGCCTGTGAGTACATCTTCGGTTCCGATGCTGAATACCGAGCCTGCACCCAACATAGATTCGGCTCCTACGGCATTTTGGGCATTGTACATGTCGGCAGTTACATGGTCATAAGCTAATTCTTCTTCGGTCAAAGTAGTCGAAACCGATACTTCATTGTCGTCTTGGTTAGGATCAACGGTGCTTGCTCCAAGCGAGGCAATAACTTTGAATGTCACAGTTTCACCTACAACAGAGTTAATGGCAGAAACTTCGACAGGTACCGAAACCGTGGCTCCCGGAGCGATTTGTGGAATCGATGCCATGCCGGCAACGCTTGATGTTCCGTTGAATGTGACGATGATGTTGCCCTGCTCGATGGCCTTGAGGCCACGGTTTTCAAGGTTGACGCTCATATTGATGTTCTTGGCTTGCGATTCAGGAATCAAAGAAGGCATGCCCGATATTGATGCTATGGCGATGTCGTAGTCGCTCATTTCGGTAATGCTGACTGACTTGACATATATGGTTGCGTTGTTGGTTTTTGGAACGATGGCAAATGAGTAAATGCCGCTTTCGTCACACTCAAACATTGCTTCGTTCGTAACAAATGTGTCGTTGGTGTATACGTCTTCGTAGGAAGCGATTACCTCCCATTCCTCTATAGGAGTACCGTCAAGGCCGCAAACGATGTCAAAGTCATCTGTTAATTGCCATATCAACATTACCATTCCTGCCATGTAATTGAATGACATGCGGTAACTCTTTCCACTTTCGAGGTTTATGCCTTGTGAAATAAGAGGTTTGCCCATCAAGGCGTTCATGGCTTCGTAGTTTGTGTCATAGATCCATGATCCACTTTCGTAAGCCCACTTGGTCCGGTCTTCTTCATTGGTGAAGTCGGTTATAAATGGCACGTCGGCAGGCGCGAAGTGGGTGGTTGTGGCTGATGCCGTGTTGTTGTCGGCGTTGCTGTCTTCATGCCCTGATTGCGATTCTACGCTGGTTGCCGTCACGGAGACAGTGTATGTTCCCTCTTGTGAAAAGTCGGCTGGTGTCAAAAATTCCACTGTCACAGATTCTCCCATAGGTATCGGTGTGCTGAAATTTTCTGATACGCCAGCGGATGAATCGTTGACTTTGTACATCAATGAGAATGAAGTTATGTCGTCAGTTCCGACATTGGAAACTACAGCACCGATGGTTTCACCTGTACCCAACGTAGTGGCCGATGTGGGAAGGATTACCTGGTCGATGGAGATGTCTGGAGTTCCTATATATGCGCCCTTGTCGATTGTCACGTTGTCGATGTACATACCCATCTGGTCGGGCATCGATGTAGCATGGAACGCAAAATAGTAGGCTCCTGCTTCCTCGGCAGTGAAAGTAATCGGGCTGAATACGTTTTCTGTGTTTTCGTTGAAGTTCTCATATTTGCGGATGACAGTCATGTCTTCAACATTGGGAGTCTTGCCATATAGAACTTCAAAACTTTCGAAATAGCTTGCCGAAAGGGCACGGTATTCAAATGTGATGTTGTTTTCTCCGGCATCGAGATTTATCGGGTTCACGGTGATTAGGTAGTCGTCAAGGTAATCGGTTGCGTTATAGCCGATTAATGCTACGCCACTACCATAGAACGTGTTGTCATACTCCCAACTGTCATTGTCACCGTTGTTGTCGATAACAATCCACTCGGCGAAGTCTTCTTCGGTTTCAAAGTCGCAAGTGTAAGGTGGATCAACTGGTGTGCCGTTGGCTACAATAGCCGAGAAGCTGTTGTTGGCAGCGTTGGCATCATTGTCGGCAATGACCGAGACGGTCACCGTGTGGACTCCGGCAGCTGACAAGTCGGCCTTGTTGGTTAACGTGTAATCCAACGAAGCTCCGGGATTGATGGTTTGTTGCACGCTTTCTTCCACGGCAGTGCCGCCATCGACGCTCATCGCCACTTTGAACGAAGAGACAGCGTTCGAGCCGTTGTTAGCTATCG
Source organism: uncultured Prevotellaceae bacterium (assembly GCA_905207705.1). Lineage (GTDB taxonomy): Bacteria > Bacteroidota > Bacteroidia > Bacteroidales > Muribaculaceae > Avimuribaculum. Next base: position 54,773 of record CAJLMA010000008.1, read on the forward strand.
TCACCGTTACATCTTCGCTGCTAAGACCTGTACCCGATATGGGAGATGATATGCCTGTTACCGAAAGATCGATGGGAGCGGTTATGTCTAGTGTACACAGGTCGTAGTTGCCGTTCTGGCTCAAAGTGAAGATGTATTCGGCACCTGCTGCAAATGTGAAATCGTCGCCATAGGCATCTTCACCGCTGGCGATGTAAATGGTGAGACCGCTATCTGTAATTGACGGGTTGGTGACTACATAATCGTAGGTTCCGGCCGGAATTTCTATTGACTGGGTTTCTCCTGAATTTACCCATGAGCCAGATTCAAAGTCGCCCGATGCATCGGCAGGTAGCTTGTATTCATATTCAGTATATGTTTCAGGTTCGATTCCGTAGCCCGGCATAAAATTCAATCCGTAGGCTGAATGGTCACTGTCGAGCAATACTTGGTATCCAGAACCGTCACCCCAGTCCATAAGTACGTTCAAGGTGATTTTAGCATTTTCGTTGTCGGCAAAGGGCTGTACGCTTTGTAGCACCATCTTGGGCTTTACGGCAACAGGAGAACCTTTGCGGAAATTTGTACTTTTTGCTTTTAAGTCGTTCAAGGCTTGTTGTTGAACCTTTGTCAGGACTCTTTCACTGACGTTTCCAGCACTTTCGTTTTGCACTGCGGCATTGCGGCCGGCTTTGGTCATGGCTTTAGTGGCCAATTCCCTTTCACTACCTGGCAGCACTTTCTGAGTGAAAGCATATATGCTGCCTGTTGCCAAGGTCGCACACAATAAATAAGTAATTAATTTTTTCATGTGATATGTTTATTAATAAAACAACAATGTAATTGCGAAAATAAATTATATTTTTCTATTTTCAAATAATTTTATGCAATAAATTTAAAATAATTGGAAGAAAAATATTTAAATCTATTATTTTGGGCAAATTCGGCGGCAATTCAGTCCTGTTGTCATGAAAAAATACGCCTTGTCGGAATTCATTCCCGACAAGGCGTTTATGATGGTGTATAAATATGTAAAATGGATTATTTTAATTCAAATTGCACTGATGAGCGTATGTCATCACTTGCTGCTGCGATGTGCGCCGTGAACTTGCCAGGCTCGGCCACCCAAGAATGTGTGCCGGCATCAAAGAAGCTCAAATCCTCTTTAGATATAGAGAAGCTGACTGTTTTGGTTTCTCCGGGGTTGAGGTGTATTTTACTGAATCCTTTCAATTCTTTTACCGGGCGGTCGACGCTGCATTTTTCATCGCTTATGTAAAGCTGGACGACCTCGGCTCCGGCGCGAGAACCAGTGTTTGTGATGTCGATTGAGAAAGTTATTGAGTCATTGGCAGTCATCTCTGATTTGGAAGCCGTGACCTTGCCATACTTGAATGTCGTGTAGCTCAATCCGTGCCCGAAAGCGAACAATGGTTTGATGTGGCGAGTATCGTGCCAACGGTATCCGACGTAGATGCCTTCATTGTAGCGTATGTCGGTGATGCCACTGCCATCATGACGTTTTGTGCCCGGGTATTCACCCATCTTATGTGCGGCAACGTCGTCGAGTTTTACCGGGAAAGTGAAAGGCAGCTTGCCCGACGGGTTTTCAATGCCGAAGAGTATTTTTGCGATTGAGCTGCCAGCTTCCGATCCGAGATACCATGCTTGCAATATCGCAGGGACATCATCGACCCACGGCATTGCAACGGCATTTCCTGAAATATTGACGACGACGAGATTGTTGTTTGCTTTGGCCAAGGCTTCGATAAGGCGATTTTGCGCATAGGGAAGTTCCAGCCCCTTGCGGTCGGAATCTTCGCAGTCCTGATACCTGCTTTTGTTCAATCCCCCGACAAATATGACGTAGTCGGCCTCTTTGGCAATCTTGACAGCTTCAGCTATCAATTCGTCTTCGTTGCGATTGTCGGTTATGTCTTGGCCCGAAGACACTCCGTCGAAAACGGTGGAAGTGTCGCCAACATAGCCTCTTGCGTAGCTTATTTCCACATTGTCGCCGGCAATTTGCTTGATTCCGTCGAGCGGCAAAATTTCATGTTGGACTTTTAGTGAAGAGCTTCCACCGCCAACTGTCATCATTTTTATGGCGTTTTCACCTATCACGGCTATTTTTTTTGCTTTTGACATGTCGATTGGCAACAATTCATTGTCATTTTTTAGCAGCACTATGCCCTCACACCCTATGCGGTTGGCTGCTGCATAGTGGTCATCGGAGCAAAGAGCGCCCCAAGGGCGGTTTTTATTCATGGCGGTTCTGAAAATCAATTTCAGTACGCGTCTTGCCTTGTCATCAAGTTCGGTTGTCCCGATTTTCCCTTCTTCAATCAATCTCAAATATGGGTCGGCAAGGAAATAGTTGTCGTAGGCTTTTTTTGTGTTTGAAGACAACCCGTCGGTCCAAGTCCCGAATTCAAGGTCAAGCCCATTGGTTATGGCCTGCCATGTGTCATGTGTTCCACCCCAGTCGGAAATCACCACACCGTCAAATCCCCATTCTTTTTTCAATATATCGTTGAGCAAGTAACTGTTGTGGCAGGCATGTTGGTCTTTGTATAGATTATAGGCACCCATTATCGACCAAGTGCCACCCTCGGTGACGGCGGCTTTGAAGGCAGGAAGGTATATTTCATATAATGTACGGTCGTCGACGATGGCATTTGACGTGTGGCGGTTTATTTCATTATTATTGAGGGCGAGGTGCTTTACGCATGTCGCGACACCGTTTGATTGTACTCCTTTAATGTAGGGCACGACCATTTTGGATGCAAGGTATGGGTCTTCTCCCATGTATTCGAAGTTTCGGCCGTTCAATGGAGTGCGATATATGTTTACTCCGGGACCTAAAAGCACATCTTTGTTCCTATAACGAGCTTCTTCTCCTATTGATTTGCCATATAACGCGGCCATATCGGTATTCCATGTCGCGGCAAGGCAGGTTAATGCCGGGAAGGCGATACAGGAATCATTGGTCCATCCAGCCTGCTCCCATTCGTCCCATTTGACTTCAGGACGTACTCCGTGAGGACCATCGGAAGTCCAAATTTCGGGAATGCCGAGCCGTGGCACTCCGGGCGCGCTGAACTTGGATTGTGCATGAATGAGTGCGATTTTTTCTTTTAATGTCATTCGAGACAAGGCATCTTCCACACGGGCATCCAATGATGCCGAGTCATCGAGATAAACAGGTGTTTGCGCCATACATACAGAGAATAAAGTTGCGCAAATCACGACTAAGGTTAATATAGATGTTTTCATTTTGTTAAGGTGTTTAGGTTTATTGTGAATCATATATTTATTCGTTTTAAAATTGGAGTTAAAGAATTTTCATGGCGATATAGGCACAAGCTTCGGCATCGGCTAATGCATTGTGATGATTCTCGAGGATGAATCCGCATTGTGCCGACACAGTGTGCAGTTTGTGGTCGGGCAGTTCCCGAAACACCTTTCTCGAGGCTTTTAAAGTGCAGAGAAATTCGTAATCGGGGTAGTAAAGGTCATAGGCTTTATGTGCAGCTATGAGGCATCGCCGGTCGAACGGGGCGTTGTGGGCCACAAGTGGCATGGAACCTATGTGCGGAGCCAGTTTTTCCCACACTTCATCAAAAGGCAAGGCCTCTTGAGTGTCGATGCTCGACAACCCGTGGATGGCGGTGTTGCGTGACAGATAAAAATTGGGATATGGCTTTATCAAGTTATATTTTTCATCTACTATGGCTCCATCTCTTACAAAGACCAGGCCGACGCTGCACACGCTCGACGGGTATTGGTTGGCTGTTTCAAAGTCGATTGCTATAAAATTATCCATCAAGAATTTAACTTCGCGAAAATTTGCAGGTAAACATCTTCTCGCATTTATTATACATATGCAAATATACTGAAAGGTGAACGCAGAGGCAAACAAAAAAACAACGTTTTTATGGCTGAACCGTATCCTATATTATTCAAATATAGCGAAGGCCGAGGGCAAAAGAAAACTGTACATGAATATTTTTTCAATTACCAAAGTGACACTCATACGGATATTACTTAGTACTTAAGTTTTATTTTTACCGGGCATATTACAGTGCTGGCAGGGAAATTGCCGGTAAAGCCGAGCCTTAGTACTCTTATTTGCGGAGAAATGAGTCTCATCGGCAAGGGTGAATTGACATCGCCGTTAACATTCATTGCAGCTAAGGTCGTTCCATGGCAACTTACCCCGTTTTCGCCGTATGCTACAAGGCGCATAGACAAGTCGGAGGCAAATATATTCCAAATTATTTCGTAGGGAAGAGCAGGTTCGTAGTTGTTGAGCAAAATGGGATTAGTGAGCAATTCAACATTGACTGCCACGTTCAATTCGTGTGAGATGTCGAGGACATGTCCATCGGAACAAGTTGCAATAGCTATGTTGGACGATAATTGTTGCAGTTTTGTTCCCTCGTTTGCATTGCGGCTGTATAGTCGGCCTGACGGCATCAAGACCTCGATCGAGCCATCTTTACAGGCAATCCATAATTCATCGTGTTTGTGGTTCCATGCCAATGATGTGACATTTATGTCTTTGAGTACTTCTTTGGTGCGGTATTGTTCGAGGCTGCATATTTTGCCGTCATCCGAAGCAAAATAAACGTTTGTGTAGCTGCCTATTGGCTTCACTTGTCGGGCGATACGTCGGCTTGTCAGCGGCACAGCCGGGGCATACTTAGCCGATGCCGTGAGGTAGGGCATCGCGTAAGTCCCATCTTCGGCAAATACATATATGGGCGAACCTATATTGTTGTTTGTATGACGTGCAGCTGCTGTAATGGCGAGTATCGGATGATCGCAAATGTCATGCACGCGGTTTATAGTCAACGGGTTGAGCTCGGTGTATTCAAAAACTTTCCCGATAATACTTTCAACGCAAGTTTTTTCATCGAGTTCAGGCAGAGAACCAGCTCCCGTGTCGGTGAAAGATAGTGGCTGCAACTTGGAAGAGGAAATAGCCATCCATTGCCTATTTGACGGACACAAGTCGGCTTCTACTTGCCTGACTGAGCCGTTGACAAGCAACATTATCTTCATGCGGAAGGCTCGAGGGTCGGGGTAGGTGAGTATGGGGTTCAGTTCTGCCGGGACAATATCGGATGAGCCTTTCCAGTAGGTGACTGCTGTTCCGTCGGGTGTTTTTAAGTGTGTCTCAACAATTATGTCGCAGTTGCCGGCATCGAGGTTACCATGCCAATACATTGTAGGATGCCAAGGATTTACAAGCCGAGCAGTGTCGCCCGAGGCAAAAAATCGCCTGTTATGGCATAGAATATAGTTATAGCACCGCTTATATCCAATTGCTTCCATACATAAAGACAATTGTGCCGTGTCGACAGTACCGATGTTGTCGTAGCTTGTAAGCTCATATCGTTTCATTGTGCCGGGCAATCCGGTGGCATCGGCTGCCACGTCGCAGTTGGCAGCCTTCACGATACCTTGTCTTAATGCTGCCATGTCGGTGATGCGGCATGCTATAATCCATTCATTGCAGTCGAGCAGCCGTTGCTTGATTGCATCGGATGATACCGATTTCAGAGAATATTCCAGCCGGTAGGATAAAACATTGTCTTGTGTGTCGGTTAAGCATGTGTAATCGACAAGTGATGATGTGTCGACAGGCGAGCTTTCGGGCGTGACGAGAATGTCGATCGACTTTATGAATGTGTCCCAGTCCTCTTTTGACCCTTTTTCGACAATCATGGCCATGCGGAAAGTTTCGACTTCGAGGCGGCTTTGTCCTGTGCCGGTGAAATTGTTGTCGCCGGTTAGTACGGTTGCCGAACTTTCGGCTCGTTGCAGGCCTTTACCGACAAGGACGGGAGGAGAGACCCACAAGTAACTGTCATCCCAGAGCCGCACGGCATATCTTGCGAGCAGCGGTTGGATGAGCAACCCGTTGGCCGACGCATAACGTTGCATGTGTTTGTATGTATCTTGCGCGTTGGCCGATAGTTTGGCAATATCGTTGGCATTCAAAGGCGGTTGCCAGCGAGGATATGCCGTTTCAAATTCAATTGCCGGTACATCTTCGCTTATGCGTCCTGTCGCAGCCTCGCAGAGTATCAATCGTGGTATTGCGCTGTCTATGTCCAATACTTTATAAGTGTCGTCGCCATTGTAGTATTTTAGTATGATACTTCCGTTTGTAGTGCTTGTCATCATATAATCGCCGATGGTTGAAATTGCTGTAAGTTTGCTATCGATGTTGCATAGAGAGGAGTCTTTTGTGGTCAATATTCCATTGTCGGCTATTGTGGCATGCCATTTAATGGTGTTACCGGCAAGGCTTATTAGGTTGATTACACCATGCGTTTCGTGTGCCGCAATTAGTTGCTCGCCTTTGGCGAGAGTGGTTAGGGTGGCCGGTGTGCCTACCGGTGTCAGGCCGCCTGAATTTTCTCTGAGGTTGACAAGCGTGGAGCAAGAGCCTGTGGGTGCTTTTTCTTCCACGGCGTAATTGGTTTTGCCTGAGAAGTCTGCAATTATTGATTTGTGTTTCATCTTTTTTAATGCAAAAGTATATAAGGCGTGCAGCCGTTATGCTAATCAAAAAAGACAGGTGATAAGGGTTAAAATGTGTTTGACGGTGTAATGTGTTTAGTAATAGTAGGTTAACGTATTGTGCGTGCTTTTCCTAAGATGGTTTTTGAAGATTTGTTTAAAAATTATTTGATTTTAATAAAAAAATACTTATATTTGGGTCATAGATGATTCTAATTCTGAAATATATATGTTTTTATAGATTGTAGATTTGATGGAAGCCCGGTGCTGTGAAGCATCGGCTTTTGTTTTAACACTGCAACTTTTGGTCCCGGATGTTCTTTTTTAGGGCGTTTTACCAATTTTGGATAATGTGGATAAAAAATAAGCGGCAAGGTTGTTGCCGCTTAGATTGAGTATTTAGATTAATTAAAATCTGTCGTAGGGGAGACTTGCAAGCATTTGTCCGAATTTTACAGCTCCGTCCGATAAAGGTTTTGAAGCCATGGCTCGAAGCATCATGTTCAGCTCGATTTGGAATTCAGTTGTAAGCCTTGTGGTTGTTTCGTCAATCTTCTCAAGGTTTATTACTGCCTTGAACGGAATGGGGAACGAGACTGCCGACAACACGATTTTTGTTGGTTGCACGCGCTCCTCGATTGCGAGTTTTATCATTCCGACAGGATCGGCCTTGAACGAAATTGAATCACTGGTAAATTCAACATTGTCGATTTTCGATTTCAACTCGGGAGGTATGTTTCCCATTTCCTTGATCTGGGCAAAATTTTCGAAATTAGATAGTTTGCCGTATACGGTTTCGATGTTGTAATTTACTATTTCCTCGTTGCTTTTGTATGAATCCATATAAATGAGTACTGTCGGTTTTAATCGATGGTTTCTTTGTCAGGCGTCCAATTGGCAGGATCCTTGCGCCATTCCTTCAATGTCTTTACATCTTTGTCCTTGATGTAGTTTGAAGCAAGTGCGGCTTCAATCATTGAGTTATAGCAGCTGATTGTGTGCAACTCGATTCCTGCCTCACGGAATTTCTTGACCGATATAGGGAATTCATATGTGAAAATGGCAGCCATTCCCACAACTTCGCAGCCTACTTGCCTTATGGCTTCACAAGCCTTGAGGCTGCTTCCGCCTGTTGAAATCAAGTCTTCGATTACAACTACGCGCTGGCCTGCTTTCAGGTTCCCCTCTATGAGGTTTTCCAATCCATGATCTTTTGGGCTTGAACGCACATAAACGTAAGGCAGACCCAAAGTGTCGGCAACGAGCGCGCCTTGGGCTATCGCTCCTGTGGCTACGCCTGCTATTACATCGACATCTTTGAATTTCTCAAGGATTATGCGGCAAAGTTCTACTTTGATAAAGTTTCTGATTTCAGGATAGGACAACGTCTTGCGGTTGTCGGTATATATGGGTGAATTCCATCCGGAAGCCCAAACGAACGGATTTTCCGGTTGGAGGATTATTGCACTGATGCTCAATAGTTTCTCGGCGAGAATTAGATCAACTTTTTCCATCTTATATTATTGTTTGGAGTTTGTTTTTACAAAATTACAATAATAATTGTTTAAACGGAAAATTAGGATATAAAATATTCGGAATATTCATAAAATATTACTTTGCAAGGATTTTTTTCCTGTTTTTCTCTATGTTGAATAATTTTGGCATGATTATGGTTGGATGTTTTTTAGTTGTTTTTGCGATTATATTTTTTTATTCAGGTAAAATAATGTATATTTGCAACCGAATTAAAAAAACGGGTTCAAAGTTGAAATTTCCGTTATTATGAACAAGATTTTGTGTTGTTTTGGTTTGCGAATGTAAAGTTAGTTTTCTTTTTTGTTTTTGTGCTGCGAAATCTTGCTTTGATATTCCATTTTTTCCACCAGACATAATCTTTGACATTTTACGGAATAAAATCGGATGCTTTCATTAATGTGCGTGGCCATGTTGTGGCAGGACATTGTTAAGGTGAAAGGCTGATATTGAATCAAAGGATATAGGCGCAATAGCGTAGAAATATCAAATAAAGTTTAGCGTATTTAAGGTTTTAGTATTAAATAGTTGTTTTATAGATAATTGTGTATTTAAGAATGGGGTAGTCGTGAGACTGTCCTTTTTTTGTGCCTTTTGTTTGACAGCCTGTCGGCGCGGTCGGCTACAATTCAATTAGGTTTATAGGGTGGGATTTTCAATTCGTGTACCGATTCCACTCCATGACGCATCGCATAATCGGAAAGGCGGGCGATTACATAAAGTCCGATGGCACGGGTCATGAGGATGTCGTCATGTTTTCCATCTACGGCTCCATAACCACCCGATGGTTTGCGTTCATACCATGAAAGTTCGTTTATAGCCTCGGCATCGTGTTCAATGTATAGGTTGTCACGCACGGCACGCATGAGTTCGCTCACTACCGCTTGCTTTGTGGCAGCATTTGTGTGAAAGCCTATTCGGGATCGGCCGTTTCCCGTATGCGAAGGCCGTCTGTAAAGGTTGTGATAAAAACTTTCGAGTATTTCAAGTATGTATGATGCGCCATTATCGGCAAATTCTGTTTCGAGCGTATTGCTTTCCACGACAAGCAGTGCTTTCAGGTACCATGTGCTTATTTGCGCGGCTTTCCATGCAAGCAGGTCGTGATGCAAATGCCCCCTCCACTGGGCCACAATCTCGGGAACTCCTGCGAAATTGCATGAATCGAATACGGTGATTACCGAAAAATCAGATTTGTCGCTCAGTCCGCCTATGTCTACCACGGTAATGTATTGTTTCTTGACGGCAGGAGAAATCAAGTCAGGTTCCACCCATACTTTCAAGCACCCTTTTGTTGACAGGATTTTTCGAAGTCCTGACAAGGATTTGTTTCCCGACTCGGCATCACCGGCTATTTCTCCTGTCCATAAAGGCGGCTTGCATCCGGTTCTGAGCTTGTCGAGCATGGACGGGTCGAAGATCATGTTGCCCGAAGATACGAACGCCTCGATGTCGTTGCTCGGGTACTCGGCTTTCATCTGCGAGTGCGACGTGTATTCTTTTCGCTTGTTGTGATACCAGTTAATCATTTCAAGCGTAAGGCCCTCTTCCCACAACCCGTGTTCATATTCATCGAGTTCTTCCCACAGCTTGTCGACATCTTTTACCGGGTGCCTGTAAATTTCTATTTCATGCCAAGGGACGAACATGGCGACTTTATCGCTTAATCCGGCTTTGGCTCGCAGCCACTCGGTGTGGAAGAAGTTGCCCATGCCGTTTGCTGTACTTTCCATGACTATAACCGTGTCGGCCTCCATGGCTATTGAACCGCAGACCGAGCGTACTATGTTTTCTGGCGAATGCAGGGTGGAGTTTCGCCAGAAGGCCACTTCGGTGAGGTGGGCCATGGCGATGTCGTATCCTCTTATTGCTTCTTGGCTTTCGGCCGAACCTATTGCGACAAGGCAGTCTCTGCCTGAAATGATGTTAACGTTGCGGCTTTTTTCAAAAGGTGCGAATTTTGGTGCCGTGCTTTCGTCCCAGTATTCGGCAGGATATTCGGCAAGCAATCGTGAATACATTCCTTTTATGGCTGCCGATGTGTCCTTCAGGTGCCCGCATATCAAGCTGTTCCAGTTTCGGCGAATGGCTATTTGTATCCAAGCCATGTAGAATTGTATGAGTGTCGAGCCTCCCCATTGTCTTGCTTTCAGCATAATCATTCTTATGGGATGTCGCGACAGGCGCATCTCTTCGAGTGCTGCAAGTACGCGACGTTGAGGCTTGTTGAGTATGAGCGGGACTTTGCGTGCCGTCAGTTTGTCCTTTATCGTGGCGCAGGTGGCGCACCAAAATTCAAAATCATATTTTATGCGGCATTTCACATGTTCGGTCCATGTCATTTCTGGCTTGAATTCGGGGTCGTCGGTCATGGCAAGAGGTATGGCTACATTCCCTTTGCCTGAGACATGGCATGTAGCGCGTGGGCCGATGCATCCTATTCCGAAAATCGGGTCGTAAGGAGTGTCGAGCTTGGCATTGCGCTTGCGATTGAGTTCTTTTATGCAGTCGATGGAGATGTTTTCTTTTTTCATGGATTTACTTGATTTTTGGGTGATGTAAAAATAACTTCGGCATGACGCTTTGCGATGTACCAAAAATCGGCTTTTTGCTCGCACTGGGTCGGTATCTGGCAAGAAGGTACGGAAATAAAAAAAGGCTACACGATGTCTCGTCGTACAGCCTTAGGAAAAAAATAGTATGAATAAAATGTGGTATTAGGGTTAACAATTCTTTTAGAGAGAGAAATATTATAACAATAAGTTGTATGCAAAAATAAAAAATCTTCCGAAATACAATAGTGTAATATTGGTTATTTTTGACTATTGTGATTGGAAAATTTGTTACCAAGGGAAGAACCTGCGGTTCCTGTCGCTTGCAACTTCGGGTAAAGAACCCGAAGGAGTTGAAAAGATTACCGCGATAAGATTATCGGGCATTGTTTGCATTCATCGTTTTTGCACGATTAGGCATTGCAATGTATCCCTGCCTGTGCGATGCCATGATAAAGGCATTTGGATGAAATGCATGAGTTGGCAGTGTCCTAACTCTCATTGTCATTTCAATGTTTTTTTCTTTTCCCATAGTTTTTCTCCATTTAAAGGATGGCACTCTTGCCAATCCACTAAAACAATCTTTTTTGATTTAAAGTACAAAAATCTTGCCAAAAAAAAGTAAAAAAAATTTTACATGAAATTTTGGGTTATGATAATTTTTGGCATTGCAAAGTTAAGAAATATGTTTGAAATAAAAAATGATATAGAGGCAAAATAGATAAAAATAGGTGTAATTTTCATGGCGTGGCCTTATGGACGTTAGTTTTTCACGGGCATTATTCTCCATACAAATCGTGGTATCAATCGCCAGAAAAACACCAATATGGCATAAGCTAAGTTGATGATTTTAATGCGTTTGCGCTTCTCAATAGCTCGTTTTATCGCTTTGGCCGTGTATTCGGCCGACAACATAAAAGGATAGTGTTTCCCGTCGGCGAGCAAGTCGGTTTTTACAAAGCCCGGTCGCAAGTCGGTGATTGACAGCTTTACTTGCTGCATGTGTGCAAGTTGCTCTATTGCATCAAGGTAGCACCACTGATAACGTTTTGACGCGCTGTAGGATGCCGCCACGCCGAGTCCTCGCGTGCCTGCGATCGATGTGATTGCTGCGATGTGTCCTATTTTGCCGTTTTCATGAAAGTATTTATAAGCTGCGTCTATCATTGTTGTGAATCCTTTCACGTTGGTGTCTATCGTGTTGTTTTCCGCATCGGCATTCAACATTGGATTCTGGTGGCCTACGCCCGAGGCGAGCATGAATATGTCCATTCCTCCGGTTTCTGCAATCAGCTCCTGCAGCCTTATTTCGGCATCGGCCGAGGTGACATCGATGGAGATTGCTTTTACGCGCTCGGGTGCAAGATTTTTCAATTCATCAAGCAGCTTGATGCGTCGGGCGGCAACTCCTACCATCCAATTACCATCATCTATATATTCTTGAGCTACACAGCGGCCAATTCCGGATGACGCGCCAACGATTATTATTTTTTTCATGATAAAATAAGGTATTTGTTCTTATTGGGCTGACGAGCCGGGTCCGGGAATCTCTATCGGAATCTCTGTGTCGGGCGACAGAGATTCAATAGGCTCGCCTGTATAAGCATTTTTCTTCTTTTTATCTTCCGGCCAGCGGTCCTTGTTGAACGGAAGTGTATAGTATATGGAAAATGCTGCCGATATGGGGGATGTACGCGACCCGTATCCTGGTATGTACCACGGTTCGGATGTTGGGTTCTTTTTGTAATTGAACAGGAAGTGGTATTTGAACGACCATCCGGCCGACAGGTTGTCGATTAATTTTATGCGCAGGTTCAGCGATAATTCGCCCCACAGTGCATGTGATTTTTGGTCGAGGATGTCAAACCGTGCATCTTCACCCCAATATCCCGGATTCATTGTCACATCGGTGATGCTGTATTTGAAATTGCTATATCCGAGCCTGAAGCCCACCAAAGCCATGTATTCGGGTTTGCTGTTGTAAGAGAAATTGTAGTTGCAACCTATCTTGCCATATAAAGCGAAGTCCCCTTTATAGGTGAAATTCATTTCTTCGGGCGTGTTGTTGGCCGAGCCGAAGCCTACTTCCACCACAGGGTTTATTCGGTTCCACAAGCTCAATTCGGCCGAGAAGTCCATTCCTCCGTAAGTCTGTCCGAACAGGCGCATTATAGGATCCCAAAGATTGGCTCCGATGGTAATGCTTGTCAATAGAGGGTATTTCATGGAACGGTCTTTTATTGAGTCGTTCATTGTTGCCGCCACGCTGTCGGTTACTATGGAGTCGCCCATCATCACCAGTCCCATTTGTTTCAATTCTTCCACTTTCGCCTTGTTCTGTTCGGCGGTCATCACCTTGTTGGTGCTCTTTTTTACCGGAGATACGCGCCTTTGTTGCGCCATGGACGCAAAAGTGCACGATATGACCGCAATGACCATGATTATGATGGACATTGTTCTTTGGAGTTTTTGGCGATTGAGGTCGTTTATCATCAATAATTCTCTTTTCCCAGCCTCGCTGTTTGTTGTCGGCCGATTTTGTTCGGGTGCAAAGATAGCGAAAGGTGAACGCAGAGACAAACAAAAAACAACGTTTTTATGTTTAGCTATGCTGAACCGCATCCTATCTTATCAAAAGATAGCGAAAGCAGAAAGCTATGGCAAAAATGTACTTGCTGATTTGTGCATTGTTGAAACTTAATGTATGCGCTTGACTGGTTGTGTAGAGAATCTAGCATGTCAGCCGGTAGATTTTGTGGCTTTGACGAATCGCGGCCGACCGCAATAATCGTTCTCGGCCAATACATTTTCAAATCCGATTTTTTGTAGCAGCGAGCAGGTCTCTTTGGGGAATCTGCTGTTGATTTCAAGGTAAAGCCTGCCTCCGGGATTGAGTGCTTGTATTGCATATCGGCTTATTGCTCTGTAGAAAAGCATCGGGTCTTCGTTGGGAACGAACAGGGCCGAGTGCGGTTCATAATCAAGCACATTCTTGTCCATTTCATTGCGTTCTTCATCGCAAATGTATGGGGGGTTGCTGACGATTATGTCAAATCGTTCATTGATGCCCGGGTCGGCTGCAAGTATGTCGGATTGAACAAATTTTACCTTGCCTTTTAGTGTCGTGGCATTCTCTCGGGCCACTGCAAGTGCGGCTTGGCTTATGTCGGTGGCATATACTATGGGAAATTTAAGCGCAAGCGACAATGAAATGGCTATGCATCCCGAGCCGGTACCTATGTCGAGGACATGAAGGTCCTCGCCACTGTTTTCGTCGACAATCATGTCTATAAGTCCTTCGGTCTCGGGACGAGGAATGAGCGTGTCGTGCGTTACTTTGAAATGATACCCGTAAAAATATGCGTCACCAATGATATATTGTATAGGCTCGTAGCGTTTCAGCCGGTCGATGATGCTGTCTAATTTTTCTGCTATGAAATCAGGTATTTCATCATCGGCGTGGAGAATCATGTCGACTTGCGAATAATGTAGCAAATGGTCGAAGACGACGAGTTTCATGCCATCTATTTCGCCTTTGGGGTAAAATGGTGCAAGTTCTTTTCGGAAGTGTGCTATTGCATCTTTAAGCATTATCGTGTTAATTTGCTTGCAAAGTTATGAATATTCCGGCTCGTTCGAAGTCTTGGCAGGTACAATTTAAACAGGTAGAGTTGAAGATGTCGTTTTTTGACCGTATATTTGTACATTTGTGTGCTTGTCGTGGCTTATGTCAGGCTTTGCCGAGAAGAATAAAGAGGTAAAAAGATGGATATTGATGAACGATATATGCGTCGTGCGCTTCAACTTGCCCGACTTGGCGATGGATGGGTTTCTCCCAATCCCATGGTCGGTGCGGTGATTGTACATGATGGCAGAATAATAGGAGAGGGATATCATCATTGTTATGGCAAGGCTCATGCCGAAGTCAATGCAGTGAATTCGGTGGCCGAGAAGCATTTGCTGCATGAAGCCACGATGTATGTGACATTAGAGCCTTGTTCGCACTACGGCAAGACACCTCCATGTAGCGAATTGATAATAAAGAGTGGCATTCCGCGTGTGGTTGTCGGAATGACCGATCCGTTTGCAAAGGTTCACGGACGTGGAATCAACATGCTGCGCGAAGCAGGAGTAGAGGTGGTTTCAGGCGTACTTGAGCGCGATTGCAAGGTGTTGAACAAGCGTTTTGTGACGGCTCATACATTGCATCGGCCTTATGTATTGTTGAAATGGGCACAGAGCCGAGATGGTTTTTTGGATAAAATTAGGGAAAACGGGCTGGAACCGCCGGTGAAATTTTCAACGCCATTGACATCCATGCTATTGCATCGCGAGCGCTCGCATGTTGATGCAATAATGGTGGGTGCACGCACGGTGATTTTAGACAACCCGTCGCTCACTGTGCGATCATGCGAATGCCGGACCAATCCGTTGAGAGTCGTGCTTGATGGACGCATGTCGATGCCTGCCGATAGCAAATTATTGTCGGACGGACTGCCCACGATAGTTTATACCAGACTGAAGGACGGACGAGAGGGTAATGTGGAATATGTAAAAGTCGCTCATGACGGGCTGCGTGGAATTCTTGAGGACTTATATGCGCGAAGGGGGGTGACAAGTCTCATGGTTGAAGGCGGAGCCAATTTGCTCAGTCAATTTATTTTGGCCGGATTGTGGGACGAGGCAAGGATTGAGACTGCTCAATGCGATCTCGGATGCGGACTTGCCGCGCCAAGATTGGATGGAATTGTAGTAAATTCACAATTTTATGATGGGAATAAAGTGGAATTTATATCGAATGGCGTTAAATAGATGTAAAAATCGGCATAATTTACCACAATATCCATTATGTTTAGGCTGTTTCGTGCCGATATGTTATTTTTGTGCCGTCTTAGTCACGGAGAAGTAAAAATATTTTGATATTTGAACTCCTGATGTGAACAAGCGTAAAAAAACGGGCGTAAGTCCGTTTTTCCCAAATTTGTTGCTAAATTTGCAAATTCAAAAACGAATTGAAATTGATGAATAGAAGATTCTTATTATACACTTTCTTGTGTTGCATGTTTGCCGCGATGGTTGTTTCATGTAAGGATGATGATGAAATCGTCGATGGTAACGGCACTGTCGCATTGTCGTCGAATGTGGCAATTACTGCGTTTAACCTTGTGGATAACAAAGACATATTGGCTAATCTCGACTCGGTGTTTTTTACTATCGACTTGAAGAAGGCCGAAATTTACAATGCCGATTCGCTGCCTAAAGGTACCGACATTTCCCGAATGCTTGTTGAAATGTCGTACCCCACATGTTATTCGGTAGAAGTCTCGATAAACGGAGCCGAGCGCATGGCAGACACTACATTTGCTTATACAAGCTCGGATACAATAGACTTTACAGGCCGGGTGACTGTAAAGTTGACGGCAGCCGATCAAGTTACTACTCGCACATATAACATAAAAGTGAACGTGCACGAGATGGAATCGGATTCTTTGCAATGGAACAGGCTGGAAAGACGGGATCTGCCATCATTATATAATAATGTTACTCAACAAAAGACAGTCAAATTTGATGATGACGTGTATTGCCTGATGCGTGACAATGGCACTTATGTGCTGGGCGCGGCCGATGCTCCTGATGCGTCTTGGTCAAGCGAGGCTGTCGAGTTCCAATTTACTCCCGATATAGTGTCTTTCACTGCAACTGACGATGCATTCTATATCATCAGTGCTGACAATGGAGAGTTGTACACATCGCATGATGCTCGCAACTGGAGCAGTTGCGGCGTGTATTGGGCTTCGGTGGTCGGCGTTTATGGCAATCGTGTGTTGGGCGTTACAACGGTCGACGGTTCGGCGAGGTACATGCTTGACGAGTATCCGCGTCGTGCAAATTTTGTCCCGATCGAGGCCGAAGAAGGTTTCCCCGTGCGCGGAGCTTCCAATATGGTAATGTACCGCAGTGAATGGGGTACTAACGACATCGGCATAATCATTGGCGGTGTTACTGCTTCGGGCGAACGCATAGGCCGTTCGTGGGGATATGACGGTGAAAACTGGAGCCTGCTTGGCAATAACGACATTGGCCCTCATGAAGGTATGATGTTGCTTAATTATACAACCTTCGACGTGAACACCGACAACTGGACGGCAACTCCGCGTCCCACATTGCTCGCATTGGGCGGATATGTGAAGGACGGAGAGGCCGACAACACGCTGTATGTGTCGCGCAATTACGGAGTTTCGTGGACAGTAGGCGACAGCCTTATACAGCTTCCCGATTATATTCCGGATGTGGCTTATGCCGACGCGATTGTGTTTAATACGACCATGACCGACAAAGTGGCGGCTCGCAGTGGCAATACGGTGTGGGAATCGCATCCGTCGCGTGAATTGCCGGTGTGGTATATGGCAGTTGACCTGATGTCGTTGACCTCGGGCGACGGAGTGAAGCCTGTAGAATCGTGGGAAGTACCTTACATATATTTGTTCGGAGGATATACGCGAAACGGCAACGTTTCAAATTCAATATGGAAAGGCGTGATAAACAGGCTTATGTTCAAGCCTATTTATTAAAACCTTGGCACGATTGCATACTTTTTATGGCTGATTTGCGTTATTTTGGATATACACAGTTAACAATAAACGTAAACTTGTCTTGAAAAAAATAATCGCAATATTAGTTATGACAATCACGGCCGTGGCCGGACTGAAAGCTCAGGACTATCGCTATGAAATAGGCGGAGGGATAGGCATGAGCGGTTATCTCGGAGATGCAAACAGGTCTAATTTTTTGAAGCATCCAGGAGTGGCCGGAGGCGCAGTGTTCCGCTATATAATTGACCGCCGCTGGGCATTGAAAGCCAATATGCTGGCGGTGAGCATTAATGGAAATTCCGAAGATGCCGGAATAACATATCCCGATGGTGCGACATACGAATTCAATTCGGTGTTGTATGATTTCGGGGCACAGATGGAGTTTAATTTCTTCAATTTCGGCATCGGGTCGAAATATATGAATTTAAAGCGCATCACACCTTATCTCACGGTGGGATTGGGGGGAACTGTGGCGAGCTATGACAGTGGTTCCTCTTTTACCATAAACCTGCCGATGGGCGTTGGGGTGAAATACAAATGGAAGGAGCGATTGAACCTCGGGCTGGAGTTCACCATGCGGAAAAGCTTTGGTGACAAGCTCGATGGCTTGAGCGACCTTAACGGCATAAAAAGCTCGTTTGCAAAGAATACCGACTGGTATTCGGTGTTAATGTTTACAATCACCTACGAGTTCAGCAAGCGTTGTAAAGTGTGCCATTATGTAGATTGAATCAAGGATTTGATTAACGACTTAAAAATGTAGAAAATGTCGATAGTGGATGAAATAGACAGAAACCGGTTGCCTCGCCATGTGGCAATAATAATGGACGGCAACGGGCGATGGGCAAAGCAAAAGCATCTTGACCGTTCGCAAGGACATGTAGAGGGTGTCAAAGCTGTCCGACGGGTTACGGAAATTGCTTCGGAACTCGGCATCGGCTACTTGACTTTATATACTTTTTCCACTGAAAACTGGAAAAGGCCTAAGGATGAGGTTGACGCATTGATGAATCTCATCGTGGTGGCAATAGAAAACGAAACTCCCGACTTGATAAAGAACAACGTCAGGTTGACCATGATTGGCGATATAGAGCGCATGCCGCAATTTGCGAGCGAACGCTTGAGGAAGTGCATGGACGATACTGCCGCCTGTACCGGGCTTGTGCTGTGTCTGGCCTTGAGCTATTCTTCAAAGTGGGAAATGCTCGAAGCGTGCAAGAAAATCGCTGTCAAGGTGCGTGACGGGGAGATAGGGGTGGACGACATCGACGACAAGTTGTTCAGCGACTCGTTGTCGACCTGTGGTGTCCCCGATCCCGATTTATTGATACGCACTGCCGGAGATTTGCGTCTCAGCAACTTCCTGTTGTGGCAAATAGCGTATGCCGAACTTTATTTCACCAACACTTTTTGGCCCGATTTCTCCAAGGATGATTTTTGTCGAGCGATAATAGACTATCAAGGTCGCGAGCGAAGGTTTGGAAAAACGAGCGAGCAGGTGTCGAAATGACATGCTTCGGGTTGTTATAATAACATAAATGAAAAAATAATTTCAATATGCGTTTGAAGCTGTTTCTAATTCTCTCAATGATAGCAGGCTTGGTGCCATTTAAAAGTTCCGCTGCCGAGGTAAATGATACAATATATGCCCCAAATGTGGTGTTTTCGTCCATGCCGAGGCAGTATGAAATAGCCGGAATCAAGGTTACAGGTGTAGATAACTATGAGGATTACATTATCATAGGTTATTCCGGATTGACGATAGGACAGAAGGTTGAAATTCCGGGTTCCGAAATTACAGCCGCAGCCAAGCGTTTCTGGCGTCAAGGCTTGTTTTCCAAAGTGCAGATAAAGGTCGAGAAGATTTATCAGGACAAGGTGTGGCTTGAAATAGCATTGCGTCAACAGCCCCGCATATCTGAAATCAATTACATAGGCGTGAAGAAGGGTGAAAGGGAGGATTTGCAATTGCGTCTCGGATTGATGAAAGGCAACCAGTTCACGCCGAATATAGCTGCCCGTGCCGAGCAAATAATTGAAAAATACTTTGATGCAAAAGGCTTTAAGAATGCCGACGTGAAAGTCAACCAACGTCCCGACATCAGCAATGAGAACGAGGTCATTGTAGACATTATCGTCGACAAGCACGACAAGATAAAGGTGCACAAGATTTATTTCACAGGCAACAAGGTGCTGAGCGACCGCAAGTTGAAACGGGTAATGAAAAAAACCAACGAAAGCCGTAGCCTCATCAAGTTGTTCAGCCAGAAGAAATTTGTGTCGAGCGATTACGAGGACGATAAAAAGCGCATAATTGAAAAATACAATGAGCTGGGTTACCGCGATGCGAAGATTATTGCCGACAGTGTGGTAAATTACAGTGAGAAGAAAGTGGATGTGTACATTCACATAGAAGAAGGACAGCAATATTATATATCCAAAATCAATTGGGTGGGAAATACGATATTCCCTTCAACTTTCCTTGATAACGTGCTTGGAATCTTGCCGGGCGACGTTTACAACCAGAAGCTCATAAACAAGCGCACTACTGAGGATGATGACGCAATCGCCAATCTGTATATGGACCGTGGTTACTTGTTCTACCAACTTGTGCCCATTGAATCAAATATAAAGGGCGATTCGATAGAATTGGAAATGCGCATGTTCGAAGGCCCTCAAGCGCGTATCAACAAGGTTGTCATCAATGGTAATGACAGGTTGTATGAAAAAGTGGTGCGTCGTGAGTTGTTCGTGCGTCCCGGAGAATTGTTCTCCAAGTCTGACTTGATGCGCTCGGCTCGTGAAATTGCACAGACAGGCCATTTCGACCCTGAGACGATGGATATACGTCCTGAGCCTAATGAACAAAACGGTACGGTTGACATTATTTTTAATCTTGAATCAAAAGCTAACGACCAAATTGAGTTTTCGGCCGGTTGGGGACAAACGGGTATCATAGGCCGGTTGAGCTTGAAATTCACAAATTTCTCGATACAGAATTTGTTCAAGCCGTCATCCTATAAAGGAATAATTCCGCAAGGAGAAGGACAGACATTCACAATATCGGCACAGACCAATGCTAAGTATTACCAAGCATATAGTGTGTCGTTCCTCGACCCGTGGTTTGGAGGCAAGCGTCCGAACTCTCTGTCGGTATCGGCCTATTATTCTCGCCAGACAGGTATCAACGACTCTTATTACAACCAGTCGTGGGCCAATGGCAGCTGGGGGCTCGGATATTGGGGCACTGCTGGCCTTAACGACTATTATCAGGCTCAATACGAGGATTCTTACGACCCGAACAAGTTCTTGCAGATGGCAGGAGTTTCGGTCGGATTTGGGAAACGTCTTAACTGGCCCGACAACTATTTCACATTCACCGCCGAGTTGAGTTATCGTTGGTATTATTTGAAGAATTGGGATTACCTCTACTATATGAATAATGGTGTGTCCAATTCTATCGTACTCGGATTGACATTGGCACGCAACAGTATCGACAACCCGTTGTACACCCGTTCGGGTAGCCAGTTCTCACTTTCGTTGCAATTGACACCTCCGGCATCGTTGTTCGGCAACAAGGACTGGAAAGCATTGTCGCAACAGAATACCGAGGAGTCGCGCAAGGAAATGTATAAGTGGATTGAATATTGGAAACTTAAGTTCAATGCGCGTACATATACACCACTTACCGATCCTGCAGGAAAATGGACGCTCGTGCTTATGACTCGTGCCGACATCGGTTTGCTTGGCAGCTACAACCGTTATTTGAAGTCGCCGTTCGAGACATTCTATGTAGGTGGCGACGGTATGTCGGGAAGTTACACTTATGCAACCGAAACAATCGCCTTGCGTGGTTATGATAACGGATCGTTGACACCGTATGGTAGCGAAGGTTATGCCTACACACGGTTCTGCTTTGAGCTGCACTTCCCGTTCATGTTGCAACAGAGCACCACTATCTACGGACTTGCTTTCTTGGAGGGTGGTAACGCATGGACGAGCGTGAAAGACTTCTCGCCATTTGACCTCAAGAGGTCGGCCGGAGTCGGTGTCCGTATCTTCTTGCCTATGGTCGGCATGATGGGTATTGACTGGGCTTACGGTTTCGACCAAGTACGCGGCGACACAGGCGGCAGCCACTTCCACTTCATTCTCGGTCAGGAATTCTGACGCAAGGTGTTGGCAAAAGAAGTGTATTAATGTCAAAATTGTAGAATTAACATTAAAATGCAGCATAAAAAGTAAACTATTGCGTTATGCTTGTGTCAAATGTGTATAATTCGTAATTAAAATCTTACCATTATGAAGAAAATATTGACAGCCATGATTGTCATGGCGGCATTTAGTTTCAGTGCATCGGCGCAAAAATTTGCTCTTGTCGACATGGAATATATACTGAAGAACATCCCTGCCTATGAAATGGCAAATGAACAGTTGAACCAAGTGTCGTTGCGATGGCAAAAGGAAGTGGACGACCTTGCCAAGGAAGCGCAGACGCTTTACAAGAACTTTCAGAGCGACATGGTGTTCTTGACCGACGAGCAAAAGAAGACCAAGGAAGAGGAGATAGTTGCCAAGGAAAAAGAAGTGACGGAATTGCGCTATAAATATTTCGGCCCCGAAGGCGAATTGTTCAAAAAACGCCAATCGCTCATCAAGCCTATACAGGATGACATTTATGAAGCTGTGAAAAAAGTGAGTGAAGAGCGCGGATATCAAGTGATATTTGACCGGGCTTCGTTCGAAAGCATTATTTTCGCTTCACCGCGTATTGATATTAGTAATGAAGTGCTTGCAAAATTAGGATATTCAAAATAATATATTAATTTTGCATCATGAATCTGCATTTTCTATTGGTCAATTAGGATATAATAAAAAACTTAACTAAAAAATGATAAAGAAATTATTAGTGGCTATTTTGATAGCCTTCCCTATGTGCCTTGCAGCGCAAACTTTGAAATTTGGAACAGTAAATTCACAAGAAATTTTCAATCTCATGCCCGACAAGGCTACGGCCGAATCAACTCTTCAATCGGTAGCTGAAAAATATCAGGCAGAATTGAAGAAACTTCAGGAAGAGTTTGACAAAAAATACCAAGAATTCCAAACACTCGATGAGGCAACTCCTCAATCCATAAAGGATCGCCGCATGCAAGAATTGCAAGAAAACAACCAAAAGATACAGAACTTCCAGCAGATGGCTGCACAAGACATGCAAAAGCAACAAGAAACTTTGCTTGCTCCGATTACCGACAAAATCCAAAAGGCAATCCAAGCCGTAGGTGCTGAAGGCGGTTACACGTTCATTTATGATTTGTCGATTCCTTGCGTGGTTTATTCCGGAACAGGTGCCGAGGATGTCACTGCCAAGGTTAAGGCAAAACTTGGAATACAGTAAAAACTAAAATAAATATTTGTAATTAAGATATAATTGGGACGTGACGGTTAAATATTTGCCGTCGCGTCCTTTTTTAGTGTCAGTCATGGCGTTGCTGATGCAGAAGTGCTTGATATTTTTGCCTATCAATCTGTTTACAAGCAGTTTTAATTTGTGTATTTGATAAAAAAATTGTTCCTTTGCACGTTCTTTTGGAAAATCACGAAAAGAGAAATGATAACAGTCAGTAAAGTCAGTGAACTGGAAAATGAGGTGAATGTCCTTCGCCTCAAAGG
This sequence comes from uncultured Prevotellaceae bacterium, assembly GCA_905207705.1. Taxonomy (GTDB): domain Bacteria; phylum Bacteroidota; class Bacteroidia; order Bacteroidales; family Muribaculaceae; genus Avimuribaculum. The sequence continues at coordinate 77,637 of CAJLMA010000008.1, forward strand.
CAAGACCATTGGCCTTGTCCCGACGATGGGTGCGTTGCACGAAGGTCATATTTCACTTGTGAACCGTTGTCGCAAGGAAAATGACGTTGTTGTGGTGAGTGTTTTTGTAAATCCTACACAATTCAACAATAAAGAAGACTTGCGCACATATCCTCGTACCGAAGAGGCCGATAAGGCTTTGTTGGAAAAGGCAGGATGCGACATCGTGTTTATGCCTACAGTGGAAGATGTGTACCCCGAACCAGATACGAGAGTCTTCAACCTTGGCAAAGTGGCTGAAGTGATGGAAGGTGCCATGCGTCCGGGCCATTTCAACGGAGTGGCGCAAATAGTGAGCAAGTTGTTCATCTATGTAAAACCCGACAGGGCTTATTTCGGAGAAAAGGATTTTCAACAAATTGCCGTGATAAGGCAAATGGTGAAGACCGAGGGGTTCAAGCTCGACATTGTGGCTTGTCCGATAGTGCGCGAAGCCGACGGCCTTGCAAAGAGCAGCCGCAATGTGCGCCTTGATGCCAATGCACGCAAGGTAGCTCCAAATATTTACAGAGTATTGAGCGAAAGCCTTGATTATGCAAATACGCACTCCGTTGCCGACACGCAACAGCATGTGATAGATTCAATAAACGCCTATCCCGAAATGGAGGTGGAATATTATCAGATTGTCGATGGCATCTCACTAATGCCTGTCGCTTCGTGGAATGAAAGCAATTATATCGTTGGTTGTGTAACAGTTTATTGTGGCGGAGTGCGCCTCATAGACAATATTGCTTATCGCAAATAACAACATAATCCGGAAAGCAGATACAAGAATCATGCAGATACAAGTATTGAAATCAAAGATACATAGAGCCACCGTAACCGAGGCCAACTTGAATTACATAGGCAGCATAACCATTGATGAAGACTTGATGGATGCGGCCAACATTATTCGAGGCGAGCGAGTTTTCATTGTAGACAACAACAATGGCGAGCGGTTTGACACTTATGTCATTGCCGGCGAGCGTGGCTCGGGAGTCGTTTGTCTCAATGGAGCGGCCGCGCGTAAGGTGCAGCCGGGCGACGTGGTGATAATAATGGCTTATGCCATGCTTGATTTTGAAGAAGCCAAGAATTTCAAGCCGTCGGTAGTGTTTCCCGAACCGGGAACCAACCATCTGGCATGATAATGCTTCATACTGTTAAGATCAAAAATAGTAAGTAATTAAATAACACTCTGATGTTTGAAAATTTAAGTGAAAGACTCGAACGATCGCTGAAGGTCCTTAAAGGAGAAGGCAAGATTACCGAAATAAATGTAGCCGAGACATTAAAAGATGTCCGTCGCGCCCTTATTGATGCCGATGTTAACTATAAGGTGGCAAAACAATTTGTTGACACTGTCAAGGCTAAGGCCATGGGACAGGATGTCATAAATTCATTGAAACCTAAGGAGTTGATGGTTAAAATCGTACATGACGAATTGACCGAACTCATGGGCGGAACGCAAGCCGAATTTAAAATCGACGGAAAGCCGGCCGTGATATTGATGTCGGGTCTGCAAGGTTCGGGTAAGACTACTTTCTCGGGCAAGCTCGCTCGCAAGCTGAAGAGTGAAAAAGGCAAGCGTCCATTGCTTGTTGCGTGCGACGTGTATCGTCCTGCCGCCATTGAGCAGTTGAAAGTGCTTGCAGCCCAAATAGATGTACCGGTTTATACCGAACCCGACAGCAAAGATCCTGTTCAAATAGCAAAGCACGCCATCGATGAGGCAAAGAAGATGAGTTATGATCTCGTCATTATCGATACGGCAGGTCGTCTCGCCGTTGACGAGAAAATGATGGATGAAATAGAGGCTATCAAGAACGCAGTGAATCCTACCGAGACCTTGTTTGTGGTCGATGCCATGACAGGTCAAGATGCAGTGAACACTGCCAAGGAATTCAACGACCGTCTTGACTTTGACGGAGTGGTGCTTACCAAGCTCGATGGTGACACCCGTGGCGGTGCGGCATTGTCGATACGCACGGTTGTCAACAAGCCTATCAAATTTGTCGGTACGGGAGAAAAGCTTGAGGCCATCGATCCTTTCCGTCCTGCCGGTATGGCCGACCGCATCCTTGGCATGGGCGATATAGTTTCGTTCGTGGAACGAATGCAGCAAAACTATGATGAGGAGGAAGCTCGTAAACTGCAAGCCAAGATTGCCAAGAACAAATTTGATTTCAATGACTTCCTCGGACAGATTGCCCAAATCAAGAAGATGGGTAACTTGAAAGAACTTGCATCAATGATTCCGGGAGTAGGGAAGGCCATTAAGGATCTCGATATCGACGATAACGCTTTCAAGAGCATCGAAGCCATAATTTATTCCATGACTCCTATCGAGCGCGAGCGTCCTGAAATAATCAATGGAAGCCGCCGTCAACGCATAGCAAAAGGTAGCGGCACTTCATTGCAAGAGGTGAACAGGTTGTTGAAGCAGTTTGACCAGACTCGCAAGATGATGAAGATGGTTACAAGCAACAAGATGGGTAAAATGATGCTTCCCAAGTTGCGCAGGAAGTAGGTGGAAATGACTTTTGCAAATTGCGTGAAGCGAAAAGATAAAACAGCCGGGGAACAGTCTGATGCCATATTGCATGGAGCAGACTGTTCCTTCTCTTTTTGGCAAACCGGCCATGAAGTTTGTCTTATTCGGCAAAATGTCCTACATTTGCTTTGTCCATGACGTGAAAGTAAAAAAATGAATACTGGCGGCAGCACCAGAATCGCTGTCGAGGTGCGATATAGTTAAAAACGATAAAAACAGTTGAAATATGACATTGATTGACGGAAAAGCCATTTCGGCTCAGATAAAGCAAGAAATTGCTGCCGAGGTTGCCGAGATTGTCGCAAATGGCGGCAAACGTCCGCATTTGGCTGCGATACTTGTTGGCCATGACGGCGGAAGTGAAACTTATGTGGCTCATAAAGTAAAGGCTTGCGGTGAATGCGGATTTAAGTCTACGCTTATACGTTTTGAAGCCGATGTTACTGAAGAGGAATTGTTGGCAAAGGTGAAGGAATTGAATGAAGATGCCGATGTCGACGGATTTATTGTTCAATTGCCGCTGCCCAAGCACATCAGTGAGCAAAAGGTGATTGAGGCCATCGATTACAGGAAAGACGTTGATGGCTTCCATCCTATTAATGTCGGCCGCATGTCAATCGGGCTGCCTTGTTTCGTGTCGGCAACGCCGGCAGGCATCCTTGAGTTGCTGAAGCGTTATGAAATCCCTACGAAGGGTGCAGAGTGCGTAGTCCTTGGGCGTAGCAACATCGTTGGCAAGCCTGTTGCGGCATTGATGATGCAGAAGGCTTATCCCGGCAATGCAACTGTGACGGTATGTCACAGCGCGACAAAGAACCTTGCCGAAGTGTGTCGCCGCGCGGATATTATAATCGCGGCTCTCGGGTCGCCGGAATTTGTGAAGGCCGACATGGTAAAAGATGGGGCAGTGATAATCGACGTCGGAACTACCCGTGTGCCGTCGACCGTTACCAAGAGTGGATGGAAATTGAAAGGCGACGTTGATTTTGAAGCCGTTGCACCAAAATGTTCGTTTATTACCCCCGTTCCCGGTGGAGTGGGCCCGATGACCATAGTGTCGCTCATGCGCAATACTTTGCTTGCGGCTAAGAAGGTCGTTTATGTCGATTGACGCAGGGTAATGTGACATCTCTCATGCCGGTATGACACAAATGTTTTCCGTATTGCTCTTTTCGCTCATGCAAATGCTTGGCGTGGGCGAAAGGGTGGAAATAGTCTTTGCAGGCGATGCCATGCAGCATTCGCCCCAGATTGCTGCGGCTTTGCGCGAGGACGGCACTTATGACTATTCGCGATGTTTCGAGCTGATTGAAGAAGACATCATGAGTGCTGATTTCGCCGTGGCCAATCTTGAAGTCCCCCTTGGAGGGAAGCCTTATAGCGGGTATCCTGTGTTCAGCGCACCCGATGACTATGCCTCGCAATTGAAAAAATCGGGGTTTGACTTGCTCGTGACGGCCAACAACCATTGCCTTGACCGCGGAAGCAAAGGGTTGTTGCGCACGTTGTCGGCTCTCGACAGCATAGGCATCGCAAGTGTTGGGACTTATGTGTCGCAAGATAGCCGGGATGAGCTCGTTCCGTATATTGTCGATGTCAAGGGGTGCAAGATTGCCATGCTTGCATATACTTACGGCACAAACGGGTTCAAGGCCACTGCCGGGGTGGTTGACAGGATAGACCGTGCAGTGATGAAAGAAGACATTGCCGAGGCACGGGCAAACGGTGCTCAGGTGATTTGTGTCAATCTGCATTGGGGTACTGAATACATGCGATTGCCCGACAAGGCTCAACGCAGCCTCACCGACTTCCTTGTCGATGAGGGTGTTGATCTTATCATAGGGAGTCATCCGCATGTGGTGCAACCCATGGAGGTGCGTTACAGCCATCGTCATGATAAAGATGTCCTTGTGGTGTATTCGCTGGGTAATTTCATTTCCAATCAAAACGACATAGATAGTCGTGGAGGAGCGATGGTAAAGGCCGAATTGATTCTTAATGGAGGGAAAGTGACAGGCATAAGGGCCGGATACAAGCTGCTGTTTTGCCAAAAGCCATTGAAGGGTGTCGGAAAGGACAACTATCGTCTCATTCCTGGAAATTGCCGCGATTCGGTCAGGGATGATTCCCGTGTGACATTCGACAAGTTCATGGAAAGGACACGTCTCTTGCTCGCGACCCATAATTCGGACGGCATAAAGGAACTGTGATGATAATTTGTTAAAAAGAAGCGTAACGACGGCATAATTGCTTAAAATGCCGTTAACGCGGCACTGCCGCATACGAAATTAAAGAAAATATATTATCTTTGCATACAAATATATCTTGAATAGTTATGGATGTGAGCAAAGTGTTATTTATTACTCAAGGAATAGAACCTTATCTTCCTAAAACAGAAATCTCCAATGTCGGGCATGACCTGCCACAAGGCATACAGGAAAAAGGGTTTGAGGTAAGGACATTCATGCCCAAATATGGATGTATCAACGAGCGTCGCAATCAGTTGCACGAAGTGATAAGGCTGTCGGGCATGAATCTTATAATAGATGACACCGATCATCCTTTGATTATCAAGGTGGCTACTATGCTTCCGTCGAGAATGCAAGTGTACTTCATTTACAATGAGGATTATTTCCAGCATTCTCTCATCAAGGAGCTTGAAACTGATATTTCTCCAGAGGATAACGACGAGCGCTCGATGTTTTTCGTCAGGGGAGCTTTGGAGACGGTGAAGAAGTTGCGCTGGATTCCCGATGTTATCCATTGTCATGGATGGATATCGGCATTGACTCCGGTCTACTTAAAGCATATTTATAATGAAGATCCTGTGTTCCGCAATGCCAAGGTTGTCTATTCGCTTTATGATGAGCCGTTTGGCCAGCCGCTCGACAAGCGTCTTGCCGAAAAGATGGAGATGGACGGCGTTCCGGGCGACGTGCTCAAGGATATCCAAGGCACTTCTGTAGGGCTTGAGGCGTTGACAAAACTTGCCATAGCCAATTCAGACGGAATAATCCAGCATAGTAAAAACGTATCATCCGAACTCATATCTTATGTGCAGGAAAAGAATTTGCCATTCCTGCCATATATTGGCGATGACAAAGATTATATAGCTTCTTACGCCGAGTTCTATAAGTCGTTATAACGCACACATTGGTTTGCTTTAAAATGAAAAAAGTATTATTACTGTTGCCGGCATTGGCGATGTTCTTGTTGCCTTATTCGTGCACAGAAGACCGCATAGGTTCGTCATTGTCGGAAACAAAAGTCGAGGTGGTCGGCGATTCCTCGTTTGTCATTTCTGGCTATACGGTAGAAAATACCGATGTTCCTGCACGCACAATAACTCAGTTGCTCGGCGTGATACAGGCCGACAACTATGGAGAATTGCAAAGTACATTTGTTTCGCAAATGATGCCTGCTGCCGACATCGATACAGGGGGCGTTACTATAAATGAAATAGATTCATGTTTTTTCATATTCAATGTTCCCGAAGGAGGTTTTACCGGCGATAGCGTTACTCCAATGCGTGCATCGATTTACAAGTTGAACAAACAATTGCCAGATGACATTACAAGTTCGTTCGATCCAGAAGGGTATTTTTCGAAAGATGACCTTATCGGAGCAACTTCTTATACAGGCATGCAGTACCGTGATTCGTCAGGATTGCACAGGAATATAAAAGTGGAGGTTGACCGTAGCGTGGCGCAAGACATGTTCAGCAAGTTCAAGACCGATCCTGAAATATTTCGAGACCCTAAAGACTTTGCAAAGTATTTCCCCGGCATATATGTGCACAGCTCATTTGGCAGTGGGCGCATAATGAACATACGCGGAACGGAGTTTGTCGTATATTACAGGAAGATTTTCCCTCTTGACGAGGAGCGTGACACGTCGTGGACCGAGTATATGAGCTATCTTGGGGCGACCGAAGAAATATTGTCGAACAACAATCTGCATCTCGACATTTCGGAAAATGTAAAAAACATGGTTGCTGCAGGTGATGCCATAATCCAGACTCCGGCTGCTTATGAAGTTCGCTTGAAATTGCCTGTTCAAGAAATCTTAGATAAGTTTACGAGTGATTCTGATGCGTTGACCGTGTTCAATAGTGTTTATATGGAAATTCCTGTCGAGGAACTTGAAAATGGTAATAACATAGATCCTCCGCAATATCTGTTGCTTGTGCCGACGGCAAAGAAGTCGGAATTCTTGTCGGAAACTAATATTCCTGACAACGAAACTTCGTTCTACGCGCAATATGATAGCCAGAACAAGCGATATGTATTCTCTGAGTTGCGAGATTATTTTATTAAGATTCTTGAAGAAAAAGGGGGAAAGGCCGACGAAGAAGATTCTGAATTCACGTTGACACCGATTGACGTTGTTACCGATGAGGAAGATGAGGATAGTGGCAACATATACAATTCATGGTATTTTTACATGATGTATGGCTATTATCCACAGATGTCGTCGTCAAGCGATGCGGCAGTTGTAGATGTGAAACCTGCCGTTGAGCGTCCTTCAATTGTTAAATTAAATTTAGAGGATGCAAAAATAAGGCTTTATTATAGCAGGATGTCTGCAAATAATTAGTATATTTGCACTCGCGTTTGAGAAGGACGCATTTTTGATGAAATTTAAGCCGCAATAGCTCAGTTGGTAGAGCATTTCATTCGTAACGAAAAGGTCATGGGTTCGAGTCCCATTCGCGGCTCAAAGCAACGCTGAGTGGCAGGCAGGTTGTTAATCAACCTGCCTGCCCTTTTTGGTGTGTGGAAATGACGATAAAATTCGTCTTAGTTTCATCTATATCATTTAATCATCACGGAAAAACGTACAATTATCGATTATAAAAACATATTGAATCATGTCAAGAACAAAAGATGAACTTGAAGGTGTAAACCTGTTAGGTAATCAAGGTACAAAGTATGCCGACGATTATGCTCCTGATGTGCTTGAAACATTTTCCAACAAGCATCTTGAAAATGAATATCTTGTCACGTTCAATTGTCCGGAATTTACAACATTGTGTCCAAAGACCGGACAACCCGATTTCGGCAAGATAATCATTAATTACATACCGCGGGAGCGAATGGTGGAGAGCAAGAGCTTGAAATTGTATTTGTTCAGTTTCCGCAATCATGGAGATTTTCATGAGGATTGTGTCAATATCATAATGAAGGATCTTGTGAAACTAATGGATCCCAAGTATATCGAAGTGATAGGCATATTCATGCCTCGAGGAGGCATATCCATATATCCTTTTGCCAATTACGGCGATTCGGAGCATCAAGAGCTTGTCAAGCAGCGCATGTTGGCTTCATTCGGCAGTGATTTTAGGTTTAAGTGAGTTAAAAGAAGCAAAGAAAAAGATGAAGAAGGATTCTATTATAGTGCTGTCGGGAGGAATGGATTCCGTTACATTGATGCACGAATACAAGGAGAGAGTGGCATTGGCTGTGACATTTGATTACGGCTCAAATCATAACAAAAGGGAGATTGAATGTGCCGCATATCAATGCTCGTTGCTTGGTATAAGGCATCTTGTCATTCCTCTTGAGTTCATGGCGCGTTATTTTAAAAGTTCATTGCTTGAAGGAGCCGACGCGATTCCCGAAGGACACTATGAGGACTTAAACATGCGGTCGACGGTTGTGCCATTCCGCAACGGCATAATGCTTTCGGTTGCTTGCGGCCTGGCCGAGAGTTACGGGTTGAAACATGTGATGATAGCCAATCATTCGGGCGACCATGCCATATATCCCGATTGCCGTGCCGGATTTGTCGATGCCATGTCCCGGGCAATGCAGGAAGGCACTTATGACGGTGTGACGATAATGGCTCCCTATACCAATATCAGCAAGAATGATATTGCTGCCAGAGGCAAGAGCTTCGGCGTTGACTACGCCAAGACATATTCTTGCTACAAAGGGGGAGAGAAACATTGCGGCAAGTGCGGAACTTGCATTGAGCGAAAAGAAGCTCTTGCTGCAGCCGGCATAGAAGACCCTACGCAATATGAAGATTGAGAACCGATTAAAAACATAGCTTTGCGTATGTATTATATAAAGAAAACAATGGAAGTGGCTGCATGCCACACGTTGGAATTGAGTTATCCGAGCAAATGCACGTCGATTCATGGGCATAACTGGGTGATAACGGTTTATTGCAAGTCGGCCACGTTGAATGCCGATGGAATGGTGTGTGACTTTACTCATGTGAAAGAGCTGGTGCAAGGCAGGTTGGACCATAAGAACCTTAATGAGGTGCTGCCGTTTAATCCAACTGCCGAGAACATTGCAAGGTGGATTGTAGATTCCATTCCCGAGTGTTACCGTGCCGATGTGCAGGAATCGGCAAACAACATGGCTACTTACATAGATGAATGATGCCTGGGAAATGAAGCGTATTAACGAAATATTTTATTCGTTGCAGGGTGAAGGGTACCATACAGGTACGCCTGCCGTGTTTGTACGATTTTCGGGCTGTAACTTGAAGTGCCATTTTTGCGACACCCTGCATAACAGTGGCGAGGTGATGACCGAACGCGACATTGTGGCAAGAATCATGGAGTATCCGCAAGCGCCTCTCATCGTGTTGACAGGCGGAGAGCCGTCATTGTTCATCGACAGGGATTTTGTCGAGCTGCTGAAGCATTGCACGGGCAAGCGTGTGACGATAGAGACCAATGGCACCAATGAATTGCCCGAAAACATTGATTGGGTAACTTTGTCGCCAAAAGGGGCGTATGACGGCGGCATGGATTTTCCGCTTGTTATAGATTCCTGCGATGAATTGAAGGTGGTGTATGTGGGTCAGCCGCTCGATGATTATTTCAACATCAGGGCTTCGCATTATTTTTTGCAGCCTTGCTATTGCGATGACGAGTGTGAGCGCATGGAAAACATAGGCAAGACTGTGGAAGCTGTCATGCGCGATCCGCGATGGAGGTTGTCGTTGCAGACGCACAGGTTTATCAACATCCGATAAGACATTCTTCGGTCTACGTCATTTTTGCCATCTTCCGATGGTAAAAGAGATGAGACTTCTCCGGATGGGAAAATGCTATTAAGCCAACGCCGGCATACTTTGAAAAAGTGGCTTTGTGGGCAAGTTTGTAAAAAATGCTGCAATAGACGATGTGAGGTCGAGAATTATTGCTAATTTTGTGACTTAAAATTATAATAAACAAATAATAAACGGTGGAAACAAAGTACATATTCGTGACGGGCGGAGTGGTTTCCTCATTAGGGAAAGGAATCATATCATCATCATTAGCCCGGCTGTTGCTGTCACGCGGTTTTAGAGTGACAATACAAAAGTTTGACCCATACATCAATATCGACCCGGGTACATTGAACCCTTATGAGCATGGTGAATGCTATGTTACTGCCGACGGGCATGAGGCCGACCTTGATTTGGGCCATTACGAAAGATTCACCAACATACAGACTTCGCGAGCCAACAACGTTACTACAGGTCGTATTTATCAGAGTGTGATAGACAAGGAACGTCGCGGAGACTATCTTGGCAAGACTGTCCAGATAATTCCTCATATTACTGATGAAATAAAGCGCAACGTAAAACTGCTCGGAAATACCGGGAAATATGATTTTGTCATTACGGAAATCGGCGGAACAGTGGGCGATATTGAGTCATTGCCGTTTCTTGAGGCCGTAAGACAGTTGCGTTGGGAGCTCGGACAGAATTGCTTGTGCGTTCACTTGACATATGTGCCGTTTATCAGGGCTGCCAAGGAATTAAAGACAAAGCCTACGCAACACTCGGTAAAGCAATTGCAGGAAGTGGGAATCCAACCCGATATCCTTGTGCTTCGTACCGAACAGGATATTCCTATGTCGGTGCGTAAGAAAGTTGCGTTGTTCTGTAACGTGTCGCCTGATGCGGTTATTCAATCGATTGACGTGCCGACTATATATGAAGTACCGTTGACAATGCACGGCCAGCATCTTGACGAAATAGTTTTGAAAAAGACCAATACTCCATATTCGGGAGAGCCTGACTTGTCGAAGTGGAATGAATTCCTTGCAAAAATCAAGCATGCTACCGACTCGGTGAAAATAGGACTCGTCGGAAAATACGTCGAACTTCAAGATGCGTATAAGTCGATTAACGAATCTCTTTTCCAGGCCGCAACATATAATGACCACAAGCTCGATTTGAAGTATATCAGTTCGGAAAAACTTACCGACGGGAATGTGGAAGAGATGCTTGGAGGCATGGATGGTGTAATCATTGCTCCGGGATTCGGACAACGTGGCATTGAGGGTAAATTTGTGGCATTGAAATGGTGTCGCGAAAATGATATGCCTACATTCGGAATTTGTCTCGGAATGCAGTGCATGGTTATAGAGTTTGCCCGTAATGTCCTTGGCCTTGCCGAAGCCAATAGTACGGAAATGGATACAAAGACTCCTTATAACGTAATCGACCTCATGGAGGAGCAGAAGAGCATTACGTCGATGGGGGGGACCATGCGTCTTGGTGCATACCGTTGCCGGCTGGCAAGCGGTTCGACAGTCGCAAAGGCCTATGGTACAAACGAGATTATGGAGCGTCATCGTCATCGTTTTGAATTTAACAACGATTTCCGCAGCCAATTTGAAGAAGCCGGCATGAAATGCGTCGGAGAGAATCCCGAAACCCATCTTGTGGAAGTTGTCGAGCTCCCGGGCAAGAAGTGGTACATAGGCACGCAATATCATCCTGAATACAGCAGTACCGTGTTGCATCCGCATCCGTTGTTCATGGATTTCATTCGTGCTGCCATTGCCAACAGAGATTCAAAACATCAAAATAAAAACAATTAAATAAAGACAAAACGATAAAGTATGGATAAAAACGCGATTATCGGAATGTTGCTGATGGCAGCGGTGATTTTCGGCTTCATGTGGCTGAATCAGCCTTCAGAAGAAGAGCTGGCTCGTGCCGAAGCCGCCAGAATCGAGGCTGAGGTTAACCAACAAGCCCGAGCCGCCAATACTGCTTTCGGTATCGCCGATACGATAACTGCGCAGGAACTTAAAACATTGAAGCTGACGGTGCAGCAGTTTGGCCAGGCCGACAATGGCACTTATAAGCTTGAGAATGGAGGAGTTTCGATTGTTCTTGATGGTGAAAAATTATCGGGCAGCATAGCATTTGAAGGTGCATTGGCTGTTGATTTGTCCGAGGCATTGTCGTCAACGACAGACAATGTGGCATTGCACAACAGGGCTGTGGCCAAGGTGAGGGATTTGATAAACGACTTCACAAAGAACGGCTCTTTTGCCAATTATCTCAATGGACATGACACGACGGTCGTATTGGAAAATGAATTGTTGAAAGTCGAGCTGTCTTCTAAAGGCGGTGTGATATCAAGCGTGCAATTGAAAGAATACAAAGCATATAATGACGCACAAGTTAAATTGTTTGACTCGGGTTCAAATAGTTATGGCTTCATCTTGAATACTTATTCGCAACGCTTTGACACAAGGGATTTTTATTTTACTCCTGTCATGTTGAATGATTCGACGGTATTGATGCAGCTTGATTTGGGTGGCGGAAGCAAGTTCGGGTTGAAATACATGTTGTCAGAAGGCAGCTATGACGTAGCTATGGATTTTGTTCAAGAAAACATGAACAAGGTTATTCCGATGAATATCCCGAATCTTGATTTTGAATGGAAACAAAAAATTTCCCGTCATGAAGAAGGACGCATGTTTGAAGAACGAAACAGCGCGTTATTCTATAAATATGCCGGCGGCGATGTTGACAACTTGAGCGAAACAGGCAATGACGATGATGAAATGCAGGATAAATTGAAATGGGTGGCTTTCAAGAACCAGTTCTTCTCAAGCGTGCTCATCTGCAAGACCTATTTCAACGGGGCCAAGATGGACAGCCGTGTAATCGACTCGGATAATCCCGACAATAAGAATTTCATGAAGGACTTGTCGTTGAGCAGCTCGTTTGAATACAATTCGGCGACAGCTGTCCCGGTGTCGTTCAATTTCTTCTTCGGTCCCAATTTGTATCCGCTATTGTCATCTTATGATGAAAAGGTGTCGCCCGATGAAGATCTTGAGTTGACCAAGTTGATTCCGCTGGGATGGCCTATGTTCCGCTGGATAAACACAGGTTTCATCATTCCGGTGTTCAACTTCCTTGGAAAGTTCATTGGCAATTACGGTGTCATAATCTTAATCATGACTTTCATGATTAAATTGATATTGTGGCCATTGGCACACAAGAGTTACATGTCGCAAGCCAAGATGAGGTTGCTTGCACCCGATATAAAGGCGATAAATGAGAAGTATCCGGGCAAGGACAATGCTATGGTGCGACAGCAGAAGATGATGGCGTTATATAGCTCGGCCGGAGCCAATCCTATGAGCGGCTGTCTGCCCATGTTATTGCAGTTGCCTATTCTTGTAGCCATGTTCTCGTTCTTCCCTTCATGTATAGAATTGAGAGGAGAATCATTCTTGTGGGCTAAAGACTTGTCGGCACCCGACGCGATTGTGAGCTGGGATGTGAATATTCCGTTCATTACAACTTTCTTCGGCAACCACATCAGCTTGTTCTGTCTCTTGATGACTGTGACTAATGTCATTTACAGCCGCATCAACATGCAGAACCAAGCCGGTAGCGATTCAATGCCGGGCATGAAGATGATGATTTACTTGATGCCGTTGATGTTCTTGGTTTTCTTCAATAACTACGCTTCGGGATTGAGCTACTATTACTTCGTTTCGTTGCTCATCACAATAGCTCAGACTTATGGTTACCGTTATTTCGTGAGTGAAGAAAAGATGCGTGCAAAGATGGCTGAGAATGCCAAGAAGCCTAAGAAAAAGAGTGGATTCATGGCACGTCTCGAAGAGGCTCAACGTCAGCAACAGGCAATGCTTGCCGAGCAAAACCGTCGCAAGAACAATAATAGCAAGGGTCGTCATTGAACAGAATAAGCAGCTTGCCGTTCACTTTTGGACGTAAGGCAGATTTCAAGAAATATGCTTGTGGGACGCGGTTTGTCGCGTTCCACAAGTTTTTTTATCGTTGCTTGTGGTGACTCCTTTGTGGCGTAAAGACAATGCTTTGGGTTGAGGTTGGTCAAAGAGCCGTTTTGCATAAATGAAAGAAATGTCGTACCTTTGTTAAATCAATGAAAATGGCTGTGAATCATCTGCATGAGATGTGGCAGCCATGTGGAAAATTAATAAAAATATGCAGGAAAAGATTATAATTCTTGATTTTGGATCGCAGACTACGCAGCTCATAGGACGCAGGGTGCGCGAGCTGAACATGTATTGCGAGATTGTACCATACAACAAGTTCCCGCATGGCGACGAGTCGGTGATAGGTGTCATATTGTCGGGCAGTCCGTTCTCGGTGTATGATGAAAAAGCATTTAAAGTCGACTTGTCAAGTATTAGGGGTAAATATCCGTTGTTGGGTATTTGTTATGGTGCCCAGTTCATGGCTTATGTCAATGGAGGCAAAGTCGAGCCGGCTGCCACTCGGGAATACGGACGCGCCAATCTTGCCAAGATAGATTGTGAAAATCCGTTGATGAAAGGCGTTAAGGAAAATTCGCAGGTGTGGATGAGCCATGGCGACACAATAACAGCCTTGCCCAATGGTTTTAAAATCATAGCTTCGACCGACAAGGTGGCTGTGGCTGCTTATCAGGCCGAAAATGAAAAATTGTGGGGCGTGCAATTCCACCCTGAGGTATTCCATACCGAAGACGGGACACAGATACTTAAAAACTTCGTTGTAGACATTTGCGGCGGCAAGCAAGATTGGAGTGCCGCTTCGTTTATTGAGTCGACGGTAGCTCAATTAAAAGAGCAGCTTGGTAATGACAAAGTCGTGCTTGGACTTAGTGGCGGTGTGGATTCGTCGGTTGCTGCCGTGTTGCTCAACAAGGCGATCGGCAAGAATTTGACATGTATTTTTGTCGACCACGGGATGTTGCGCAAGAATGAGTTCAAAAATGTGCTTCACGACTATGAATGCCTTGGGCTTAATGTAGTGGGCGTGGACGCAAGTGACAAGTTCTTTAAGGAACTCGAAGGCGTGACCGACCCCGAGCGCAAGCGTAAAATAATAGGCAAGGGCTTCATAGACGTGTTTGATGAAGAAGCCCACAAGATAACCGATGTGAAATGGCTGGCTCAAGGGACTATTTATCCTGACTGCATCGAGTCGCTTTCAATCACGGGAACTGTAATCAAGAGCCACCACAACGTTGGCGGACTTCCTGAGAAGATGAACCTCAAGCTGTGTGAGCCTTTGCGCCTGTTGTTTAAGGACGAAGTGCGCAATGTGGGACGCGAACTCGGAATGCCGGAGCATCTCATCAAGCGTCATCCGTTCCCGGGACCGGGACTTGCCGTGCGTATCTTGGGCGACATCACGCGCGAGAAAGTGCGCATATTGCAAGATGCCGACGATATTTTCATCCAAGGTTTGCGCGACTGGGACTTGTATGACAAGGTTTGGCAGGCCGGCGTGATATTGCTGCCTGTGCAAAGCGTGGGAGTGATGGGTGACGAGCGCACCTACGAGCGTGCCGTTGCATTGCGTGCCGTGACCAGTACCGATGCCATGACGGCCGATTGGGCGCATTTGCCATACGAATTCCTTGCAAAGGTGAGCAACGACATCATCAACAAGGTGAAGGGCGTGAACCGCGTTTGCTATGACATCAGCTCAAAACCACCTGCAACCATCGAGTGGGAATAATAGTAATGACATAACGCATTTGAACGAGGACTTGCAGGCTTTTGCTTGGCAAGTCCTCGGTTTTTCTATTGCGCCGTGGTCGAGGCAAGAGCAACAGATGGTGTTCATGTCTTGCTCCCTGTTTTATGAGCTGCTGGCGGTCGATGACTCCTGGGGTTGCTCGTTCCATGTCGGGAGTTAAACGAAGAGTGCGGTTGTTCCTGATTTTTTGCAGGCAAGGTTGTACTTATGTTGCAATAATGTGCTAAATTTGCATATAATTATGAATGAAAGGCCTTGCCTGCTGAGTGAGGCCGAAATTATGTGTTAGAATATGTACAGGACTAAGACTTGTGGAGAACTTCGCATGGCTAACGTCGGCGAAGTAGTGACATTGGCAGGTTGGGTGCAACGCACTCGCAAGCTCGGCGGCATGACTTTTGTCGACATGCGCGACCGTTATGGAATCACACAGATAGTGTTTAATAACGAAGTCGATGCCGATTTGTGCGAAAAAGCCAACCATTTGGGACGCGAATATGTCGTTCAGGTTACGGGAACGGTGGCCGAACGTTCAAGCAAAAACAATAATATACCTACGGGTGAAATAGAAATAATTGCCAAGGAATTGAACATCCTTAACAAGAGTGAGATTCCGCCGTTTACAATCGAAGACAATTCGGACGGTGGCGATGACTTGCGTATGCAGTTCAGGTACCTCGACTTGCGCCGCGGTGCAGTGCGTCGTAACCTTGAGTTGCGTCACCGCATGGCATTTGAATTGCGCAAGTATCTTGATGAAAACGGATTCCTTGAAGTGGAAACCCCCATTCTTGTCAAGTCTACACCTGAGGGAGCACGCGATTTCGTCGTGCCGTCACGTATGAATCCGGGACAATTCTATGCGTTGCCCCAGTCTCCGCAACTCTACAAGCAGTTGTTGATGGTGGCAGGTTTCGACCGTTATTTCCAAATTGCAAAGTGCTTCAGGGATGAGGATTTGAGGGCCGACCGTCAGCCGGAATTCACGCAAATCGACTGTGAAATGTCTTTCGTGGAGCAGGAAGACGTGCTTCAGATGTTTGAAGGCCTTGTAAAACATATTTTCAAGTATGTGAGGAACATCGAGTTCAATGAGCCGTTCCCGCGCATGACGTGGGCTGATGCCATGAAGTATTATGGCAGTGACAAGCCCGACATTCGCTTTGGAATGCGATTTGTTGAATTGAAGGATTTGACCGAAGGCAAGAACTTCTCAGTGTTTGACAGTGCTGAGTATGTAGGTGCCATTTGCGCCACGGGATGTGCCGGATATACAAGAAAGCAGCTTGACGAGCTGACCGATTTTGTGAAGCGTCCGCAGATAGGAGCAAAAGGCCTCGTTTGGGTGAAGGTCGAGAATGACGGCAGCTTCAAGAGCAGTGTAGGCAAGTTCTATGGTGATGAGGACTTGAAGCAATGGGCAGAGCGTTGCGAAGCCAAGCCGGGCGACTTGATTTTGATCCTTGCCGGCAAGACAATGCCGACACGCAAGGCGTTGAACGAATTGCGACTTGAAATGGGAAATCGTCTCGGATTGAGGGACAAGAACGTGTTTGCACCATTGTGGGTTATAGATTTCCCGATGTTTGAGTGGGATGAAGAAACCCAACGTTATTATGCAATGCACCATCCGTTCACCAAGCCTAAAGACGAGGATATTCCATTGCTCGACAGCGACACCGGTAACGTAAGGGCCAACGCATACGACATGGTGGTAAATGGCGTAGAACTTGGCGGAGGCAGCATCCGTATCCATGACCCGAAATTGCAGGACAAGATGTTTGAATTGCTTGGATTTACCGAAGAGCGTGCGCAAGAGCAATTCGGATTCTTGATGGAGGCATTCAAGTATGGTGCACCGCCTCATGCAGGATTGGCATTCGGATTTGACCGCTTCGTGTCTATGCTTGCCGGTCTCGACAGCATACGCGACACGATAGCGTTCCCTAAGAACAATTCCGGCCGAGACATGATGAATGACGCACCGAGCGCACTTGATCAAGAGCAGCTCGACGAGTTATACATAAAGGTCGATACCGATAGGATAGAAAAAGAAAAGAACAAGTGATATCATGGTAAAATTCAAAGCGGTGCCGGTAATTGATGCCTTGGTGCCGCTTTGTTTATAATAAATCGGCGTTATATGAAAATAAAGGACATAATATCGGCAATTGAAGATTTTGCCCCGCTTTGCCTGCAAGAAAGTTGGGACAATGCCGGCGTGCAAGTTGGTGATGTCGACAATGAGGCGACAGGCGCGATATTGTGCGTCGATGTTACCGAAGGTGTGGTTGACGAGGCCGTGGCAAAGGGTACGAATCTCATTGTGTCGCATCACCCGTTGTTGTTCAAGGGGCTTAAACGCATTGTCGGTGCGACTCCCATTGAGCGCATAGTGGCCAAGGCATTGCGCAACGGAATAACCATATATTCGGCTCATACAAATATGGACAGTGCCGTCGGTGGAGTGTCGTGGCGCGATGCAGAGAAACTCGGGTTGAAGGACGTGCGTGTGCTTGCTCCTCAATCGGGAAATGTTATGAAACTTGTCGTGTTTGTGCCAGATGATTATGCTGATGCCGTGTGCGAAGCGATGTGGAAGGCCGGGGCGGGACATATAGGCAACTACGACAGGTGTGCTTATCGCATGAGCGGAATCGGGACTTATTATGCCTTGGAAGGTGCCAATCCGTTTGCCGGCAACGTAGGGGAGCAGCACGAGGAAGCCGAAGCGCGTGTAGAAGTCGTATTTCCTGCATCCATAACCGGGCGAGTGGTGACTTCAATGCTTGCTGCTCATCCTTATGAAGAACCTGCTTATGACTTGCTTAAAGTGGAAAATAAGCAATCGACAGGCCTTGGTGTGGTGGGAGATGTAGAACCTGTGAAGGCTGCCGATTTCATTGCTCATGTGAAGCATGTGTTGAACATTGCGGCAGTGCCTTGCAGCGGTAATCTTGATTCGACCGTGAGAAAAGTCGCTTTGTGTGGAGGTGCCGGCGGAGAGTTTATCCCCGATGCTATAAGGTGCGGTGCCGATATTTACATGTGCGGAGATTTGAAATATCATGATTTCACGAGCTACAACGACAAAATCGTAATCGCCAATATAGGCCATTATGAGAGTGAGGAATGCACAAAAGGGATATTTTATGATATAATTAAGAAAAAATTCCCTAACTTTGCAACCTATTACGCTGAATTTGAAAAAAATCCAATAAGTTTTTTATAAGCTATGGCTACTGAAAAGACAAAACAAGAAAAAGAATTGACAGTCGAAGAGCGCCTGAGGACGCTTTACCAGCTCCAGACAATTTTGTCGGAAGTGGATCGCATAAAGACAATCAGGGGCGAGTTGCCGCTTGAAGTGCAGGATCTTGAAGATGAGGTTGCCGGGCTTCAGACGCGCATACAAAACTATAAGAACGATGTCGAACAATTGAAGGAAGATGTGTCGAAACAGAAGCGCGACATCGAGGAAGCCAACGCTCGTATAGAAAAATATACTGCACAACAGGATAATGTGCGGAATAACAAGGAATATGATTTCCTCACCAAGGAGATTGAATATGAACACTTGAACATCGAACTTGCCGAGAAGCGCATAAACGAGTTTACAAAGCAGGTGGAACAAAAAAATGCGGATGTGGCTGCCGCTGAAGAGAATCTTGCCGACAAGAATCACATACTTGCTGAAAAGAAAGGCGAGTTGAGTGAAATTGTTTCTGAGACAAAGCAAGATGAAGAGAAATTGCGCGAGCAAGCCAAGAAGCTTGAAGTTAAAATCGAGCCGCGTCTGCTTACTGCGTTCAAGCGCATACGCAAGAGTGCTCGTAACGGGCTCGGCATAGTGTATATCCAACGTAATGCCTGTGGTGGTTGCTTTAACCGCATCCCGCCTCAAAGGCAAATGGAGATAAAGATGCACAAGAAAGTCATCGTGTGTGAGTATTGCGGTCGTATATTGATTGACCCTGAGCTTGCAGGTGTTTCTGAAATTGATGCAAATGCAACTGTAACGAAGTAAGAGAATTTCAAAATATATAATAAGAGAAGCCGGATAAGACGCGAAAATGTCAAATCCGGCTTTTTTATTTTGTTGGAGTGGTAAATTATTCGGGTTGGAATTTCAATGAGTTTCGCTCAGCCGACTCGATGCGGCGGTTGCGCCAACAGTTGCGGCACAAAGCCACATATTTGTCATTGCCGCCTATCTCGACCTGGTTACCATCGGTCACTATGTTTCCTTCTTTGTCGATACGGGCATTTACAATTGTTTTTCTTCCGCATGAGCAAGTGCTTTTTATCTCGTCGATTGTGTCGGCAATTTCAAATAACCTTTTGGAACCTTCAAAAAGGTGTGTCTGGAAGTCGGTACGCAGCCCGTAGCACACTACATTGCTGCCATAGTCGTCCACGACCCGTGCCAATTGGTCTACCTGTGCCGTGGTTAGGAATTGAGCTTCATCTATTAGAATCCAGTCTTTCACGACGAGCGTTTCCTCAAATATCTTTTTTGCGAGTTCATATAAATCGCTGTCGGGGTATATCCATAGGCATTTGCGTTCTATTCCTATCCTCGATCTTATCACATTGTCGTTTTCACGGTTGTCAATGATAGGTTTAAGGCACAAGTATTCCATCCCACGTTCTTCAAAGTTATAAGCAGTTGTAAGCAGCATGGCGGTTTTTGCCGAGCCCATAGTGCCATAGCGAAAGTATAATTTGCCAATGCGGTTCATATCTCAGGTCGTTCGTGTTGTCTCTGTAAATAAAAGTGAAGGATATGTCAAAGAAGCCTGAACGCGGCCCTTTAATCGAGTCCTAAGACAAAGTTAGGCAATAGAATTCTAAAAATAAACAAAATTTTAGGCGAAAAAAACTTGTAAATTAAAAAAGTTGCAGTAACTTTGCACCGCAATTACGCGATACGGGTGCAGTCACCTCGGGGTGTAGCGCAGTCCGGTTAGCGCACCTGCTTTGGGAGCAGGGGGTCCCAAGTTCGAATCTTGGTACCCCGACATAGAAAGCGTTGATTATCAATCATGTGGTTGAAATCAACGCTTTCTTTTTTCTTATAATTAAAAATCTATTCCCTCATCAATCAATTGGCGATAGGCGGCAAAATTTGCAGCTTGTCGTCAACAAGCCACGAAAAAATGCCGGAATGCGCTACGCGAACTCCGGCATTGCTGTATTTTTTAAAAGGATTGTTTATTCTTCGTTCAATTTGGCGGCCATGGCTTGTGCCAATGCACTGCAATTGTCGATGTCGGCAGGTGTGGCCGATTGTTTCATGTCGAAAGGCGTTCCTACGACCTCGATTCCAAGGTTTTCTACTGCGGCTTTGATGTGCTTTGTCACGACAGGAGCCCAAGTTCCCGAGCCGAAACATCCGAAGTAGCGGTTTTTCACTTCGCGCACTTTTATGGCATTGAGCAACTTTTCAACTTCGGGGAATAATCCGTTTGAGTAGGTAGGTCCTCCTATTATGAGGCCTTTATAACGGCAAATATCGGCAAGTACAAATGACAGGTCGGCAAATGACAGGTTGTACATCTTGATTTGCTTAATTCCGTTGTTGCTCAATTCCCTTGCGACGGCTTCGGCCAATTCTTCAGTATTGCCATACATGGATGCATAGGCTATGACAACACCTTTTTCAGCTTCATATTTGCTCAGACGGTCGTATATGCCGACAACTTTGGCAACCTCGTCATGCCATACAGGGCCGTGGGTGCTGCAAATATAGGTTATTTTGACATCATTGAAACGAGTTATGGTTTTTTGCACGAATTGGCCATATTTGGCAACGATGTTGGAGTAATAACGGTACATTTCGGGGAAATAGGCCGTAGTATCCATTTCGTAGTCGATGATTCCGCCATTGAGTGCGCCGAAGCATCCGAATGCGTCGCCACTGAATAGCACGCCGCAATCTTCCACGAGAGTCATCATGGTTTCGGGCCAGTGTACCATAGGCGTGAAAACGAATTTAAGAATCTTGCCATTGCCGAGGTCAAGAGTTTCGCCGTCGGCAATGGTTATCACGTCATCGACAAGGCCATAGTATCCTTTTATCATGGCAGCAGTCTTGGCGTTGCCTATGATTTTCATTTCGGGAAATTTGGCCTTTATGAATTGAATGGAGCCGGAATGGTCGGGTTCCATATGGTTTATTATCAAGTAATCGATTTTGGCGTTTCCGATTAAACTTTCAATGTTTCCTAAGAATTTCATGCATTGAGAAACATGCACGGTGTCGATAAGAGCGACCTTGTCACCTTTTACCATGTAGGAATTATAGCTTACGCCGATGGGTAGAGGCCAGAGACCTTCAAAACGCGTGGTAGTGCGGTCGTTTACACCAACATAAAAAATGTCTTTGCAAATTTCTTTGATGTTCATATCAATATAAATAATTAGCCAATTTTGGCTGCAAAATTAATTAATTCGGATGCAATGTGCAACACTTGATTGTTATACGGTGTACGACGGTACAATACTAAATGCAGTTGCATTCATTTTTATTCTTTGAGGGATTGTGCTTGTATGTGATTTGTATGCATTTTAATCCATAACTTTTCCGGCTCGTTGCCGTCATGAGCATGGCGGCTATATACATAGTGCCTTTATTTTCATATTCGGGTTATATCCTTCTTGGCAGCCAACTTTTTACCGTAACGTAATAAAATTACGCCAAGTAGCACGCCGCAAATACAGGTGACTATGGAGCCCTCAAAGCCATTACTGCCTCCATTGAGAATGTACGGCCCGCTTATTTCGGGTATAATTGCACTGGATTCTTGTGCCATTCCTGAGACCCCTAAGCCCAAGACTGTTCCGGAGACGAAATTCCATGCCCAGTGAATGCCTATCGGTATCCACAGGTTGTTTCGCAGATTGTATGCCGCTGCCAGCATGAATCCGGCTTCGGCCGAGATGGCAATGGCAGTCCACATATCGACATTCCACAAGTGCATTAATCCGAAAGACAATGAGGATATGGTGAATGCCGTGAATCGGTCTTTAATCATTCTGAACATTATCCCTCTGAATATGACTTCTTCACTTGCGGCGACTAAAAACAATACGCTAAAGTCAAGAAGCATTGATTCCCAGTTCACATGTATTGATTCTATTTTGTAAACGTCAACAAGTGCCAATATGAGTACGACAACGGCTATGAACAGAAATCCTATGGCGAATCCTATCGGCAAATCACGGAAGGCTTGTTTTACACTTAGTTCTGAGATTTGTCTCTTTTCAAAGATTTTCACGAAAGCAGCATATAAGACCAAGATACACAATCCGCCAGTGAACAGCAGGATTGACTTAATCCATAAATTATTGCTAAGGCTGCCAATGGCCGGAGCGAGCTGTGATAATAGTAGGAATAAAATAGTCCCGAATATAATCAACAGGTTCCATTTCCATAAAGGAATGTTATTTTTATTGTGCATGGATTTTAAGCGTGCTGTCAGCTCATGCTAGACTTATAGCCTTGGTATGGAGCCGATTTAATGCGGTTTATTGTAAGGGTCTTGGCGATGTCTCAATTTCTGCGTCATGAGGCATTCTGACGTACTCGGGTATGCCTGAGTTTTCCAGCTTCAAAATTAATTAATTCAGGCACATTGAGCAAATATTTAAGCAAATTTGCATCAATGGATTTATTTGGAAATGTAAGGAATAAAGGATCTTATTATATGCCACATTAGCACTGGAGGTACAGCATTGCCTATTGCTCGGTATTGACGCAATTGAGACACTGAATCTAATTTGAATGAATCAGGGAATGATTGTATCCTTGCGGCTTCGCGTGTGGAGAAACGCCTGTATCGTCCGTTGAACATGAATACAGGATCTGTGCTGTTCAGGCTGACTTTTGCCAAATGTGCACTGATAGTGTTGCAAGGCTCTTCAAGGTTCATGACACGCCCTTTGTTCATTTTTTCTCTTACCGACATCATCCCGGCGACAGCTTTATCGCTGAAAAATAAATTTTCATTGTAATTTTCATCTTCGATAATTACATCTTTTAGAACTTTCCTTTCAGAAAATTTTACTGGATTCGGAAAATTGAAGTGCATGAAGTCTGAAAAATTTTTAAACCCAACTATTATAACACGTTCTCTTTTTTGAGGTACTCCAAATTCTGAAGCATTTAATAGTTTATAGGTTACATTATATCCGGCATTTTCGAATTCTTTCAGAATCATTGGGAATGCTTTTTTTTTATTTGCGGACATTATGCCTTTTACATTTTCTGCTATAAAGAAGCGTGGTTTACGCTCTTTTAATATTTTGACCATTTCAAAAAATAGCATACCACGTTCATCTTTATAGCCTAAACGAGGTGGATTTTGTGCTGATATTGAGAATGATTGGCATGGGAAGCCTCCAATTAGCATGTCAAAATCAGGTATTTCGTTAATTTTTATGTCGCGAACATCCCTTATAGTGCATTTGTGTGTAAAATTGTCGTTATATATTTTTGTACAATATGGATCATTGTCAATGGAATATACAATCTCGAAAGGATTTTCTCCATAGATTTTGTTTAAGTATGAAAATCCACCTATAACACCTAGATCCATGCCTCCGCATCCACAAAAGATAGAGGCTACTTTTATTTTTCCCATGATAGTAATTCTGATGGTTGAAAATCTTCAGAGGAGAAAGTAATATCCATGCCGTCACGAGGTACTGCCTCAATTTTATCTGTTTTGTATAATCCAACAGGATTCCTAAGGATGAATAATGTTTTGTCGTGCTCGCTAAGCATCAATCTGTATATGCAATAATGTTCTTTAATAGTATTTGCCACACGCCATTCATTTGTAGACATGTGGAAACCATACATTTGTACTTTTTGTTTGCTAATAGTAGTTTTTACTTCGATATAGCGATGGTCCTCAGAGCCATCAGCCTCAAAACTGTCAATATCGAATCCTGGATGATATGATGGGCTGTCTACTATCTGAACTAAACGTACGAAATCCTCGTATCCATTTATTTTAAGACGCATCTTTTCATGGCTGCATATAATAGCTTCACCAAGCGTACCGATATCTTTTGTCGTTTTTTCGGTTGAATAAACAACAGATTTTATTCTGTCATCTAAAATAACATTTATTTCGTTACTTTCTTCAAGGATTATCGGAATGCTTGTTTTGAATAATTGTGGTTTCATCGAATCGTTTACATAATCAAACCACGATGGCTCAATTTGAGCTAATTCAGAAGTTTCAAAATTGTTTTTCCCATAAAATGAATCATATCCGTTAAACCATGTCGTATCTTCGACAAAAAGATTCAGCGCAGCTGATTCATTCCCTTTTAAATAAAAATACCCATAGCGTTTCTCTAATAGGTTTGCTATTTCCATATAGTCAAGAATGTCTCCTGCATATCGAGTAATATCTCCTTTAGATCTCGCCTTTCCCGTCAAGGATAATACTTTAGAATCCTTAGGGTTGTAATATTTGATTTTGGATTTGCGATTATTTAAAATGGTTTCAGCGATTGTTTCTGCCGATACAGAACCACTTGTTACTCGAATGTCATTAAATATGCAGTAGGTAGCTTCTTCGGCAGTAATGGACATTTCTTTTGGAATATTTTGGGAACTTAGAATGTTGTTTCCTGCCATTAGAACTTTGATTATTGTTTTGGCAGGTTTAAATTTTATGTTCTGTTGTATTATGTCTTTTAAATCTTGTGGTTTAAGATGTCCTCCTGGGAATTGGAAAGAATACAGGAATAATCTAAGAAACTGTGTTAAATCTTGGTTCTCATGTAAAAAAATTGCCATTTTCGAAGTTTCTGTAATGTCGGCTTTTTTGTCTTCTTTATAGAAACCAAACAATGCAGGGATTTCGGTTCTCCAATTATGCAAAGTTTTATTTGTAGCGTCTATATTGCCTGGAAACATTCTTATGGCATTATAAAAACGTCGATTGTATTCCTCGCAAGGGCACTTTGGTATTCTGCAGCATTCATTTGCCATGTAAAGTAATACATTTTCAATATTACTTTTAAAGCGAGGTCGTACAAAATGAATGCGATACCAGTATTTTTCAGGAATTTGATAAAATTTTGATTCGGTTTTCATAATAACTTTTTCAGTTGATTTGCTATTGCTTGAGCCATAATAGGAGGAACGGCATTGCCTACTTGTTTGTATTGACTCGTTTTACTACAAGAAAATATATAATTATCGGGAAAAGATTGAATTCTTGCACATTCTCTAACAGTAGGTATCCGATTCCATTTATAATGAAAGTGATGTCTATGTCCAGTATCTATCGTAATACTGGGCTTTTTACTATTTAAACGAGTCCATGCAATGTGCACCTTACGGGTATTTTGTAGGTTGGCAGGTAAATCTTTATAATTTCCTCCGTCAGGAACCAATGCTATTATTTTTGTAGTTTGTTCATTGTGATTGGTTGTTTGATGGTTCCATATACCACAGCTTTTTTCCCTTATCAAAGTTTGGAATTCACTATTTGGCTTAATTGTGTATGGAGTCCCATCAGGCAAAGATATTTCAGGTAGGTCGTCAATTGCTTCGGCTGTGGATACTTTATGTTCTACTGTAGGCAATTCTTCAAAATTGAATATGCCGTTTCTTAATCCAATAAATATCGCACGGCGTCTATTTTGTGGAACTCCATAATCAGATGCTATTAGTACTTTTGTACTCACATTGTAGCCTAAATTCTCAAATTCTTGTATTATATTTTCTTTGATAATTCCATTCCCGATAGAAAATATATTCGGTACGTTTTCCAAAACAAATGCACGAGGTTTGAAATATGCAACAAGACGAACAAACCCTTTGTACAGTTTATTGCGTTCGTCATCTAACATTCGTTTCCCTGCGATTGAGAACCCTTGGCATGGAGGACCGCCAATAATTACATCAATAGTATTGTTGCCAATGATATTTTCCACATCATTGCCTGAGATATTTGATATGTCAGCACATAAAATTCGGCTGTTTCTATGATTATTTTGGAATGTAATCAAGGCATCTTTCCAGATATCTATTCCTAATAATATGTTATACCCTGCATTTTCAAATCCTGTTGACATCCCTCCGCATCCACAAAACAAATCTAACACTGTGTATTGTTTTTTATCCATGAGTCGTTTCATTTTGTTAAGGGATTCAACTCATGCGAGTCTTGTAATCTTCGTATGTGAATTCGCGCAGTAGTTCCACAGTGCCGTCGCATCGGGAGAACAGAATGGACGGGTGTTGTATGCCGTTGAACATGTTGGTCTTTACGGTGGTGTAGTGGTTCATGTCCTCGAAAGTGAGGCGGTCGCCTTCTTTCAAAGGCTCGGGGAAACTCCAATCTCCCACAAAGTCACCGCTGAGGCATGAGTTGCCACCGATGCGGTATGTAGGTTTCGTATTGTCGACATCGGGTAGCGACTCGGTGATTGCCGGCTTGTAGGGCATTTCGAGACAATCGGGCATGTGGCATGCAAATGACACATCGGCAATAGCCGTTTTTATGCCGTTGTTTTCTACCACATCGACAACTGAAGCAATAAGGTCGCCGGTGCGCCAAGTGAATGCACTGCCCGGTTCGAGTATCAGTTGAAGGTTGGGATGACGCAATTTGAACTCTTTGAGAATCTTGATAAGGTGTTTGGTGTCATAACCATCCCGAGTCATGAGGTGGCCTCCGCCCATATTTAGCCATTTGAGTTGCGGCAGATATTGGCCGAACTGCTCTTCCACAGCGATAAGCACCTTTTCAAGGTCGTAGGATGAAGATTCGCACAAAGCATGGAAGTGGAATCCTTCAATCCATTCGGGCAATCGGGTAATCTTGTCGGCTGTCATGCCAAATCTTGAGCCCGGCCGGCAAGGATTGTATATGTCGGTTTCAATGACCGAGCACATGGGATTGACGCGCAGCCCGCAACTCACGGTGTGCTCGTTGTCGCCGTCATTGAATTTGTCCACATGGGGCTTGAACCTGTTGCATTGTTCCAAGCTGTTGAATGTGATGTGTGAACTGCCTTGCAGGTATTTATATATTGTGCTTTCGGTGTATGCAGGGCAATAGGAGTGGGTAAGTTTACCCAATTCTTCATTGGCAAGCCACATTTCGTTTAGAGAGCTTGCCGTCGATGCCACGTCATATTCGCGCATGATCGAAAACGTCTTCCACAGCGCGTTTGCCTTGAAAGCCATTATTATGGTAACACCGGCTTTATCGGCAACCGACTTGATGAGATCAAGATTTCGGCGCAATTTCGATTCATATACTATATAATATGGCGTCGGATATTTGTCGATGTCGATAATCTTGTTCATAAATTATTGGTTGTTAGTATTTTGAAACGTGTGAATTTTAAAATCAGCGATTTTGTGCCAACATTGCCGAAGTCTACTGTTATCTTGGTATCGGCACCCGAGGCTTCAACATTGTCGATAGTTCCAAATCCGAATCGAGAATGTTCGATTTTCATGCCCGGACGTAGTTCATCGGCTGTGTGTAAACAGAAGTCTGCCGGATTAGAGCTTGTCGAGGCTTGATTGGCCAC
Source organism: uncultured Prevotellaceae bacterium (assembly GCA_905207705.1). Classification (GTDB taxonomy): domain Bacteria; phylum Bacteroidota; class Bacteroidia; order Bacteroidales; family Muribaculaceae; genus Avimuribaculum. The sequence goes on from CAJLMA010000008.1 coordinate 105,559, forward strand.
AGGACGAAGTGTAGCACTTGGGAATATACTTACGCTCGGCTTGGATTGTTGTGTTGATGCTGCAAGTGAGGAGCGATTGTTGTCGGTGCGAATATATCGTGTGTTCCATTCGTCACGCGACTTGTTAAAATCGTAGCTGCTGTTTGACATTCCCTGTGATTGCGCCATTGACAAGAATTGAGGATTAATATCCTTGATGAAACGACTCATCGTGCAAGTTTTGGTCTGTCCGTTTCTGTATCGTGAGCGAGCATAAGTAATTGTGCAGGTCGACTTGGCACGAGTTATTGCGACATAAAGCAGTCGTCGTTCCTCTTCAATCTCGGCAATCGAGTCTCGGCTCATGGATGATGGGAACAAGTCTTCTTCCACGCCGACTATAATTACGTTGTTGAACTCAAGGCCTTTTGCTGCATGTACCGTCATTAAGGTGACTGCGCTTCCCGAGTCGTCGATATTGGTGTCTTGGTCGGTCTGTAATGCAATCTCTCCAAGGAAATTGGCCATGCTCACATTTTCAACTCCCTCCTCGTTTCGAGTCCTGACATATTCGTCAAGGCTGTTAAGCAATTCCAAGAGATTCTCCTTGCGGCTGATATTTTCGGGAGTCTTTTCACTTTCGAGCATTGAAATCAGCTTGGTGCCGTTCATTATTTCCTGTCCGAGCTTGTCGGCGGCCATACCTTCGGCGTTGTCTTTAACGAACCGGGCGATGAATGTGGCAAAAGTTTCCAACTTCTTGCGAGTGCCGGAGTTTACGCCTGTGTCATACTTGTCGAGCGCGTTTATTACCTGCCACAGACTCACATTGTTTTTTATTGAAGCGTCGGTGAGCTTGGCCATTGTGCTTTCCCCGATGCCGCGTGCGGGATAATTTATGACACGGCGCAACGCCTCGTCATCGTCGGGATTGATTACGAGCCTGAAGTAGGAGATGGCATCTTTGATTTCTTTCCGTTGGTAAAATGATTGTCCGCCATATATTCGATATGGGATGTTGCGTTTGCGCAATGCCTCTTCAAGGATGCGCGATTGCGCATTCGTTCTATACAATATGGCAAATTCGTCATATCCGTCTCCGCGTCGTGCTCGTAGGTTGATGATTTGGTTAGCGACAAGGTATCCTTCTTCAAAGTCGGAATATGCTTGCATCACGGAAATTTTGTTACCGCGTGAATTTTCGGAGAAGATATGTTTTTTTATTTGTTGCGTGTTTTTTTCTATGAGGCTGTTTGCTGCATCGATTATGGTCTGGGTCGAGCGGTAATTTTGCTCGAGTTTGAAGATGCGCAGGTTGTCGTAGTATTTGTTCAAGTTCAGTATATTTGCCACGTTTGCCCCACGGAACGAGTATATGCTTTGTGCATCGTCACCCACCACGCATATGTGCCCGTGCTGCTTGCCGAGTTGCGACACGATGAGGTGCTGGGCAAAGTTGGTGTCTTGATACTCGTCGACAAGAATGTACTTGAATCTGTTCCTGTATTTCTCAAGCAAGTCGGGATGGTCGCGAAACAAAATGTTGGTATAGAACAGTAGATCGTCAAAGTCCATTGCCCCGGCGATGCGGCAGCGGTTCCAGTAGGCTTTGTACAGGGCATACATCATGGGGCGACGTGCGCGGCTGTCGGCAGCACGCAAATCGTTGTCGGCTTCATAGTCGGCCGGAGAAATCAATGAGTTTTTCATGGCCGATATGCGTGAATGAGCCTCGGCAGGAGTGTACAGCTTCTCATCGAGTTGCATGTCGCGGATAATGGTCTTTAAAAGTGATTTGGAGTCGGCCGTGTCGTATATCGTAAAGTCGTGCTTGAACCCTATTCGGTCGGAGTTCATTCTGAGGATGCGCAGAAACATGGAGTGGAAAGTGCCCATCCACAGATCAGAAGCGATGTTTTCTCCCACTAAAGTCCGGATACGTTCTTTCATTTCCCGTGCGGCCTTGTTTGTAAAAGTCAGCGCAAGGATGTCATGTGAGTTGTATCCGTTGTTAAGCAAGTATGCAATTTTATAGGTCAAGACGCGTGTTTTCCCCGAGCCGGCGCCTGCTATGACGAGTTGCGGCCCGTCAAGATAGCAAACCGCCTCGCGTTGCCTGTCATTCAGTTCGCTCAAAAAATCTTCCAATTTTCCAGTCAATTGTAATTCCTGTGCAAAATTAATAAATCTATGGAAAATTTGCCGAATTTCGGTAGATTAACGCAATAGAAGTTGGGTATTAGGAAGTTAAGGAAAAACACGGGGAAAGTGCATGTGGCTGAAAGTAGCGATGCCATAAAACTTATAAGCACGATTAAAAAGATATATCATCCTAATATCTTATTCTGTAAATTCATTTAGAACCTGATGTTTGAAAATGGATGTCCGTTCCACGAAACAAAACAGACATCCATTGTATTGCGTTTTTATACTATTTACAACTTCCAGCCAGAAATGCTTTCTTGGATGTTCCATAGATGGGCATAGAGTCCTTTTTTTCGGACAAGCTCATCGTGTGAGCCTTCTTCCTTTATCCGTCCTTTATCCAAGACGATTATCTG
>CAJLMA010000009.1 GCA_905207705.1 uncultured Prevotellaceae bacterium
GGAATATTATGGTATTTCACATAATGGTAGAGTTGGTCCCGTGTCAGATTGAATCGCTCCATCGCTTCTGCAATGGTGTAATATTGCGGCTCTTCGGGTGCAATGAGGCCTTTGGCAATGTCCACATGTTTCTTGGAGTAGTACACCATGATGCCGACCTTCTTTTTGGGAATGACATTCTTTGATACAAAAGAATAGATGGCCGTCAGCGTCATGCCGAACTTCTCTTGCATGTCTTGCGTGCTGTACCATTCCTTGATTTCAGGATCAGGAGCTTTTTTGCAAAATAGTCATCAATATGCTTTTTGCTCCAATAGGTTTTCCCACGGTTAAATGTCCGGGGTATATTATGCTCTTTAGCTATATGAAATATCTAGGAATCTTTGACACCGAATTTCTCTTTAATCTCATTGGTAGTATAGAAGTCTGTGATAGGAAGAGTGTCTTTAGGTTGTCGTATCTTGTATGGGTTTCTTTTAAGCATCTCTTCTATATCGCTCTGCTGAACAAATGAAAGCCTACTGCTCAACTTATAAGCAGCAAGATGTCCTGTATAAATCATTTTATAAACAGCTTGCAGTGAAAGCCCCAACAAAGTAGCAGCCTGAGCGATTGACAAATATTCTTTGTCTTTAATATCCATCAAAGGCTTTTCACTCTTAACGATTTGAATCCTTTGCTCTTCCTGCTGAATCCGTTTTGCTCGTATGGCCTGTTTATAAGCCAAATTCGCGCATCTGTGTGAGCAGTATTTCGTAGTTACTTTTTGGGCTACGAATTCTTGACCACACCACTCACAAATCTTTTTAATTCTAATGTTGCTCTTTGCCATTTTACTTGAATTTTTAGGGTTTATTTCTCCTTGATTTCTCCAGTTTTATTCCACCATCTTAAACTATATTCAACCATAGTCAACATTCTCCGCGACCTTGCCAACGATAATCCTTTGATTTTCGTGGTGAGGTACACAGGAGGTACAAAAAATGGCGTAAAAAGGCTTAGAAACGATTATCAACGATACTTGTGCAACAAAAAAGGCGCCCGTAAAGAGCGCCATATTAATCGATTATAACCGATTTAACTATTTGATAATCAAATATTTACTTGCCGATGCAGAAGTGGGAGAAGATTTCGCCGAGGATGTCGTCGGTGGTAATTTCTCCAGTAATTTCTCCGAGGTAATGCATGCATTCGCGTATGTCTTGGCTGATGAAGTCTCCGCTGATTCCTTGCGTGAGGCCGTTGATGGCGCGTATTATGGCATCTTCAGCTTTGAGCAGAGCTTCGTAATGGCGGGCGTTGGTAACAATCACTTCGTTGCCGTCGTTTTCAGGTAGGGCGGCAGCTTCGTTTAATAGAGATAGTAGTTTATCCAGGCCTGTTTGGTGCTTTGCCGACATGAATATAATGTGTGTTTTGTCGGTTGTCATTGTGCTAAGAGCGTTTTGGATGTCATTACGATGCCCGGATTGCATTATATCTTCCTTGTTTACAATGATTATAAGATTCTTGTCGTAGCATCGAGGTAATATTTGTTTGCCAAGTTCGGAAATTTCTTCGATAGATGTATTTCCGTCAACTACCCAAAGGACTATTGTCGCTTCGTCGAGTTTTTTGAATGTGCGTTCGATGCCAAGAGCCTCGATTGTGTCGGCCGTGTCGCGTATTCCGGCCGTGTCGATAAATCGGAACAGCGTGCCGTTTATCGTTATCGTGTCTTCAATCACGTCACGAGTTGTGCCGTGTATGTCGCTTACTATTGCACGGTCATCGCCGAGCAGCAGGTTCAGCAGAGTTGACTTCCCTGCATTAGTCTCTCCAACAATGGCGACAGGCACGCCATTTTTCAGCACATTGCCCACAGCAAACGAGCTTGCGAGCTTGTTTATGACATCTTTTATTTCCTCGGCCAAACTTATCATGTGCGAGCGGTCGGCAAATTCCACCTCTTCTTCGCTGAAGTCGAGTTCAAGTTCCATCAATGATACGAATTGGAGCAGTCGGTTGCGCAATTCATTCAGTTTGTGGCTGAACGAGCCTCGCATCTGGCTCATGGCAATGCGATGGCTTGCGCGCGACGATGAAGCTATGACGTCGGCCACGGCTTCGGCTTGCGACAGGTCCATTTTCCCATGAGAAAATGCGCGCCGAGTAAATTCTCCTCCTGTGGCAATTCGGCATCCGTTTGCTATGAGCACATTCAGCAGTTGTTGCTGAATCCAAGTGGAACCATGACAAGATATTTCAACAACATTCTCGCCTGTAAAGGAATGTGGGGCTTTGAACACGGTTACGACCACTTCATCGAGAATAGAATCATCGGTATCGATGATTTTGCCATAATGGGCTGTGTGGCTTTTTGCCGACTCCAAATCGGCTCCTTTCCAGCATTTCGATACTATGGATAGGGCATCTTTCCCACTTACTCGTATTACAGCTATGCCACCCATTCCCGGGGAAGTGGCTATTGCACAAATTGTGTCATCCAATTGTTCTACATTGAATATTCCTGTGTTCATTGGCGATGAGGCGATTGAATTTGTTTGTCAAAGGTACTTAAAATCTAAGGAATATTTGCAGAATTTTGCAAATTAACGCAACAGTAGATTATGATTAGATTGTTTGTAAACAAAATTAGATTATATCGTTGGAATAATTGAACAAAACCAGTAGATTAACGCAATAAGAATTGAAATTTAAGCAGTTAGGAGAAAATTAGGGAAGTTGGGTAGAGGCCTGAAAAGCGTTACAAAGCGGATTACGAAAAGAGAAGGTTTACTATTCATTACCCGTTGGAAATGCATATTTAACACTCTCCGTCCCGTTTGCGCCGCTCTGCGCAGGTTCGCTTGTCAAGGTTTAACTCGTTGATTTATAGTTTTGCATCCAAAATTTGATAAGCGAATAGGAATTTGCTAATAATAAGCTACTTGTGAGTTTTCCCCATAGAGTGAGGTAATGACTTGGCAACGGTCACATTTGGTTTATTCTCTTTAATCGCTGTTGTAACCATATTACAAGCTTGTTCTACAAGTAAAGCTGTTGTTTCTCACGGAATAGACTTGACAAAGTATTCCTATGTTGTCTTTGGGAAAGAATCAACAGGGGACAGAGAACTTGATGATATTGTAATGGCTGTCCAAAATGAAATTGCAGATACAAAATTGCGGGTGATTTCTGAGCAAGACGGACTTACCAAAATAGCACTTGGGGAGTTTGTATTATCTCCAAACATCCATGTAACAACAGAGAAATGGGATGGTGGACATACATATATAACAATTACTTTTTACGATTATAATACGAATCAAAGTGTTGTAGTACTTAAAAGTAGAGGCATTTTCTTGACTATTTCTCATGACCAAAATATAGCTCTTGGCGCAATTCGGAAAAAGTTAAAAAAGTGTTTGGAAATGAGGAACAGACACAATAAGGGAAATATGCAAAAACATTCTGCGTATCGTTTAACTTATGCTTTTGAATGCAACAGGACAACTTGTAGATGTTGATAAAGTATCTGTTGGAAATAAGTGTGGTTGCTTCTGTCCTGCCTGTAAAGAACCTTTAATAGCCAAGAATCAAGGGACAAAGCGAATGCACCATTTTGCCCATCAATCGGGAACAGAATGCGATTATGCAATAGAATCAATGCTACATATTCTTGCAAAAGAAAAAATATGTGAAGCGTTCTTGTCTAAATCTGAATTTTGGATAGAATTTGAGTATAAATCATATTGCACAAACTTTGAAAACTGTAAATTCATTCATTATAGTGAATGTTGCGAAAGTAAAAGACTGCGGTTTAATATAAAACGGTTTTATGATTCCTGCGAGCAGGAAATACCATATGATAATATAAATCGTCGCTCCGATTTGAAGATATTTTCTTCAACACACCCTGAAAGAAGTCCAATTTATTTGGAGTTTTTCGTAACTCATGCAAGTGATTTGGATAAACTGCATAGATGCAATAAGATTGTAGAAATATGCATAGAGTCAGAAAATGATATTTTACAATTGGCAGAGAATGGAATCATAGAGTCCAATAGCCATGATAGTGGCGATTATTACGAATTAGAAGAAGATTTCCGAAGGATTAGCTTTTATGGGTTCAAGAATATGGATTATGGGAATAGCCACATTAGCACCGAGATAGAATTCGTTAGATATATTTTGTACCAGTCAGGGAAAACGCAATGTTTCCAAGATGCATGTAACTGCAAAAGATTGGCAAAATATAAGGCTTCATCTTTACTTGAAACATGTATTCATACCTCTGTCTCATTTGCTTTGTATGAACAAGTCAGATATATTGGTTGCCAAAAGTTTAATATACCTAATTGCATATTATGCAAAAAACTATGTTGACAGTTATAGCGGTATGGGAGAATCTGTCGTTTATACAAACATCTACAAATACCACGGCATGAAAATTTCGACACAGCTCGCGCAAAGACATGCCATTATTTTACAATAGACCAAAAAGAAATGCAATCCGTATTACAGAATGGGTTGAAAGAATGCCATACGATATTTTGCGAGCAATAGAGTACAGATGATATATTCACTCTGCAAAATGAGCTTCATAACCATAAAGATTAAAATAGTTGTACAGATAAGTTTGACCAACGAGAGGAAGCGAATGAGTTTTGGGCAGACCAAAACACGTTTGTTACCCTCCTGCAACCAACGTAAATCAAAAAATACCGCATATTCAGCCACAAACATGTTTTAATACGCATTTTGACTTAGTGCCGTCTTTTTCAAGATGTAGAAACAACTGGTACTGAAGACATCTCTTAAATAAGGAATGGCTGATATAAAAGGATGCAACTTGCGTGGTTTAAGTCCGAATTTGACTTTGTAATGAGGATTAATGAGCCAAAGTTGCCTATCTTTAATGCAGAGGTCTGTGCTTATCAGCAAGTCCTCAAACTGTTCTATTGTTATATGCGTTTGTTTGATGGAAAGCAGTTCATTTATGCAATCATTACTTTCGCCCAAAGCCCTTAGCACCAAACGGTATAAACTTGTGGGAAGAAGATGGATGAAAGGAAAGTGGGACAATAGACTGCTTCTGCATATCTGTTGATGTCCCCCAAATGGCATTTGCCATGCGGGAAATGCCATAAATATAACTCCATTAGGCTTCAAATAATTACCCAAGCCTGATAAAAACAGTTTCTTGTCTGCAATATGTTCTATCACATCATGGCAGATAACGATGTCAAAGTTATGTTCTAACCCTTTTTCCTTGAAAATATCGTTTGCAATAAATGTACCTTTTGCACCTGCTTCATTAAAGAAACTATTTGCTTCTTTAATGCGTCCTGCGGCTATGTCAACTCCTACGGTATAGCAACCCATAAGAGAATAGGGCAACAGATTACCTCCTTCCCCGCATCCAATTTCCAGTATGCTTGTATTTTGTCCTACCGTATGCCATCTGAGAATATATGGAATAAAGTATTCTTTACTTGTAATGGAAAGCTCATTAAAATATGTCGCTCGGTCACTATGTCGTTTTTGCATACAATTGCCATTTAATGATTACATAGACAAGAGCGACATTTCCACAAAAGACTGCATGAACAAGCGTATTTTTTCTACCATGACAGCCGTATTCCTATGGGCAAAGTTACATTCAGAGGTTTTTCAGTCCTGATAGTCTTAATGCCATCGCCAGGATTAAAGTAATAGTGCAGATTGGGTTCAACGTATATACCGATGGTTGGTGTTATTTGATATTGCAAACCAAAACCAATGTTTGTTGACCATTGCAAAGACGGATGTAAGTCATATTTTTCTTGCTTGATGGTTTGTTCATTGTCAAACAATGATTCCTCAACAGAAGCCTTTATGGGTACATCCAAAGTTAGTCCGGCAGATGTGTAGATGGAAAATTTCCCGTTCTTCCAAATATTGAAATTGCCTTTCAAAGGAATGCCTATATAATGAATTCTTTGTGCCCGTTCCAAATGCGTATCGTCACTTGATGTAAATTCGGAACGAAGCAGTGTATATTGTATGCCTGTTTCTATCCCCCAATGTGCATTTATTTTCTTTTGTGCAGACAATGAAAATACTACGGGAGCGCAGTGGTGACTCTCTCCCAAAACTTCTTTTGGCTCACCAGAGGTGATACTACCGGGGATAATAATTTTTTGAAAGCCCGTTTGATGAGATACACCCGAATAAGAGATTGACAACATCCAATTTTTATCCCTTTTGGCTGTTGTTAAATAATTGGGAATTCTATTATTGGGCAGACGTCCTTTCGAATCTTGTTTGGACTTCTCTTTCTTTTCGTCAATGTCCGTGGATTTGTCTTTTCTTTCTATTATACTATCTGGGTAGGTGTTCGATATTTTATTAGTACATATGACATCTGTAGCCGCATATTCATCATGAACCTGCTGGAAAATTATTGGAGATGGAATATCTGAATTTATTGTATCTGCGTGGGATGGAAGTTCTGTATGCGGTACATCATTATTTTTCCGTCCTTTCGTTATGGCTTGTTCTTTTGGCACTGATTTGTCTTTTTCGTTGCGAAAAATACATAATGAGAGAATAGATAGTAATGCCAAAAAAACAATCATCCGATATTGGGAGAATAGTTTGCGTAACATATCCTTAGCTCTTGATAATTGAGAAGAAGATGAATGTGGGGCAATGTGCAGTAATAAGCTTATTTCCTTGTGTGACAATCCCTCCAATACAGCCAGTTTGAAGATTTTGCAATACCCTTCAGGCAATTGTTCAACCAATTGTAGCATAGTATTATATGGAGGGAACTCATCTGTGTAATCAAAATCTATTGGTTCTTCGCCATAGCTAATCTCGTCCAATGAAATTATGGTTGTCGTATTATATTGCTCCAAATAACGTAACGATAGATTACGCATTATTTTCCCCATCCAACTTTCTAACTTGTTAGGAGACCGTAATGAATGGATAGATGACATGATAACAATAAAACCGTCATGTAAGATGTCCTGAGCTGCCTGTTTGTTTGTAACATAATATGAGCAAATCTTCAGCATTTTATCGGCATAGGTCTTGTAGAGCAAACCCAAAGCCTGCTCATTTCCTTTTTTGCATAACTCTACAAGTTCCTTATTATTCATGTCACATTGATGATTTCATATTTATATATGATATGATTAAATCAGAAAGACTGCATAGAGAGACATTACTTTAATATATTTTAATAATCCTGTAAAATCAAATATCCAGGAGGTTGGCGGATAGCTATGGCAGTCGATTAATCATTTGAAATCAATTTATTTGCAATTTCTTCTAACTTTCTTGATTTCAGAGGAATATATCGTTTTTGCAGAATTACGAAATAAAATATGAAGTCATGAGGTGTGATATGTTTATGTTTTTTCAAAGAGCGACTGGATTACAGTAACATGTGTTGTATTTTCTTTTGCTAAACAACTCTTGTTTGGCAGAAAGTGCAAAAAATATGATGAGAAACGACTGCATCACACTTTTTGCCAAATGCAAAATGGTATTTAAGTGGAAAGTCCTACTTTTGCATATAACTTATCAAAAGTAATTCCAGTGTAGACAGGCATAGGTGTGGTAAGTGCTGTTTTGCTTGGCATGGGGAGTTACTATGAACGGGCATCTTTTGCTTACATATTTTCATTGTTATGCTGGTTATGTCTATTATTGGTTTGAAAATGGTTTAAATGACAAAGTGATATGTTTAGGGAAATGCGTCGCAAGCGTCAATTGTTGCCAACCGAGGAAAGTGTCGCCATCCTTGAAAAGATGACAAACGGGACGTTGGCTCTTCACGGTGATGGAGGTTATCCGTATGCCGTCCCAGTTAGTTATGTGTATGCCGATGGCAAGATATATTTTCACACGGCTATGAAAGGTCATAAAGTAGAAGCCATTCTGCGTGACGACAAGATCTCGTTCTGCGTGGTGGAGCAGGATGAAATCAAGCCTGCCGAGTTTACCACTTATTTTCGGAGCGTGATTGTCTTCGGCAAAGCTCGAATTTTAAAAGATGAGGACGAAAAACGGCTTGCCTTGTGCTTATTGGCAGATAAATATTCGCACGGCGAGGCTGGCATGGAGTCTGAAATAGCCAAAGGCTTCAATCATTTGCTGATGGTGGAAATCACAGTTGAGCATTTGACTGGCAAGGAGTCCATCGAGTTGGTCAGAGAGAAAAATGGGCGCCCTTGATAAAGCATGGAAGGTCAAGGGATGTATTATTATTTTACTTTAGCCCGAATCCGGCTCAGACTTGCCTGCGTTATACCTAAATAGGTGGCGATGCTTCCTAATGGCAACCGTTGTAACAGGTCGGGTTCTTTCTCCAACAGCTCCTTGTACCGTTCTGAAGCGATGGCGGACAACATGGAAATCAGTCGTTCCTCGGTGGCAAGCAATTCCATTTCTGCATAACGTCGCCCCCAATTGGCTATGTGCAAATCATCCAAGAATAGTTCTTTCAGTTTTTTCCTTTCCAACACATATAAAATTGAATCTTCCATCAGTTCCATCGTTTCATATCCCGGCTCGTCGTTCACATAACCCTTCATGGAGACAAGGGTTGCCCCCTCCTTTCCGATCCAAAAAGTAATTTCTTTCCCGTCAACCGAAGTGTAGGCACGGACAATGCCTTTCTTAATGAAAAAAATGTCCTTTTCCACCTTGCCGCTTTCCAGCACGCGGAATCCTTTGGGATATGAAACTTCCGTCAGGCATTGCCGCAACCTGTCCAAAGATGCGTCAGGCATGGCATATTTTTGGTTGATGATTTCCATTATATCCATAGTTCATAGCTGTTGCCGATGTGCAAAATTATAAAATAGCATACAGAAACGGGAATGAACGGCTGTTTTTTGACAAATGCAAAAGTTGTTTTTGACAAATGCAAAAAGCTGTTAGGGATAGCTTGCTTATTTTTGCGCCCGAATTTAATAAATCATAGGTATGAATTGGATAATCTTATTGTTGGCAGGATTGTTTGAAGTGAGCCTTACATTCTGTTTGGGGAAAACGAGAGCAGCATCAGGACTTGAATTTTATCTGTGGGGTAGCGGCTTCTTGGCTTCCACTGTGCTGAGCATGGCTTTGCTTGCCAAAGCGGTGCAGACGTTGCCTTTGGGGACAGCGTATGCTATTTGGACGGGTATTGGGGCGGTTGGTACGGTCCTGATTGGAATATTCGTTTTCAAGGAGCCAGTCACTCCCATCCGGCTTTTCTTTCTGTTCACGCTCATTGCGTCCTTGATAGGGTTGAAAGTCGTGTCATACTGAAAGGAGGCAACGGATGGAGTCTGAATTAAGGGAGAGCCAAGGCATTCCGGCGCCTCTGTTGGCTCTGATGGCAGTTGCTACCGGGCTTTCTGTTGCCAACTGCTACTACAACCAGCCTTTGTTGGGCAGCATGGCAAAAGACTTCGCGGTAAACGACTTTTCTGCCAGCATGGTAGCGACATTGACCCAGATAGGTTATGTGATCGGACTTGTATTTGTCATCCCGCTTGGTGATTTGGTTTCACGAAAGAAGCTGATATTGACCAATTATATCGTGTCTTCGTGCGCATTGCTTGCCATAGCCCTTGCCCCGAACATCTATTGGGTGTGGGGCGCATCTTTGCTTGCCGGAGCATCTTCGGTCATGCCGCAGTTCTTCATCCCGTTGGTGTCTTTTCATTCGGCACCGGCACACAAGGTGCGCAACGTGGGGATTATACAGTCCTGTTTGCTCATAGGCATTCTTGGCTCACGGGTATTCAGTGGTTTTTTGGCTGATGTATGGGGATGGCGTTCCGTCTATTTTGTGGCTTGCATGTTTATGCTCGGGTGCTTTCTGATGATTCAAAAGATGCTGCCCGTGCTGTCTGCCCGTTCTCAAGAAAGCTATGCAGGGCTGATGAAATCTTTGCTGCGCCTGCTCTCCCAATACCCGTACCTGCGTATTGCGTCGCTGAGGGCAGCATTGGCTTATGGCTCGTTCTTTGCTCTGTGGAGTTGCCTTGCTTTTCGGATGAAACAAGAGCCTTTCTTTGCGAGCGACGATATTATCGGGGCACTCGGTTTGTGCGGATTGGCTGGTGCATCCACGGTGGTTTTCATCAGCGGCTACATCCAAAAGTACGGTGCGAGGTTCTTCTCCATCGCCGGAGGATGCGTAGTGTTGGCTGCATGGCTGCTGGCATTTTGGGGGAATGACAGCTACTTGTGGATAATAATTGCCATCTTGCTGATTGATGCCGGAATGCAATGCATCCATTTGTCCAATCAGACCAGCGTGGTCGCCCTTGACGCATCTGCCATCAATCGTGTCAATACCGTTTATATGACAATTTACTTCTTGGGAGGTTCTGCCGGTACATTCGTTTCCGGTCTGTTCTGGCAACATTATGAATGGACTGGTGTGGTTGCGGTTGGAATTGCTTTTGCCATGGCTTCCTTGCTTGTCAATTGTATCAAATCAAAAACAGTATAAGCCATGTAGTATCGTTGTTGAGCTTAAAACGAATGTGCCATGTGTTTAAATTTTTATTTTACAATGACTTGTCGTTGATGCAAACTATGACTATTTTTGCGTATGACAAGTAGTGGCAATGCCAATTTTCGTGAGTCACTTTTGTCCTATGTGATAAAGAGTTGTATGATTTTATTAGTCATAGGTTATGTCGTGCATAAGAGTCATTTTAGCTGTAATTTTTCCTCCGCTCGCTGTTTTTGACCGTGGATGCGGTTCAATATTGATAGTTTTTCTTCTTACCCTTGTAGGGTGGGTGCCGGGAGTCATAGCCGCATTGGTTATCTTAAATAAGAACGCTTAGGAAATGGCTCAATTTAACTCATTGCGCTCATTTTCGACATGTTTTAAATAATATGGGTTGTGTTTTGACAATGGCAAAAAATAAACGAGTCGATTTTTCCTTATTGCTCTCAACTTTCACTATATTTGTAAAAAATGTTGAAATATGGGAAAATCGTCTAATAAAAAGCCAATAATAGCAGAGCCGGCTCAGGAAGAGAGTCATCTGAAGAAAACTATATATAGTTGGGTAAGCATAGTCGTGGGGTGCATAATAATGACTTCGGGCTTTGCTTTTTTCATAAACCCCTATGGCATAGTTCCGGGAGGCGTGTATGGGGCAAGTATCGTTCTGCAAAGTATATTCCCGTCAATACAGGTAGGTACGTTCGGATATATGTTCGACATTCCGTTGCTCATATTGTCGGTATTGTTGTTGGGTGCGAAAGTAGGGTCACGAACCATAGTTGCCGCGTTGATTTCTCCGTTTATAATGAATGCACTGGAGTGGATGTCATATCCCGATAAGGCTTCGTTGCAAGCTCTTGACCCGTCAAAACTGCTTGGTGGCATTCTTGACCTTTCCGATCATTTGATGCTTGCAAGCATTATTGGTGCTACGTTGATAGGCGTAGGCTGTGGACTTGTGGCTCGTAATCAGGCTACTACCGGCGGTAGCGATATTGTGGCATTGATGCTGCAAAAGTATTGCCACATACGTTTTTCAAGGGCAATATTGCTTGTAGATGCCACGGTGGTGATGTTTGGGCTCGTTGTAATCGGTTTCGGAGTAGGAGCCGCTCATTCCACATCGCAACCAGCATTGTATCTGTCGCTATATTCGTTGATTTCCATCTTTGTCACTTCGAGGGTTCTGGCATTTGTCATTAACGGTGCAAAAAATGACAAATTGATGTTTGTCATAAGCGATGAGCCTATCCCCGAATTGAAAAAATACATAATTGAGGATTTGGACCGTTCGGCCACATGTATCAGAAGTTACGGGCTATATTCGGGTGGAGAAAAGGAAACTTTGTTCCTTGTCGTCAGTTATAAGCAGGTCAATAGCCTCAAACTAAAAATAAAGGAAGTTGATCCTAAGGCATTTGTTATTGTGACTGATGCCTATGATGCGTTTGGTGAAGGATGGAAACCGCTGCCTTCTCCATCAGAAATAAGACCCGAATAACAAGTAATTCAAAATTGTTCATGGCCGAGTATATTAAGAGTGGGAAGAGTGTGACTTATGACGGTGCCGTCATCTTTACCGGTGAGGAAGTCGTGCGAAGTATAAAGATGGCAAATGAAGCCTTGCTGCGGCTTAATGAATCGACAAAGGAGTTTGATATAAACATCTTTGAGGTACTTGGCATGCGTAACTTGAGCGGACTTGTCGGGGAATATTTCGGCAAGTGCTTGTTAAAGGTCTCGGCTGGCGATCTCAGCCCAAATTTGCACCAAGACGGATATCCCGATTTGTTGTTGACAAATTCTGAGGAAACAAAAAATTATTACATGTCGCTGTATCAGGTGAGAGGTGGCAAGATGTATCCTTTGTCAAAAGAATTCTTTAGCCCGTATAAGTATGGAGGTATAGAGGTCAAGGCCAGTTGTGGCAACACTCCATCGGCAAAGAAAGTCGCGAAGCCCTTGGTAGGGGAACAGCGTGTTTCATTGATTACTAGCTTTGATTGGAAAGCCCATCATCGTCACACCAATCACTTGCTGGCCGTGTTATGGGATTTTGTTAATGAGAATCCCACTATAGTAGCGGCTTTTTATCACGACAAACTGACTGAGGATGATTGGGGTGAGCTTGTAAAACCGAGAGAGGATGGAGGCCGGACTACAAGCGTGTCGATAATGCGCAGCCAAGGCGTGACAAAAATGTGCCGGAACTGGATTGCCGTAATTGACGATGCCGTGTATCTCAATAAGTTGTCGGCCAAGAAATGGATTGGATACCGTGTGGGGCACGAGAGAACCTTGTCGTTGTTCTGATAATTCAACTGCCTGATGTCGTTTTTTTCGGACAGCTTATGTCAATTATGTGACGGCAGATTAATTCGATGAGGTGGGGCGGTATGCTTTCTCCTATCGTGTCTCTGATTACGCCATCGCTCACATATTTCCCATCAATCTCAAATGTGAAGTCATAGTCGGCTATTGTCTGCAATATCATTCCTTCCCACAGTGATAATACTCTGTTTTGAGACGGGTGAATCTTGTTGTCGGAACAGGCGTATTGGAAATTTTGGGTAAGTGTGCTTGCCGGTTCATCCCAATTCATGCGTTTATATGCGCTGGTAAAGGCTTTCATCAGTCGTTTTTCTCCAGACTCTTTGTCTACCACATATGGACGCGGCAACAGGCTTCCGCACTTGATACAGTAAAGCGGAGTGTCTTCTTTAGCCCGGTTTATGCCATCCTTGTCTTTCTTGCTCCCATGTGATGGATTTCCTTGGAACATGCAATCTGGATTTGTGCATTGGTTGTTGAGGGCTGTTTGTCCCTCGGGAGTGTTCTTTATCCACGTTAGTTTTATGTCATCAAGAACCGGCACGCGGTGTAGAGGGATTTCATTGCAACAATTGCGACCTTTTGTCGCTTCAAGTTGCGGCAGGCCACCTATTGTCTCTCTTAATGTCTTGTAAGGTCGGGTAAACAGTCCGGGTTCTTGCGCGTTGGTCGGTTCGGGCAACAATGAATGCCTGTGAGAGAATGCTCGTTTGCCGGTTGCCGATCGAGTCATTATCGTGATCAACCGTTTGCGATGCTGTGGCACTCCGTAGTCGGCAGCGTCTATGACTTCTGGGCATCCGTCATAAGATGAGCCTAATTCTTGCTTTATGTAGTCGATGATGTTTACCAATCTGTCGTTTTCGTCTATTATAGGAGTGCCTTGCATTTTAGGCACGTTTTCGATTATGACCCAATCAGGGCGCAAAGCCTTTATAAT
Organism: uncultured Prevotellaceae bacterium; assembly: GCA_905207705.1. Classification (GTDB taxonomy): domain Bacteria; phylum Bacteroidota; class Bacteroidia; order Bacteroidales; family Muribaculaceae; genus Avimuribaculum. Next base: position 13,767 of record CAJLMA010000009.1, read on the forward strand.
TTTCATTGCCGGGATGATTAGTCTGTTGCGTTCATCCATTTTTGTGCGTTTACCCTCTTTGAGGTTTCGCAGCAACGTGCCCATTCCGTTAGAAGACATGCCTTGGCAGGGCGGGGTCGCCAATATCAGGAATGGTGGCTTCTTATAGAGTTTGCGGTATTCGGCTATGATGTCATCGCAAAGAGTCCATATGTCGCCTTGGAACATTTTCGCATTCGGGAAATTAACCGAAAACAGTGCGGCTCGTTCCTTTATGAGTTCGCAAGCCATCACGGTTTTTATTCCGTTTGCACGCAATCCGAGGTCGCCTATTCCCGAAGATGAAAACAGGCTCAATGCGATTAATTCTTTGTCTTTGCTTGGCATTGTTGATAGTTTCGACTATGCAAAGGTAATAACTATTTGTGTTATTTGGCAACAATTATGCATGAGCTGATATATGCATCCTTATCCCTACTAATGGGGATTGACAATGAAAGTTTTAATTGCGAACTTTGTCTGGCAAAGAATTAAAAAGTTTTTAAACATATAAAGCTATGAAGATAGAAAAAATTGTAGCGCGTGAGATTCTTGATTCACGCGGCAATCCGACGGTTGAAGTCGATGTGACATTGGAGTGTGGCGTGATGGGACGAGCTGCTGTCCCTTCAGGTGCCTCGACAGGAGAACATGAAGCTCTGGAATTGCGCGACAAAGACCGTAATCGTTATGGTGGCAAAGGGACGTTGAAAGCCGTTGGAAATGTAAATAATATAATTGCTCCGGCATTAAAAGGGTGGTTGGCCTTTGACCAACGGGGCATCGACCAAAAGATGCTTGAACTTGACGGAACGCCCACCAAGTCAAATCTTGGAGCAAATGCAATTCTCGGAGTTTCACTTGCAGTGGCCAAGGCTGCGGCCAATTATCTCAAGGTTCCTTTATATAGATATATAGGAGGCGTTAATACTTATGTGATGCCCGTGCCTATGATGAACATCATCAATGGCGGTTCACATAGTGATGCGCCTATTGCATTTCAAGAATTCATGATACGCCCTGTTGGTGCGCCATCATTCCGCGAAGGCTTGCGCATGGGTGCCGAAGTGTTCCATGCCTTGAAAAAGGTGCTTCATGAACGTGGATTGAGCACTGCCGTAGGCGACGAAGGCGGATTTGCTCCGGTTCTTGAAGGAACCGAAGATGCGCTCGATTCGATTATGGCAGCAATAAAGGCGGCCGGGTATGAACCTGGCAAAGATGTTAAAATCGGCATGGATTGCGCTTCATCCGAATTTTATAAGGATGGCATTTATGATTATACCATATTTGAAGGTGAAAAAGGAAAGAAACGTACGGCCGACGAGCAGATTGCTTATCTCGAAGAGCTAATCGACAAATATCCGATTGATTCAATTGAAGACGGAATGAGCGAAAATGACTGGGACGGGTGGAAGAAGCTGACCGAGAGAATAGGCAATCGTTGTCAGCTTGTCGGAGACGACTTGTTTGTCACAAATGTGGAATTTTTGCGGAAAGGCATTGAAATGGGGTGTGCAAATTCTATTTTGATAAAAGTGAACCAAATCGGGTCGTTGAGCGAGACTCTTGATGCAATTGAGATGGCTCATCGTCATGGATATACAACTGTCACTTCACACCGTTCGGGCGAGACCGAGGATGCGACAATTGCCGACATTGCCGTTGCCACGAATAGCGGACAAATCAAGACCGGTTCGTTGAGTCGTTCCGACCGTATGGCCAAATACAATCAATTGTTGCGCATAGAAGAAGAGCTCGGAGAGCTTGCAGTATATGGTTATAAAAGAGTGAAATAAACTTGTAGACAGTAAATTATATAATACGAATGGCGGATTGCCGGCATAAAACTCGGCAATCCGCCATTTTGTGTCAAGAGAAGGTCTGAAAGTCAAACTTGAGGTGTTTTATTGTCCTTTTGGTAGCTAAAATTGTATTTTTCTCCGATTCGGGTGTTAAAAACGTTAATGTGTTTATTGAGTATTGATAGATATAACCTATATTTGCGACCATAAATAGATATTAGCGTAATTTAGCCAAATTTAAAAAGGTATAGCTAATGTCAATAATTTGGTTTAAGTTTTTCAGCTGAGGGTCTTTTTGTTTAAATGCCACATTGATTGTGGAAGTATGGTTGCATAGTGGATATTTGGTTGAAAATAATCAGAGTACCAGTCAATAATCTTATTTTATGACTTTTGAGATTATATTTGTCTTATTGGCTCTCGTCGGCATGGTCGTTGCATTGGTAATGGACAAGATGCGGCCGGGAATGATTTTGTTTTCCGTTGTTGCGTTGTTCTTGTGTGCAGGTATATTGTCGCCAAAGGAAATGATAGAAGGCTTCAGTAACAAGGGGATGATAACCGTAGCGTTGCTTTTCCTTGTCAGCGAAGGTGTCAGGCAGTCGGGGGCTTTAAGTCAAGTGATAAAAAAGATTCTACCCCAGGACAAGACGACAGTATGGAAAGCGCAGTTGCGCATGTTGCCGGCCATTGGCTTCATATCGGCATTTTTGAATAATACGCCTGTAGTGGTGATTTTCGCCCCGATTATCAAACGCTGGGCAAAATCGGTTAACTTGCCGGCGACAAAGTTCCTTATTCCGTTGTCCTACATAACAATCCTTGGAGGCTTGTGTACCCTTATAGGTACTTCGACCAACCTCGTGGTGCACGGGATGATGGTGGATGCCGGATTCAACGGGTTGAGCATGTTTGAGTTGGCCTGGATAGGCGTTCCAATCACGATAGCAGGCATTTTGTACATTATGCTCGTGTCAAAGAAATTGTTGCCCGAGGAACGGCGAAATCCCGAGATTTTGGAGGATGAGGAAGAGAAATTGGAGAATCTGCATCCTGTGGAAGTCGTGCTTGGCCCTCGTTTCCCCGGAATAAACAAGACTTTGAGGGAATTTGACTTCAAGCGACATTACGGCGTGGAAGTGAAAGAGATAAAACGCAGCGGGCAGGCCATAACCAAGCGTGTTGATAAGATTCGCTTGTGTGAAGGCGATACGCTGGTGGTGCTTGCCGATGATTCCTTTGTTGCGACATGGGGTGAATCGTCGGTTTTCCTCATGATTGCCAATGGGAAGGATGCCATTCCGCAACCTAAACGTGGGAAACGCACATTTGTACTGATATTGTTGCTCTTGATGATTATCGGGGCCACCGTAGGCGAGTTGCCGGTCACCCAGGAGATGTTCCCCAATATAAAGCTCGACATGTTCTTCTTTGCCACGGTCACTACCGTTGTCATGGCTTGGACAAATATCTTTCCGGCTCGTAAATACACAAAGTTCATTTCTTGGGACATATTGATAACCATCGCATGTGCATTTGCCATAAGCAAGGCAATGACCAATTCTGGACTTGCCGATTTCATAGCCGATTTCATAATAAGCTTGAGTCACAGCCACGGTCCTTATGTGCTTCTTGCCATCCTGTATATAATCACAAATATAATCACAGAACTCATTACTAACAATGCTGCAGCCGCATTGGCATTCCCGTTGGCATTGTCGCTTGCAACGCAGCTCGGTGTTGATCCAACGCCGTTCTTCATTGTAATATGCATCGCATCATCGGCCGGATTCACAACGCCTATAGGTTATCAAACTAATCTCATCGTGCAAGGTATAGGTAACTACAAGTTTACCGATTTCGTGCGCATAGGTTTGCCGCTTAATATAATTGTGTTCCTTGTGTCGATATTCCTGATACCGCAGATTTGGCCTTTTGAATATTAATTAAATCTTATGATGGAAGCTAACAACATATATCCTATATTTGACAAGATGCTTGCTCGCGATGACAAGGAAAAATTGCTCGGGCAGCATGGATTGATGATTTGGTTCACGGGCTTGAGCGGCTCGGGCAAGAGCACGGTAGCCATTGCTCTTGAGCGTGAACTGCATAATCGGGGCATATTGTGCCGCATCCTCGATGGAGACAACATACGCACCGGCATCAACAACAACCTTGGATTCAGCGAAGAAGATCGCAAGGAGAACATTCGCCGCATAGCCGAGGTGTCGAAACTGTTTGTAGACACCGGCATAGTGACTATAGCCGCTTTTATCAGCCCGTCGGAATTGATGAGGCAAATGGCGGCATCCATAATAGGTCGCGACGACTTCATGGAGATTTATGTCAGCACGCCTATTGAAGAATGTGAGCGTCGTGACGTGAAGGGACTTTATGCAAAAGCACGCAGAGGAGAGATTAAGGATTTCACAGGTGTTTCAGCACCGTTTGACGTGCCTGCGCATCCTGCGCTCGAACTTGACACGTCGGTCTTGTCGCTTGAAGAATCGGTGTCGCAATTGTTACAACTTATTTTACCAAGAATCAGTAAGGAAGAATCAAAATAATGGAAGAGAAATATAAACTTAGTCACTTAAAAGAGCTGGAGGCCGAGTCGATTCACATAATCCGCGAAGTTGCGGCCGAATTTGAGAATCCGGTGATGCTTTACAGTATCGGAAAGGATTCGTCGGTCATGGTACGTCTTGCCGAAAAGGCGTTTTACCCCGGCAAAGTGCCTTTCCCGTTGATGCATATCGACTCGAAGTGGAAATTCAAGGAAATGATACAATTCCGCGACGAGTATGCGAAGAAATACGGTTGGAATCTTATAGTGGAAAGCAACATGGAAGCCTTCCGTGCAGGCGTTGGCCCGTTCACGCATGGTAGCAAGGTGCATACCGACTTGATGAAGACGCAAGCGCTACTGCATGCACTCGACAAGTATAAGTTTGACGCTGCATTCGGGGGAGCTCGTCGCGACGAGGAAAAATCGCGGGCAAAAGAGCGTATATTTTCATTCCGCGACCGTTTCCACCAGTGGGATCCTAAAAACCAACGCCCTGAATTGTGGGACATATACAATGCACGCATCCACAAGGGCGAGAGCATTCGTGTGTTCCCATTGAGCAATTGGACCGAACTCGACATCTGGCAATATATACGTCTTGAGAACATACCCATCGTTCCTCTTTATTTTGCAAAGAAGAGGCCGGTTGTGGAGATAGACGGGAACTTGATAATGGCCGATGATGACCGTCTGCCCGAGAAATACAAAGACAAGGTGCAGATGCGCATGGTGCGATTCCGCACGCTTGGATGCTGGCCATTGACAGGCGCGGTTGAGAGTAACGCCGATACGATAGAGAAGATAGTGGAGGAGATGATGACCACCACCAAGAGCGAACGCACGACGCGTGTCATAGATTTTGACCAAGAAGCGAGCATGGAACAAAAAAAACGCGAGGGATATTTCTAAGCAGGTATCACTGTTTCTCATGCGCATTATCAACAATCATAGAATAAAGGAAGTTTCTGATGGACAATAATAACCTTGATATAAAAGCATTCCTTGACAAGGATGAGCAAAAAGACTTGCTGCGCTTTTTGACTGCCGGTTCGGTGGACGATGGCAAATCGACATTGATAGGGCACTTGCTTTTCGACAGCAAGAAACTATATGAAGACCAGCTCGACGCATTGAAACGCGACAGTAAACGTGTGGGCAACGCGGGCGACCACATAGATTACGCATTGTTGCTTGACGGGCTGAAGGCCGAGCGCGAGCAAGGCATAACCATTGATGTGGCATACAGGTATTTTTCAACAAATAACCGCAAATTTATCATTGCCGACACCCCGGGTCATGAGCAATATACGCGCAACATGATTACCGGTGGCTCTACTGCAAATTTGGCCGTCATACTTGTCGATGCACGACTTGGGGTCATCACACAGACACGACGACACACATTCCTTGTGTCGTTGCTTGGCATAAAGCATGTCGTTCTCGCAGTCAACAAGATGGATCTTGTTGACTTCTCGGAAGATAAATTCAACGAGATAGTGGCCGAGTATAAGAAGTTTACCGCTCCGCTGGGAATACCTGACATTACATGTATTCCTTTGTCGGCTCTTGAAGGTGACAATGTGGTAGAGAAGTCGTCGCGCACGCCATGGTATTCGGGTCCGACATTGCTTGAATTCCTTGAAACGGTGCATATCGACAACGACCATAATCTTTCCGACTTCCGTTTCCCGGTGCAATATGTGCTTAGGCCAAATTTAGATTTCCGAGGATTTTGCGGCAAGGTGGCTTCGGGCGTAGTGCATAAAGGCGATGAGGTGGTCGCATTACCGTCGGGAAAGAGGTCGCGCATCAAGAGCATTGTCACATACGACGGTGCACTTGATTACGCATTTCCTCCTCAATCGGTGACATTGACGCTTGAAGATGAAATAGACGTGTCGCGAGGCGAAATGCTCGTGCATCCCGACAATCTTCCTTGTGTGGGGCGTAACTTTGAAGCCATGCTCGTGTGGATGGACGAAGAGCCTATGGACGCAAAGAAGTCGTTCTTCATCAAGCAGACTACCAACACAAGCCGTACGCACATCGACAGCATCAAGTACAAGGTGGATGTGAATACGATGGAACACCTGTCGCTTGAAAATGGCAAGCTGACCAAGGAGACGTTGCCTATGCAACTCAATCAGATTGCGCGCGTGGTGATAACTACCGCCAAGGAGTTGTTTTTTGATCCGTTTGCCAAAAACAAGGCAACGGGGGCGTTCATCCTTATCGATCCTATTTCAAACAACACAAGTGCCGTTGGCATGATAATAGACAAGGTGAACGACTGCGAAATGATTGCTGGTCAAGAATTGCCTACGCTCGACTTGCCTAAACTTGGCATAAAACCTGAAAATTATGATGCGATAGAGACCGCCGTCAAGGAATTGTACAGGCAGGGTATAGAGATAAAAATCATTAAGTGAAACATATAGAAAATGGGATTGATAGAATTTAACAAGTTGCCTGTCAATACGCTTGTTGGAGCCGACTGGGATACTTTCAAGAAGATTACAGCAGGTAGGGAAATAGGTGTTTCGTATAATAACAAATATCTATTAACCAAGGCTGTGTGCCGATTGTTGTCATTGCTCGTGTCGGAACAAGACCGTAAATACGCGATACAGCTTGCCGGGCAACCGCTGTTGCATGACCCTGTATTCATCCTTGGACATTGGCGTAGCGGAACTACGTTTGTGCATAACGTAATGGCTTGCGACAAGCATTTTGGTTATGTCACGACTTATCAGACAGTTTTCCCTCACTTGATGATGTGGGGACAACCATTTTTTAAGAAGACTATGAGCTGGCTAATGCCCGACAAGCGTCCTACCGACAACATGGAGCTTGCGGTGGATTTGCCTCAAGAAGAGGAATTCGCTTTGTCAAACATGATGCCATATAATTTCTACAATTTCTGGTTCTTGCCAAAGTATACTCAGGAGTATGCCGATAAGTATCTGCTTTTCAACGACATTACTCCTGAAGAACTGAAAGTGTTTGAACAGACATTCGTGAAGATGATCAAGATTGCGTTGTGGAACACGCACGGTACTCAGTTCCTGAGCAAGAATCCTCCTCACACCGGGCGTGTGAAGGAACTTGTAAAGATGTTTCCAAATGCCAAATTCATATATCTGATGCGTAATCCTTACACGGTGTTTGAAAGTACGCGCAGTTTCTTCAACAATACCATTCATCCGTTGCAATTGCAGGACATATCGGCAGCAGAGCTTGAAAGCAACATCTTGTCGATATATGCAAAGCTATACCACAAGTATGAAGCCGACAAGACTTGTATCCCGCAAGGGAATTTGGTAGAGGTAAAATTTGAGGATTTTGAGGCCGATGCGATGGGAATGACGGAGCATATTTACAAATCGCTTAATATCCCTGGGTGGGAAGAGTCTCGCGCGGAGATAGAGAAATACGTCGGAGGCAAGAAAGGTTATAAGAAGAACAAGTATAAATATGACGACCGTACGGTGAAACTTGTGCAAGATAATTGGGGATTTGCCCTTAACGATTGGGGCTATGAACTTTAAATGCCGAGTCTTGTCGATAATACGGAAGTCTGAGGTGTGTTAATTAATTATCATCTATGAGGTTTTTCAGTTTCTTAGCAGTGTTGCTTTGGTGCAATGTTGTTCTTGCACAGCCTAAGGTGGAGAATATCCGTTATGGTGACATGGACAATTGGATAGACCGTCAGATAGAAGAATCGGGCATAATAGGAGGAGAGACAAAACATGTGTGGGCGATAGGTCCGACCATGACCATAGAAGGCGACGAGGCTTATGTGAACAAAGGCGGTTCTCCGTGGGGATCTTCCAATGTAATGGCCAAGGTCGTCGGCATTACGAAGACCAACACGTCTGTATTTCCCGAAAAACGTGGCGACGGTTACTGTGCGCGTCTTGAGACCCGTATGGAAAAAGTAAAGGTATTCGGGTTGATTAACATGGAAGTGCTGGCAGCCGGTTCTATTTTCCTCGGCTCGGTGCATGAACCTATAAAGGGGACAAAGAATCCGCAGAAAATGCTTAATTCTGGTGTCCCGTTCAGCAAGAAGCCGACAGCATTGCAATTTGACTATAAAGTGCAGATGTCAACGCGCTCGAATCGCATAAAAGCTACCGGATTCGGAAGTCAGGAAGAAATACCGGGACGTGATTATCATGAAGTAAATCTGTTCTTGCAGAAGCGTTGGGAGGATGCCGATGGTAACATTTATGCAAAACGTGTAGGAACGATGGTCGTAAGGTTTGACAAAAATTGCGATTGGCAGAATGACGTGCGTTTTGAAATAATGTATGGCGACATCTCTCATAATCCGGCATTCAAGTCGTATATGGCTCTTAACGCTACAGAACGTTATGCTGTGAACAGCAAGGGTGAAAGCGTACCCATAAAAGAGGTGGGTTGGGGCGATGCCAATGATGTGCCAACTCACATGCAGATGCAATTCACTGCCAGCCATGGTGGCGCATATATAGGTTCGCCGGGCAATATACTGTGGATTGACAATGTTAAACTTGTATATTGAAGAGAAAACCGGGATAAGCAGAATGCTGCCGGTTAACAAGTATGTAAAAATCTGCACGGTAATATTTTCCGTGCAGATTTTTTTATCGTGACAGGTGTGCGTAATTTTACTGATGCGCTCGACTGCTTTGCTGTAATCTTTCCGAGACTTGAATGTGGAATACCATTCGGTGAATTATTCAAAAAGTGTCTTTAGTACTTCGGGCGATTTCATTGCACCTATGGTGGAATTATGCAATTTGTAGTATGCGAGGGCAGTATCGAGAATGTCATTGCGTTGCATTCGGTTCAATTTAAATCGGTGCAGGTTGCTGAATGTCATTCTTGACAGGAGCATCAGGAATGCAGCGCGCCGAGGGTCGAGATTATGCCCGTGAAGTGGGCATGATGGAGTAAAAATGCCGTTTTCCATGTCAAACCAGTATTCATCCCGATAGGTGGCCGTATCGGGCTGTATTCCCATGAATGCACCAAAGTGGTAAAGGAAGCAAATGTGGAAATTGGCCACGCCTTGCTCGATTGAATCAAGCAGCTTGATGGACATGGATATAAACTTGAACAGCGGCTCGTTGCGCTCGCTTTCTTGGATGCATCGGGTGAGCAATTCGCTGATGAACATGGCTATGGCTCCTTTCAGTGGGTCGGTGTATATGTTACAGAGCTGTTCGATTCGGCGGCAGTCTTTCATGGTGGAAATATCACGTCCCGACATTGTGCGAGATTCAAATTCAATGAGCGACAACGGAATGAACATGGCGTTTCTTAAACGGGCATTGCGCGAAGAGCCTTGCGGAAGCAGGAACGACATGCGCCCGTGGGTGTCGGTGTAGACATGCGCTATGGAATTTCGGTCGTTATACTTCAAGACGTGAAGCACGATTCCTTTTGTTTTTTCATACATGACTTTGTGCGTGCAAAATTTGTTGACACGAAGATAATAAAAAATGAGAGAAATAGGAGGTCTCATTCCATTCGTAATGAGAATAAGATTGTAGTCTCCAGACGGAAATGTAGCCATTTTGGCACTCGGTAAAACATTGATAAATAATGCAATGAAAAATCAATTTGTTTTTAAGGCTGAGTTATGTTAACTTTGCTTGTTAAATATGTTTATTATGATGCCTGCTGCCTTGTACTTGATTCCGGTGCCGCTCAGCGAAACACCGTTGGAAAATATATTGCCTGCGAAGAATATTGAAATCGTGAGTGAAATAAAGTATTTTATAGTAGAAAACGTGCGTTCGGCGCGTCGTTTCTTAAAAAAGTGCAACAAGGCCATAGATATCGACAGCCTTACTTTTTTTACTTTGAACAGGCATACGCCTCGTGAGGAGGTGGGCATGTTTCTTGAGCCTTTGAAGCATGGCATGGCGGTCGGAGTAATTTCGGAAGCAGGCTGTCCCGCGATAGCCGATCCGGGAGCCGACGTGGTCGGCATGGCACAGGCCGCAGGGCTGCGTGTTGTCCCGCTCGTTGGACCGTCGAGCATATTGATGTCGCTGATGGGGTCGGGATTCAATGGGCAGAGTTTTGCCTTCCTTGGGTATCTGCCAATAGATGCTGCAGCAAGACAACGTAAATTCAAGAGTATGGAGCAAAGCATAAAAGTGCTTGACCAGACGCAAATATTCATAGAGACTCCTTATAGAAACAACAAGCTGATTGCCGAGATGGTGAAATGTTTGCCAAAAAGGATGCGGTTGTGCATCGCAAGCGACATCACAGGCCAAAATGAGTCGATAGTGACTAAAAGTGTCGAAGATTGGAGTAAGTCGAAGTATGATTATGACAAAGTGCCTACCATATTCTTATTATATAAGTGAAGATGATTAAGAACAACAAGAAAATATCGCAACGAGAGAACAGGCAGCGATCTATATTGTTTGATGTGGATGATGTGCCTTCTGGTTCACTCGAAGGCAGCAGCTACGCGGCGCAGCAAGAGCCGGCAGTTGCTGTCGAGCCGAGTCTGTCGATGCGTTTTATAAGTTTCGGAAGCGGCAGCAGCGGCAATTGTTCGTATGTAGGTACCGAGACGGCCGGTATCCTTGTGGATGCCGGAGTGGATGTCGACAAAGTGTTTGCAACATTAGCTTTGAATGGCGTGATGCCCTCTATGATAAAAGGATTGTGCCTTACGCATGATCATGGCGACCACATACGTTATGCTTATAAAATCTCACGCAAGTACAAGCACATACGCATATATTGTACTCCACGGGTATTGAACGGCATATTGCGCCGGCACAATATATCACGTCGCATAAAGGATTATCACGAGCCTATATTTAAGGAAATACCGTTCACGCTCGCCGGCATGAAGATAACTGCGTTTGAAGTGTCGCACGACGGGTCGGACAATGCCGGGTTCATGCTGGAATACGGAGAAAACAAGTTTGTGCTTGCTACCGATTTAGGGTGTATTTCCGACAGGGCTGATTTTTATATGAAACAGGCCAATTACTTGATGATAGAGTCGAATTATGATGCCGGGATGCTCGACAAAGGACCATATCCCGAGTATTTGAAGAACCGTATAAGGGCTGTAAACGGCCATCTTGACAATAAAGTGGCATCAAACTTTGTTGCCGACAATTATACAAGTGAATTGAAATACATATTTTTATGCCACTTAAGTCACGATAATAACACTCCCGACATTGCCAAGCATGAAATGACATCGGCCCTTGCGGCTAAAGGTGTTACCGTAGGGAATGGTGAAGGGTCGCTTTCGGACAGGGCAAAGGATGTGCAGCTTGTAGCTTTGCCTCGCTTTGATCCGTCGCCTTGGTTTGTTTTGCGTAAAAAAGGTGTCATTTAGATGCTGCTTTAACGTTTATGAATTTAATTTATCATTGTTTTTTATGTGAAGATAATGAATGATAGAAATTAGTTCTTAACTTTGCATAAAGTTTTTTCATAGGATTAGATTTTTAAGGTTTTAATCATGCCCATGTTGTGAAATATGGGCATGATTTTTTTGTAATATGATGAAATTGCTGTGGCGACTACTGTCATGCTTGAATGTTAAAGAATGTCATAAATTTGAATCTACATTAGTTTCTCACTATTTTTGTCACATATATTGTAGAGGAGTTTTGTACTCATCATCGGAGGGCTCTGAAAGAAGTGCCGGATAAGATGACTTGGGGAAACCAGCCATCTTATCCGGTATTTTGTTTTGTTGGTTGCAATTGGGATTGGGGAAATAGTTAATGGCATATTTATAGTGAAAGAAAAAAACTGATTTTCCATTGCTTGAAGTTGATTTAACTTAACATTGTATGAAAGAGGAAGGTATTGACTTTGGGACATTGAAAGTGTCGGTGTTGTTCAAGAAATTGTTTTTCCCTACATTGTTTGGGATGTTGGGTATATCGGCCATGACTGCTATTGATGGCATTTTCATAGGCCACAGTGTAGGCAGTGACGGTTAATATAGTGGTGCCTGTGCAAATGTTGCTTACCGGCATAGGTTTGATGATAGGAGCAGGCTGTTCTGTCATAGCCTCGCTGTGCCTTGCACATGGCAGGCAAAGAATGGCGCAAATAAATGTGACGCAAGCCATGTTGGCCGTATCGGTCGTTGCATTGTTCATTACGGCATGGATGCTGTTTGACCCAGAGACTACGGCAAGGCAGCTCGGCTCGTCCGAGCATCTGTTGCCAATGGTGGTGGATTACATGGTTTGGTATGTGCCATCATGGGTTTTCATGGTGTGGACTTCGGTCGCATTGTTTGTCATACGCCTTGACGGTGCACCCAACGTGGCTATGGCGTGCAGCCTTGTGGCGGCAATTCTTAATATAATACTCGATTGGTTGTTTATGTTCCCGTTTGGTTGGGGTGTAATGGGAGCAGCGTTCGCAACGTCGATAAGCACGGCTGCAGGTGGCGTTGTAGCCATCGTGTACCTGCTTTTCAAAGCACATCACCTGCGTTTGATCTCGTTGAGAATGTCGACAAGGGATGTAAGGCTGTGTTTGAAGAATGTGTTCAACCAGTGTCGCATAGGTTCGTCGGCATTGCTGGGTGAAGCCACGATGGCCGTGCTGATGTTTATGGGGAATCAAGTATTCATGCGTTATCTTGGTGATGATGGGGTCGGAGCATTTGGAATTGCATGTTATTATACGCCATTTGTTTTCATGGTGGGTAATGCCATTGCGCAATCGGCTCAACCGATCATAAGTTACAACTTGGGGCTTGGCCTAAGATTGCGCATGAGGGAAGCTGAAAAGACCGCGCTTGTCACGGCCATTATTTGTGGCTTGATAGTCACGTCTTTGTTTGTCGGCGTGCCGGCATGGCTCGTAGGCTTATTTGTCGACTTGCAAAATGGAGCTGCAATAATTGCAGTAAATGGGTTTCCATACTTTGCGATAGGTTTTGTAGGGTTCATATTCAACATTACGGCAATTGGTTATTTCCAGAGTGTCGAGCGCATACGTCCTGCCACAACATTTGCATTGATGAGAGGTATCTTGATTTTGATTCCAAGTTTCGTGCTTATGCCACAATGGCTTGATGCAAAAGGTATTTGGTTGGCTATGCCTGTGGCCGAAATCGTGACGGCAGTTACCATAATGTGCTTTTATAAATGGAATCGAATCCATGATGTAACTGTTCGCATGATGTGATGAACGTATGAATCGGCGGCATGAGCTGATACTGCTTTACTTGTCGATGCCGTTTCGAGAAAGCACGCCCGATGTGTAGTAATGTTTTATTTCTTTCATTTCGGTCACAAGGTCGGCCATGTCTATAAGTTCTTGTGGGGCATATCGGCCGGTAATTACTATTTCGGTTTCGGGACGTTTGTGCTCCAGTAGTTCCAGCACTTCTTCAACGGTCAGCAGTTTCAAGTGGATTGCTATGGTGAGTTCATCCAAGATAATGATGTCGTATTTGCCCGAAACCATAACCTGCTTGCATTTTTCCAAGCCTTCGTGAGCTTTTGCCACATCCTCGTTTGTTGCGTCCCTTAGCAACATGCATCCGTTGCCAAATTGTTCTATGGTGATTTTGTCGGTCATGTCGGCCAGATGTGTTTCATTGTATTTCATGCTTTTGACAAATTGACCGACATATACCGTCTTGCCGGCGCAAATTGCCCTCACGGCCAAGCCGAAAGCCGCCGTGGTTTTGCCTTTGCCATTTCCGGTATAGATGTGGATGAAACCTTTATCCATGTGATTATATTAATTTTATTCTATGTTCGCAAACCAATAGGTGAATGTCTTGGTCGAGCCGTCATCGAGCCGTATGTCGTGGCTCTCGGCAAAAGGTTCGCCAAGAGAGAACATGACCGGGTGCTTGAAGATTGGCCCGTCGTGGCAGATGGTGTGGTACTCTCCATTTTCTCCGTTCGGATCACAGTTGGCTGGAAGTGCCTTTATAAATTCGAGGGTTAATTGCTTCCCAACGGCATCGCGTCCCAATCCGTCGGCCATTGTGGTCACTATTGTAGCTTTTAGCCCCGATTTAAGGTAGTCGTTTATTACCTCGTCCGAGCTTTTGTCCCATAAAGGTTCGACTACTTCAATGCCGAGCGGCAGGAGATGTCGTTCACGATAGGCGCGGACGTCGTGCAGGAAAATGTCTCCAAATATGAAATGAGTGACTCCCAAGGCCTTGAAATGCCTTGCAGCCTGTTCCATTGCTGTCGAATAATCATCGGCATTCCCTTTTGGCTTGAGATTGACGACATGTAGCGGAATTCCGATTGCTTGAGCTTGTCGCTCAAGCAGGTGTACGGGGATATCGTGCATCGTTGAACGATGTGATTTACTATTGACAGTCGTCAATAATGCGACAATTTCATATTTCCCAGATTGCATTGCTCGGAGCAGGGCATGAGCCGAGTCTTTACCTCCGCTCCAGTTGAATACAGCTTTTATTTTGTCCATTGTGGAATTTTTTACAAAGATATTGTTAAGTTTTTTAATGACAAAGCGTGCATTAGGGGCATTGGTCCTAAGTGCCATAGGGAAATTTAGCAGTAATGACAGAGACGGTTTTGCGGAAAATTTGTAAGTTTGTGGGAAGCAAATTCATATTGGATAAGAACAATTAAAAATATACACGAAATGAGTAAAAAGACAGTTGAAAATCTTAAAGCATTGCGTGAGGAGATGCGCCGGCTCAAAGTGGATGCCGTTATAATTCCCGGAACCGATCCTCATCAAAGTGAATATATAAGTGACCATTGGAAATTAAGGGATTGGGTCACCGGATTTACCGGTAGTAACGGGACGGCTGTCGTAACTCAAGAGAAAGCCGGATTGTGGACCGACTCGCGTTATTTCCTCCAAGCCGGATTGCAACTTGAAGATTCTGGTGTCGACCTTCATAAGGAAGATATTCCCGGAGAGGCTACCATTAATGAATGGTTGCAGGAAGAAATGCCCGATGGAGGCGTGCTCGCTGTCGATGGATACCTATTCTCTATATTGAAGGCCAATGAGTTGGAGGAAATGTGCGGCAGGAATGGTTTCAGGTTTGCTTCTGATTTTGCCATCGCCGACCGTGTGTGGATTGAGAACAGACCGCAACGTCCTATGGGCAAGATATATGTGCATGAAGAGAAATATGCAGGTGAAAGCGCGTCAAGCAAGATTGCAAGAGTACTTGCCGAAGTTGAAAAGCTTGGGGCAGAATCGATATTCATCCCAGCCCTTGACGAGATAGCATGGACACTGAATTTGCGTGGAGAAGATGTCAAGTTTACGCCTGTATTTGTTTCCTACCTATATTTGTCGGATGACAAGAAAGTGTTGTTCATAGACCAAGAAAAGGTGGATGCCGATGTTGTAAAATACTTGGATGACAATGGCGTCAAAGTTGCGGCTTATGATGCTGTGAAAGAATATCTCGGGAAGATAAGCACGCATGAGACAATTTTGCTCGACCCTACGCAGGTGAGCGACACGTTGGGACGTGCGCTTGAATGCATGAAGGTGTATTCAAAGTCGCCTGTAGCGATGTTGAAGGCTTGCAAGAATGAAACGCAGATAGAAGGTACTCGCAAAGCAATGGAGCGCGACGGCGCGGCACTTGTGCGCCTGTTCATGTGGCTTGAAAAGAATGCAGGGACAAAGAAATACACCGAACTTGACGTATGGGAAAAAGGAAAGGAATTCAGAGGCATGAGTGATTTATATCGCGGTGACAGCTTCGGCATGATTGCCGGCTACAAGGAACATGGAGCGATTGTGCACTACTCGGCCAGCAAAGAGAGCGCGTCGATGCTCGATGCCGACGGATTGCTGCTTATCGACAGCGGAGCGCAGTATCTTGACGGAACTACCGATATTACTCGGACCGTATCGCTCGGGAATCCTACAGCCGATGAAATTCACGATTATACTCTCGTATTGAAAGGCCATTTGGCAATCGCCCGTGCAAAGTTCCCGGCAGGGACTCGTGGCAGCCAGCTCGACGCATTGGCTCGCATATATCTTTGGGAAGAGGGCATGAGCTATTTGCATGGTACAGGACATGGCGTGGGGCATTTCCTCGGCGTGCATGAAGGCCCACAAAACATAAGACTCAATGAAAATCCGACACCGCTTTTGCCGGGAATGATTACGAGCGACGAGCCCGGAGTGTACAAGGCAGGCCGTTACGGGATACGCACTGAAAACCTTGTGTTGACAGTTGATGGAGGACATAGCGACGAGTTTGGCGATTTCTACAAGTTTGAAGTGCTTACATTATTCCCTTATGACAGTTCTTTGATAGATAAAAGTATGTTGACTCCTCAAGAAATTGTTCAAGTTAACAATTATCATGAAGAAGTATATGAGAGACTTTCACCGTACTTGAACGAAGAGGAAAAATGCTGGCTTGCAGAAAAAACGAAAGAATTGTAAACAATTAAAACCAGAAAAATAAGATATGGCATTGATAAAAAGCGTCAGAGGATATACTCCGAAGATAGGCAAAGATTGTTTCCTTGCTGATAATGCTACCATAGTGGGCGACGTGACTATGGGCGACGGGTGCAGCATTTGGTTTAACGCAGTGCTGCGTGGTGATGTGAATACGATAAAGATAGGAGACCGCGTGAACATTCAAGACGGGTCGGTGTTGCATACATTATATGAGAAGTCGACAATCGAGATAGGCAATGACGTGTCGATAGGGCATAATGTCACCATTCACGGGGCAAAAGTGCATGATTTTGCTTTGATAGGGATGGGCAGCATACTGCTTGACCATGCCGAAGTGGGAGAAGGTGCCATTGTTGCAGCCGGCAGCGTGGTGACAGGAAAAACCAAAATCGGCCCTAATGAACTGTGGGGCGGTGTGCCTGCCAAATTCATCAAGATGGTTGATCCGGCACAAAGCAAGGAAATTAACGTAAAGATTGCTCGTAATTACTTAATGTATAGCAAGTGGTATGAGCAAGATGATGAAACTGCCACTGTAGAATAGGTATTGTGGTACGGAATTGAAGGTAATGGCTGCTTGGCATTTGTCGGGCAGCCATCTTTTATGTTTCAACGGTGTGGATGGGGAAAATTCCCCAGTCTTGGCATCGGAGCTCCCGGTCGCGGCATCATAGGTCCCGGGATGCCGTTCCATGACGGCGAGTAGTCGGGTGCTACTATTGATTGAATTATTTCATATATTAGCCCTCCAACGTCGATTCCTATCTTAGTGCCGTTAATGTCGATTGTCGGTATTAATATAGGGCGAGTAATCCATTTTTTGCTGAAAGGGTCATAGTATCGGTTGGCTCCGACTTCGAGATTGAATTTGTCGCTTACTACTATCGACATGCTTCCACCGTAGCTTGTGCTTGGCATAAACGGCATCGCCGACATTGAGTGGTATATGTTTCCTGTTGAATAATTCCCGAAAACGTTGAATGAAAGGCGGTCGGTGAGACGATAGGAGAGCTGTCCCGAGAAATTGAAGTCATTGTATAAATTGTTGTCGAGATGAAATTTTGAACCTGTTATCGAGCCTGTGAAATTGAATCGGCCGAAGTCTTGCGTTACAGAAAATGAGCTTGAGGCTATGTTGCCCATTCCGGGGAATATGTTGTAAGAACTTGAACCGAAAATAGCGCCGTTATCCCACATGTGTATGATGCCGGCAGCATTGCTGGATGAAAGGTTGAAATTATTGGAGAAATTAAAGTCCTTGCCGGTGGGTTGCGGAGTGCCACTGAATCGATAACGGCTTGTTACGGCACTTCTCAAGCCGATAGAGTCATTTGCCGCAACATTATTTGTCTGCGGCAGCTTGATTTCTGGCATGGCGAGGGTGTAAGGTTGCCGGGAATAGGTTCCGTTGTGTAATTGCAATGCCGGCGGCGATTGCAGAATTTTGTCGGATGCAAATCTTACGGCATCTTGTGCTGCGGCTTGAAGCGACATTATCAATGGAACGCAGCATGATATTAATATTTTGCCTCGGATTTTCATCATTCAATTATTTATCCAAATGTAAACATATTCGATATGCCAGACAACTGTAATGAGTCATGTTTAACAACAATTATGAAAGTGGAGTATTTGGCAACCTGGTGATTTTATTGTTGTATATAGTTTGGTTTACTGTTGCGTGTATGGATGAAAATATGTAATTTTGCAGTCGGTTTTATGCGCATCATGATTCAGATGCGAGAATATTCAATGAAATCACGCTAACAGAGAGGAGGTTGTAGAATATTTCCCAGTAAATAATAATTTACGTCATATAAAATATCTCATCAACGCAAGGCTTTTTGCCACAAGCCTTGTTGAGTGTGTGGCATGATATGCCGCAATACTTAGTGGCAGTGATTTCATATAACAATAATTGAAAATTAAAATTTTAAAACAATGATTATAGTACAAGTAAAAGAAGGCGAGAATATTGAAAGAGCGTTGAAGAAATTCAAAAGAAAATTTGAAAAAACAGGTATCGTGAAAGAATTGCGTTCACGTCAAGCTTTTGAAAAGCCTTCGGTGACAAAGCGTAAAAGACTCATGAAGGCTATCTACGTTCAACAAATGCATCGTGATGAAGATTGATTAATTCAATTATTAGATAAAAAACGACGCGAGGACAATGAGAAAATCGTCCTCGCGTCGTTTTTTTGTTAAAATTCATTGTGTTATTTACGGTGAGGCTTGTCGTTGTGCCTTTCAGGTGGTGGAGGCGGAGCTTGCATATTGTGAGGCGGCCTGCGAACAGGCTTTTTATGAGGCGGTGGTGGAGGCGGAGCCTCATGGTAGTAACTGTTCCTGTGGGTGTCGCGCATTAAAAAACATGAATTGCACGAAAGAAGCAATGTCAGCGTAGCGAGTAAGTATATAAAATGACGTTTCATATTTTTCTAAATTTAAAGGGTTAATAAAGATTCCGCCAGCATGTGACTGACATGTTGTTTGTCTCCGCTCATTGGGAGATGTTTTCTTCTTTGATGCGTTAATTTCATGAAAGTTTAATCAATGGTGGATGAGAACTTGTCAATATATTGCAAGATTCAGAGTTTCGCCTGCTTTTCGTATTTTTTGAAAAATATTGTCAGCAACATGAAGCCTATTAATGCAAAAGGGACTGCTATCAGAGCCGTGTATTGGTAACCCAGTCCGTGACGGAGAGGAATCGCGCCAATAGCCGCGCCCATTGCGTTGCCAAGGTTGAAGGCCGTCTGGATACATGCAGCACCAAGTAATTCTCCACCCTTTGAAAAGTGGATTATTGAAACTTGCAGCGGACTTGACACTGCAAACAGTCCTGCGGTGCAGATGCACATCAACGACACTGTCACCCATTGCAGCTTGAATACGAATCCGAGTGCCAGCAAGGCTATGCAAATGAATAATTGGGTGACAGCTGCCACACGCCCTGGAGAGAACCTGTCGGACAAACGTCCGCTTATAAGGTTGCCTGCAACCATGCCAAATCCGGCAAGAACCATCAGGAACGGAATAATTTCGGCAGAAAAATTGCTTTGTTCGGTGAGAAACGGGTTTACATAAGAATACCAGCAAAAAACAGCTCCATTGCCAAGCATGGTGGCGAAAATGATTAGCCAAGGTGCCGTGGTCTTCATGAATCGGAACTGGCTCTTGTAGTTGGATGCCGGAAGTCCTTCAACCTCGGGAACCCATTTCCAAATGTAGTAAAGTACGGCTATACTTATTAAAGAAACGAGCAAGAATGTTACGCGCCACGACAACAATGTGCTGAGCGACGTCCCGAGAGGAACGCCAAACAGGTTGGCTATGGTCATTCCTGCAATCATTATTGATACGGCTTCCGACCCTCGCCCCTTGTCGGCAAGTTTCTCGGCTACTATGGATGCTACTCCGAAGTAGGCTCCATGTGGGAGTCCTGAAATAAAGCGTCCTATCATCAGCATTGCAAAGTTGGGAGAAAGTGCGGCAAACAGGTTGCCGGCCATCATTATTATGACGAGTGTGAGCAATATTCTTTTCAAGGAATATTTCCTGACAAATGTTAGAGCAGGAGCACCAAAGCACACGCCTAATGCATAAGCTGAAATGAGGTGTCCCGCAGTAGGAATGTCAACGCCCATGTCGCTTGCCACATAAGGAAGTATGGCCATCATTACATACTCGGCTATTCCCAGCCCAAGCGTGCCAAAACCTAAAGCAATCAAACTTTTTTTCATTTGTTCAATAATCTATGTTTGGTTATGTTTCGAATATTTTACCTAAAACGAGCGCAAAATTAGAAAAATTTCGAAATAAGTGGAGATGTTGCAGGGCGTATTTTTGCAGTAGAAAAGAAAGAGCCTTCCCGAGTGCCGTTTTGGCTCTGTGGGGCAGGCTCTGTTATATTATTGTGATGATTTTCATGCAGGCTGAGGCTTATTTGCGCCTTCTTACCGAGCGGACAGCCGAGCCGCTATTGGAAACTTGAGATTGCTTAACCTCCGAGCCTTTTGGCTTCTTCCTTTTTGAACGTTTGTTTTTCGGCTTTTCTTCATCTTTGGCTTCGTCACGGTCTTTGATTACAATCGATTCCACTTCATCTTTTATGTTGGTGGAATCAGCATTTCCCGAGCCGTTTCTTGCTTCGGCCAATGCTTGAAGCTCTTCACGTGACGGGACCCAAAGATTCTTGTCAAAAGATTGCAAGCGGTTCTCAATGCTGTCTTGAGCCCGTTTCAAGTCGTCGGGGTCGGGGAACATTTGCATCATCGACAAGTTGCGCAAGTTCTTTGTCTTGTAAATCGAACCTTTGTACATGCCTGTTTGGAAAAAGTCGTCATAGCTGTAGCGGGCAAGGTTGTTGTCGTTGTCGGTGAACACATATTGTTGTGCCATGTATGGCCTTATGTCAGTCATTTTTACCCAGAACATAGGATACTTGATTGGTTCTCCACCAAAATCGTCGGTACGGTGCAGAACGGGACAAATTGCAGTAACTCTGGTGTTCATCCGGCCTTTGAGCCTGTCGAATTCCCATTTCTCGATTATGTAGTAGCTCAAGACTTCGTTTGATGGTATGTCGCTTTCCTCGATTGTGAATTTGGGGTTCTTTTCGGTGCTTCCCTTGGCTTCGGAATACAATACATGGAAACGGTCGAGCATCTCGCGCACGTTAATTTTGTATTGGTCGGTGAATAACTCACGCCCGTCGAGATATTCGTATGCCGATATTTTGCCGTCGGCAAGCAGCCTCATGATTATGAAGAATAAATTTGAACCGTCTTCGGTGGGCAATTCAGGGTAATACAAGGCCATGTTGCTCAGGTCGGTTAAGTCGATTGAGCGATAGATTACCCTCATCCATTCGAGATTGGCCTCGGAAGGTTCTACCTCTTCATAGAAAGATTGCATTCGCTCGCTCATCACAGGACCGTTGTCTTTTGATTCGCGGGCACCGGGGGTGCGACGTCGCACGACCCCGTTTTCTTGTGCCATTGCAGGTATTGCCATGCTTACCAACAGCAACCCGGACACGATATATTTTAAAGTTTTCATAAACATGTTGTAGTCATAATATTATGTTCACAATCAATGTCAATTCACAATTACCTCCATTGGGGCAAGGGTTCGTTCTATTCCATCGGGTCCTATGGCCCTTACACGCGAGATGTAGAAGCGCTTACCTCGAGTGAGACGCCGGAAACTGCTTTTTTGCCTGTCGGAAAAATTGGCTCCCGATGATACTTCTGGTATCGCATTTCCCATCGAATCGAAGAATACGGTTTCAAAACTGAGGACTTTGTAGGCCACATTCAGCATGTCGTCATCGATTGCCGCCGAGATTCCTTCGGCTTGAAGCAGCAGAGTCTTGGCAAAAGGCTTGCCTCCACGGTAACGCTCTGGATTGCCTTTGCTGTCATTGTATGCAATGTAAGGCATCGGGTCGGGCAGTTTTCTGACACGGAAGTTGGTAGTGGCGACAGTCTGCCTGCGTCCGTCGACGGTTGCAGTGACTGTCACTACGGCTTCTGTGCCCACCTTGTCGGGACGCGCACTCCATTCATTGCCGTTGCGAGTCAACGAGCCATTGGTCATGGATGCCGATATGGCATTGCTTGGAATACCCGGGACTGCTATTGAGATCGGGTTCTCGATTCCGGCATACAGCACGTTCATCATCGTGGCCGATATTGTAGCGGTGGGATCCATTACCGTATAGGATGAAGTGAAGTCGTGTTTGGATGTCGTTCCGTCGCCATGTTCCACTTCTATATATCCCGAGTAGTCGAATTCTCCTGAACGGGATGTCGGTATTTCATATATGCCTCGGTCGTTGTCGAGTTGCGTTCCGTTGATGAATATGCGCGGACGTTGAGTGGTGTCGACTGCGGCAAGGACTATGTTAGCCGAATAGTTACTGCCTCGCATCACTATCCTCGAATTAGGAATTACGAAAGCATCGACTTGATTCACCCTCAGGTCTCCCATGTCAACGCTGTTAAGCAGTGTGCCAAGGACTTCACCTTCGGCATATAGCAGGTCGTTTTGTATTTTCGACAGTAGAGTGACCGAAGCAACTACTGGCATGTTTTCAAACAGGGTTTCTTCCCAACTCTTGTCTTTGCCTATTGCCCTTACTTCGCTACCGCGCGGATTAGTAGTGAGCGCATGTTCGATGTTTCTTCTCTTTGTGGTGTCGCTCATCATCGAAGCAGCAAATGTCCGGTAGCTGTCGATACGTTCTCTCAGTTCTTTGCCTTTCCCTTTTCGTGGTGCCAGCATCACGACCGAAGGGGTTTCGGTATCGTCCTGATTGCGGATGTTGCTTATGTCGCCATCTTCGCCGTCGGCCGTTTTTACTATTGCCAATTTCAAGCTGTCGATGAAGCTGTATAGTTCTTGTGTACGCTTTCTGACATCGGTAGCCTTGTCGAGCCAGATTCCTCCTTTTTCGGGATTTTGCTCGTTGAACGCTTCCAATTGGGCGTATATGGCCCTGTTCCTGTCAGAAACGGTGCGGTTGGAGCGTGTCAATCCGTCTTCCACTTGTGTGAATCCATTCAAGACGTCGCTCGACACATTCAAGGCAAGCATGGCAGTCAAGACGATATACATGAGGTTTATCATCTTCTGTCTTGGTGACATGCGCCCTACCGTCTGATTATGTGCATTAGCCATTAATTTCTTTCAGTTATTTACTTACAAAAAAATGTGTCAAAATTTGATCGCTTCGTTGTTCGCGTCTTTGTCGTTTTGAGGCATGTCGGGCATCATTGGGCGATACATGTTCACGGTCATGGCCTTTACCATCTTCTCGTAAACGCTGTTGAGCTGCTTCATGTATCTTGACATCTTTTCAGCTTCGTCGCAATAATTTGCGCTTTCGGCTGCCGATTTCTCGTACATGTCACGAATATCCTTGAGCCCGCGGTTCACACGGTCGATACTGTCGAGTTGTGTCGAAATGCTCTTGAGCTGAATTTCATAAATTGTATTCAGTCCGCTTATGTTGCGGTTCAGCGACTCCATCTGCCCTACATATCCTGCCGAGCTGCGAGTAATGTTTTCGCTATTGTCGGTGATGGCCTTGTAGCTGTCGAGCAGTATTTCGGACACTTTGTTGAGAGACTCGGTCGTCGAGCGCAATTGTTCCATTTGTTGCGAAATGGCTGACAGTTGAGACAAGTATTGTTGTGTCGCATCGGTCAGTTCGGCCATCTTTGACAATTGCTCGCTCGCGGCAGCCATTTTTGAAATGCTTTCGCTCAGAGAACGGGTGTCTTCTTCCGAGATGTTTATGCCGCCAGTCAAGCCTCCGGCGATGTTTCCAGAACCTTCGATGACCACAGTGCCATCGGCTCCGGTTTTCCCACCGTTGATGATTACGCCACCGTTGCCACCACTGAAGTCAGGGCGGTCTTCAGGGTCGTTTGAGCGCAGGACAGGGAAAACCTGTTCCCATTTGTAGGATTGCTCAGGCTTGTCGAAAGCTGTGAGGATAAACATCAACACCTCGGTACCCATACCGATACACAATAGCGTGTTGCCACCCGGCAAATGGAGAATTTTGAACAGTGCGCCCCAGATAACGACGGCAGCACCTATACTGTAAGCGAAGTTGAAGAACCGTTGTCCCTTCTCTCCCGAAAGGAATCGCTCTATGCTGTTTTTATATTTTTTGTATTTGCCCATAAATAACCAGTGCAAAAAATGTTATAAACGATAAAATGAAAGGTGAAAAGAAGAGTTTTATTTTCGTTTGCTTTTGTGGTATCCGATTGCCGAACGAACACATCTGAAACCGATATACGACCGTTGCTCGTTCTGGTATTCCCACATGCGCACGTCGCTTCTGATGTTGTGAGCCACATCTTTCCAAGAGCCTCCGCGCACGATTTTCCGTTTCATGCGGTATGGGTCTTCTATGGCTGCATTGTATTTATATTCAGGATTGAGGTCGGATGTGCGATTGCTCACACTTTCGGTGTAGGCGGTGGATGTCCATTCGCTCACGTTTCCGGCCATGTCAAACAGCCCGAATTCATTCGCATCGTAGGTTCCCGCCTGCGATGTAATGATATTACCGTCCCTCACATAGTTGCCTTCCTGCGGCTTGAAGTTGGCATAGAAGCAACCTTCGGTCTCATCAAGAGGCAAGTCTCCTTCCCATGGGTATTTGTTCTTGTCCATTCCTGCTCGTGCGGCATATTCCCACTCGGCCTCGGTTGGCAATCTGTATGGTTCCACATATACGCCTTGCGCGCCAAGGGCTTTGCGTAGATAGGCTGTGCGCCAAGCGCAGAAAGCATTTGCCTGCTCCCAGCTGACACCGACAACCGGATAATCGTTGTATCCGGCATGAGAGAAGTACATGCGGACGTATTGTTCATTGTAAGCATTTTCAAAGTCATTTATCCAACAAGTGGTGTCGGGATATATGTTTACGATGTATGTATTCAAGAAATCGTAGTCTCCGGTGTATTCACGAGTGATTGTCTGGCGAATGATACGGCCTTCATCGGTAATATAGGCTGTGTCCTTTGAGATTATCGGTTGCTCTTCCGAAACAGGGTGGTCGGTATTCAAGTCGCGACGAGCCGGGTCACGGCGGTATTTCCGCTTTGCGGCTTCGGTGAGGTTGAATATTTCATATCGGTAGTTCATCTGGTCGGGATCCAACTCTCTCACGCCTGTGATGGGATTGGTGCGGTAAACGCTTTCGATTGCGCGCAATTCATCTTCGTCGGGATTGCGCCAAGGAATTGCCTTGTTCCAGTTAAGATGCGGCGTAATGGGGTTGCCTTCCTCATCCTCTTCAATCTTGAATTCTTCGTTGCCTCCGTATGCAGGGTCGGCAAGGCGTTCGCGAATGATTGAGTCACGGACCCACAATATGAATTGTTTATACTTTGAGTTCGTTATTTCGGTTTCGTCCATCCAGAATGCATCGACCGATATTCCTCTGTCATCTTTCTTTATTCCCCAGATGCTGTCGTTTTCGGCCGGACCGATTTTCATCGACCCGCGTTCGATGAGAACCATTCCGTATGGGGTGGGTTCGGTGTATGCCGTTCCTCCGATGCCGGTTACTTCCCCTCCGCTGCCTATGCTGCGTGTGGACATGCAGGATGTGGCCAACAAGGCCCAAACGAAAATAATATAAAAAAATCCTTTTTTCATATTCTACATTATTCGAATACTCTTATGTTTGTTTTTGTTTTTTTCTGACAAGTCAAGTTTCACGTTATATTGCAGAAACACTTCGTGGCTTCCACTGCTTGCTTTTGATATTGCCGACAACGGATAGTCGTAGCTATAGCCGAGAAAAAAGTTCTTGTATTCGGCTCCCACCATAATTGAAACGGCATCTTTCCATCTGTAACCAATTCCTCCTGACAGGAATTTATTGTATCTCACTCTTGCGGTGGCTTCGGCTGTAAAAAATGTCATGTCGGTTTTTGCCATTATGGATGGTTGTACTTCAAATAACGTGTTTTTTATAGGAATATTGCTGCCGCCCATTAAATAAAGGCCTCTTCCGGTTACGAATTCATATGTCCGTTCGGCTTCTGTCTCTGATTTCAGTGTCACTGTGGGTTGTAGCACATGGGTTGAGGAGAGTCCTGCCCAAAAATATTTGTGAGTGAAAAATACACCTACTCCGAGGTCAAATGCCGTTCCTGTAATGTCGTTGGTGGGTATGCCGTCGTCAGTGCTTTCGTGAAACTCGTCACCTTCGGGTATGAATACTTCAGTGCCTTTGAAAGTCTGGTTGACCATTCCTAATTGCAGCCCGACGCTGAACCATCCTCCGAATAGCTTTATCTTGTAGGCAAGTTGTGCTCCCACATTCAGCGTGCTGTATAAGCCAAGGCTCTCTTGCATGAATGAAACGCCTGCTCCGATGCGCTTGCCGAACACTTTGAAAGGGCTGTCGGCGAGGGCTGTAAAAGTGACAGGGGCGTTAGGTATGCCTACCCATTGGAAGCGTCCTGCAGCCGTAATTTTGATGGAGTCGCTGTTGCCGGCAGCAGCAGGGTTATAGTAGGCAGGCAATGCCCAGTATTGTGTGAATTGCTGGTCGGATTGTGCTTTTGCGGCTTGGTGCGTGAACAGGACGACCGCAAATATTGCAGCCAGCCTAATCATTGTTGTTTTGATTTTTGCACTCATGCCTATTCAAAGTAGAATGTTACAATTACCATCTTTGATGATGCACTGTTGATGGATTTGGTGTACTTCATCATTTCGGGGTCGTCTGACAGGTCGTCGCGTTTTTTGTCGAGCAAGTCTCTGAGCCCGAAGCAGAACTTTACTTCGGGACAAAGCTTGAAGAAAGGCAGGTAGAAGTCGCAACCGAATCCTATCGATAGCATAAAATCTCCTGATTCAAGGCGGATTTGCTCGCTGCGTTTCTTGGAAACGTCAAAAACGCCCATAATGCCTCCCACAATGTATGGCCTTAGATTCTTGTATCGCAGTGCCGAATATTTCAAGTCGAGCGGAATCACGACATAGTTGCTTCTTATGTTTTGCGTCTCTTCGCGTCCGCTTGTCGTTTCGAGGAATGTAACTCGTTTATTTCCGAAATACATTCCGGGAGATAGCCGCAAGTTGAAATATTTAGATAATCGCAGGTCGGCGAGCACGTTAACGCAGAATCCCGGTGAGTGGCTCGGCACTTCGGCAAACCATGCTTCTCCGTCTTCTGTTATGAATCCATTGTTGGCCAGCCTCAGATCTTGGAAGTGCATCCCGACCGAAAATCCGAAATGCAATTTTTTGAGGTCGGCGTATGGCCTGTTGAGCAGGTCGTCATTGTTGCCGGCTGCATGGCATGTCATATGGCAGACTGCCGACAGCACCACTAATAATATAATATGTCGCAATAAAAATTTTTTCATTACTATTGTTTACAACGCGACATTTGCGTCAATATTGCATAACGAGGATGTCAAATCCTCTTCTTTGCAATATTTCCACGCAGGAATGGTGCGTGCGGTAGCCGGGATGGCATGATTTTATCGGTTGAGCACCAATAGCAGGTTTTGGAAGTTTTTCTCTTTTGTTGCCTTCATTATGAAAAACCAGTCTATGATTGCCCATACAAAACACAAACCGCCTGTCAGCAACTTGCCTATTCCGAGCCCGATATCTCCTATTACGAACCTGTCAACTCCGAGGTAACCGAAGAAAATAGATAACAGGAGAATTATTGTTGGGTCGTTGAGGCTTATTGTTTGGATAAGCATCCATTTGTTGTCATCGGCAAGTAGAAGCTGCTCCCTTATATAGAATAATTTGTCTTCCGGGAATTTGCTTGCATTTGCTGTAATATAGAAGTCTACTTTTGTTTGATCCATAAAAACAGAGTTTTGATATTAACGCAAATGTATTAAAAAAACCGATATTACAATGAATATATTTGGGTTTGCCTGATTTAAAAAGGAAAGGAGTAAATATATATGAATGAAGTTATCATTGCATCAAATACATGTGGCAGGCTTTTATAGGTTTGGGAAAAGGATTTTATGATTTATTAACTAACTTATTGTATTCTGATAATCAATATTTTAATGTAAATTTATAGGCAAATTAAGAATATCGGATAATTGCGATTTTGCAAATAAGGAAAATAATTGTAATTTTGTAATGAATTCAAAATTGTAATAATTGCTGAATAATGGATTTTGTGGCAAAACATCTTTTAGATCATGGTATAAGGCCGTCGGTGCAACGGGTGGAGATAATGCGATACTTGATGAAGCATCGCACGCATCCAACGGTTGACGACATATACAGGGATCTGCATGAAGAGATGCCAACTCTTTCCAAGACGACAATTTACAATACATTGTCGTTGCTCGGCGAAAAAAACGCATTGTCGGTGTTGACAATTGACAGCAAGAACATCCATTATGACGGAGACGTGTCGCCGCATGCGCATTTTTTGTGCCGTTGCTGCCATCGCATATTCGATGTCGTGCTTCCGCCTGCGCTGGTGTCGGGCGTGGCAATGCCCGAGGGTTTCAGCATGGAACATTCGCATGTCTACTATGATGGCGTGTGCAGCATGTGTTCGAGCAATATTAAGAATGGAAAAAATTAAGAGATAAATAAGTCTAAGGTATTACTTTTAAAAAAAGATTATTATGGTAAAGAAATTTATTTGCACAGTTTGTGGTTACGTTTATGAAGGTACTGAAGCTCCAGAAAAATGCCCTCAATGCGGTGTTCCTGCAAGCAAGTTCAAAGAAGTTGTTGAATCGGACGGTATCGAATTCGTTTCAGAACATGAAATTGGCGTTGCGAAGGGATGCGACGATGAAATGATTGCCGACTTGAACGCACATTTCAACGGCGAATGCACCGAGGTGGGCATGTATCTTGCAATGTCTCGCCAAGCTGACCGCGAAGGATATCCTGAAATCGCTGAAGCATTCAAGCGTTATGCGTGGGAAGAAGCAGAACATGCTGCAAAGTTTGCTGAATTGCTCGGTGATGTAGTTTGGGACACCAAGACCAACCTTGAAAAGCGCATGATGGCCGAAGCCGGGGCAAATGCCGACAAGTTCCGCATTGCAAAGCGTGCGAAAGAGCTTAATCTTGATGCTATCCACGATACAGTTCATGAAATGGCAAAGGACGAAGCTCGTCACGGAAAAGGTTTCGAAGGTCTTTTCAACCGTTATTTCAAGAAGTAATCGAGCCTGGCAAGGTATAGAATAAATAGCTGTAATTATATACGCAACGCGTTGGCTGCATTATTTGCAGGAGCGCGTTGCTTTGTTTATTGCTGTTGGCGCGTTTCGCAAATTCGGATAATGTAAGATTCTTGAAGCGTTGATTAATTGGTATTTGCATAATGGTTGAAAAAAATGTAACTTTGCAAAATATTTGGGACGTATGAGACAGGGAAGTCGTCCCGGTTGTTAATCAGAAAGAATTATTTTACGCGTATTCTAAAGAAAATTTATGATGACATTTGAAGAATTGGGAGTCCGTGAGGATTTATTGAAAGCTATAAAGGAATTGGGATATGAAGCCCCGATGCCTGTACAAGAAAAAGTTATTCCACATTTGTTGACCGAGGACAATGATGTCGTGGCGCTTGCCCAGACAGGTACCGGAAAGACGGCTGCATTTGGATTGCCTGTCTTGCAGAGGGTTGATGTGAGTCGTAAGGTGCCTCAAGCGCTTATTTTGTCGCCTACTCGTGAATTATGCCTGCAGATAGGCAGCGACCTTGCCGATTATTCCAAGTATATCAATAATCTGAAGGTGCTTCCCGTATATGGCGGGTCGAGCATTGAAAGCCAAATAAAGGCGTTGAAGGGCGGTGTGCAAATAATAGTTGCAACACCGGGGCGCTTGATAGATTTGATTAAGCGTGGTACAGTAAATCTTGAAAATGTCCACACGGTAATTCTCGACGAAGCCGATGAGATGCTTAACATGGGATTTGTTGATGACATAAACGATATTTTGTCGCATGTCCCTGAAGAAAGGAAAATGTTGCTTTTCTCGGCGACAATGCCTCCTGAAATTGCCAAAATTGCGGCGAGGTTTATGCACGACCCGGAGGAGTTTGTCATCGGGACTAAGAATGAAGGTGCTGAAAATGTAAAGCATATATATTATTTGGTTCATGCACGCGATAAGTATCTTGCCCTTAAACGTGTGGCCGATTACAATCCGAGCATATACGGCATAATATTCTGCCGTACCCGTCGTGAAACACAGGAAATAGCTGATAAGTTGATCGTTGACGGCTACAATGCCGATTCGCTTCATGGCGACTTGTCGCAGGCACAACGCGACGCGGTAATGAAGAAATTCAGGGAACGCAACTTGCAACTGCTTGTGGCTACCGACGTGGCTGCCCGCGGCCTTGACGTTGACGACCTTACTCATGTCATAAATTACGGTCTGCCCGACGATATAGCCACTTATACTCACCGCAGCGGTCGTACAGGCCGGGCAGGAAAAACAGGTGTGTCGGTTGCCATAATACATTCGCGCGAGAAAGGTAAAATCAAGGACATAGAGCGTCGCATAGGAAAGACTTTCGAACGTAAAGATGTCCCTACTCCAAATCAAATTATTGAAAAGCAGCTTTATAATCTTGCTGACAGGATAGAGAAAGTAAAAGTCAATGAAGATGTTATAAACAATTATATTCAAGGTATCCAAAAGAAGCTGGAATGGCTCTCGGGCGAGGACTTGATAAAACGTGTATTGTCGCTCGAATTCAACCGCTTGCTTGAATATTACAAGGATGCCCCGAAACTTGACATAGTGAGTGACAAGAAGGAAGGGAAAGGTGCTTCGAAGAAAAAAGGAAAAGGCGAAGCACTGAGCAATGAAGAAAAGGATCGTCGTGTGGCCGAACCGGGATATGAGCGATTGTTCATCAATGCAGGTAAAGCCGACGGTTTCTTTGCAGCCGACCTTATCGAACTTATCAACGAAAATGTGCAAGGCAACCGTGTGGATGTCGGCCGAATCGATTTGCTGCCGGGATATTCGTTGTTTGATGTTAGAAAAGGTGACGGTCAACGCGTGGCAAGTGCATTGCGTAACGCAGATTTCTTCGGTAAAAGGCTGTATAGCGAAATAGCAGATCTTGAAAAGGACTATGGCGCAGAAAACAAAGGTGGGAAACGCCGCTCTAAATTTGAAGGCAAGGCCGATTCAAGAGGGAAGTCGAAAAAAGGTGAACGTCGCACAAGACGTGACTCGGAACGCGGATTCTCTACTCGCGAGGCTCGTAGCGACCGAGGCAAAAAGAAACAAGGCAAGGAAACTCATGGAAATTACGATGTTTTCATAAAAAAAGGAAAACGTCGCAAAGGTTGACCGGCATGCGAGGGCGTACATCTGATATGATGAAAGTCGATAACAATGTGAAAATTTGAGCTTTTTCAGAATTTTACGTTGTCGGGAAACATCCTGTTAATAATATTACAAATATTGAAAATTAAAAAGGAGATAATAATTGTGAAAAGATACGTTTATTCGACATTGGCGGCTGTAGTGTTGTCTTTTTCAATGGTCGGCGCGCGTACAATTCGTGATTTCTTCATCTCTGAACCTGGTGAGGTGTTCACGATGTTGTCGGAGAATGCGAGAATGGACATGCTTGACTACTATGATGCCGGACAGCATGGCAGTGCCGGTAATAACATGGGCGGTCGCAGCTCATTGCAAAAAGCCGATTCGGCGTATGTGTCGGTTAAGATGTCGGAAAGCTCTTCAACAGAAATGTTTCTTATCGTAAATAAGAAAGATACTGCAATATTTGTAATCTCGACTTATATGATGCCTGCTGCCGATAGCCAAGTGAGGGTATTTGATTGTAATTGGGCTGAACTTGAGACTGAGAAGTTTTTTAAGGAGCCCACGATGAGCGACTTTATTGTTATTCCTGACGGAAAGAAGAAAAAGAAGAAAGATGTGGAGGCAATGATTGAGTTCCCTATCATTTCTTATTCGTATAATCCGTCTACAATGGAGTTGGTTGCCAAGCAAAACTTGAAAGATTACATGACAGTGGAGGGATATGAGGATGTATCGCCTTATCTTGCCGATAGTCTTGTTTATGTACTGAAAGGAAAGAAATTTTCTTTGAAGAAAAAATAAATTGATAAAATTTGTCGCTTTTCTTGCGGCAAATGGGATAATTAAGGGATGCGTCATCTGTGAATGGTGATGCATCTTTTATATTTATAGGCTGTGTCTCGGCAATTGTGTAAAAATAAACAAGTTCATTTTTTTCAGATTCCCCTCGACTTGCACTAATTTGTATAATATAGGCTGCGTCTCGGCAATTGTGCAAAAATAAACAAGTTCATTTTTTCAGATTGCCCTCGACTTGCACTATATTTGCGTTTATAATTGTTAAGAACTGGCTTGATGGATAATATTGATTGGAAAGATAAACTTGGGGCGGCTTTTAATATTGATCCCGAGAACATAAAAAATGAAGAACCTGAGGCGGAGGAGAAAAACTCGGTCGATCCGGGCAAGCAGCGAATAGACATTATGCTTGACAAGCGTAATCGCAATGGAAAGAAAGTTACTATAATGGTTGGATTTGAGTGTGACGATGACGAATTGAAGGTATTGGCCAAGGACTTGAAGCAACAGTGCGGCGTAGGAGGCTCAGCTCGAGGGGGAGAAATATTGATACAAGGTGATTTCAGAGAGAAGCTGAAGACGCTCCTTGTTTCAAAAGGGTATAAGGCGAGAGTGATATAACAGGAAAATACACATGCGCATTCTGCAAGGATTGATATGCTTCATATAATAAAGGCATCGGCAGGTTCGGGTAAAACGTATACGCTTGCCCTTGAATATATATCGCTTTTGCTTGGGGAAAAGGACAGTAGGGGGTGTTTTCGCCTTGCCCGAAACGTAGGGAGGGAATACCACAAGCACATTCTTGCCGTGACATTCACCAACAAGGCTACCGAGGAGATGAAAGAGCGTATAGTGAAAGAGCTTGCTGTGCTTGCCGGGCTGTGGAACAATGGCGAGAGCCCTTATATGGCAACGTTGTGCCATAGGTTTGGCGTCGAGGACGAGAAACTGATACGCAAGGCTGCTTATACGGCTCTTTATGAGTTGTTGTTTGATTTTACCAATTTCAACGTAAGCACCATCGACTCGTTTTTTCAAGTAATATTGAGGACATTTGCCGGAGAGGTTGACGTTCCTTACGACTATAATATAGAACTCAATGAGAAGTATGCCATGAAGGTGGGCATACATGACTTCTTGTCTAAAATAAAAGGAGTGAAAGGTGCTTCCAATCAAACGTTGGGGTGGATAAACAATTATGTGCGTGAGCAGATAGATGAAGGCGGCAATTGGAATATCTTTTCTTCGGCTTCCAATGACGATAGTGACACGTTGTTCAAGTTTGCTTCGGTTATAAATACCGAAATATTCAGACGTGAACATGTGGGGATGGAAAATTTCCTTATAGAAAACAATGGGGCTAATGTGGGATTGTTGCAAACGCATGTTGCCAACTGTGTGAAAGAAAGCGAGCGGTCGTTGACAGCAACGGCTTCATCGATACTTTCTGCAATAGATAGTCATGGATTTTCGGAATATTTAAAAAAATCAGGACCTGCGAAAGTCATTACCGACTTTGCTGCCGGTAAGATAGAAACCGGTTCGTCGGCAAAGGTGAACAATATGCTCGTGTATCTCGATAGTCCGGCTGATGTGTTTAAAAAAGTACCGAAGAACAAGCCTCAACCCGATTCAATGTTTTCGGTAATGGCTCCGGAAATGAGTAAAATGAAGCAGTCTCTATATGATTTGCTTACATTTAGAGCCATTTATAAAAATATCTATATGCTTGGATTGCTGGGAAATATAAGCCGCAGCGTTTTCCAGTATCGTAAAGATAATAACTTGATTTTGCTCTCCGACACCAACGAGTTGTTGCATGATGTCATAAATGAGCAGGATGCTCCATTCATATACGAGCGGATAGGTGTATGGATAAATAATTTTTTGATAGACGAATTCCAAGACACATCGGTGTTGCAATGGGGTAACTTGAAGCCTTTGTTGAGCCAAAGTTTGTCGAGTGGCAATAATAATTTGATAATAGGTGATGAAAAACAGTGCATCTATCGGTTCAGAAATTCCGACCCGTCGCTATTGCAGTACCAAGTAAAGGAATCGTTTCCACGACAGTCGGAAGTTGAAGGTTCCAAAAGTGTGAATTGGCGCAGTGCGCCTTGCATTATAAAATTCAACAACACCTTTTTCACAGAGTTTGCGAAGTTCATGAAGCTTGGCGACATTTATGCCAATGTCGTTCAACAAGTCAATAATAAGAAACGTACGGTCCAAGGGGATGTAAGAGTAGATTTTATTTCCCCGGAAGATGCCGGAGCTGATGAACAAGGTGAAGTCTCGAAATTTAAAGAGATTGTCCTCGACAAGTTGCCCGAACGGGTGTGCGAACTGCTCGATCGGGGATATAGGCAGAACGACATAGCGATTCTTGTTGATACCAATATTGAAGGATCTATGGTGATAAAGCGGTTGCTTGAGTATAATACCGGGCAAGACGTGCGACATAATCTGAAAGTGATATCGAGCGACTCGCTGCTGTTGAAAAATTCTCCTTCAGTAAGGCTTATAATAAGCCACCTGCGGTATATAGGAATTGCCACCGACATGGTTGAATCGGACGGGAAAATCAACAATAAGCGTGAGCTGAATGAGAAATTGCACAGGTTGTTGAGGCGTTATGAAAACGGAATCAATGGGGGCTTGAGTCCTGAAGAGTCGCTTGAAAATTGTTTTTCCGATGTTGTAGGTGTGGAGCAGGCGGTTGATGAAATGAACGAATTCATACCTCGTGGAAATTCGTCATACAGCATCGTGTCGATAGTGGAGCGAATAATAGAAAAGACAATATCTCCTGAAGCCTGCGACCGCGAGAATGCGTTTATTCAGGCATTGCAGGACTATGTAATTGAGTTTGCAGGGAAGGGTAATCCGAGTATCCGTTCTTTCATGAATTGGTGGGATCGCGTGAGCGACAAGTTGTCAATAACTTCTCCATCAGGAATTGATGCGGTTAACGTGATGACCATACACAAGTCGAAAGGACTGGAGTTCCCATGTGTCATAATTCCTTTTGCAAATTGGAAAATGTGTAAGATCGACAGCACGCTTTGGATTCCAGGAACGGACATCGTTGATACTGGAATAATAAGTGCCGAAAAGAAAACCATAGTTCCTCCATTGGTACCTGTAAAATATTTCAAGCAGATTGCAGGTTCAAGACTTGGCGCAGCCTATTCTAAGCTTGAGCGTGAAAGCATGTCGGACTCCCTTAATAAAACTTATGTCGCATTCACGCGTGCTGTTGACGAATTGCATGTTTTTGCCGAGCGGAAAGAGTGCACGGGCGCAGGGCCAACGTTGACTCTTGATGAGTTCTTGTCTTCATATGAAGATGTGTTGAGGCGTTCCGAAACTGTCGATAAATTGAATAATGCCTATAATGCTGATGTGGCAACAGGCGTAAAAATCGTGGAAAATGGCTTTGAAGCAGGCTCGCCCACATTGAACGACAGAACGGTTATTGCCGGTGAGGATGTCATGCCCATGTCTCCATATTTTGTGGAGAATCGCCATGATCTTGTTAAATATGTCATGCCCGAGGTGTATTACACCGAGCAGCAGGAGCGAGGCATATTGCTTCATAAGATTCTTGGAATGATATACGATTGCCGGGATGTAGAGAAGGTTTTGCTTTATTGTAAGTCGCATTGCGTGATTCTGCCGGCTGAGTATGATGATGTTAGCACGCTCATTAAGGAGATGGTTTCGCAGAATGACGAGGTGGCAGGGTGGTTTGCTCCCGGAAACAAGGTGTATAACGAGCGTGTGATGACGGAAAAAGGGGATAATTTCCGCCCCGACAGGGTCATAATTACGCCCGATGGGCAAACGGTGGTGATTGATTACAAGTTTGGAACCGCTCATTTGCCGCAATATCACGAACAAGTGCGCAATTACATGAGAATAGTTGGTGATGCCGGATTGGCTAATGTGTCGGGACGTATATGGTATCCGCTTGAAAAGCGAATAGAGCGAGTGACATTTTAGGTTTTGCAGATAGACAGGACGCGTTTCGGCAATACAAAAAACTTGAACAAGTTCATTTTTTTTGTATTGCACTCAACTTTCCGTATCTTTGGATAAGATAGGATTCGGTTCAGCATAGTCAAACATAAAAACGTTGTCTTTTGTTTGCCTCTGCGTTCACCTTTCACTATCTTTGCACATTATAAATAAATTTGAATATGTCGATTGATAATATTATAGCGCAAAGCGTGGTTGATGCCGTAAAATCATTATACGGCATGGAAACTGAGGCCGATAAGATAACACTTCAGACTACAAAGAAGGAGTTTGAAGGGAATCTTACCGTAGTTGTTTTCCCATTTTTGAAGTCTTCGAAAAAATCTCCCGAAGCTACGGCGCAAGAGATAGGTGAATACCTTGTGAAGAACTGCGAGGCAGTCAAATCTTTCAATGTAATCAAGGGCTTTTTGAACATAGTCATTGAACCTGAGTTTTGGTGCAAGACATTGAACCACATTGCCGAGACTCCTGATTTCGGTTTCAAGAAAGCGACTCCCGATAGTGAACTTGTAATGATAGAATATTCATCGCCAAATACCAACAAACCTTTGCATTTGGGACATGTGCGTAATAATCTTCTTGGATATTCATTGTCGCTCATAATGAAAGCCAACGGTTATAACGTGGTTAAAACCAATATAGTCAACGATCGTGGTATCCACATTTGCAAGTCAATGTTGGCGTGGGAGAAATGGGGCAATGGCATAACTCCGGAAAAAGCCGGCAAGAAAGGTGACCATTTGATAGGTGATTTTTATGTGATGTTTGACAAGCATTACAAGGATGAAGTGAAGCAACTCGTGTCTCAAGGCATGGATGAAGAGGAAGCCAAGAACAAAGCTCCACTCATGCTGGAAGCGCGTGAAATGTTGAAAAAATGGGAAGCCGGTGACGAGACGGTGCGCAGTGTGTGGCGAATGATGAACCAATGGGTTTATGATGGCTTTGACATTACCTATAAACGCCTCGGTGTGGATTTCGACAAGATATACTATGAGAGCGAAACCTATCTTGAAGGCAAGGCAAAGGTGCTTGAAGGCCTTGAAAATGGAATAATGTATAAGAGAGAGGATGGCTCGGTGTGGGCTGACCTTACTGCTGACGGGCTTGACCATAAACTGCTTCTGCGTAGCGATGGTACATCGGTGTACATGACTCAGGATATAGGTACTGCCAAGTTGCGCTATCAGGATTATCCTATCGACAAGATGATATATGTTGTGGGCAATGAGCAAAACTATCATTTCCAAGTGCTTTCGTTGCTACTCGACAAACTCGGCTTCAAGTGGGGCAAGGACTTGGTGCACTTCTCTTATGGCATGGTGGAATTGCCCGAAGGGAAAATGAAATCGAGAGAAGGAACTGTTGTCGATGCCGACGATCTCATGGACGAAATGGTAAATACAGCCAAGGAAACGAGCGCAGAACTTGGCAAACTTGAAGACTGCTCGCCTGAAGATGCCGACGAGATTGCGCGCATAATTGGTCTTGGCGCGTTGAAATATTTCATTCTGAAAGTCGATCCTCGCAAGAACATGACGTTCAATCCGAAAGAATCGATAGACTTCAACGGCAACACCGGCCCGTTCATTCAATACACTTATGCGCGCATACGTTCGTTGCTGCGAAAAGTTGCTGCCGCAGGTATTGAATATGCTGATGCTGTTGCCGAGCCTAACGACAAGGAGATTGCAATAATACAGAAGCTTGCCGATTTCCCTGCAATCGTGGAGGAAGCCGGAAAGACTTACAGCCCGGCGTTGATTGCCAATTATGTATATGATTTGGTCAAGGAATATAATCAATTCTATCATGATTATCCTATCTTGCGTGAGGCCGATGAGGCAAAGCGCAAATTCCGCATCAAGTTGTCGGAAGTCGCAGGCGACATTATCCGCAAGGCGACAGGATTGCTTGGCATGGAAGTGCCTGAACGCATGTAGCAAGACGCGTGGTTGGTGAAAATGTAGAAATGCTATACAAATTTTATTTATATTATGTTTAACTTACAAACAAATCAAACAGAAGTTCTTGATTCATACGTTTCAAAGGTGATGAAACGCGTGTATCTCAAGATGTTTTTTGCGATGATTGTGACGGCGGTGACATCGTATGTGTGTTTTAATGTGCCGTCAGTTCGCTATGCCATCGCATCCAATTCGGCCATTTATTGGGGATTGTTGATTGCTGAACTGGTACTTGTGTTCGTGCTTTCGGGAGCTCTTCACAAGTTGAGTTCATTTACTGCTTCAATGATATTCTATGTGTATTCGATATTGAACGGAGTCGTGTTGTCGGTAATACTTGCCTTGTACACTGAAAGTTCGATATTTTCTACATTCGTCATTACTGCAGGAGTGTTTGGAACAATGACTATTTACGGTTACGTTACCAAGAGCGATTTGACTCGCATTGGTTCATTCCTGTTCATGGCATTGATAGGATTGATAATTTGCACGGTAATTAACATCTTCTTGCATAGCAGTGCTTTGGAATGGATTATCAGTTTTGCCGGTGTGGCTATCTTCATAGGCCTTACGGCATGGGATACTCAGAAGATCAAGCGCATGGCTGCGATGGTTGATGAAACACAGGCTGGTAAGTTGGCTACTATCGGTGCGTTGTCGCTATATCTTGATTTTGTGAACTTGTTCTTATACTTGTTGCGCTTCTTTGGAAACCGCAATTAACGAATAGCATAACGACAATAATAATAGTATAGGTAAACAATATGGTTGCCCCACTTCATGCAAATGCGGAGTGCGGCGACCATGTTGTTTTATGACGGTTGGCAGGAATATGGTTTTGTCAAATTGGATTATAATTGCTAATTTTGAGATTGATATAGAATCGTTGCATTGATGGAGGAGATGAAAAGCGAGACCAAAGTTATTTTGCCGGAACCTACGTTGAGACGTCTTCCGTGGTACCTGGCTTATGTCAACCTGTTGCATTCGCAAAAAGTGGAATATGTATCGTCGACACAGATAGCCAAAGACATAAATGTGGATGCTTCGCAAATAGCCAAGGATTTGTCGTTTCTTAACATTAAAGGTAAAACGCGCATCGGCTATGAAGTGGAAACGCTTGTTAACGAGCTTTCGGATTTCCTTGGGTTCAGAGTAGGGCACAAGGCATTCATGATAGGAGTTGGAAGTCTCGGCTCGG
The DNA here is from genome assembly GCA_905207705.1 of uncultured Prevotellaceae bacterium. GTDB lineage: Bacteria > Bacteroidota > Bacteroidia > Bacteroidales > Muribaculaceae > Avimuribaculum. The sequence continues at coordinate 53,466 of CAJLMA010000009.1, forward strand.
CTTTGATTCAAGATCAAGGCTTGTCGCAATACGGGTTGAACATAGTGGCGGGGTTCGACATTAATCCTAAAGTCGTAGGCAAGACGATATGCGGAGTGCCAATCTTCGGCATGGACGAATTGGGGCAGAAGCAGAAAGAATATGATACGGAAATAGGCATTCTTGCCGTCCCGGTGGAACATGCGCAAGATGCCACCGACACGATGATAGCATGTGGGTTGCAAGCTATTTGGAATTTCACACCTTTCCGCATAAAAGCAAGCAGCGACATAGTGATACAAAATACGTCAATATATGCGCATCTTGCGGTGATGTACAACCGTCTTGATGAAAATAAACGTTTGAGAAAATGAAAGTAATAGGAATATCAGGAAATTACGGCAACTATGAAGGAAATCTGAAGCCAACGGTGCATCTTATGAGCGATTCATCACTGTTGAAAGACGGGAAACCTTTTTTCATCCCGGATTTTGCCGAGTCTTTTGAGTTTTCTCCATCTTTGGTGCTGCATGTGAACAGGCTTGGCAAGAATATCTCGCGCAAGTTTGCTTACAGATATTATGACGAGGTTACGGTTGGCCTTGCCGTCAAGGCCAAAGGAATGAAAGATAAATTTGACGGGGATGATGCCGGTGCATTGGCAATGGCATTTGACGGAGCTGCCATTTTGGGCAGTTTTGTTAAAAAAGAATCTCTTCAAGATGGAGCCGGAGAGTTTTCGGTGGCGATAGACGGCAGCACTTGTTTTGCCGGTAATGTCGATATGTTGCAGATGGATTTTGATGAAATAATAGAATATGTGAGCAAATATTTCACATTGAAGATAGGTGATTACATATATGTATGCACTCCTGATGAACAAACGAGGTTGACCATGAACACCGTGATTACTGCCAAGTGCGGCAATGAAGAGGTGCTACGTTTCAAAGTAAAATGAGATTATCGAGTATGGCGAAATGAAAAACACAATCTTGAGCATTCAAGAATTGCTGAGGACGGTGGTTATAGCGTGCATGCTGACATTGCCGTGGAGTGCAATATGGCCTTTTCCCGTCTCGCATTTTAAGAAACAGTCTAATCTTGCTTCCGGCAGATGGGTAAAAATAGCCGTGAAAGACAACGGAATTTATGAACTCACCCGGGAAGAATTGGAATTGATGGGATTTGACGATCCTTCTGCCATCAAAGTGTTTGGTGCCGGAGGCCATGCTTTGCCCGAGTCGATAACGCTTGTCGGCAAAGATGACGTGGAGCAAGTACCAACTTTGTTGACTGATGACGGGAAAGTGTGTTTTTACGCAAATGGCATTTACGATGTAGAGATAATTGATTATTATGAGAGTCCTTACTTCTCTGTGTCGCAAAATCCATACACATCGCATGGTTATTATTTTGTTACTGACGACGAACGATTTGCAAGACTTGAACCAGAAAAACGCCAATATGTAGAGTCGGTTGGAGGTAATGGGATAACCGAGAGCTATGCTTTTTGCTATCATGAGCAAGAACTGGTGTCTCCAAGTCGGACAGGCAAGAATTTCCTTGGTGAAGATATCACATCAAGTAAGAAGTATTCTTGCGTACTTAATATGGAGAATATAGTGGCAGGGTCGGAAATAAATTTGCAAGTGGGAGTAGGTGCCGATGTGTCGGAACGTGCTGTCGTAACGGCCGAGATAGATGGAAAGAAGGTCGATTTTATTTCGGGGACTTCGGTCATCGATGTCCCTGCCGACGAATATGTTTTTTATGATGAATGCCAAGCACGCGGCACGGCAGGACCTAAAGATTGGAGTGATGCCTCATCTCTGGAAATTGCATTGGAATGCGACGGAGTAGTGAATGAAGCGTTCTTGGATTATTACTTGGCAACTTACAGGCAGCATAACATGATGCCTGACGGAGAATCTCAGTCAAGACTTGATTTTGAAGATCTTGCGGCATCGGCCGAGATATCGGTTGGCAACGCTTCGGCCAATATGAAAGTGTGGCAGATAGATGACACGCAACATCCGGTGGAATGCGACTTCTTTTATGATGGAGATGCGAAGTTGTTGAGATTTTCGCATGGGAGAAGAACTTCGTGGTCAACTTATGTCGTATTCAATCCCGAGCAGGAATTGAATAAGATAAGCAGATTTGAGCTTATGCCTAATCAAAACCTGCATGCACTGGAGACTCCCGATTATGTGGTAATAACTACATCCGGGCTTGAAAGGCAAGCTCAACGAATTGCCGACATGCACAAGGAAAAAGAGGGTATGGATGTGATGGTGGTCGATCAGCAGCTTGTATTCAATGAGTTTTCTTCGGGAGCACCCGACCCAACGGCAATAAGGATGTTTCTTAAGATGCTGTATGACAGGAATCCGGATCAATTGAAATATCTGCTTTTGTTCGGGGATGGCTCTTATGATAATCGAAAAGTAGGATCTGAAGAGAATCTGCTTGTCACATTCCAAAGCACAATCAGCAATGATGAAAAGAAGTCATACACGACCGATGATTATTTTACTTTCTTGTCGGATGATTCACAAACCGGATTCCATACATTGCCGATGTACTTAAGCGTAGGACGTATGCCTGTAAGGACAGAGGTCGAAGCTCGTAACGCAGTTGACAAACTGTTGAAATATTTGGAATCGCCGGCTTGGGGCTATTGGCGAAATAATGCTTTGATAATAGCCGACTCGGAGGATGACGGTGTACACGAGTATCATGCCGAAGGCGTGGCCGAGTTGCTTGAGGTTGAATGCTTGCCGCAATTTGCGGTGACAAAGATATACAGCGAGGCATATCCGCTGTCAAACGGCAAGGCTGTCGCTGCGCGTGTAAAGCTTGCCGAAACGCTCAAGTCCGGGCAATTGTTTATGACATTCATAGGTCACGGTTCCCCTAATGTGCTTACACGAGCAGATTTGTGGCGCAAGACAGATGTGAAAAGCAATGTTTTGCGATTCTTGCCTTTCGGGACGTTTGCAACATGTGATGTGGCTCGTTTTGATAGTGACGAGCATGGTATTGTTGAAGAAATGTTTCATTGTCCCGATGGTGGAATCATTGCAGGTATAGGCTCGGGCAGGACGGTTTATTCGGATGAGAATGACAGTTTGAATGTGCATGTAATCAAGAATTTGTTTACTCTTGATGCAGAAGGAAACACACGGTCGATAGGCGAGGCATTGATGGAAGCAAAGAATTCGTTGACCAAGAATGCCTCGGTCAACAAACTGAATTTTGTTTTGTTTGGAGATCCGGCAATGAAATTGCTTTATCCTAAGCGAGACATCCACATAAGCAGAATTAATGGCATTGATGTAGAAAGCGCCCCTGCTGAAGTGTATCCACAATCCATTATGGAAGTGGAAGGAGAAGTGCTTGACAAGAATGGTGTTGTGAATGTGTCTTTTTCGGGAACAGTCGCGGTTGCGTTATATGATAAAGAGGTTCATTATGCTACGTTGCAAGCTCCGGCTTCAGGAATGAGCAACCGGGACGCTTTTTTATCACGCGATGTGTTGTCTTCAGGAAGCGGATATGTTAAGGACGGGAAATTTTCGGTTAAGATTGCCGTACCGGCCAATTGTCTTGCTACTGATGAGTATGGGGAAGTGAAAGTGTGTGCTTGGAATGAACAGACGGGTGAGATTTATGATGGTTCCACAAGGAGTGTCTTGATAAGGCCATTTGATAAACCGGTTGCAGTGAGCGATGATGTTCCTCCTGCAATAAATGCCATGTATATCAATGACGAGTCGTTTTGTGACGGGGATATTACCGGTAGTGACGTGGTGTTGCACGCAGAGTTGTACGACAACACAGGTTTGAATCTTCAATCAGTGTCAGCAGTCGGGACTATTAACTTGCAGCTTGATGGAGGAGCAGTTTCTTATCCTGAAATTCGAAATTATTATGTCCCTTATGTTGCAGAGTCGGGTGGTCATGTTGAATTTCCTGTCGACAACCTCACTGAAGGGCTGCATGAATTCACTCTTTCGGTGGCTGATGTTGCCGGCAATGTGAGTGAAAGGAATTTGTCATTTTTTGTAGTGCATGAAAAAGCGCATGTTGCATTTGGAGTAGAGGATGAGGTAGTCCGTGATGAAGCGACGTTTGTAATTAAAAAGTCAGAAACATATGTGTCACCCGTAGTCGACCTCATCGTGTGGGGCAGTAACGGAAGAGTGGTGTTTAATGCCAAGATTGACAGTTTCCCTTATACATGGGACCTGACTGGCAATGACGGTAATCAACTTTCTCCGGGAGTGTATCAATTTAGCGGAGTGGCCATAGAAGGGACGGGGACTATAGTTTCTGCTCCCGGGCGTATAATTGTACTATAAAATTTTGAACTGTTTTGAGTCCTCGTTGGACATCACATAGCTTTTTTACTGTCCAAGCACAATAAAAGGGAGCATTTGCAGTTTTATAAGTTAGTTACAAACTTAATAACCATTTGATGAAGAGTTTTTCAAGAAATTTGATTATAGCAGTTGCCTTTCTATTGATTGGCAGTAATATAGGATGGTCTCAGAAAACAGAATTCAATCCGATCACGACAGGTGTTACATCATTGAACATCGCTCCCGATGCGCGAGGAGCTTCCATGGGTGACATAGGTGCAGCTACCGATCCTGACGTCAATTCCCAATACTGGAATGCTTCAAAATATGCTTTCGCATACAGTTCGGCAGGCGTATCATTGTCTTATACTCCTTGGCTGCGCAAGTTGGTCAACGACATCGCATTGCTTAACTTGGCAGGATATTGGAAATTTGGTAGCGAGGACAATCAGGCCATTAGTGCCTCGTTGAGATATTTTACTCTCGGCGAGATTGCCACTACCGATAACGAAGGCAATGCTTTGTCGTCGGTCAATCCATATGAAATGTCATTCGATGTCGGCTATTCGCGCAAGTTGAGCGATAAATTCTCAATGGGTGTTGTATTGCGATACATTTATTCCAATTTGGGCTACAATGATGCTGCATCTGGTGAGATGATGAGCGGAGCTTCGGCATTTGCAGCCGACATATCGGGATATTATACGACTTATCCCATAATAGGCAGGAACGAATGCCAATGGTCCGTGGGTTTCAATATATCTAACATAGGTTCGAAAGTGTCGTATGACGGAGGCAACAGTCCTGCGTTTCTTCCGACAAATTTGAAGTTAGGTACGACGTTTGTGTTCCCGTTGGCCGATTATCATAACCTTGCCTTGTCAGTCGATTTAAACAAGTTGCTTGTTCCGGCGAAGCCAAGACGGGATGACTATGAAGACAACACGGCTTATGAAGAGGCTTTGCAAGATTGGAGCGATATGTCGCCTATATCAGGTATATTCAACTCGTTCAGCGATGCTCCGGGCGGTTTCGGAGAGGAAATGAAAGAAATAAATTTTTCCATAGGAGCCGAATATAATTATAACCAGCAGTTTTTCTTGCGTGGCGGATATTATTATGAAAACGCCATGAAGGGAAACCGTAAATATTTCGGTCTTGGTGCCGGTTTTGCATTGAACGTGATAAGGCTCGATGCGGCCTACATGATTGCCACGGCGCAGAGCAGTCCGCTTGACCAGACGTTGCGATTTACATTGTCGTTTGACATGGATGGAATCAAAGATTTGTTGGGACGTCGTTAATCAAAACTTGAAGAAAAATGGTAAATGTGCGTGTAGGCATGGGATTTGACGTGCACAAGCTTGTTGAAGGACGCGACTTGTGGCTTGGAGGCGTGCAGATTCCTTACAAATTCGGGCTTCTTGGACATAGCGATGCCGACGTGTTGATTCATGCTTTGTGCGATGCGTTGCTCGGTGCCGCTAATTTGCGTGACATAGGGTATCATTTTCCCGATACCAATCCTAAGTACAAAGGCATAGACAGCCGCTTGCTGCTTGAGGAGGCAATCAAGCTTGTCAGGCAGAAAGGGTATGAATTCGGCAATGCAGATGTGACTGTTTGTGCCGAGCAGCCTAAAATAAATCCGCACATACCATCTATGCAAGCCGAATTGGCCAAATGTTTGAATTGCGACATCGATTGCATTTCGATAAAAGCGACAACTACCGAGAAGCTCGGTTATACCGGTCGCGGAGAAGGAATATCGGCTTATGCGACAGTGCTGATATATAAAGAATAAAGTGCGTATAAGCTGTTGAAAGTAAAACAGCAGCGATGAAACGTTAAAAACGAAATAAACTGTCGAATTATTGAAATTGAAATTTTGTAAAGCGATAAAAATATAGTACTTTTGTACGCTCGTTCCGAATAGGCTCGATTAAGTGGTGCCGGTTGGGCATCCGCCTCACGGACTTAACTGTAAAATTTATAAAATACAGATGTACGCAATTGTAGAAATCAAAGGACAGCAATTCAAGGCAGAGGCTGGAAAATATTTGTATGTCCAATATCTTGGTGATGAAACTAAAGAAGGTGATACAGTAGAATTCAACAATGTATTGCTTGTAGATGCCGATGGCAACATCAAGGTAGGCGCACCGACCGTAGAAGGTGCAAAGGTAGTATGCGAAGTATCGACTCCGTATCTGAAAGGTGAACATGTAATTGTGTTCAAGAAAAAAAGAAGAAAAGGCTATCGCCGCAAAAACGGTCATCGCCAATGCTTTACTAAGGTTATTATTAAAGAAGTCGTTGCTTAACAATCACTAAAAATTACAGAAGAAAATGGCACATAAAAAAGGTGTAGGTAGTTCTAAGAACGGTCGTGAGTCGGAAAGCAAACGACTCGGTATTAAGATTTTCGGTGGTCAACGTGTTAAGGCAGGTAACATTATAAAGCGTCAACGCGGTACAGTGCACCATGCAGGTGTAAATGTCGGCATGGGCAAGGATCATACATTGTTTGCCTTGATCGATGGTACTGTGGCATTTGTTACAAAAGCCAATCGCAAATATATCACGGTAAAGCCGTTGGAAGAAACTGAAGCTGGAAACTAAATCCAACTTGTAAGAAAAATCGACACTCCTCGTTATAGGGAGAATGAATATTCTACAAGGGTGCATCATTGTTGTGCACCCTTGTTTTTTTGTATCCTTAAATAGTCAAATATTTTACTAATATGTAAAAAAATATTAACTTTGCACGCGAAAAACGGGTATTTAGCATTTATTAGATGAATCGTAACGAAAATTCGGTTTCGCGTGAATGCGTATTGCAACTTTTTAAAACACGCACGGCTTCACGCCAGGCCATACAAAGATTGTTGAAAAACATGCAGGCCGAAATAACATTTGAGATGTTGCAGGTTCTGGTCTGTTTAAAGAAGGAACAAGGCATCAGCCAGCAAAAACTTGCGATGTGTATTGCGAAGGACAAGGCTTGCATAACCAATTTGATAGCCAATCTTGAAAAGAAAGGATTAGTGTGTCGCATGGAGGACCGGCAAGACAGGCGCAACAAACTTGTGTTTCTGACTCCCGAAGGAGAAGAGTTTCACGAGCGAGTCATGCCGTTGCTGATGGATTATTACCAAATGCTTGAGGATATGATAGGAAAGGATGAATTGAAAGAAACTTTATCGCATTTAAAGATATTGCAGAATGCTTTTGAATCGTGTTAAAAGTGTGTACTTGCTGCTTGTAGTGCTTGCCACAATGAATTGGAATCTGTCGGGACAAGCAGTTTTGCCTGAGGATACTTTGGAGTTGAATATAGAGCAGTTGTTCGAGTTGGGCGTTAGCAGCAACTTGCAGTTGGGAGCTGACCGGTTGCAAGAACAGATGTCCGAAGAGCGAAGCAAGACTGCCAGAATGTCGATGCTGCCCGATATAGAAATAGGATTGCAAGCAGGCGTTATAGGCCAGCCGGTAGTGTTTCAAAGAGGCTTGTCCGATCCTACTCGACCTGAGACCCCCGACTGGCAACAAAATTATTCTGTAGATTTTACGCAACCGCTTTATGAAGGTGGCCGGATAAGGTATAAAATTAAAAGCGCCGACATCGACCGCGAAATTGCATCTTTGCAGACTGCCAGTGACAAGGCCGACTTGAAAATGGAATTATTGAGGCAGTACCTAAGCCTTTTCAGCTTGTACAAGCAACATTTCGTGTTGGTACGAAATATCGAGGAGTCGGAACGTCGTTTAAGAGATATACGGCGATTGAAGGAGGAAGGCGTAATAACCAATAACGATGTCTTGCGCAGCGAGATGCAATTGACCGACAATCGGCTTTCATTGCTACAGACAGAAAATGATATACGCCTTGTTTCCCAGCAGCTTGACATATTGCTCGGATTGGATGAGAGCTTGTTGTTGCGTCCCGATACTACATTGCTGAGACAAGTCTTTGAGTTGGGAAGCTATGAAGAGTATGTGTCGAGAGCTTATTTCAACGATCCGTCCATGTTGTTGTTGCAGCAGCGCACTGCGCAAGCACGCAACAATATAGACTTGACCAAGGCCGATTACATGCCTCGCCTGTCTTTATATGCGTCAAATGCCTTGGCCCGACCCATTGCGCGAACAATGGTCGACATGTATAACAACACATGGAATATCGGGCTGTCGTTTACATATTCATTGTCATCGCTTTACAGTAACAGGCACAAGGTCAAGGAGGCAAGGCACAGCTTGATGTTGATGCAGAATGCCGAGGAGCAAAAAAAGCAGTCTATACGCATCAATGTGCGCAACGCATATTTGCGTCATGGTGAGGCCATAGACCGTGTCGAGGCTTTGAAATTGTCGGTGAAGCAAGCCGAGGAGAATTATAGAATCATGCGCAACAGGTATCTGAACCAGCTCGCAATATTGACCGATTTGCTTGACGCCGATAATTTGCGACTGAATGCCGAGCTGCAACTCACTACGGCTCGCACGCAAGTGGTGCTGACTTATTATGAATTGCAACGAGCAGTCGGTAACCTGTAATGTTTAATAACCAATGAAAAAAATCTGTATATATGAGTACGTTGGAATTAAGGCATAGGCGGCTTGTCAGACGTCGCCGGCGTAATGTGATATTGAACACGGTGTGTCTGTTGATTGCTGTTTCGGGATTGATTTGGACGGTAAATCACTTTTGGCGATATATAAACTATGAGGTGACAAACGATGCATTTGTTGACCAGTACATAGTTCCGATAAACATAAGAGTAGCAGGATACATAGATAAAGTATATTTTCATGAGCATCAGTATGTGCACAAGGGCGACACTTTGCTGGTGCTTGACAATCGTGAGTATGCCATAAAGCAGAAGGAGGCGCAGGCGGCATTGCTTGATGCCGTTGGTGCGCGTGATGTGCTGAATTCAGGTATTCAGACATCGGAGACATACATAGCCGAGCAAGATGCCAATATAGCCGAAGCTAAGGCCAAACTATGGCAGGCCGAGCAGGATTATATGCGATATGAGCGATTACTTGCCGACGAATCGGTGCCTCGCCAGCAATATGAGCAGATGAAGGCTAACTATGAAGCTGCCCAGGCTCGCTATGAGGCATTGTTGAGGCAGAAGGATGCAGCACAGTCGCAATATACCGAGACAAGCAAACGGCAAGTGAACATGGAAGCCGGAATCTTAAGGGCGCAAGCCGCACTTGATCTTGCCGACCTGAACTTGTCGTACACGGTAGTACTTGCGCCATATGACGGATACATGGGGCGCAGGACGCTTGAAGCCGGACAATACGTGGCTGCCGGGCAAACACTATCGTATCTTGTGAGGCAGACCGACAAATGGGTTACGGCAAATTATCGCGAAACGCAGATTGCCAATATATACATAGGCCAGCCTGTGCGCATAAAAGTAGATGGAGTGCCTGGCAAGATATTCTTAGGACATGTCACGGCAATTTCGGAAGCGACAGGTTCAAAATATTCGTTGGTTCCTACCGACAATTCTGCCGGTAATTTTGTTAAAGTGCAGCAAAGGATTCCAGTGCGAATCGATTTTGACAATGTGTCGGTTGAAGACATGGCCTTGCTGCGTGCCGGAATGATGGTCGAAACTGAAGCTTTACGGAAATGATGACAGCCCAGCAGCTTGATATCCCGGTAAGACGGTGGGTACCCGATTGGCTGGCGATAGTCTTGGTATTCATCATCATGTTGCCCATCACGATGATAAACGGAACATATACCGGGAGCATGGTGGAGGTGTCCAATACGTTGGGCATGTACACCGAAGAAATAACACTCGGATATTATGCCGCCGCAGCCGGCATGGCAGTTGCATACCCGATAGTTCCCAAGATTCTTGATTCGTTTTCGAGCAAGTCGTTTTTGCTTGTCGACCTCACGTTGCAATTTCTTCTGAGCTGGATGTGCGCAAGGTCGGGACCCGACATAATGGTGTTGCTAAGTTTTGTGATAGGATTCTTGAAAGGATTTATCATGCTGTGGGTCATAAGGCGCATAAAACTGGTGTTCAGCCCTACGGATGTCCGCAGCGAGTTTTACGCATATTTCTACCCGGTGGTGTTTGGAGGTGGCCAATTGTCGATGGTAGTTACGGCATTGCTCGCTTATCATTATGATTGGAAGTACATGTATTATTTCATGATGATGATGCTCGTAGTGGCGATAATCGTGGTAATAGTGTTCATGCGTCATGACCGTCCTTCCAAGGGCATTCCGCTTAAGGAATTGCATGTGCAGGAGATGTTCATCATCGCCATCGGCATACTGATGCTTTCCTATGTCATGACTTACGGAAAAGTTCTTGACTGGATGGCTTCGACACGGTTGTGCATCTACATCGTCATAGCTCCGTTGTTGATTGCCCTGTTTGTGTGGATGCAGCTTTACTCGCCCAAGCCATACGTCAGTCTGAAGCCTCTGTTCCAATGGAAGGCTATATTGGGCTACTTTTATATGATGCTTGTGATGTTTTTCAGCACATCAACAACGTTGCTGAGCAGTTACATGACAACGATATTGCAAATCGACAATACGCACACCTACACGCTTTATGTATGGCTGTTGCCGGGATACGTCCTTGGCGGAGTAGTATGTTTCTGGTGGTTCAGGTGGCAGCGATGGAGGTTCAGGTATTTGATAGGTGCAGGCATGGCATGTTTTACATTCTTTTTCGGGTTCCTGTATTTCACGGTTTCACCAGGCAGCACTTATGAATCATTATATGTTCCGCTGTTTTTCAGAGGTCTTGGTATGCTGACATTGCTTGCCGCTTTCGGACTTTTCACAGTTGAGGACTTGAATCCGAAATTATTGTTGTCGAATGCGTTTTTCCTGATTTCATTCCGAGCCGTGCTTGCACCGGTTTTTGCATCGTCGTTTTACAGTAATTTGTTGTATTATTTACAACAAAGGTACATGGTGCAATTGTCGGAAAATATGACGATGCTTGATCCGCTTGCAGCTTCGCGTTACACATCGACGTTGACCAATGGCATAGGGCAGGGACATGGCATCGATGAGGCAATGCAGATGGCGACAAACACCCTTTATGGAGTGTTGCAGCAGCAAAGCACGCTGCTGGCATTGAAGTCGATATTGGGATGGCTGTTTGTGATAACATTAGTAATAGCCATAGTGTCTTGTTTCATCCCATTCCACAAGACAATAAAAGTACCTGTGATAAGGACCGGTGAGGACAGCGTGTGAATGCTTATGCCGGCTATGATAAAGAAATGACGTGCACCACGAATAGCGCACGTCATTTCTTTATGAATTCCGCAAAGGATTATTTTTCGGGTTGTATTACTTTGAGGCGATCGCCCGACGAGCGTACAACCGAACGGTAGTATTCGGGAGTGTATCCCGGGAAGTCGGGATTTTCGGGATATCCGTCCTTGTTGCGCAAGAATTTGCCATCTTTCTCTTTTTTGACATTTCCGTCAAGGAATTTAACGAAAAGGTATTCGCCCAATTGTTTGTAGCTCAGAGTTGCCGATTCGGCAGCATCGACCGAGTAGCCGGTGAGCATTTTAATAGCCTCTTCGGGCGAATTTTTGTATAATTCAAGAGCTTGTTGCTCAAGAGCCGGAAGTTCTGTTTCAAATTTGTCTTCCAAGGCATTCTGCACCTTTCGAATGTCTCCAATCATCAAGGAATAGCGGTTGTAAGCTTGATTGGCAACCCAGTTGTTGACCCAAAAGGCCGATTCCCAGTTCAGCGTGTACATGTCGCCCGTTGCTACATCGTAGCTGTGAGGCACTTCGGTCATCGAGCAGTACATTGGGACGAAAACGGCAGTGTTGGCATCATCGACACCAAACCAGTGGATTCCTCCTATGGCATCTGGAAGCCATGAACGCATTTGCGACACGAGGACAAAGCCAGTCTGTTGTGTTGCAATGGCACGCTCTTGTGAATAAGTGACACTGTCAACGACGAAATCCATCGGGCGGTATCGGTAAGGAACTCCCCACCATTCGGTAGCTCCAGCGTCAAGTGTCATGTCGAAAGGTGTGCCTTCAAAGTGGTCGCGCATCATGTTTTGCATGTCGCGCACGCCTACTTTCTTGTCGGGTTTGATATACAGAGGCATTATTTCTGCACCTTTCTTGCCGTTGATGTATGGCAGGTAACGGTCGATTCCGGTTGCAAAGCGGTTGAAATAAGCCCATACACGCGCTTCACATCCTCGGAGTGCACTGAAGTCGATGGGAGCGTAGGCTTTTGCAAAATCAAAATCCTTGTCATCGCCCTCGTAGTATCCCATTTTGCGTGCAAAAGAGACAATGTCGGGAGAATACACGCAATTTTCTTTGTCGTCGAACGGTATTGTGCGTATTCTTGGGAAGTTGGCATGGCCTGCAATGCAATCGTCAGGGATGCGGATGGCAGCCCATACGGCCCCCTTTTCATGTCCGCCCTTGCCTATCATGTCCATAATCCAGACTTCCTCGGGGTCGGCTATGGAGAAAGATTCTCCACTGCTGTAATACCCATGTTCGGCAACAAGGTCGGTCATTACTTTTATTGCTTCGCGAGCCGTCTTGCTGCGTTGCAACGCGATGTATATCAAACTGCCGTAATCGATTATTCCTGTAGTGTCCACAAGTTCGGGATACCCACCCCATGTTGATTCTACAATTGTCACTTGGTGCTCGTTCATGTTGCCTATAACAGAGTAGGTGTGAGACACTTCTGGTATGTAGCCAAGCAACTTGTTGGTGTCCCATTCGCGTACTTCACGCATGTCGCCTTTTTTATGGTCGGCAGCAGGCAAGTGTTGCAGGAATCCGTAGAGGACATGGGAGTCGGCTGCATAAGTGACAAGTGTCGAGCCGTCGGCTGTAGCATCCTTGCCGGCGACAAGACTTGTGCAAGCATCGGCGGCAGGAGTGCAGGCAATTCCGGCAATTGCCGTTACAGCCAGATTTTTGATAATTTTTTGAATGTTCATCTGTAGATATTTTATTATTAGTTCTTATTCAAGAATTGCAAGAGATAAAATGAAATTATCCCTACATTCCGAAGCTACGGAGAATGTACGGTTCAAGGCGATGACATGCCCTTTGTATCTTATCGGCATGTCGCTTGATATGGCGAAACGGTCAAGGTTAATTCCTCCGGCGAGACTTGTGCCTGGAGTTAAGTTGGCCTTGTATATGGCTTCTTTTGCCGTCCATGCCAGCATGTTGGCTGTTATGTCTTCAGATGGAATCCACGCCAGCTCGTAGTCGTTGAGGAATTTTTGCCTTACGTTGAGGACTCTTTTGTTAAATGCTTCAATGTCGATTCCCATATAGCGATGGCTATTCGTAAATGCCATGCACAGCCAGCCGGCGGTGTGGCTTATCGATATTGAAATGCCGTGAATGTTGATTAGCGGAGCACCGTTTGCATCGTGTTCAAGCTTGACAGGAGCATGGAATATTTCTCGGAGCAATAATTGTTCGGCCAATTTTTCCCGTTTCCGACTGGTCGATTTACATGCCATTGCACTACTATCAGGTTCTATGCCTCGGTCATGACATGCCACTACAAGCTCGTCGATAGATTCGTCGAGCTTCCATATGTATATGTTTACACCTTCAAGGTGCAATGTGTCGAATATGGGCATATAAACAAAAGTACTATAATATGTTTACAAATACAAGTAAAACATGACGTGGCATGACGGATGGACCTGCACGTCATGCCACGTTTTATATTTTATCAAGCCTTGCATGGGCAAGGCGAAAGTTTCTTGGTAATGCAAGTCTTACACGTTAAAGCGGAAGTGCATTATGTCGCCGTCTTGGACGATATAGTCTTTTCCTTCGACATACATTTTACCGGCTTCCTTGACGGCAGCTTCACTGCCTAATGCAAGGTAATCCTCATATTTGATAACTTCGGCACGGATAAAACCTTTTTCAAAATCGCTATGTATCACGCCGGCGCATTGCGGAGCCTTGCTTCCCTTGCGGAATGTCCATGCCCTGACTTCCTGAGGCCCTGCTGTGAGGAATGTTTCGAGGTCGAGCAGCTTGTAGGCAGCCTTGATGAGGCGGTTAACGCCCGACTCCTCCAACCCTATTTCCTCGAGGAACATTTGCTTGTCTTCGTAAGAGTCGAATTCGGCTATTTCTGATTCTATTTTGGCAGCGACGATAAGTATCTCGGCATTTTCCTCTTTTACTGCCTCTCTTACCATATCGACATATTTATTGCCATTGACGGCACTCTTGTCGTCGACGTTGCAGACGTAAAGGACAGGCTTGCTCGTCAGCAGGAACATGTCATGGGCGATTTTTTGCTCATCCTTGGATTCAAAAGAGACTGTGCGTGCGGCTTTGCCTTGCTCGAGGGCTTTCTTGTAGCGGCTTAATACCTCATATTGTATTTTTGCATTTTTGTCACCGCCCGTTTGAGCCTGTTTTTGAACTTTTGCAATTCGGCTGTCGATTGTTTCAAGGTCTTTCAGTTGCAATTCGTAATCGATGATTTCCTTGTCGCGTACCGGGTCGACCGAGCCGTCAACATGAGTGATGTTGTCGTCGTCAAAGCAGCGCAACACATGTATTATGGCATCGGTTTCCCTGATGTTTGCAAGGAACTTGTTGCCGAGACCTTCGCCTTTGGATGCGCCTTTTACCAATCCTGCGATGTCCACTATTTCAACGGTTGTGGGCACTATTTTTTGAGGGTGAACAATCTCGGCGAGCTTGTTGAGTCGTTCATCGGGCACGGTTATCACGCCAACGTTTGGTTCTATGGTGCAGAAAGGGAAGTTTGCTGATTGAGCCTTAGCATTTGAAAGGCAGTTGAACAAGGTCGATTTGCCAACATTGGGCAGACCTACTATACCACATTGAAGTGCCATATCGGGTTGTTTAAATTCTTAATGTTGAAAATGAATGTAATGCAGCCATCATGCGGCTGTGTAAAAGATTGTGCAAAGATACTCATAATAAATGGATATGACATGTGTCGAGACGGAAAAGGTGGTAAAAACGTCGGTTAAGTTCCCTTTTGCTTGTTTTTTCGACAAATTTTGCCGAATATTGTATCTTGGTTGAGATTGGTTGTGCTGCACTATTCCTGTATCCAGGAATGTGACAACACTATTTTTTTACGGTTTAATTCAACTATGTAATTATAGATGGAATTACAAGGAACAAAAGCTATATCGCTTCATGAGTTTAATAATCGCATAAAGCGGTTGCTTACCAATTCATTGGTGCAGAACTGCTGGATTGTGGCCGACTTGAGCGACGTGGCATTTCGTGGAGGCCATTGCTATCTTGAGCTTGTCGAGAAAAATGCGACAGGAGCCACGGTGGCCAAAGTCAGGGGCATAATATGGGCGAGTCGTGTGCATGAGATAAGGGCAAAGTTCCTCGCTGCGACAGGTCAAGACTTGAAAAGCGGGCTTAAGGTGATGGTGGAGGCAAGCGTGAATTATCACGAGCAATATGGGTTGTCGGTAATCATAACCGACATAGACCCTTCCTACACGCTTGGCGACATGGAGCGGCTGCGACGCGAGATACTGGCGCGCTTGAAGCAAGAAGGGATATTGGACATGAACAAGCAGTTGCCGTTGCCGTCGTTGATGCAGCGCATAGCAGTCGTGTCGGCTCCCGGTGCGGCCGGTTATGGCGATTTCATGAACCAGTTGCATAACAATGCATACGGATTGAAGTATTACACATGCCTGTTTCCGGCAACGATGCAAGGAGCTTACACAGCCTCGACGATACTCGCAGCGTTGGATCGCATAAATGACAACCTTGATGTGTTTGATTGCGTCGTAATCATAAGAGGAGGCGGTTCGACATCCGATTTGAATTCGTTCGACGACTACACGCTTGCCTCGCATGTGGCGCAGTTCCCGTTGCCCGTGATTGTCGGCATAGGCCATGACAGGGACGTGACGGTTCTTGACTATGTGGCTGGAGTGAGGGTGAAGACCCCGACTGCGGCTGCCGAGTGGCTGATAGGGCGAGGAGTAGGGGAACTTGACAGAATTTCGGGCTATGCCGACGTAATAGCCAGATTGGCAAATGAATATGTTAACAGCGCGACGCAGCAATTAAGCTATTATTCAGGCAACATACCGCTGCTTGTGACCAACAAACTTTCATCGAGCATGTCAAGACTTGAATCGATATTGCGGACGCTCCCTGTTGCCGTTCATGGCCGCATAGTGGGGTCGGGCGAGAGGCTGAAGTCTTTCGGACAGGCCATATTGCAGGCCGAGAAGCAGGTAATGGCAAGAGAACGGCAGCGTGTAGACACGTTGCATGACAAAGTGGAGATATTGTCGCCGATGTCAACTTTGCGTCGAGGTTATTCAATAGTGAGAATCAATGGCAATGCGGTTGCAAAGGTTGGAAATTTGAGAAAAGGAGATAAGGTGTCGGTACGGCTTGCCGACGGCTCGTTTGGTTCGACAATTGACGAAATTGCAGAGAATAAATAAAGGAATGAAACAATAATATCATATCAATTTTTATGGAAGAAGAGAAGAAAATGACTTATTCGGCTGCAATTGCCGAATTGGAGAAAATAGTAAGGGAGATGCAGAGCGACTCGTGCAGCATCGACAACCTGTCGGCGCTCACTTCACGTTCGTTGGAGTTGCTAAAGTTTTGCAAGTCGAAATTGCAGGCTACCGACGAAGAGTTGAAAAAAATCCTTGCCGAGATAGAATCTTCGCAACAGTAAGTTTTATCTGTCGTATTACAGTTGTTTGTGCGGCTCGAGTTTTATTTGCGTGGATTGGTGTGTAGCGACTTGTTTAATGCCGGTTAATAATCAAAAAAACAAGAGAAAAAACGCGGTTAAATTTTGGATTGGTTGAAATAAATTCTTATATTCGTACCAAAGCAATGAAAATAACCCGATATGAAGCTCGTGGATGACTTTCTAAAGTATATGCGGTATGAGTTGAATCTTTCAGCTTGTACCGTTTCGGCTTATAGGCAAGACTTGAAGCAGCTTCAACAGTTTTTGTCGCCCGATGAAGAAGACTTTGACCCGATAAGTGTTACGACAAATGATTTAAGGGCTTGGGTCGTCGATTTGGACACACATGGCATAAAAGCTCGTTCTATAAGAAGGAAAGAGCAGGCTGCAAGGGCGTTTTTCAGGTTCTTGGTGAAGCGAGGGCTTGTAAAGGCCAATCCTGCCGCCGAGCTTGAACTTGCCAAGTTCAAGAAGCCTCTTCCATCTTATGTCAGGGTGGAAGTGATGGATGAATTGCTTGATAGCGACGTAGACGAGACCGATTTCAAGGCTGTACGCGACAGGCTGATTGTTATGATGCTGTATGAAACCGGTATTAGACGGGCCGAGCTGATTGGATTGAAAGACGTGGATGTCGATGTGGCTAAGCAAGAACTGAAAGTATTGGGAAAGCGAAACAAGGAACGAGTGGTGCCGTTTGGCCGGGAACTTGCCGATGCGATAGAGGCTTATCGCCGGTTGAGAATGGAAACTACCGGGCTTGAAAGACCAGAGAGGTTCTTTGTGAGAGAAAACGGGGATGAATTGTATGCGTCGCTTGTGTACAAGGTGGTGCATGACCGGTTGGCGGCAGCGGGTAGCGGCCGGAAGTTGAGTCCGCATGTGTTGAGGCATACGTTTGCTTCGGCCATGCTCAACAACGGGGCTGAGCTGAACAGCGTAAAGGAGCTGCTGGGTCATGAATCGCTCGCAGCAACGCAAGTTTATACTCATATCACATTTAGTGAACTTAAAACTAATTACAAACATGCCCATCCCAGGGCTCTAAAAAAGGAGGTACATTATGGAAGTAAAGATTAAATCTATTCATTTTGACGCAACGGTTAAACTTGAAGAGTTCATCAATAAAAAAGCCCAAAAACTTGCACGTCGTCACGAAGAGGTGACAGAATTCAATGTGACATTAAAGGTTGTCAAGCCGGAGACTTCAATGAACAAGGAAGCCGGGATAAAATTGACTATACCTAATAGTGAGGACTTGTTTGCCTCGAAGATTGCCGACACGTTTGAAGAAGCTGTGGATTTGTGTCTTGACGCATTGGAACGCCAGCTTGAGAAACTTGACAAGAACAAATAACGCACGTTAGTCTCTAAACTAAATATTGATAAAGGGCAGCGGCGCAGTTAAAACTTGATATAATTGCATCGTTGCCCTTTTTTATCTGTTGTAAAACAGCTTATTACCCTCGCCTTTAGTGCGCATATGTATTGTGGAATGAAAGATAAGAACAAAATATTTTTGAAAAATAGTTCGCAAATATTTTGTGGTTAAAAAAATATGCGTAACTTTGCAACCGCTTTCCGCTCCCAACTTCTGTGATGAAGCGGATGGCAAAACAAGGAAATGCCTCTTTAGCTCAGTTGGCCAGAGCACGTGATTTGTAATCTCGGGGTCGTTGG
>CAJLMA010000010.1 GCA_905207705.1 uncultured Prevotellaceae bacterium
TGATTCAGCAATATAGATGGTTTACAGCTTCATTCCTCTACTTTTTCTTGGCTCTTCTGCTGGTTGTCGCAAACCTTGCCGAAGTTTCTCACATTGCTCTTTGAACTATTCGCCAATCGGTTATCTGTTTATGGTCAGCATCAGTTTGCTGTTATCGGTCGGATTCTTTTCCACTTTGAATACATCATTCTTAATGTCAAACTTCCGCCTGTGTTCTTCGGGATAAATCCTGCCATTACGTATAATAGCCATAATGACCGGCATCGCCCGTTACGGACTAAATAAATTGTATCCAAAATTAGACACAATGCGCTAAATTTGTAAATTATTTGACACTTGATTAAAAAAACATAGTATCATGACAGACACGACAAAACTAAAAATTCACAAGAAATTGGCAAAAATGAAATCCCTGCAATGTATAATCATGATATTGGCTATTCTTATTGTTCCATTTGAAGCCTCAGGACAAAAAGCGTCCGAACTCAAATATTATGACGTAAAAGAGCTCAATTTGCCTATAATAGGCCGAGGATTTGCAGATTGCATGAGAATAAATGACACCGTATCCGACGGTTACTATACACGCCTTTCGGCATCAATTCAAAACAGCGTAAGGAAAGCTGTATGGGATTTGGGGCAAAATTCCTCGGGCATTGCCGTCCGCTTCAGGAGCGACTCAAAATGCATAGGAGCAAAATGGATACTGCTCAACAATTTTTCCATGCCTCACATGGCGGCTACCGGAATAAAAGGATTGGATTTGTATGCCATGGGAGAAGACAACGAATGGCATTTTGCAGGCACAGCCCAGCCTAACGGAAAAGAATCCATGAATATATTTATAAGAAAAATGGACGGCCAAATGAGGGAATATCTTATGTATCTGCCACTTTACGACGGAGTAATAAGCCTCAAGATAGGCATAGACAGCACTGCATCCATCATGATGCCTGAAAATCCTGATCTGCTTCCCACCTCATCCGTAAACCCGGCCGAAGGGGCAATACTATTTTACGGGACAAGCGTAACACAGGGTGGCTGTGCTACACGCCCGGGAATGTCATATACATCGATTTTTGAAAGACGGTTGCACCGCCAGACAATAAACCTCGGATTCAGCGGAAACGGGAGAATGGATAAAATCATGGCCGATGAAATTGCGAAAGTCCCGGCATCGGTTTATGTGATAGACTGTCTGGCCAACTGCAATTATGACATCGTGCGCGACAGTACCGAATATTTCATACGGACGATAGCAGAGGCCAATCCGCAGACCCCGATTCTTATGCTCTCAAATTACTGCTACCCCTACCATTGGCTCGATGTGCAGTTCCGCGAAGATGCTGCAAAAGAGAACACCCTTTGGAAAGAATTTTGCAACAAGCTACGCAAAGAAGGATTCAAGAACATAAGATACATCGACCTCTACGCCGACTGCGACATGGGAAAATCGGCCATAGGCCCGGATCATGAGGGAACCGTGGACGGAGTACACATGACCGACCTCGGATTCATGCGTTATGCAGAGACCCTTATGCCCTATTTGAAACAGTCACTTAAATAGCACCATAAGTGCCATGCCGCTGCAATTATTCCAAATGCATTATTCAAATAAAATAATTATATTGTCGCAGTCCACATACAGAAGAATCCACTTGTTGACAAAATATCAATAACATTTCTTATCTTTGTTTCGGCTAATGGTATAGTTATGAAAAGAAACAATCATGACTCTCTGATTAAAGCTGCAATCAAGTCTTTTTGGGAGACCAAACAAAAGCAACAGACAGCCAGTGGAGATTCTTCCAACCGAGGTGCCGTTGTTGGAGGCAAACAATTGGACGCATTTGCGGCCTTGCTCAAGACGCTTGCTGTTGAGCAAGGAATACCCGAAACGTGCATCTACACCAACCATGCCTACCTACCGGGATATTTCCGTTCTTCCAAAAACTGGGACTTCCTGATTATTACCCCGAATAATAAACTGATTGCTGCCATTGAACTGAAATCCCAAATTGGCTCATACGGTAACAACTTCAATAACCGGGCAGAAGAATCAATCGGATCTGCCGTTGATCTTTGGACGGCATTCCGTGAGAATCAATTTCCTGGGCAGTCAGCTCCGTGGATTGGCTATCTTACTGTCGTTGGCAAAGACGAAGGCTCAATCAATCCTGTGCACAACAACGAACCTCATTATCCTGTACTCCCCGAATTCAAAACCGCCAGCTATTTGGATCGTTACCGGATACTTTGCCAAAAACTAATGCTTGAAAGACATTATTCCATGGCTGCACTGGTTTGCACCAGCGACTCAGACCATTATGAAAATGTTTCGGACGACACCTCTATAGAAAAATTCATCAGTTCATTCATCGGTCATTTGATAGGCAATCTCAATGAGTTCCAGCAATAACATATATGGCTCACGCCGCTCCGGTGGTCAGCACGGGGATGTATTTACGTCTCCGAAGGTTGTATCATATATGCTGGATCTTGCAGGCTATACATCAGATAAGGATTTACGGGACACGAGTGTTCTCGAACCTTCCTGTGGGGAAGGAGAATTCGTCATCGAAATCCTCCGACGTCTTCGAGAATCGTCCTTAAGATTCGGTTTTGATTTCCAGACTGCGTACCGGAACAATGTGTTTGCCTTTGATATCGATGAAACAAAAATAGCATACTGCCGTAGTCGTATTGCAGAACAGGGATTTTCTCTTCTTTCTGACGACAATATCCGTCAGGCTGATTTCCTGGCAGCTCCCAATATCCGATTATTTGACATCGTAGTCGGCAATCCGCCTTACATACGTTATGAACAGATACCACCTGAATTCCTGTCTGATTACAAACGACAGTTCCATACATTCCACTACAGGACAGACCTCTACATCCTTTTCTTTGAGAAAACATTGGCATTATTGAATCCCGGAGGACGTCATTGCTTCATCTGTTCCAATCGTTGGCTCAAAAATGAGTATGGGAAAAAACTGAGGGGATGGATTTCCCAATTCTTCCGACTGGAATCAATCATTTCTCTGGAGAAAGCGCATGACGCTTTCCAAGAAGATGTGTTGGCATATCCTGCAATCACGCTCATTTCAAAAGCAAAGTCTGGCTCCGCGTTCTGCTTTTCAGATCTTACATCCATTTCACAGTTGGGAAAAGATGCCGGAATACAGCTTCCCGCACCTGTATCATCCGATTGGAGTAGCGTTTTTAACGGCGTGCAGAATGACGGAACCTTGGTAACTATTGAAGAAATGGGGTTTGTGGTAGGTATCGGGGTCGCGACAGGCGCAGATTCAATATTCATTGCAAGGGATCTTCCATCAAAGGTTGAAAAGGATCTTCTCATTCCCACAATAAACGCCAGAGATGTGTCGGGCAACCGCTTGCAATGGTCGGGACAATATCTCCTGAATCCGTACAAACCTAATGGCGACCTTATCAACCTTGAGGAGTATCCACAAGCGGCCGAATATCTTATCTCTCATCGTGAGGCGTTATTAAAACGCCATGTGGCCAAGAAGAATCCCGGAAAGTGGTACAAGACGATCGACAGGATTGTTCCTTCACTGAAGGACTCGCCAAAGGTACTTCTTCCCGATATTTCAGGGAATCAGTTCATCTTTGTTGATGACGGACAGTTTTATCCACAACACAACCTGTACTATGTAACCGGCGGTTCATTGCGCCAGCTTCAGTTGCTCAGCGCAATGCTGATGTCAGATTATGTCAAGCAGCAACTTCTCCGCATCACAAATTGCATGAACGGTGGATATCCTCGTTGGCAAAGCCAATATCTACGAAAACTTGTAATGCCTGATGTGAATGCTGTCGAGGAATTATTGGCAGATCAATTACTGGAGGCATACCAAGCATTTGATATGACCCGTCTCAATGAAACGATAACCGACATCATTTCAGTTTCTCGCACAAAGAATATTAGGAAACAACCCCCAGAACGACAACTGACTTTCGATTTCGCAGTATAAGTAGAGCGTTAGACATTAAAAGCAGTTCATATTTTTTAAGTTACTTCATTGCATATCATGTCGCATTCTATTATTAATAAAGTAACAGAATTGACACTTTTCGTCAGAAACTAACCGGACGATCCTAAAAAATATACGCGAGTCTGGGATCTGTTTGCCGCATCTGTCGGATTCTTTTCTACTTTGAAAACATAGTTTAGTTCCTAATGTCAGTTTCCCTCCTGTTTATTTCGGAATAAATCCTTTACCGGTTTTACAATTATTCCATCCGAATTATTCTATTTGCATGATTCAAATAGAACAATTATTGCATATCGCTTGAAATGTTAATGTGGATTCACTACATTTGTAGTACAATCTTAACATAAAACCTATTTATCATGAAGCGATTATTGTTGATTTTGGCCATTATCATGGAATCGATGTGCAATTTACAGTCTTCGGCCAATTTTATATTTTTACCGGATCCATATGAATTTGACGTGAAAAAGGAAGCCGACGGGACAGAGTGGTGTGTGATGAAGAAAGATATAAAAGCCTTGGAGTCGACAGCCGACGACGAGTATTTTTGCGCTCTCATCTACAGCGAGCAGAATATATTGGGCACAAAAACAGAGTTTCTAAGATTGCGAATTACCCATTTCTTTGAAACAGGATTTGAAGACTCGTCATCGGCAGCATTGTTCGGGCTGCTCAATTACCAGTTTGAACCTTTCTCCAAGTCAAAGAAAAGCCACTACATAAAGATAGAACTGGCCGACGGCGTAACCATTTCAGGACGATGCTTTTCGCCCGAGGAAAACTACGTTTGCAATGAAGAACCATACTATGCCGAGGAAACGCTGATAGTAGACGTGGCTGTACAAGCGTTCAAAGCCCTGCTTAATGAAAACATACACAAAATACAATTGACATACGGTGACGACCCCGACACGCAGTTGAAATACACTTTTGAGTCATTTGCAAGTGCTCGCACACTCCAAGCGATGGCCGAACATTTCAATTCCGGCAGTAGCAATAGCGGCTCGGCAAGTTCTTCGGCTCCAATAGCAAAATTTGCCAATATACACTACTTGAAAATAAAGCCTGACGTGTATAAAAACGGAGAAAAAGGCGTGAAAGTATTAGCAACGTTCACAGTGAAAGGCATGAAAGGGAAAAGAGGGATGATAGCTGCCTACTTTCTTCATGAAGACGCCAGTCCCATAAAAGATCTCAATGGGAAATATCGCTCTATCGAAGGGTATGTATCATCAGGAGAATACTACACGCCACAATACGATAATTCAAAATATACCGACTTTGAAATATTCATTCCGTTGAAAGAGTTACACTTGGGAAGTGGGTCAGCCACTGTGAAAGTCTATACAGCCGTATTCGACGA
This sequence comes from uncultured Prevotellaceae bacterium, assembly GCA_905207705.1. GTDB lineage: Bacteria > Bacteroidota > Bacteroidia > Bacteroidales > Muribaculaceae > Avimuribaculum. The sequence goes on from CAJLMA010000010.1 coordinate 5,389, forward strand.
AAACGATGTACAACTGGGACAGGTCAGTTCCGCCTTTTCTTTCACCTGTCACAACTGACAAATGCTCTGACATGTAAATGGACCTGCTTTTAATGCCTCGCTTAATTCATGAAAAGAGGCTCATAATGTTGTTTGTCTTCCAGTTCCCGTGTGGTCAAAGCTGTAAAAAAGCCTAAATAATAAGAATCATGCTCTTAAAGCTAAACATAATGCACTATATTTGCAGATTATTTGACGTATGATTAAGAAATAGTATCAAGAAAGGACATGAAAAGATACAACATTCTGAACAATTCCATCGGATGGCTTATGTTTGCCGTAGCCGCAATCACCTACTTGCTAACGATGGAACCCACTGCAAGCTTTTGGGACTGCGGTGAATTTATCTCGCAAGGATACAAACTCGAAGTAGGGCACCCGCCCGGCAACCCTATATTCATGCTTGCGGCAAGATTTGCCATAAACTTCAGCTCCGACCCGTCGACAGTGGCCATCTGCGTCAACTCAATGTCGGCACTACTCAGCGCAGGCACCATCTTGCTATTGTTCTGGACTATAACGCACTTGGTTAAAAGATTGCTCGTCAGGGACGAAGCAACCGAAATGACTCTCGCCCAGATGCTTCTCATCTTCGGTAGCGGCATAGCAGGCTCGCTCGTTTACACTTGGAGCGACACATTCTGGTTCTCGGCAGTAGAAGGCGAGGTATATGCATTCTCATCGTTCTGTACCGCACTTGTGTTCTGGCTTATACTGAAATGGGAAAACCGTGCCGACGAGCCGCATAGCGACCGATACTTGATATTAATCGCCTATGTGATAGGAGTATCAATTGCCGTGCACTTGCTCAACCTGTTGTGCATACCGGCAATCGTACTCGTGTTCTATTACAAGAAATTCAAAAACACCTCGGTAAAAGGCTCTTTGCTGGCACTGCTCGTTTCATTCGGCATAATAGTCCTCATCCTTTACGGACTTGTACCGGGCTTTGTCGAAACAGCGCAAGCCATTGAATTATTCTGTGTCAACACCCTTGGAATGGGCTTCAATACCGGCGTGCTAATATATGCAATAGCTGTAGTGGCATCGTTCATCTGGTGCCTTTACGAGCTATACAAGCAACAAAATGCCATGCGCATCAAGGTGGCATTCTTCGTGAGCATATTCCTGTCGGGAATGCTTTTCATAGGCGACGGATGGTTCATACCGGTTATTCTCATCCTCGCTCTCGCCTATTACTTGTTCTCCAAATGCAAGCATGTGCCGGTGCGCATATTCACAATCACCGCACTCAGCATATTGGTCATTTTCATCGGCTACTCTTCTTATGCGCTGATTCTCATACGTTCATCGGCTCAAACGCCTATGGACCAGAATTCGCCCGACAACGTCTTTGCCCTTGGCAGCTACCTCAACCGCGAGCAATATGGCGACCGGCCTTTGCTGTACGGACAAACATATAACTCGTCAATAGTATACCAAGAGCAGCCAAACGGAACGATGAAGCCTCTTGCCTTCAAAGGCAAAGCCCTTTATGCAAAAGAGGTAAAGACCTCGCCCGACCAGCCCGACCGATACATACAAACCGGAACGGATGACGACTACGAGACTTCTCCCGAAATGAAAATGCTGTTCCCTCGCATGTATAGCGGAGCACATGCCTCGCAATACAACGAATGGGTGGGAGTTAAAGGCACCCAAGTCAACGCCACGGTACAAGTCGATCGAAACGGTAACCCGATAAAGACTGAAACAAAAATAAAGCCCACGATGCTTGAGAACTTGCAGTTCTTCATAGACTACCAGCTCAATTACATGTACTGGAGGTATTTCATGTGGAACTTTGCTGGCCGCCAGAACGACATTCAAGGAAACGGCGAAATCACCCACGGAAACTGGATTTCGGGCATACCGTTCATTGACAATCCCCGCTTGGGCAACCAGTCGCTGCTGCCCGACGACCTATCGACCGGTAACAAAGGACATAACGTGTTCTACATGCTGCCATTGATTCTCGGCATAATAGGCCTGTTGTGGCAAGCCTATGCCGACCGTCGCGGCATTGAACAGTTCTGGGTGATATTCTTCTTGTTCTTCATGACAGGCATAGCCATTGTGATATACCTCAACCAGACTCCCAATCAGCCACGCGAACGTGATTACGCATTTGCCGGTTCATTCTATGCCTATGCAATATGGGTAGGAATGGGTGTCGCAGGCCTGTGGAAACTCGTAATGGCCATCATCAACCGCAAGGCCAAGAACATCGCAGCCAAGGCTGCTGCCCCACAAATAGACGACATCGACGCGCAATACACCGGCAAGAAAGCTCTTGCAACAGCCGTCGTTACATGTCTGGTAGGTTTGGCAGTGCCATTGCAGATGGTGAGCCAAACGTGGGACGACCATGACCGCTCAGGACGATACCCGGCACGCGACTTCGGCATGAACTACCTGTCGAGCATCGGACAAAACGGAATCATATTCACCAACGGTGACAACGACACATTCCCGTTGTGGTATTGCCAGGAAGTGGAAGGATACCGCACCGACGTGCGCGTAGTAAACCTGTCCTACTTGTCGACCGACTGGTACATCGACCAAATGATGCGTCCGGCCTATGAATCGGCACCACTGCCAATGCAGGCCGACCAGTCCACATTTGCCTATGACGAACGGCAGTACAACTACTTCATCAACCCCGACACGATGGCCGTGCCTGTATTGACCTCGTTAAGGCAATTATACTCAAACGACTTCAAGAACAACGAGTTCGGATTGCCCGAAATGAAATATCCGATAATGTACATTCCTGTCGACTCGCAAGCTGTAGTAAACGCAGGCATAGTAAGTCCCGAACGTGCTTCGGCCATAGCCGAATACATAGACTGCAACGTCTTGAAAGACCATTACACAGCTCGCGACATGGCCATGAGCTCAAGCAAGGTCATGACTCTCGACATCATAGCTTCGAGCATCGAAGAAGGCTGGAAACGCCCCATATACTTTGCAATGACGGTTCCTGCCGAGTACTATATCGGCCTGCATCCATATATGCAATGTACGGGTATGGCCTATCAATTGACACCTATCCGAACCTCGACAAACACCGAATCGACAATAATGCCCGACACCGAAAAAATGTATGACATCGTGACAACAAAATTCCGTTGGGCTGGAATCGACGAGGATAAAAATGGCGACAAGTATTGGGATGAAACTATCCAACGCATGGTGACGACTACGCGCTCCACAATGACCGACCTCGCCTTGCAACTAATCGACGAGAAAAAATATGACAAGGCGCGTGTCATCTTGAACTTGATGGAAGAAAAATTGCCGGCCAAGGCTGTGCCTTATTCAATTCAAATGGGTCAACGCATAGCTCAAGCCTATGCACTGCTGGGCGAAGACTGTGGGTCGGACGAAGACACCGCAAAGGCAAAAGCTTTGCTGGAAAGCGAAATCAAGCGATATGCCGATTATATCATTTTCTACCAGTCGCTCGACAATGCCGATTATCGTCGCTTGTCATACAACGACCAGTACATCGACCAGCACTACTTGATGGACTTGATTAACATGTACGGCATCATTTCCTCCGACGAGGAGGCTCAAGCACTGCTCGAAAGCATACAAGCACAAGGCGTGAACTTTGAGCGGCAAATGCAATTCATGAAAGCCTATCAAGAACAATATGGAGGTTAAATATCTCACATAACCAAATAAAGCCGTGTGCCACAACAGGTTGAAACACCACAGTGGCACACGTCATTTTTTATCAACCAAGCTTTTTCATTTTATCATGCTCATAGAACGCCCGCCTCTGCCTTATCGCATGTTTTTCCCCGAGGCAATCTGGAGAATCAACAAAAAAGAGAAAGTAGTGTATCTCACGTTCGACGACGGCCCTATACCAGAAGTCACTCCATGGGTACTCGACATCCTCGACAAATACAGTGTCAAAGCCACATTTTTCTGCGTCGGAGAAAACATATTGCGCAATCCAGGACTGTTTGAAGAAATAAAACGTCGCGGTCACAGCGTCGGCAACCACACCATGAGCCACATGCAAAGCTCGATGGTAACCACTCGCACCTATCTGCGCAATGTGAAGGAAGCCCAAGAACTCATAGGCACCACACTCTTCAGACCTCCCCACGGGATAATGCGGTGGGGCACGGCAAAATTGTTGAAAGACCACTTCAACATCATAATGTATGACCTTGTCACCCGTGATTACAACAAAAAACTGACCGGCGAACAAGTGTTGAACAATGTTAAGAAATATGCGCGGAAAGGCTCTATAATTGTGTTCCACGACTCTTTAAAAGCCGAGGCCAATATGAAATATGCCCTTCCACGAGCAATCGAATGGCTTAAAGAGAACGGTTATGGATTTGCCCCTATCATCGAGCCTTGACAAGCCCGACATAAAAACCGAGATAAAGAATTGCGCTCGCAGGCTCGGATTTGACGCATGCGGCATGGCTCGGGCATGTCGAGTAGACGACAATGCCGTGCTGAGCTACGACAATTGGATAGCCGGTGGGCATAATGATTGCATGGAATATGCCGCACGCTACATGGATGTGCGCAACGACCCTCGTCTGCTGCTCGACGGGGCACAAACAGTTATAAGCGTCGCCATCAACTACATGCCTTTGGCAAGGCAACATCCCGATGTCCCACAATTCTCCCTTTACGCCTACGGCCGCGATTACCATGAAGTCGTGAAAAAACGCCTGTTTGAACTTGCCGCTTTCATAAAAGAACTGACCGGACACGAAAGCCGTCCTTGCGTCGACACGGCTCCGATAAGGGAACGATATTGGGCGCAACAAGCAGGAATAGGGTTCACTGGGCGCAACAACATGCTCATCATTCCGGGCAAAGGCTCTTTTTTCTTCCTTGGCGAGCTCGTAACCACATTGCCGCTAAAGCCCGACAAGCCTTGCTCGCTCACATGCGGCGATTGCCATTGGTGCGAAAAGTCTTGCCCCGGAGGCGCACTGCACGGCGGATTGCCACTCGATGCCCGACGTTGTCTGTCATGCCAACTAATTGAATGTCGCGGTCAATTACCCGAATGGGTAGCCGAGAAAATAGGCAACCGCGTCTACGGATGCGACACATGCCAGCTCGTATGCCCTCACAACGCCAACGCAGTTGCCACCGCAATATCCGAATTTGCACCTTCGCCCGAATTCATGGAGCTCGACATGGAAAAAATTGAACAGATGACCCCGGGAGATTTCCGCCGCCTGTTCGGTCACAGCGCAGTGCGACGCACGCGCCTCGACGGGCTTAAGCGCAACCTCGCAGCGATAAAATCACAAGAAAACAAATAATACGCACACCCGGCAAAATGCCATTTTATTGATTTTGTTCGTATTTCTCAACTATTTATATTACCTTTGCCCGACTATTAAAATCGAAAACTAATATATGTCGACCTACTCTGCAGAAGACAAAAGAAAAGTAACCACCCACCGCCTCATCGAGATGAAGCAGCGAGGTGAAAAAATCTCAATGCTTACAGCCTACGATTATTCGATGGCTAAATTGATTGACGAAGCGGGAATGGACGTAATTCTTGTCGGCGACTCGGCCTCAAATGTCATGGCCGGCAACATAACCACTTTGCCTATTACCCTCGACCAGATGATTTATCATGGCAAGTCGGTCGTGAAAGCCGTAAAGCGTGCTCTCGTCGTAGTTGACATGCCTTTCGGCACCTACCAAGGCAACCCGATGGAAGCATTCTCGTCGGCCGTAAGGATTATGAAAGAAACTCATGCCGACTGCCTAAAGCTCGAAGGTGGTGCTGAAATACGCGAATCAATTGAAAAAATATTGTGTGCCGGAATTCCTGTAATGGGTCATCTCGGGCTTACTCCACAATCAATCAACAAGTTTGGCACTTACACCGTAAGGGCTCGCGAAGAGGCCGAAGCACAGAAGCTCATCAACGACGCTCATCTGCTTGAAGAGATAGGATGCTTTGCCTTGGTTTTGGAAAAAATTCCTGCAACCCTCGCAAAGCGCGTTGCCGATGAACTCACAATCCCGGTAATCGGAATCGGTGCCGGTGGAGGTGTTGACGGTCAAGTACTTGTCATGCACGACATGCTGGGAATAAACATGGGATTCTCTCCTCGATTCCTGCGCCGATATGCTTCAATCGGCTCGACAATCATTGAAGCCGTGGGAAGCTACATCAACGACGTGAAAAGTGGAGACTTCCCCAACGAAAAAGAACAGTACTAAAAACACCATCACAAAAAAATACTATCTCTACTCAACGGCATCGGGGAAATCCCTAATGCCGTTTTTTTAATTGGTGGCATGAAAGCCCGCTCGACTTCGATATATTTGGATAATATATGATTCGGTTCAGCATAGCCAAACATAAAAACGTTGTTTTTTGTTTGTCTCTGCATTCACCTTTCGCTATATTTTGATAATATGGGATGCGTCTCGGCAGTGTAAAAAATAAGCAAGCTCATTTTTCACATTGCGCTCGACTTTCACTATATTTGCACTGCTGATTAGAGGCAATTATGATTTTAACGCATTGTCGATAGGAAATGACTAAATATCAAATATTTCGTTTTTCATGCATCGTTTTGCTTTGGCTGGCACTCTGTTATCTGCTGTTGTCAAGGGTTGAGAAAATAGACTTTATGGTTGTTTTTTCAATTGTTGCATCGGGGATAGTGGTGTTTGTGCCGTTATATAAGAAGTACATAAAACGGTGACTGCGGCAATTGCCTGTGGCATGGAAGCTTTTTATAAGAATAGTTATGAGAAGCAGACAAAAAAGAATAATTGTAGGAATAAATCGGAGATAATAAAGTGTCTAATTTTAATATAGAGCCAGAATATCCGTTATTGTCGAGGATTGACAGTCCGGCCGATTTGCGTCGGTTGCCGGTTGAGTCATTGCCCGATGTGTGTGCTGAATTGAGGCGATTCCTTGTCGACACATTGTCGCGCAATCCCGGGCATTTTGCGTCCAATATGGGTACGGTGGAGCTGACCGTTGCATTGCATTATGTTTTTGACACGCCTTATGACCGTATTGTGTGGGATGTAGGGCATCAGGCTTATTGTCATAAGATTCTCACTGGTCGCAGGGACAAATTTGACACTAACCGAAAATTTGGCGGAATCAGCGGATTTCCAAATCCGGCTGAAAGTGAATATGATTCGTTCATAGCAGGACATGCTTCCAATTCCATATCGGCAGCACTGGGAATGGCTGTCGCTTCAAAATTGAACCATGATGCCAAACGCCGGAACGTAGTTGCCGTGATAGGAGATGCGTCAATTAGTGGCGGACTTGCGTTCGAAGGCCTTAATAATGCATCGTTGTCCAGTGGTAACCTGCTTATCATATTGAATGACAACGATATGGCAATAGACCAGAATGTTGGTGCGCTTAACAAATACATGACTCACCTCAATACGTCGAAGGCCTATAACGCTTTGCGCTATAAAGTCTACAAATTTTTGAAGAGGCTGCATCTGATAGATGAAAAGCACAAAAATCTGATTTTGAGATTTAATAATAGCGTGAAAGCATTGCTTTCAAACCAGCAGAATGTGTTTGAAGGCCTCGACATTCGTTATTTCGGGCCGTTTGACGGTCATGACGTAGAGCGTATCGTAAGGGTGTTGAAAGACATTAAGGACATGGAAGGACCGAGGTTGCTGCATTTGCGCACTCGTAAAGGCAAGGGCTACAAGCCTGCCGAGGAGAATCCCACGGTGTGGCATGCTCCGGGCAAGTTTAATAAAGAAACCGGCGAGCGCATTGTAGAGGATGCGAGTGGAAAGCCTTTGAAATATCAGGATGTTTTTGGCAAGACAATTGTAGAGCTTGCTCGCAAGAATGAAAAAATCGTAGGGATTACTGCTGCCATGTCGACAGGATGCTCTATGAGCTTTTTGTTTGATGCAATTCCGGAAAGGGCATTCGATGTGGGCATAGCCGAGGAACATGCGGTGACATTCTCGGCTGGCATGGCCAAGGACGGGCTGATTCCTTTCTGCTGCATATATTCAACATTCCTGCAACGAGCATACGATGAAATAATACACGACGTGGCAATACAGAAACTGCCGGTGATATTTTGCATAGACCGTGCAGGCCTCGTAGGTGATGACGGTGTTACGCATCACGGAATCTTTGATCTTGCCTATCTTGGAAGCATTCCAAATGTCATCGTAAGTTCGCCTATCAACGAGCATTATCTGCGCAATCTCATGTACACTGCACAATTGGGCAAATATGGACCTTTTGCCATACGTTATCCGCGAGGAGGTGGTGTACTTAAGGATTGGCATAATGAAATGCACGAATTGCCACTCGGTCGAGGACAGAAACTTAAAGATGGCGACAAGGTGGCAGTGTTGTCGCTCGGGCCGATAGGCAACGACGTAGCCGACGTTATAAAAGGTCTTGGCGAAAAAGGCTGCCATGTAGCTCATTATGATATGATTTTCCTGCGCCCCATCGATGAATCGATATTGGATGAGGTGGGAAAGAAATTTTCGCATGTGGTCACTGTAGAAGATGGTACAGTGGACGGAGGGCTTGGCTCGGTTGTCACAGGGTGGTTTAACGACCATGGCATGAACGTAAGGGTACATCGCATAGGTGTGCCGTCATGTTTCGTGGCGCAAGGCACCATAGGACAGCTAAGGCAAGTGTGTGGAATGGACAATGAAAGCATAAAACACAAAATACTTGAAATAATAGATTGAATTAGTTACCAACAAGAATTTGCAATGAAAATCGTTATTGTTGGAGCCGGCGAAGTTGGTTCGCATCTGGCCAAGTTGCTGTCGAGCGAAGGACAGGATGTCATATTGGTCGACAGTGACGAAAGCAAACTGGATGATTTTGAAATGTATAATCTTATGACTTATACAGGGAAACCGACATCGTTTGCTTCCTTGAAGGAAGCCGGGGCCGGGAAGTGTGATTTGTTTATAGCCGTGACTCCTTATGAGACTCGTAACCTTTTGGCTTGTTCGATAGCCAAAAGCCTTGGTGCCAAGAGTGCTGTTGCACGCATCGATAATTATGAATATATGAAGCAGCCGGCACGGCAATTCTTTGTCAACATGGGTGTGGATGATGTAATTTATCCTGAATATCTTGCTGCACAGGAGATGATGACTGCGCTCAAGAGGACATGGGTGAGATGCTGGTTTGACTTGTTGAACGGACAATTGGTCGTGGTAGGAGTCAAGTTGCGTGAAAAGGCAAAACTCGTGGGCTTGAAGTTGAGAGAACTAAACACGCAGTCGAGTTACATGCACATTTCTGCAATCAAGCGTAATCATGAGACTATTATCCCCGGCGGTGATGACATGATTTGTGTCAACGACATTGTTTACATCGCGACGACAAACGAGTATATTCCTAATGTGCTCGAAATGACCGGTAAGGAGGAAGTCGGCATAAAGAAGGTGTTCATAATGGGAGGCAGTCGCATCGCCGAGCAGCTCGTGCGCCTTGCAGGCGGAAAGTATAAGTTTAAAATAATAGAAAGCGACTTGGAACGCTGCCATCGCCTTGCCGAGAAGTTGCCCGATTGCAACATCGTACATGGCGACGGGCGCGACATAGACCTTTTGCACGAAGAAGGGCTGTCAGATTGTGAAGCATTTGTCGCATTGACCGGAAGCTCGGAAACGAACATACTCGGATGCTTGACTGCAAAGGAATTTGGTGTGCGCAAGACTATTGCCGAAGTGGAGAATATCCAATTCATCTCGGAAGCCGAAGGGCTGAACATAGGAACAGTGATAAATAAGAAATTGCTTGCCTCGAGCAGGATATTCCAGATAATGCTTGACAAGGACTCATCCAATTCCAAGTGCCTTGCCCTTGCCGATGCCGACGTGGTGGAACTTGTGGCAAAAGAAGGGTCGCGCATTACGCGCAGCGAGGTAATGAATTTGCACTTGTCGCACGACATGACGATAGCAGGGCTGCTTCGTGACGGCAAGGGTGTGCTTGTGAAAGGAAACACATTGATACAACCCGGAGACCATGTGGTAGTATTTTGTCTTGCCGGTGCCATAAATAAGGTTGAAAAGTTATTCAAGTAGAGCTATGATCAGAAAAAAGTCGGGCTTGAACTTTCCGGCCATCTTGCGAATGCTTGGATGGCTGTTGATGATTGAGGCCATGTTCATGCTTGCTCCCATGGTTGTGGGTGCGATATATGAAGAGGTGGAAGCCTTGAAAGGTATTCTGTATTCGGTATTGATTACTGCGTCAGCCGGCGCAATAATGGCTTTTGGCATAGTGCCTAAAAATATGGATATGCAAAAGCGTGACGGATTGTTGCTTGTTCCTGTTGTCTGGGCGGCGTTCTCTTTTTTCGGGACGTTGCCGTTTTTGTTTACGGGCACGATCGACAATATGGCCGGAGCATACATGGAAGCCATGTCGGGGTTTACGACGACGGGATTGTCGGTAATTGTGGATGTTGAGATATTGCCCAAGGCGATTTTGTTTTGGCGGGCGGTCATGCACTGGGTAGGTGGTATGGGTATCATACTGTTTTCATTGGCAGTGCTCCCAATGCTTAATTATCATGGCGGAATGCAGCTTTTCAACGCCGAGGTTACCGGTATTACTCACGACAAATTACGGCCACGAGTAAGCTCGACGGCAAAAAGCCTGTGGATGGTGTATATAGTGTTGTCGGTCATAATGACAATAATATTGTGGGCAGGCCCAATGAATTTCTTTGACGCGCTATGCCACACGATGAGCGCATTGTCGACCGGAGGCTTCTCGACAAAGAACAGCAGCATAGCATGGTGGGATTCTTCTTATGTTACAGTTACGGTCACCATATTCATGTTTTTGGGCGGTATGAATTTCGCCTTATTGTATAAGGCTGCCAAAGGAGATTTCCGTTCATTGTGGCATAACGGCACGTTCAAGTGGTATTGTGGAGTGGTGTTGACCTCGATAACATTTGTTACTGCGTTTGTTGTGTTAAACAAGTTGTATGATTTTGATTTTGGGAAAACTGTCATCGACGTGGCGTTTACTTGCGTGTCGGTTATTACTTCGACAGGCTTTTTTGTTGTAGATATCGAAACATGGGGAGAATTCACAATCTTGATATTGTGCATTTTGATGTTTTTCGGTGCATGTGCAGGTTCTACTGCCGGTGCTGCCAAGATCGACCGTCTTGAATTGATGTTGAAAAACATGGCAAATGAATTCTATCGCGTGCTGCATCCCAATAGCATTGTCAATGTGCATATCAACAGGAAAGTAGTGCCACAGGAAGTAGTGTCGAAGGCGATAGTGTTTTTGGGAACATATATGTGCATAATAGTAGTGTCGTCAATAGCACTGGTTGTTATTGGTATTCCTATGAAAGAAGCATTTTTCTCTTCATTGTCGGCATTAGGAAACATAGGTGTCGGCATCGGCTCGGCTGCGAGTGGTTGCTATGCCTCTTATCCTGATATTGCAAAATGGCTATTGTCGACGGTCATGCTTATAGGCCGTTTGGAATTGTTCACGTTCCTTGTATTGTTTACCCGTAATTTCTGGAATAAATAATCATCGATAAAAGAGTCAATATGCCTAAAAAAATCCGAAGTCTAAAATGTGGCTTCGGATTTTTTATATGCCGGATGTCCCGGTTGAATGGTTCAATAATGTTATAATTCCCGTGTCAATGTTAAATGCACAAGAGCCGATATGCGAGCTATTGCTTCGGAGGCTTTAGATTCATTCCCTTTAAAATCCTTTACGAATACAGCCAATGTGTAGCGTGTGCCGTTAGGTAGGCTTATATAGGCTACGTCATTGTGCGCTACAAGTATTCCGTCTTCGGTCGTGTAGCCTGAGCCTGTTTTATGTGCAATGGTTATGTCTTTCATTCCAAGCAACGGGGCTGCTATGCGGTCTTTGCCTGTGGTGCATTCTCCCAAAGTGTTCATGATGAAACGTTGGTTCTCCTTGCTCACCAAGCTGTCGGTAAATAAACGGTTTATAAGTATTGCCGCTCCGAGAGGGGAAGTGAGATTGGAATAGGCTTTGGTAAGGTCTTTTTGCATGTCGGCTTCGGTATATGTTATCTGGAAACTTGAGCGAGGAATGAGCGTTGCAATGAAACTGTCGGTTCTTGCAACGTCGACAAGTCGCTCAAACATCAGATTGCTTGCATTGTTGTCGCTCTGAGTGAGCGTGTATCGCAATAAATCCCTAACAGACAGAGTTATTACTGGTTCGGAATGTTCTTTCAACATGGGACTCCATGTTTCGGGATTTAGCTCATCTCTTCTTATAGATATTGATGAATCAAGTGAAAGTCCTTTGATGTCGAAATCATTGCATATGGCTAATGCTTGGTGGACTTTAAACACGCTCATCATGGGATAGATGCTTTTGTTGTTGACAGTTACAGTGTCGGTGTTGTCTATGATTACAGCCACTCCTATTTCACCAGGGTATTTCGATACAATCTGTGATATTGTATCGGTAAGCATCTCGGTATATGGAATATTGTTTTTTGCCGATTGGGGGTACAATAGCACTAATGCTAAAACTATGATGCCTATCGACACGAGACTCAGTGCAAATGTGCGTTTTATTCTATGTTTTGCCATTACTTTGATATTTTAACATGCAAATTTACGACTTTTCGGGTAGAAAATGGCATCGCATCATGGTATCTTAATTGGTGATGCGGTAGTGTATATGTTATGCTACAAAATGAAAGAGGACTCAACTCTCGGTGAGAGAATAAGTCCCCTTTTATTATTCATTTAAGCAAAGTCGTGTATGCTTTATTTTTTATCCTCTTCCTTGTTAAATGGAGGAGGCGTGTCAACTACTTGGTTGTCATCGGTTGGTTTGCAGTCGGGAGCGTCGGCGTTGACTTTCGATTCATTGGCAGGTTGCTTAGATTCGCCAGATTCTGTATTGTTAGCCTCGTTCAGTTTCAATATTTCATCGGTGCGTGAAATCCAAGGCCGTTTACCGAATATCTTTTCAACATCTTCGGCATAAATCACTTCTCGCGACAACAAGACTTTTGTCAGCTCGGCATGACCTTCAGCATATTTTTTCAACAATTCTTTGGCGCGATTGTATTGCTCCGAAATAATTCTTGAAACTTCTTCGTCGATAATTTTGGCCCGGTCTTCACTGTAAGGCTTTGTAAAGCCGTATGTCTGGCCTGTTGAATCGTAGTAGCAAATATTTGGCAATTTCTTGCTCATCCCAAAATAAACGACCATTGCGTAAGCTTGTTTTGTTACACGTTCAAGGTCGTTTGCCGCGCCAGACGATATGTGGCCAAGGAAAAGCTCTTCGGCCGCACGGCCCCCGAGGGTGGCACACATTTCATCGAGCATTGCTTCATAAGTGCTTATTTGACGTTCTTCGGGCAAGTACCAAGCAGCACCGAGAGCTTTACCGCGCGGCACTATGGTTACCTTCACGAGCGGATTGGCATATTGCAGATGCCAGCTTGTAGTGGCATGTCCAGCTTCATGTATGGCGATGGAGCGACGTTCTTCCTCGGTCGTGATTTTTGAACGCTTTTCAAGACCGCCGACAATTCTGTCTACAGCATCCATGAAGTCTTGTTTTTGCACGCAAGATTTTTTGTGGCGTGCGGCAATGAGGGCAGCCTCGTTGCACACGTTCGCAATATCGGCTCCTGAGAATCCTGGAGTTTGACGTGCAAGCAGGTCGATATCGACGCTGTCATCTTTCTTTATGTTACGCAAATGCACCTTGAATATTTCTTTGCGTCCGTTGAGGTCGGGAAGGTCAACATATATCTGGCGATCGAATCGGCCGGCACGCAGCAACGCCTTGTCGAGGATATCGGCACGGTTGGTCGCGGCAAGAATTATCACGCCGCTGTTAGTTCCGAATCCATCCATTTCGGTCAAGAGCTGGTTAAGGGTGTTTTCACGCTCGTCGTTGGCTCCCATGTTAGGGCTTTTCCCACGAGCACGACCCACGGCATCTATTTCATCGATAAACACGATGCACGGTGCTTTTTCCTTTGCTTGGCGGAACAAATCGCGGACACGCGAAGCTCCTACACCGACAAACATTTCAACGAAGTCGGAACCCGAAAGCGAGAAGAACGGGACATTGGCTTCGCCTGCAACGGCTTTTGCGAGCAAAGTCTTTCCTGTTCCCGGAGGACCAACGAGCAATGCGCCCTTAGGAATTTTACCTCCAAGATCGGTGTATATTTGGGGCGATTTCAGGAATTCAACGATTTCGGCCACTTCGGTTTTTGCTTCTTGCAGCCCGGCTACATCATTGAACGTCACGCGAGTGTTATTGTCTTTGTCAAAGAGTTTTGCCCTTGATTTTCCGACATTGAACACGCCGCCATTGCCACCATTTGCTCCGCCCGACATGCGTTTCATTATTATGTACCAGAATACCACCAGCAGCACGATAGGCCCGAACGCCCATAGGATGTGGCTGAAATTGCTCGATTGCTCGTAGCTGACGTTACCATTGAATATGCCTTCCTCGCTCCATTTGTCAACTTTCTCTTCAAGTTTGTCGCTTGATGGGATTTGAGTTGTGATTTTGGCAGTGGCGTTGGTAGATGGTTTGTATCCATTGAATACTTTTGCAGCCAATGAGTCGGTCAGAATTCCTTCAGCGATGTTTTCACTGCCGAAGACTACTATCTCTTTTACGCCTCCCTGCCTGACATAAGATTCAAATTCAGTCCATTTGACTTCTTTTGAGACTGAATTGTTTTGGAATTGCCACAGGCCGAACAACACCACGGCGATAATGGCATATAGCCAATAGATGTTGAACTTAGGCCTTTTTAGAGGCGGTTTTGGATTATTTCCTTGAGTATTCATATTTTTCTATCGAATGTTTTTTGTATTTGAAAAAGTGTGATGAGAGCAATCTTCAAGCGGTGGCTATTCCAAGTCGGGAACTTCGGTTGTGGGGGCATCGCTCCACAATTGCTCAAGATTGTATAGCTCTCGGTATTCAGGTAAAAATATATGGACATAAATCGTGCCATAATCAATGACAATCCATTGGGAGTTTTTGTATCCGTCATAATTGTATGGCTTTATGTTGGTGTGTTGTTGTACATATTCCCTTATGCTGTCAGCAATTGATGACACATGCATAGTAGATGTTCCTTGACAGATGATGAAATTCTGGGTGGTGGCATATTCTATTTCGCTTAAATCCACCAGTGTTATCTTTTTCCCTTTACGTTCTTGTATGCCTTCTATGATATAATTCAACAGTTGTTTTTGTTCGGTCATATTTTATTGTTTGTAATATCTTGCAAAAATAGGAAATTTTTTTATTCGTATTTAGATTTTAGTTTTTTAAATTGATTTTTAGCTATTGTTGTGATACGTTGGCGATTTTGTAGGTTCATGATATAATTGTGGCTACGATCTTGCGAGACGAGGCATCGTTGCGGAACTCGCACAGGTATATGCCTTGCCATGTGCCGAGGTTAAGCTTTCCATGTGAAATGGGGATGCACAACGAGGCTCCTGTTATGGTCGACTTGGCATGTGCCGGCATGTCGTCGGAACCCTCTAACGTGTGTTTGTAGCGAGGATTGTTCTCGGGTACCAATGTGTCAAAAATCATGTTCATGTCGGAACGGACATCGGGATCGGCATTTTCGTTTAACGTCAAGCCGCAACTGGTGTGCTTAATGAACAGGTGCAGCAATCCTTGTTCTGGTAATTGTGGCATGTGTCGCATTATTTCGGTCGTAACAAGATGAAATCCGCGACGATGTGCCGATAGTGTGAATTCTATTTGGTAAACCATTATATACTTTGTTAAATATTGTGCTTGTAAATGAATTGTTTCTTGGAGCAAAATTACGAATATTCACAGGATTATGCCAATGCCGGGCATGGCAGGATGTGTGTGGTGATATTGAATTTAATGATTTAATGCGTAATTTTGCATGACAACGGACATGTGCGTTTGCAATAATTCCGTGGATATGGAGGGGAATTGTCATGGACTACAATATAAAAACAGTAAAAAGTAAGCATTATATACAAAATCTCATAGAGGAAGGGGAGCATGAGCATCAGGATTTCAAGTATCAAATATCTGATGCCCGCAAGATCGCCAGAAGCATCTCGGCATTTGCCAATAATGCCGGTGGAAGGTTGCTGGTCGGAGTCAAAGACAATGGGAATATAGTAGGCGTGGAGAGCGATGAGGAGATTTACATGATAGAACAGGCTGCAAAGATGTATTGTCGTCCGCCACAAGATGTCAAGTTCTCTGTCTATCGAGTGGAAGGCAAGAATGTGTTGAAAGTAGATATTGCGGCTGCTAAGAAACGGCCTGTCATGGTTCAAGAAGAAGATAAGCGTTGGAAGGCTTATTATCGTGTTGCCGATGAGAATATCCTGGCCGATCCTGTTCATGTGAAAATATGGAAAAGCATGTCATCTAATGCCGGAATGTCGTATAGCGAAAAGGAACATGCGATAGTGGGGTGCGTATTGATGCACGGTGAGGTTTCGATTGAAGACTGCATGAAACTGGCTCATGTGTCCCGTGGTGCGGCCGAGGATGCCATTGTCGGCTTATGCCGTGCCGGTGTGCTTGATGCAGTATATATCGGGGGAAGTTTCCGTATAGTGCCTGGACCTGAAAGCAGTGCCGAGCAGTGACAGATTCATTCATCATGGGTAAATTCAGTTACCATGTCGGTGAATGGCTTCCAGAATGTTTCGGTCTTTTTCTCTCCGATGCCCGGCAATAATGAGAACATTGCCTTGGAGGTTGGTCGATTTATGGCGATGGCTTCAATGACTTTGTCGCTGAAAATCATATAAGGAGGCATGTGCATCTTGCGGGCAATGTCGCGTCGCAACTCTTTGAGCGACTCGAATAGCAATTTGTCGGATGCCGACATGATCGAGTCGCTTTTCTTTTCGACAGTTTTTGACAGAGTGTGGTTGTCGTAATAAAATCTTGACAATTGGATGGTTTTGCGCCCTTTGAGCACTTCCCATCCATATTCTGTGACATGCAGGCGGTTGCCTTGCTCGTAAGCGACGTCGACCAATCCCATTTGCAGCATTTGCAGCATGTATGCGTTCCATTGGGGAAAATTGAGATTCCGTCCCACGCCGTAGGTCTTTAATCGGTCATATCCTTTCTTTGTGATTTCACTTTTCCCTGAACCTTTCAATATGTCGATTATTGTTGTGAAATTTTCTTTTTCACCCACTCGCACTATGGCACTCATGGCCATTTGGCACAATTGTGTTCCGTCAAACCGTTCAGGAGGATCCATGCACACGTCGCAATTGCCACAATCATGGTCGATGCGCTCGTTGAAATAACTCAGCAGGATGCGACGACGGCAGATGCTCGATTCGGCATATTGCTGCATCCGACGTATTTTGTCGGCTTCCACGTCGGCATTTGACGATTGCCTGGCAAGATTCATCAAGGCCGCAACATCGCTGAAAGAGTAGAACATGACGGCTTCGGCCGGCATCCCGTCACGCCCGGCTCGGCCTATTTCTTGATAATAGCATTCCATGTTCTTGGGCATGTTGTTGTGCATGACCCATCGGACGTTGCTCTTGTTTATGCCCATGCCGAAGGCTACTGTGGCACAGACGATTTGCAAGTCGTCGTTGAGGAAGGCAGTCTGCACCTCCTCTTTTATGTCGGTATCAAGGCCGGCATGATATGCAGCAGCTTTGTATCCAAGGAAAGAGAGTTTGGCAGCAAGTTTCTCTGTGTCGGCACGTCGCATGCAGTATATAATACCGCAGTCGCCTTTATGCGCCTCAATGAATTTTACCATCATTTTGAACTTGTCATTGCCGCTCATGTTCCGTATCACGCGAAGCGATATGTTTTTGCGGTCGAAAGATGTGATGAACAATTTAGCGTCTGGTATGGCAAGTTGTTTTATCATGTCATCCCGGGTGAGGCGGTCGGCAGTAGCTGTCAATGCCATTATTGGCACATGAGGGAATCGAGACCGCAGTATTGACAGGCGAGTGTATTCAATCCTGAAGTCGTGCCCCCATTGTGAGATGCAATGGGCTTCATCGATAGCGATGAGGCTTATTTTCATGTTTGCCGACCATGAATCAAGTTCGGCGAGTAATCTCTCGGGGGAAATATACAGCAATTTTATGTGTCCGGCGAAAACTTGTTCGGCCACTTCGCGGTTGAATTGCTCCGATTGGTTGCTGTTGATTGCTGCGGCCGGAATGCCGCAACTTTGTAATGCGTCTACTTGGTCTTTCATCAATGCCAGCAATGGCGAAATTACTATCGTGCAACCATCCATGAGCAGGGCTGGGATTTGGAAACATATTGATTTCCCTCCTCCGGTCGGCATCAATACGACTGCATCGTTTCCATCCATCACGCACTTGATGACCTCATATTGTAAAGGGAGAAATGAATTGTACCCGTAAAATTTCTTTAGCAGTCCCGAAGCTTTGCGTTTCAGTTGGTCCATAATGATGCCTTAAAATGCGTTTTTTTCGCCTTTGAGCGCGTTTACAACCGTAAGGAATATAATTTTCATGTCGAGCATCAAGTTCCAATTTTCGGCATACCACACGTCGTATTCCACACGTTTTTCCATCTGCCATAATTCCTTGGTCTCTCCGCGATAGCCGTTTACCTGTGCCCATCCTGTAATTCCCGGCTTTATTGTGTGCCTAATCATGTATTTGTCAATCAATGTGCTGTAATCCTTGGTGTGTTTTACCATATGCGGACGAGGACCCACTATTGACATGTCACCTCTTAAGACATTGAAAAATTGTGGCAACTCGTCGATGCTTGTTTTCCTGAGAAAATTTCCGAATCGGGTCTTTCTTGGGTCATCTTTCGTGGCCTGTATTTTATCGCTGTCGGTGTTTACTTTCATTGTGCGGAATTTGTAGCATGTAAACTCCTTGCCCCGATAGCCTGTGCGTTTTTGCTTGAAGAAAATGGGGCCGGGGGATGATACCTTTATACCGATGGCGACGGGTATCAATATGAGTGGAGATATAACCATGACGCATGTCGAGAACAAAATATCAAAACAGCGTTTTACAATCTTGTTTATCATGCTGTTTAGAGGGTTGGGGCGAATCGAAAGGATTGGCACGTTTCCAATCGACATCAAGTCGAATCTTCGGTTTATTGTACGTCCGAATTGCGGTACATAATAGAAGTCTATGGCGTTGTGGTCGGCGATTTGTATCATTCTTCTGATGGAGCCTTCGGGCTCGTCGGGCAGTGTGCAGTACATTTCATCTATCACATTTTCTTGGACAAAACGGTCTATGTCGTCAAGAGAGCCTTTGTAAAATTCGGAATGACTTTGGTTGTCCTTGTTGTCAAAAATTCCCATGATTCGGAATCCGTAACCATCGTCGCCCAGCATCTCGTCAAGCAGCCTGTTGCCTACCGTTCCGCTTCCGATTATTATTATCCGTTTGAAATTAAATCCTTTGCTACGGTATATTTTCAACATTTTTTTCGAAATAATCCACCATACGCACAACGTGGGCATGAATATGAGGTAGAATTCGAGATAGGTGCTTACATGAATGTTCTCAAGGTTTAGGAACAACAGCATGGCAAAGAATAAGATGGCATGTAGGACTACCGATTTTATGGCGGATAGGATAACTTGGTCGGCAAACATGACTCGGGTGCTGTGTACGCTTGAATATACATAGCTGCATATTCCCATTGCAATATTCATCAGCAACCACACTTGACGTGTGAAGAAGTCATCGGGCTGACTGCATAATAAATACAATATGAGATATGTCAGGTTTAGTATTAGAAAATCAACGAATGTGAATACGCCCCTGATAAATTGACCGTATCTGCCTTTCTTTACCATCTCATTTAATTAGTTCCTATGATAGAAGATTGTTGTAACTGTGATTATTTATAATATAACGGCAACGATGTCGCATTTATTATATAAAATTTTACAATAAAAACACCTGTTTAATGTCTTTTATTGGCTTAAACAGGTGCTTATTAGGGTTATATCGATAAAATACAACTATTTATATATTTCTGTTATTGTGAAAATATGTAATATCGTTTATGTTGTGACAGAACTTACAATTTTTCATCAACAAGCTTGATTTTTTGCTCAAGCAATGCAAGGTCGTCCTTAATCTTCTGAATCTTGCGCTCTACTTCCTTTAGCATCGAGCTTCCGCCTTTGGATTGGGCGTTGAAGAAGCCGAGGTTGTTTTCGTAGGTCTTCAACTCGTTGCACTTTTGCTCATAAGAACGGACAAGGCGTTCGCGCTCGCGATAAATCTTGTCTTGGTCGGAAATTTGGCTTATAGATGATTCAAAGTTATTAAGGTTGGCGCGTACCTCTTTCATGTCAAATTTATCGAATGCCAAGTTTACGGCTTCGCGGTATTCGTTATATACTTTGTCTTTTTCTTTGAAAGGTACATGGCCGATTCCTTGCCATTGTTTCATCAATTCCCTGACTTTTTTTGCGCTTTCGGCATTATCTTCGCCGTTGCTTTCAAGCAGGTTTTTGATTGATGCGATGATTTCACGTTTTGCTTTGAGATTGGCATGTTCAGTCTGTCTTACCGATGAAGTTTGTTTGTTCTTTTGGTCAAAGAAGTAATCGCAAGCCGTGATGAAACGTTTCCACACGGCATCGCTGTGTTTCTTTACGACAGGGCCTATTGTTTTCCATTCTTTTTGCAAAGCAACCAGTTCGTCGGAAGTTTTTTTCCAGTCGGTCGAATCTTTTAAAGCCTCGGCTTTTTCGCATAAAGCCGTTTTCTTTTCCAAATTGGCAGCAAGTTCCTCTTTCATAGCCTTGAAGAACTCGGCCTTGCGTGCGAAAAATTCGTCACATGCTTTTCGGAACCTTGCAAACAGGTCGGCATTTACTTTGCGAGCTGCAAATCCGAGCTTTTTCCATTCTTCTTGCAGTGCTATGATGGATTTTGTCGCTTCATCCCATTTGGCGTAGCTTTTGAGTGAAGTGACATCGATTGCTTCAATTTTTTCGCACAATGCAATCTTGGCAGCTTCATTTTCCTTTTCTTTCTCTTTGCGTTGTTCAAAGAAAGATTGGTATTTTTTGTTTACCACTGCCGATGCTTCTTTGAAGCGGGCCCAAAGTTCTTCTCTGAGTTCCTTGGCAACAGGACCTATTTCGCGCCATTGGTTGTGCAGGTCTTGCAATTTTCTGAATGCAAGGACTACATCTTCACATTTTCCAAGCTCTTCGGCCTCGGTGCACAACATTTGCTTGGCTTCAAGGTTTTTCTTGAAGTCGTAGTCGCGCAATTCCTTGTTCATCTTGAGGAGGTCGTAGAAATTTTCGGTAGCCTTTTGGTAGCTTTTCCACATTTCGGTGGAGTTCATTGCCGGCACCTCACCTATGGCTTTGAACTCCTGTTGCAATTGTTGCACGCGGCTGTATTGCTTGTTTATGTTGTCGGGATCGGCAACGATTGCTTCAATCTCGGCAATTATCTTGCGTTTGCTTTCCAAGTTTGCCACTCGTGCGGCTTCTTGTTCGGCGTTGAATTCAGCTCTTTTTTCTTTTATTTGATTTAGCAGGTCTTTGAATTTCGTTTCGTCCTCATCTTCTTTTGCGGCAAACGCAGCTTCTTCATTGCCTTTTTCGAGGAATTCCTCTTTTTCTTTGGCAATTTCCGAGTTTCGGATGGCGTAGAAGGCGAGTTTTATTTGATTTACGTCATCGCGAATGGAGTCGATAGGTTGAGCCAGCAAATTTTCCAATGCCGAAACGAGTTCATGCTTGCCGAATGATGAATAGTCGATTTTCTTTGATGGTTTTTCAACATCTTTCATGTCGGCGGCGGTTTCATCGCCTGCTGTCTGAACAGTCGTTACTTCAGAATTGTTTTCTACTGTGTTTCCGGCATTTTCGGTTGCCGGTTCATTGTTCAAGGTTACGTCTTTTTCCTGATTTTCGCAGGATTCAGACTTTTCACGCAATTCCATAATTTTCCAATCTTTAAAACCTGAAAAAAACAGGCTAATTACATTTGAGGCCAAATATACGCAATTTTCCAAGAATCACGCTATGCTTTAACTTTTTTTTGAGCGCATGGGATGTGTAAATATGCGGTTTACACGTTGGGGCCGTATATTATGGTGGTTTCGTTTGACTTGTCAAAGAGCCGTGCGGCAGTTTCTGCTACTTTGTCCGTGGTGATGATTTTGTATTTTTCAACTTCGGTGTTTATATCATCGGCTTTTGACAAGAGTTCGTAATAGCATAATTTTGAGGCCTCTTCCGAATAGCTTATGTTTTCAAAGCATTCTTTGGAGTCAAATTTGTTAGAGTATTTTTTTATTTCGTAATTAGATACATCTCCGTCAATTAGTTTTTGAATTTCTGAGTCTATGGCTTTTTCGGCTTTGTCGATGTAGGTGTTGTCTTGCAGACGGCCTTTTATCAATAGCAGCCCCGGGTCGATTGTCGCGGTCACTGAAGCGTCGAGGTCGGTGAATATGTCGGTCTGCATCAATATGTTCTTGAAGAATCTTGCCGAATTCCCGTTTGCAAGGATGTCGCTTATTATGTCGCAAGTCTGGAAATCTGCATGTCTGCGGCCGCAAGTGTGGTAAGCCTTCACTATGACAGTTTGTGGGACTTGCCTATTTACTTCTTTGCGTCGTGGAGCGTCTTGTACTGGTTCTGCCGGAATATTCCGCGGCTTGACATCGCGTATATTGATATCGCCCATCCATTTCTCCACGAGTCTCACTGTCTCGTCAAATGTTATATTGCCTGCCACGCACATTATCATGTTGTTTGGTGCATAGTGGGCATAGAAGAAGTTGCGCGCGTCATCGAGTGTGGCGTTTTCTATTTCGCTGATGTCATTCCCGATTACCGGCCAACGATAGGGATGTACTTTGTAGGCTTCGGCTCTTAGAATGTGGTCAAGATCGCCGTAAGGCACGTTTATGCATCGTTGCTTGAATTCTTCGATTACGACACCTTTCTGTATGTCGAAGGCATGTTGCGTGAATGCGAGGCGGTTCAGGCGGTCGCTTTCCAGCCACAATGCTGTCTCGATATTGTGGGCGGGTAGTGTCTCATAGAAGTTGGTGATGTCGCTGCTTGTCCATGCGTTACTGTCGCCCCCGGCTTCTTGCAACGGTATGTCGAAATTGGGGATGTTGGCCGAGCCTCCGAACATGAGGTGTTCAAACAGGTGGGCGAATCCCGTCTGTCCGCATGTTTCATCACGTGCGCCGACGTCATATAATAAATTCAACGCTACCATTTGCGTGGTAGCGTCGTGATGATGTAATAGCCGGATGCCGTTTGCCAGCCGTGTAGATTGTACTTTAATCATCGATATCGTGTTTCAGTCATTCAAGGATGGTCATTGAAATTATTTTGATGTCGTTTTTCGGCCTGTCGGCTTTTCCGGTCTCGGTATTTTCAATCTGTTCTACAACATCCATGCCCGAAACTACTTCGCCAAATACGGTGTATTGTCCGTCGAGATGTGGAGTTCCGCCTATCGTCGTGTAGGCTTTTACTTGCTCGGGAGTAAATGAGAACGGGGCTTTTTCATATTCGGCCTTTGCTTTTGCAATAAGTTCCTGGCTCAACTTGTCGAGTCCGGCTTCGTCGTTGGCTGCTCTCATTTTCATGATGTCCTTTCGATAAGGAGCGACTATTGAATCGAGAATCTGCTGGGTGCGCATAGTGGCGATTTGCGCTTGCATCTGGTTTAGTTGGTCTTGCGAGTAAGTGCGTCCGGTCACTATGTAGAATTGCGAGCCCGAAGATTCTCTTTTAGGGTTAACTTGGTCGGCTTGACGGGCAGCGGCCAAAGCTCCTTTTTTGTGGAAAAATTGTGGATATACGATTTCGGCATCGATGTTGTAACCGGGACCTCCCATGCCGAGCATTGTATTGGCATCGGCGTTTTTAGAATCTCCGTCGCCGGTCTGTATCATGAATTGCCTGATTACGCGATGGAAGAGCACGCCGTCGTAGTATCCCTCTTTTGCGAGCTTGATGAAGTTGTCGCGGTGTTTCGGAGTCTCATTGTATAATTCCACGACAATGTCGCCCAACGAGGTAGTTATTTTTACTTTTTTCAATCCATTATCGGCAATGGAGTCTTTTGTCTGTGTCATGATGCCGTCTTGTTGATTATTAGTTTGCTTGTTGCCCGAACAGCTGGCAAATAAAAGGACAACTGTCAATGCTACAAGGCATTTTAATGTTTTTTGTATCATTGTTGTAGTGAAGTGAGTATTGCGATACTTGTTGTTTATAATCCCGGGGTGGGATACAGCCTCTTGTAGATGCGCCTGAAGTTGTCGTTTTCTTTTATCAGTTCATTGGCATGTTCAAGATAGTTGTCGCCCCATATTCCTGCAATCAAGTCGGGCAAGTATTTGTGTTCCCTGTCCTTTGATATGGCAGCTTTGATGAGCTTGTCAATCTCCGGTGCATATTTTTGAGAATCGATGGCGTTGAGATACCTTGCAGTGCTTGCCACGAATTGCCCGTTGGAATCCACATTTATCATGTTGTCGATGAGTTCCGGCATGATGGAATCGATTTGGCCTATATTGTTTGCTATATATTCATAAGTAGCCAATCCGCTTGGGTCCTTGCTTAGTTTCTTTTTTAATCCTTCGTCCATTTTTGTTGAAATAATTGACTATATACGCAAATAATCGGCAAATATAATCTAAAGGTGTCATATAAGCAAAAAAAATGTTTCGGCTCACATGCGAGAACGCTGTTTTTGCAATGCAAGTCAAAGTTGAGTATCTTTGCCGTTTAGGATGGAAAAAACAATCGTCTATTTATGGCAGAAAGGGGAACTTTGGCGAGGAAAACGGGCTAAATCGGCAAAAAAGAAGAAACTTGCAAGCAAAGGGAGTCTCTCGGGCAAATTGGTGCATTTTGTTATGGTAGTAGTGACTTTTGTCGCTGCATGTATGCTTGGGATGTCATTTTTGGGAAGATACATGAATCCCGAGAATGCCGTGCTTTTCCCTGCGTTGGGATATTGGGCCATATATTTATGGATTGTAAATCTTGTGCTGTTTTTTGTATGGCTGCTCAAGTGGAAGGTGTGGACTGTGTTTCCGGCAGTATCATTATTAATCAGTTCGCAGTGTGTCTCGTCAGTAGTAAAATTTGGAACTGCCGAAGAATTGCCGTGCGAACTGAAAATTGCAACGATGGATGTGGGAAACTTTGACGGTGGAGACAAGTGGAGCTTGGTCAATGAAATTTTGGATTATACGGATAAAAACAGCGTTAATGTGTTGTGCCTGCAAAGGTTCGGGTCGGATGACTCCGGTTTTGTCGACAGCGTGAAAATGATGCTCGGTTCGAGTTTCAAATATGAATATGTTCCGGACAATGAGGGTGGTGCCATTGATTTGGCAGTTTTCAGCAAGCACCCTATGGCAAGGAGTTCGATGGTCAGGCAGAAAGAAGCATCGTCTTGTGCATTGTGGTGTGATATAGTTAAAGGAAATGATACGATGCGGGTGTATAATGTACATTTGAGTAAAGGGACAAGCTCGGTCCCTCCATGCGACGCTTGGCATGAAGCTGCAAAGGTGCGTGCCCGGCAGGCTTTGGCTATAAGCAAGGAAGTAGGCAGGTCAAAATTGCCCGTGATATTGTGCGGAGAGCTTGGCGATTGTCCCACGTCATTCCCATACGGATGCCTGGCCGATGTGCTTTCGGACGGGTTTGAAGAATGTGGCACTGGATATGCGGCTACTCAAGGATTGTTATCGAGAACAAATTTCATATTTACCGGTAAAAAAGAATTTAAAGGCGAGTTTTATGTTACGGAAAACATTGGCGAGAACCGTAGCAGGCTTGTTGTGATGGGCTTGTCGCGATGATGTTTCTTATGTGTCAAGTTTTTGAGCTTTAGGCGTTGACTTGAAAGATTTTTGAAAAAAATGATAGGTAAATTTGTTAAACGGGACAAGAAAATGTAATTTTGCACTCCGATAACTAAATAAGATAAGAAACAAACAATCAAATATTATTCTTGTAATGAATGTAACGATGGAAAAAGTCGGCAATGTGGACGGATTGATCACAGTGTCGCTTGAAGCAAATGATTATCAGGATAAAGTAAAGAAAGAATTGAAGGAATTCAGCAGGCGTCGTCCGGAAAAGGGTTTCCGTCCAGGATTTGTGCCAATGGGTCTTCTTCAAAAGAAATATGGAAAAGAGGCTCTCGTTGAAGTGATAAATCGTGAGTCTTATGAAGCCCTTGTAGGTTATATAAGGGATAACAAGTTGAATATACTTGGCGACCCGATATTGTCGAATGCCGAAGATCTGAAATTTGAAGACGGTAATGAATTTGTCTTGAAATTTGAAGTAGGTCTGGCCCCTGAAATAAACTATGTTCTTGACCAAAATACTGAAATTCCTTATTATAACATAGAGGTTGATCAGGAAATGATTGATCGCAACGACGAGGCTCTTCGAAAAAGATATGGCAAGCAAGTAGCTGGCGAGGAAGTTGACGAAACAGCTCTCGTTAAAGGTTCTTTGGTTGAATTGAGCGAGGACGGCAGCGTCAAGGATGGCGGAGTAAATGTTGAAAGCACCATCGTATCGCCCCGTCATTTCTCTGATGAAGAACAAAAGGCTTTGTTTATCGGAAAGAAGGTTGGTGAAGAGGTTGTGTTCAATCCTTGGAAGACTTGCAACGGCAATGCAGCCGAACTTGCTTCAATGTTAAACAAAGACAAGGAAGAAGTTGCCGAAATGAAATCGGATTTCAAGATGACAATCAAAGAAATACTCGTTGTGAAAGATGCCGAGCATAATCAAGAGTTTTATGATGAAGCTTTCGGAACAGGCAATATCAATAACGAAGAAGAGTATTTTGCCAAGTTGAAGGAAAACTTGACCAACCAATTGAAGGGCGACAGCAACTACCGCTTTACTCTTGATGCCGAAAAGGTTATCAAGGAAAAGGTGGGTTCTCTTGAATTGCCGGTAGCATTCTTGAAGAAATGGTTGTTGAAGCAAGATTCAAAGCGTGATGCTTCAAAGATTGACGAGGACTTTGAAAAGATGGTTCCGGGTCTTGAATGGCAATTGATTAAGGAAAAACTTGTAAAGGATCTTGCCGTAAAGGTTGAAGATGCCGACATCTTGAATATCGCAAAATTGATTGCATTCCAGCAATTTGCGCAATATGGCATGAATAACGTTCCTGATGATGTCGTTGAACGTTATGCAAAGGAAATACTTGACAACAAGGAATATCATCAACGTATAGTAGAAAGAGCCGTGGAGGATAAGATGTTTGCAGGCATCAAGGCTGCCGTGAAAGTTGATGAAAAGACTGTGAGTGTAAAGGATTTCAACGCGTTGTTTGAGAACAACGAGAATAAGTGAATTGAGGCTGTAAAAACGGCTTGAAATAAAGGAATCGGAGGGCGCAAATGTTTGTGCCCTTCAATTTTGTTGGCCAATTTAGTGCTTGTATAAGGTTTAAAGCAGTTTGTATTGTTTCGGCAGTGCTAAAAATAAGCAAGCTCGATTTTTCTTATTGCGCTCGACTTTCACTATCTTTGGCCTGTTGTTATGGTGGCAATGCAGCCAAGAGATTTTTATTGGCCGGAAACCATATGATTTAGCTGAAAAAGACAAGTATTATAATACAATAAATCATTTTTTATATGAACGGAGACTTTAGGAATTATGCTGTGAACCATCTCGGCATGAACGGGCTTGCCCTCGACCAGTATGCAAGGAGCATAAGCTCTATTACGAGCAGTTACATTTCGCCTACTATTATTGAGGAACGCCAGTTGAACGTGGCTCAGATGGATGTATTCTCAAGATTGATGATGGATCGCATCATTTTTCTCGGGACGGCAGTTGACGACTATACTGCGAACGTTATACAAGCACAACTTTTATATCTTGATTCCTCCGATCCGGGAAAAGATGTTTCTATTTATATCAACTCGCCCGGCGGTTCGGTTTATGCAGGACTTGGCATATATGATACGATGCAGTACATATCGAGCGATGTGTCGACAATATGTACCGGAATGGCGGCTTCTATGGCTGCTGTGTTGCTTGTTGCCGGACAAAAAGGGAAACGCTTTGCATTGAAGCATTCTCGCGTGATGATACATCAGCCGATGGGTGGCGCTCAAGGCCAGGCTTCCGACATAGAAATTACTGCAAGGGAAATATTAAAATTGAAGGAGGAGCTTTATACAATCATATCTGAACATTCGGGTCAGCCTCTTGATAAGATTTACAAGGATTCGGATCGTGACTATTGGATGACTTCGCAAGAAGCTGCCGAGTATGGCATGATAGACAGGGTGCTTTCAAGGGCTGTTTCGCAAGAAGGAGCTTCAAATGGCCTTGCCGAATCTAAATGAGACAAGTGGTGACATTTGACACCTTGAAAAAAAGTGTAATTAGTATTTGTTTAATGGGGAAAAAGGAAAAAGAAGAATTGCATTGCAGCTTTTGCGGTCGCGGAGCTGATGAAGTAGCGTTGCTGATGCCCGGAATGAACGGATGTATTTGCAACGACTGTGCCGCACAGGCGTTTGAAATATCTAAGGAATACTTGAACCAGCATGGGACGAAAGCTGAAGCCATAGATATTGCCAACGTGCCGAAGCCTGCCGAGATCAATGCTTATCTCGACCAGTACATAATAGGGCAGGAGCGTGCGAAGAAGTACATATCGGTAGCCGTTTACAATCACTATAAGCGTTTGGCTCAGAAAAACGACGATGTGGACATAGAGAAGTCTAACATTATTCTTGTCGGTCCAACCGGCACGGGCAAGACGCTTATAGCAAAAACTATCGCACGCTTGCTGAAAGTGCCCTTTGCGATGGTCGACGCGACAGTGCTCACCGAGGCCGGTTATGTGGGCGAGGACATCGAGAGCTTGCTCACGCGATTGTTGCAGGCATGTGACTATGACGTGAAACAGGCCGAACGCGGTATTGTGTTTATTGATGAAATAGACAAGATTGCCCGTAAAGGGGATAATCCGTCGATAACGCGCGACGTGAGCGGAGAAGGCGTGCAGCAAGGGCTGCTGAAGTTGCTTGAAGGCTCGATTGTGAATGTTCCGCCACAAGGTGGCCGGAAGCATCCCGAGCAACGCATGATAGCAGTAGACACCAAAAATATATTGTTCATTTGCGGCGGCGCATTTGAGGGCATCGAGCGCAAAATCGCATTGAGATTGAACACTCATGCCGTGGGATATGGGGCTGACTCGGCCAATGTGCGTATTGCAAGGGAAAAGTTGCTGCATTTCGTTACGCCTCAGGATTTACGCTCGTTTGGGTTGATTCCAGAAATCATAGGCCGTCTTCCCATCTTGACAAATCTTGAAGAACTCGACCGCAACGCGTTGAGGCGTATCCTTGTGGAGCCAAAGAATGCCATCGTGAAGCAATACGTCAAGTTGTTCAAGATGGATGGCGTGGACTTGAAATTTGAAGACGCCACTCTTGACTATATTGTAGACAAGGCAATAGAGTTTAAGCTCGGTGCGCGAGGCTTGAGGTCGATAGTCGAAACTATCATGATTGATGCGATGTACGAAACCCCGTCGACCGACAAGAAAGAATTTGTTGTTACCAAGGAATATGCTCAATCTCAATTGAAGAAGGCAAATTTCGAGATGATTCGTCAGGTGAATTAATTTAACGTGACAAAATTTGGTTTTTTGCCTTGGGAACATTATATTTGTTCAAGCAATATAACAACTTTCTTTCATTTTAACCATGGCAAATAAAGAATTATTGACGTCGACTCTGAAAAAATATTTCGGGTTTGACACATTCAAGGGCAACCAAGAGGCCATAATGGAAAACCTGTTGGAGGGGAATGACACATTCGTTTTAATGCCTACCGGAGGTGGCAAGTCCCTGTGCTTTCAATTGCCGTCGTTGATAATGGAAGGAACAGCCATCGTGATATCGCCGTTGATCTCATTGATGAAGAATCAAGTGGATGCCATGCGCAATTATAGTGACGAGGAAGGAGTGGCCCACTTTCTGAATTCTTCGCTCAACAAGCAGGCAATCGACCAAGTGAAGGACGATGTTCTGAGTGGAAAGACGAGGTTGTTGTATGTTGCTCCCGAGTCATTAACCAAAGAAGAAAATATAGAATTTTTTAAGAAAATCAAGATTTCTTTTTATGCCGTAGACGAGGCTCATTGTATTTCGGAGTGGGGGCATGACTTTCGTCCGGAGTATAGGCGCATAAGGCCGATCATCAACGAGATTGGCAAGCGTCCGGTGATAGCACTTACAGCCACGGCGACGCCAAAAGTACAGCATGACATACAGAAGAATCTTGGCATGACCGAGGCGAATGTTTTCAAGTCTTCGTTCAACAGGCCAAATCTGTATTATGAAGTACGCCCTAAGACGAGTAATGTCGACAAGGATATTATCAAGTTCATAAAGGAGCGTCCCGGCAAGTCGGGTATCATTTACTGCCTGAGCCGCAAGAAAGTTGAGGAACTGGCTCAGATGTTGCAGGTCAACAACATCAATGCGTTGCCTTATCATGCTGGTATGGATTCAAGCACGCGCAGTGCCAATCAGGATGCGTTTCTGCTTGAAAAGGTTGATGTAATAGTGGCCACGATAGCATTTGGAATGGGTATCGACAAG
This sequence comes from uncultured Prevotellaceae bacterium, assembly GCA_905207705.1. Taxonomy (GTDB): domain Bacteria; phylum Bacteroidota; class Bacteroidia; order Bacteroidales; family Muribaculaceae; genus Avimuribaculum. The sequence continues at coordinate 36,143 of CAJLMA010000010.1, forward strand.
CCTGATGTGAGATATGTCATTCATTATGACATACCTAAAAGCTTAGAGGGATATTATCAAGAGACAGGCAGGGCTGGTCGTGATGGCGGCGAAGGGTTGTGTATCACATTCTATACCAACAAGGACTTGCAGAAACTCGAGAAATTCATGCAGAGCAAGCCTGTGGCAGAACAAGAAATCGGTAAGCAATTGCTTCTTGAAACAGCTTCCTATGCCGAGACATCTATGTGCAGGAGAAAAATTTTGCTGCATTACTTCGGAGAGGAGTACAAGGAGGATAATTGCGGTAATTGTGACAATTGTTTAAATCCCAAAAAACAAGTGGAAGCTAAGGATGAGCTATGCGCGGTGATTGAGACTATCATCGCATTGAAAGAGAAATTTAAAGCTGATTATGTGATTAACGTATTAATAGGGAAAGAAACTAATGAGATCAGGTCATATAATCACGAAGATTTGGAAGTATTCGGATGTCAACAAGGAACTGACGAGAAAATACTTTCGGCAGTAATAAGGCAAGCAATCATAGCCGGGTATATAGATAAAGATATTGAAAATTACGGATTATTGAAAGTTACTCGTGCAGGACGTAAGTTCCTTGACAAGCCAGTTTCGTTCAAGATAGTCGAAGACAACGACTTCTCTGACAGCGATGAAGAGGTGGTCGCCAAAGGCGGTGTATCGTGTGCGGTCGATCCCGAATTGAGCGCGATATTGAAGGATTTGCGCAAGAAGATAGCAAAGCAGAACGGGTTGCCGCCGTATGTAATATTTCAAGATCAATCGCTCGATGCCATGGCCACGACATATCCCATCAGCATCGAGGAGCTGATAAACATTCCGGGTGTCGGTCCGGGTAAGGCAAAACGCTATGGCGAGGAATTTGTCAAAGTGATAAAACGCCATGTGGAAGAAAATGAAATAGAGCGTCCCGAAGATTTGCTTGTGCGCAGTGTGCCAAACAAGAGCAAATTGAAGATTTCCATAATTCATGGCATAGACAGCCGCATTCCGCTTGATGAGCTTGCAGAATCGAAAGATCTTGATTTCAACGAGTTCCTTGACGAGGTTGAAGCCATAGTTTATTCTGGAACTAAAATCAACATAGATTATTTCCTTGATGAAATAATGGACAAGGATATGCAAGATGAAATTTTCGATTATTTCAAGACAAGCGAAAGCGATGACCTTGAAGCTGCGATACAAGCTCTTGGAAGTGAATACACCGAAGAAGAGATAAGGCTTGTGAGAATTAAGTTCTTGTCGGAACTCGGCAATTAAGCTGTATTGCAGTGTTAGGATATAAGTTGTTGACTTTTAATATAGTGGATGCCGCTTCGGCCTTGTGTCGAAGCGGCATTTGCGTTGCGTTTACGGCGTAAGACGCAGGCCATGTGTGTAATGAAGCAAGATGGGTTGTCTCGCTTGATTAGAAGTCATGAAGGTTATGCTGAAGGTAGATTATGATTAAAAAGTGAAAAAATATTAAATATTTGTAGTCTAAATTCTCGAATTTAATAATTATTAGTACATTTGTAGGCAATAATGATAGAAACATGTCGGGTAAACAAGCATTTTTTAGGGATATTGCTTGTATGGTGAATATCAACGACTGAGAAAACTCATATCATTTCGGGACGAGATTCCATCCCGTTGTGCAGACAAGAAAAATTTCAGATTAATTATAAAACATACCGTTTATGTCATTTATTGCAGATCGAGTAAAAATGGACGGGCTCACATTCGACGATGTCCTTTTAATTCCCGCTTATTCGGAAGTTTTGCCAAATGCTGTCGACTTGTCGACAAAGTTCTCCCGCAATATAATTCTTAATGTTCCGCTTGTTTCGGCAGCCATGGATACGGTGACCGAAGCACAGTTGGCTATTGCAATCGCGCGTGAAGGTGGCATAGGTGTCATCCACAAGAATATGACCATTGAGGAGCAGGCTCGCCAAGTGCACATGGTGAAAAGAGCAGAGAATGGCATGATTTATGACCCAGTGACTATATCTCGCGGCTCTCGCGTAATAGACGCTTTAAACTTGATGAAGGAATACAAGATTGGCGGCATACCTGTAGTTGACGAAAACGGAATGCTTGTGGGCATCGTCACTAACAGGGACTTGCGTTTTGAGCGCAATCTTGAAAGACCTATCGACGAGGTAATGACAAAAGAAAATCTTGTTACTACAAGTCAATCGACTAATCTTGAGGAAGCAGCCGATATATTGCAACGCCATAAAATAGAAAAGTTGCCGGTTGTGGACAAAAATGGCAAATTGGTGGGATTGGTCACTTATAAAGATATAACAAAAGCCAAGGATAAGCCTAACGCTTGCAAAGACAGCCTGGGTCGCTTGCGCGTTGCAGCCGGCATAGGTGTTACAAGCGACAGCCTAACGCGTGCCGAGGCTCTTGTCAAAGCCGGTGTCGACGCTATTGTCATAGATACGGCTCACGGTCACAGTAAAGGTGTCGTAAGGGTATTGAAGGAAGTGAAGGCTGCTTACCCCGAAATAGACGTAGTAGTTGGAAACATTGCGACAGGTGAAGCTGCGAAGTTCCTTGCCGACAATGGTGCCGATGCAGTGAAGGTGGGAATCGGCCCCGGTTCAATCTGTACGACCCGTATCATAGCAGGCATAGGCGTTCCGCAATTGTCGGCCGTGTATGATGTGGCCAAGGCTCTCGAAGGTACTGGAGTGCCATTGATTGCCGACGGTGGCATACGTTATTCAGGCGATATTGTAAAAGCCCTTGCTGCCGGAGCTTATTCGGTGATGCTTGGTGGAATGTTTGCCGGTGTTGAAGAATCTCCGGGAGAAACAATCATTTTCAATGGCCGAAAATACAAGTCTTATCGTGGAATGGGGTCGCTTGAAGCAATGGAGAAGGGTTCTAAAGACCGTTATTTCCAAGCTAATGTAACCGACAACAAGAAACTTGTTCCTGAAGGTATTGCTGCAAGGGTTCCATATAAGGGAACATTGTATGAGGTCGTTTATCAGATGCTTGGCGGACTTCGTGCAGGCATGGGGTATTGCGGGGCTGCAAATATTGAAAAGTTGCATAGCGCGCAATTTACGAAAATCACAAATGCAGGGGTGGCCGAGAGCCATCCGCATGATGTGACTATCACGAGCGAAGCTCCTAATTACAGTCGAGGCTGATAAAGAATAGATGTTGCATTAAGTAAAATAAAGCCGGCCAAGTCCATCTATATAGACTCGGCCGGCTTGTTTTAATGACGGGTATAGAATTGAGTTCTCGTCGTGGTATTGATACTTTTTTTGGGGCTGAAAATTAAAATGTTACGACTTTACTACCAAAAACTTTCGAGAATCATCGCATAAAAACACAGGTATATTATAATTTTTAAATTAAAATTCCGTTATAAAACAGTGTAATTATAAACTGTGAATATTATAACTATCATAAACAAGTATGAGAAAAAGAATATTGATTGGCATGGTCGCATCGATGGCGGTCATGTTTAACTTGTCGGCCAAGGATAAAGATCCGGTACTTATGGAAGTTGGCGGAGATAAGGTTACATTGTCTGAATTTGAATATTTGTATCACAAAAACAGTCAACAACAAATTGAGAAAGAGCCTCTTGACAAGTATGTCGACCGTTTTGTCGTTTATAAACTCAAGGTTGCCGATGCCAAAGCTGCAGGAATTGACACGACAAAATCGTTTGTCAAGGAGTACACGATGTACAGGAATGATCTTGCAAGACCATATTTGATAGATAGCACAGCATTTGATCGTCTTGCCCACGAGACTTACGAAAGGATGAAGCGGGAAGTAGAGGTTGCCCACATCATGCTTCCGACAGGTGAATGGGCTATACGCGAAAAAAGCAAGCAGAAACTCGACAGCTTGAAACAATGCATAGAAAATGGCCAGGATTTTTCGGAGTTGGCAAAGGCTTATTCGATTGACCGTTCTGCAAGGGTAAATGGTGGAAACATGGGTTACATCACGGTAGGACGTACTCCCTATTCGTTTGAGCATGCTGCATTTACGACTCCGGTCGGGCAAATGACAATAGTTCAAACCGATTATGGAATGCACCTGATAAAAGTGCTGGATAACCGACCCAGCCAAGGAGAGGTGAGCGTAGAACATATCTTGAAGATGTTCCCTCGCAATGCCAACGATTCGATTATGTCGGTGCTGACTGCCGAAATGGACAGCATATATGACCTTGTAGTGAACAAGGGAGGAAATTTCGAGGAAATTGCAAAGAAGGAGTCGGACGACCGAGGCTCGGGTCAAGCCGGCGGCTTGTTGCCGTGGTTTGGTGCAGGACGTATGGTTCCCGAATTTGAGAAAGTAGCTTTTGAACTTAAGAAGGGCGAAATTTCTAAGCCATTCAGGTCAAGATTTGGAATTCATATTGTTAAAAAACTTGACAATCGCAGCATCGGTTCTTTTGAAGACAACCGTGACAATATCATGGGGATGATAAAAATGGACGAGAGAGCCTTAATTCCTCAACAGGAACGTGTTGAACAACTTAAAAAAGAGTACGGGTTGAAAGAAAACAGCAAGTTCTTGGAGCTTGTAAAAGCCGAGGTTGAGAAATATGGCGTGTATGATTCTGTCCTCATTGAGCGTTTGCGCGTGATAGATTGCGAGGCATTCTCATTTGCCGACAAGAAGGTTAATTCAAAAGAAATCACTTCTATGCTCAATTATTCGGTCAAATTGAATTCTGATGCAATAGTCACATATGTTGAGAACTTGATGCATAGCAAGGAAAGCAGAATGATTGTAGACTATGAGTTGGAAAATCTTCCTGTTAAGTATCCTGATTATAGAAATTTGTTGAATGAATATTACGATGGCATGTTGTTGTTTGAAATAAGCAATCGCAACGTTTGGGATAAGGCCAACAGGGATAAGGAAGGACTTGAGGAATATTTCCAAGCTCATAAGGACAAGTATAAATGGGATGAGCCTCGATTCAAGGGCTATTTGATTTATGCTTCCAATGACTCTGTTTCAAATGCGATAAAAAATGCGATGGACACGCTTGGTGGCGACACGTTGTTTGTTTCACTTAGAAAGCAATTCAAAGGAAATATCCGAATAGAGTATCAACTTGTAAAGAAGGGTGAAAATGCCGTGGTAGATGAAATCGCATTCGGCGGAAAGAAAGCTGAAAATCCCGGACGATTCCCGGTTTATTTTGCCTATGACTACAAGATTATAGAGCAACCAGAAGAGGCAATCGACGTGAAAGGCCAAGTGACTGCTGACTATCAGAACCAGCTTGAGGAGCAATGGGTAGCACAGTTGCGCAACAAGTACAAGGTGAAGATTAATAAGAAAGTTTTGAAACAGGTGCAGTAAAAACTCTTCAATAAGGAGTTTTTTAATGATATATCAATGGGTTTCGGGACACTTTGGTGTCTTGAAACCCTTTTTGCAAGTAAATGTAAAGAATTGCGTGTGCAATGGTAAAAAATACGAAAAGAACGTATGCGAATGGCTAACAATGATGAAAAACTAATATCTTTGCAGTTGAGAGGCTGCATCTCGGCATAATATTCAAACGAACGTGGTATTATGCGCTCGATTTGCGCTATCTTTGTAAAAAATATGAAGGTTGCAGGTAAATGGCAACCAAAGCATGGTTTCAGTTAATTAATTACTTATAATTGTGAAAATAAAGTTTTTATTAGTTTCGTTACTTTGCGCCGTATCGATGCATTCTTTCGCACAGAACAATATTATTGAAGAAGTTGCATGGGTTGTGGGCGATGAACCTATATACAAGTCGGAAATCGAGGAACAGTACATGCAGATGCAATATGACAAGCAGCCTATCGACGGCAACCCTTATTGCGTGATCCCTGAACGCATGGCCATTAATAAATTGTTCCTGCATCAAGCGAAAATCGATACGATCGAGGTGCAAGATGCGATGGTGATGCAACAAGCCGACAGCCGTATTAATTTTTTCATAACCAGCCTTGGGTCAAAGGAGAAGGTTGAAGAATACTTCCGTAAACCGCTACCTGAATTGAAAGAGCAAATGATGGAAGTGATAAGGGACCAGTTTACCATACAACAAGTCCAAGAAAGTCTGACCAAAGATATAGAAGCAACGCCGGCCGACGTTAGGAAATATTTTGCGACATTGTCGACCGACAGCGTTCCATTTGTCCCGTTGCAAGTGGAAGTGCAGTTGATTACGCTCAATCCGGTGATACCGCAACAGGAAATAGATGATGTGAAGGCACGATTGCGCGATTATACCAATCGTATAAATTCGGGAGAAAGCGATTTCTCGACACTTGCCATTCTTTACTCGGAAGACGGAAGCTCGGTTTATGGAGGCGAGATAGGTTTTAAAGGGCGTGCCGAGCTTGTGCCTGAATATGCAAGTGTGGCATTCAACCTCAATGATACCAAAAAAGTGTCGAAGATAGTAGAGACCGAGTTTGGTTACCACATCATCCAGCTGATCGAAAAGCGTGGCGACCGTATTAACACAAGGCATATATTGCTTAGGCCTAAAGTGTCGGAAAAGGATTTGACAAATGCGTTGAATCGTCTTGATTCCATAAGGACTGACATAGTAAAAAACAACTTTTCATTTGAGGCAGGAGCGCAATATATTTCACAAGACAAGGATACTAAAAACAATAACGGCTTGATGGTAAACCAGCAGACGGGTACAACAAGATTTGAAATGTCTGCGTTGCCACAAGAGATTGCGAAAGTGGTAGATACGCTTCAAGTCAATGAAATATCGAAGCCGTTCATAATGGTGGATCCTAAAAGCAACAAGGAAATTGTGGCAATTGTCAAGCTGAAGAACCGCATTGAAGGTCATAAGGCCAATATGAGCGACGATTATCAGATGATAAAGTCCATGTATGAAAACAGTACCAAGGCAAAGATCATAGAGGACTGGATTAAGAAAAAACAAAAAGACACATACGTCAGGATAGAAGAAGGATGGCGTAATTGCGAGTTCCAGTATGATTGGTTGAATAACAGTGTCGGCGAGGAGTAGGATAGATTGTTATCATTTGTTGAGGAATAAATGTATATAAGAAAAATATTGAAAATAACCGGGCATAAAGTTCTTGCTGGAACTTTATGCCTTTTGGCTATTTCTTTTGCAGATATTGTTTTGAGTGGAAGTGCATGGGCTCAGGAATCTTCATCGAGCGACAGTATACGGGTAGATACTACCGCATGGCATCCATCGCCGGGCAGGATAAAGCCTCAGATACCGTCGGCCGACAGGACTGTCAAGAACCGCGTATTCCTTGAGCGTGCTGATTATCTGGTGGCCGATGAACGGATAAGCACTGATTATCAGATATTGCGTGGCAACGTGGTATTCAGGAAGGAAGGCGTGTTCATGTACTGCGACAGTGCTTATTTCTATGAATCTTCGAGTTCGCTTGATGCTTTCGGAAATGTAAAGATGAATCAAGGCGATACGTTGTTTGTATATGCCGACGTAATGTATTATGATGGTATTGCCGAGTTGGCGCAGTTGCGGTACAACGTAAAGCTTGAGAACAAGGATATGGAATTATACACCGACAGCCTTGACTATGACATGGTGGAGAACCTTGGATATTATTTTGAGGGGGGACGTATAATCGACACCGAGAATGAACTTGTGTCGATATACGGGCAATATGCACCTGATACGAAAGATGCCGAGTTCTTGTTTAATGTCGAGCTTATTAATGAAAAGTATATTCTTCGCACCGACACGTTGCACTATAATACAAACACCCATGTGGCCGATATCGTAGGCCCTACTACGATTGTTTCGGACAGCAACATAATATATACAAGTAAAGGCTGGTATGATACAAGTGCCGATAAGGCCACTTTGTATGACAGGTCGCTGCTCGTGGGAAATAACGGCATAAAACTTACCGGTGACACTTTGTTCTATGACAGAGTGTTGGGATATGGCGAGGCATTCGGAAACATGGTGCTTACCGATTCAATCCACAATTCCATTCTTGACGGAGAATATGGCTACCACGATGAGAAGGCCAACAGTTCTTTTGCCACAATCAGGGCAAGGGCAAGGGAAGTGAGTGAAAACGATACATTACATCTGCATGGCGACACTATACGCACATATACCCTTGAAGATTCTACTCGGGTTATGATAGCCAATCCTAATGTGAGATTCTATAGGTTCAATGTGCAGGGTATTTGCGATTCAATGAGCTTTGTGGAGCGTGATTCCATGCTCAATATGTATCACCATTCCATTATCTGGAGTGGAGCAAGGCAGATAAACGGAAATGAAATCAACATACATTTCAATGATTCCACTACCGATTATGCACTTTTGCCCGATTATGGCTTCATGGCCGAACATGTGGGCGAGGTGTATTTCAATCAGTTGTCGGGTAAAGAGATGAAGGCCTATTTTCTCAATCAAGAGTTGCGCAGGCTCGACGTGAGCGGTAATGTGCAGCTCATAATGTATCCTGCCGAAGAGGACTCTACCTATAACAAGTTGGTGGATGCTGAAAGCAGCGACATGGTCATTTTATTGAAGCCAAAGCAGGAGATAGACAAGATAACCATGTGGCCCGAAGTGACAGGTAATGTCACTCCGCTGTATCTTGCCCGAAGGACACAATATTATTTGCCGGGCTTTGCGTGGTATGATATATTGCGTCCAAAGAATCCAGAGGACATTTTTGTCATACCAAAAGAGATGCAAGAATTGTTCAATGCACCTGTGAATACGCGTCGTGTAAGGAAAAACTAAGGAGAGGATTGTCAATGAGCGATATAATAAAGTTATTACCTGATTCGGTTGCCAATCAGATTGCCGCCGGCGAGGTCATACAACGTCCGGCTTCAGTCATAAAGGAGCTTGTCGAAAACTCAATCGATGCAAATGCGTCAAGTATTACCATTATATTGAAGGAGGGCGGACGTACATTGATTCAAGTTGTCGATGATGGTGATGGCATGAGCGATACCGATGCAAGGCTTGCTTTTGAACGACATTCAACATCAAAAATAAGGAATGCCGCCGATTTATATTCATTGCACACAATGGGATTCAGGGGAGAAGCTCTTGCTTCTATTGCGGCTGTTTCGCAGCTTGAGTTGCGGACAGCCAGGCGAGGATGCGATATGGGTACCCATATATGCATAAGCGCGTCGAAGTGCGAGAGCCAAGAGCCCGATGCTTGTCCCACAGGTTGCAATTTTATGATTAAGAACTTGTTTTTCAATATGCCGGCAAGACGAAAATTCTTGAAACAGCCCAAGATTGAGATGGCAAACATTGTCAAGGAATTTGAACGTCTTGCTTTGGTAAATCCTTCGGTGGAGTTCACAATGTACAGCAATGACAACATGCTGTACAAACTTGTTCCTGGAAATATCAAGCAGCGCATCCAAGCGTTGTTTGGCCCGAAGATGGAGGAGCAATTGATTCCCATATCGATAGACACGTCGCTTGTAAAAATCGAAGGGTTTGTGGGGAAGCCTGAGAATGCGCGGAAACGCAATTTCATACAGTATTTCTTTGTCAATGGCCGGTATATGCGGCATCCGTATTTTCATAAGGCCGTGTTGTCGAGCTATGAGCAATTGATTCCCGACACCACGCAGCCTAATTATTTCTTGTATCTTACGGTAGAGCCTGAGACGATAGATGTGAACATACACCCGACAAAGACCGAGATAAAATTTGAGAATGAGATTCCTATATGGCAAATATTATCGGCAGCCGTGAAGGAATCATTGGGACGCTTCAGCGCAGTGCCTTCGATTGATTTCGATACCGATGATGCCCCTGAGATTCCGGCTTTCACAGGAGAACATGAAGACTCAGTGCCAGAATCGCCTAATATAGACATCGATATGTCTTATAATCCGTTTGACATTGGGGCAAGCCGAGCCGACATGCAATTGCCTAAAAAGGGGAAAACAGAAAATACTTCATCGTACAGTTCAAACAGATTCAAGGCGAGTCCTGCTGTTGATTGGGAAAAACTGTATGAGAATTTTGAGTATTCCCGACAGAAGGGTATTGAGGAAATGCCCGAGGTTGAGCCGGACGAGCAGGAAGAATATGTGAGTAAGCTTGCCGGGGCAGGAGTGAGAAGTAATGTGACAGAAGATGCTGATATGCCTCGATTGGGAAACTTTGAGTGTTCAACAAACTGCATTCAGTTGAAAGGGCGTTATATACTCTCGCCGGTAAAGTCGGGCTTGATGATAGTGGACCAGCACAGGGCGCATGTGAAAATATTGTCGGATAAATATTTAAAAAACTTGTCAGCGGGCAATGTTGCATCGCAACGAGTGATGTTCCCTGACGTGTTGCACCTTTCGCGTTCTCAACATATTGTGCTCGAAGAAATTATAGGAGAGCTCGAAAGTGTAGGATTTGACATTGCAAGTCTTGGAGGAACCGATTGGTCAATTGCAGGAGTGCCTGTCGGAATAGAAAATGTCGATGTCAAAGATTTGGTCATGCAAGTCATAGAATCGGTAACCGAAGGTGGAAAGTCAATATCTTCCCGAATAAATGAGCATATAGCCATAGTCGTGGCCGAGAAGGCCGCTGTTCCTTATGGCAGGCAATTGACCCAAGAGGAGATGGACAAGCTGCTCAGCGACCTGTTACAGCTCGATACCCCCAATTACACGCCCGATGGGAAAATCGTGATGAGCATAATGACAATGGAACAGATAGCAAAAATGTTTTAAATTAGGATGTAATGCCATGGGAAAGAATATGATTAACATGAAGAAAATCTTGAATTTGATTATTTTACTTATGGTCATTACATGTGGCTTTAATGTTTGCCGAGCCAATAATGGATTTGCTTTGGAGATGGATTCGTTGATGAAATCGGTTTATTACGAGAGTGCTCCGGGAGCTGCGGTGCTGGTGGCCTATGGTGACAGTGTATTATTTGAAGGATATTACGGAACTTCCGACATGGAGTTGCAGACGCCTGTCGACAGTTCCACTGTTTTTAACATCGCATCCATATCCAAGCAGTTTACAGTAGCAAGCATCTTGAAGCTGCAGGAGAAAGGAAAATTATCTATAGATGATTCAGTGGCAAGTTTTTTCCCTGAATATCGCAGCGACATCTGGCAGAAAGTGAAGTTGAGGCACATAATGAGCCAATCTTCGGGCATACCCGATTTGCGGCCACGCGATGACAGGAATTTCATGCTTTATGCTAACGACAGCCAGAGCATGGAGTATTTCAAGGACCTTGATTCTTTGAAATTTGAGCCAGGAACAGAATATGATTATGTGAACCCGACATTCTTGCTGCTTGCAGAAATAATACACCGCATAGAGGGTATTGAATTTGTGGACTTTCAAAAACGCAACATATTCAAGCCGGCAGGGATGACCTCCACTTGTTATTTTAACCCTGACGAGGAGATTCCACATTCGGCACATGGATATGTGCCAAACGGGAATGTCATGGCAAATGTGGCCGATATGGATTCGTTTAAAAGCTATGAGCGCACGGATGATTATTTTATTGACAACCGTGGCCGTCAATGGGCAGAGTGTGATTATGGCGAGGAAACGTTTTTTGCCACACGTCCTGATGGAGGAATTTATTCCACTGCACGCGACCTGCTGAAATGGGAAGCCTTGTTGTCGAGCCATGAGTTTATAGGAGCTGCAAGTCTTGATAATGCTTACAGCAGGCAAGTGAAAGTGAGTGGTAGCCAATATTCTACATATCAGAACCGGGCTAATACATGGTATGGATATGGCTGGTTTGTTGATGATACGCCAGGGAGGCCTGTGAAAATATATCATACCGGCGATAATGGCGGATTTCAGGCTTATTTGGCAAAATATGCCGGTAGTTTGGTGCGCGTAATAATATTGTCCAATCGCAATGATGTGGACAGATGGAAGTTGCAGAATAACGTGGAAATTTTGCTTGTCAGGCATGGCATTTTATAAAATGTCGTGCATAAGTATTTTGAAGCGAGCGAGATTTTGCGTATCTTTGGATAAGATAGGATGCGGCTTAGCATATCCAAGCATAAAAAACGCTGTTTTTCTGCTTGTCTCTGCGTTCATCTTTCACTATTTTTGAATACAGTTCAAATTGATTAGTAAGTACATATAAAAATATATGAAAATACATTTATTTCTCGTAGGCATGTTGATGTCGGCTTCATTGGCATTTGGCGCAACGCTCGATGAGGCAAAGGAGGTTTTTCTCTCGGGTGACTATGAGAAGGCTTTGCCGATGCTCGAAGAGCAATATAGGAAAAATAAGCGAAATGCGTCGGTCAACCAGTGGATAGGTGTGTGCTTGTATAATCTTGGTCGCATGGACGAGGCCAAGCCTTATTTCGAGTTTGCTAAAAGCAAGCGAGTTACCGAGTCTTACAAGTATCTTGCCCTTATCGATTTCCATAATTACGATTTCGACGAGGCAGAAGAAATGTTAGGCTTATATGCCAAAGAGATGTCGAGGCTGAAAAAAGATATGCCTGCCGATGTTGATGCCATTTCGGGCTCGATAAGCAAGGCTAAAGTCATGCTCGACCATGTTGAAAAAGTGACTATTATAGACAGTATCGTTGTCGATAAATCAGATTTCTTCAGGAATTACCGTTTATCGTCAAGCGCAGGTTCGCTCAATGGAGCTGAAGCGTTGCCATTTAAAGTCGATGAAGACAGTATGATGGTTGTGTATATGCCCGAAAGCAAGGCCAGCATGTTTTGGAGCCAGGCAGATACTGCAGGAGTGAGACATTTGTATGAGTCGGTGGAGCTTTATGGAGGCAAGTGGGATGCGGGTCGTCAATTGCCGGAGACGGTCAATATGGACGGCAGTTCTGCTTATCCGTTCATGATGGCCGACGGATTGACATTGTATTACGCCAATAATGGAAAAGAGTCAATTGGCGGTTATGACATCTTCATAAGCCGTAAAGATTCAGAGACAGGAGAATTTTATCAACCGCAGAACATAGGAATGCCATTTAATTCCCCGTTTGATGATTACATGCTTGTAATAGATGAATTTACCGGTGCCGGATGGTGGGCAACCGACAGGAACCGCATTCCCGGGAAAGTGACTATATATGTGTACATACCTAATCAAGTAAGGGAAAACTACAGCCCTGACGATCCTAATCTCATGTCGTATGCTTCGATTCGCGACATAAGTGATACATGGAACGGCGCGGATTTCTCCGGATTGCTTGCCGATATAAATTCAATTTCGACAATAGAGAAAAAAGAGCGGAAGGACTTTGAATTCCATTTGACCAACGGTGTTGTGTACACTCGTTTTGACCAGTTCAAGACAAGCGAAGCTCGACATCGCATGGAAGAATTGATGGTAATGATTCAAAATCAGAAGAGTGACATTGAACGTTTGAACCGTCTTCGCGAGCAATATTCAAAAGTTACCGATGTGCAGCGCGGAGCTTTGCGAGGGGAAATATTGCGTCTTGAAAACAAGGTGGATAAATTCTTCGACGATAGGGAGCGCGTGGAAAATGAAATAAGAAAGCTTGAATTAAGAAACCGATAAATATCTTTAATCATGGAAATAACATTAATATTATTAGTGGCAATCGTATTGCTGGCATTGGCCATATTTTTTTATTATGTCCCATTTTTCATGTGGATTTCAGCCCGAGTATCGGGAGTCAGTATTTCGCTTGTGCAATTGTTCCTTATGAGGATAAGAAAAGTTCCGGCCAATGTAATCGTCCGTGCCATGATTGAAGCCCATAAAGCAGGATTGGGTGATGTAAACAGGGATGATCTTGAGGCTCATTATCTTGCCGGCGGCAATGTAGAGAAAGTGGTACATGCTCTCGTGTCGGCTGCCAAAGCCAATATAGACTTGGAATTCAAGATGGCTACTGCCATCGACCTTGCTGGGCGAGATGTGTTTCAGGCCGTGCAAATGTCGGTAAATCCAAAAGTAATAGATACGCCTCCGGTGACTGCCGTTGCCAAGGATGGGATTCAGTTGATAGCAAAAGCGAGAGTGACCGTGAGGGCAAATATACGTCAATTGGTCGGCGGAGCCGGAGAGGACACTGTCCTTGCTCGTGTCGGCGAAGGCATAGTGTCATCTATAGGTTCGTCCGAGAGTCACAAGGAAGTGCTTGAAAATCCTGATTCCATCTCTAAACTTGTTTTGAAAAAAGGTTTGGACTCGGGCACTGCGTTTGAGATATTGTCGATTGACATCGCCGATATAGACATAGGCAAGAATATCGGTGCAACATTGCAAATGGATCAAGCCCAGGCCGATAAAAACATAGCCCAGGCAAAAGCCGAAGAACGCAGGGCAATGGCTATCGCCCTTGAACAGGAAATGAAGGCAAAGGCACAAGAGGCGCGAGCCAAAGTGATTGAAGCCGAGGCCGAGGTGCCGAAAGCAATGGCTGAAGCATTTAGGAACGGCAATCTTGGTATTATGGATTATTACAAGATGAAGAACATAGAAGCCGATACTGCGATGCGCGAGTCGATAGCCAAGCCTGTAGGAGGCAATAATACAGAAACAAAATAAAACACTTATATGGCGATGCATCAGTCGTGCGAGAAATAAGCTGAGTCGGTGCATGTGCATTTGATAAATCTGCAATTAAACATACGGTGTACGGCATGCGATGGAGCATGCCGTCACTATTGTAAGCAAGTGGAAAGGTATGATTGACTTTGAAAGAATAATAAAAAGCAGCCGATTGTATAATTTTCATTCACACACGCAATTCTGTGACGGATATGCGCCAATGGAAAAATTTGTTGAAGAAGCCGTGAAGGAGGGGTTTACCGATTATGGTTTCAGCCCGCATTCTCCCATTCCATTTGAATCTCCATGTAACATGAGCAGGGAGGCAGTGGCCGAGTACATGTCAGAATTTGAACGCCTGAAAACAATTTATGGAAATTGTTTGAATTTGTACTCATCGATGGAAATCGATTATATCAGCAAAGATTGGGGACCCTCCAATCCTTATTTCGATACTATTCCGTTGGACTATAGAATTGGTTCGGTTCATTTCATACCGGCTTTTGACGAGGAGGATAAGTATATCGATGTAGATGGGCGTTTCCAGACGTTTAAGGAAAAAATGCAGATATTTTTCCATAACGACATTGAGGCTGTAGTACGCAGTTTCTACAAGCAATCGATTGACATGGTTGAAGCCGGCGGATTTGACGTGATAGGCCATCTTGACAAGATAGGTCATAATGCGGGGCACTTCAAGGAAGGCATCGAAGACGAAGCGTGGTATGAGGAATTGTTCATGCAATTATTTGAAGCGGTCATGGATAATCATCTCGTTATCGAGGTGAACACGAAGGCTTGGAAAGAGCATCATCGTTTTTTCCCGAACTTGAAATATTTTGATTTGCTTAAGCGCAGCGGTGCAACATTGTTGATAAATTCGGATGCCCACTATCCGGCACTGATAAATGCCGGCCGTGACGATGCCATGGCATTATTGTGTGGAGACATTTGATAATGTGGCGGTTTTTTGTAATTTTGCACATCTTTTTCGAAGTTAGGAATTATTAAATCAAAAATATATGGGAGGTTTTTTCGGAACAGTCTCTAAGACGAGCTGTATAGCCGATTTGTTTTATGGAACAGACTATAATTCGCATTTGGGAACGCGACGAGGAGGTCTTGTAACATACAGTGAAGGCAAGGGATTCTTAAGGTCGATACATAATCTTGAAAGTTCTTATTTCAGGACTAAATTTGAAGCAGAGCTTGGCAAGTTTGAAGGTAATTCGGGAATAGGTATAATAAGTGATACAGATGCCCAGCCGATTGTGATTAATTCTCACCTTGGGCGGTTTGCCATAGTGACTGTAGCGAAGATTGAAAACCTTGACGAGCTTGAGGCTGAATTGTTGGCAAAAAACATGCATTTTGCTGAATTGAGCTCGGGGAAAACCAACCAAACAGAACTTATAGCACTGCTCATCATCCAAGGAAAAGATTTTGTGGATGGCATAGAGAATGTGTTTAGGAACATAAAGGGGTCTTGCTCAATGTTGTTGTTGACGGGCGACGGTATTATTGCCGCACGCGACAAGTGGGGCAGGACTCCGATAGTGCTTGGCAAGAAGGATGGTGCCTATGCTGTGACGAGCGAGTCGAGCAGCTTCCCGAATCTTGATTATGAGATAGAGCGATATATAGGACCCGGTGAGATAGTCAAGATTACTGCCGATAGTGTCACGCAATTGCGCGAACCCGAAAAAGAGATGCAGATATGCTCTTTCTTGTGGGTATATTATGGTTTCCCGACATCTTGTTATGAAAACAGAAATGTCGAGGAAGTGAGGTTCAAGTGCGGCTTGAATATGGGAAAAAAGGACACGTCGGATGTGGATTGCGTGTGTGGAATTCCTGATTCCGGAGTAGGAATGGCTCTTGGATATGCCGAGGGCAAGGGTGTGCCTTATCATAGGGCAATCTCAAAATATACACCTACATGGCCGCGTAGCTTCACACCGAGCAATCAATCAATGCGCGATCTCGTGGCTAAGATGAAATTAATACCAAACAGGGCAATGCTGGAAGGAAAGCGTTTGCTATTTTGCGATGATTCCATCGTGCGAGGCACGCAATTGCGCGATAACGTGAAAATACTTTATGATTACGGAGCAAAAGAAGTGCACATGCGTATAGCTTGTCCTCCACTCATATATCCGTGCCAGTTCATAGGCTTTACGGCATCCAAGAGTCCTATGGAACTTATAACTCGCCGCATAATAAAGGAACTTGAAGGTGATGAAAACAAGAACCTTGAAAAATATGCACGCACGGGTTCTCCGGAGTATGAAAAAATGGTGCAAATCATAGCCGACAGGTTTGGATTGTCATCGTTGAAATTCAACACTGTGGAAATGCTTGTCGAAGCAATAGGATTGCCGAAATGCAAGATATGCACACATTGTTTTGATGGTAGCAGTCATTTCTGATTTTTGGGAATGATAACGATAAATGTAAAATGGGATGCTCGTTTATTTGCGGGCATCCCATTTCAGTCTTATGCAGGATTAGGTTAGAAGTCAAATTTGCTGCGATTTAAGAAAGCGACTGTTTTTTGTATTTCCTTGTACATTACTATATCTTCTTTTATAAATGGCACTTCTTTGCGATATTCGTTGAGAAAATGCTCAAGTATGGGCGATGTCTTTCGAGGGCGACGGAATTCAATGCCTTGCGCGGCGTTCATCAATTCAATGGCAATAATATATTCCAAGTTATCCATTATCTTGAATAATTTGGTAGCTGCATTCGCTCCCATGCTTACATGGTCTTCTTGTCCGTTGCTTGAAACGATGGAGTCGCTCGATGCCGCATAGCAATACATTTTGTTTTGGCTTACCATTGATGCGGCTGCATATTGCGGTATCATGAACCCTGAGTTAAGGCCGGGATTTGCAACGAGAAACTCTGGAAGGTCTCGCAAGCCCATTATGAGTTGTGCCGTGCGGCGTTCGGAGATATTGCCAAGTTCGGCCATTGCAATTGCAAGGAAATCGTAGGAGATGGCAAGTGGTTGGCCATGGAAATTACCACCCGATATTATGATGTCTTCGTCAGGGAATATGGTAGGGTTGTCGGTTACTGAATTTATCTCGGTGAGTAGGACAGATGAAACATACCTGATGGCATCTTTTGTAGCTCCATGTACTTGTGGAATGCATCTGAATGAGTAGGGGTCTTGCACATGTTCTTTGTATCCGCTGATTAGTTCGCTGCCTTCAAGCAATTTCCTGAAGTTTTCCCCTGTTTCGATTTGTCCCTTGTGCGGGCGTATCTTTTGAAGGCAGTCCATGAATGGGTCTATGCGGCCGTCGAAGGCCTCAAGCGACAATGCCGCAATCAAGTCGGCTCGACGTGACAAACGTTGAGCCTTGAGGACTGCAAATACGCCATTTGCGCTCATGAATTGCGTACCGTTCAGCAGGGCGAGGCCTTCTTTGCTCATCAGCTTGACAGGTTCCCATCCAAACTCGTCGAGAACGCTTATGGCTTCACGTTTTTTACCTTTATAATAGACATCCCCTACGCCTATAAGTGGCAGGAACATATTGGCAAGTGGAGCCAAATCGCCCGATGCGCCGAGCGAGCCGCGGTCGTACACTATGGGCAGGACGTCGTTGTTGAAAAAATCGAGGATGCGTTGGACTGTCACGACTTGAACACCGCTATGTCCGAGCGACAGTGCATGGGCTTTCAGCAACATCATAAGTTTTACTATTACAGGACGCACTTCCTCGCCCACGCTGCATGCATGGCTCTTGATGAGGTTCTCTTGCAATGTGCCGAGTTCATCACTTGAAATGTTTTTGTTGCACAGGGAGCCAAAACCTGTTGTTATGCCATAGAGCGGTTCTTGTGACGTTGCAATTTTCTTGTCAAGATAATTGCGGCATTTTTCAATTCTTTCTTTTGCTTCGGGAGCAAGCTCGAGTTTTATGTTTTCATTTATGATATGTTCTATAAGTTCAAATGAAAGTTCGCTTGAGCCTATTTGATATATGTTGTTCATAAGTGTAATTCTTTGTTTATGCGGTTAAGCAATGTTTTTTCAGTTTCAATGGCTATTTTCTCAAGTTGGTCAGCTTCATTTTGCATAGACATGGCAATAGCTTTGTCGTGGATTGACGTAAGGTTTATCCTGACGTTGAGCAGCGCGGCCAAAACTGCATTTCGTGCCGACATCATTGCCACGCAAGCATCGGTAATTGCATTGCGGTTACCTTTTTCGGCAACCATGTTTATTGTATTCATTATGGAACATGCTTGTCGTGCAACATCCATCGGCACTGTTGCTGCATGTATGGTTGCTTCTTGGATGGACTTGTCGCGGATTGCGATTTCTTCATCATTGGATTTTGGCATCTTGAAACATTCAAACACCTTCCTGTAAGCCTCGCTGTCCTTGTCTATTGCATCCATGAAGAATTGGGATGCGCCGATAAACTCGTTTCGGGCTTTCAACATGTCGCATTCAACGTCGGCATATTTCTTTTTGCCTAATGTAAGGCCGGCTACCATTGCCCCGAGGGAAACCGCAACTGCTCCGCAGAGAGCGGCTATGCTCCCTCCTCCCGGGACAGGGTCGTTACCGGCTACCTTGTAAAGAAAATCTTTTACAGTATTGTCGATTAACATAATGTCGTGAAATAATTGTTATTAGGAAGAATAACGCCTCCTTTTATGGTGTGGCTTACGCAATTCATTCCGATGTAGTATGTGAGGAAATGATAATTTGATGTGCTGAGTAATGCGAAATCTCCGGCTTTGCCAACTTCGATGCTCCCCATGGATTCGGCCAAGTCGAGAGCCGCAGCTCCGTTCAATGTGAGCGCAGTGATGGCTTCTTCTATGGTCATTCCCATGTTGATGCATGCAAGAGCAAACGTGAGGGGTATTGAACCGGAGAAACAGCTTCCCGGATTCAGGTCGGTGGCAAGTGAGACTGCGCATCCTGCATCAATCATTTTGCGAGCCGGGGCATATTGTTCTTTAAGGGCAAAGGCTGTCAAGGGGAGCAATGTTGCTACTACACCGGCATCGGCCATGGCTTTTATGTCTTTGTCGGAAGCATGTAGCAGGTGGTCGGCCGATGTTGCATGCAGCGATGCGGCAAGTCCTGCTCCTCCAAGTGGGACAATTTCATCGGCATGAAGTTTTAGTTTCATGCCGAGTTTTTTGGCCGCTTCAAGTATCTTGCGCGATTGTTCTAATGAAAAGACGTTTTTCTCGCAGAATACGTCACAGAATATGGCAAGCTTTTCTTTTGCAACTTCGGGCATTACCACGTCAATCAAGAAATCGACATATTTGTCGGTTTCTTTGGCAAATTCTTCGGGTACGGCATGGGCTCCGAGGAATGTGGGTACAATGTCGACTCTTTTATCATTGTCATTATTAAGATGCTGCATGACTCGAAGCTGCAACAGTTCAGTGTCCAAGTCAAGCCCGTATCCGCTTTTGCCTTCTACTGTGGTCACTCCCATCTCGCTCATGCGCTTGATTAGTGTTTTTGCATTGTGAGTAAGGGTGCCTATGTCGCATGAACGGGTTGCTTTTACTGTGCTGACTATTCCTCCGCCATGTTGCATGATTGACATGTAGCTGGCTCCGGCAAGTCGCATCGAGAATTCTTCGGAACGTTCACCGCCAAAAATGAAATGTGTGTGAGAATCGACAAATCCGGGCAAAAGACAGTTGCCATGCGCGTTCATGTGCATGTAACCATGATGAAATCCTTCTCGTTCTTCATTTCGTCTGGCTCCGACATATGTAATCAGGCCATCGGTCACCTCGACAGAGGCATTTTCAATGATGGAAAGTTTTTTCATTTCCTTCCCACGGCAAGCCGCAGTGCCGGTAGGGGTGACCACTCGGGCATTATATATTATGAGATTGCCTTTCATGACTTATTCCATTATGCGTGCTTCAAGAACTTGCTGCATTGAGAAGTTTTCGAGGCCGAGATAGTATGAAGCAGTGTCGATAAGAGCTTCCATTGGGACAAGTCCGATGATTTCACTGCCAACGATGCTCACTCCATAACGTCGAGCCTCGATTTTCACGAGTTCGAATGCGCGGTATAGGGCGGTGCGAGTATAGTCGGTCATATTGATTGACACTTGTGTTATACCACGGTCTTTTAATTCTACGCCCATTGCTTTGCAGTACCTGAGACCTCCGCCAATGAATCTTATCTTCTTGGCTATGTCGTGAGCGATTTCGAGACTTGGAGTGCTAAGATTTATGTTGTAGGCGACAAGAGGCATTCTTGCACCTATTGCTACCGTTCCTGCTGTCGGATGCCGCTCGATCGGCCCGAAATCGGGGTGCCATTCAGGTTGCTTTATTTTTTCGGCCATTCCTTCAAATTCACCTTTGCGTATGGCTGCAAGATTTTCTCGGTGAGGAGCGGTGGCTGATTTCTCATAAAGAAAGACCGGCAAATTGTAGAGCTTGGCAACTTCGGCTCCGACCTCCTTTGACAAATTTATCGCGTCGTCCATCGTGACATTGCGGATTGGAATGAATGGTACCACGTCTACGGCTCCCATGCGAGGGTGCTGTCCGGTGTGGTGGTTCAAGTCTATGAGTTTTATAGCGATGCCTATTGCTTCTATTACCGCATCGCGCAGCTGGGCAGGTTCGCCGACCACTGTCACTACAAGCCTGTTGTGGTCTTCATCATTGCTGTAGTCAAGCAATTTTACTCCTTTTCGTCCCCTGAAGGGAGATACAATCTCTTCTATCTTATTTAAATCGCGCCCTTCGCTGAAGTTTGGCACGCATTCCATTATTTTATCCATTGTATTATTGTTATATCAGATTTTCAATTAATTCATCATTTGCAATGTGTGGCATGGTGATGTGGTAATAATCGCCATGAGTATTGTTGAATTCTGCGCTTGTTTCCATGGCGTGCAGATTCCGTGCCCATGAGCGGCGTGCAACTCCGCCCATCACGTCCCATAGCATGGCTGAACGGAGGATGTCGTCAACACGTTTAGACCCGTCGCACACCATTCCGAAGCCTCCGTTTATGGCTTTGCCTATTCCCACGCCTCCGCCATTGTGTAAAGAAACGAGACTCATGCCTCGAGCGCAATTGCCTGCGAAGCATTGCACTGCCATGTCGGCCATGATGTTGCTTCCGTCTTTGATGTTTGAAGTCTCGCGGAATGGCGAGTCTGTTCCGCTCACGTCATGGTGGTCACGTCCGAGCATGATTGGTCCCACATCTCCATTGCGTACCATTTCGTTGAAGCGCAAGGCTATTTTCATGCGCCCTATGGCATCTTGGTATAAGATGCGAGCTTGAGTGCCAACGACAAGGTTGTTTTTTTCGGCATCGCGAATCCAATTGTAGTTGTCGAGGTCTTGTCCGCGGCGAGTCGGGTCGATGCACTCCATTGCGGCATGGTCGGTTTTTATCAAGTCTTCATGTTTTCCGCTCAGGCATACCCATCGGAATGGCCCATATCCATAATCAAACAGCTCTGGTCCCATAATGTCTTCGACATAGCTTGGGAATATGAATCCGTTTTTGTCCGAGCCGTCACGGGCAATCTCTTTTACGCCAGAATCGTAGACCGACTTCATGAACGAGTTGCCGTAATCGAAGAAATAAGTTCCTTTGTCCACGAGGTGCTTTATTGCTTCGTAATGTCTTCTGAGGGATTTGTCTACGAGTTTTCTGAACTGCGCATGGTCATTGTGCAGCATTTCTGTTCGTTGTTCAAAAGAGAGTCCAACGGGGCAGTATCCGCCATCATATACGGCGTGGCATGATGTCTGGTCGGATAGCAAATCGATATGTATGTTATTTGTCACGGCATATTCAAGCAGGTCCACGATATTGCCATGATAAGCCACAGACACTGGTTTTTGTTCTCTTTTGGCTTTGTCGGCTATGTTTAATGCTTCTGGGATTGATTCGGTTACGCATCCAACCCAACCTTGGTCGAGCCGTGTTTTTATTCTCGACATGTCGACTTCCGCTATTATTGCGGCAGCTTCGGCCATTTCTGCTGCTTTGGGTTGAGCCCCGCTCATTCCGCCGAGTCCTGAGGAAACAAACAAGAACCCGGCGAGGTTACCGTCTTGAGGGACTCCGAGTTTTATGCGTCCGGCATTCAATAGCGTGTTGAAAGTACCGTGAACTATTCCTTGTGGACCTATGTACATCCAACCTCCGGCAGTCATTTGCCCGTAGTTGGCCACACCAAGCTGCATTGCAGTGTGCCATTCTTCTTGGTTGTCATACATTCCGACCATCATTGCATTGGTGATTATGACACGAGGTGCTTCGGGCTTTGACTTGAATAGCCCGAGAGGGTGACCGCTTTCCACTACTAACGTCTGTTCTTGTGTCAACTCCTCAAGATACATTTTCAGCAGTCGATATTGCATCCAGTTTTGGCACACTTGTCCGGTTTCGCCGTAAGTGACGAGTTCATAAGGATATAATGCTACGTCAAATGAAAGGTTGTTGTCAATCATCACTTGGAAAGCCTTGCCTTCGATGCATTTCCCTTTGTATTGGTCTATTGGTTTTGCCTTCAGGTCGCCTTGAGGCCTGTATCGGTATCCGTAGATGCGTCCGCGAGTGCGCAATTCTTCAAGAAATTCGGGAGCGAGTTGCTCATGCAATTCTTCGGGAATGTAGCGCAAGGCATTTTTTAATGCGAGGGCTGTTTGTTCACGATTGAGAGTGTACCCACGATCGGGGGCGCGTCTTATGCCCTCTATGAAATTAGGGTATTCTGGAAGGATATTGCTTAAAGAAAATTCCATAAGTATGTTAATGTATAAGAAGTTGTAAAATTGTTACAGTTTTTGGTATAGCGTATGCGCAAGATAGTAAAAATTATTGGTACTTACAATGTTGTGAATGTTATAATTTTAAGTAAGCCGCACTGGAATTTTCTTCAAAAATGGTGAATGCATGGATCCGTTATGTGGGTTGCGTAATGGCTTAAAACAAGAATAGCGACAATCGTCAATCGATGTCGCTATTCTTTGGGTGAAATAAGGGTTTCGAACCCTTGACCTTCGGAACCACAATCCGACGCTCTAACCAGCTGAGCTAATTTCACCATCTTGATTTCGGGTGCAAAGTTAAGGTAATAATTTTAATTATACAACTTTTGGCCGGTCTTTTTTAAGAAAAAAACGAGTGTAATTTGTAATATGGCTTATATCAGTTATTTAGTACGCTTGAATTTTTGTTATAAACCTCATTAGGCATAAGCCTTGCTGCATTGCTTTATGGTTGGTTACCTTTAATTGCTCCTCGTCATAGTTAAAGTAGTTTAAATAAATAATATTATTCTCTTGCAATTAAAACAATATACATATATTTGCAGCCTGTTTGATACAGCATTTTACATGTGTTCCAAATTTGGGGTCGACTGGTTTTGACAGCATGTAGAAGTGGTGTGTAAGCATGCAGAGCCATGATGCCTACGCTCTATAATATCTTGACATCAAAAATTTATCTGGCGAAAATAACTACGCTCTTGCTGCTTGATTGAAGCATAGTAGATCAGCTTAATCTCCGCCACAGTGGCGGAGACAAGACATCACCCGATTGCTCATTTCCCGTAGCTTATCGACTCGGTGGTGCTCATTAATCGGGAATAGGGACAGTTTTGTCTGGGAGCTGTTCTGAAATTTTACAGAATAAGTTGCAGATTGGTCGCCATGATCCAGTCTGCTTCCGACAATCAACTCATGGATAAGCATGTAGAAAGCTCATTAGTTCCATGTTTGGACGAGGGTTCGAATCCCTCCGGCTCCACAAAAAAAGGCGTTGAACCTGTCTATCTTGTCAAGGTTCGGCGTCTTTCTTTTTTGTGGCTTGTCACTTTGGGGAAATGATGAAGCCAGCTTTTAGAATAAATTTCAGTGTTTCTATACTGGTATTGCGGTCGTATATTTTTTCTTCTTCTGGTAACTCTTCGTAAGGAACGAGGCATGGATGTTTTTTATGTTTGTCATCTCGTTTTGAACCGTATGTCCACCCTTGCTTTATGCGAGTAGCAGCCCAAATTTCATGTACGTTTTTTGCCATCATTTCCACTAATGCTTCCAACTCTTCAGGCAAACGGATATTGCCTGTGTCAATTGGTTGAGGGACATATCCATTTTTTCGAACATGAGTTTCTTTTATGGCTGCTTGACCCATATTTTCGGCCAATTGGGCTAAAAATAGTGATATTTGTTTTTCTATCATGGCTTTGCATTCCCACTCGGTTTGTTCCATAAGCGCATGGTAGAATGCAATGATGTCTGCACGGTTGTTCTGCATTATATGTTCTAAAATTGTTACTTTCTTAGCCTGCGCGTAAAGTTTCTCCAATTCGACATCGTCATGTTTTTGAGTCGGAATAAAAAGCAGTCTGTCTTTGGCATATTTTCGCAATTTTTCGGCTGTTTTGAGTAGTATTTGACCAGCAATTTTTTTATTCTTTAGCTGGTTGAGAATTTCGGAAGTGATTCTGTCCGACAAGTCGGAATCAAACAGTAATTGACGTGCCTGTCCTTCGATGCTTTTTATTACTTTTTGTTTAAGCTTCGGATTGAGTTCGGGCGACAGGGTGTTTTCGTCACGGATGATATCTTCAAAGTAATCGGTGTCAATGTTACTCACCTTGTCCATTAAACGATGATAAGGTGATTGCGGATTGTCTATTGCCGCAGCAATGATGTTGTCAAATATTCCTTTGTCCATTTTAGTATTCAATTATTATGTGTTGAACGATTTTATATTTGTTTACTATAGAGCAGCTCTAATTATAGAGCTTGTATTTAATCTGTTCCCCTTCTGTCAGTTCGTAGTTCTCCAATTGGAAATTATGAATAACAGTTTCCAATAATCCCTCTTTTGAAGGTTTATATGTCATACGATATATGATATTATCGTTATCAATCATATACAATCGTTTCCCATCTGCAGATGTTATTATTTTATGAATTTCTTTAATATAACGATTATTTTCTTTTAGGTTTAATGAATCGTCAATTACTGAAATCCATGTCTTAGATGGGTATTGGGTTTGAATAATCATCATACGGTTACCTTTCGAGATGCATAGATTGCAAATGTTTTCTATATTGTGGCATTTAATATCTTGTTTGTTACCATTATGTCTCATTATATACAGAGAATCGTTTGTGGAAAATGCAATAATCGAATCATTGTTTCCAATAGCTTGGATCTTGGAATTTGCACAATATAGCAAAGATATATTTTTGCTTTGCGGATTATACATTTTCACAGTTCCGTCATCAGAGCCGATTAAAATATTGCCGTTATGTGCGCAAATTGCTTTGATTTCAACACCTTCATTATGTATTGTGTCCGATTTGAGAAATTGTCCGTTCATTACAGGTTGCATGACAAGTATAGAATCATTACGCCAAGGAATGTAACAGATGTTTTGACCATTAATTGCCATCTCGTTATAAGAACCTATATTTTTTTTAGTAATTATGGAGTCATTTATATTAATAAAATAAACACTTCCCCAGCTTGAGGCCATAAGTGCATTATCATTTATCCAGTTGCAATTATATAGGTTTTCATTACCGCAATCAATGGATTTTATAAATTGGCCATTGGCCGCTGTGTAGATGTTTATGATGCCATTTCCATATGCTGCTGCCAGTCTTGTTTCGTCGGGGCTTAAAGCCAAATTGTTTGCTTTATTGTTTTTTTCAAAAAGTCGTTCAATGTCATATCTTGTTTCATAAGCTAAAGTATCTAAGCGAGCAAACATTGCATCCTCAATATTTTTTGTGGGAGCTTCGTCGTCTTTAAGATAATTGCTTATTACATATAATGCTGCCTTTTGTCTTCCGAAGATGTCATTATTAAGATCTGTAAAAGTTACCTCTAATAGATGGTTCGCAGCAGCTATTTTTTCTTGTCTGTGTTGATATAAAACACCTGAGATTACGCATGTCGCAATAATTGCAAATGTACAGATAAATGATTTTTTATGGTGCAATAAAAACTTCGTCGTATCATGTTTTATTGTTTTAACTCTTAGCGTTTTGAGCAGATATAAGGCATTTTTGTACATCAAGAATAGAGCCAGCATGGCAACTATAATACCTGAGATATTACTTAGAATTGTTTTAGCTGTTGTATTAGGCATCTGTGTGCCGAAATCAGACCCCCAAAACCATACTAACCAATAAAAAGCCAGCCATGCGACAAAAGCCAGAATAATCATTGCCAATGATTCTCCAAAACCTTTTAACATGGCATGTGATGGCTTGGAGCTTGTCTTGATTCGTTTTGTGCTTAGATACCAGCATAGTAGCATGACTACTGCAATAACGAGTATTAATACGGATAAAATGATTGGTTTCCCAAGTAAATAGCCGAATGCTCCTTTCATTATAGTATCTTGCATGTTATTATAGAGAGTTTGTACAAATGAAGCCTCTTTTATTTCCTTAAAACCTATAAATTCATCATCATTGTAAAAGTCATTTATTTTTCCATAAGGCACTATTATGGTAATCTCTTTTTTTACAGAATCAGCTAATTGATTAAATTTGATATTGGGGTAATTAATGCGCCATAGTCTTTGTCTGGCTGAAAGGTCCTTGCATAAAATTTTAGATTCAACATCGATGTAGGTAGGTATTTTACCATCTATGAACGTGTCTTTAAGATAAATACTTGTTTTAGCATCTAAGAAATTTTCTGTCACTTCAAAGTGGATTGTTGAATCTTGAATTGCTTGTGCATCTTCAAAGTTTGGGAATCCATAACCACCAACAATTCTTTCGCTCTCTACATAGAGCCAGCCACGGGTACATATGTAGGTGGTGTCGTTACTCCTTTTGATATCAAATGTTTTATTGCTTTCATTTGAAATAAGCACAGGTATGCTGTCATAAGTGATTACACCATCTTCCCTCTTAATTAAAGGACCATTGCCTTTAATTTCATATGTTATGGCGTTTGGCACATCTTGTAATGCAGATAATAGTGGTATGATATGATAATCGAGGGATATGAAATCGTCTTGATTAAATATTATTGACTTAAGATTGGTACAACCAAGGAAAGGATGTTCTTCAAACGAAGTATGTTTGTTAATAATAATCTTTTCCAAATTTTTACAGTTTATAAAAGCGTAGTTTGCAACCTTTAAATCGGACAAATCGAATGTATTTCTTTCATTCCCGACATATCCCAAAACAATGTCTTTGTGTGATGAATATTTGTATTTATTATGATTCCTTACTATGAGACCGTTTATCACAGTGTCTCTGATGGTGTCTCGTTTTGTAAGCTTATTGAGGTCAGAACTATAAATCCAAATGTCATTGTATTTTACACTGTCCTTTTTCAATCCACTCCAATTATACATTTGTCGTGGGAAATCTTCATAGACTTTCCCGTTTGTATTGAGGCTGTTTATTATTTTTGCATTGTCAATATATTTGATTTCTCCCTTTTCAATGTCCCACAATGTTCCATTGTGATTTATTAAGGTATTATTGTTTGTATTTGGAGAAAATTCCACGTCATTATCTGTAGATATGTCTCCAATTTCATAAGGCAGATATATTTGTTTTGCGTTTGGACACTGTTTTATTTCTAATTTGGAGATGCTAATGCTATCCTCAAATTCTACATATCGCAGCTTAGGACAATTTTCTAAATTTATCCAATAGCAGTCTCCTAATATTTTAATACGTTTGAGATTGGGATGATTTGATATGTTAATATTTGCACCGCCTTCAAAAAATAGATCCTCAATGTATTTATATTTAGAATCCGTCAAATCGCATAATTCATTTTTCGGCCATACTATGGTCTTTATGGGATTAATGGGGATTCTTTTATATAAGTCATTATCTTTTAGTGTGAAAACAGAACCTAATATTCCCACTGTGAAAAATATTGCGAGTAGGGCAAGCAGGCATATTTTCAGTATGCGGCCTTTGTTCTTTTTTTGTCGGTGTTCTCGCGTTTTATATATGGCAGAAGCAAGCAGGTCGTGTATCAATTCTATCCTATTATTGGTGTTCACCTGCAATATGCGCTTGTCACCTTTTGTCAATTCTTCCCAATTGGGCAAGAGATCAGCTATTTCGTCACGATTGATAGTATTCCTTCGTCCGTTGGAATCGATCAAGCGTTGTTCCAGTACTGATTGTGTTTTTTTGTCAAGTTTCAAGGACTCATAGAACTCTAATAAAAGATTTGACCCCATTTGCTCGAAATCTTGGAGAGATAATCTGTCACTTTCGTGTTTTTGTGCCTTTTGATAAAGAAGATAGCATGTGAGCGACAAGAGCAGTGTGTTTATTTGCTTCAAGTCACCTTCTTTTGAGAAATCTATGATTCTTGTAATAAGTTTTTCTCGCTCCTCTTTGTCGACAGGGAGGCAGTCTCTTCCTGGCAAGGTAATAATCTCTTCGGCTTCTTTGTCTGATACAGGACGCAATCCATAACGGTGCTGCTTTAGAGACGGAATAGAGGTCGTGTGATATTCAAATTCGGACAAAAAATCCTCCCTTAATGAGAAAAGCAGATGAATTTCATTATCGTCGACATACTTTTTTTGATATTCTTCAGGTATATGAAAATCGATGTCATTGGTATTCAGTTCATCAAAATCCAAAACGGGCTCGGTTTCTTTGTTTTGGTCGGTTTGGGAATCTCCCTGCGTCAATTGTGCCGGCTTTATGTCATTAAGGAAGTCGGCCATTTCTTTGAAGAAAGCGAGACGTTTCTCCTGATCTTGTTGCAGGGTAAATATCTCCTCAAATTGGTCGAATATGATGAGAAGCGAAGCCTTTTTGTCGCTCTTGATAAATTCATAGCAATGAAATAACTCCCAAAACAATGGTGTGGGTGAACTTGGCTTGACTATTTCCTTGACGGTTATACCTGCATTCTTGATGGCATTTATCACTTGGGTTGCATAGGGGTGCGCATTTTCATGGTGGTCGAGCCGTATGTATAAAGGGGTTATGCCATGACGGCGAGCCATAGGTAATAAATTGGCATTCAATAATGAAGACTTGCCGATGCCTGATTTCCCATATAAAACCGTGCCGATGTGGTAAAATACCAATTGGGCAAGATTTATGGTGTCCTCATCTCGGCCATAAAGTGTAGAACCTTCATCGTAGGCTTTTAATCCTAACCACGGATTTTGATTTATTTGCTTCATGTTATTGAGGTCTGTTTATTTCTGTAATAATCTTGTTTGCAATCTCATCCATGTCGTCAATGCTGGCATATTCCAGGGCATTGTGCTGCCTTAGTCTCTCGGGAATGGATGCTTGATAGAAGTTTAAGCCCTTTTCGGATATTGGAATAATATAAGTCCGTCCATAGCGTATGTTTGTCTGTATTGCTTCATCCCACTCTGTACGATATACATGTTGCTCGTTTTTTTCTCTTTCAATGTTTGAAGAGAGAATCGGTATGAAATATTTTGCAGTTCTGACACCCTGACAAATTTCTTCCAAGAATTTTCCTCCTGCTGTTATGTTGTTACGGTCGAACCATACATTTATTCCCTGTTCAGTCAGTATGTCATATAACTTCTTGGCAATGGCGTCATCTCGTCTTGAATAAGAGATGAATACATCGGCACCATATCCCACAGTATTGAATTTCATGTCAATATCATGTCTCCTTTCGTTTAGCTTTTCATTCAATCTGGTTCGCATAGTGTCGATGGTTTCTTGTGGCGGCCTTCTTAGTAGGGTCTGATTCCTTTGCAGAAAACGAGACAGATCGTCTTCGATATTTTCACAAGCATACATCCCGCTTCCAGAGCCTGATTTGCGTAAAGAATACCAGATGAAGCGGAAAAGCCAATCTGAGTAGCTGTTGCCAATCATTAATAAATATTTGTTTCTCAGGCTGCTGACAAGATTGCTTGGTCGACCTTCGGTATCGGCAATCCATGACGAACAGAAATCAAGCATGTCGATGTCGGTAACGACATAACGATGTGCGCTATCTCCGGCTTTTCCAAACATATAGTAGACAGTAGGGGCGTGCAAGTCAATGTCGTCCCTGATGTCTTGATTTTCTATGGGATTATTGTTGAAGTGCATTATTTTTAATTTACTACCCCAAATTTCTTGCATCACGTTTTCCACAATAGACGTGAAAGAGGTAGTAATGACAAATGGGAATTGTTTAATGCTTAGCAAGTCATACAAAAGCTTGGATGGAGTGAATCTGCTCCTTGACAGTATCTGATTGATATAAGAGTATATGTAATCTTTTTGGTTATGTTTGGTGAAATTTTTGTGGTAGATTAATTCTGAGAATGATTCTATAGGCGATGAGATATTAAACTTCTTGGCGAAATAATTTAGTATAGTTTTATGGGGATTCCCTTTATCACATAAAATTTCAGGGCCTATGACAGGTATTACATTACCTTGGATTATTTGGTCGATAAATGTATCCCATTCTGCGTCCTCCTCATTGAGATCAAGTATTATATCATCGAGATTGTCGTCTAATAAAAAGTTGTTGTCGTCCATGTCATTTTTGGTTGTTTTGATGTTATTATGAAGTAGGTGTAATGTAAAAGTTTTGCGGTTTAATTATTTTGTAGCACTTTTAGGATGTTTCTGATGATGGCGCGGTCATATTTTTTTGAGCTTTCGAGTAGCTCGTCATATGGGGCAATATCCATGTGCTTGAATAGCTTTGTCTTTGCTTCGTTCAGGTTGGTCTCCAGATTTTCAATGACTTCGGTGTTCTCAGAAACAAGAATTTGCTTGAACTCAATGCGTTCAGAGAATTCGTATGGACGGAAACCCATCAGAAGCCGCTCCATGTTCCAGCGGTTGTGTTCTGTTCTTGCCATAAGCTCAATCTCGGTTTTGGATGGTTCTTTGCTTTTGTCGTGTGTCATGCTTCTAAGTTTGAACGGAATGGAATTTGCCGCATACATGTTGGACTGTTGGAATGCGTATTGAGTTTCA
Organism: uncultured Prevotellaceae bacterium; assembly: GCA_905207705.1. Lineage (GTDB taxonomy): Bacteria > Bacteroidota > Bacteroidia > Bacteroidales > Muribaculaceae > Avimuribaculum. The sequence continues at coordinate 67,699 of CAJLMA010000010.1, forward strand.
AACCAATTCTCGGTCAATTCATCGTCTTTTGGCATTTTTGTGAAATTTTCGCCCTGGTCATATAGATATTTGATTCTTCGGGCATGTCGCATGCGCTCATGGTAATGAATGTCGAATGCATCTGTTTTCATGCCAAATGGGAAAATGTTGGAGAAAAGTACAGAGTCGTTTACTACTCGTAATATCTGGTCGCCTCCTGGTTGGTAAACGAGAAGTGGGATTTGCTTCTCACTGATTATTTCCGGAAGGAATAATGCAATGGAAGCATTCGTTTCGGGTTCGTTGTCGCATAGGGCGATGGTCAATATTTCTGATTTGTCATTGCGTAATGCACATTCTTCGAGGTAATTTCTCACGTCAGGAGTCTCTATTCCCCCGTCCAAAAATTCCCATTCAATGTCAAGGAATCCTTTTTCATCATGTGTGGGAGAAATATATCGTTTATTTGGGAAAGAGGATGTGCTCAAGTCGGGATTCTCAAAATTAACATATTTCCAATAAGACAGGCTCATCAATGCATTGTAACGGCCGAGGAAGAAATTCATTTCCTGCTTTATATCTGCATGTATGAATGTGATTTTGGTTCGCAACCCTTTGCTATGGAAATTAGGGAAGTGGCATACATGTGCGGCAGTGGCAGCCATGGCATACCCTATTGGAGACATCCCAACTATTATGAAATGGACAAATTTGTCATCGCGTGCGGTTAAGCCATTTCGATCTAATGATGGATAAAGTTTTCCATCCCGGTAAAATCTGCTGACCAGTACTCGTTGGGCGACATTCTCTAAAGAATTTATTACTGTAAGTCGTAGCATGCCCGAAGAGGTGTTGTCTTGTTTGTAGTAGAAAAGTTGAATGGAAGTGAGTCGGTCGAGAACCATAAAGCAGTCGATGATGCGACGTGAGTTACGGCAGGTTTCTTTTAATATTTCATAACATTTCATATTTACGGAATCATGCGCAGGCTCGTCATCCTCGCCTAAGATGTAGATAGTTTTGGATTGGTGTGCATCCAGTTTGTCAAGAGTCTCTTTTCTTGTACGACTGCCGAAGTACACATAGATATTACGGGATTTTTCTTTTGGAATCTCAGAGAAAATATATGATCGCACCTCTTCTGCATCTTTTGATGTGAGTATGACTATGTCACGCTTTGTATTTTCAGGCTTTCCTAGAAGGGTCTTTATTAAATTTGCCAGCATGCTTCTTGCTCCGATTATCAGAATGTGGTCGTCCACTTCATAGGCTATACCTCCATTTCTATATCGGTCTATTCGTCGTTCAAGGAAGTTGCCTACTGCATTTATTAGCAGGCTTGTGAAAACTACGGCTCCGGCGAGAGTTATTGCTAATTGGAACAATACATTTCCACCATTGTCGCTGGAATTGCAGAAAGAGCCGGGGTCGAGTAGTAATTCCACGACTCGCCATCCTTTTACGTCAAAAAATGATGATGCAAGCAGTCCTGCTCCACCTATAACGATAATAAAAGAAGTCAGCCACATGAATTGTTTCCAGCCTCCCTTGTAGAAGGCTTTGTCAAAATGTTTGCAGGTCCATGCCCAGAGTTGCTTGAACATTTTGATAATATTGCAATTAGCAATCTTGACTTTTAAGTTCATAATATCGAATTATTGTTGTGATTACTACCATGTAATCGTATCTCTTGTAGTCGGGGATTTTGGGCAATTCGTCCCAATTTACAATGCAAAGGTGCTTTTTTGCCTTTTCATTACATGTGTCGTTAATTTCTTTTGCCTCTTCAAGCGTCATTGGTAAATATCCCATCATCAAGTGGGATGCGTTCCATCGCAGGTGTTCACATATTGAGACATTAATCAGTCGTTTGAGCCATTCTTGTTTTGTCGAGACATTTGAACTTTGATTTTCAATTGAAAAAGGCCATACAGGAAGTTCTGGGGCATTGGGCATATCATGTAGCCCGAGTAAAATTTCTTTTGTGTAGCAGTGTTTGCAGTTGGCTCTGTCTTGAGCTAATTTCCTATTTATTCTTCGGTATCCGAGTAGTTTTATTTGTTCTTTATTGATTTCTTCATTTATTCTTATGTCATGGGATTTGTATACTTCTTTTGAAGCGATGCAATAGGATTCGTAGAATCTGTGGGCCATTGTGTCTTCTTCTTCATCCAATAGCCACTTTTTTGTATATATGTCTTTGGGATTTCCGAAGTATTCAATTGCTGGATAACAGTTGTCGGCGTATGATTCTATTGTTTTTTTGAATTTGAATTCATTGTTGGAATCACATAGGCGGATAAGTATTTTGAATTTGTCGAATCTGTCAGTTCTATGCTGCATGGCGTATTCGTATATCATGGTGGCAATATGTAAATTATTTTCATCTTTCCCTGTGGCAATGACGACATAATTTAAATTGTCGACAAGCATGTGCAATATTTCTCCAAATTCTAATGAGCCTGCATTGCATGGATGGAATGTAATTTCGTTTATGGCTTCCAATTTAGGCAATGCTGGTATATCTTGGTATAGTTCTCCTTTAATTTCATTGATTCTATTGTCAAATACATGGAGTTCTATCGGTGTTTTATGTCCGTTACAGTCGGGGAAAGCTGAAAATTCATATAGGAACCGTAATGTTTCTTGGCCTGTCGTGCCAAACCCGATGATAAAAGCGGTGAATGGCTTTTCAGAGTTCACGCATCCTAATTGTTTGTTTATTTCAACAAAGTTTATGGGCTGGGCTGGACAATTGCCTTTTTTATCTTTTCGCATGGCAAATTCCATGATTGCGGCTTTTGAATCGTCTATAATTTGTAATTTGCCATTTGAACATGCGGCAAGTAGTGCAGTTTCTTTTGTATTTTTTGTCGAACAATATAAACGGTTAATCGTTGCTTTAATTTCGCTGTTTAGCAGGTTGATTGCGGCGTGCATGTTTGAGACCTCATCATTCGATAGGATAAAAAAGTTTACAGCGCTTGATTTGCGCATGATTTTGTCAAGTTTTCTTAGGTTCATGTTTTGAAGGATTCCTTTGGATATCATGTCAATGGAATCAAGGGATAAAGAACTTCGTAGCAGGATAAATTTTATATCGGAAATTTGTTTTAGTATGTTGCTCTTGTACGATAATAGGCCCATTATGCCGCTGAAGCTTTGCCCGGATGTCTGTTCATTGTTTTCTTGAGGAATGTCGATAAAGATAATTCTTTCTTTGCCTTTAGACGCAGTATAGATGTCTTTAGCCAAGAGGATGCTTTTTTCGTTAAGGCCCCAAAACACGTTTAGCTTGGATTTGGAGGTTGAGTGCTGCCATATGGTAGCCCAGAACCAATCTATGATGCGTTTCCAAAAACATGCGACGGCAAATATCATGCTTATTATTATGGCTAAGGCATGAATGAGGGCGAAGCAGAACATGTACCAAGTGTTGGATTTGCAATTTTCGGCAATGCCTATTAAATTGGACTTTGATAGAAACATTTCAAATCCTGATAGTACTGAGCGTAATGTGAGCGTGATGACATTGCCATCAGTTCCGCCATAATCATATCCTATATAGTATATTGCGACTCCAAAAGAGAATACAAACCAAGCTGCTTTAGGCAAGATAATATTTACGAATGCAGAGGCATTGGTTCTGTTGTTTTTGTTTTTATTGAACAGTTCAACTGCTTCTTTCGATAGTATATATAATGATGTTATACAGGTCAATACGATTATCAAGAATACGACATTGATAAGATTTAAGGAAGGCAAATTAAGATTCCATAAGGATGTTTTTATGGCTTCAAATAAATAACTGGAGTTTGTGGCGGCCTTGTCTGTTGCTGCTATAATGTCTGGAGTTAGAGGCATAATAAAGTTGTTGCTTTAGGTTAATTGCTTGTTCTGTTATTGTTTGGCATTTGACACATGAAGAAGTTTCCTTTTTTATAAGGTCTGTGTTAATATGCTGATATGCTCATAAATTTGGTTTGTTTGTCTTCATATATTTGGAGATATAATGCACTGAAATTGTAGCGTTTTTTAGATTTATTTTGACATCAAGCAAAAGATGCTATTTGCAAAAATAATAAAAAAATATGCAATAATATCCATTTTTAATTTTGTTGCGATAAAATATTTTAAACTTCGTTGAGAATATAAGATTGTAAAGGAGTGATGTGTACTTATAGCATATGTTTAGGATATGAAAATTTTAAAGTATACGCACTATATAGATTAAGAATGAATCAATATATGGGAATTTTTGCTGTTTGGGTGTTAAAAGATGTTTACGGGAAATGGGTGCGCGTGTGGCGGGAGGGGCCTTGC
>CAJLMA010000011.1 GCA_905207705.1 uncultured Prevotellaceae bacterium
ACTGCCTGGGATCGCTTTACCTAATTAACCTTCTAATAACATAAACCTAAAAACATAAAAATGATTGTCATCACGACATCCATTTTAGTTTTGCCTTAAAACTAATACCATGAATAACTGGTGCAAAGGTAGAAATTATATGTTATAAAACATAGTTTCGCGGCATAAATTTTTCTGTGATTAGTATTGTTTAACATATCATGCTGTTGTAACCAGTTGTGTTAACTTTCATTTGCGAAATGGGTCATGGATATTATTGTTAATTGAGGCATGTGTTTGTTTTTCATGTCCTGTTGTGTTGCTTATACTTTCAAATTATAAATTGGATGTAGCGTCCATTTGTTGGATATATTCTTCGAGAGGTGGTAATCCCACTTCTTTGCGCCATTCATCCACTTTGGTAGCATCAAGCAGTGTATTTAACTTGAATTTTCCGTTTTCCATGTATCCTTGCGTGCCATATTTTTGAGGTTTCCCACTCCAAACGGCACATCGGTCCTCCATCATTGCGACAAAATCAGGACTTAAATCTCCGATTTCGGCTGCTTCTTGAAACAGTGGTAACCATCGTTGAATGGTTTCGAGATCAGAATGTTGTACCACAAGCCAGATGGCTTGGTTGGCATCGCCTACGGCATGTCGTGAAGGCCATCCGTATGTCGTTAGGATTTTGTCTATTTGGTTCATGTTTATGCTGTCCACTTCATGCATTTCGGCAATCAACGAATCAATTAGGACTGAGTCTTTTGGCTTGGCGTTGACAGCGTTCAAGTATTGGTATCGTACCTCTTGGTCGGACGATGCTATTTCTTGCAGCAAGGCGCGCAAGTCGTGGTCGTAGTGTTTTTCGATGGATGCCTTCCGCTCGTTCATCATTCTGACGAAGTCATCCCAACGTGGTATGCCGTGTAATGCTTTCAAATCCGGGTCGCGTTCGGGTTGGTTTAAGTACCATTCACGATTTATCGCAGCTCTGCGATAAAGGTAATTGAGCGCAGTATTGGTTTGGCCGGCAAGTGAGGCGGCACATGCCGCGTTGTACAGGTGGCTTTCTTGAATGTAGGTTGCATGACGGAATGCTTGCGTAAAGTAGGCGGATGCCTCAAGAAAGTTTTTTTGCATGTAGCACGAGTCGGCCTTGATTATGCAAGCGGTGTATTTGCCCTTGTTCTGGAATTCTCGGGGCAACGGTGTCGGGAATTGTCCCGAAATCGCACTTTTGATAGAGATTGGGCGATGCCCTTCCACCCAGTTGGCTGCTATTTCGATGTTTTCGGGATTTGTGACATCGATTATTCCATAAATGCTTTCGGGCAAGCCTGTCTTGTTGTAGTTCTTGGTGTCGGTTTGGATGACATAGAGTGTACCTATTTCTTTTTCTCCGTAAGAATATCGGTCGAGGATTATTATTTGTTTTGCCCGTTTGTCGAGCGTGGTGTTGGAGTACATTTCATCTCCTTGGCGACTCCATGTTTCGGTGTCGTCATCGCGTACCCACGCAGTGTAAGGATGGTCGGACATGCCTATTGAAGAAGTTACTGATTTGGGCTTAAACGGTGTTGAGTCGGGCGCAAGCTGGGTGTGGATGATTCCAAGTTCGGGAACATAACAAAGGATGCTGTCCACTTTTATCGGGAAATGGTTGAATATTTTGTTTAAATACTTGTCTGCGCCGTCATATTTGTCGAGTTTGGCTTTTGACGCGATTACCGTAGGTATTCCCATGAGTTGATTCCCTGCAAGGGCGAGGACTAAGGATGAGTCCGCATTAATTACACACCCTCTGTTGCGGTCTACTGCCCATTCGTGTGCTGTGAATTGCAGCCTGCGTGAGGATGAACAGCTATTAAGCAGCATTATTGACAAAAGTAGGGATATAGAAGTGATCGAGTGTCTCAATTGCTTGAAAATCATTTTTTTTGCATTCATGAGCGCGGTATGTTTTAGTTTGATATGTTATTTTAAAGTTGATTAAATGCCAGAGTACAAATGAGTGGGGTGCGAGAGAGACGCGACTGAATCGCGTCTCTACGGGCAATCGCAAATTTAAATTTGGCTTAGGCCATACATTTTAATAGAATGTGGTCAGAGCGTGTTTTGTTTCAACTTTTCCACGAATTGGTCGATGCGGTGCAGCTCGTGGGGAATGTCGATGCTTTGTGGGCAGTGGATTACGCATTGTTGGCATCCTATGCAGTGGCTGGCCTGCCTCAGCTTTGGCACGCTGCGGTCATATCCGATAAGGTAGGCACGGCGTGCGCGATGGTAGTTCTCGTCTTGCGACGAAGCAGGCACGTTTCCTTCGTTAATGCATTTGTTGTAGTGCAATAAAATGGCCGGGATGTCGATGCCATAAGGACATGGCATGCAATACTTGCAATCGTTGCACGGGATTGTAGGGTATTGCATCATTAACTCAGCCGTGTCGTATAGGAATTGCGTTTCTTCCTCTGTCAGTTCGGCAAGAGGAGAATATGTGCGTAAGTTGTCTTGCAGATGCTCCATGTAGGTCATTCCGCTCAATACGGTAAGCACATTTTTTGGTGTCCCGGCAAAACGGAATGCCCAAGATGCCACGCTCGACGTAGGGTTGCGTTGCAGCAATCGTGCAGCAATGTGGTCGGGAACGTTCGACAGGCGGCCGCCAAGCAGCGGTTCCATTATCACGGCAGGAATGTTTCGTTTCACGAGTTCACCGTAAAGATATTCGGCATTGACATTGTTGCCCGATGCGTATCGCCAATCGACATAGTTTAATTGAATCTGCACGAAGTCCCAGTGAACTTTGTCGTGCATTGCAAGGACCTCGTCAAATACCTCCTTGGTGCCGTGGAACGAGAAGCCGAGGTTGCGTATGCGGCCGGCTTCGCGTTCGGCCATTAGGAAGTCAATCATCCCATTGTCGATGTACCTTGCCCGGAACATGTCGATGCCGCCGTTTCCTATGGAGTGCAGCAGGTAGTAGTCGATGTAGTCGACTTGCAAGTCGGTGAATGATTGCCGGTACATCGCTATCGAGTTTTCGCGTGTGTAATTGGAGAAATTGGACAGCTTTGTAGCAATGAAGAACTTGTCGCGAGGATGGCGTTTCAATGCGATTCCGGTCGATTTTTCCGACCATCCTTGCACATACACAGGCGATGTGTCAAAGTAGTTGACTCCGTGTTCCAATGCGTAGTCGATGAGGCGGTTGACGGCATTCTGGTCGATTACATTGCCATCTCCGGCAGGCGATGGCAACGTGGGCCAGCGCATGCATCCGTATCCGAGGATGGAAACCTTGTCGCCAGTTTTGGGATTGGTGCGATAAGTCATCTGTCCATGTTGTCGGGTTGGATTGGCCGTGACATTTTTTTCAGCATTGCTTTTGCATCCAGGCAAAGTGGCCGCAGAGACTGTCGCTGCACTTATTCCGACGATTTTGATGAAATTCCTTCGTGAAATTTCATTCTTGTTATTGTTGTCAATTATATTGTTGTCCATGATTGTCAGTTTTTTAATGTCAAACAGTGCGGTGAACTTCGTGTCCTTCGACATAGATTGCGCTGAACGGACGTGCCGGACACAGATTCTCGCAAGCTCCGCATCCTATGCATCGCTCGGTGTTCACCACCGGGATTTTTACCGATTCAGCATCGGCAGGGTCGGAATTTACCATCTGTATCGCGCCGGTGGGACAGTGGCGTGCACAGTTGCCGCATTCCACACCATCGGTGAGCGGCACGCAGTTTTCCTTTACCCACACGGCATGTCCTATGTGGATTGCCGATTTTTCGGCGATGTCAATCAAGTTGATGGCGCCTGTGGGGCATACTTCCGAGCATTTGGTACATTCGGGACGGCAGTATCCTCGTTCATACGACATTTCGGGCTGCATGAGCCGAGTTATATCGGTCGACGGGCGCAATACGCCGTTTGGGCATACCGACACGCATAATTGACATGCCGTGCAATGAGTTGCAAAATTGCTATGGCTTATGGCTCCCGGAGGTATAATCGCTGTGGCGCGGTTTGGGATTTTTTTGTCAGCTATTACGGCAAGTCCGCCATCAACCTTTTTTTCTTGGGCTTTCAATGCGGTCTCGGCGGCGACGAGCGCGGTGAGCGTGATGAAAGTGCGGCGCGAAGATGGTTTTTTCTTTTCTTCCTTAGTGCCATTTTTTTCAATGGCGTGATTGTTTTTCTTTGGTAGGCCGTAATGTATTGCATCAAATTCGCAATTGTCGATGCAGTCCATGCAGTCGACACAGCGGCTGTAATCGATGACATGGTTCTTGTAATCTATGCACGATGCCTTGCATTTCCTTGAACACAGGCTGCACCCTTTGCACTTGTTGGTGTCGATGACAGGTTTCAGCAATGCATACTTTGACAAGAACCCAAGCACCGTGCCGACGGGGCAGATGGTGTTGCAGTAAGTGCGTCCATTTTTCCAAGCCAGAACGATGACGACGCAGAATGTCAGTGCCGCTATTATGAATGTAGGCAAGCTTTTAATCCACACATCGGTGCGGTAGAACGAGTAGCTGTCGTAATGTTCGGCTATTGATGCGAGTATGTTGTTTCCACATTGGTATATCGGGGCAAACAGGTTGGAAACGATGCGTCCGTAGGAGCTATAAGGAGCGAGCAAAGCGACAAGCGAGTGGATGCCGGCCACGAACGCGATGATGAATATCGCAAGGATGGAATATCGCAGCCATGATTTTGCCGGTGTATAGGTAAAACGGGCATTCTTTTTCTTGCGCTTTGAACTTATCCAAGATACAATGTCTTGAAACACTCCTAACGGACAAATTACCGAACAGTATATTCGGCCTAAGATCAGTGTTATTGCAACGAGCGCAATTATTATTGTCGCGTTAAGCGCAAATAATGCCGGCAGGAATTGGATTTTTGCCATCCATCCGAGCCATGCGTGGATTGTGCCTGTGAAGTCAAGAAACAGCAATGTTATCGCCGCAAAAAAAACGATGGCGAGAGTCATTCTTATTTTCCGTAACATTGGCGTAGTGATTTTGTGATTTTAGCAAATGTAATTAAAAAAAGTCATATCTGTGCATTTACAAAATTATAACGTGTAAAATGCAATGATATGACATGTATTACAGAATTTTTTCACGAAATTACAGTTATTCAGCGTAATTTGTTGGCATTGTAGGATTGTCGCACCTTAATGAAAAAGTATGCTACCCCGATTGCGTTGATAGCGGCAGCTATTTCAAATGCGTTCTGGTATCCGAATTGATCTACCAGCCATCCTCCGGCAAACACGCCTATGCCCAATCCGGCATCCCAAGACGTGAGATAGGTGGAGTTGGCAGTTCCGCGTTGCGAATTAGGAGCCAGATTTATAAACATTGTCTGGTAGGCCGGGAACAAGTGTCCGTTGCCAAGGCCTATGATGAATGCCGCCGAATAGTATGCTATAGGGTCGCGGACAACGGCAAACAGCACATATCCGGCCAATGAAATCAGCATTCCCATCGACACGTTTTGTGTTATTTTCCCTTTACGCAACGATCGGCTGCCTATTATTCGGGACATAATGAGGCCTATTGCCATGAGCATGAAGAAGGTGCCAGTGCCACTGGTGATGCCTAATTCCTTTTGTCCGTATATGGCGAGGTAGGTCGATAGCACGCCGTAACAGAAAGACAGGCATATCATGACAAGACCTTCCCTCCATCCTTTTATGAGAAAGAAACGGTCGAGCGACATCGGTTGTTTGTCTTTCACCACTTCGCGCTGGCGAGTCTTTACCGTTGTGACGATGAAAAAGCCTATGCCCGAAGTGAGCAGCGACAGGGCGAACATGTAGTTGAAGTCGGGGACAATATTGTACAGGTACACTGCGACCGTAGGCCCAATGGCCATTGCAAGGTTGTTGCTGAGGCCGTAGTATCCTATTCCCTCGGCACGTCTGCTCGGGTAAAGCACGTCGATGGCCACCGTGCTGTTGGCTACTGTGGTGGAGCCGAACGAGAAGCCGTGCAGCGTGCGTATTATGGCAAACAGCAATACTGTCCAAGCGAGGAAATATCCGGCAAAAAAGATGAAGAAAGTGAAGTAGCACATCATCAACACTTTTTTCCTTGGGAAAGTGTCGACCATGAAGCCCCCGAAAGGCCTTATGAGCAACGTTGTCACGGTGTATCCCGACAAGACCATGCCGATTATCTGCTCGCTTGCATGGAACGAGTCATGCAGGTATAGCGGTAACAGCGGCATAATGAGGTAGAACGAAAAGAATAGCATGAAATTGCCGATGCATATTCTGACGAAATTTCTGTTCCACAGATGTTCTTTAGGTTGTTGGCTTGCGAGTTCCATATGTTTCATGTCTTTTATGACCCGGAAGAATCTTGCCGAAAGTATTGGCCAAAGCCAATGTGTGGGATGTGCAATGCAAAGCTCACACGAGCGTTCCAACCAATGTTGCCGATGAACAGTCGGTTACTTTGACTGTGACAAAATCGCCAGGTTTGGTCCCGTTTGCGGGGAAGACGACGACTTTGTTCTGCTGTGTGCGTCCGAACATGTCGGCTCGTGAACGTTTTGAATAACCTTCCACAAGGATTTCAAATTCTTTCCCAATGTCGCGGCGGTTGCTTGCCAGCGACAACTCGTTTTCAAGGTTTATCATCCTGTTCAGGCGTTCGATTTTTACTTCTTCGGGAACATCGTCGGGGAGGTTCTTTGATGCGAAAGTGCCGGGACGTTCCGAATATTTGAACATGAAGGCAGAGTCAAACCCCACTTCTTTCATTAAGTCGAGAGTTTGAGCAAAATCTTCTTCGGTTTCTCCGTGGAAGCCCGTGAACATGTCGGTCGAAATGCCGCAGTCGGGAATTATGCGGCGAATTGCGGCAATCCGGTCGAGATACCATTCGCGAGTGTATTTGCGGTTCATGGCTTTCAGCACCGAGTTGCTTCCCGATTGCACGGGCAGGTGGATGTGGTTGCAGATGTTTTTGTGTGCGGCGATGGCCATGATGATTTCATCGCTCATGTCCTTGGGATGGGATGTGGTGAATCTTATGCGCATGGAAGGGGCCGCCTTGGCTACCATCGACAGCAATTGCGCAAAACCTGTCGTCTCCCCGGTGTCGGGGTTGATGAATTTGTAGGAATTCACGTTTTGGCCAAGCAATGTCACCTCTTTGAACCCGCGTTGCCGGAGATCGTGCAATTCATTGAGAATGCTTTCCGGCTCACGGCTGCGCTCACGTCCGCGAGTGTAAGGGACTATGCAATACGAGCAGAAGTTGTTGCAGCCGCGCATTATGCTTATGAATCCACTTATCCGGCTATGTCCGATTCTCGAAGGTATTATGTCGCGATAAGTCTCCACTGTCGAGAGGTCGATATTGATGGCTTTCTCTCCATTTTCGGCTGCGGCAATGAGGTTGGGGAGGTCGAGGTAAGAATCAGGGCCTGCGACAAGATCCACGCCGTATTCTTCGATGAGTTTTTCCTTGACGCGTTCGGCCATGCAACCCAAAATGCCGATTACAAACCGGCCTCCATGTTTTTTCTTTATTGCATTGAGTTGTTGCAGACGCGAAAATATTTTTTGTTCGGCATTGTCGCGTATTGAACAAGTGTTGAGGAAAACGGCATCGCTTTCTTCGAGATTCTCGGTGAGGTCGTAACCTGCCATTTTCATTACCGAAGCCACAACTTCACTGTCGGCAACATTCATTTGGCAACCGTAAGTCTCGATGTAAAGTTTCTTATTGTCGGCATTTTTATCTTGTCCAGCCATAATTCTGTATAGGGTGTTAGCTTGTTTAATCAATTAATAATGCTGCAAATTTACGCAAAAATGCAGTGAAAAGTGCGTATCAAGCCATAAAATGAATTTGTTTTCCTGTCCCTTTGGCCGGATAGGTGTGCTTGTTACGGGACGGGGATGGCGTGGCCGGTGCCGTCCTTGTCGACTTTGTGCTGTTGCCCTCACGCATACATGGACGTTGTCATAAACCGGAATTGGTAGGTTGTGAGACAGCGTCGCGCGTATTAATAAGGGAACAGGGCTGCCGAGAATGTCGCGTCGATGAGAAGCAAGATAATGTACACAAATGTTGAAAATATGCCCACGCCGACGCTTATGAGTGTCCATTTCTTTGCATCGTCCGATTGCTTTTGGGCCAAGGCGTAATTTCCCGTCAAGTAGCTGGTGCTTACCTTTGACGCATATACGATGCCTACTATTCCGAATGGAAGGCAGCAGAACAGTGTGGCAAGAATCGATTCCACGAGCCATGTTTTAGGCATCGGCGGAACGTTTGAATTGTAAGGGGATTGGTAGCCCGGGTATTGGTTCCATACTGGAGGTTGTTGGGCTTGTCCTCCTTGGAAATTCCCATTGTCGGAATCATTATTGTTGTTGAACATGTAGGCAAGTTCGGCAAGTTGTCCGGCTTCTTGCCAGTTTTGCATTCCTTCGCGCCATACCATAGTGTGGCGATTGACTCCCATCGATAAAAGTTGTGATTCTTCAAATGGCCCGGCTTGACGGCCGTTTAGGACGATGTAATATTTCATGATGCTATATGTTTTAAGCTCAAACTGTTTTTAGCATGTCAAAGATAGTGTAAATTGAGCGCAATGAAAAATATACGCGTTTATTTTTTGTCTTTGCCGTAAAGCAGCCGTTTTATCAAGGGATGTAAATCTTTCTGCATGGTTTTGCAGCGCGTTTTTTGTGCGTGAGCCGGTTATGGGTGCGATGAAATGCCATTGTCGCTTTTCAAGATGCAAAAAGTGGATTTTATCGAAGCCAGCAAAGTGCCGGCGGAGTCGCGTATGACGGTATCCACAAGAATCAACCTGCCTTTGCGTGCAGTTTCGGTCGACTCGGCCATAAGAGCGCCTTTGTGGCCTGCTTTGAGATATTCGATGTTCACTTTTACCGACAAGGCGGTTTGTCCATACATGTTGGCTACCACTGCCGAAGCAAAATCGGCCAGCGTGAACAACGCCCCGCCATGAATCACGCCGCAGGCATTGAGGTGGTGTTCGTCGGCTTGCATTGATGCACGGCAATATCCTGTGCGCATGGATTCAATCTTAGCTCCGATTGTTTCTTGCGAGAAAGTGTCGGCTGCAAATGTCTTGCGAGTTTCTTCTTCGAGGTCGGGAGTAAGTTTTTCGTTTGATTGCATGGCTGGTTCTTATTGGAGCATCAGTTCTTTGCAGTGGGCAGTCAATACTATCTTGGCTTGATGGCAGTCGTTGCATTTTATCACGGCTGTCCCGGTGCCGGCATCGGCGGCAAACGCGTATATGTACTCGATGTCTATGTCATGTTGGGCAAGCATTTTCAGCGATTTGTGCAATGCTCCGGCCACATTGCATACTTTCAAGCATATCACGTCCTCGATGTCGACTTTGTAGCCATGATTTCTCAATATGTTGCACGCAAGGATGGTCTTGTCGGCCACGATGTGGGCGGCTCCGTTCTTATTGTCTCCGCTTGCAGTCATGGCTATGATGTTGATAGCGTGGTTGGACAGGATGCTCGTTACATTTGACAACGAGCCTACGCAGTCGTCGAAATATACAGTGAGCTGTTGGGTATCTATGTTCATAATCGTCGAGCCTGGGTATTTGTTGGTTACTGAATATAGTCTTAATCTTTTTTGGAGGAGGGGTCTGGGCGTTTTCATTTGGCGACATGCCGCTTGCGTCGTTTCTCTTTCAAGTATCTCGGAATGAACGACAAGTGGCGTAATATTGTAGGAATCGTCCCGTAGTATCGGCACATTATCTTGAAGCGTTCTTTCAGCGAAGCCTTGTGGTTTTTGTCGGTCAGTCCGTCGGTGAGGTAGCAAATCGTCGGGTTGTCGCCTGCATAGGCATTCGATGTGCTTTTTTTCAAACATTTGATGCACCAGTCATAGTCGGCCGAGAATCGGAATGTCGTGTCGTAAGGTGGAGCTATGGTTCGTTTTGCGACAAATGCCTGGTGGCAGACAAGCATTCCATGCTTGAAACTGTCGACCGACAATCGTCGTGGGGCTGTCAAGTGCCTCATGCCTGTCACTTTGCCCGACATGTCCACGAGGCAGGTCTGCCCGTATATTATGTCGGCCGAGCCGTTGTTGCTCGTCCTGGCATATAGTGCAAGCACATTTTTGTCGGCAAAGCTGTCGCCGGCATTCAAGAATATCAAGTATCGTCCGGTTGCCATTTTCAAGCCCTTGTTCATCGCGTCATACAGGCCGTTGTCGGGCTCGCTTATTACTTTCATGCCTTTGATGCCCGAATTTTCGACCTTGGCTACGGTGTCGTCGGTCGATGCCCCGTCAACGACAATATATTCATAATCGTCGAACGTCTGGGATTTTATGCTTTTGAGAGTTGGCTCTATTACGGCCGATGCGTTGAATGTAATTGTAATGATGCTGAAAAAATGCTCCATGACAGTGCGTAATGTGGAACCTGTTTTGAAAGCCGATAAATTAAGATGTTGATTATGTTGCTATTGGCTTGCCGAAATTTTTTTATATGCACAAAAATATGAAAAAAAATCCATATTTTAAATTGTTATTTTGAAAAAAAGAGTACATTTGTACTGTTATTTGTTTAATCTAACTAATTATAACTACAATGGCACATGTTATTACTGACGCCTGCGTTGCTTGTGGCACTTGCATGACTGTTTGCCCTGTTGACGCTATTTCTGAAGGCGACATCTATTCTATCGACCCTGATAAGTGCATCGATTGCGGTAGCTGCGCAGCTAACTGCCCGAGTGACGCTATCACCGAAGGTTGAAAAAATTAAATTTCAGTTTTATAAGACTGTTTTGATTTTCTTTTTCTGTTGCCTGCTTTCGAGCGTGGCGACATTTTGCGAGGAATGATGCTTATTGTTGACTTCCGTGGCATGTGAAAAGAAAAATCAAAACAGTTTTTTATTTTAGTAACGAGTTATGGAATTGCTTAAGGAGCGTATAATGGAGGATGGCCGTTGCTATCCCGGCGGCATATTGAAGGTGGACAGTTTTATAAACCATCAGATGGATCCCGACTTGATGTGCAAGATTGGCGAGGAGTTTGCAAGGCTTTATGAGGGTGCCGGTGTCAATAAGATAGTTACTATAGAAGCAAGCGGCATAGCTCCGGCCATAATGACGGGGGTGGTGATGCACCTGCCGGTAGTATTTGTGAAAAAGAAGAAGCCCAAGACCATGGAAAACATGCTTGTGTCGACAGTGCATTCCTTTACAAAGGACAGGGATTACACAGTGTGCATAAGTGCCGATTTCCTTACGGCGAATGACCGAATTTTGTTTATTGACGATTTCCTTGCTTACGGTAATGCAGCCGGCGGAGTAATAGATCTTGTGGGGCAGGCCGGGGCGACAATTGCCGGGTTTGGTTTTATCATTGAGAAGTCATTCCAGAAAGGAGGCGAATGGTTGCGCCGGTCGGGCTATCGCGTTGAAAGCCTTGCCGAGGTGCTGAGCCTTGATGATTGCCGTATCGTGCTGAAGTGAAAATAGCAATACTATTAAGTATTAAATAAGCAGGCCATGCTGCATTTAAGGCACGGCCTGCTTTCTGTTTATATGAGATTGTAGTCGCGGTTTTTGGCCGGACTCTCATGACTTAGCAGAACTTGGAGAAGTCGGTTTTAGACATGTCGCCTTCGCTTGTGAATGTCTGGTGGAATGCGAATGCTGCTTTGAGCGTGTGGGGCGTGTGTCCGCCTTTGCTCATGTTGAGGTATTCACGCAATAGAGGTTTGTAGGTCGGGTGTGCACAATTCTCGATTACGAGTTGAGCCTTTTGGATAGGAGATTTTCCTCGTAAGTCGGCAATGCCTTGTTCGGTAATCAGCACGTCAACCGAGTGCTCGCTGTGGTCGAGGTGGGAAACCATTGGCACTATTGCGCTGATGAGGCCTCCTTTGGCAACCGACGGGCAGCTGAAAATGGAGATGTAGGCATTTCTTGTAAAGTCGGCCGAGCCGCCTATTCCGTTCATCATTTTTGTGCCTACGACATGTGTCGAGTTGATGTTGCCGAATATGTCGGCTTCAAGTGCGGTATTCATGGAGATGACTCCGAGACGGCGTATCACTTCGGGATTGTTTGATATCTCGGCAGGACGCATGAGCACTTTATCGTGCAACGTGTCGATGTTGTCGAAGAAGTCGTTTATGGCTTCGGTCGAGAATGTGGTTGAGCATGTGCTTGCAAAGCGGCATTTACCCGACTTTATCAAATTGAGTACTGAGTCTTGGATGACTTCGGTGTACATTTCAAATGGAGGAATGTCGGCGCTGGCATCAAGGCGGGCAAGCACGGCATTGGCGATATTGCCTACTCCCGATTGTAATGGCAAGAACGTGCTTGGGATGCGGCCTGCCTTTAATTCAGAATGCAAGAAGTGGCACACGTTTTCGCCAATCATCATCGTGGTCTCGTCGCTTGGAGAGAACGGGTGTCCGCCTTCCGGAATATTAGTTTTTACTACACCTATGATTTTTTTCGGGTCGATGTGCAAAGTTGGAGAGCCGGCGCGGTCGCTCGGCTTGTAAATAGGGATGTCGCGGCGGTAGGGTGGGTCAAGCGGAATGTAAATGTCGTGCAGCCCTCTTATTTTAGGATTGATGCCTTCGTTTACTTCGAGAATTACTTTCTTTGCCATTGCAGCAAATGTAGGCGCATTTCCGATGCCTGTGCCTAATACTGCATTTCCCTCGTCATCGATGCTTTGCACTTCGATGACGGCAATGTCAATGTCGCCAAATGTGCCATATCGCAGTTTCTGTGCCATTTCGGACAGGTGCAAGTCGAAGTAGGCTATTTTGTTGGCATTGATTGCTTTTCTCGTGTCGGGACAAGACTGGTATGGTGAACGCATGTTCACAGCTTCGGCGCGAGACAATTCCCCGTCTACGCTGTCGTTTGTAGAAGCTCCAGAGAACAGGTTGATTTTGAATTCTCGACCGTTTTCATGTTCCTGTTTCGCCCGTTCGGCGATTGCAACCGGAACGACTTTTGGCGTACCGCAAGCGGTAAAACCTGAAAATCCGACGTTGAAGCCGTTTTGTACATAAGCGGCGGCCTCTTGTGCTGTGATAATAGGGTATATCATAATCTCTCTTTATTTTGTTAAGATAATTCGTTATATGTGTTTGGCCGATGCACATTGCGGATGGGTGTGTTCGTGCCGTTTGAAATTACTTGTCAAAATTTGCGTTTCAATATCTCGTGGGCAATGATTGCTTTTTTCCAGTCGACAGGCTTTTCACGGCAGGTTGTGTCTTGTTCATCATAAACCGGATTGCTCTGTTTCGTTTCTTTGACCTGTATAGACGTATTGTTTTTGGTGGCTTGTACTTCAGGTTTGTGTTTCTTCGTTTTTTTCTTTTTCTTTGGTGGGACTGGCGGCGGTGTCATGCTTGTATTTTTGTGTTCTCCGGGAAACCATTCCTCGATGTTGAATGCCGGAAAATCGAAAAACGGTGCAGGACTGCCTTCATTAGTGTTTGTGGGAGGCATGACAGATTTCTGCGGAGGCTGCGTGCCTCTGCGTTCTCCGGCTTGGCCTTGCTTCTTTGAGATTGCATTGAAAGCCTTGCCTACCAAGCTGAATGCTATCACCCCGATGACTATGAGGAAAGGGATAATATCTGTCATACTTGCAAAATATAATTTTCTTCAAAATTAGCAATTTAAACAAGATTAGGCAAGCCGGTGCAGCGAAAAAAAACATCAAGAGAGGCGCTGTCATGCTTTTTTCTTCACGCCGAGCAGCCAATCGGCCAAAACGGGGCTCAGGCGTATAATCTTGCTCATAAGCAGGCACAGGCATATCACCATTATTGAAATTATGAGCGAGACAAAGATTTCCAGCGACGGGTTTTGGTAGGTGTTGAAAAATTGGGCTATCGGGCCCAAGTTGCGAGGCAGGAAAAAGTAATGCAGCAGGTATATGTCGAGGGTACGGCGTCCTACATATTGCAGTGCCCTGCCGAGCCGGGTCTCTTGCGTGAACAGGTTCTCGTTTTTCATAAAAAATATGAAAACAATCATTACGCCAACTATCTGACTCAATAAATATAGGATTGGCATAACGGAATTTGCATGAGTTTCATGGAGCTTGTATATGATTACACCGAAGAAAAACAGTAGGCACGCTGCAACCAAATAACCATTTTCGGCAAATTTCTGTATTTTATCGAAGTGTTTTCTTGCCAATGTACCTATTACAAAAAAGAGAAGGTAACGTACTTTGTCAATCCCAAACAAGCTGGGTATTGGCTCTTTATGAAGGCCGGCTGTCATAAACCAATGTCGAAGAAAAACGGAAATGATGACTGTTATAGTTAAAATCAACCAATCGACACCGTTTTTGTATCCAAGTATGTTGCATATTGTGCGCAAAAGCGCATACAATAGGAAAAATTCAAACAAAGCTATTGTGAACCAGTATCCTCCTTTATCTGGCCAAAAAAGTGAATTAGTGAAAGATAGGTCAAATATGTATGTATATACTGCAAGGAAAAATAATGTCGGGATTAATTGAACTTTGGCTTTTTTCAATAGGAATTTTCCACTTGCAGGCAGTGTCCATTCAAAATCTTTCTTGAATAATATGAATCCACTGATGAAGAAAAACAACGGCATTCTGAATGCAAGGAATAACGAATTGAAAGTTAATAATTTACTGCCTTCGCCAAATGACAGATCATTAAAACCCGAGTTATAGTACCCTAAGATGATGATGTGGGTGTACACTACGAGCAGCATGGTAAAACCACGCATTGCATCGATGAATTCAATTCGTTTAGTTCCCATATTGAAATATAGCTCTCGATATTGGAAATTTGCTCTAACTTATGTGGCAGATTTCCTTGTTGTGTTTGCGACTGCAAAGTTAGCAACAAATATAGGAAAAGGTGAATGCAGAGACAAACAAAAAACAACGTTTTTATGTTTGGCTACTGAACCGAATCCTATATTATCCAAATATAGTTGAAACAAAATAAATTTTTTATCGCGCAGCGCATAAAAAAATATCCTGAAGGGGAAGCCTTCAGGATATTAGTTATTTCATTCACATCATGTCACAGATGACATGAGATGAAGTGTGTCTCGATATTAAAGTGCGCTTGTGATGTTGAACTTAGCAAATTCAAGATCGTTTGCAGCTTTGTCGCGAAGAGTGTTGTCTTTCTCAATAGCTTGACGCAAGTTGGAAAGAACCATTTGTTCGTTGTTTGTACGAGCACCGAGAACAGCCATCAAGTAGTAAGTGTTGGCATCTGGTTCGTTGATAGCTGCAAGAGTGTTGCGAGCCTTGCTGTAGTCTTTGGTAAGGATTTGAGCAAGAGCAGCGTTGTTTGACTTAGCATCGCCAAATGCGTTAACGGCAGCGTTGTAGTCACCCTTTTCCAAGTAGTAAACACCGATAGCTTCGTTCAAGCCTTCTGCACCGGCAGCTGTTCCGAATTTCTCGTTAGCAGCGTCGAAGTTGTCGTTCATCAATTCGCAAAGACCTTGGTTCATGTGAGTTTCTGCGCTTTCAGGAGCAAGGTTTGCGGCTTTGTTGAAGTTATCCTTTGCAGCATCGTAGTCGCCGGCGATGTATTGGCACATACCCAAGTTGTTATAGCCACGATAGTCGTTAGGATAGTTTTCGGTGCAAGCTTTGTAGATTTGGATGCGCTTGTTGTTATCGTCGGTCAAAGTACCGCAATAAAGCAATTCTTCAACGTTCAAAGACTTAGGATCGTTGTTGAATGCTTGCATGATTTCTTCATCGCTCTTACCAATAACGTTTATAGAAGCAGTCAAGCGTGAACGACGCAATTGAGGAAGAATTTCATCAGCGATTTGTTCGAATACTTCCGACAAGTTCCTGATTTCTTTTTCACGTTGTTCAGGATCGCTGTACATAGAAAGAACGTTCAAGATGAGGTCCTTGTCTTGGATGTCGCTCTTAGATACGAGTTCCTTGAAGCCTTCCCAGTCTTCAGCGGTGAAGTCGGCTGTCAGTTCGCCAAATTCTTTGATTTCGTTATCCTTGAATGATTTTTCAAGATACTTCTTGGTGCTGCCTTCGCGACGTTCAGCCAAGCGAGTGTTGAAGTCAAGCTTACCATCGGGAGAAGCGTAAGAAGAAATGTTTACTTCTTCAATTTCGATGCGGTCGTTGCCTTGTGCATTTGCGATGGCCGAATTGAAGTCGGCAAGTTGTTGAGATTCAAGTTCGCTCTTTCTTACGTTTGATTGGTTAATCAAGAATTTGATTTCGGCGTTGTATTGCTCGTTGATGATGCGTTGGAACTTGTCGGCAGTGGTTGCAGGAACAACAGTACCGGCATCGGCAAGAGTAGCTGTTGCTATGACGCCATCGGCAACTTTGATTCGAGGCAATACATAAGTCTTTTTGCCTTGTTGAACTTGGAAATCGAGAACGAGGCTTGATTTGATCATTTCAGGCACATAGTCGAAAGAAACAGGAACGGTTACGGTACCGCCGTTGTCGTAAGAAACGGTTTGTCCATTGCCGTTTACGTCTTCGCCAATAAGTTTGTAAGGAGTAGAAGCAGTTTCTTGGTCACCATATACAAGATACGGAGTAACTGTTACTTCTGCATTCTTTACGAAGAATTTTTCCGGAATTTGTCCTGTTACGGTAGCAGGAACCTTGCCGGCAACTACTTCAAGGGGAGACGGATTAACAGTAAAATACTCAGCGCTGATTTCACTGAGCTTTTTGTTACAGCTTGTTAAAGCCAAAGAAGCTCCCACTAAGACAGATAAGAATAATTTACTATTCATAATGCTAAAGTTTATATGTGGTTAAATATTCTATTATCTTTTAGCTCTTGATTATGGGTGTAAAGATACACTAAATTTGCAAAATGTGCCTTGGATTAACACAAATTAGTATAATTTTTTGCAAATCACGAGACCTGCCGCCACATTGTGCGATTTGGCCGGGCAGAGCCTGATTTGCAGTTGAGTATATATCCAAAAGCGTGCCAAAACCGAGGCGCGAATGTCACGCCGGTGGGCGGCAGATAGATTTTGTCATGTATAGTGCCATATTTACAGTGCATGATGCGTTATTGCGTGAAAAATATGCCTTTAAAATAAAATAAATCATAAAAATATTGACAAATGGTTGTGAGGATAGTAATTTTGCAAATATTTTAGAGTTGCTGCGGGCGTGCATGAGCGTCGGTAAAAAATGCTCAAGCATGGTCGGGTGGGTAATTGATGATAAATGGAGACTTCTGAGAAAAAATCTAAAATATCGTTTGTCGATGCCAATATAACATCTATCATGAGCGTGTCGCTTGTGTTGCTGTTATTGGGCGTTGGCGCAATTCTCGGCCTGTTTGCCCGCGAGGTGACCGGACAAATAAAGGCCAACATCGGGTTTGACGTTTCGATGGCCGACACCGCAAGCGATGGTGAGATTTTAAAGCTGAAACGCCAACTTGCAGCTGCTCCTTATGCTGCAAGCGTGAGATACATTTCAAAGGAGGAGGCTTTGCGCTATTGGCAGCAAGAAACAGGCGAGGACTTGATGGCTGTTCTTGGATTCAATCCGTTGACTGCAGAGTTTGAAGTGCATGTAAGGCCTGATTACGCCAGTGTCGACAGCTTGATGATGATAAAGTCGCAATTGTCGCGTAATGCGGCGATAGACGAGGTGCAGATTCATCAAGACCAAGTGGAGAGCATCAATCGCAACATAAACAACATAGTCGTGGTGCTTGGAGTGGTGGCAGTGGTGTTGATGGTGATATCGTTTGCGTTAATCAACAATACTGTGCGGTTGACCGTGTATTCAAGGCGTTTTTTGATACATACCATGAAGCTCGTCGGAGCGACTCCGGGATTCATACGCAAGCCTATAGTTGTAAGTAACATCCTTAACGGCATCATAGCGGCGTTTGTCGCGATGGCCATATTGAGCGCAGGGCTGTTTTATATCAACAAAATGGAGCCTATGTGGGGCATGATGGTGCCGATGGCTGAAGTGTGGTCTGTTTTTGGGGCATTGGTGGTGCTTGGCGCATTGATGTGCGGCATAGCGGCAATCTTTGCATCCAATAAATTCATCAAGCTCGGATATGACGACCTGTTCAAACGGTGATGGAAAATAAAAGTAATAAAAATTATAATTTGTAAGATGGCATTGAATTCTCAAAAGAAGCATCAAAGCTTTAACGCCGACGTCATCAAAGAGTCGGACAAGATACAATATAGCGAATTTCCGCTCGCAAAGGTCAATTTCGTATTGATGGCGATAAGCGGGTTGTTGATTGTGGTTGGGTTCTTATTGATGCTTGGCGGACAAAATGACGGCGAGACGTTCAATTACGATATTTTTAGCACGAGGCGCGTGGTCGTAGGCCCGACTACGGCTTTCGTGGGATTTGTGGCTATGGCGATTGCTATCATATATAACAAAAAGAAACACGATTAACATAACAGAGGAGAGATGAAAGAATGCACGGTGTCTCCTCATGTACTGCTGTCGTCGACGAGGTGTCCACACGGCACGCAGATTGAGTGTGGTGCTTTGTGCATCGTGAAGTGTTGAAAATGTATTAATATATTTTGTAGCTTTAATTTTAGTAGTATGAATATTTTTCAATCGGTTGTCATTGCCATTGTCGAAGGCTTGACTGAGTTCCTGCCGGTGTCGTCCACGGGACACATGATAATAACGCAGGAGATATTGGGTGTGGAATCGGATGCTTTTGTCAAGGCATTTACTATAATAATCCAGTTTGGAGCCATTCTGTCGGTGGTATGCCTTTACTGGAAGCGTTTCTTCCGTTTGAATCCGGTTCCTGCCGGCAAGAAAGGGTTGGATGCTTTTTTGACGAGATATGATTTTTATTGGAAGCTATTCCTTGCATTCCTTCCGGCGGCTGCATTGGGATTGTTGCTCAGCGACATCATCGACAGCCTGCTTGAGAATGTGACGGTCGTTGCCATAATGCTTGTGGCCGGAGGTGTGTTGATGCTATTCGTCGACAAGTGGTTCAACAAGAATGAAGGCAAAAAGACCGAGATGACCGAGCGCAAGGCCGTGGCAATAGGTTTTTACCAATGTATATCGATGATTCCGGGCGTTTCACGCTCGATGGCGACAATCGTTGGTGGTATGCAACAAGGTTTTTCAAGGAAAGATGCGGCCGAGTTTTCGTTTTTCCTTGCCGTGCCGACGATGTTTGCAGCATCGGTTTACAAGTTGTGGGGACTTGTTACAGACCCGGCTTCTTGCCAATTGCTTGTCGACAACCTGACTGTGCTCGTTGTGGGAATAGTAGTCGCATTTATAGTTGCAATTCTAGCTATTAAGTTCTTTATAAATTACTTGACCAAATATGGGTTCAAGTTGTTTGGATATTACAGAATAATAGTTGGAGGGGCAATCATTATAATGGCACTGTGCGGTGTGAGTCTTGAAATGGCATGATAGAGCTTGAAGATTTGAAATTTTCAGACAGGCAGCTTGACCCGGTGGGCGGAGAAGTGTTTGCCGTGGATAAGCCATTGAAATGGACTTCGTTCGATGTGGTGAAACGTGTGCGAGCCAAGTTGGTGCACCGTCTTGGCGTGAAGAAAATAAAGGTGGGTCATGCCGGCACTCTTGATCCGCTTGCTACCGGGGTGCTGATTGTGTGTACCGGCCGCGCCACAAAAAGAATAGACGAGCTTCAGGCTAATGTGAAAGAATATGTGGCCACGATAAGGCTTGGAGCCACGACTCCAAGTTTTGATTTGGAAACTGAAGTTGATGCCGAATATCCTTGGAAGCATATAACACGAGCCGAAGTGGAAGCTGTCTTGAAGAATCGGTTTACCGGCAGCATTGAGCAAGTGCCGCCGGTGTTTTCGGCCTGTAAGGTAGATGGTCGCCGAGCCTATAAGATGGCAAGGAAAGGGCAGGAAGTGGAATTGAAGGCTAAGAAGCTCGTAATTGACGAGATAGAGCTTGAGGATTTCAATCTGCCTTGCATCACAGTGCGCGTGGTGTGCAGCAAAGGGACTTACATAAGGGCTCTTGCCCGTGACATCGGGGTTGCCTTGGGCAGTGGCGCGCATCTTGTGGCATTGCGTCGCACAAGAGTGGGAGACTATCATGTCGACAAATGCTTTTCGGTCGATTCGCTGATGTCTTATCTCGATTGTGTTGACGTCGTGATGCCCGAAGTTGAGGAAACTATCAAGAAGGGAAGTGGCAAAAACGATTAAAAGAGTTGTCGCAGATTCCAGTTTTATGTTATGAAAAAGATATTTTAATATCATAGAGGATATCAAAAAGAGCAAAGCTATATGAAATTATCTGAGTTTAAGTTCAAATTGCCGGAAGAGCTGATAGCAACCGAACCGGCGGCTGTGCGTGATGAATCGCGGTTGATGGTATTGCACCGCACGACAGGAGAAATAGAACACAAGATTTTTAAAGAAATTCTGGACTATTTCGACAGTAGCGACGTGTTCGTTTTCAACGATACCAAGGTTTTCCCTGCAAGGCTTTATGGGAATAAGGAGAAGACAGGAGCCAAAATCGAAGTTTTTTTGTTGCGCGAACTAAACGAAGAGCATAAATTGTGGGATGTCCTTGTGGAACCTGCAAGAAAGATACGCATTGGCAACAAGTTGTATTTCGGTCTTGACGATTCGATGGTTGCCGAGGTCATCGACAACACTACATCGCGCGGACGCACATTGCGATTCCTTTATGACGGGCCGCACGATGAGTTTAAGGCAAATCTGTATGCTTTGGGCGAAACTCCGCTGCCCGAATACATCAAGCGTCAACCGACGCCGGAGGATGCCGAACGCTACCAATGTATATTTGCCAAAAATGAGGGTGCAGTCGTGGCACCTGCGGCAGGATTGCATTTCAGCCGCGAGCTGATGAAGCGCATGGAAATAAAAGGGGTGGAAGCCGGTTTCCTGACGCTCCATTCGGGATTGGGCAATTATCGTGAAATAGATGTCGAGGACCTGACCAAGCACCGCATGGATTCGGAACAGATGGAAGTGAACGATGAGCTTGTGGCTCTTGTAAACAAGGCAAAGGACAATGAACACCGTATTTGCTCGATAGGCACATCCACGTTGCGGGCCATCGAAAGCACAGTGGGCATGAACGGGCATATAAAGTCGTTCTCGGGCTGGACCAACAAGTTTATTTTCCCTCCGTATGACTTTACCGTTTGCAACGCTCTTGTAAGCAATTTCCATTTGCCTTACTCGGTGATGTTGATGATGGTTGCCGCATTTGGCGATTACGAGAAGGTAATGCATGCCTACGACGTGGCCGTAGAAGAAAAATACCGTTTCGGGGCTTACGGCGATGCAATGTTGATAGTTGACTGATGATAAATGCGCACAAGACGCCATGCAGTCTTGTGCGTTGCTTGTCATTATATGTGCTTTGCCGCATCGGGAGCGCATTTGTTTTTTGAAAACAGTAGCATACGAGGCTTTTTATGTCGAATGTTTCCGGCAACAAATCCAGAGGAAGTAAATTTGTAAATGACATAGGCATATATGCCATAGGCAATTTGGGCAGTAAGTTGGTGACTTTTTTGCTCATGCCGTTCTACACCTATTTCATTTCGCCCGATGAATATGGTTACTATGATATATGTTTCATGGTGATCACTTTTCTCATGCCGTTCATCATGCTTCAGTTCAAGGACAGCGTGTTCCGCTTTCTTGTTGATGCCGGGGATGATAAAGAGCGGAAGCAGATTTCAAGCATAGCATGTCGTCTGATGTGCCGTAGCAGCCTTGTATTCATTATCATAGGTGTCTTGGTGGGGTTTTTCATGCCCATAAAATATGCCATGCTTGTGATATTGCTCGCGATATCGATGTCGTTTTATGATGTCGCGATACAGGTTGTCAGGGGATTGGGACATACCAAGACATTTGTTTCCACCGGAATAATAGCATCGTTTCTGATATGCTTGTCCGGAATCTTGTTTGTCATGATTCTCGACATGGGAGTGCCAGGCATATTCTATTCCAATATTTTAGCGAGAATCTTGGCGATTCTTTACATGGAAATAAGGCTCCATGTATTCGGAAAATATATTTCTTTCCGGCTCGTATTGGATAAAAACAAGATAAAAAGCCTGCTGAAGTACAGTTTGCCGTTGATTCCTGCCACATTGTTGATGTGGGTTATAAGTTCGAGCAATAGATTTGTCATTCAAGCCAGTCTCGGGCTGGAAGAGAACGGATTGTTCAGCGTCATAAACAAATTTGTGGCGATACTTGAAACGTTCGTGTACATTTTCTATCAAGCATGGCAGGAGACAGCGTTAAGGCAATATTCGAGTTACGACCGCGACAAGTTTTTTTCGGGCATATTCAATGGCTTTGCCTATGTGGTAGCAGCTCTTGTAATCGTAATTTCTTTTGGTCTTAAATTAAATTACGGTTGGCTTGTGGACGATGCTTATTATGCCAGCGTTAAGTATTTATTCTTGATATTTGTGGCAAAAGGGCTGAATGCCTTCTGCATGTTTTACGAGTTGGGTTATCAGTGTACCAAGAAGACCGCAAAAGTGTTGCCGGGACTCATGATGGCAGCCGGAGTTAACGTTGCACTCAATTTTGCATTGGTTGACCCATTTGGCATTTATGGAATAATCGTTTCGATGATTGTCGCTTATGCGATATTGCTGCTTTACAGGGTTTACGACACACGCAAGATGTTCCATGTTTCATTCAATAAGAATTCTGCGTTGAGTGTGGCATTGCTTGTAATAAGCTGTTTTATTTTCCAGATAGTTGACAACTTGTATTTGTCGGGCATTTATCTTTTGATAGTAACCGTGTTGCTGGTGTTTATAGTCCCGGAAAGCCTGAAGAAGCTGATTCTTGAAAAAATCGGCATTGCTAAAAAGTGAATGGTCCACAATAAAAATAGAATATAGGCGTTATTAAAATAATGGATAAACTCAATTTGTAATGAAGGTGAAATTATTACTGTCGCTCATAGTATCGTGTGTCGTGTTGACAGGATGCAAATCAGGGCGCGAGCTTGTGTATTTTAAAGATATAGATGAGAATCCGGAGGTCATTGAGAGCAAATATAAGGATTACGCGGTCAAAGTGGTAAAGGGTGATGAGCTGTTGATAACTGTAACATCGGAAGTCCCCGAAGCTACAGTGCCGTATAATTTGCCGCAAATCGATTATTCTAAGAAGGGTGATCTGGAGACTACGCCTCAAGGAAAATTATTGAGTTACATAGTCGGGCCCGACGGATGTATCAGTTTCCCGGTTTTAGGGAAATTGAAGGTTGAAGGCATGACGACAAGCGAGATAAGTGACATGCTCGTGGAAAAAATCTCAGATGACGTGAAAGACCCTTATGTGAGGGTTCAGATGCCTAAATATCGTGTAAATGTGATTGGCGAGGTGAATGAGCCGGGAACGCAAGAGGTGGAAGTGGAACGTTATTCGATTCTTGATGCCATAAGCGACGCAGGCGACTTGTCGCAATATGGTCGTCGAGACAATGTGCTCTTGATTAGAGAGGTAGACGGCAATCGCACTTATCATCGTCTTGACTTGGGTAGCGCCGAGATACTTAAATCTCCATATTTTTATTTGCAACAGAACGACGTGGTGTATGTCGAACCAAACGACGTGCGCAAGTCAAATGCTGAATATGACCAAAACAAATCTTATAAAGTACAGGTGGCATCGGTAGTTGTCAGCACTATTTCAGTGATTGCTTCATTGGTTATCGCTCTCGCGGTGAAATGATGCTTGTGGCATGTTAAGCATAAATAAGACATATTGTGCGCTGTTTTTTATCACATTGCTGGTGCAGGTTCCGGGAGTGCATTCATTCCTGGGATATGCCGACGAATTGATCGTCTTGGTGATGCTCATGTTGATGTTGCTGGATATAGTCGTAAACAGGAATTTTACCCGTTACAAGCCGATATATGCAGTAGCATTGATATTTTTTGCATATTTCCTGTTTACCGTTGCTTTCAGGGATTTTAATACAAAATATGCGGCGTTTAATGATTTCATATTGCAGCAAAAGGCTTATTTGCCATTGCTTGTGTCTTATGCCATAGCTCCTGAATTTTCTCCGCAGCTGAAGAATCTGATGAAAAAGATATGTATCGTCAATGCGGCAATAGTGTTGATGTCTTTCGCCGGCGGCGTATTGGAAGACGTGCTTGTCCATGTTTCTAATGCAGGCGTGGTGTGTTTCAATTCATTTCTGGTGTATCTGTATTGCAGCATCGATGATGACGGATTGGTGTCGAGGAAAGATTTGTTTGCTGCTCTTGCCATCTTGACAGTCGGATTCACCAGTACACGGTCGAAGTTCTATGGTGAATATGTGATAATTTATTTCATGTTGTTCCTTTACAAACCCGGACTGTTTAAAAGTTTTGACTTCAAGAAAGTGCTACTTGTCTTGGCGTTGGTCGGTGTTGTGATATTGGTGGCATGGCAAAAGATAGAGTATTATTACATAACAGGCAATGCCGGTGTTTATGACCCTGACGTGATTGAGACTTATGCACGTCCGGTATTGTACATAACAATGTTTTTCATCCTGCTGGATTATCCTTTGTTCGGGTCGGGATTGGCATCCTTTGCAACGCATTCATCGTCCCCTCATGTGCACTATTCCGACATTTATCATCAATACGGTATAGACAAGGTCTACGGGCTGTCGCCGGCGATGCCCGATTTTATAAACGACGCTTTTTTTGCGCAATTTGCGCAATTTGGAATTATAGGCATAATTCTGTTCATTTATTACTGGAAATGGATATATGACAAGCTCCGGCTCGGCCTTCATGAAGGCAAGATTCTTGAATTTTCAATAGGAATAATCATAATTGTTTTCGCGATGATAGAATCTACGTCGGGTTCCATGATTATCAAGTTTGGTGGCTTGCTGCCCTTGATGCTCTTAGGAATGATAATATCAAAATATAGGACAATAGATAAAGAAACGAAGAAGAGAATATTAATGACTAACCCTTTAACAGATAAATGATATGGCCAATATTAACGATGATATGATTGACTTGCGAAGATACATTAATGCGATAAAAAAGCATAAGTGGCTGTTTGTAGCGACATTTGTCGTTGTCATGGCCGCAGGGGTGTTCTTTGCATTTACGCGAGAGCCTAAGTATGATTTATATTCGTCGATGTTGATAGAGAGTGAAGATAGCGGAGCAGGAAGCATGGCCGCTGGAATGCTGGGCAGCATGGCAAAGACGTTCGCGTTTGGAGGCTTCGGTGGCACATCGGTCGACAATGAATTGGTTGTTGCCAAGTCGCATGCTGTATTGGTCAATACCATAAAGAAACTCGGGTTGAATCGTCAATATTTCTTGAAAGAAGGATTTTTGAGGAAGAAGTCACTATACAAGGACTCGCCTGTGCTGGTCGTTACCGACGAGCATTATTTTGACACTGCGCGCACAACGTTGCAGTTCAAAATAAAGTTGAACAAGAACGGCAGCGCAGACATCAAAGTCATTAAAGGGTTCACAAATACTTATTTTGACAAGGAGGGCTTGCAGCTTCCGGCCGCGGTTGACACTGAATATGGACGTTTCATGGTGCTTGCTTCTGAAAATTACGTCAAGGGTGAAGAAGTGTCGCTCAATGTGTATGTCAAAGGGAACGAGACAGTTGCCGAGGATATGTCGAAGGTGCTGTTGATATCGCCCTACGACATTTTATCGGACGGAATAGTGTTGACATATTCCGATGCGAATCTTGACAGGGGTAAGGACATATTGAACACTTTGATGGCCGAGTACAATGAATTCAGACTTTCGGAAAAGAATACAAGAGCAGGGAAAGATATGGATTTCATCGACGGGCAGATTGATGTGATGTATCAGAGCTTATCGCAATCGGAATCAGCCCTTGAGAAGTTCAAGACAGAAAACAAGTTGTCGGATATCCCGTCAGAACTTGCGATGATTCTTGAATCGTCGGGAAGATTGAATGAACTTATGCTTGAGGCAAAAGCGCGAGTGATGATGTGCGACTTGATGCTCGATTTCCTTGCACGGGAGGAAAACAAATACTCGTTGGTACCCACCTTTGACAACGGTGGCGAGTCGGGCGGCAATGAAATAGTCATGCAATATAATGAGCTTGTGTTGAAAAGAATGCGCTTGATGCGTTCGGCCAAGACCGACAATGTCGCATTGCAGGAAGTGTCGGAAAACATTGATGCCATGCGTGGTGTCGTGGTCGAAAGCGTTCAACGTTTCAAGGAAAATTGTAATGCGAGCCTTGCTACTCTTGAAGGGCAAAACGACAAGTTCATGACCCGTCTCGGTGATGCTCCAAAATTGGAACGCCAATATCTGAACTTGATGCGTGAAAATGAAATGAAAAACAGCCTGTACCTGTATTTGCTTGGCAAGAAGGGAGATTACTTGTTGCAGAAGATGTCGGGCACTATGTCTGGTTCTATAATCGACGAAGCGTATAGCGAATCGACAAAACCGTCAAGGATGACAGCCTACATTATTGTAGGGCTGGCTTTCTTCATGTCGCTTTTGATGCCGTTTGTATTTGTCATTTTCAGGCTTAACCGCAAGGATGTTGCCGAGAGGGAGTGGGACATGCCCGATGTTATAAAGAAAAATAAAAACTACACAGTTGTAGAATCCGTAGATTCGTGCATCGCGCTGATGCAGGCTTCGGGCAAGCGCAATTGGGTATTCTTGCATACCGATACCCCTGAATGTGGAGAAAATGCCTTGAGCGGCATCAAGGGAATTGCCGGCAAGTTGGTAACATGCGGAGAGAATGTTGCAATCCTTGATTTCTCTCAAGATTGCACTGATGACAGTTTGAACGCATATTTTGCAGGTAACGAGCTGAAATTGCAAAAGCAAGGTGAAAATATAGTATATGCCGGATTTTCGGGAGATGCTGCAGTAGAAGCTTTGTCGCATGTGCGGTTCAAGCAACTTTTGGACGAACTTGGAAAGAAGGTCGGGAAAGTGTGCATGGTTGTACCGTTTGTTCAGAGCAATATGCTTGCCATTAACGATATTGACAATTGCGGCTCGGCTTATATAGTAAATTCGGGCGTGGACAAAAGGAAAGTGCTCAAGCATAATGTCATTGGCATCGAGAAGAATCGGGAAATGATATTCCTGTTGCATTGACATCATGCAGATATTTTGTCCATAGGCATATTGGGTTATGTCGGGCAAAATTTTTACCTTTGCATGATACGAGCAACGGCGAGACGATGCACGATTAGACAGGCGCTGGAAAAACGTTGCGCGCCGACCTATTGCTTTTGAATGTATTGCTTTCGGGCCTTGTATGTTAACGGCAAGGAGGCATTTATTTTAAGACAACTATACACACAGGTTTGGACATGAACAAACATGCTATACAAAAACCCACAGATGCCAGTATCATATTGACATATCGTTGCCCTATGAGGTGCAAGATGTGCAATATTTGGAAGAATCCTACCGACATAAAGCAGGAAATCAAGCCCGAAGAACTTGAAATCTTGCCAAACTTGAAATTTATTAATCTCACAGGAGGTGAGCCCTTCATAAGGGAGGATCTTGAAGATGTCGTAGAGGTGTGTTACAAGAAATCCCCTCGTATAGTCATTTCCACGTCGGGCTGGTATGAAGACCGTGTGATAGCCCTCGCAAAGAAATATCCAAATATAGGCATACGTATTTCGATAGAAGGATTGTCGCAAAAGAACGACGAGCTGCGAGGCCGGGAAGGTGGTTTCGACAAGGGATTGCGCACATTGTTGACATTGAAAGAGATGGGATTGAAAGACATTGGTTTCGGCTGTACTGTTTCCAATCACAATTCCAGCGACATGCTGTCACTGTACCTGTTGTCAAAGTCGTTGGATATGGAATTTGCCACGGCTGCATTCCATAATTCCTATTATTTCCATAAGGACGACAATGTCATAACCAATCGTGACGAGGTGTGTGGTAATTTTGCGCGTCTTGTCGATTGGCAATTGAAAGAGAAGCATCCCAAGTCGTGGTTCCGCGCATTTTTCAACATGGGCCTTATAAATTACATAGAAGGCGGTCGTCGAATGCTTCCGTGTGAGGCCGGAATGATGAACTTCTTCATCGAGCCTTATGGCGACGTGTATCCATGTAACGGGCTTGAATCGAAGTACTGGAAAGAAAGCATGGGTAACATTCGCGATGTTAAGGATTTCTCCGAAATTTGGGAAAGTCCTAAGGCCGAAGAGGTGCGTGCCAAGGTGCGTCGCTGCCCCAAGAATTGCTGGATGGTGGGTACTGCGTCGCCGGTAATGCACAAGTATATCCGTCATCCGCTCGGATGGGTATTGAAAAACAAGTTGCGTGTAATGCAAGGGAAGGAAGCATGTCTTGACAAGAAGTGGTATGACGTGGGGCAAGATCCCGAACAAGGGAACTTGCGCGAACAATTCTGAGATTACGAAGTCTTTAAATTCCGACCATGAAAATAGTTGTTACAGGTACTCGAGGAATTCCCGACATAATGGGAGGTGTTGAAACTCATTGTGAGGAGCTTTTCCCTCGTATCGCAAGTATGGGGCATGACGTGACGGTAATAAGGAGGTCATGTTATGTGTCAGATAACAATAAGCGCGATACTTACAAAGGCGTCAAGTTGAAAGATGTATATGCTCCACGCAAGAAAAGCCTTGAAGCGATAGTGCACACTTTCCTTGCCGTTGTTGAAGCCAAGCGTCTAAAGGCCGATGTCGTGCATATACACGCCATAGGACCTTCGTTGATGACGCCATTGGCTCGGCTGCTCGGCTTGAAGGTGGTGACAACGCATCATGGCCCCGACTACGACCGCAAGAAGTGGGGGCATTTTGCAAAGTGGATGTTAAAACTCGGAGAGCGGAACGGGGCTTTGTATAGCAATGAAGTCATTGTCATATCTCATGTAATCGAGGATATATTGAAATCCAAGTACAATCGTGATTCAAACCTGATTTTTAACGGAGTCTCTGCTCCGCATGTTTCGGGCAAGACCGATTATCTTGAGTCGCTCGGCTTGAGTGCAGGAAAATATGTGTTGGCTGTCGGGCGTTTTGTCAAGGAGAAGGGTTTTGACCTGCTCGTAGATGCGTTTGTCAAAGCTGGGATGCATGATTACAAGTTGGTAATAGCAGGAGATGCCGACCATGAAGATGAATATTCATTGATGTTAAAACGCAAGGCTGCTGATAACGGTGTCGTCTTGACCGGATTTGTAAGAGGAGAGAAGTTGAGCCAACTGTTGGCTCATGCGGCTTTGTTCGTATTGCCTTCGTTTCATGAAGGATTGCCAATTTCATTGCTGGAAGCTATGGGTTACAAGCGTGATGTGCTTGTGAGCGACATTCCGGCCAACAAGCTGCCTGAATTGGATGCAGATGACTTCTTCCATTGTGGAAATGTTGATGCACTTGTTGCCGGGTTGAAAGGCAAATTGTCGCATGGCTCGGATGCCGCTGTTCCGGAACGGACGTATGACTTGTCCAATTACGACTGGGACAACATAGCAGGGCAGACGGTGAAAGTGTATGAAAAAGTAATGTCGGGACGATAATTAAGGCAATACATTCTGATAATGCGAAGCAACGACTTGCATTTTCATCTCACGGAATCTTCCATTTGCTTGTTTCCCGAAAAATGCCGGTAGGCACGTTCGAGCTTGATGTGATATCGGTTTTTAGCGTATCCTTTTCCGTTGTAGACTCTTGCAAAGCTTTCCCAATCTTTTGCTATCAAATATTTGTGTAGGCCGGTGTTAGTTATGAATTTGACAAACAACTCCAGTTGGCTTGTCTCCGACTTGCACATTTGTCGTGTAAAATCATCGAGCGAAACTGAGCCGCATTGTCGCCAGTTGGAACCTCTTATTTGAAACATGCCCCAGTATGTGCATATTTTTGCCAGGCTGTCGTTTATGACTGCTGCCGAGTCGAATTGCGCTTTTTGTGCAAGGAGAGTGGAGCCGTATTTCTCTTTTCTTAGAGGGCCGAATGCTTCGGGGTGCTTTTTTGATAACATTGCAACGTCGTAACCGGCTTCCCGTAGCATGTTTTTGAACATTGAAACTTCGAGATGCACTATCGGTGAACCCGGCTTTATGAAGCCGACGCGGTCAGGACCGGCTTCCACAAAACTGACAGCCTCTATTGTGGCTGCATCAAGGTGAGAACTGTTGGCGATAGTGTTCAATTCTTTACACGATATAGCCGGAATGGAATCTTGCAGCACGCTGTCATCGGGAATCGAGTCGATGATGGTTTCCATGTCTTTCGCCATTTTCCCACTGAGGTTGTATCCTGTTGTGCATAGTGCTGTCAGTAGTAGTACCGACATGGTTATCAAGATGGATGGTATTAACGTTTTCATGAGGTAATGGCAAGCGAGATTTTGTTTTTAAGGTACTGTTCTCAGGCCAATGTAAAAAATGCGGGGACTCCCTTGTTTTTCAACATGGGGAACACCCCGCAAGTTTTTATGTCATAAGTTGGGCTGAAATATTATTCGCCTTTTGCAACCATTTCAAGGATGCGAGTCAAGTAAGTCCAGAATTTTTCAACAGCAGGAATGTGCATTGCTTCTTTAGGCGAGTGCACGTTTCTCAATGTCGGGCCGAAAGAAATCATGTCGAGGTGCGGATAATTCTTCAGGAACAGTCCGCATTCAAGTCCGGCATGGATGGCTGTAGCTTCTGGAGTATCGTTGAAAAGTCCTTCATAAGCACGAGTGGCAATGTCGAGTATTTTTGAATCCAAGTTTGGAGCCCATCCCGGATAGCCGTCGGTGTGCGTCACCGTCGCCCCGGCAAGCTGGAATACGGCTTCTACTTGGTGGGCAATGTCATATTTGCGGCTTTCTACCGAGCTGCGTTGAGATGTAGTGATTATAATCTCGTTGCCTGGCAGCATCTTTACTGAAGCAAGGTTGGTTGAAGTCTCGACAAGTCCGGGAATTTCCCTGCTCATGGATATCATGCCGTGGGGAGCACAGTAAATTGCACGGATGAGGGCTGTGGATGTTTCCATGTCGATACAATATTCAGGTGTATCGGCTGTTTCCACGGTGATGAGCATGTCTTTTTCGACAGACTTGTATTCGTTCTCGATGTCGGCGATGAAGTTGTTGAGCTTTACCCTCAATTGCTCCTTGTGGTCGCAATGGATTCCCACTACGGCATGAGCTTCGCGAGCTATGGCGTTGCGCAAGTTGCCGCCGTCGATTGATGACAAGGATATTTCATATTCTTGAGAAAGGTCCCAAAGGAAGCGAGCCAAAATCTTGTTGGCATTGGCACGGCCTGCATTGATGTCGGTTCCTGAGTGCCCGCCTTGTAGTTTTGAAATGTTTATTTTAAAGAACAAGAATTTCTCGGGAGCAAACGAACGCTTGTAGTTCAAACGGGCAATAGTGTCGATGCCGCCTGCGCAGCCTATGCATATTTCGCCATCTTCTTCCGAGTCGAGATTGAGCAGTATGTCGCCCTCGATCATGCCTTCACCAAGGTTGTTGGCACCGGTCAATCCGGTTTCCTCGTCAACGGTGAAAAGAGCCTCTACCGGGCCATGAACCAACTCGGGGCTTACGAGGACGGCCAAAGAAGCAGCCATTCCTATGCCGTTATCGGCTCCCAGGGTAGTGCCTTTGGCCTTTACCCATTCACCTTCGATGTAAGTTTGTATGGGGTCGTTTTCAAAGTCGTGTTCCACGCCGTTATCTTTCTCACACACCATGTCCATGTGTCCTTGCAATACTACGCGCGGTGAGTTTTCATATCCCGGAGATGCGGGTTTGAACATGGCCACGTTGCCTATTTCGTCGGTTTTGTAGGCTATGCCGTGTTCTTTTGCGAAATTTACGAGAAAATCATGTATTTTACCTTCTTTTTTTGAAGGGCGAGGAACCTTAGTGATTTGATCAAAAATGTTCCAAATAACAGCCGGTTTTAGTCCAGTAATATCCATATAGTGAATTTATGTGTAATGATGGGAGTAAAAACATCCCAATTTGAAATAATGTTAAATTATCCGATTTTTGCACACTAAGTTACAAAATAAATTTGAGTAAAAACAAATTTTACGTTTACCTTTCATATATTTGCACCACAAATTGAGCGACGAAGTGAAAATTGTCTTGGTTACGATATTAATTGTTGGCATTTCGGTAATGCTGTTAGGGGTGAGAGTGTTTTTTGTGAAAGGGGGAAAGTTCCCTAATACTCATATTCACAGCAATCCGGCCTTGAGAAAGAAAGGAATCACTTGCGCTACTGATGACAGAAGTAAATAACTTAAACATACAGAAATGAAATTTTTTACGCTATCAGCAAAATGCATTATTGTTGCGGCAGGTTTATTGATGGTGACATCGTGCAACAATGCCAATAACGGTAATGCTGGTGCAACACAGGCTCCTGCAGCCGGAAACGGGGAGCAAATGGTCATACGTTACATTGATGGTGACACCCTTCTTGCAAAGTATAACCTTGCAATGGAAATCAACGAGGCCATGTTGCGCCGTTCCAACCAACTCGACAGCGAGCAACAGAAAAGGGGTGCAGAGATAACTCGTTTTGGCAACGAAATCCAATCAAAGTATCAGAATAACGGTTATCTGACTCAAGAAAGTTTCAATGCCGACCAAGCCAAATTGCAACAAATGCAAGTCGACGCACAGAATTACCTGTCGAAATTGCAACGCGATGCGC
The DNA here is from genome assembly GCA_905207705.1 of uncultured Prevotellaceae bacterium. Lineage (GTDB taxonomy): Bacteria > Bacteroidota > Bacteroidia > Bacteroidales > Muribaculaceae > Avimuribaculum. Next base: position 32,777 of record CAJLMA010000011.1, read on the forward strand.
AAAATGAAATGCAGCAATACAACATTCAACTTAACGACTCGATAGACAGCTTCATCAAGTATTACGCCAAGCAAAACGGTTACGACATGATTCTCTACAAGGCTTCGAGCGTTTATGTCGATCCGAAATATGATGTTACAGACGACGTTGTAGAAGGATTGAACAAGCGTTATACCAAGGTTGAGAAAAAATAAGGCTGAATTTAGGGTTTTTACTTTGTTAAGAAACGCATTTGTGCAGGTCGCGGCTTCAATTTGAGATGGAGGCGCGGCCTGCATGTTTGTACCGATATGCCGATGGTTGGTTAACCAGCGAGAGGCGTGGGTGCAGAAAATTAAAAACATTGTAACATAGTTTTTTATGATAGAAGACCATTTGATAACTGAAGAGGCTAATGAAAAGGCAGTCCTCGTGGGCATAATCACTCCTACTCAAGGAGAAAGCAAAGCCAACGAGTATCTCGACGAACTGGCTTTCTTGGCCGACACGGCCGGAGCCGACACGGTGAAGAAATTCCTGCAACGCATGGATTCGCCCAATAGTGCGACTTTTGTCGGTAAAGGAAAGTTGGAAGAAATTAGGCAATACGTTGAAGAGAACGGGGTGGGGCTTGTCATATTTGATGACGACCTTACATCAAAACAGGTTGCCAACATTGAAAAGGAATTGAAGGTAAAGATTCTCGACCGTACCAGTCTTATCCTTGACATATTTGCCAAGCGAGCAAAGACGGCAAATGCAAAAATGCAGGTCGAACTGGCACAATACCAATATTTGCTGCCTCGGTTGACGAGAATGTGGACCCACTTGGAACGCCAACGCGGAGGTATCGGTATGCGAGGTCCGGGTGAAACACAGATAGAAACCGACCGCCGAATCATTCTCGACAAGATTTCGCTGTTGAAGGAACGTTTGCGCTCGCTCGACAAGCAAAAGACCATCCAGCGCAAGAATCGCGGCAAGTTGACGCGCATTGCGCTCGTGGGCTATACCAACGTAGGGAAATCTACATTGATGAACCTGTTGAGCAAGAGTGACGTGTTTGCCGAGAATAAATTGTTTGCGACACTTGACACTACTTGTAGAAAAGTGATTATCGACAACTTGCCGTTTTTGTTGACCGATACTGTGGGATTTATCCGCAAGTTGCCAACGCACCTCGTGGAGTCGTTCAAGACTACGCTCGATGAAGTGCGTGATGCCGACATATTGGTGCATGTGGTTGACATCTCGCATCCTCAATTTGAGGAGCAGATAGAGGTGGTCAACAAGACATTGAATGAGGTGTGTGACGCGGCCAACAAGGAGATGATTCTTGTGTTTAACAAGATAGATGCGTTTACATATGTTCCGAAAGACGAGGATGATTTGACTCCGCGCACTCGCCGCAACATTCCGCTTGAAGAATTGAAGGAATCGTGGATGGCAAAGATGAACGACAATTGCGTGTTCATATCGGCAAAGCAACGCACCAATATAGATGAGTTGAAACACATGCTATATGAAAAGGCAAAGATAATCCACACGCAACGATTCCCGTATAATGATTTCTTGTTCCAGAAGTATGACGACCTTGGTGAGGAAACGGAGGATTGACCTTGCTGATGCAGGGGGCAACGTTTAAAAAATGTGGAATTTTACTCCAAATGACAAGCTGATGAGGTCATGCAGCGGGTATCCGCTGTTGCCTATATGGCTGAGAATGTAGTAGTCGCAAGTGCTTATTTCGTAGAACAGTGTTATGGCTTTAGCTATAAACCGCTTGTCGGGTGAAATGTTGATTGTGGCACGTTGTCCTATGTATATGTTTGGGCGTAACTTGGTGGCAAACCAATAATATCCTTTAGGATACCTGTCGGGCTGTCTTACCCAGAATTGGTTGCTCAATATGGTGTTAAGGTAGATGCCGCAGGCAAGCGGCTCGAATGAGAAATGCCGGCCGGCGTCCAATTTCCATGGAATGAAATTCTGTTTTATGGTGAGGGTCACTTTCACTTTCTCCGATTCATATTTAGGAATGAACCCTATGAATATGTCGGTCTCCCATTGCTTGTTTTTGCCATAGGCCCATCCTGAGCCGAAGGAGAGCAGGCCCATGTTCCCGGCATATTGGATTTTATAATAAGAAGGGATGAGGCGTTGCCAGCGTTCTTGCATGCGTGTCATCCTTTCTTCGTATTTTAAGAGCTTTTCCATCCTTCGCTGGTCTATAACAACTGTTGAATCGGCTTTTGAAGCCGAGGCGGCCGGCGAGAAGAGAGCAACAATGGCTGTCATTGTAAGTATTATTTTAAAAACGGATTTCTTCGCATTCATAGGTCCCGTCGTCGTTGAATGTAAATAATAGATAAGTGCGGTCGTCGAGACTCGTCGTCTGATGATAGATTGTGCCGTCACCAAACAGGTCGTCATGTTTCAGCGAGTGGCCGTGCCCGTTGATGCAGCACATGAGTCCCGGAAGCATTTTCACATAGTGCCGGAATACCGTAGAGACATTGTTGTTGAACACGTCGTCGCCGGGTCTGGCATGCATACAAGCCACCGAGTGTGAGAACTCATCAAGGCGGGATGTCGAAGCGCACATTATGAATTCAAAGTCGGGAATTGGGTGAGAATAGTCATATTCAAGCGCGTTGGTATTCATGCACACAAATTTTATGTTGCCGGCTATGAATTCAAAGTTGGTTGTCCCGAAGATTGCTTCAAATGTTTCTTTGCCTGTACCGAGGCAGTCATGATTCCCTATAAGGGCTACATAAGGAATGTTCAAGTCTTGCAGGTAATCGCGTGTCCAGATGAATTCCTGCGTGTATCCAAATTCGCTCATGTCTCCGTCGTGGATGACAAAGTCGATGTCGAGCCTTGAATTTATGTCTTTGACGAGCCATTGCAGCTCGTCATACCATTTGTGGGTGTCGCCTATCGCGGCAACCTTGATTTGGGCCTTGTCTTGGCACTTGTCCTCGATACGAGATATATTTTTGGCATTGATGTCGGTGGGACCGGTGATTCTCACATCATAAGGGTGGTAGTCGATTAATTCACAAGATTGAAGCCCTGTGGCGGTTGCGATTGTTAATATGATGGCGATTGCTGCATGTGGGATGTGGTATTTCATGTGCGCGAGTGTGTGATAATCGGTTGTAAAGATATCAAATACCTAAGTAATGAGGGTGTGGAGAAGAGGAATGAGAAATATTTCAGGAACAATAGGACAACAATCATGAATCTGCCGGAAGGCAAATAAGGATGGGCAATTATTAAAAATATAAAAAAGTGTGAAAGCGTATTGCCGTATATTGATTTATCAAATAAATTCGCATTTTAAATAAAATATTTCTGAATGGAATTTTTAATAATATTATTCCTGTTATTAATGAATGGCGTATTTGCCATGTATGAAATAGCATTAGTGTCATCGAGCAAGGCGCGTCTTGAAATATTTGTAAACAAGGGCAACCGTTCGGCAAAAAGAGTAATAAAGCAACTGCAAGAGCCTGAAAAAATCCTTTCCACTATTCAGATTGGCATTACGCTCATAGGCATCGTGTCGGGTGCATTCGGTGGTGTCGCTTTGGCCGACAACTTAGTGCCATTTTTTGAGAAGCTTCCATATGTGAGCATGTATGCCAAAGATCTTGCCATGATAACAGTCGTGGCCATAATCACATATTTGTCACTCATAATAGGGGAGTTGGTGCCAAAGACAATTGCATTGAACAATCCCGAGCGATATGCCATGATGTTTTGCCACATGATGAATTTGCTGGCCAAGATTTCTTATCCGTTTGTGTGGCTGTTGAGCGTGTCGACAAGGCTGGTGGGTAAGATAGTCGGAGTCAGCGACAGCAAGGAACGCACGATGACGCAGGATGAATTGAAGATGCTGCTGCATCAGAGTTCGGAACAGGGTGTTCTCGACAAGGACGAGACAGAGATGCTGGGCGACGTGTTCAGGTTCTCGGACAAGCGTGCCAACGACCTAATGACACATCGCACCGATGTGGTGTTTCTTAATGTTGACGATGATGAAAAAAAAGTGCTTGACATCATAGCCGAGAAACGTTTCAGTAAATATCCGTTGTTGAATGCGTCTATTGACGACATAATAGGAATCGTGTCGGTGAAGGATGTCATACTCATGATAGGCAACAGGATGCCTTTTGACTTGAAAAGCATCGCGCAGCCGGCTGTGTTCATGCCTGAGAGCCTTTATGCCAAGAAGGTGCTGGAATTGTTCAAGAAGAGCAAGCGCGACTTCGGTATAGTGGTAAATGAGTTTGGCGGTACTGAAGGCATTATCACTTTGCACGACTTGACCGAAAGTATTTTCGGGAATATACAGGAGGAATATGAACCCGACGAGAAGGAGATTGTGAAACGTCAGGATGGTTCTTTCCTTGTTGAAGGCTTGATGAATGTAGATGATTTCATGGAAGAGATGGGCATAATGTATTATGACGATCTCAAGCAGGAAGACTTCACGACCGTTGGAGGCATGGCAATGTTCTTCATAGGCAGCATACCTAAGGAGGGCGACAAGTTCAGCTATCGTAATCTGGATTTTGAGGTTATGGACATGGATAATGACCGAGTCGACAAGCTACTTGTAATAAAGAAAGAAGAGGAAGAACCTGCTGAGTGAGATTTTGTTGACTTAGCCTTGTAAGAAAGAGGAATCATATAGGTGTGGCGGTAATCGTTATAGGTTGCTGCCACATTGCGTTTTTGTTGTAACGGTGGAAATTGAGTGGTGGTGTAAAATAAAACCTTCGGCACTGCTCACGCAGATCCGAAGGCAAAAGTGGTAAGTCGGAGTTGTAATGTGCTTACTACAAAAAAAGTATGTGTTGTTATTTCCCTATGATGTATTTTATGAACAGATAACCACCGAATATTTGTACCAATATCCCGGGCAATCCGAGACTGATATCTTGCAAAGCAGCTGTCAGTGAACCGCTGATGGCCCATTCGACAATAGAGCCTGCCACTTGATATGTGGCTACGACGGCTGCTACCGTCAACAGGGAGAATGACTTGAACTTATAGGCTGCATACCCGGCTGCCGATGTAAGAAGCACCGATTTTATCAATATCACAGGAAGCATTGATGCTGCCGGCATCCCAAATGCCACACTGTTGATGACAGGTGACAATACTGCTGTTAGCAATCCGGCTTTCCATCCAAATTTGTAGGCAGCCACAAGTGTGAAAAAGTATATGGGTAGCCAAATGAGACCGCCTTGTGGCATGAGGTGGCATAACTGCGGCAAGATGATGTTGCCTGCGGTAAACAACACGGCAACCATGTAAGTCTTTAGCTGGTTGTAGTTGTACGCATAAAGTTTTACGTTCTGAGTAGTCATGATAAAGTATGGTTTAAAAATTCATTAATTTTTCATTTTAGCGATGAATTGTTCTATAAGCGGCAATGCTTCTTCGGCAGTGGCGACATTCGAGGTGAGTTGTTCTACCGGGCAGATGCCTGTGCCGGTGCGATTTATTATGTTGTCGACGAGTGTGCCATATACAGTATCTATGCCATGCTGCTGAAGCAGTTCCAGTGCAGGCTTGCTTATGACGTCGGTGTGTAGGGCCTTGATCCGTCCGAGTGCCATCAGTGCTGCCGCGCCCTTCCCTACGACTTTGTCGGCAATCAATGCGCCGTTGAGGGTTTCGGGCGAGTGCTTGAGTATCTCAAAGAGGTCGATTACCCCACGCCGGTAGCAGAATGTCAATTCGTTTCGACTGTCGGCTATTACGCACGAACAGCCTTTTTTGTGGAGCAAATTTACTAAATTCTCCATTTCGACAGGCTTGCTTGTGGGGCTTTGGTCGATTTTTTTTATTACTCGGCAAGGATTGCCGGCAGCCAGCACGCCGGGAGGGATATTGCCTGTGACTATGCTGCCGGCTCCGATTACCGCTCCGTCACCGATAGTCACGCCTGGCAGAACCGTCACGTTGGCTCCAATCCATACATTGTTGCCGACAGTTATGGGGTAGGCGTATTCTAACCCTTTGTTTCGGCGGGCGGTGTCGAGTGGATGGCCTGCGGTGTAGAATCCGCAGTTGGGAGCGATAAACACATTGTCACCAAATGTAACCTTGGCTCCGTCGAGGATTACGCAATTCATGTTGGCAAAAAAGTTTTCACCTATTGAAATGTTGTATCCATAGTCGCAATAGAACGGTTGCTCTATTTGAAACGTTTCTCCGGTCGAGCCAAGCAGACTGCGCATCACCTCGGCGCGTTTCTCGAGTTGCGCCGGGTGCAGGTTGTTATAGGTGTGGCATATGCTTTTGCACCTGTCACGCTCGTCCAGCAGGGTTTTGTCGTAGTTTGCATCATACAGCATTCCAGCTTTTGCTTTCTCTTTTTCGGTCATAATTTAAAAACAATGATGTAATATATTATAAAAAAAAGAAGCATGTCGGAGAATCGAGTTTCATCCGCTTGCAAAATTAATGTCGTTTGTATAGTTCCATCATACCTATATTACAGTAAATGTTACCAATTTTACGGTGTGTATGGGCGTCGACTGCCTATTTGTTACCGGGGAGATATGTTGAACTTGCAGAATGTCATTGTGAGCGCATCGAATGTGAGCACTTTGTTGACCAAAAGTTCGCCTATTCCGAGTACATATTTCAGTGCTTCGGCAGCTTGTATCGACCCGATGATGCCCGGTATTACTCCAAGTACGCCATAGCTTGAGCTTGCCTTCATGTCGGCCGGTGGTGTAGGGAACAGGTCGCGCAGAGTGGCCGTGCCTGGCAGCACCGTCATTACGTTTCCCGAGAATTGGTTGATGGCTCCGTGTACGAAAGGTTTATTCAAGGCCACGCATGAGTCGTTGATTAAAAATTTAGACTCTAAGTTGTCGGTTGCGTCGATGGCTAAGTCGCAGCCATCCAGTAGCGTGGCTGCGTTTTCGTGCGAAAAGTATTCGCACACGCTTTCCACTTCGACATCGGGATTTATGGCTTTGATTTTTTCTTTGGCCGAGACGACTTTCTTCTTTTCTATGTCGTCGGTGGTGTGAATCACTTGGCGCTGGAGGTTGGACAGGTCCACACGGTCGCTGTCGATAATGCGCAGATGTCCCACACCTGCTGCCGCAAGGTATAGCGCGACAGGCGAGCCGAGGCCGCCTGCCCCTATTATGGCTATCGAAGAGTCGCATAGCTTATGCTGTCCCACTTCGCCCACTTGTGGCAACATCAAGTGTCTTTTATATCGTAGGTAAAAATTATTGTCAGTGATCATACATGCAAACTTACGCATAAAAAACGGCATCGCCATATTGTTTAGTAAATAAAAAACGTGGATAACCGACGGTAAAACGGAAGTATAAATAAAATGTGATAAAAAGTGTTGATTATTAGAAATTTCTGCGTAAATTTGCAACCGCGTTCCGGGTGAAGTGTGCCCGGCGGTAGAAATAACTTAATTATTAACAATTTTAAATGAGCGAAGAATTAAAAAATTCTCCAATTGAAGATTTCGATTGGGATGCCTTTGAAAAAGGCGACACTCAAGGAGAGAAATCTCGCGAGGAACTGGAAAAGACCTATGACGAGTCTTTGAACACTATTAAGGACAAAGATGTGACAGAAGGTACCGTTATCGCGCTCAACAAGCGTGAGGTAGTGGTTAACATCGGTTACAAGTCGGACGGTATTATTCCATTGAACGAATTCCGCTACAATCCCGACCTCAAGGTTGGCGACAAGGTAGAGGTGTTCATAGAGAACCAAGAAGACAAGAAGGGTCAACTGATCTTGTCGCACAAGAAGGCTCGTGCAGCCAAGAGCTGGGATCGCGTTAACCAAGCTTTGGAAAATGACGAAGTCATCAAGGGTTATATCAAGTGCCGTACCAAGGGCGGTATGATTGTTGACGTATTCGGTATCGAAGCATTCTTGCCGGGTTCTCAAATCGACGTTAAGCCTATTCGCGACTATGATGTATTCGTAGGCAAGACTATGGAATTTAAGGTCGTTAAGATCAACCAAGAATTTAAGAACGTTGTTGTTTCTCACAAGGCTCTCATCGAAGCCGAGCTTGAACAACAAAAGAAAGATATCATCGCAAAGCTCGAAAAGGGACAAGTGTTGGAAGGAACTGTCAAGAACATCACTTCTTATGGCGTGTTCATCGACTTGGGCGGCGTAGACGGACTTATCCACATCACCGACCTTTCTTGGGGCCGCGTGAACCATCCGGAAGAAGTTGTAAAACTCGACCAAAAGTTGAATGTGGTAATTCTCGACTTCGACGACGAGAAGAAGCGCATTGCCCTTGGCTTGAAGCAACTTCAACCGCATCCATGGGATGCCCTCGACCCGAACTTGAAGGTTGGCGACAAGGTAAAAGGCAAAGTTGTCGTTATGGCCGATTACGGTGCATTCGTGGAAATCGCTCCGGGCGTGGAAGGTCTTATCCATGTGAGCGAAATGTCTTGGTCGCAACACTTGCGTTCAGCTCAAGATTTCATGAAGGTTGGCGACGAGGTAGAGGCAGTTATCTTGACCCTCGATCGCGAAGAGCGTAAGATGTCGCTTGGTATCAAGCAATTGAAACCAGATCCATGGGAAAATATCGAAAAGAATTATCCTGTTGGTTCAAAGCACACTGCAAAGGTTCGCAATTTCACCAACTTCGGTGTATTCGTAGAGCTTGAAGAAGGCGTAGATGGTCTTATCCACATCAGCGACCTTTCTTGGACCAAGAAGATCAAGCATCCGTCTGAATTCACCCAAATCGGTGCCGACATCGATGTTCAAGTTCTTGAAATCGACAAGGAAAACCGTCGCTTGAGCCTCGGCCACAAGCAATTGGAAGAAAATCCTTGGGATGTGTTTGAAACAATCTTCACTGTCGGCAGCATCCACGAAGGTACAATCGTTGAAATGCTTGAAAAGGGCGCTGTTGTTGCTTTGCCTTATGGTGTTGAAGGATTTGCTACTCCTAAGCACCTTGTAAAACAAGACGGAACTCAAGCTAAGCAAGATGAAAAGCTCAACTTCAAGGTTATCGAGTTCAACAAGGACGCTAAGAGAATCATACTTTCTCACAGCCGCATCTTTGAAGACGAAGCTAAGGCTGAAGCAAAGAAGGCTGCAAAGAAGGCTAAAGCTGAAGAAGTAACTTCGGCTCCTGCTATCGAGAAGACTACTCTTGGCGACATCGAAGAACTTGCAGCATTGAAGGAAAAACTTTCTAAAGGCAACAAGTAAGTAGCAATTTAAGCTGACAAATATTTGTCCGGATGCCATTTTATATGGCATCCGGTTTTTTTATGCCGTTCAGCATGGCGTTATGTTAAATAATATTAATCGGGGGGGGGGTAAATTTTACTTGTGATATTTGTGTGGCTGGTGTCATTATTATACATATATTTGCACCGTAGCTGATGTTGTGGTAGAATGGAGATGTGATTTTGTTGATATCGGCTTGCCACATCATATTTTTTAATGACAGATGCAACTTATTTGAAATTGGAGTGCGTCTAATGAGAAAATGAAATATATAGTCACATTATGATAAAAAAAGTGTTTTGGGCCATCGTCTTGTCATGCTGTTCGGTGACAGGAGCATTTGCTCAATATTCTGTTAAGGGTATTGTGGTCGACAGTACCAATGTAGGTGAACCATACGCCACAGTAAGAATTTATGCGGCAAGCGACACGGCGAAAGCCGGTAAAGTTGGAGTGACCGACGGTGACGGACGTTTTGTTGAGGAAATTGGAGATGCCGGACGTTACAAGTTGACTGTGACATCGGTGGGCAAAGAGTCGTTCTCTCGGTGGTTTGACGTGGATGGAAGCAATAAGGTTGCCGATCTTGGTACAATCGTGATGAGGCAGGCCGAGAACGTGCTTTCGGAAGTTGAGGTGATAGCGCAAAAGCCACTTGTGACAGCCGAAATTGACCGACTGAGTTATGATGTGGCAAACGATGAAGATGCAAAGGCCAGTTCGATTCTCGAAATGTTGAAGAAAGTACCTATGGTGACCGTGGACGGGCAAGACAAAATACAGGTGAACGGTAGCAGTGATTTCAAGATCTACAAAAACGGCCGTCCCGATAACACTCTGTCGGGGAACCCGTCGCAGGTGTTAAAGTCGATTCCGGCCGACATGGTGGAAAAGATCGAGGTAATCACCGAGCCGGGTGCTAAATATGATGCAGAAGGGGTTAACGGCATATTGAATATTGTGATGAAGGATAACAGTCGCATTGACGGCGTGATGGGTTCATTGTATGCCCAATATAACACCATGAAGCAACCCGGAGGAAATTTGTACTTGACAACAAGTTTCAATGATAAGTTAACGGCAAGTATAAACTATTCTTATGTCAACATAGGTGCATATGAGCAGTTTCAGGATCATTCTTACTCTTATGTTGAATCTGGGAACAACGAAACAGGCCTTATCGAGATGGAAAATCCGGGAAACATGCATTTTGCCTCGCTCGACTTAAGTTATGAAATAGACTCGCTTAATCTTGTCACTGCGTCATTTAACGGATATGCCCTCGGAATAGACCAGCATGGTGAGAACGCGACGCAAATGTTTGATGCCGATGGCAACTTGCTATATTCTTATGTGCAGACCTACGGTGAAGGACAACAGAATAATTATTTTAGTGTGAGCGGACGGCTCGATTACCAGCACTTGACTCAACTAAAGGGCGAGGCGTTGAATTTCTCTTATCTGTTGTCGGCATCCGGGACAGGGAATAATTATGATTCCAATTTTGAGGATCTCGTTAATCCTCAATTTGATTACACCCGTTATTTGTATGATTCCGACCAAAAGATGTGGGAGCATACGTTCCAGCTTGATTACACGCGTCCGTTTGGCGACAAGCACAAGCTTGACGTGGGGGCGAAATACATCTTCCGTCGTAACCATAGTGCCAGTTCAACGCAACAGGATGAATCGACCCCTGTATTGCTCGATTTCATGCACCGCACACATGTAGGTGCTGTCTATGGGGAATATTCGTTTACATCGGGTCCTTGGATGGCTCGTGCAGGGTTGCGCTATGAATTTGCACGAATGACTGCCGATTACCGAATCGGCAACAGCCCGTACATGGGAAAGAACTTGAATGACCTTGTGCCTACGCTCAGCCTCGGTTACCGTATCGACGATAAGAACAACCTGCGGTTTAATTTCTCCACGCGCATCAATCGTCCCGGGATAACTTTCCTTGACCCGACAGTCAATGAGTCGCCTGATGAGGTGAGTTATGGAAATCCGTCGCTCGTTAGTGCACGCAACCATTCATTACAGACCACTTATACGTTTATACATCCAAAGTTGACATTGAATGCTTCGGCCGGATATTCATTCAGCAACGATCAAATAACGCAGCTCATATATACCGAAGATAATATGCGCTATGAGACTTACGACAACATAGGCAAGGTGCGCAACGGGTGGTTTAACTTATATGCCCAATGGATGCCGACGAAAAAGACTAATATATCGGTTAATGCATCGGCGACATACGCCAATTATCGTAATGATGAATTGATGCTTGACAATAGACGGTGGAATTTCAGCTTCTTTGCAAGGGCTTCTCAGGAACTTCCATGGAAATTGCGCTTTAGCGTAATGGGAGGGCGCAACGGTGGCAGTGTATGGGGGTTGTATGGCTATTCAAAACCTAATTATTTCTATACACTCGGGCTGCAACGTTCGTTCTTGAAGGATGACCGCCTGACGGTGCAAATGTTTGCCATGAATCCTTTCTCGTCGAAATATATGAAGGCCGAGTATATAATACGTTATGGCGACTATACGGGATGGGAAGTAGGACAATACCCGCAACGCATGTTCCAAGTGGCGGTGTCGTTCCGCTTCGGCTCGCTCAAGGCATCGGTGAAGAAAACTCGCACCACCATCAACAATGACGACGTGGTCGGCGGTGGTGGAGGCAGCGGCAGCGGTGCTCCCACAGGAGGAGCCGGTAACGAATAAGCCGAGCATGTCGGGGCAATATATAATTTAGCAGCCAGTGCAGTAAATAATTATTACTGGGCTGGCTGCTAAATTATTAAAGTTAAGATGGTAAAACAAGTGAGTAGCGTGCAGATTTTTCCCAATTTTGGGAATGTTACAGATCAATGTTGCGTGAACACTTTTTTCTCGACGCTTCCATCGTCATATTTGAAAATATATATGTTGTTTGGCTGAGGGGCTGTTACAGGCAGCCCGTCAATTGAGTATATATTTGTGCAACGAGCCGAATGCAAGGCATTTTCGATTGTATCGACAGATGACGAATTCTCCAGATCATCGACAATCTGAGCAAATATATTCCACCCTTTTTCCCTGTATTCATCGATGCAACCTTCAGGAACATGTAATACGCATGAATTGAGTCCTGGATAAAAAGAGGAATCTTGCAATGTCGGAGCTATTGTGCCATAGCAGTACACGTTGGCCAAATTGTAGCAGTAGGCAAATGAATAAGAACCAATTTTTTTCAATGAAGCAGGCAGTGTGAGGTTGTTTATGGCGCAGCATTTTATGAAAGCTTGGTTGCCTATTGTCTCAATGCCATCGGGTACACTGTAGTCTCCATCATGTTTTACAGGCATTGAATTCAATGTTGTGCCATCTGAATTTACCAATGCATTGTCCACAAGTTGGAAAGACTTGTTTTCGCTCTCTATTTCAAAGCGTTCGATTTTAGAATATCTGAACGGATTAGTGCCTATGGTCTCAAGTTGTGCAGGTAAAGTTATGGAGCTGAGATATCGGCAGTCGCTGAAAACGTATGCCCCTATGGATTTCAGATTTTGTGGAAGATGTATGTTTATCAGTCCTCGGCAATTGGCAAAAGCTTTTTCTCCAATTCGAGTCACGTTATCGGGCAGTATCAAGTCTTGTAGCGTGTAATTAGGATCAGAATCATTAAAGGCATCGTCTCGAATGTAATTGTCATCAATAGAACATTCCGACAAGTCGATATATGACAGTTGCCCTGTCGTAATTTTAGTTAATTCGCTGAGCCATTGTATGTCATTGGCATTTATTGAACCTGTCACTTTCAATCGGCATACGCGGCGACTGGCGAGTTCTCCTCCAAGGGCTTCTATGAGCGAACCCGGCACAGGCACATTTACTGTTGTTACCTCATTGTCGGTTGGTTCGGGTTGCAAGCCGAGGATCATGCGCATGTCGATCGTATAGGTTTCATCTGTATTGGTGATGTCATAGTAGCGGTCTTCGTTATTCCTGTTGGCATGACCGAGGTTGAGGTGAATATTGCCATTTTCGTCATAACCGTCGGCAACAAATATGTGGTTGGCGCCACCGCTTTCAGTACCGCCCATCAACACCGGTCTGCCGGCCGATATTTCCTTGTAGATCATTTCACGCCACTCGTCTTGGGTATAAGCACCGTTTGTTTGGCGTACTATTGTCATGTAAGGGTTGTAGCCGAAATATTTTTTCAATGCAGAATGTATATATTCGATTTGAGTTCCAGTGCTTGAAGAAAATTTCATTTCAAGGGCTACTCCTATGTGCAACATCAGTGTGGCTACGGCATCGATTTGGGCATCAGTTACCGGTTGATTTTTGTAAATTGTCGCCATGTTGCTCCAGTCATAGTATGTATTTTCAAAATCAGCTTTGAGCACTTGAGGCTCATCTCTTTCCTCCCACACATAATAATTGTATCCTATTCCATGTGTCGGGTATTTCCAGTAATTCATGACTTGTGCCATTGCTACGGCTCCGCAGCCGGCATCTGCAAGTGTGTCATAATCATCTATGACAGGCAAAAAGGCATTTTCTCCGCCATCTTGCGACCATTGTGTGGTCAGCAACGGGGCAACACTTGGTTTTAACCCATTTTCTTGAATAATTTCCTTTCCGCTCTTGGCTTGGCAAACGGGAACATACGTTAATAATAGCAAAATCGTCACTGCAAGCAATTTACTTGCTTCTTTAAAAGTAATAGGTTTCATTTTTAAAAAAAAGTTAGAAATTAAACTCGAATTAAATAGCATCAGGCCATTAAATCAGGCCATTAATAATAGCATTTATGCAAATGTAAGAAATTTACTAACATGTATTGTTATTTGCAGGAATAATTTTTTTGATAGCAAGCAGAAGTGTTGGGCGATTTGTATTGGTCTTGAATTTTTTAGTATGTTTGCAGGCAGGAAAGGTTTAAATCGCAATGCGTTGAAGCTGCATGGCTTTATTTATGCGTATTGTTGAAGAATTTGTTATACTTGGAACCGGTTGGTTGTAAACTGGATAATTAATATACAAGGAGTTTATAGAAGATGGAATTTTTGAGTCAAAATAATTTGTTGGGGCTTGTGATAGGTATTTGTACGTTCCTTGTCATAGGCTTGTTTCATCCGATAGTAATAAAATGTGAATATTATTTCGGTACGCGCTGCTGGTGGTTCTTCTTGTTGCTGGGAATCGCCTGCATCGCGTTGTCGTGCATGGTAGAGGAGGTTTTGTGGTCGGCATTGCTGGGTGTGACAGCCTTTTCGTCGTTTTGGAGCATATTGGAAATATTCGAACAGCAGAAACGTGTGCAGAAAGGTTGGTTCCCACGCAATCCGCGACGGAAGTATCCTTTTGACAAGGAGAAGTAACCTCCTTTGTTAGAATTGAGGTATATTCATATAATAGAATTAAATACCTGTAAAGACACGATTTATCTTCTCTGCAAGATGTTGCAAGGTTTCGGCTGGTATGAAAAATAAGCAAGCTCATTTTTTACATTGTATTCAATTTGCACTATCTTTGTACTGAGAGATATAAAACCTGGAAATGATGAAAAAAACGATAGTGTCGGCATTTTTATGCGCCATCATTGCTTTATGCGGCATGGATGTGCATGCTGCATTGCAATGGAAACATGGCGGCGTGAAGGTGGAAAGCGCAAGTCGCGCAGGTTCGGACGCATCGGGCGGCATCGAGGTGTACAGCCAAGAAATGTCGATTATCATTAAGACTGACCGCAAGGTGGAGGTAAAGGTGTTCACCATTCTCGGGCAAGTTGTCTCCGAAGCTGAGTTGACGGCCGGAACTTCGGTTCTGGAAATAAATTCCAGAGGCATATACATAGTCAAAATCGACGATTTCACCCAAAAGGTGGTGTTGTGACATCTCATTGAACAGGAAACATAAAAATTTATATAGTTATGGAAGAGAATGTAAATTTGGATTGGTCCAATTTGCCGTTTGGTTACATAAAGACCGATTACAACGTGCGTTGTACCTACAAGGATGGTGCTTGGGGTGAAGTTGAAGTGACCGACTCTGAATATATCAATATTCATATGGCGGCAACATGTCTCCATTACGGTCAAGAAATATTTGAAGGCTTGAAGGCTTTCAAAGGCAAAGACGGGAAAATACGCATTTTCCGCCTCGAAGAGAATGCAAAGCGCATACAGCGCAGTGCAAACGGTATAAAAATGGCTCCGCTGCCTGTAGAAAAATTCCGTGAGATGGTGGAAAAGGTGGTGAAGTTGAACGAGCGTTTCATTCCGCCATATGGAAGCGGATCGTCGCTTTACATACGTCCTCTCGAAATAGGAATGACAGCCCAAGTGGGGGTGAAGCCTGCCGTCGACTACTTGTTCATAATCTTCGTGACACCGGTGGGCCCGTATTTCAAAGAAGGCTTCAAGCCTACCAAAGTAGCAATATACAGGGAATTTGACCGTGCTGCTCCTTGCGGAACAGGACGTTGGAAAGTGGGCGGAAACTATGCTGCAAGCCTTACTGCCGGCGAGCTTGCCCATAAAGGAGGCTATTCGGCTGTATTGTATCTCGACCCGAAAGAGAAAAAGTATATCGATGAATGCGGACCGGCAAACTTTTTTGCGATAAAAGGAAACAAGTATATTACGCCTAAATCCAACTCGATTCTTCCGTCAATCACCAACATGAGTTTACAGCAGATAGCCAAGGACATGGGGCTTGAGGTGGAATGTCGCCCGATGTTGCTTGAGGAATTGGCCGAGGTGGATGAAGCTGCCGAGTGCGGGACTGCCGCTGTGGCTGCTCCGATAAGTGAGATAGACGACATCGACGAGAAAAAGAAATACGTTATTTCGAAAGACGGCAACCCTGGTCCTGTCACTACAAAATTATATAACCATTTGAGAGCCATACAGCTTGGAGACGAGCCCGACACTCATGGATGGGTCACTGTGCTCGATTGAGCATGTAGCAAGATAGAATAATTGCTTTTTTCATGATTTTATAATTTTAAATGAGAATTTGCGGGGGTGGTTGTTTCTGCCCCCGTAATTTTGATGTGTCATGGTAGATTTTGTGTCAATTATAAAAATGTATTACAAAGAGGGCGGCGATGCTTTTGAGTTATTGCTCAAGCATAGCCGGCAGGTTGCCGACAAGGCTTCGGCCATAATTGAAGCGAAGCCTGGGTTGTGCGTTGACCGCGACTTTGTACAAGAGGCAGCGATGCTGCACGATATAGGCGTGTTCCTTACCGACGCTCCCGATATTTATTGCCACGGGAACGAGCCGTATATAAAGCATGGAATCCTTGGCCGTGCGTTGCTCGACGAGCTTGGATTGCCGCGACATGCTCTCGTGTGTGAACGACATACAGGAGCTGGCATATCGGTTGTTGACATCAAGGCGCAAGGATTGCCGTTGCCGTTGCGCGACATGTTGCCGTTGACTATTGAGGAGAAGCTTGTGTGTTATGCCGACAAGTTTTATTCCAAGTCTCATCCCGACAAGGAATTTACGTTTGAACAGGCACGCAAGAAACTTGAGAAATATGGCGTTGCGACGGTTGCGCGATTTGACGCGTTGCATGAACTGTTCGCATAGAAGAACATTATGATGGCATGTGTGGATGCTGCTGATAGCTGCACACATGCCATTATTGTATTATAAAGAAAGTCAGCGGTCTCAGCGGTCGACAAATCCGTACACTTTGAGGTGGATGAGAGATGCTGCCTCTTTTAGTTCTTCGACAGAAATCTCGCCATGGGTCATGAGCTTCATTTCAAGCGATTCCTTGTCGGGACTGTATGGCGGCTGGATGTAATCAATCTCATCGCGCAGCTTCAAGCCTATCGTTTCATAGAACCGTATGCGGCGACGTGCGATGTCGGTTGTTGGCGGTTCGACTTCAAGAATGATTCGCGAGGCGATGTCATCGAGGAAGTGGCGTAACATGGTTCGTCCGATGTTTCGGCCACGCATTTGCGGAATCACGGCAAAGTGTTCCAAATAGGTGATTTTTTCAAAGTCCCAGAAAGAAATAAATGCGAGCATGCGCCCCGGCTGTTCCTCGTCGTCGATGGCGCAAATCACCGAAAACCGGCTGTCGGGATTGGCCAGTAACGAAGTAAATGCGTCAAAGTCGCGGCGTTCGTTTGCCGGGAAAGCCGATGTGTATAACTCTTTAATCTCTTTAATCAGATGGTCGGAATCTGCAGCATATTGATAAATCATTCTCATTTTTTTTTGAAATATTCTACAATTTGATGGAAAATCAATAATAAGTTCGTATCTTTATAACACGAATGCAAGATAAGAAATTTTCCCGACATAAAAAATGCAGGAGCCGTTTTTCGAAGAAATATAGAACAATGTGCGGGCAAGGGAAAATGATTCATTTGCAGGAGTCGTTATCTATTTAAACAAAAGTATTTTTTTATTCATGGCAAATTTCCAATTAGACGAATTAGACTGCAAGATTTTAAAGATGTTGTCGTCAAATGCACGCAAGCCTTATCTTGAAATAGCACGCGAATGCAATGTATCGGGAGCTGCGATACATCAACGAATCCAAAAACTTTACAGTGTCGGAGTGTTGCAAGGAAGCGAGTCTATAATCGACCCTGCATCGGTGGGTTATGACACATGTGCTTATATAGGATTTTTCTTGAGCGACCCGTCGAAGTTTGACGAAATGGTAGAAAAGCTCAAGGGTGTGCCGGAGGTGGTAGAGTGCCATTACACTACCGGAAAGTATGACATGTTGATAAAATTATATGCTCGCAACAATGAGCATTTGTTGCAATTGATACATGACCAATTGCAATCCATAGGGTATGCGCGTACCGAGACCCTTATTTCGTTCAAGCAGGTGTTCAAACGCCAGATTCCAATTGCCGACAAGATTGAAAATGACAGATGAAGAATATAGTGACTTGCTGCTCGATGCCATACAATGTGCTCAAGGGGCAGGCAAGGTCATAATGTCTTATTTCCGCAAGAACGACATCGGTATCCAAGCCAAGCATGGGAATGAAAGCGACATCGTGACGGCAGCCGACAAGGCTTCGGAACGGTTTGTCGTGGATTTCATACATGGCAAATATCCCGAGCATTCAATCCTTTCGGAAGAATCGGGGCGTGAAAATCGCGGCTCGGGTTTCTTGTGGGTGGTAGATCCGCTTGACGGGACTACCAACTTTAGTGCCGGGTTGCCAAATTTCTGTGTGTCAATAGGTATTTGTCTTGATGGCGAGACTGTCATTGGAGTTGTTTATGATCCATATCTCGGGGAATTGTTCCATGCGGTGAAAGGCGGAGGAGCTTATCTTAACGGTGAGCGGATATATACCGGCACCAAGCAGAGGCTGGATCGATGTGTCGTCGCTACAGGTTTCCCGGTTGACAAGGATGTCAATCCCGATAACAATCTTGACAATGTGGCGCGTGTGTTGCCTCTCGTCAGGGGAATGCGGCGCCTTGGAGCGGCCGCCTTGGATATTTCTTATGTGGCTGCCGGATTCCTTGATGCCTATTGGGAAATGAACTTGCATGAATGGGATGTGTGCGCAGGCTTGTTGATTGCCAATGAAGCCGGAGCCAAGCATGACTATTTCAGAGAAGACCGCAATATATCGGTAGTTGTGGGTTCTCCTTGTGTGGAGGCCGAACTTTTACCTTTGTTGTCAAGGACAAAAGTGAATGGTTGAGCTTGATTCTGCTAAGGTTTGTGCAATGGAGCAAGCAGAAGCGTTCTATAAAGATGTGTGATAGATAAGCTGTAAAATAAGCAAGCTTGTTTCGCACATTGCGCTCAACTTGCACTACTTTGGATAAGATAGGCTGCGTTTCGGCAGTGAAAAAAATGAACTTGTTCATTTTTTGTCATTGCGCTCAACTTGCACTATCTTTGCACCCACTAAGCATTTTGCCGGAGTAAGGGGCGAAATGCGTGTAGTTGTGGAATATAAAGAATTTATTATAGGTTCATAGAATCGATTTATGAAAGAAATTGTATTGAGCGGTATCCGAGCTACCGGGCAGTTGCATTTGGGAAATTATTTCGGAGCCTTGCGCAAATTTGTGATGATGCAGGATGATCCGGAGAGCAAATATGAAAATTATTTCTTTATTGCCGATTATCACGCTCTGACAACCAGTCCTGATCCTGATTCTTTGCATGCAAATGTAAAGAGCATATTGTCGGAATATCTTGCAGCCGGTCTCGATCCTGAGAAATCGACACTTTTCGTACAGAGCGATGTGCCTGAAATTCCGGAAATGTACTTGCTGCTTAACATGCATGTGGGCATAGGGGAGCTTATGCGCACAGCCTCGTTCAAGGACAAGGCAAGGAAGCAATTGGGAATAAAGGGAGATGACAATGATGACAATATAGAGAAGGAAATCATAGGCAACAATTCCAACAAGCGTGTAAATGCAGGTTTGTTGACTTATCCTACGCTCATGGCTGTCGACATATTGATACAGAAGGCTACGAAAGTGCCGGTAGGAAAGGATCAAGAACAACATCTTGAATTGACGCGCCGGTTTGCCCGTCGTTTCAATTCGTTTTATGGTGTAGACTATTTTCCGGAACCGACCAATTTTGATTTTGGAGGAGAGCCAGTGAAAGTTCCCGGCCTTGACGGGTCTGGTAAAATGGGCAAGTCGGAGGGCAATTGCATTTATTTGCTTGATGAAGAAAAGACATTGCGTAAGAAAGTGATGCGCGCTGTTACCGATGAAGGCCCAAAGGCTCCAAACTCGCCCATAAGCGAGCCTATCCAGAATCTGTTTACCCTTCTTAAACTTGTGGCTACTCCCGACAAGGTGCAATATTTCATCGATGCCTACAATGATTGCTCGATAAGATACGGTGACTTGAAAAAGGAACTTGCCGAGGATATATTGAAAATCACTACTCCCATACGTGAACGCATCATCGACATTCGGAATGATGACCAATATTTGGCGCGTGTGCTGAAGATGGGTGCTGAAAAGGCACGGGAAAATGCTTCAAAGACATTGCGCGACGTACGCGAGATAATGGGCATACGCCATTTCTGATTGAAGAATCTTTCATTGCAAGTATAAGGGGCATTGTTGTTCAATAAGGACGATGATGCTCCTTTTCAATGGTTGATGCAACTGCGTGAAATGTGTTTTGGATTGAATAATGCCGGTCGAGTTCAAATAATGGAAAAATTGAGCTATATTTGCAACACTTTTCCGACTTATCGGTCAAAATAATAACCAAGTATAATAAAAATATCATTTTTTATGGAAAAATTTAAGGCTGCCATAGTTGGGTATGGCAATATAGGGAAATATGTACTTGATGCGTTGAAGGCTTCTCCCGATTTTGAAATCGCCGGAATAGTTCGTCGCAGTGTTGCAAATAATCCTGCCGAATTGAACGGTTTCAATGTCGTTACCGATATAACAGATCTTGGTCATGTGGACGTAGCCATACTTTGCACACCGACTCGTGAAGTTGAAAAATATGCAACCCAATATCTGGCCTGCGGCATAAACACAGTAGACAGTTTTGACATACATACCGATGTGTGCGGCTTGCGCAACCGTCTTGACGCAATTGCAAAGGCACACGGGACAAAGGCCGTAATTTCGGCCGGATGGGATCCGGGCAGTGATTCGGTCGTAAGGGCATTGATGCAGGCTGCTGCTCCGAATGGTGTAACTTATACCAACTTTGGCCCGGGCATGAGCATGGGTCACAGTGTAGCTGTTCGCTCGAAAGCCGGAGTAAAGGATGCTTTGTCGATGACTATTCCGTTGGGTACGGGCATACATCGACGCATGGTATATGTAGAACTTGAAGAGGGTGCCGATTTTGCCGCTGTTGTAAAGGCTGTTAAGGAAGACCCTTATTTCTCGTCGGATGAGACTCATGTGATGCAGGTGCCGAGCGTGAATGAATTGCGCGACATGGGACATGGTGTTCACATGGAGCGCAAAGGTGTATCGGGACTTACTCACAATCAGCGTCTTGAATTCTCGATGAGCATCAACAATCCTGCTCTTACGGCTCAAATGCTTGTAAACGTGGCTCGCGCATCTTTCAAGCAAGCTCCGGGCGCTTATACAATGATTGAAATTCCGGTTATCGACTTGTTGCCGGGCGATCGCGATGAGCTTATAAAACACCTTGTGTGATAGGCTTTACACAAGCCATAGACGATTTTAGCTTGTAGATATAAAAACGGGTAGCTCTTTGTCTAAGAGCCGCCCGTTTCTCATATCGGGGATTAACGTAGTCAGTGTAAATGGTTGTGGTGTAAGTTCTTTGTAGGGAAGCGATTTATCGCTTCTAAAACAGTGTGCGTATGCAACCACATACAGGTAGTTCACGAATATTCAATTCTAAATAATGTTTGATATATAGGATAAAAAAAAGTCCGGGATGTTTCCCGGACTTTTTCATATTTTGGCATCTGTAGTTATTACTTAACAACGGCCTTTACAGTAGCATCGCTTGTGCGAACGATGTATATGCCTGTCGGCAAAACAATTTCGGCATTGCCGTTAACAGCAGCAGTCTTTACAAGCTGACCTGCGATATTGTAAATGTAGGCATCGCCGGTGTAACCGTTGATTACCACTGCACCCGAAGTGCCATAAATCGTTGCAGCATTGTCGATGACATCGTTTACAGAATCACTCTTGTCGCTTTTGAATGTAACTACGATAGGCATTACTTGAGTGTTCGCAGGATAATCCATATACCACGACACGTTGATTGTCATGTTAACTTTGTCGTCGGCGCTGATTGTTCCTTCAAGCACTACTCCGGCATGAATAACTCCGTTCAACAACGACATGTCTTCGGCAGTGCCTGCATAGTTAGTAGCACCGTTTTCACCTTCGGTCATTGTAACGCCTTCAAGAACGATGTCTCCTACAGGACCAAGGTCGCCGAGCGTGAGGTTTGGAAGTGAGAATGTGCAAGTGCCGTCACCGTTGTCGGTGATTGTGACTGTTGCTTCTTGGTCGGTAACGATAGGAGTACCCATTGTTACAGAGAGGTATCCCGGATAGTCGGTCGATTCACCTGTGGCGGCTGCGCTCTCGTAGGTCAAAGTATAGGTGTGCGAAGTTTCACCGTCAACGTCTTCACCGCCTTGGTTTGTAACAGTGATGGTAACGATATTGCCGTTTACAGCAACTTCAGCTTCGGCAAAGCGACCTTTGGTTGTGGCAACTACTGCGCTTGCTTCGGCAGGAGCAGCACCTTCCATTGCATATTCGTATGTGCCATCTTCAAGAGCTACTTCTTCGCCGTCAACAGTAAGAGCCGAAAGGGTAGAGTAATATATCAACTTTACGTTGTCGGCAGTCAATGTGTTGTTTGTTCCAAGGTTGGCACGATTGAAATAATCTGATGCCGAGATGATGATGTTGATTTTCTCAGGAGCGTTTTCCGAAACGTATTCGATAGGATATACGACATTTGTCCATTCGGCAACACTACCTTCGATATAATTTTCTGATTTTGCGATTAATTCAAAGTCATCTGATTTTGTAACACCGTCGGTAATCATTCCGAGCACGTCCTTTTCGCGGTCGATCATAGTAGTTTCAACAGGCGAACTGCTCAATCCGGTGGTTACAGTCGATGAAGTTTGTCCTTTCCAAGCATAGAAGATTACCGATGCAACTTCGTTGGGATTATAGCTTCCGCTTGAGGGCTCTTCGGTTGCAAGTGTGCGCTTTATGTCCAATGAGATGGCATCGGGCCTGTAAGTGAAAGCAAGGCTTCCGTAAGAGCCCCCGTCGCTGGTATCTTCGGGCTTGCCGACGTTGGTAATGTCACCATAAGCCCATGAGGAGCCGAGTGTGATATAACCCGGAGCGGTAGCTCCGATGCCAAGCATTCCTGCAAAAAGGTTTTCCATTCTTACTGAATATCCGTCTGCATTATTTTCTGGGTCGGAATCTGTGTCTTGGAAAACAAGGGGGGCTTTAACGTCTAAAATGAAAAATTTATATACGTTTGAGGCCATCCAACCTTGAGGCTGGATGCTTACTACATGTTCCCCGTCAGGCAAACAATCGACCCACTCGCCATCAAAATTGCCGTTAGGCAGTTGTTGTGCAATGGCTCCGGCCGAAACAAGCACAGCTGTGCAAAGTGTGTAAAATTTTTTGTTCATAAATGATAATTTAAAATTAAATCCAATTTCAAAAAGCGGTGCAAAATTAATAAAAATATGTGTTTTGAATATAAAAAAGCATTGAAAAATAGATATATACTGCCAAAAAACCAAGGAATTGTAACATTTGAACAAAATTTAGCGCAACCATTGGGACAGCTCTTCGGGTGAAAATCCCTTGCGCGCAGCGTAGTCTTTTTTCTGCTCGTCGCTTATTGTTCCCACCATGAAGTACCGGCTTTCGGGGTGTGCTATTATCAGTCCGCAAGTGCTTGATGCCGGGGACATGGCTCCGTTTTCGGTAATTTTTATTTCAGAATCAGCAAGAGGCATTATGTCATCGATGTCGAATATTATGCTTTGGTCGGGCAATGAGGGATAGCCTACGGCAGGGCGTATGCCTTGGTATTTGCCATGCAGCAGGTTGGCCGGGGTTGGCTCTTCGGTGGCCGAATATCCCCAGTGGCGAGTGCGTATGCGGTAGTGAAGCAGTTCGGTGGCCGCTTCGACGAGACGGTCGGCGATGGTCTGGATGAGCAATGCTTCATATTCCTCGCCTTTGGCCTTGCGATATTCTATGATGCGTTCAATTTGTTTCCCTGTCGATACTGCAAATGTGCCGATGAAATCGGTCTTACCGGATTTGGCAGGGGCAATGAAGTCGGCCAGAGCCAGTGTGTGTGAACCTCCGCCGTCAAGATGTTGCTGTCGGAGTGTGGGTAAGACAACTTTTCGACCTTCCGGTGTGGATATTATTATGTCGTCCCCCTCTGAAACGGCTTCCCACAATCCGTAGGTGGCTTTGATACTGTCGTTGGCCGCATCGATGAGGTAGGCCAGCATCTTTTGAGCCTCTTTGTACAGCTGCATGGCTTGTGCTGCACGGTTTATGTCGGCATGTCCGTGACCGGCCAGCCAAGAGGCCTTGCAGCAGTCGCATCCTTTTACATTGGCTATTTCGGCCATGTCGCCACCGAGTTTCCAAGCAGAGAAGAATGCTTTCCAGTTGATGTATTCGGCAGCTTCGCTCACTGTAATACTGTCGTGATGTACGCCAAGTGGGGTTGAAGGCTTTGCCGGAGAAAATTCAAGGTTTAACCTCTTGTCTCTTGCTTCCGAAAGTAGCATTAAACTGTGGCTTTCGGCATATTTCATGCGTATTTGCGCATAATGCGAGTTTAACTTGTCGATGAAATTCTTTTTATCGGATAAAAGCCGTTTTGCAACAGAGGGCAATGTCGCAGCGTCGCGTGTGTGAATTACCGGCCCGTGATAAAGAGGTGCGATTTTCACAGCCGTATGGATGTCGGATGTCGTTGCGCCGCCTACGAAAAGCGGTATGTCGATGTTACGTTCCTCCAAGGATTTGGCTACATGGCACATTTCTTCGAGCGATGGAGTTATGAGTCCGCTTAGGCCGATTAAGTCGGCATTTTCGGATATTGCGGTATCAATTATCTTGTCGGCGGGCACCATTACGCCGAGGTCGGTTACGTCATATCCGTTGCAGCGCATGATTATTGCGACAATATTTTTCCCTATGTCGTGTACGTCCCCTTTTACTGTGGCGAGAACCATTTTCCCGGCACGGGCGTTGTTCTCCGACCGGCGTTCGGCCTCTATGAATGGTGTGAGCTTGTTGACGGCAAGTTTCATCGTCCTTGCACTTTTCACGACTTGAGGAAGGAACATCTTACCTTCTCCAAATAGCTTGCCCACACGATCCATGCCTTTCATCAATGGGCCGTCGATGATGCTTATTGCCGAATCTCCATTTGATAATGCCTGTTCGAGAAGTTCTTCAAGACCCTCGGTGGAACCTTGCACGACGAGTTGTTCAAGCCTTTGCGAGACGCTGAGGTTGTCATTGCCGGTGACGGTTTCATGCTTTGCCGTTGCATCGGGGCTTTGTTTTTCTTTTATTTCGGCAGCTTTCCCCACAAGGCGGTCGGTAGCGTCGGCAGTGCGGTTGAAAATCACGTCTTCGATGATGGTGCGCAAATCTGCCGGAATATTATCGTATGGCATGGCCGATGCTGCGTTGACAATAGCCATGTCGAGTCCCCGTGCGATGGCGTGGAACAAGAATACCGAGTGCATTGCCTTTCGCACGAAATTGTTTCCTCTGAACGAGAATGACAGATTGCTTATTCCTCCGCTCACTTTTGCTCCGGGGAGGTTTCCTTTAATCCATTCCACGGCCTTGAGAAAGTCGAGGGCATAGTCGGCGTGCTGCTCGATGCCTGTGGCAATGGCAAGGACATTTGGGTCGAATATGATGTCTTGGGGATTGAAGTCAAGTCGGGATACGAGCAGCTCGTAAGCCCTGCGGCACACTTCTATTTTCCTCTCGAACGTGTCGGCCTGTCCGGTTTCGTCGAAAGCCATCACGACAACGGCGGCTCCCATGTCGCGAATGTAGCGAGCCTTGTCGATGAATACCTGTTCGCCATCTTTCAGGCTTATTGAATTTATGATACCTTTGCCTTGCAATTCTTTTAATCCGGCAGTTATTACTTCCCAGTTGGAGGAGTCAATCATTATCGGGACTTTGGCCACATCGGGATCGGATGCCACGAGTCGCAGGAAGTGGGTCATCTCGCGTGGAGCGTCGAGCATGGCATCGTCCATGTTCACGTCGATTATCTGAGCTCCGTTATCTACCTGTTTTCTTGCTATAGACAGGGCTTCGTCATAATTTTTCTCATTTATCAGCCGCAGGAATTTACGGCTTCCTGCCACGTTGCACCGTTCGCCTATGTTTACGAAGTTTCGTTCGGGCATTACCACCATGCTTTCAAGACCCGAAAGCGCGAGCCTGTTTCTATGACGGCGGCCGATGGGCCTTGGCTTTGCATCCTGCGCAATGGCTGCAATGGCCCGGATGTGTTCGGGAGTAGTTCCGCAGCAGCCGCCTATGATATTGACAAGAGATTTGTCGACAAATGGTTTCATTTGTTCGGCCATCTCCTCGGGTGTTTGGTCATATTCTCCCATTTCGTTGGGCAATCCTGCGTTGGGATGCACGCTGACTGCCACAGGCGATTTCATGGCAAGTTCTTCAATCCACTCGGTCATTTTTTTTGCGCCGAAACCGCAATTAAGACCTATGCAGCTCACGTTGGCATGTTCTATTGAAGCGAGAAATGCTTCGATAGTTTGTCCGCTCAATGTCCGGCCACTTTCGGTCAACGTGGCCGAGATAATTATTGGCAATTTCTTGCCTGTGTCGCTCATTACTTTATTTGCAGCCCACAAGGCTGCTTTTGCATTGAGCGTGTCGAATACAGTTTCAATCAATATAATATCGGCACCGCCTTCCATGAGACCGGCAATTTGGTCGCAATAAGTGCCGGTCAGCTCTTCCCAAGAGATGTTGCGCAATGCAGGATTTTCCACCGATGGAGATATCGACAGGCTTCTGTTTGTCGGCCCGACGCTTCCTGCCACGAGGCATTTGCGGCCGCATGAGTTGGCGCATTGCCGTGCCAACTGTGCTGCTGCTATGTTTATTT
The DNA here is from genome assembly GCA_905207705.1 of uncultured Prevotellaceae bacterium. Lineage (GTDB taxonomy): Bacteria > Bacteroidota > Bacteroidia > Bacteroidales > Muribaculaceae > Avimuribaculum. The sequence continues at coordinate 59,733 of CAJLMA010000011.1, forward strand.
CCTTCACCAAGTGGGCAAGCCCGTAGTCGGCAAGGGATATTGCATTTGCGTTGAATGAGTTGGTTTCTATAATATCAGCACCGGCTTCTATGTATGCACGGTGTATGCCGGAAATGATTTCGGGCTTGGTGAGGACGAGAATGTCGTTACACCCTTTCAGCGGCTGCTCCCAATTCAAGAAGCGTTCACCCCTGAAGTCATTTTCATTAAGCTCGCATTTTTGAATCATTGTACCCATTGCGCCGTCAAGGACGAGGATACGTTGCCCAAGTGAACTGATGAAGTCGTTGTTTGCGTCAAGGCCTGTATTGATTGCCATGTGATTTTACAATTTTCGGCAAAGTTAATTATAAATGATGTCATAATGCCTTGTAGAATTGAAAAAACACAACATTTACACCATCATTAAGTATGTTTCTTGAAGTCGGGGAGGGTTGTTGGCTTTTTTGTAATTCCGTGTGTCAGTGCTGTCATGCGTTGCCGGTGTGGAATTTAGATGTAAATGCTTTTTTGTTGGTCAAAATAGGATATGTGGCGGCGTGTGTGGTAAAACGGAGCAGAAATGGTGCTATATTTGTATGTATATAGGAAAAACATGAAATTGACATGAGAGGGAACAGGATGATTATGTTGAAGACCGTGTTGGTGGCAATTGTGGTATCGGTATGCGGCTTTTCGGTGCAAGCCGATGGGGTAGTGCCGCTTGATTCGTGCAGAAGCATGGCTTTGAGAAACAACAAGTCGATGCGTATTGCGAGGGAGAAGCAGGCAGGAGCAGCATATCAACGCAAGGAAGCGCGGGCGGCTTATCTGCCGTCGCTGGATTTCTCGGGCATGTATCTGTATAATCAGAAGGAGATATCCCTCCTTGATGAGGACCAGAAATTGCCTACGATGACATTTGACCCGGCTACGGGTCAGTATAATTATAATCTTGTCACCGATGCGTCGGGGATGCCGGTAATGGTGAACGGGCAGCCTGTGCCATCGTCGGTCGCATTGATACCTAAGAGCGCGTTGACCTATGATGTGCATAATGTGTTTGCAGGAGCGTTGACATTGACCCAACCAATATATATGGGTGGAAAAATAAGGGCAATGAACCAAATAACAAAGTTTGTCGAGCGTCTTGCAGCGTCGGGCTACAATGCTGCTGCATCCGAGATAATATATAATGTAGACGCAGCCTATTGGCAGGTGGTGTCGTTGAAGGCAAAGGAGAAACTGGCGAGGAGTTATGTGGCACTGCTCGACTCGTTGAACTTCAATGTCAATGCCATGCTTGCCGAAGGTGTGGCCACGCGAGCCGACCAGTTGAGTGTGGCGGTAAAGTTGAATGAAGCCAACGTAGACCTGACAAAGGTAGAGAACGGCCTTGCCTTGTCGAGGATGGCTTTGGCGCAAGTGTGCGGGTTGCCGCTCGACTCGGTGTTCACGCTTGCCGATGAGGATCGTGAAATAACCGTGGACAGGCTTCCAGCCAGTGAGTATGACATGAATGAAGTGTACAGTCGCCGTAATGAACTTCAGTCGCTCGAGCTTGCCGTGAAGATATATGAGCAAAAAGAAAAGGTCGCATTGTCGTCGATGTTGCCAAATGTGGGAATCGTAGGCATGTATTCTTTCTCAAATCCCAATGTGTTTGACGGGTTCAAAAACGAGTTCTCGGGTATGTTCAGTGTGGGAGCAGTCATAAAGATTCCGATATGGCACTGGGGCGGTAATTACAATAAATATAGAAGTGCAAAGAGTGAAACCACTGTGCGCAGGTTGGAACTTGAAGATGCTCGTGAAAAAATCGAATTGCAAGTGAGCCAGGCCTCATTCAAGGCTCAGGAGTCGATAAAGACTTATACGATGACAAGAAGCAATCTTGCCAAAGCCGAAGAGAATTTGCGACAGGCTCAGCTTGGATTTGTCGAGGGGGTGTTGACTGCCGACGATGTCATGGAAGCCCAGACGGCTTGGCTGAAAGCCAATTCGGAAAATATTGACGCACAAATCGATGTTCGCTTGTGCGATGTTTATCTGTCGAAGGCTTTGGGTACTCTTGTACCTGCCGAAGAATAATCAAGTGTGAGTAAAAAATAAACTATGCAATAATTATGGTTACTGATGTAAATAACGGAACGGAAAAGAAAGACAGGACTATTTTCACCGGATTGATGATTGTGATAGTAGTCATGGTGTGCTTGTGCATAGCCGGGCTGTTCTTGATAAAGCCGGCCGAAGAAACTGTACAGGGACAAGCGGAGGCTACTTCGGTGCGAGTGTCGGGAAAACTGCCCGGTCGTGTAGTGGCATTCTATGCCGAGGAAGGGCAGAAAGTGAAAAAGGGCGACACGCTCGTTTATATTCATTCGTCATCGGTCGATGCAAAGCTGTATCAGGCTCAAGCCATGGAATCGGTTGCTGCTTCACAGAATCGCAAGGCTGAAGCAGGAGCGCGGATACAGGTCATAAACAGTGCCTATGAATTATGGCAACAGGCTCTTGCCGCCGAGTCGATTGCAAAGAAAACTTACGAGCGCATGGACAATCTGTTCAAGCAAGGTGTCGTTTCGGAACAGAAGCGGGATGAGGCTTATGCAATGTACACGGCTGCTGCGGCACAGTCGCGTGCAGCCAAGTCGCAGTATGACATGGCTGTTGAAGGAGCGCAAGAAGAGGACAAGGATGCAGCCAAAGCCATGCAGGAAGCTGCTCGAGGCTCGGTAATGGAGGTCGAATCAGTGCTTGAAGACCAATATCTGTTGGCTCCATGCGACGGCGAGGTTTCCGACATATATCCTCATGAGGGGGAACTGGTGGGTACCGGAACTCCGATAATGAGCATAATGCGCGAAGATGACAAGTGGGTCACATTCAGCGTGCGTGAGGAGTTGCTCGCTTCATTGCCTATGGGAAAGGAGGTGGACGTGATGATTCCGGCTCTTGACAAGCGTGTGAAAGTGAAGATATATTACATAAAGGACATGGGCAGTTATGCCGTGTGGAATGCCACAAAGGCAAGCGGGCAATACGATAGCAAGACATTCCAAATTAAGGCCAGGCCGGTCGAGAAGCTTGATGGCTTGCGTCCGGGCATGTCGGTGATTTTGCTTGAGGAAAATCTCAAATGAGTTGTTGCAGGAACGAGATATGAAGTCATTGTTTGCGGTCATAAAGGAATCGGTGTGGCGCGGATGCCTGTTTGTCATGAGCCGTCCGCTCTATTTGGTGTCGATAGTCGTCATTCCATTGCTGTCGGGCTTTCTCATGTTCGACCTGCTTAAAGATGGTGTCGGTACTCGTGTGCCTGTGGCCATAGTGGATCTCGACGGCTCCGACTTGTCGCGCAAGGTGACGGCCAGTCTCGATGCCATGCAAACGGTAGCCGTTAAGCGCAGTTTCAACGATTTCACCGAAGCTCGCGATGCATTGCAACGTGGCGAGATTCTTGGTTTCTTTGTCATCCCCGAGAATTTTGCCGGCAAGGCTCTTGCCGGTCGTGTCCCTGAGATAACTTATTACACCAATTATGCTTATTTTGTGCCGGCTTCTTTGATGTATAAAGGATTCAAGACGGTATCAGTGCTGTCAAACGGTGAACTTGCCGGCACGACTCTTGTGGCAGCCGGACTGCCTGAGTCGAGCGTGACGGCGTTGCTGATGCCATACGTCAACGACATGCACATGCTGGGCAACCCGTGGATGAGTTATCAGATTTACATGGGGCATTCGTTTGTCCCAGGGATACTTGCGCTGATGGTGATGATAATAACAGTTTACAGCATAACCGAAGAGATGAAGAAAAAGACTTCGGCCGCGTGGCTGGAGGCTGCCGGAGGTTCGATGGTGGTCGCGTTGATTGGCAAGCTCGCGCCACAGACGCTGCTGTTCACGCTTGTAGGCTGGATGCTGCAATTGGCTACATACGTTTTGTATGATTTTCCGCTCAATTGTAATATAGCAGTCATGATGACTGCCATGTTCTTGATGGTGCTTGCATGTCAGGCATTCGCCATTACGGTGTGTGGCATATTGCCCAATATGCGGCTTGCATTGAGCGTGTGCTCGTTACTCAGTGTGCTTGCGTTTTCGATAGGCGGATTCACGTTGCCTGTCGAGGACATGTATGGCTGGATAGGAATTGTGAGTTACATATTGCCTGTCAGGTATTATTTCTTGATATATATAGACCAGTCGCTTAACGGGTTGGATTTATATTATTCACGTTATTACTTCATGGCTTTGCTGGTGTTTGTGCTGGTTTCGTTAATTCCGTTGTTCAACTTGAAGAGGATGTGCAAGAAACCGGTTTATGTGCCATAGAAGATTAATGTAGGAGTCGTTATGATGAAAAGGATTGACATGATTGCGGCTTGGCGATGGATTTGCGACATGCTTGCCGTGTGCAAGCGTGAGTTTGCCCTCGTGTTTGGCGACATGGGAGTGGTGCTGTTCTTTCTCCTATTGCCTACGCTTTACCCGATATTGTATGCATTGATATATAATCCCGAATATGTGCATGATGTTCCCATCGTCGTGGTAGATGATTGCCGTAGCGACATGTCGCGCGAGTATGCCCGCAGCCTTGACGCTTCGCAATATGTGAAAGTTGTGGGGTATGCCGCCAATATGCATGAAGCGAGAAAGTGCATGGCAGAGAAAGAATGCTATGCGATAGTGAATTTTCCCGAAGATTTTTCGAGGTGCATAGGCCGTGGCGAGCAAGCGCACTTGTCGATATATTGCGACATGAGCTTGCTACTGCGTTATAGGGGCATATTGATGGCCGCCACCGACGTGCAAGCTGCAATGGGGGCCGACGTGCGCACCGAGGTGATGCAACAGGCGGCAGCTTTGGGCTCGGCAGGTGCAGGGACGATTCCGACCATCGACAGTGCGTCGATTGCCATGGGAAACACTGCGATGGGACTGGCATCGGCCTTGTTGCCGGGCATATTGGTGCTGATATTGCAACAGAGCCTCGTGCTGGGAGTGTGCATGCTTGCGGCCGGCTCGCGTGAACGGGCAAGGCTGAATGGCGGCATCGATCCTCGTGAGATACGGACGGGCGATGTACGACAGATGCTTGGCAAGGCATTGTGCTATGTGATAATATATATCATTCCGTCGATTTATATCCTCAAGTATGTGCCTATGTTCTTTTCTTACCCGCAGAACGGCAATTCTCTCGACATAATGGTTTTCATGGTGCCTTTCTTGTTATCGACGATTTTCATGGGAATGACGATACAGGTTTTTATTAGGGAAAGGGAAGCTGTGTTCCCGTTGTTTGTATTTACCTCGGTGTTGTTTCTTTTCTTGTCGGGACTGTCGTGGCCGAGATATGCCATGAGTGGATTATGGTATCTAATAGGGAGCTGTTTCCCGTCGACATGGGCGATGAACGGGTATATAGCCATGAAGACAAACGGGGCGTTGCTCAATCAGGTGTCACATCCTTATGCAATGCTGTGGCTGTTGACCGCCGTCTATTTCCTCCTCGCCCTCGCCGTCAAAAAATTCGCGGGTCGCAAAAGTTAATAGGAAATAAATATAATTTCTTAAAAAAGTTGCGGTTTAAAACTTTTGATATTTGTTTTAATTATAAAATATCTATTTTATTGCGTTTAAAGGTGTTGTAAACATTGTTTCGTCTACAACAAATCATTTTAGCAAAATCTACAATTGAATATTTACAATATAATAAGTGTATCATCTTATTGTGCATTTTTATTTAGGCGTATGAACCTATAAGAAGATAAAGATTTATATGTTTTTTCATATATACAAGTCACTTTGAGGTTGAATCAAAAAAGAGCCATACCCCTATTAAATGTGGTATGGCTCTTTTTGCTATTTTATTTGGATCGGATTATCGGATGTCAGTTTCGAGGCCGACTGAGCGGAACAGCTCGCGGTCTTCGTCTATTTTGTTGCCTATGGTCGTGAGCATGTCGCCCATAAGCACGCCGTTCATTCCGCCGAGCAGTATGCGCCGTTCGGCCTGTTTGCTCAGCCTTGCGCGCCCGCCGGCAAATCGCAAGTATTTGTCGGGAAGGATGAATCGGAATATGGCGACGGTGCGAGCCACTTCCTCCTCGCTTATTGGCGGCATGTCTTGGAGCGGAGTTCCCGGAATTGGTATGAGTATGTTTATTGGGACAGAATCCACATTGAGGTCGCGCAGGGTCATTGCAAGCTCGATGCGCTGCTGCATCGTTTCGCCCATTCCTATTATTCCACCCGAGCACACTGTCATGCCGACGCTCTTGGCTGCCTGAATCGTCCGTATCTTGTCTTCGGTCGTGTGGGTGGTGCATAGTGACGGGAAGAACGACGGTGCCGACTCGAGGTTACAGTGGTAGCGTCTTACGCCGGCATCATGGAGCATGGCCATCTCGTCCTCGTCTATCAGTCCCATCGATGCGCACAGAAACAAGTTGGTTTCTTGCGCGAGACGGCGGTAAATGTCGCAAAAGTGGGGCATGTCTTTTTTGTCGACCTTGCGTCCGCTCGTCACGAGAGAGAACCGTGAAATTCCTCGGCTGTCGTTGTATCGTGCCAGTGCAAGAGCCTCTTCGGCATCGATGCAACCATATTCCTCGACTCCTGTGTTGAAGTGCGCCGACTGGGCGCACCATTTGCAGTTTTCGCCGCACCGGCCACTGCGTGCGTTTATTATTGAACAAGAATCTACTCGGTTGCCGCAAAAAGTTTGGCGTATCTCATTGGCCGCATCGCATAGGGCATCGGTATCTTCAATTTCCGATAGCGCGATGGCTTCTTCAATATTTATTTTGTATCCTTGTAAGACTTTGTTCTTTAGAGAATTAAGCATAATTGTGAAATATTTGGAATACAAAAATAACGATAAATCGGTTATTTTTGAATAAAAACGCTTGTCAATTTAAAAAATATGCGTACCTTTGCACCCGGGTAAGTCCTACACGGCATGCTCCCGGTGAATCCCCCAGGTCTTGACCGAAGCAAGGGTAGCAGGTCGTAGCGGCGCGATGTAGTAAGCTTGCCCATCTGCCTCTTTAGCTCAGTTGGCCAGAGCACGTGATTTGTAATCTCGGGGTCGTTGGTTCGAATCCGACAAGAGGCTCAAAAAACACAGAGTATTCGGGATGTAGCTCAGTCCGGTTTAGAGTACTCGTCTGGGGGGCGAGTGGTCGCAAGTTCGAATCTTGTCATCCCGACAAAAGCACAAGGCGTTGGTTTTAAGCGGTTTATCTGCCAAATCCAACGCCTTTTTCGTTGTCGTGCGGCTCATATTTTGACCGTTTTTTTGCTCATTTTTGGTCAAATTTGCTCAATTTTGGTCACGAATCAATGCAAATTCAATGCAAAAAAATGACTATTAAAATAAACCATCATAGATATATCTTCATTGAAACTATCTCTTGATACGCGCACTGTGCGAAAGGATGGCACATGCCAGTTGAAAATCATAGTAAGCCATGCAAATCGCATGGCGCACATTAGTTTCGGGATATATCTAAAGCCGTCGCAATGGGATACTGCGGCTTGTCGTGTTGTCGGCAACGCGCCCAACGGGGCATTCGTGAATGAACATGTCTCGCGCGTGATGCTTGATGTCCAGCGTGCACTGCTTGAATTGCAGGATGCCGGCGGCGTGAAGCATCTCTGTAGTGTTATTAGCTAAAATAACTATACGAAAATTTGTACTATCTTTGTAGTGTTCAATAAAAAGGTGGAGATGAAAGAAACTATTAAATTAACAGAAACGGAAGCTGAATTAATTCATGCAATCCGTAATTACAGGGCATAGTTCCCGAATGGCTATCCCGAATTGTTATGGTACTGCTAAGAGTTGTTTGACAAGTTGGTAGATTTACCTGAAACAGAAGAAACCAAAAATTAGCATTATCATCAACCCCCACCTTTCGGAGTGAGGCTAAGAAATATATTATCATGGAAGTTATTGCCACAACAAACAATCAAACTTTGACTACCGACATGAAACGACGGCTATCCGACATACTGATGGCTGTATCATGGAGAGAATTTGCGCGGACTTACTTCGGCAAGTCAAGTTCGTGGTTCTATCACAAGATGGACGGCATCAATGGCAGCGGCGGCGTAGGCGGGTTTACCGACGAGGAAGCAAAACAATTGCAGGCTGCATTGCTCGACCTGTCAGACAGAATCAAGCAAGCCGCCGGGAAAATATGAGCCTTTTTATTGAACACCACACCCAAGCCGGGTGGAAAGGCAGCCTCGGGTAACCGAGGCTTTTTATTTAAATACGTTCAAGTCTACCTTTCTTAAGGTATTATGAAAATTCTTATTTAATAGATAATAATCGCATTTAGCTGCAAAATCTTCTTCCGACATCAATAAGTCTCCGTATGATTTTATTGCAGATACAGGTGCAATGACTAACTATTGGAGTTTATAACATACTCATAACATGGAAAATGCAAAATAGGTGTAACTTAATTCTTATTTTTCGTGGGTAAATTGAAATATTCATAAGCCAAATTATCCATCTCTTTTAAACGTTGATTGTACCCATCAGATACATATTGATAAATCTTATTTTGTCATGTCGTTTTTTATGTCATATTAAATACCTATCTATATTTCATGTTTGATGTCTCAGTGATTGACGCTAATCATGTATTCATTTCCCCGGGAACTATTTTCTGTTATAAAGCTTGGGTGGGGTTAAGGAACGGATACAATAATTTAAGTATTTTAATGAAATAATGGGCGGGAAAATTTTGACTTCACAAAACTATTATGTTATTTTGTATCGAGCTTTTGTCTCGACAGCAAGAGTGCTTGATTGAAAGATGAGAGCCATGAAACTGAATTATCACATGATGCTTTGCATTCTCGATGCCGCAATGGCGAGGTTGAGTCCCTTTATTTGCCGGCTTGAGGATTGAAGAACAGGATGAAAAACTCTGAATGGCCGTTAAGGTCTTTCAGACACAATAAACAACCTTCTATTTATTAACATTAAATTTTTTATTAGTATGAAAAAATTTTTACTTCTTTCAGCAGCTGCATTGATGGCTGGTTCGGCCATGGCAGCAACCGAAGGGGTAACCTACGAAGCAAAGAATGGGTTGACCCTCGAAAATGTGTGGATTTTCTCCAACGCCGTTAATCAAGGGGAGTTGCAGCAGTATGATTACTTGAACACTAATAAGTGTCGTACGGCAACTCTTTATGATGGAGTAGTGTATGTAGGTAACTCTACTAATTATGATCCATCAATAGCTGATGACAACGGTGCAGCTTTGGACTGCTGCAGCATTGAGAAATTTGACGCAGCAACAGGCGCACATCTTGGCACATTGAGGGTTACTTACGAGGGACAACCTATAACAGGTACATTACCTGCAAACTCTATTGGCGTTGACAGTTTTGGCAACCTTTGGATAACCGGTTGCGATACATCGCTTGGTGAAACTTACGACCTTTATATAGTCGATAAAGAAACAGGTGAGGCTCAAAAAATCTCTTGCCCGGTTTACATGACTTCAGGCGTGCGTATTGACTATTGCGACGTTATCGGTGACTTGACATTGCAACAAGCCGGTGCTGTAATTATGGCTGCTCCTGCAAGCTCTGATTTGAGTATCTTCCGTTGGAAGGCCGATCAAGGTCAAACTCTTGCTGACTACACAGGCGGCTGGAACGAAATGGGTGACGAAATGTTGACTATGTCGGCTGCAGATCCTGCTGACCAAACCGAATGGGGTACAGCTCCTATTGTAAGAATTGTGCTTGGTGAAGGCGATGCTGCTTACAATGGTGATTTGTTCTATGTAGACGGTTTCACCACATTCCCGACTCTTTACGACACTACAGGTTCCATTGTTGACAGCTTTGCAAACACTGTGACTGAAACAGGTGATGTAGATGAAGAAGGTAATCCAATCACTACTTCTTGCTATCCTGATGGTGCCGGAACAAACGGTGTGAATGAAATTCAAATAGGTAATCACAATCTTCTTGTTTACAGTAATAACCAACATGTTACAGGTAATGGTACTGGAGTTGGTAATGACTTGTGGATAGCTGAAATGGGAGAAGGAATGGCATTTGACGGAATGCAACAATTATGGAGAGTCCCGGAAAATGGACTTGGTGATATTTCTGATAGTGGTACTCGCGTACACTGCATTGCAAAGGAATATACCGAATATGGCGGCCACGAAGCAGTAAACATTCTTACTTTCAAGACTATGAACGGTATGGGCGTTTATCGCTTGGTTGACACGAACACAACAGTTAGTGTATCTGACAATATCGCCGATGAAGCAGTTGCTGCAAAAATCTATGTTAACGGCGGTCTTATCAAGGTTAGCGAGCCTGCAAGCTCTATCGAAGTTTACAACGTAGCCGGCCAATTGGTTGATCGCGTTGCTAATGCCGATGAAATCGCTGCTCCTGCCGACGGTGTTTACATCGTTAAGGCAATGGTTGGCGGAAACTCAGTTGTTCAAAAGGTTATCCTTTAATCTGAATATAAAAAGCATAATCCTAAAGTTCACCGGAATGATGCGATGGTAGCCATCGTAAAAGCGGTGAAGAAGGTATAAGAATGTTGAAGTGCGCCTTGGTCGGGTCGAAAGCCTCGTAAGGCGCACTTTTTCGTTGAAGATAACGAGAAATTTTTCCCATTCAGGGTCAATACACAATAAGCAAAAGACAAGTCATGCACCATCGCTGTTGCCGGCATTGCGTATCAACACAAAAGGCCGTCGGCAGATGAGGCGGGCGCAGAATCCAATAAAAATCAATTGACCCCATAATTATCTATAAAACAACTTACTCATAAAAACAACTATTTTATAAAATCACTTAGTTATGACGAACAAAGGAAGAATGGTAGCCGGGATGTTGATGCTCACTGTTGCATCGACAGCTTCGGCCTATACCTACGATATCATAGGTGAAACCTACCAAGTAGATACATTGTTCCATGCACAGGTAGGCCCCGGCACGACACAGACATCGCTGCTCTTCACGGGAGCTGCTTACGACCTGCGTGCCTTCTATCTCACCATCGACTTGACTGACCCTAACGTGTCGATTCGTGCCGTTTGCGGCCAGGATCAGCTGGCCGGCGGTGAAACCACGTCGAGCATGGCACAGCGACACTCTACCGAGGGCGCGCAATACTTTGCAGGCGTCAATGGTGACTTCTTCTACACGAGCGGTTCAACAAAGAACGGAGTGTCGACTATAGGCACGCCCACATCATCGTGCATCGTGGATGGAGAATTTTTCAAAACCTCAACCGGCAACCAGCAGTTTGCTATAGATGTTAACGGCGTTCCATTTGTCGGACAGACAAATTATTATACAAGTACAGCCGTGAGCGGTGGTAACACGGTGTTGTTTAAAGGTGTAAATGTAAGTTCGCCCGATAACGGAATCACAGTTTACACTCCGCGTTACTACGGTGCGACCGACTCCGACGCAGGATGTGCCGAAGTGACTGCACGCCTTGCCGAAGGGGAGACGTTCTCTCCGGGAAAGACTTGCCGCATGGTGATAACCGGCACTCCGAGCACGGCAGGCAACATGGACATACCCGAGGACGGGTTTGTGATTCATGGCCGCGGCTCCGGTGTTGAAGCCGGTACGACAATAGGGGCATTCGATTTTGTCAATTCATTGAAAGAGGGTGATGAGATAACTCTCAATTCGGTGGTGCTGATGGATGGCGTTTCTGTTGTGCCACAACAGATGATTTCGGGCAACCCTCGCACCGTGGGCAACGGCGAGACTCTCGACACCGAAGGTGAACGTGGTGATGCTTCAAGCTATCATCCGCGTACAGGCATAGGTTACGGAGCAAACAAGACCAAAGTGATAATGATGGTAGTGGACGGTCGTTCGACCATCTCAAACGGCGCAAGGACATCGCAAGTTGCCGACATCATGCGTTATGCCGGCGCTACCGATGCCATCAACCTCGACGGTGGCGGTTCATCTACTCTTTACACACAGGCATTGGGCATAAGGAACGTGCCGAGCGACGGCAATGAGCGTGCTGACGGCAATGCAATATTTGTAGTAAGCTCCGCGCCTACCGACAACGAGATAGCCAAGATATCGTTTGCCG
>CAJLMA010000012.1 GCA_905207705.1 uncultured Prevotellaceae bacterium
TGAAGGCAACTTCACGAATCCCCCCTCCTCCCTTTTTATACCCCCACCCGGCATCCGCCGGGCAGGCAATCGGCTGGCAAGTTGTCCGATGCCGAGAATACAAAAATGAACAAAGCCTGTGCAAAGCCTCGTGCGACAATAATCTGTGACAATAATCTATCAGCATTGCTTTAATCAGTGTATTATTTTCGGCGCAGTAGAAATTTGATGGGAATTTATTTTCAAAATCCCGAATAATTTCGACCTTTGCCTTGTTTTTATGCAATAAACGGCTAAGGACGAATTTTTTATCTAATGAAAAAGGACGCTATGTTTATTACAGATCGAATTGTTTTGCGCCGGTGGGAAGAGTCTGATGCAGAATCCTTATATAAATATGCTCAAGATCCTGCAATCGGGCCTATTGCAGGTTGGCCACCTCACACGTCCGTAGAAGACAGCCTGAACATCATCCGTACTGTCTTTGCCGCTCCGGAAACTTATGCTGTTGTCTTGAAAGAAACCGGTGAACCGGTTGGGAGCATAGGTATCATGCTCGGGGATGGTCTGCACAGTGCCGAAATGCAGGCAAACGAGGCTGAAATAGGTTATTGGATAGGCAAGCCTTATTGGGGACAGGGTTTGATACCCGAAGCCGTGCGTTGCCTGCTGAAGAGATGTTTTGAGGATTTGGGAATGACTGCCGTCTGGTGCGGCTATTATGACGGCAACACGAAGTCGCGCCGAGTGATGGAGAAATGCGGTTTACGCTTTCATCATACAGAAGAAGGCAATACCTCTCCGTTGGGCGATGTCCGCACCGAGCATTTCATGAGGATGACGAAGGAGGAATGGTTGAAGATTTCAAAAGAAGAAAATTTATGCAAATAACATTTCAGGAGATAAAAGAAGAGGATTTCGGTGCTTTCCGCCAAGATGTCAAGGATATATTTTCCATTGCCGTAATAAGGGAATTCGGTAATCCAGAACGAGGTGAAGTGATTCCAGATGAAGACATAGACGAAGCTTTATTTCATCCTCAGGCAGAAGTTTACTATATTCTCGCGGACGGAGAAAAAATAGGTGGTGTAACATTACGGAATGACAAAGAATCTCACCGCAATTCTGTTGATTTATTTTATATCTATCCCGACTGTCATGGACGTGGGCTTGGGACACAGGTGTGGCAAGCCATTGAGCAACTATATCCTGATACAGCAGTGTGGGAACTTGTAACTCCTTATTTCGAGAAACGGAATATCCATTTCTATTTGAATAAATGTGGCTTCCGTATCGTGGAGTTCTTCTGCAAATATCACAAGGACTCTTCCAGACACAGTGGTGGGCTTGATTATCAGGACGAATATTTCCGTTTTGAAAAGCAAATGAACATCTGACATGAGAAACATACAGAAATCCCTCATAATTTGGCTTTGCTTCCTTCCCGTAGCCATTCTCAATGGAGGTCTGCGGGAATACATATTGGTTAAGGCTATCGGAGAAGAATGGGCTTTGCCTGTCAGTGGGATGATATTAAGCGTGTGTATTTTTCTGATAACTTGGATGTTATTGCCTCGAATGATAAAAGCCATTACCTCCAAAGAAAGTTGGTTGATAGGGATAAACTGGATGTTGTTGACAATCGCTTTTGAGTTTTCCGTGGGACTGGCAGGCGGCAATACCGTCGTGAAACTCCTCGCCACTTACAATCCGTTGGACGGTAATCTGTGGTTACTGGTTCTGGCGGCTACGTTGTTGTCTCCAATTATAGTAAAACACATGCATAACACTATCCAATAATATGGAATTATCTGATTGGTTCAAAGGCTTTGAGAAAGGCATTGTCAAACTGACGGAAGCACAGAGGGAAACATTCTTCCATGAGTGCGGCAAGAACTGCGTTCAATGTGGTACGCTTCAAATTTATAAAGACTTGTATGAACAGACCAATGGAGACCTTGATCTGTTTTTCGCCAAAGCTAATGAATTGCCCGGCGTAAGGTGCGAAACGATAAAGAAAGATTCTGTTTATAATCTGTATTTCCTGGAATGTACCTGCGGGCTTCATAAACAAGGCTATGTTTCTATCCCTCTGCTCTGTGAATGCTCCAGACAAAGCATTCTTTACGTCCTGCATTCGTTATGGAAAGACAGGACATTCCAAGTAACCATTTGTGAATCCATTCTACGAGGAAGCCTGCATTGCAGGATGCGGATTGAAGCGAGCAACACTGATTTTGCTGAATTTGAAACGAAAATATAGAATGGAATGACTTTAATACTGGTATATTTGTTTACTGGCTTTCAGCTTGCATTTCGTTGTCCACATTATACAATTCTTTATCATTCGCAAATATATTCCTGCCATTGTCAGCACCGTGTTATGTTTGCCTTATTGCGTCATGGCAATAAGTGCTGGTCAAGAGCAATATTCCAATGTGGAAAACGTTTTGTTAGGTGTTTTAAGCCTGGTTATTTGTATAGCCAATCTTTGCCTGATGCAAATCGTAACACCCAGAATTTATAAGTGGATTAAAAACAAGATGTGAATACCCGGAATGTGCGTATCCCCCAAAAAGCGAAGTCAATTTGAGGGAAATGTTAGAAATCCTACAAAAAGGAACTGGAAAATTGGAGGTATAATCAAGAACAAATGCTATCTTTGCGAACTAACAGAAAAAAATAGAATTGTTCAACCAATATGAAATGGCAAGTGTGCATATAGCTGCGCTTGACGGATAGCATTTGAATCAAGCTATTCAGCAACGGACAGGCTTATAACAGGTTTGTCCATTCTTGTTTTGCCATTATTCCAAATTCATAATCGTGCAATGTGTCATGCCGCCTTGTGCAGCAGGATTTGTCGCATCCTATCAAGTTGAACAATGAACTATACATATAAGAATATCTGGCTCATCAACTTTCCCGTAATGATGAGCATCCTTATCGAACAACTTATCAATATCACCGATGCCATTTTCCTGGGGCATGTGGGAGAAATAGAATTGGGCGCATCCGCCCTTGCCGGGATTTGGTATCTGGCACTTTATATGCTCGGCTTCGGTTTCAGTCTGGGCTTGCAGGTCGTTATCGCACGGCGCAACGGCGAACAACACTATTCCGAAACAGGGAAGACGTTCTTTCAAGGATTGTTTTTCCTGTCGGGACTTGCTGTCCTTTTGAGCCTGTTCTCCAAACTGTTTTCCCCGATTATTCTAAGTCGGCTGATTGCTTCTGCGGAAGTCTATCATGCCGTGATTGATTATTTGGACGGGCGCATTTGGGGGCTGCTTTTCTCCTTTCCGTTCCTTGCCCTACGTTCGTTCCTGGTCGGCATTACCTGTACAAGAGCCTTGAACGTGGCGGCTCTGACAGCCGTATTGGTGAACATTCCGGGCAACTGGCTGCTCATATTCCATTGGGACATGGGGATAGCAGGTGCAGCCATTGCGTCGTCTTTTGCCGAAGCGTGTTCGTTGGCGGTGCTGGCCATTCATGTCTTACGGAAAATGGATAAACGGATTTATGGGTTATATTGGAGATTGGACAAAGCCTTGTTGCGCCATGTCTGCCAAGTATCCGTATGGAGCATGTTCCATTCGTTTATCGGAGTGGCCTCGTGGCTTGCCTTCTTCGTGGCTGTCGAGCATTTGGGAGAAATGGAACTGGCGGCTACCAATGTCATACGCAGTGTCTCGACGGTGTTCTTTGTCATTGTCAATTCACTGGCGGCCACTACCGGTTCGTTGGTGAGCAATTTGTTGGGAGCCGGGCAAAAGGCTCAGGTAATCTCGCTGTGTAACCGGGTTGTCCGTTTGGGATATGCCATCGGTTTTCCGCTGGTCATCCTTGCTGTGATTTTCTATCGTCCGATTGTCGGCATCTATACGGAAAGCCCGGTTCTGATGCAGATATCCCGTCTGCCGTTTGTGGTCATGCTGCTGAACTACGTCTTTGCCTTGCCCGGCTATGTCTATATGAATGCCGTTACAGGTACGGGGGCAACACGCATGGCATTCATTTTCCAGTTGATAACCATCGTGGCCTATCAGATTTATTTGTGGAGCATCAGCGGTTTCAGTACGTCATTGTCCATTTATTGGACGGCAGAATATCTGTATGTGATATTACTTGGCTTGTTGTCTGTCATTTATCTGAAATATAAACGCTATTAAAACTGAATATTATGATGAAAAAGATATATCCACGCACTGGCGACACGCAGACCGTGTACCTGAATGCAGTTGTGAAATGTCCGTCTATCGAAGTGGGCGACTATACCATCTACAATGATTTTGTGTCCGACCCGTTGCTTTTCGAGCGGAACAATGTGCTATATCATTATCCTATCAATCACGAACGGCTGATAATCGGCAAGTTCTGTTCCATCGCTTGCGGTGCGAAATTCCTGTTCAACAGTGCCAACCATACCTTGAAATCCTTATCTACCTATACCTTCCCGCTCTTTTATGAGGATTGGGACTTGGAAAAATCAGATGTCGCAACGGCTTGGGACAACAAAGGCGACATCGTGATAGGCAACGATGTGTGGATAGGTTACGAAGCGGTGATTATGGCCGGTGTTCACATCGGCAACGGGGCAATCATAGCCGCTCGTGCTGTTGTTACGAAAGACGTGCCTCCTTATACAATAGTCGGCGGTGTTCCTGCCAGACCGATAAATAGACGTTTCGATGAAGACACGGTACGGAAACTCGAAGCGCTGAAATGGTGGGACTGGCCTGTCGAAAAGATTCGCCACTGCTTGCCTTATATCAAGAAAGGCGATGTAAATGAGTTGCTGCAAATGACTTCATCCTACCCCATCAATTTTAAATAATATAAAAACACCCGACTTTACATTCTTGGATGTAAAATCGGGTGTTAAATCCGTAAACAATTGATTTTCAATGTCTATTGCGGAGAGAGAGGGATTCGAACCCCCGGAGGTGTGACCCTCAACGGTTTTCAAGACCGCCGCAATCGACCACTCTGCCATCTCTCCGAATAAATTCAAAATGATGTTCGTGCCATTTGACGGGTGCAAAGGTAATGACTCTTTTTGAATTTTGCAAATACTTGCGTCATTTTTTGATTGAAAATCGAGAAAAAAATCGATAAATCATGAAAAGTTTTGTTTGCAAGGGGTCAGATGGTTTTGAAATATCGAGGATGTATGTATTTTTTATGAAACAGCAACGTTTATTTCAGAGTTATTAATTATATTCGCAAAAAATATTGATATACGGCAATGTCAAAATTTAAGAAGCAGATCTTAGGTAATCTTAAGGATTACATAATGATAGTGGTGGGTCTGGCTCTGTATGCCTTCGGGTTTACGGCATTTATTCTGCCCGAGAAGGTCGTAACTGGTGGCATGGCCGGTGTGGCCGCTCTTTTGTACTATCGTTTTGGGATACCTGTAGCGGTGGGCAATTTTACGCTCAATTTCATATTGCTTGCCATAGCGATGAAGGTTGTCGGGAAGACATTTGTCATACGGACGATTTTCGGAACCACGGTGCTTAGTTTGTTTTTCGGCGTGCTTCAACCGCTTTTCGATACTCCGATAGTGGAGCAACAGGCGTTCATGAATGTGATTTTGGGCGCGCTGATGTGCGGATTGGGTGTAGGAATTGCATTTGTGCATAATGGCAGCACTGGGGGCAGCGACATTATAGCTGCTATGGTGTCGAAATATAGCAACGTGACTATTGGCCGTATGATAATGTATACCGACGTGATTATTATTTCGAGTTCCTATGTACTGTTTCACAGTGTCGACAAGATAGTTTACGGTTTTGTGGTGCTGCTGGTGGTATCGTTTATGTGCGATTATGTTATCAATACCAACAGGCAGGCCATACAATTCACCATATTTTCGGAGAAATGGGAAGAAATTGCCGATGCCATAATAGGTGTCGCCCATAGAGGTTGCACGTTGATACACGGTACAGGTTGGTACACGAAGCATGATGTGAAGATGCTTCTTGTCATGTGCCGCAAAATCGAGGCCGTGTCCATATTCAGGATAATAAAGACGATCGATCCTCACGCTTTTGTATCGCAGTCGCATGTTAACGGTGTTTATGGACAGGGATTTGACGAGGAAAAGATGAAGCAGCGGATTAAAAAAGTCAAAAAGTCAAAAACAGATTCCAATTTGGTTGCGGGTGATGGCGCAAAACGGCCAATAGAAGAAACTGCCGACTTTTCACAGAGGCACATTTAAGCACTTTATGGTCAAAAAGGCTTTATATGTGTGATTTTTCGGAAAAACATGTGCAGATTGTCAAATATTAGCGTTAACTTTACTTTATAGGACAATTTTGTCTCAATTAAAAACTTGTGTATTATGAAAAAGATTTTATTGTCATTGGTGTGTATGATCGGAGTTGCGTTTGCAGCTTCGGCAGAGAGTGGCGATCTTGAATTGGGAGTACAATTGGGCCATGCCTCGGCTGATAATCAAGAAGGTGTCGGTGTAAAGTTGCAAGTAGGTTTGACTGATGACTTCCGCCTTGAGCCGAGTTTCAATTATTATTTCAGAAATAACGACGTTAGTTCATGGGATATAAACCTTAATTTGCATTATTTGTTTGATGTGACAGATAATATAAATGTATATCCGTTGGCCGGTATCTTTTATTCTGGTTGGAAGTTGCATGGATTTGATGGGCTTGTAGACGATGACAATTTAAGTCGTTTTGGCGCAGACCTTGGTGGTGGTGTCGACTTTGCTGTGTCCAGTTCGGTATCGCTCACGGGTGAATTGAAATACATGTTCATGAAGGATTTTAGCCAGCTTGTGACAAGCGTCGGAGTGAAATTCAAATTCTGAAATGAAGGGTTGAAGGCTTGTATGCCATCAGGATGAAGCATAAATTGTCTGTCTCAAAAAATTGGGGCAGACTTTTTTGTAGACATTAGTAGCTTTCATTGTTTATTATCGCAAGGCGAATGTATTTTTAGGATAAATTTCCCGATTTAAGCTGTTGCCAAGGTTGAAAAAAGAATTATCTTTGTGTAATTGTTGCGTGCGACATCAATCTTTTTTAATTAACACGGACGTTTGATTACATGACAATGAAAGTTAACATTGGTTACTTGCATCGGGTTGAGGTGGGTTTGATTGCCATATTGTGCGCAGTGTTGCTACATTCTTGTGTCGGCAATGTGCCCGATACGCCTACTATAACAGTAAGCATACTCCCTCAAAAGTATTTTCTTGAAAAGATAGTGGGCGACAAGTTCACCGTGTCGTGCATGCTTAATGAAGGGAATAATCCTGAAGCATACGAGCCGAGCATGTCTCACTTGATAAATATCGAAAAGAGCAAAGCATACTTTTGCATAGGCTACATAGGGTTTGAATATGCCATTGTCGGTAAGGCAAGAGCCAATAATCCCGATTTGAAAATTTATAACAATTCGAAAGGAATTAAGTTGCTGCGCGGTACGCACGGCACGCAAGAGGGACAGAACGAAGTGGATCCGCATGTGTGGAGTTCGGTGCGCAATGCCATAAAGATCGCCGGTAACATGTATGAAGCCGTTGTCGAGCTTGATCCTAAAAATGAGGAGACATACACGGCTAATTATAATAAGTTAAAGGCAGAACTTGAGAACCTCGACCGGCAATTTGCTGAAATGCTTGCATCAAAACATGGTAGCGCATTCCTTGTATGGCATCCGTCGTTGAGCTATTTTGCTAATGACTACGGGCTAAGGCAGATCAGCATAGAGTATGAAGGAAAAGAGGTGCCGGTCAACATGCTTAAAGAAAAAATAGACACTGCCAAGGAGTGCGGAGCAAAAGTGTTGTTTATCCAACAAGAGTTTGACAGCCGTCAAGCTGAATCGCTCAATGAAGAAATCGGTGCCAAGATTGTGAGGATAAACCCGATGAATTATCATTGGGAGGAAGAAATGACAAGTATCGTAAATGCAATTGCGAACAACTGAGAAAATATTAAGCCTGGAAGATGTTTCCGTGACGTATGACGGAGGCAGGGTATTAGCTCTTGAAAAAGCTTCGCTCGATGTAATGCAAGGAGACTTTGTTGCCATTACAGGCCCTAACGGGGGAGGAAAGACGACAATGCTCAAGGTGATGTTGCAATTGTTGGAACCAACAACCGGCAAGGTGGTGTTTTTCAGGAACGGGAAACAGGTCGATAAGTTAAAAATAGGCTATCTGCCTCAAAAAAATATGATAGACAGTCGTTTCCCGGTTACAGTCGAGGATGTTGTGGCAATGGGGCTTCCTTCAAGCATGAAGCTTTTCCATCGCATCGATGTTGAAGAACGCAGGTTGATAGATTGGGTTATAGAAACTGTAGGGTTGACCGGCAAGCGTCGCAGCCCCATAGGAGCTTTGTCGGGCGGACAGTTGCAAAGGGCTTTGCTCGGTAGAGCCATAATATCATCGCCCGAGGTGCTTGTGCTTGACGAACCGTTATCTTATATAGACAAGTCATTTGAGCACCATTTGTATGACATCATTGCAAATATCGCAAAACATACAACCATAATTCTCGTATCGCATGAAATGACCGTAATTTCGCAGATGGCAAACAGGCATGTGATAGTCGACAAGACTGTACATGAGTGCCATGCGCATCATCATTATGTCCAAAGCGAGTGCAGGTAATAATTCTCTTTACATGTGGTGAAAATTCAAGTTGCTGCCGGTTGTAGATGCGGCGGCGGTGATAAACAGCATTTTTTTGCAGTTCGAGATATTGATGTAAACATATAAGCAGGGCAGGAACAATGGTTATGATGGCCGTTTAGTTCCTACCCTGTTTATGTGATGTCTGCCGGAAAGTGTCGAGATTATTCTTCTCCTTTCTTTGCGCGGAAGCAGTTCCATGTGAACCACACAATGAGCAGCACATATATCAGCAATCCAAGCGATTGCAGGGCATTCATGCTCATGGTGTTTTCGTAGTCGAAGCCTGCAAATTTAATGCCTGCGCTCACGACACCCATAAGCGCACCTCCGGCGATGAATCCCGAAGCGAGAAGCGTACCACGGTCGAGACGAGCCTTGTTGACTGCTTCATCCTTGGAACGAGAGCTTACAAACCAGCTAATCAATCCTCCGACGAGCAACGGAGTGTTGAGCTCGATGGGGATGAACATGCCGAGCGAGAATGCAAGAGCCGGCACACCAAGCCAGTTGAGAAGTATGGCGAAAATTGCACCGATAATATATAGCATCCATGGAGTTTCTCCGCCCATCATCAACGGGTCGATAACGGCAGCCATTGCATTGGCTTGAGGAGCTACGAGTGCATCTTCACCAACGAAACCATATACTTTGTTAAGCAATAGCATGACACCGCCGACTGTTGCAGCCGACACAAATGTGCCGAGGAATTTCCATGATTGCTGCTTGGATGGAGTCGAGCCTATCCAATAACCAATTTTCATATCTGTGACCATGCCTCCGGCCATCGACAAAGCGGTGCAGACAACACCTCCAATGACCATTGACGCCACGATGCCTGCTGAACCTTTCAAGCCGATAGCCACGAATATTCCCGAAGCGATTATCAGTGTCATCAGCGTCATGCCGGAAACAGGGTTGGTTCCTACAATTGCAATTGCATTGGCAGCAACAGTTGTAAACAAGAATGCTATTACGGTGACGACAACAAATGCCACAATTGTTTGGAACAAGCTGTTGATTACACCAAAGTAGAAGAATACGAATGTGACAACAAGTGCCGCAACAAGAGCAAACACAAGAATCTTCATGGAGATGTCCTTTTGCGTGCGCAATATGTTTTTTGAACCGTTTCCTGTGCCTTTGAATTCCTTTCCGGCCAGTCCTACTGCGCTACGGATTATAGGCCATGACTTTATTATCCCGATGATACCCGACATTGCAATACCTCCGATTCCAAGGTAGCGAGCTTGTCCCGAGAATATGTCTTCGGGAGCAAGTGTCGTCATTTCGGGATTCATGCTTAACAACGGGATGATGATGAACCAAATGAATGCTGAGCCAGCAAAGATGATGAAGCTGTATTTGAGTCCGACGATATATCCGAGACCGAGTACTGCAGCCTGGGTATTGATTTTGAAAACCATTTTTGCATTGTTGGCCAATTCGTTTCCCCATGGGATAACTTTTGTTGTAAGCACGTCGCTCCACCATCCGAAAGTCGAGAGCAGGAAGTCGTATATACCGCCGACAGCTCCTGCAATTACAAGTCGTAAAGCCTGTCCTCCGCTTTTTTGCCCGGAAATGAGGACCTGTGTGGTGGCAGTGGCTTCGGGGAAAGGAAATTTTCCGTGCATGTCGGAGCAAAAGTATTTTCTAAACGGTATGAAAAACAGGATGCCGAGCACGCCGCCAAGCAGAGAGCTAAGGAACACTTCAAGGAAGTTGACGGCAATTTCAGGATACTTGGCTTTAAGGATGTAAAGGGCCGGCAACGTGAAAATGGAGCCGGCAACTACCACACCCGAAGAAGCTCCTATGGATTGGATGATGACATTTTCTCCAAGAGAGTTCTTTCGCTTCATGGCCGAAGACACGCCTGTGGCTATGATGGCAATTGGAATCGCCGCTTCGAAGACCTGGCCGATTTTCAATCCAAGGTAGGCTGCGGCCGCGCTGAAGATTATAGCCAAAACAAGTCCCATGGAAACGCTGTAAGGCGTAATTTCAGGGTATTCCTTGTCGGGACGCAGCACAGGGATGTATTTTTCTCCCTGAGCAAGTTCACGGAAGGCATTGTCGGGAATGCTCGCCGTTTCTTCTTTTTTGTTTTCGTCGTTTTGCATTGGTGATATGTTTTATTTGATAAATTTTCAATTTCTCGCGAAGATACTTAAAATATTGCAAAAATGACTTGTATGCTTTAATTAATCTGTTATTTTGCCATGATATTGCTTTAAAATGAGTAATTTTGCATTAAAAGATTGTAATTGCCGTTGGATGGTGCTTTATATTGGTCTACAATCATTGTTTTTTAACTTTATGCTTGACATTGCATTCAATAGGCAAGGAATTAGAATTAATGGTAAAAAGATTTTGTAAATGGGAAATAATATATTGGCGGCACTTGTGGCAGTGATGGTATCGGTGCCTTGCATATCGGTTGTCGCAGGGACAATTTCGGGAAAAGTGACCGACATGTCGACCGGGGAACCGATGGAATTTGTAAACGTCACGATAAGTAAAAAGGACGGAACAGAATTGCCGATGGGAACCATGTCAGAAATTGACGGGTCTTATAAATTGACCGGTTTGCCGGCTGGCGAATACGGAGTCAGATTTTCATTTGTCGGGTATGACGCAACTGTGGTGAATGTTTCAGTAGCATCGGCCGACGCTCAAGTGACCTTGCAACCTGTTGCATTGAAAGAGAACGCACACATGCTCGATGAAGTGGAAGTCGTGGGAATGAAGTCGCAGATGCGTTTCGACCTTGACAAGAGGGTGTTCAATGTGGATCAAAACATCGCAGCCGCCGGAGCGTCGGCAAGCGAGATTCTTGAGACCGTACCTTCGGTAGAAGTTGATGATGAGGGGTCGATCTCGTTGAGGGGGAACTCGTCGGTAACTGTGTGGATTAACGGAAAGCCATCAGGACTTACTGCCGACAATCAAGGTCAGATTCTTGAGCAATTGCCGGCAGAAACAATCGAGAAGATAGAACTCATTACAAATCCGTCGGCAAAATACAGTCCGGAAGGTACTGCAGGAATCATCAACATTGTTTTGAAACAAAATCGGCAACCCGGATATTTCGGTGGCGCGCAAGCAGGCGGTAACACACAGGGTGGATTTAACGTAGGTGGAAACATCAATTTTAATATAAACAAGTGGGATGCGTATGCCAATGTCGGGGTGCGTAGTTTCCATAGCGACGGTTATGAAAATTCGTGGCGCAACTATACCGACGGGACATATCTCAACTCATTAAATGAGAGTGAGAACCGCCACACTGCATTATTCTTCAGGGCAGGAGCTACATATCATATAACCGAGGCCGATGCAATATCTCTTGGCGGATTTGGCATGACAGGCGGAGGATGGGAAAAGAGTGAGACCGACTATGAAAGCACGGCTCCGGGCAGTTTTACTTCGGGCTTGAGCAACAGCAACAGCGACCGTGACGGCGGTGGAGGTAACGTTACCCTCGATTACACGCACAAATTCAACGACAGGCATACGATCATGGCATCGGCCTCTTATAACTTGTGGAGTATGCCGAGCAGTGTGCTGTATCACAGGGAATATTATTATCCCGAGCAGGAAGATGAAATAACTTGGCAGCGTCAAGAAAACAATATAAAAGTAAACAACTGGGAGTTCCAGCTCGATTATTCCAACCAATTTAACGAAATGTTTAAGGTTGAGGCCGGTTATAAAGGAAATTTGAGCAGCGAGAACAGCCCGATGACAACATGGTCGGGAGCAAGTGAATCAAACATGCCGATAGATGAGGAATTGTACAATCGTTTCATATATGACCAAAATATTCAGGCATTGTATGCGACATTCGGAGGGCGTGTCGACAAATTCAGTTTCTCGGCGGGATTGCGTGGCGAATATTGGCATAATGAAAGCAAGTCGCTTGCTTATGGTGAAAGCGAGGATGGTGTTGAGCCTTTCGTGACCGACAAGTTCGCATTGTTCCCAAGTTTGTTTTTATCATATTCCTTGCCTAAAGAGAATGAAATTCAAGTCAACTATACACGGCGCATACGTCGTCCGTGGGGCGGTCAATTGAATCCTTTTGTCGATATAAGCGACCCCACCAATATTTCTTATGGTAATCCGCAATTGCAGCCTCAATATGCCAATGCGTTCGAGTTGAACTATATAAAGACTTGGACCGACCACATGCTGTCGGTATCGGGATATTATCGCAGTACCGACGATGTGATTCAACGCATCAGTTTCATGAAAGATGGCGTGATGAACAATACCAGTGAGAATGTGTCGCAGTCGCAAGAAGCCGGTGTGGAATTTGTGGTGAAGAACAAATTATTCAAGCGTCTCGACCTTACTACGACTGTCAATTTGTTTTACAATGCTATTGACGGGTTCAGTTTCCTGCCCGAAGGACTTACTGAGCCAGTTGTCGGGGAATTTGAGGATGACTTTACATGGAATCTCAATATGATGGCATCGGTATTGTTGCCATGGGACTTGAATTTGCAGCTCAGTGGCCGATATTTTTCCCGACAGATTACGGCACAAGGATCACGCGATCCACGTTACAGGTTGGATGGTGGTATAAAGAAATCTATTGATAAGTGGTCGTTCTCGGTAAATGTGCGCGACTTGTTGAATTCTAACAAGCGAAGCCAGGCAACCTATGGCCCTACGTTTGAACAACTGACCGAACGTTGCCGAGGTGGCCGTCGCATACAGTTTACCGTTTCCTACAGTTTTGGAAATGCCAAAGCTCGCAAGTATGAGAATCGCCCCGGCATGAATGGAGGCGGCATGGGCGACAATTATGGCGGCATGGAGGATTGATGCTTGCCGCGCATGTCATTACTGTCAGTAAAAAGGTGCGTTGATGATATGTAATAATCGGTTATTTGGGTTAAATTCGCATCATTAATGCAAAAAAGATATATAATGTTGAAAGAACCAGCAAAAATAGTTTGCGAGCCGCAGGCTTTGGAGAATCATCCAGGCATCTTTTGCCAGTATGGCCGTAAGGCTCTTGTCGTTACCGGGCCGCATGTGGGACGTTCGGCAATGATGTCGCGTCTTGCAAAGGCTTTGGAGCGTGACGGAATAGAATATGAAGTATTTGATGGCATAACAGGCGAGCCTACCGATATTATGATAGACGCCGGTGTAAAGGTATATGAAGACAACGGTTGCGAATTCTGTATAGGAATCGGCGGAGGCAGTCCGCTCGACTCGGCAAAGGCAATAGCAGCTATGACGGTCAGCGGCGGTAAGATTTCCGATTACAATGGCAAGGAGATGTCGGTTGTCACGCCTCCTGTGGTTTGTATCCCGACGACGGCAGGCACCGGGTCGGAAGCTACTCGTTTCACAATTATTACCGATACATGCAATGGCATAAAAATGCTGCTTAAAGGTGACGCTTTGCTGCCTGTCCTTGCCATAGACGATTATACAATGAGCATGGATGTTCCTCAAAGTGTGACTGCAGCCACAGGGCTTGATGCGTTGACCCATGCCGTGGAGTCGTTTATTTCGGTGAAAGCGACACCCGAAACCGATGAACTTGCCATAGATGCAGTGAAGCGCATCATGAAATATCTTCCTGTGGCATATCTGGACGGAAGCAATGCTGAGGCTCGGGAGGAGATGACCATTGCCGCGCTCAAGGCAGGCATATGTATAAATAACTCAAGTGTCACGATAGTACATGGCATGAGTCGTCCTATAGGAGCTTTGTTCCATGTGCCGCATGGAATTTCTAATGCAATGTTGCTTGTGGCTTGCATGACCGACATGCTTGAATGTGCCCGAGAAAGATTTGGGATATTAGGCAGGGCCATTGGCGTTGCTGGTGAAAAAGATGAAGATAGTGTGGCAGCAAGTGCATTTATTGAGGCGTTAGGCAATATATGCAGGATTTGTCAGGTTCCTACATTGCAAGGTTACGGAATAGATGAGGCGCAATTCATGAATTCAATCGACAAGATGGCAGCCGATGCCATAGCAAGCGGCAGCCCGGGAAATGCTCCATGTCGATATGATGTGGAAGATTGCAAGAGGCTTTACAGGATTGCATATAAATAAAATTATTGCAGAAATGAAATCGTGTGGTATATTTGGAATAGCGATTTGCATGGTTGTGCTGAGTGCTTGCTCGGTGAACAAACAGCCGCAGGCGATTGTTTATGATGCACCGCTCGGCTCCCAGACCGACGAGCATGGATGTAAGCCTGCCGCAGGATATATGTGGTCAAGCATTAAAGGGAATTGCATAAGGATATGGGAAGAAGGGATACAGCTCAATAATGCTGTAGACAAGTATTCCGCGTATGCTGCTTTCCTTGTTTTGTCGGACGACTCGACTAAGATTGAGGCATTCATGGTCGAAACATCCGGGGCTAATCCTATATTATATCGTGAAGGGGCAACAGCAAACAGCTGGTGTTCAAATTCAAAATTTTCAGGAGCTTATCGAGCCATCCTGCAAGATAGTGTGTGGACCTTGTGGAAAGGTCAAGAGAAAATATATGACAATGCCGTAAGATGATGGCAAAGCATTGTCCATTGTTTATATTGTTGCCGGAGATTGTGTGGGATATCCCTCTTAAATCCCGGCAGCTGCCATTTTAGTTATGACTTCAAATGCACGCTCCATGATGGTATCGCGTCCGGCCAGCATGTCGGTTGTGTTCATATCGACTTTGCATCCGTCGGAAGGTGTGACCCCAAATTCGGTTTCATTCCCGTCGGGGTCAAGAATGGAGCAGGCCGAGAATCTGACAGTCCATCCATTTGGCAATTCCGAGGTAAAAGGCATTCCGCTTCCGCCACCTGTAGTGTCTCCTACGATTCTCACGTTATCGAGCGATTTCATTACAGATACGAAATTGTTTGTGGCACTGAATGATGAGCGATTTGTGAGGACTACTACAGGTTTCAAGAATTTTATGTGAGTGTCATCGGCCGGGTCAAAGTAGTATTTGTATGGCTCTGAAAAATCGTCATGACCCGGACCTGTCTTGTGGGAAATGTATCCAGCCACTATAGGCTCGGTAATGAACCTGCCCACGAGTTTGTCGACATTTGTCAAGAATCCGCCGCCATTGTCCCTGACATCGATTATCAATCCGTCGCATGAAGCAAGGTAGGCAAGAATATTGTCAAGGTTCCCTTCTCCAATGCCAGAGCTGAAGTCGGGGTAGTACATGTAGCCGATGTTATTGCTCAAAATCTGGTATTTTATCCCTGACGCTTGTCTATAATTGAAGTTGAGGTAATATTCGTCTATAAGGCGCTCATCAAAGTTCTTAGGATATTGTTCCCAAATCCAGTACCTGGATATGTCCCACGACGATATCAGGTTGGTGTGTCCGTCTTTAAGTTCTTTAAGCATTTCGGAACAAACGTCAAACAGCTCTTCATTTGTCATTTCAGGCAGTATCTGCGCCCGATATCGTTGGCCTACTTCGTTCCAATCCACATCTTTGTATTCAAAGAAGCAATAATGCTCATCGATTGCTGTCCATAGGGCATCAAAATTACCGTATGGGTCGTTGGCGTATTCCACATAGTCATGGCACGAACTGAGGAACAAGTTCGAAGAGAAAAGAATCAGCAATATTTTGGATAGTCTATTTTTCATTATTTAACTGGATTAATATAGGGCTGATATTATGCGAGCCTTTTCAATGGAATGTTCCCGAGGCTTCAGGGACATCCATTCGCCGCTCACTCCGATTATGAAGCTATTGGTGAAGAATTGGTAATTCAGGTTGTTTACAAAGCTTGTTTCAATTTGTCCACGGTAACCAAGACGCAAGGAAGTGCGCCCGAAGTGGAGGTCGGCGGTGAACATGTTGCGCATGTCAAATCGGTTTCCCCACCAGCCGCAATGTACGATGTTGTCAAGGTTGCCAAGATAAATTTCATAGAAAGATTCTCCATATTCGGGCGAGAAGAACGCCCCGATAAACGGTAATGTGGCCTGGTAGCGGAACGTTACTGGCAAACGGCCTATTGTTGTATTATATACGGCCATTCCTGTGAGGTTTACGCTCCAATGTATCTTTGGAGATACGGGATTATTGGAATTGTAGGAGTTGTATATGGCCCCGCCTCTGAACCGTGTGCTTCCGCCGGCCATGAGTTGCAGCCCTGGCAGGATGCTCCAACGGTGCATCATTCCCCATTGGTACTCGACCATGAGCGAGTGCATTGAATGATTACGGGGAATGTTCTTCACACGTTGGTATTCTATTCCGGCATCCATTTGCATTACCCAAGGGACGGGATTGAATTTCATCGCTTGAAGCCGCTCATATCCCAATCGCATGTTCATACCCGTGTATTTGATGGGGGTGAGGTATGTGTCAAGAATTGAAGCTCCGCCCAAGTCAAATGTGAACGCCGAATTGGTAGGACGCTCTATTGCAATTGCTGTCGAGTCTTTCGGTGTGTCAAAAGTTCCGGCTTGGGCTTGCAGGCCGGTCATTATAATCAATATGAGCGTGGTTATGAACTTTCCACACTTGGCGTTATTGCAATTCCTCGTCATTGGGTTCTATGTCAAAAAGTTTCTTTTGGCCTGTAAGTTCATCAAATACGTCCTGTTGAATGATTGGTTGGTCTCCGGCAATCTCTTTTTCGGTCTCGTGATCTGATGCTTCGGGCATGTTGTCATTTTCATTCTCGTAGTCAACGATAAGAGGCTCTATCTCGGTTACCGTATCAATGTTGAAATTTGATATGCGTTTGCCTTTAGCCTTGAAACTTTTTACACCAATGAAGTCTTCGGCTGTTATTATGATGTTTTCCCTGAAACTGTCGGCTTCACCAAATTTTACTTCAAATCGAGGGTGTCGCTTGTCACTGAGCAACATTAACTTGGACGACGGGTTGCCTCCGATGAAACTTTGGCGTTTTGCCGATGGTTCAAATTCAAAACGTTTCATGTAGATATAACCTTGGTCGGCATCGTATAGCACAGCTGTCCACACGACATTGCCACGGAATTTCTCGATGCGCAGTATGTCGTCTTCGTAGTGGTTGCCTGTGTCGAATGACGTGGTATAGAAATCACCATTGTTGCAGATGACAAGGATTTGGTCGTTCCCGGCAAATTCGCCAAGCGAATCGCCACGGCCGTCGTAATTGAGCCTTAGCACGTCGGGGTCAAACCACACTTCACGTCCGCCAAGTGTGGATGCTCCACGTTCTTTCAACGATATGCGATGGATTTCATTTTTGGTAACCATGTTGCCCCTCGATTGCCTTCCCTTTATCGCAAGGTCGGCAAGGTCGATGTCGAATTGCAACACTTTCAGCCTGAATTTCGGCTTCAACGTTATGCGCAGCACTTCGGCCTCGCCGTTCGGATTTGCCGAGAACCACAATATCTTGGAGCCGGGCTTGCCTTGAGTGAGGTCATATTCCTTGTCACGTGTTATGCCGGTCACGGCAAACCGCTTCATGTAGGTAATTCCGCCTTTGCCGTCTTGGTAAAGGACGTTGTATATGGTGCGCGAGTCGTTGCGCTTGAACACGTTGAGGTATTGTATGTTCTTGCCGATATATATTTTGTCGGCAACTTTTATCACTTTGTATTTGCCGTCCTTATAGAATACTATTATGTCATCGATGTCGGAACAGTTGCACACAAACTCATCTTTCTTCAGCGCGGTGCCTATGAAACCCTCTTCACGGTTGATGTATAGTTTCTCGTTGGCTTCGGCTACTTTGGCAGCCACGATTGTGTCGAAGTTGCGAATGATAGTGTGCCTTGGGTACATATTGCCGTATTTGGTTTTCAGACTGCTGTACCAGTTGATGGTGTAGTCGACCATGTGTGCGAGGTCTTCATCGATTTTCTTGATGCGCTCGTTCAATGTGGCGATGTAGTTTTCGGCCTTTTCTGAGTTGAATTTTGTGATGCGCCACATTTTTATTTCCATGAGCTTCAGTATGTCCTCGCGTGTGATTTCCCGGTAGAACATGTGTTTCCAAGGGTGAAGCCTGCCGTCGATGTGGGCAACAAGGGAATCGGTGTCAGAGCTTTGCTCGAACTCACGATCCTTATATATGCGTTCTTCAATGAAAATCTTTTCTAAGGAAGCGAACAACAGCGATTCGAGAGTTTCTCTGCGTTGTATCTCCAATTCCTGTCTTAGCATCTGCATCGTGTGGTCGACACTGTCTCGCAGAATGTCGCTTACCGTGAGGAAGTGCGGCTTCTTGTCTTTTATGACGCAACAGTTTGGCGAGATGCTTACTTCACAGTCGGTGAAGGCATACAAGGCATCCATCGTCTTGTCGCTCGACGTGCCGGGTTGCAATGTCACTATGATTTCGGCATTGGCCGAAGTGTTGTCATCGATTTTCTTGATTTTTATTTTACCTTTTTCTTGAGCTTTCAATATCGACTCGATAAGTGACGATGTTGTCCGACCGAAAGGCAAGTCGTTTATGACGAGTGTCTTGCTGTCGCGTTTCTCGATTTTTGCTCTCACTTTTACTTGTCCGCCACGTTCGCCGTCGTTGTAACGGCCGACGTCGACATATCCTCCTGTGACAAAATCAGGGTATAAGTGAAATTCTTCACCTCGCAGATAAGAAATTGCGGCATCAAGAATCTCGTTGAAGTTGTGCGGCAATATCTTGCACGACAATCCCACGGCAATGCCTTCGGCTCCTTGGAACAGCAGCAGTGGAAACTTCACAGGCAAAGTGACCGGTTCGGGCTTTCTGCCATCATAAGAAAGAGTCCATTCAGTGATTTTAGGGCTGAATGCCACGTCAAGGGCAAATTCTGAAAGACGCGCTTCGATGTATCGGCCGGCAGCGGCATCGTCGCCGGTCAAGATGTTGCCCCAGTTCCCCTGCGTGTCGATGAGTAGGTTTTTCTGCCCCAGCTGGACAAGGGCATCCTTAATTGACGCATCGCCATGCGGATGGTATTGCATGGTGAAGCCGACGATGTTTGCAACTTTATTGTATCGTCCGTCGTCAAGTTCCTTCATTGTGTGGAGGATGCGCCTTTGAACAGGTTTCAACCCGTCTTCTATGTGAGGCACGGCACGTTCGAGTATTACATACGATGCGTAGTCGAGAAACCAGTTTTGGTACATTCCCGACAGTAAGAATTTATTATCTTTTGGTATGCGATATGAGGAATGAGCTTGTGTGGATGAGTCGTCATCCATCTTGCCCAATTCTTCAGGTGTATCGATGTCTTCTATCATAGAAAATATAGTTAGTAGGGGAGCTTTTGACGGTCTTGAAGCGTAAATGGCAAATTTTGCCGGTGATTATGACCCTATTAGTGTTATTTAATCAAAAGCTACAGCAAAAATACAAATTAAATCGAAAAAAATCATTTACTTTGCACCTTAATTAAAGAAAATCGTAACTTCACATTGTATCGTGCCCATGACGGTGGGCTGTATTGTGGAATAGAAAACAATAATTAAAGATGGCAAAACAAGAAGATGTTTTCAAGAAAATCGTTTCTCATGCCAAGGAGTATGGGTTCGTTTTCCAATCGAGTGAAATATACGACGGGCTTGCCGCCGTTTATGATTATGGACAAAACGGTGTCGAGCTGAAGAATAACATAAAGCGTTACTGGTGGGAAGCCATGACGCTGCTCCATGAAAATATTGTCGGCATTGACTCTGCAATATTCATGCACCCGACAATATGGAAAGCTTCAGGACACGTTGATGCGTTCAACGACCCGTTGATTGACAACCGCGACTCGAAGAAGCGTTATCGTGCCGATGTGCTTATTGAAGATGCAATTGCAAAGATTGACGACAAAATAGAAAAAGAGGTGGCCAAGGCCGCAAAGAAATTTGGAGACAGCTTTGATGCCGAGCTTTTCCGCAATACCAATCCTCGCGTGTTGCAACACAAAAAAGAACGAGATGAGTTGCACGAACGCTATTCCAAGGCCATGAATGCAAACGACCTTGCCGAGTTGAAGCAGATAATACTCGATTATGACATCGTTTGTCCTATTTCGGGGACAAAGAATTGGACCGACGTACGTCAGTTCAACCTCATGTTCAAGACCGAAATGGGAAGTACCGCCGATGGCGCCATGACCGTTTATTTGCGTCCTGAGACGGCGCAAGGCATTTTTGTGAACTTCTTGAATGTACAGAAAACAGGCCGCATGCGCATCCCGTTTGGTATTGCACAGATCGGCAAAGCTTTCAGAAATGAAATAGTCGCACGCCAATTTATTTTCCGTATGCGCGAGTTTGAGCAGATGGAGATGCAATTCTTTGTGCGTCCGGGAGAAGAGCTTGAATGGTTCAAGAAGTGGAGAGAGACACGACTCAAGTGGCACAAGGCTCTTGGCATGGGCGATGAGAAGTATCGTTTCCACGACCATGAGAAGTTGGCTCACTATGCCAACGCGGCAACTGATATTGAATTTGAAATGCCGTTCGGATTCAAGGAAGTGGAAGGTATCCACTCCCGCACCAACTTTGACTTGAGCCAGCATGAAAAGTTCTCGGGAAAGAAGTTGCAGTATTTCGATCCGGAGCTCAACCAGTCGTATGTGCCTTATGTAATTGAAACTTCAATAGGTGTAGACCGCATGTTCCTTTCAGTGCTTTGCTCTTCTTATGAAGAACAGCAGTTGGAAAACGGCGAAACTCGCGTGGTACTGCACTTGCCTAAGCAACTTGCGCCGGTAAAGGCTGCCGTGATGCCTCTTGTGCGCAAGGACGGACTTCCTGAAAAGGCAAGGGAAATAATGAACATGCTCAAGTTTGACTATGCTTGCCAGTATGACGAGAAGGATTCGATAGGCAAGCGTTATCGCCGTCAAGATGCGATAGGCACACCGTTCTGTATCACTGTCGATCATCAGACACTTGAAGATAACACTGTAACCATACGCCATCGCGACAGCATGGCTCAGGAACGTGTGTCAATCGACAAGCTGCATGACATCATCGATGATGAAGTAAGCCTTAACAAACTGTTGAAATCATTGGTTTAAAAAAGTCATTAAGTCGCGATAAAAAAAGATGAAGAAAACCGCTTTGTTGTTTATGATGTCGTTGTTATTGTCGGTTGTGGCAAGTTCTTGCTTTGACAACGATAATAATTGGAAGGATTATGCCGAATGGCGTGAACTCAATGAACAATGGCTTGAAGAGCAACGTAACCGCATAGATGCAAATGGCGACCCTTATTTCAAGGAAGTGAGAGCCGAGTGGGACGGAAATGCTTATGTGTTGATGCATTTCTTCAACGATACCACATTGACAAGAGATAATTTGAGTCCGCTATATACGTCTACAGTCGATGTGAAGTATATCGGGTATTTGTGCACAGGAGAAGCCTTTGATTCATCCTATTTGAAAACGGACAGTGTCCTTCGTATGACGTTGACTGAAGGAAATTCCATTGAAGGATGGTCGTTGGCATTGCAGAACATGCATGTCGGTGATACATGCGAAGTCATAATTCCTTATGGTTTGGCATACGGCACAAGTGGTTATCTTGATATTGATCCTTATTCGGTGTTGAGGTACAATATGAGACTCGTAAGCGTTCCCGGATATGAGAAAGAGCCTTAAAAAGGCGCAAATGCTAATAAAAGGATATATGTGCAGCTTGGTTTTTGTGCCTGGCTGCATATTTTTTAATTTTAAGATGGTATTAATATTTTTTTGTGTGTTTTTGTAATTATTTTTGCAGTTAAGTTGAAAAGTAGGACTTTTTTTGATGAAAAGACTTGTTAAAATATCGATTGCCGCTGCCGCGTTGATTGCGTTGGCTTTTTGGGTGTCAAGCCGTTGGAATGCGTGGTTTTATAATGTTCCTGAAGAACCTTATGCAGCGGCTTTGGTTCCTGACAGGATTACTTTGACCCCCGGGGAAGATTTCATGAGCGAGCGTACAGTCTCATGGCGTTGTGGTGACGAAGTCAAGCCATCCAAGTTGCTACTTGCAAGCTGCAACAATGACACTGTGACGGTGGAAGCTGTCGGTACTGTGGTTGACAGCCGTGGAGGCCGTGATGTATTTTATGCTGCGCAGCTTGAGAAGCTTCAAGCAGGGCATATATATAAATATAGGGTGGAAACCGAAGGTTGCAAGCCGTCGGAGTGGCATTGGTTCAAGATGCCAGCCGCGAAATGCGAAAACAGAAGTTTTCTCTTCTTTGGTGATGTTCAAGATACATTGGGCGGTGATTCGGGCAAGTGGTTTGCCAAGTTGTATAAGAAATATCCTGAAGTGGAATTTTGGGCATGTGCCGGGGATTTGATTGAACGTCCCATCGATGTGTATTGGAATTACCTGTATGAATGCGCCGACAGCATTCTTGCTTCGATGCCACTTATCAATGCGACAGGCAATCACGATTATATAAAGTCATTGTACCGAAAAGTGGATTCGAGGTGGAAGCATACGTTTGTTTATCCTGAGAATGGAGCAACCACGGCCGAAGGTATAAGTTATTATGTAGATATGCCCGGCATGAGATTCATTGTGATTGATACCGACGGGCTTCAAGATGCAATTACATTGGCAGGATGTTATAAATGGTTGCGCAGTTGCTTGCGCGAAGCCGGCGATAAGTGGAAAGTGGTGATGTATCATCATCCTGCATATTCTGTTCGGGATGGTCGTAATAACTATTTGATACGCAATACGTTTGTGCCGTTGTTTGACAAATATGGCGTAGACCTCGTATTGCAAGGTCATGAGCACGGCTACATGAGAGTGAATGGCAATGCCGGTGAAGCGAAACGGCCTGTCTACATAGTTTCCTACATGTCGCCAAAATCTTACAAGGCACGGGAACCTGAGCCGGGCTTGAAAGTAATAGCCGATACCCGTATGTATCAGGTAGTCGAGTACAATGATTCCATGCTTGTGCTAAATGCGTATTCGCTTGATACAGATTCTGTTTTGGATTATGTAGAAATAAAAAAGTGAGATAAATTCAAATAGATATAATATGAAGAAAGTATTGTTTTTTGCAGCATTGACAGCTCTTGTGGCATCATGCTCGAATGGAAGTTATACCGTTACGGTGACCATGCCGACTTCCGAAACAGACGGGGAAATGGCCTATTTGGCTAATTTAGACACGCAAGATACCATCGACAGCGTTAAGGTTGCCAATAAATGTTTCAGGTTTGAGGGTTCGACTGATACAGATGTGATGGCTCGCATATTAGTTGGCGGTCAAGGACGGATGCTCGTTCTGGAACCCGGTGAAGTAACAATGGACTGGAGTGAAGGGAAGGTATCGGGAACAGTGCTCAACGATGTTTTCACCAATATGGTTTCGACTATGGATTCAATTCAAGATGAAATCATGCAGGGCATAACCGATTATAATGCCGGCAAGATTGATTCGGTTATGTGCCAATCGTTAATCGATAGTTTGAACAACGAGTATTCAAATGTATATAAGTCGGGGTTCACTAACTATGGTGAAAATTCGATAGGCTCTTGGGCCTTTACATCTTATGCAGTAAGAGAAGGATTGTCGCTGTCGCAAATAGAAGAAGCACTCAAGTCGCTGCCAGCACGCATATCATCATCCGTGCGTGTCAAAGGGATTGTTGATAATGCTCGTAACAGGGAAAAGACAGCCGAAGGGCAGATGTTTGTCGATTTCACGGTAGTCGATGAAAACGGCAAGGAACAGAAATTGTCGGACTATGTCGGTAAGGGAGATTATGTGCTTGTCGATTTCTGGGCAAGCTGGTGCGGCCCGTGCAGGCGCGAGATGCCTGTCATCAAGAGCGTTTATGACAAGTATGCCGGGAAAGGCTTGATTGTGCTTGGTGTGGCCGTGTGGGATGAACCTGCCGACACGCACAAGGCTATAGAAGAGTTGGAATTGCCTTGGCCGCAGATAACCAATGCCCAAAGAATCCCGACCGACATTTATGGCATAAATGGAATACCTCACATTATCTTGTTTGGTCCGGACGGAACGATACTTGCGCGTAACTTGTATGGCGATAAACTTGTTGCCAAAGTTGACGAGGTGATGCAAGCCAAAAAATAACAAGGATAATATTACAATATGACGAGAAAGGAGTGTGGTCGAGTGCCATGCTCCTTGTTTTTTCATGACAAACCGATGGATGTTGGCTATTAATTGCTGTTTGTGAAAGATTTGAAAATGTATTTTGTAAAAAATGAGAAAAATAATGTCAATATGTAAATAATGCTATTGTGCAAGATATTATATTTGCACGTTTTATAAAATTTAATGAATATGTGTAGTTATACAAAAACAATCCTTATTTTAAGCCTGTTATCGAGTGGATGGGCTGTTGTCGCTCAAGCTGATTGGGGCATTGCGCAGAAACGCGAGAATGAAATAAGGGCTGCAATGAACAGCTTGCCTGTCCATGAAGCTCAATCCTCAGTTCTTGCCGGTGATGAAGATGCAGTTACATTGCTTTATGAAGATTTTTCCAAGTTTACCGAGGGAACCGAGAGTGAACCTGATGATGTCTGTATAGCCGACAACCAGACGGGCGAGATTCCAGTAGAATATACCAATGCACCGGGATGGTCGGGCGCTGCCATTTATCAAGCAGGGCAAACATGTGCCGTACGGTTGGGCTTGTTTCTTGACGGAAGTTCTAGTCAACCGGAATCTCTTCCCGGTGCACTTTATACCCCGGTAGGGAATTATGCAGGAAACGGAACGCTGACTTTTAGGGCAAAACTACTTGACAACACAGTGAAATCGGACATAATGGCCATAGCCATGATCGACGTAAACCAAGAAACTGCTTATACTGAATTGTATAATGTAAAAGTGACGAATGGATGGCAATCTTACTCCCTTGATTTTCATGGGGGCACGTTCAGGTCGAGCGCATTGGCTTTTTTGATGGAAAGTCAAGAAGTCCTTATCGACGACATTCGTTTTGTGTCGGTACCGACATCGATAATATCGCCTACAGTGCAGGCTGCCACTGATTTTACAACTGATGGATTCAAAGCAAATTGGTTGCCTACGCCCGATGCCACGAGTTACTTGCTTTCGGTTTACCGCAAGAAAATAGAGGATGTTACAGTTGTTGAGGGTTTTGATGACATTAATGCCGATGGTAATGGCATGATAAATAGTGCAAATCCCAATTATCCTGAAGGGTGGGAGATAGGCGTAACCGATAATGGAATTGATGCTAACGTCACAGGGCAAGACGGAGAATATGTGTCGGGCAAGCAAGCTCTTGTGTTTGACGCGACAGGTGATTATTTTGTGACCCCTGATCCGGGTGAAGATGTAGTCGGCTTTTCATTTTGGGCAAAGAATCTATATGGCAAGCCGACTACTTCACAAATAAAGATGCTTGTAGAGCTGGCCGACGGAATGCGGTATCAGATAGGCGTGATAGATATCGAACGTATCGACTCGGAATATGGTGAGATAATTGACCTGTCTGGATACCTTGTGGCAGGGACACGCAAGGTGCGTTTGGAATATGTTAAAGATGCCAATGCTGCCGATGCGCAGATGCTGGCTATTGACGATGTGGGCATCATGACACAGCCCGAAAAGGAATATGTATTTGAGGACAAGCCGGTGACCGAAACCTCTTATGTAGTTTCTGGCTTGGATGAGGAAACCGATTATTATTATACTGTAAAAGCTGTTAACGACAAGTTCATATCAGAGCCTTCCATTGAGGTCATGGCATTGGGGATTGCTGCTCCTGAGGCACTCAAAGCCGATAACATAGAGGAAGATGCGTTTACGGCTCAATGGAATTACACGCCTAAGGCAGACGGTTATGAATTGACTGTGTCTAAGTTGTACACGGCTCCTGCCGATGAAGAGAAAGTGATACTATCGGAAGATTTTGAGAATATCCAAGTCGGAGATTCCTATACGTTTGTCAGTCCCAAGCCATTGAACAATTTCAGTTTCGATGGCTCAGGAAAGAATATAGACGATTACATAAATGCCGATACGAAAGGATGGATGGGAATAAACAACAATGTGATAGACGGTATGTTGGGCGCATCGGCCTATTTTGGATCGGCTGTCATACAAACTCCTGCGTTGGATTTGTCAAACAACGGAGGTAAGTTTACAGTAGAGCTTACGGTATACTCATACGAAGGTGATTCTATCGTGGTTCAACCGGGAGCGACTGTGTATGACCGTGCATTGGTTACAAAAACATGGGAACCTGTTAAATTGGTATATGAATTTGATCACGGAACAGCCAACATGCCTATCTTGATTTATAATTATGTCGTTTCAAGCATGTTCTATATAGATGACATAAAAGTTACGCAGACAATGCCAGAAGGTGCGCAAACGTCTACTTATGTAAAAACAGTTCCTGTGCGCAAGTCTGACATATTGTCGTGTGAAGTAACGGATGTCCCGAAAGAACCTAACACTGTCTATACTTATTATGTGAATGCTTACCGTAATTATCAGATGAATAAAGTCTATTCGGCAAGCAGTAACGTAATCAAGGTAGATCCTTCAGGTTCAAGCGTTGCATGGAATGATAATGTTGCAAATAAAACTGCCGTATATGCCGGAGACGATTGCGTTGTGGTTGACACTCCGTCGGAGACAAGTGTGAATATATTCAATCTGTCAGGAATGCAAGTGTTTGCTGGAACCGCTGTTGCTGGTAAGAATTATTATAATTTATATACGACCGGGCTGTATATAGTGAAGGTTGGCAATCAATCTTATAAAGTGCTGGTCAAGTGACACGGTAGGCATAAAGACAATGATGGATATAAAAATAACGGAACATGCGATAATGCATGCTCCGTTATTTTTTATGTTATGCACGGTGCTGTTTATTGGCGAGGCAATACGTTTACTGTTAGCTTGTTGTAAGCTCTTTCGGCTTTCTCGCGAGCTTTCTCGACTGTTTCATCGGTAGCCAAAATCACACCCATTCGGCGATGTCCTGTCACTTCGGGTTTACCGAAAATTCGTATTTGCGTACCAGGCTCTTCAAGTACTTTTTCAACATTGTCAAATTCGATTCGGTTGGAGTCGCCTTCTACTACAACGGCACGCGATGCCGACGGCGCGTAGAATTTTATTTCGGGAACAGGAAGTCCAAGCAATGCGCGTGCGTGCAAGGCAAATTCGCTCATATCTTGAGAAATCATTGTGACCATTCCGGTGTCATGCGGTCTTGGAGAGACTTCGCTGAAAATGACATCGTCACCTTTAATGAACATTTCCACGCCGAATATGCCATATCCGCCAAGTGCGTCCGTGACTTTGCGTGCTATGTCGCGAGCTTGTTCCAAGGCATTTGCGCTCATGGGTTGAGGCTGCCATGAATAACGATAGTCGCCATCGACTTGGATGTGGCCTATAGGCTCGCAGAACTCAGTGCCGGATATGCTTCTTACTGTGAGTAGGGTTATTTCGTAATCAAAGTCGACAAATCCCTCGACAATTACTCTGCCAGCTCCGGCTCGTCCTCCTTCTTGGGCGATGTGCCAAGCGTTGTCTACGTCATCGATACTGCGCACCACGCTTTGTCCATGACCCGAAGAACTCATGATTGGTTTTACGACGCATGGAGTGCCTATTTCATCAACTGCGGCTTTGAATTCTTCTTCGGTTGAAGCAAATTTATAATTTGAAGTCCTTATTCCGAGCGTTTCGGCTGCAAGTCGCCTTATTCCTTCACGGTTCATAGTCAGTAAAGCCGCGTTGGCGGTAGGGGTGACATGGTAGCCTTCCTTTTCCAGCTCTACGAGCGTCGGGGTTGCTATGGCTTCAACTTCAGGAATGATGTGGTCGGGCTTTTCAAGCTCGATGATTTCGCGCAACTTGTTGCCATCAAGCATGTTGAACACATGGAAGCGGTGTGCGACCTGCATTGCCGGTGCTCCCGGATATTTGTCGCATGCGACGACTTCGACGCCTAACCGCATCAGTTCTATGGCGACCTCTTTCCCAAGTTCGCCGCTACCCAGCAATAAAGCCTTGCGGCTGATGGGGGACAAAACAGAACCTATTTTAGTCATTGATTTAAATATTAATTTGGATTTTAATGATTATTCAAGAATGTATCATGCAAAAATAGCGATAAAAAGCAAATATGTATAAGCATATTGTAATATTTTTTGGTGTTTCTCAATGCCTTAGCCTCAAAATACAAGAAATTCAATTAAAAAACTTACCGCGCGTTACATCTTGCCGTCTCGCTTTTTTTGATTAAATTTGTTCCATAAAAATACACAGACGTGATGGAAAATTATAAATATCTGGAGGACAATGTTTCAAAAGTAATTGGCGTTATTGGAGGGGTAAGTTGGGCTTCTTCTGACACTTATTATAGACGAATGAATGAAATAATGCGCGACCGTTACGGGTCGCTATATTCGGCCAATGTGTTGATGTATTCCATTCCGTTCCATTATTTTGCCGCACAGGAACGCCTTGCAGCGGCTGGAGACTGGTCTATGATGACTTCCATGATGGTTGATGCCGCCATGAGGCTTAAGGCCGGAGGTGCCAATGTGATAGTGATAGCGTCCAACACGCTTAATTCACTTGGCGATGTAATAGAGGAGAAAGTGGGTATCCCGGTGTTGAACATCATAGACGTTGTCGGGAATGCCATTGTTGAAAAGAAACTGAAGAAAGTGATACTGCTTGGCACAAAGCACACAATGGAAAACAGTTTTTACAAGCCTACATTGGAGAATAAATTTGGACTTGAGGTTCTTGTCCCTAATCTTGAAGAAAGAAATTACATTAACGATGTCATTTTTGATGAGTTGTGCAATGATGTTATAAAAGAAGATTCAAGGGAAGGTTATAAGGCAATAATAAAAAGACTCGAACAGGAAGGTGGCGAAGGTGTAATACTTGGATGTACCGAGATTCCGTTGCTTATAAAAGAAAAGGATGTGAATATTCCTACTTTTGACACGGCCGAGATACATTCTGTAGCTGCCATCAATTGGGCAACAAAAAAATAAGGTGTCAGTTGTGTATTGCACTTGGCAATACTAAATCTGTCAAAAAATAGGATTTTTAAGTGCGATAAACACTGAATTGTTAAAAAAACATCGGTTTTATCGCACTTATTTTTGTGAAAATAGGAAAAGATAT
Source organism: uncultured Prevotellaceae bacterium (assembly GCA_905207705.1). Lineage (GTDB taxonomy): Bacteria > Bacteroidota > Bacteroidia > Bacteroidales > Muribaculaceae > Avimuribaculum. The sequence goes on from CAJLMA010000012.1 coordinate 29,775, forward strand.
TAAAAATGCTTATTTTTGCAAGAAATTTTATTCTTTTTAATAAAAATCATAATTAAAAGACTAATGAAAAGTATTAATTGTTTTGTGGCATTGTGCATGGCTTTGTCCAGTGTAAGCGTTGCAGAGGCTAATAATGCTAATGCCAAAGTGGATTATAAAAAATTAAAAGGGGTGCCACACGCATTTGCCGGGCCGAGACTTTCTGTGCCAATGCAAAAGTGTGATAATTTTAGAGACTCACGAGTCAACGACTTGAGCGTGGGTGTTGATTCCGAGCCTATAAAAGGAGAAGTGTGGGGCGTTTTGGCCGGTCCTGATGGTACGGAGTGGATTTATACTCAACGTTCAGAATATAAAGATTATGATATTGCATCTTCGACGATAACAGTATATGATAGCAGCAATGCTCAAGTAGGGGAATTTACCGTGACCATTCCCGAAGGGCAAATGGTTAACGACGTGCAAGCGTTCGGGCAAATTACCAATGATTTTTTTGATAGCGATGCTTCGAGCAGTGAAATCCTCATATATATTAATGAAGTGATAGATTATACCATCCATGGTCGCATTGAAGCATATTCGCTTGACGGGACATTGAAGGCATCTTATCAGGCAAGTTCTGCAATGTTCCTTGATGCATCCCAAGGATGGGATACATATAATCGTTTCATTATGACCAATGATGTAGTTGAGGATGGAGTTGAATACACTTATGTTGATATTATTTCACCAGTATCTTATCAGTCGCCAGAAGCTGTGTCGGAACACCAATTCAAGATCCCTACCGACTTGTTGTATTATAGCGACGGTCCATATATAAATACTTATGTGCTTGATGGAGAACCATATTTTGCTGTCTCTCACTATGAAAAGCCATATGTATCGGATATTGATCCTAATACATGGGAAATTATTGTAGCCGAAGATAACAATTATGTAGTTGAGGTTTATAATAAAAATTTTGAATGTGTAAGTACCGTTAAGGTGCCAGTGGAAATGCAGGCTGGAGCTTTGTACACCATGTATTCGTTGGGAATGTTCTCATATGATGATGTCACAAAGGGAACATATTCTGGTGATGACCAATTTAATTTTGTAATCACAAGATATGACTATATTACATCTTCTGACAGTTATGCATATGATTTCGTGGTTTATGACGAATCTGGGAATTTAGTGAAAACTATCGGAGAGGAAGTTACCACATGGCAGATGCTCAGCTCTTTGCCTGGAGAATCGGAGCAGGTCGCATTAGTACGAGCTGGTGGAACAGATGAAGAAATTGAAATGGTGGATATTCCAAGCTGCGAGACTGTTGCTACTTTTGCCGGTTATGATGTGGAGGGGAACTTGTTGTCAGATAGTTTCGACCGTTACCCAGTGGGAGATACCTACCAATATGTGATAGCTTTGGGCAATGGCGTAGTGGATGAAGAAGGTAATGTATATACTCGCATTGGATGGTATAATAAAGATTTGTCGCTTGACCATTATGTAAGCATAAACCTTGGAACTAATGGAGTATATGCTGATCATTATATCACATCGGGTACATTGAATCCTTACTTGTTCAACACTGATGAACAGCATGAATATATCATGATTGCACGTATGGCGAACGAAGATGGCACAAATGACGCTGTGTTGTGTGTTGCCAATGACAAGGGCGAAATAATCAAGGAGTATCGTGGTGATGAGACCAAAGGCGACTATTTCAATGGAAATGTGTTGGATATCAACACTGACAATCCGAGGTTGCTCGTTGTTTATTATGATTTTAATACTGACACTCACACAATAGAAACATTTTCGTTGCCGTTTAGCCGATTTGCAGGAGGTTCTGGAACAATGGAAGATCCTTATATAATTTCTACTGCCGGCGACCTTGACCAAGTAAGAGCTGACGGTGCTGCACATTATGCATTGGGTAATGATATCGACATGTCGAACATGCTCGGATACTTCAATCCTATAGCTGAATTCACAGGAACAATCGATGGACGTGGATACAGCATTGACAATTTGAAAATTAATTCGGGCGACTCGATGTATGCGGCAATGATTGAATATATGTATGGAAGTTCTTCCGAAATCAAGGATCTAACATTTAACCGTCCGAAGATCGAAGCTACTTCAAGCTGCTTTGATGCCGGTGTCGTTGTCGGTATGCTTACAGAAGGAAGAATTGACAGCGTTTATGTGAACAATGCTGAAATCATAGGTGATATTGACTTTACCGGTGAAGCTGGTGGTATAGCAGGTTCTGCAATGGGGTACGCCACAATAGCTTCGAGTGCGGCAAACAATGTTGTGATAAATGCTCCAAGTGGAATTAACATTGGTGGAATTGTAGGTATGACTCGCACTGCCACTACGTTGTCGGCTTGTGTCGCAAACGGAACAATTTTAGGTGGCAAAGACCTTGGAGGTATCGTTGGGTCGGCTGGTAATGATGTGGATGTGCAAAACTGCCACGCTGATGTGGATATTGAAGGTAACTATGAAATAGGAGGTATAGCAGGTTCAGCTGATCGTGGACTTATTTCTAACTGTTACAGTGAAGGTTCGCTTAAGGCTAATTCTTCTGATTTCTCGGGATATTGCAATGTCGGCGGTATTGTCGGTTCTCTGACATCTCAATGGGATGCAACCAATACCGATATAGTAATTGGTAATTGTGTTGCAGCTATCGATGCAATAGAATTGCCTGAAGGGGCTTCGATGCAAACCGTTGGCCGTATCGTAGGCCGTACAATAGCCGATGAATATTATGAGGAAGGAGAAGAGCCAGAAACAGAAAAAGGCTTGAGCAACAATTACGCTGTATCAACGATGACAATAGCCGGAGAGGCTGTTTCAAGTACTGATGCTACTTCTACGAACGGGGCAGATGTGGCTGCTGATGGATTGACAACAGAATTCTTTACCGATCTCGGATGGGCATTTGGTGCAGATTTCACATCTCCATGGAAAGAATCTGCAGGACTTCCGTTGCTTTATTTTGAAGAAAAAGCCACAGGCTTGACTCTTGACATGACTACAGGCGAAGGTACTATTTCCAAATTGTTCGTATTGACAGCTACTGTTGAAGGGACAACTGCCGAACGTGTGGTATTCTCTTCGAGCGACGAAGCCATCGCAAAAGTTGTATCGGTAGAAGTTGACGGGAACAAGGCTATCGCTACCGTTCGCTGCTACGAAGAAGGTTCTGTAACAATCACTGCTTCTATCGATGGCCTTGAAGCTGAGTGCATGTTGAATGTATCAAGTGTTAGCGATGTAATCGGCGACAATGCATTTGCAATTTATTTCGATGGTCAAGTGGTAAAAGCCGAGAATGCGGCCAATATAGCAGTTTACAACATTGGCGGAGCTCAAGTTGCGTCAGTGCAAGGTGATTGTGTTGAAGTTGGCAATTTAGCTGACGGAGTATATATTGTTCTTGCTGTCGATGGCAATGGAAACAAGGCTGTGACTAAGATTATCAAACGATAATCAACGTCAAGTACGATAACAAAAAAGGAGCGGAATTCCGCTCCTTTTTTGTTTTAAAGTTTTTTAATTTAAGAATTAGCCAATCAATGATACCATGATGTCGGCATCTGACTCGACAACATTGACCTTGCCTTCACGAGCCAACCAGCCGATAGCGGCGTAAAGCTCTTTTTCTTTGAGCTTTGTGGCTTTCTTCAGGCCTTTGATGCCAAGTGTGCCTTGGGCATCAAGTGCAGACCATACAAGACCTGCCCAGTTTCCAATAACTTCTACGTTCATTTTTCTAAAAAGTTTACTTTGTTAGATGTGATATTTTGATTATAAAGTCGTTACAAAGATACAACATATTTAATAAATATCATTTTAAGGCTGGAGCCTTTTTGATATTTTGAAAGTTGTTAAAATGTAATGCCTTGTAAAATAGCTATTTGTCTTTTTTATCCAAAAGTTGCTAAGTGGGTATCTTTTTATGAAATTTTGTTTGAAAAGAGGTTTTAATTACATTTGTAGCGCAATATGAAAGGGTTAGTAATAAAAAATACAGGAAGTTGGTATGTCGTGAAGAGTGCCGACGGAACTATGATAGATTGCAAGGTCAAAGGCAACTTCAGGTTGAAAGGCTTGCGAACTACCAATCCTGTCGCTGTCGGCGACAATGTGGAAATACAGCCAAACAATGACGGGACGGCTTTTATTGCTAAGATAGAACCTCGAAAGAATTACATAATAAGGCGTGCGTCTAACCTGTCGAAAGAGTCGCATATAATTGCATCCAATCTCGATCAGGCATTTCTGGTCATCTCAATGAAAAGTCCGGAAACGAGTACAATCTTTGTAGACCGTTTCCTTGCTACGGCCGAGGCTTACGACGTGCCGGTAATCATCGTTGTCAACAAGATTGACATTCTTGATGAAGAGGAACTTGATTATGCCCGCGCGTTCAAGTTCCTTTATGAAACAATTGGCTATAGGGTGATTTTGATGTCGGCCATTGAAGATGAGACAGGCATATCGTCCATAATAGAACATGCGTCGGGCAAAGTTTCCCTTTTTTCAGGTAATTCGGGCGTTGGCAAGTCTACCATAATCAACAAGCTGTTGCCCGGGATAAATTTGAAAGTGGGCGAAATATCCGAGACGCATCACACGGGGATGCATACCACGACGTTCTCCGAAATGTTTGAATTGCCGCAAGGGGGATATATTATCGACACGCCGGGAGTGAAAGGCTTCGGCACAATAGATTTTGATGCTTCGCAAGTGGCGCATTATTTCCCTGAAATATTCAAGAAATCGGCCGAATGTAAATATTACAATTGCACGCATACGCACGAGCCGGGTTGTGCGGTGAGGGCTGCCGTTGAAAATAGTGAAATCAGCGAGTCGCGATATGCAAGTTATCTCAATATCTTGGAAGATAACAACGAAGGGAAATATAGAAAACCATATTAAGAAAATCTTGAGCTTTAGTTTTTAATTATTATTTGTCAGCCTTAACGTCAATGTCTTTATTTGAATTGATGTCAAGTTCCTTCCTGAATTTGCCCGGTGGCACTCCGTAATTTTTTGTAAAGACTCTCACAAAATGCGGTACATCGTTGAAGCCTACAAGATAACATATTTCTGATACAGCTTTTGTAGAATGCTTTAGTAGTTCGCAAGCTGTGTTAAGCCTGTATTGGGTGACAAACTGAGAAAAAGTCATTCCCTTTTTCTGCTTGAAATAAGAACAGAAAGCCGAACGGTTCATCCCGACCTCGTGGGCAATGTCATTTAATGAAATGTGGTGCACATAATGTGCCATTACATAAGCGCTGATTTGCAGCATACGCCTTACGTCTCGTTCCATGCGCATGTGTTTCCCGGCAAAAGTGTGGTCGGAGGTTGTGAAGATGAAAGGAAGCAGGCGTAGCATCTCGCACAAACGGCCCAATTCGTCCAAGTCCTTCATTTTTTTCAATGTCTTGCGGATTATTGCAGAACTTTTTGGCCCGAACGTCATTGCGTCGGTCGGGAGTGCGATGCCGGCGAGCCTGTTTCTCACTTCGGGGAACACGCTTATGCATCGCTCCACCAAATTAGGTCTGAAAGCGACCATCAAGTAGCGGATACAGCCGTCGGTGCCGGCCGAGTCGGGCGCATAAATCCATCGGTGCAGCATTGATGGCGGCAACAATGCAACATCTCCTGTGGCGAAAGGTTGCAAAGTGTCGCCCGCCAATCGATTCCCATAGCCATGTACTACATAATACAACTCCCACGCATCGTGTTTATGCAATTTGGCTTCGAGTTCTATTTTGACTCGCTGGTCTATGAAGAAAAACGAGTGGTTTCCTTCTTCGGGAATCCCATAAGGTGTTACAGTATCATCCATAAGAATGTTTTTTGTAGCAGATGCAAATATACGACAAGTATGACATACGATAATGCAAATAAAACGCAATCAGGTGGTGTAACTTTGCCAATAAAATAATTAAGAAGTATTGAACATGGATTTATACGAAGCATTGGAGAGACGTCGCACATACCGAGACTTTACTGACCAAGAAGTAAGTGATGAGATTCTGAACCGAATCATCGGTGCGGCATTCAAGGCTCCTACCAACGATCACTTGCGACAGTTTGAGTTTGTCGTGGTGCGCGGCAGAGAGAATATTGCAAAGGTCATTGCGCCGTTGGCAAAGAACATGGCAGCATTTAAGGAACTTGTAGCCGAGGTTGACGAATCGGGCGATAAAGATAAAATGGAAATGTTTGAAAAGGCTTTGCCTAAACAACAGAAGATGCTAATGGAAAGTGGATTGCTTATTCTCCCTTTTTATCGACAATTGACTGTGCCGCTGTTGAGGCCTACAGAGCAAAGTTCGCTAAACTACTTTGCGTCGGCTTGGTGCGCTTTGGAGAACATGCTGTTGGCAGCCACTGCCGAAGGCCTTGGCGCGGCATTTCACATTCCTGTGGCCGATGAAGCTGAAAATATAAAGGGAATAGTGGGTACACCGGCCGATTATGAGTTCATCTGCCTGCTCAGCCTGGGTTATCCGTCTCCAGATGCCTTCTTGCCTCGTCAAAAAGAAATCTGCATAGAGGATAGGATACATCATGGGATGTGGTGAAGCAAAGCTGGGACGCAAAGAAATGGACGCTATCCAATAGATGCGCTTTTACCGGGCTGTTTTTTTGCGACTGCGACAAAAAAACGCGTTGATACCATGAACTGCAATAACATCGAACCAATTGGTCGAAAAGTCCTTTAAGACGGATTTCAATGATGAAAGTTTAGACCATAAATTTGTAAAAAAATACATGCCATCATTGTATTTAAATACAAAATCCGTATATTTGTAGAAAAATGGATAAGTATGGCTTCTGAGCTACAGGACACACTTAAAAGACTTATCGGCAAATCGGAAGTGTTGATAGAGAAGTACAACGTTTTGAAAGCCGAAAAAGAAGCTGTGGACAATGAAAACGCCAAGTTGAAAGCCGACATAAACGCACTTAGAATGCGAGTGGAATCTTTGGAGCAAGAATGCGAGTTCTTGAGAATTGCCAGGGTAGTGTCGGCCAACAGGGAGGAGCTGGATCGCAACCGGGCCATGCTTGGAAAGTTGGTGCAGGACATCGACAAGTGCATCTCGCAATTAATGGATTGATGCTATGGCTGAAGCAGGAAACAATCAGATATGGATTCAAATAGCCGGTTTAAAGCCATTTGAATTAAAACTTAAAGATAAAGCCGAAGAGAAGGCATATCGAGAAGCCGAAGACATGCTTAATGAGACGTGGGGCAAATATGCAAGCCGTTTTAAAGGCAATCGGTCGGATGTGGAGATAATGGCAATGGTGGCATTTAAGTTTGCGTGGATTGTGGTTGAAACAAATGCTAAGAGCGATGCAATAGCTTGTTTTTTAAAGGAGTTTGAAAAACAACTGGACGAGTTGGTTGTAAAGATATAAGCACTATTTGAATTATATGTTGACGGGTTGACGGTGATATATTTTACACGAAGCCGTTACCGGGATGCCTTTTAGCGGAAACATGTCGCAAGGATTTGGCATCCGGATGTTGGCAATAAGGCCTGTTCCCGTTTTTTAGTTTATGTGTGCCGGGAGATTTTATCCGATTTGCCGGATCGGTTTCCCTCACGAAAGGTCGATTTTACAATAAGAAATACCTGCACTGCCGGATGCGTACAGCCGCATCTGCCAGTGCTTTTTATATTATTTTTATTAATTAAAAGAATGAATATCATAGTTATAATTATTTTGGTCATTTTAGCTTTGGCTATCGGGTCTTTTGGAACGATTGTCATTTCGAGGAAGATAGACAAAGCGCGTGGGAGGAGTATTATCGACGAGGCAAAGCTTGAAGCCGAGGTGATAAAGAAGAATAAGATTATCGAAGCGAAAGAAGCCGAGATGAAAATAACATCTGAGGCCGAAAAAGCGGCAAATGCGCGACTTTCGAAGATTCAAACAGCCGAGGCAAAATTGAAGCAGCGTGAAATGCAATTGAATCAGCAGCAATCTGATTTGCAACGCAAAAAGAATGAAAACGAAGCATTGAAAAACAATTTGGAGAGCCAATTGTCGCTTGTGGAAGCCAAGAAGGTCGAGCTCGACAAGATGCAACGCAACATTCAAGAGACATTGGAACATGTGTCGGGATTGTCGGCCGAGGAGGCAAAAGAAAAGCTTGTCGAATCGTTGAAAGATGAAGCAAAGACAGCTGCAGCTTCCTATATAAACGATATAATGGACGACGCCAAGATGACGGCATCGAAAGAAGCTAAACGCATAGTGGTGCAAACCATTCAACGTGTTGCAACCGAGACTGCCATAGAAAATGCCGTTACAGTTTTCCATATCGACAGTGATGAGATTAAAGGTCGCATAATCGGACGTGAAGGCCGCAACATCAGGGCTCTTGAAGCTGCAACCGGAATTGAAATCATCGTGGATGACACTCCCGAGGCAATCGTATTGTCGGGATTTGATCCAGTTCGTCGTGAAATAGCGCGTCTGGCATTGCATCAGCTGGTTGCCGACGGTCGTATCCATCCGGCACGCATAGAGGAAGTTGTGGCCAAGGTGAGGAAACAGGTGGAGGAAGAAATAATAGAAACAGGCAAGCGTACAGCCATCGACCTTGGTATTCATGGCTTGCATCCTGAATTGATACGTCTTGTGGGTAAGATGAAATATCGTTCGAGCTACGGCCAGAACTTGTTGCAGCACTCGCGTGAAACAGCCAATTTGTGCGCGATAATGGCTGCTGAACTCGGATTGAATCCTAAAAAAGCACGCCGTGCAGGCCTTTTGCACGACATAGGCAAAGTGCCCGACGAGGAACCGGAATTGCCACACGCATTGCTGGGCATGAAACTTGCCGAGAAGTATAAAGAGAAACCTGACATTTGCAACGCCATAGGTGCGCATCACGACGAGGAAGAGGCTACAAGCCTTCTTGCTCCGATTGTCCAAGTGTGTGATGCCATTTCGGGTGCACGTCCGGGAGCTCGCAGGGAAGTCGTCGAGGCTTATATCAAGCGTCTCAATGACCTTGAACAACTTGCATTGTCTTATCCGGGTGTAATTAAGACTTATGCCATACAGGCAGGTCGTGAATTGCGCGTGATTGTCGGAGCTGACAAGATCGATGATGCACAGACCGAGAAGTTGTCGGCCGAAATTGCCAAGAAGATACAAGATGAAATGACTTATCCGGGGCAAGTGCGTATAACGGTTATTCGTGAAACGCGTGCCGTCAGCTTTGCTAAGTGATGATGAGTAACGACAGTAAGAATGCCAAAGAGATAAAGGCTGCGGAAGAAAACGAGCAGCATGCATCGGCAGGTTGTTGCGATTATTCCGGTCCTCGTAGCAAATTGAGCAGCTATAACTGGCTTGAAGATGTCCCGGGCGATTTCAACAATTTTGATATCGTTGAGGTGGCTTTCAAGAATACGCGTCGTGGCTTTTATAAAAACAGCATGCATCTGCCGCTTGAAGTGGGCGACATGGTGGCTGTCGAAGCCAATCCGGGGCATGACATCGGACGAGTGTCGATGGTGGGCAAACTCGTGAAATTGCAGATGAAGCGTGTAAATTTGCGTGCCGACATGGAAATATTGCGCGTGTTCCGCAAGGCAAAGCCCAATGACCTTGCACGATACGAGGAAGCCAAGGCCAAGGAGGTGGACACGATGATACGTTCGCGCAAGATTGCCGAAGACTTGAAGCTTAACATGAAAATTGGCGATGTCGAGTATCAAGGGGACGGAAACAAGGCTATTTTTTATTATATAGCCGATGAGCGCGTGGATTTCAGACAACTTATCAAGGTCCTTGCCGATGTATTCAAGGTGCGCATCGAGATGAAACAGATTGGCGCAAGGCAAGAGGCCGGACGCATAGGTGGAATAGGCCCTTGCGGACGACCGTTGTGCTGCTCAAGCTGGATGACCAATTTTGTGTCGGTAGCCACAAGCGCGGCGCGTTTTCAGGAAATATCGCTCAACCCACAAAAACTTGCAGGTCAATGCGCGAAATTGAAGTGTTGCCTCAACTTTGAAGTTGACAGTTATGTGGAGGCTTCTAAAAAGTTCCCTCCGAAAGATACCAAGCTCGAAACGAAAGACAATGTCTATTATCTCTTTAAGACTGATATCCTGAAGCGTGAAATGACTTTCTCGACCGAGAAGTCGGTTCTTGCCAACCTTGTCACATTGTCGGTAGGTCGTGTCCATGAAGTGATAAGACTTAACAGGAACGGCGTAAAACCCGACAAGCTTGAACTTGACAACAAGGAACGGGAGATGGAAATTAAAGAGTTTGGCGATATAATAGGACAAGACAGCGTAACCCGTTTTGACAAGGTAAAAAAGAAGAAAAATAGGAATAAGAACCGTCAAGGCGGAGCCAAGCAGCAAAGCCAGGGGGAGAAAGAAGTCGCAGCCGAGAAACAATCAAAGGGAGGTGATACTTTGAAACCTTCCAATCAGGAAAGAAAGGATGGTCAGGACAATAGTAATCTTGCCGACGGAGGAAAAGGCTTCCAGCGCAAGCAAGGACGACAATCGGCTCTAAATTCCGACAATAGCAGGCGGATACCTCAGTCAAATAACGGTAATGATGGCCAGACGATGGAAAATGCCGGGAAGAAGTTGCCGCCTAATAAAAGGAACAACAGGCCTCCTCGACGCAGAAACCAGCAACAGGCGGATAAAAATTCGTCAGAGAACAAAGGTGAGCCTAAGGTGCCTAATTCATAATGTTACATAGCGGGTCTTTATGAAGAAGGTATCGTATTTCATAGTGACTTTAATTTTATTGGTTTGCTTGGAGGCTTGTTCCTCCAAGCAAAACTCTTATTCTGAGTTTGTCCATTTGCCCTATGCCGGCTGGCTTGTCGATAATCCATGCTATTTTACGCCGGTTGTCAAAGATTCTTCGGTGCGTTATGATATTTTTCTTGCTATACGTTATGACAAGAACTATAGATATTCTGGCGTAGGAATGGTTGTGGATTTGGTGTCGGCCGATTCCATAGTGGAGCGTACCACTGTGAACATGCGTTTGTCGGATTCCAACGGGAATTGGCTCGGATCGGGCTTTGGCCCTATGTATCAGATGGAGACAGTGGTGCATAAAGACATGGAGCTTGAAAGTATTGACAATATAGTCGTTTGGCAGGCCACCGGATGCGATACTTTGCCCGGTGTTACCGAGGTTGGTATAATGATAGAGCCGTCAAAGTAAGCGGCGAGCTTGCATTTTCATAATCGTGTGAATGTTATACATATATAAAACAGATAGGTAAGTATGGTTATTGATGCGCATGTCGATGCACTGATTTTTGACATGGACGGTACTTTATGGGATGCTACGGCATCTTATGCGGAAATTTGGAACAGGTGCTTTGAAGAGTCGGGCATGACACGCAAAGTAGATTCTGACGAGCTTATGCAGTATATGGGACAACCTATTTCGGACATCGTGAAGGGGATAACCGGGGATTGCTTGGATGATGAAAAGATGAAGGCTTTTATAGACAAGCTCGGAACCCTTGAAGAGGAAATGATGCCTAAGCTCGGAGGAAAGCCTTTTGATGGGCTGAAAGAGGGGTTGGCAGAGTTGTCCAAGTGCTACAAGTTGTTCATGTTGAGCAATTGCGGCCCCGACGGATTGCCCAATTTCATGCGATTTACAGGTACTGAGGCTTATTTTACAGGCTCAGTATCTTATGGAAACCGGCCGGTGCCAAAGGGTGACAATATAAAATATATCGTTTCCAGATATGGCCTTGGCAATGCCGTGTATGTAGGTGATACGCAGGGCGATTGTGATGAAACTCATCGGGCTGGCATACCTTTTGTTTATGCAAGATATGGGTTTGGCAATTGCCATGATTATGACATGTCGTTTGACAGTTTCAGGGCTATTGCCGATTATTTCGTAAATTTAAAAATGAGTTGAAATATTATGACAGCAATCATACCGCAATCGTTGGATTCGGAAATCGGCATTCGTGTCAATAAGATAGCCGAATCGTTAAGGAGCATGAACGTTGATGCCATTTTGTTGGGCAGTTTCGCAAATGTTTATTACGCATCGGGCAGAGTATTTTCGGGTTATACTTATATAACCAGTGACGGCAATGTGACATATTTTGTCAAGAGGCCGGTAGCCCTTGAAGGAGATAACGTAAAATATATACGCAAGCCGGAGCAAATGTCTGTAATGATAGACAAGATGCCGGCAACAATTGCGTTGGAACTTGGAACGGCATCTTATAATACCATTGAACGCCTTAAAAAGGTGTTTGACAGCGCCAATGTTGTCGATGGCACGTCGATAATGAGCAAAATAAGGTCCGTGAAAACCGAGTATGAAATCTCAAAGTTGAAAACGAGCGGCATTCATCATGAGACTGCTTATGGCAACATAAAGAAGATATATCGTGAAGGAATGACCGATATCGAACTGCAAATAGAGATAGAACGCCTATTGCGTAATGAAGGATGCTTGGGACTGTTCCGCGTGGCAGGTGATTCCATGGAAATATACATGGGAAGCGTGATATGCGGTTACAATGCCGACATTCCTTCGCCCTACGACTTTGCCATGGGAGGCGGCGGTCTTGACGAGTCGATTCCCGGAGGTTGCAACGGTTCGTTGATAAGACCCGGAAATACTGTCATGATCGACATGTGCGGAAACTTTACCGGGTATATGACTGACATGACTCGTGTTTTTCATGTGGGTAATATTGAGAATCCATTGGTGTTGAAAGCTCACCAATTGTCAATCGATATACATCATCGCCTTGTTGAAATTGCAAAACCCGGAGCGGAAGCAAAGATGCTTTACGAAACTGCGGTGCAGATGGTAAAGGATGCAGGACTCGAAGATTATTTCATGGGACATAAGCAAAAGGCAGGATTCATAGGACACGGCGTAGGCATTGAAATAAATGAATTGCCGGTAATCGCCCCACGCAGCAACGATGTGCTTGCCGAGGGCAACGTAATAGCCCTTGAACCAAAGTTTGTGATCCCGGGAGTTGGCGCAGTGGGAATAGAAAATACTTATGTAGTCCGACAGGGCGGGCTTGAGTGTATAACGAATTTTCCCGAGGAGATACGAGAGCTTTATTGAGCAAGATATATATGGAATCAGACTGGTGGCTGTCCTGCAAGGCAGCCATCGTTGTTTTTGAGGCATTGTGGTTGCAGGCGTATATGACGTTATGTTGTAAAAATTGTGTAATTTTGCATTTGTTATAAATAGCGCGTTCCATAAGAATTGAGCGAATAAGTGTGTTTTATGCAGGATATTTTTTATGATAGGGAGTTGGTGTTGAGTCATCTTGTCAATCCGGTGTTCAAAGTTGTAGGTAATGCGTGTGATGAAATATCGCGAGAGTGTTATGTAGTTGGAGGCTATGTGCGCGATATTTTTTTGCATCGCCACTCAAAGGACATCGACTTTGTGACAGTCGGTAGCGGAATAGAAGTAGCCGAGAAAGTGGCATCGACTTTGGGCAAGAAAGCCTCGATTGCCGTTTTCCGTAATTTCGGTACAGCGCAAGTGAAGTTTCGCGGACTTGAACTGGAATTTGTCGGAGCAAGAAAGGAATCCTATACGCACGACAGTCGTAACCCAATAGTTGAGGATGGAACGCTCGACGATGATCAAAAAAGGCGTGATTTCACGATAAACGCAATGGCGTTGTGCGTCAATAACGGCCGGTTTGGAGAATTGCTCGATCCTTTTGACGGAATCGGCGACCTTAATAGAAAAATCATTCGCACGCCGCTTGATCCTGATGTCACATTCTCGGACGACCCGTTGAGGATGATGCGAGCCATAAGATTTGCGACGCAACTCGGATTTGACATATATCCTGAAACATTTGCCGCGATAGGGCGTAACAGGCAGCGCATTTCGATAATTTCGCGTGAGCGTGTTGCCGACGAGCTTATGAAGATTATCAAGGCCGACAAGCCTTCTCGTGGATTCTTGTTGCTCGACGAGTGCGGATTGCTTGAAATAATATTCCCTGAACTATTTGCATTGAAAGGCATTGAAGTCGTGAACGGGCGAGGTCATAAGGATAATTTCTATCACACATTGCAAGTGCTTGACAATGTGGCCGAAAAAAGCGATAATGCGTGGCTCAGATGGGCTGCATTGCTTCATGACATTGCAAAACCAGCAACAAAACGCTATGATGCAAAACTCGGGTGGACGTTCCACAACCACAATTTCATTGGCGAAAAGATGGTGCCGCGCATTTTCAAGCGAATGCGCCTGCCATTGAACGAGAAGATGAAATATGTGGGCAAACTTGTGGGGTTGCACATGCGCCCGATTGTGCTTGTCGAGGATGAAGTGACCGATTCGGCTGTAAGACGGTTGCTATTTGATGCCGGCGACGATATCGACGACTTAATGTTGTTGTGCAATGCCGACATAACATCCAAGAATAAGGAGAAGGTGAGGCGTTATAGCGAGAATTTCGCGCTTGTGCGCCGCAAGCTCGTTGAACTTGAAGAAAAAGACAGGGTGCGTAATTTCCAGCCTCCTGTGACAGGAGAGGAGATTATGGCAACGTTTGACTTGCAGCCTTGCAGCACGGTAGGTAAGATAAAGGAAGCCATCAAGAATGCCATTCTTGACGGTAAGATTGCCAACAATCATGACGAGGCTCGAAAGTATATGATGGAAGTGGCCGTTTCTTTCGGCCTGAAAGCAGATGCATGCGACGCGGTTGTAGAAGTGAGCGAAGTTGCCGAGTGTTGTGACGGTCGAGAACTGGTGAAATCGCCGATAGGCGACATCCTGCTCGTTGCAAACGATGCCGGACTTACCGAATGTCGGTTTGTTGATGAATCGGAAACATGCAATATGTCACTTTCGGGCAATAAGTTCACATCGTTGGCCGCAAGCGAGTTGAAAGAGTATTTTGACGGTAAACGCAAGGAATTTACCGTGCCATTGGTGCTTGAAGGAACTGATTTCCAAAAACTCGTGTGGGAGGAGTTGCTTACTATCCCTTATGGAGAGAGCCGTTCTTATGGCGAGATAGCCTCGGCAATCGGCAAGCCTTCGTCGGTGCGTGCTGTAGGAATGGCCAATGCTCGCAACAAGATTGCCATTATTGTGCCATGTCATAGGGTTATAGGCAGCAATGGCAAATTGACAGGGTATGCCGGAGGTGTGGAGAGAAAGCAGTTTTTGCTTGCGATTGAGTCTCGTAATAAATAACAGTCATGTCCTATATGGCTGTCGCTGTAATTGTTATGTTGCCTATAATGTAGCCGTTGGCCAGTATTGCAGCTATGAGGTACATGAATATGATGTTATACATGAATCTGTTGTTGTTCTTTATTTCCCTTGTATTGCGCCACAGCGTGTATATGCTGAAAAGTATGGCTGTTGTCAAGAAGATGCTCCATCCGCTCCATCCGTCGGACATTGATATGCTCCATGCCCCTATCGTTATCGTGTAGCCCGATTTCAAGATAATGAAAATTATCGTCATCAATGCCACAATGGCAGCAAAGATTGTGCCGGTAGTCTTCCATACATTAGGGTGGTGGTGGAATTGCCGCAAGACATATTTGCCGATTAGCGGCATGTTGAAAAACATCGATGCTATGAACAGGATGAATGTGAGGTCGGTGGCAAAGAATAAAAATGGCAACGAGAACAGGAATATTATTATGGAATAACGTTGCAGCAGCCCGAGATTAAGGAATTTGTCGTATATCCATCGTGGGTTGCGTGCAAGCCAGGGTATTGAAATGATGAGGGGTATCGACCATGGAAACAACGCAAGTACGATATATTCAAAAAAGACATTTGCCATGCTCGATTCGGGAGACATTGCGAGTTGCTGCCTTATGTCAAATATGTTCATTGCTATTACAGTGTCTCCGACGAGCACATATATGGCAAGGAAAGCCACTGCGCATGAAAGCAGGAGCGCAAGCGTTATTGTCAGGTAAGACTTGGCCGAATATCGTTTTGAGGCTATGATGAATACATAAGCCATCAATGCAAGCGCAATAGGGGATGTCGCTCCTATCAGTACCGTTGAAATGGCCGCAGTGACTACAACAAGCCAGAAGTAACGTTTGGATGGGTGATTGAGCCAGTGATAAAGGCTCATGAGTGCAAGTATGAACAAGGATGCCGGAATTGTTATTTCGGATGCTTGGAATGTGAGATTCATTATGAGCATACTCGACAGGAACAGCAAAGATGCAAGGAATGAAGCGTTGAGCCGGTCAATGTTGCCGTCAAAACGGAATAGGCACAGGGTAAGAGCCGTAATGGCAAGTGCTCCCGGCAATCGCAATAGAAATGCGCCTTTGATTCCCGGAATCAATCCTTCAATCAGCATTACGATGTGGGCGTAGGCCTGCATGAACAGGTTGTTGCCGCTTCGGAATATTTCTCCGAGATTGCCTGCAGTTTCACTTGCGTTGATTTGCTGCAACAGAAATAGCTCGTGTTGGCTTAAAGGTCGGTTGTCGAGAATGGGAAATATTATAACCGCCACAATCAAGGCAAGAAATGACAGTAATGCTATGTCGGTACTGATTTTTGTTGACATGTCGCAATATTGTCGTTATTTGAATGTGATGAAACGATTATACGCGTAGTTGCTCAATGTATATACGACCATTCCGATGCACACGGCGACATATTCTCCAAATGTCTCAGAGTCGATACTCAGCAGGCTTATTTCAAGGGCTTTCATCGGATTGCGCAGGACGAGCACTGTGACAAATTGCAGGCCGAAGCATATCAAGAATCCTCCGATGAAAAGAGCCATTTCTTTTTCAATGCGGTTGTGCGACTTGAACACCCATTTCTTGTTCCAAATGAAGCTGTTTATCAAGCCGGCAATATATCCTATCACGTCGGCAAGCATCAGTTTTAGTCCTATGATTTCATTGCATAAGAAAATTACGACCAATGTAATCAGTGAATTGCTTATGCCCACAAGGCCATATTTCAGCAATTGTATGGATGTTGTTTTAGCTTGTTCTTTCTTAATCATTGGATTTTATGTCAGAATGTGAGTGTTCGTTAATCAATGTGCGGTATCAATCGGCGTAGTTGCGCAATATTGGAATCGACCATTTCCTGCGTACCGAAAGGATGCGTAGAATTATGACAGTTGCAGCGCATGACAATTGCTGCACGATGTCATCGGCTCCTACGAGCATTGCCAGCCAATAGACGATACCTCCTGCTATACATGCCGTGGCATATACTTCTTTCCTGAAAATCTGCGGTTCGACGTTTATGAAAATATCGCGTAGCACGCCTCCCAGTGCACCTGTCATAGTGCCCATGAAAATGGCCGTCCACATGGGGAATCCGAATGCAAGCGTTTTTTGAATTCCGATTACTACAAAAAGTGCAAGTCCTATCGTGTCGAACAAGAGAAATGTTTGATTCAGTCGGACAAGGTATTTCTTGAATATGATTACTATTGCAAGCGACAGGCCTGTGACTCCAAGATACCAACTGCTGTTCATCCAGAACGGTGTTGTGTTTAGCAGAAGGTCGCGCATTGTTCCTCCGCCAATGGCTGTGGCAAGTCCCACCGAGTAGGCTCCGAACCAATCAAAATTCTTGGCTGCTGCCAGCCTGATGCCGCTTATGGCAAATGCCATAGTTCCGATAACTTCAATTATCAGTAGAAAAAGTTCATTCATTTAGAATCAGCAATTGAAATATGATACACTTGCTATAAAAGCCGTGAAAAATTTCGTAACCCGGTGCAAAAATACTCAAAATAGCCGTAATAACCGCAGGAAATTGGCAGATTAATATAGGCGTGCCTGTGAATTAGCTGGGTATAAAGAAATCACAAAAGTTTGGATGATGTTGGGGATTCGTTTCAAGGTGAGTGATAAGCAGTAGTCTATGAATTGTTGTTCGTTGGGGAGTTTAATAGTGTTTAGTTTATTTCTCGTGTTTCTATTCCGGTTAATAATATGACAACATCAGCGAATGCCAATGAAACAAACAAATTATTAGAAAGTAGGAGATTATTGGGAAAAATCACTACATTTGTAGCAGGATTGAGGCGACTCATTCCAAGGACATATTGAAAAAAGAAGAAGCGTTATGCTTATCTTGTAAGTTGAAAACCTGAGAAACTTTCAAACGTGTACAAGGATAGCATAGTGGTTCTCACGCTATAGCGTGGGCTGCTATTACTACATCTGTACACAAGGTTTTCTCAGGACCGTCAACTTAGGATGTATAAGTATTGCAGTTCCACGCTTTCTGTGTATATGATAAAATGGTCAAAATAGGGGCTGTGAGACCATACGTTAATATTATGAATGAACATGTATTAGATGGATTTCCTTATTCAAGAGAGGAATTTGGAAAATTATGTGCTACTGTGGATATTTTGACAATGGAAGTGTTTAAACAAGCATCTTCTAAATTTTCTTCAGTACAAGCTTTGCAAATACTCAAAGGCTATCAAAGTTTGAAATACCCACTAATGGTAATTTGGGAATATTACGGATTCGGGAATGTAGAGGAAATCACGCTTCCAACAACATCTTTATTATATTATCAAGCCTTTAAGGTAGACACAATTAATACCTTAAATCAAATTATAACAGGTGTTGCTGCTGAGAATCCATTTAATTTCTATGGTATTATCCCTAATTCCGAAAAAGTTGTAGAGAAGATGTTGATTTCATATCGTCATCTACTTAAAAACTTGATTACTGGAAATTTGCATTTTTAAATTTAAACTTTAATACGACATGAACAATTTATTGAATTCGTTTTTGCATCATTCTTTCAATTTTGATGCAACAAGTTATGAAATTTATGAGAATGGGCGTTGCATCCAACGTGCGATGTGTAACATACATGTTTCATCTGAATATTCACAATTCAGAGGGGTAGTTTTTAAAATAAGCAATAATTCAACTTATATTGATGATCAATTTTCATTTGCTACTGCTTTTGATGATTTGTTAGAAGATAGGGTGCAGTATGGTAGACTTCGCTCCATAGATTGTGTTAGTGGTGTTATGTCAACGCCTGTTGTCTGCAATATATTTCCACAAAATGGGATACTTCGTTTTGCTACACCTAATCCTCTACGGCTTGTAGAATTTTCGGGTATTTTTCAACTTGTTTAAAAATTATTTCGAAAACCACCAGCGATGAACTCTGAAAATCTTTTTAAACAAGCAACTACTCTCATTCGAGAGAATGATTCTATGCATAATAGCGAAGGAGCATGGAATATTGTACACGCACTTCAAATTTTAATTGAAGCTAACAAATTGGAATCAGAAGTTACACCATTAAAAATTAAAATAATAATGGCGATGGCATCATGTAACTATAAGATAGGCAATTTAGACTATGCGTATAACTGTGCTATGATTGCTAAAGAAAAAATAGATGAGTATATTAAGTCTGACAATAATCCATTTGATGAAATTTCTACAAGGAATTTATTGAGAGAGGAAGATTGCGATGAAATAATAGAAGCGGTAAAGCGTAATGGGGCAGGACACTCTCGTTTAATGGACAATTTTGTTTTGAATGCTCTTTGTACAACCAACATAAGGAAAGTATTTCCCCCAAAGAACGAATGCTTTTTTACAAGAGATGAATTATATCACTTGATTCATGCTCTTGAACAGACAAAAAATGCCATTGTATCGCAAGCAATTGCTCATGGAGACTTTCAAATTGTAGAGCTAGTACAAACCACATTTAATATGTATAAATATCCACTTTATTTTGTTTGGCAAAAGTATCAGTTCGGTGGAGACGAGGATGTATGGGTGGAAGGAGAAAGTATGATGCCATATCAAATATTTATATCAAATATTAAGGAGCATGTTGATGAGTTAATATCAAGGTTGAATAATAATAATCCGTTTGCTCCATTGAGAAATGGTATTGCAATTACAAAATTGCTACATAAAATCCTCCGAGATTTGCAAATAAGATTGAATAAAGGACGAATTTAATTTAGCATTTGTGATGACTGATTTATACAACAAATCCAAATGTCCATATAATACGTTAATCAGTTGTTATGAAATATCAAAATGTAGACGGTAAAGCTGGATTTATTGTTTGTTTGCAAACGAAAAGAGTTACTTGAAAAGTAAACAACTTATTACCCGAAACAAGGCAATCCTTTTAATTTGCATAATATCAAATAGTTATGTTTCTTATGTAGATTTACTTAAAATTGCCGTAATATGCAAATAAAATGTATCACGTTCATGCAAAATTGTTCTAAATGGTGCTTGATGGAGAGATAATATCCATTGAAACTGTGTGAAAGTTGAGGGACTTTTTCTAATTATGCTTGATATGTGGTATATTTGCTGATGATGTCTCGGTATAATTATAAAAAAAAGTAGATTATGAAGACTATAAAGTTGATTTACCCTCAGTGGCAAGGTGGGGATGTGGCGAGATGGATTCCTGAAGTTGGCGATGCCGGTGTGGCTGCGCGTGGTTACTATCTTGGGGCGCAATTGCTTGATTTCCTGTCGCCCGACAATGGAATGGATGCATTGACTGTGCCAGTCAAGACCGACAAGTGCGAGCGTGTCTCAACTGATGGCATTCTTGACCGTGATGACATAGCAATCCAGACAAAGGCTGCTCTTGACATGCTTGATGTCGCAAACCCCGACAGGATTGTCACCCTTGGTGGGGAATGCTCGGTGAGTGTCGTTCCTTTTACATGGCTTGCGAGAAAATATGAGGGCGATGTGGCGATGGTCTGGATTGACGCGCACCCCGACATAACATTTCCGGGTGACGTTTATGCCGGGTATCATGCAATGGCGGTAACGGCTTGTATGGGAATTGGTGATGAAAAGATAATGTCCTTGCTTCCGGCTCGCATTGTTCCCGAAAAGATTTTGTTTGTCGGCTTGCGCGACTGGGAACGTGATGAAATAAAGAAGCGTCAGGAACAATATGGAATCAAGTATCTGGCTCCGGCAGATGTGGCTGACGACAGTAGCAAACTTGTTGATTGGCTTAGGTCGTGTGGTGCATCCAAAGTCGTGATCCATTTCGACATGGATGTGCTTGATCCTGCCGAAATAATAGCAGCAGTGGGCGTAGTACCCGACGGCATGAAAATAGCCGAGGTAGTAAGAGTCATAAATGACATAGCCTCGGAAAAAGAGATCGTGGGTCTGACAGTTGCTGAACCTATGCCCCGGACGGCTATGCGATTGAAGATGATGCTTGAGCAATTGCCGTTATTCAAGTAGAGGAGAGGTCTTGTCAATGCTCTGTGGTGGCTGATGCGTAATATTTGCAATAAGGTCTTATGCCGCATTCATGGCATTTGGGCTTTCTTGCCGTGCAGACATATCGTCCGTGCAGGATGAGCCAATGGTGGGCTTTGCCTATGAGTTCGTTTGGGATATTTGCCACGAGAGTCTTTTCTGTTACAAGAGGGTTTGGGGAGTCATCGGTAAGGCCGATACGGTTTGAAACACGGAACACATGAGTGTCAACAGCCATTGCTGCACGGTTGAACACTACCGAGAGTATCACATTGGCTGTCTTTCGGCCCACTCCTGGTATTTTGATTAACTCGTCCATGCTGTCGGGAACTTTTCCGTCATATTTGTCGACGAGCGCGTTTGCCATTCCGACAAGCGACTTGGCTTTGTTGTTTGGAAATGTGACGCTCTTGATGTATTCAAATATGTCGTCGGCCGATGCTTTTGCCATGTCTTGAGGAGTGGGATAGGCTTCGAAAAGCGCAGGAGTCACCATGTTGATGCGCTTGTCGGTGCATTGAGCCGAGAGGATTACAGCCACAAGCAGTTGGTAGGGATTTTTGTAATGCAGTTCGGTTTCGGCCACGGGCATGTTTTTATTGAACCATTCGATAATCCCGTCATATCGTTCTTTCGTAGTCATCGAGAGTTGGAAATTATAAATGAAAAATGTGCCGAAGATTTTTATCGACGGCACATTTTATGTGTATGGAAATTTTGTCTAAGCTCTTTACAATCAATGTGCCGCCTTGAATTCTTCGAGGAAGCGCACATCGTTTTCGGAGAACATGCGCAGGTCCTTTACGCGATACTTAAGGTTGGCGATGCGTTCAACGCCCATTCCGAGCGCAAATCCTGAGTATATGTTGCTGTCGATTCCACAAGCGTCAAGCACGTTTGGATCGACCATGCCGCAGCCAAGGATTTCAACCCAGCCGGTGTGCTTGCAGAAGTTGCAACCTTTGCCACCGCACAAGTCGCATGAGATATCCATTTCGGCCGATGGCTCGGTAAATGGGAAATAAGACGGGCGCAGGCGTATTTTTGTTTCAGGTCCGAACATTTCTCGTGCGAAGTATAATAGTGTCTGCTTGAGGTCGGTGAATTTTACATTTTTGTCTACATACAATCCTTCTACTTGGTGGAAGAAGCAGTGTGCACGGTAAGAAATTGCCTCATTTCTGTAAACGCGTCCCGGGCAGATGATGCGGATAGGCGGTTGGGAATGCTCCATGACTCGTGTTTGAACCGAGGATGTGTGCGTGCGCAACAGAATGTCGGGGTTGCGTTGAATGAAGAAAGTATCTTGCATGTCGCGTGCAGGATGGTCTTCGGCGAAGTTGAGCGATGAGAATACATGCCAGTCGTCTTCTACTTCAGGGCCTTCGGCGATTGTGAATCCAAGACGCGAGAATATTGCTATTATTTCTTCCTTAACAAGCGACAGTGGGTGTCGAGTTCCTATGTTGCATGGAGCAGCGCTGCGAGTCAAGTCAATATCGGTATTGTCGTCTACTTTGTCGGCAAACTGGGCTTTTAAAGAATTTATTTTCTCAGTTGCCATGTTTTTTAGCTCGTTCAGCTTTTGTCCTATCTCCTTCTTCTGTTCATTCGGTACATTACGGAAGTCATTGAAAAGCAGGCTTATTGCGCCTTTTTTGCTGAGATACTTTATGCGAAGAGCCTCTATTGCCTCGTTGCTTGAAGCCTCGGCGGCTTCTATCTCGGCTTTGAGTTGTTGTATTTTTTCTAACATCTTAGTAATGGTGATTTTGAGATGCAAAAATAGCATTAAAATCGGAGATATTGAAATAATTGCCGGCTTTTGAAGTGAAATTAAAAATAGTTATCTGGTTTGACAGCGGTGCTTGGGCAGCTTGAACGATTGGCGAGTTGTCACAGGCGATTAAAAATACCACCTATGGACAGGTTGCTGCATATGCATCATAAAATGGCCTTATTATTTGGACATCGTGGATTTCATCGACATAATCGTCTGAAATTGCATTCATTGCAATTGCCAGAAAGGCCATGAATGAAATGATTTTGTTCATTGTATTAGCATTTTTATTGTTTTGGTTGCGCTTGAGGTTCTATATGTTACTATGATGACAGGGGAAGATGTATTATCAAGTGGTATCACTGCTGATTGTTGTATCTCCCCTGTAAATAGGAGTTTCCCGGATAAATCAAAAACGGAAAGAGACAGAGTTTCATGAGCATTCACATATAAGTTTTTATTTTCAACATGCAAGCCTGTTTCATTAATCTCTGTGCCTTCTACGGATGACAGGAGCAAATTCAAGTCTTGTGGACTAATGTAATCATTTATTGAATATATAGGAGAATATACTATGTCCCAGTTCGAAAGAACTGCGTACACCCTAAAATAAGTGCCCCAATACATGTCTGGTTTGGTTATATTTGATGTAATGGAATAGTATGTTTTTATCCTGAAAATCACATCGTTTAGGTCAGAATATGTCGTGTGAGAAGGTGTGCGCTCAAAGATCAAGTAGCTTGTATTTTCCGGCAAAGAGATTGATAAGCTCAACGTGCCGGCACAGTCAAGTTCTGAGTCATCATTATGGAACAATTGATAGTCGTATGTGATGTCTTGAATTAATGAGTTGTCATTAGAAGCCGTCACTTCAAGCACATCATTGCTTTCCGCTTTTACATTAATTGAAAACACAAGAAACGTCAATAATAGAAACAAAAGTCTATTATTTAAATAATACTTTAGAGGTTCTGGATTCGCCATTGTCTAATATTACTTCTTTTATATATATACCACGCTTGAATGTCTGATTCTCAAATTCAGATGGAGTTCCACTAAATATTGGAGTTCCGTCCATATTGTATAAAATGATTTTTACAATATGGGAATCTGGGATATCTAATGATATGTCAGGCTCTGTTTCATCGGAAACGGGAGCAAATTCCATAGTTTCCTGAGCAGTGCCATATTTGTTGGAAACAATGACATACACCCAGCTATAATAGAGGTTTGAAATATTTCCTGTTTTTACATGGGCGATATATGGCTCATCAAATCGATAATTCCTAAGGGTCGTGCTATATTCCTCTTCAACCTCTACAGAAACATAATCGGCTCCGGCGTAACGGACAGTGAAAGTTAAGTAGAATCCATACGGAACGCTATTGACAACAGTGATATCGTCAATGGAAAAGATGATTGGTTCCAACTCCAATGAGAGCGTGAACGGAATGGCACTGTACCGCTTGCCGGCCAAGGTGTAGTCGCATTCTATCCGGCCTTCCAAATCCCCGTTTACATTGACAAGGTAATTGTCGGGAGATGAAATTTCAGCAATGGTGAAATTCTCGCCTGTCCCATTGAATATTTGGACATAATTACCTTGTTTGTCCTTCAAAAGGAATCTCCAGCTATAGTTGGAAATGTTCTCGCCCCCTTTTAAAAGGGAAAACGTATGAGGCTCATAGGAAGAACCTATTCCATTGTC
>CAJLMA010000013.1 GCA_905207705.1 uncultured Prevotellaceae bacterium
AATATCGTAGTGCAGTAGACATTGAAATATACGAAGGTGTATAGAGATGATTGGCAATCAACTCACTCGATAGAGTCTTTCCTGAATATTCGGGGTTGACTACATAAAGCCCACGCTTCAGTCTTATGATAAGCCCCTGCTTCTCAAGCCACGTCACTTTCTTATTCGCAGACTTAAGTTCCGGATATAACGATTCAATGATTGAAGTCGTTACTGGAATAGTTCCTATTTCATTTAATTGCCTGTCCATACTGCAAATATAGTAATATTTTGAACAATAAAAGAAATAACACTTCTTTTTCTATTCAAATTATTGCTACTATGGCTATCTTAAAAAATAGCGGCTGCTGTCACAATTGTCATAAATTCGTATTCGGTAGATTACATTGAAAGTTTTTTAAGAAAAGTTGAACTTAAAAACCCATTCAGGACGATAAAAAATATCATTTTAATGAGATTTGTAAGAGCTGGCTTTAAACTATTAAAACATTAGCAGTAAATTATTTGTCTGAATAGATTAAGAAATCAAATACAACAAAACATCACCCAATGTGAAGATTAGATGAATATCACAACGCAATATCTGCTCTACAACTATTATCTTATTATTGTAGAGCAGATTATTATGAGAGAACAAGATAAAATAGTAACCAAAAGCCTCTATGTAACCTACAAGTTACTATGCTTACTCTGTAGGGTCATTCAATATTATTTCTCTTTTTGAATTCGGCAAGCATTTCAATTGCATCTCTGTTTATGGGGTTATCTTCAAGTATTGCTTTGAAAATCTCTTCTGCTGTGTCTATTTTACCACTTAATTCCGTCAATAGACCAACGCCGAATGATTCGTATATATCTGCACGATATCTGATGAAACAGTTGTTGTTCCATAGTTCGAGAAATAAATTTGACTTCTGATTCTTTGTTTTTTCAAACAATGCGATTCTGTATAGCAACAATAAGTAGTGTTTGGTTGTCTCATATTTTTCCCATAACTTCAATTCTTCATCATTGTTTGTATTTGAGTATGTGTAATATGCCTGTATGCTTTTGCGTAAACCGTCCTTCAGGAATCTATCGTAGTGAGTTTCATTTTTTCTTATGAATGAATAGTCACTATCAAGCACCCAGTGTTGATTAAGTGCTATCCATATTCCCAACGCTTCAATAGGATTCTCGATTTTATAAATACGATTTGCAAAATCCTCATCTACAGTATGTGGTTGTCTGCTATTGTTTATGTTGTATGGCCTGTCGCTTGTCAGGTAATGCAGGTACCCTATAAATGCTTGGCATTTTATAGAATAACAATCGTTTCTTGTCAATCTTTGCAGATTGCTTTTAATATCATTATCGCTGTCTGCTGTGCAAATAGAGGTGAGGATGCAGAACAGATGGTATTTTATATTCTGGTTAATCTCTCGGTCTCTCAACATGTTCAGGATTGTCCGTTGAAGTCTACTTGGAAATCCTCTTCTTGCTTTATGCAATCCTTCTATTATGTCTTGCAAATCTGCTTCAATGCCATCCATTTCCCGTAAACGCAATGTGATGGCTGCAATCATTTGATTATATTGCTCTAAATCACTAGTGAACAGTATATTGTTCATTTGAGCACATGCTTCGCCGTAATGTTTATCTTTTTGCTTTAATGATGCCAAAATCTCATCAGGGGACATAGTCTTTAGGCTTGCAATTTCTTCCAACTTTTTCCCATAATAATTGGTGACTCCTTCAATGCTTATCATTTGTGAATTGTAAATGATTGATCTAGGTGGAAGTCGTAGTGGGGTTAGCAAAAAAATATTTTTACATATAAAATTAAACAGATTGAGCATGTTTGTGTATTGTTCATACATTTCATCAATGCTCAAACTGTCCAGTATTGTATTTATTTCTGTAATACTACTTTTTTCATCAAAATGTCCACAAGCGCGGTCTCTTATTTTGCGGTTTTTCTTGAAAAACTCGTTTGTGCGATATAGTCTTTCAAAATCCTCAAATACTGAATCTAAAAGTTTTTTATTGTCTTTGGGGGTATAAAGGTTCTTGTACATGAGATCAAAGCCCTCTTCGTATTGTTCTTTATCAGGCTTAATCTCTTTACGTGTATATAGATTATCATGATAGTTATATATTATACATATCAGTAGTCTCTTGAATAATCTTTTAATTACGATGCTGCAATAGGGCTTGTTTACGAGAGTATAAGCATAACTTGCCATAAGCTCAATTCCTTTTAAGAATTGTGCCTTACGCTGCTCGTTTGAGAAAGTGATAACTCCACCTTTATTGAAACCGAATAATTCCAAAGCGCTGTTTGTGATGCTTGCTTTGTCATCTGCATAAAGAGTATCTATAGCTTCTAATGCCATATTGAAATCATCCAAAAACTCGAATCCTATATATTCAGTCTCTATTTCTTCTATGAGATTTTCCGCAAGAAATAATTCATCGATAAATTCTGAAATAGAGCCGTAATCAAAGCTTCTAAATATTCTTGAGTTCTCAAAAATATCAATAGTCTTATCTTCTGCAACTGTTTGATAATGAGCGCCCAATTTATCTCTGATATGCCTGAACTTACAGTTGTACTTATTTTTGATTTCATCTGAGAGTATTCGCTCAATTTCTCCTTTTGGAAGCGAATGACTCCACATTTTTGTAATGTCATCAGCACGTATCATAATATAGATACTTAGTAAACGTCCACAAACATCATCGACTTTTTTGGAATCAAATAGTTGCTTGCATATTGATATTTCGTTTAAGCAAAGATGAATCTTGTCAATCGTTGTGTTATCCATATATATGAGATTATTTATGTTATTAATGCTGCACAATGTTGTATTTTACAAAAATACTCTTTTCAGGAATATCATATTGAGATTTTTGTAAAAAACACTTGGAGCCGAATCTTTGAATGTGTCCACCATTTAATAAGATAGAGCATACTATAAAATATCCTGCAAAATTGTTTTGAATGTAAAAAGTGTGTTACATTTACAAATCCGAAACCGCTGTTTCGGAAACATTCATTTCGGAACAACAAACAAACTCTGCCATGTATTTATTGGTTGTCTTTACTTTTTTGTTCTAAACCCAAAGTATAGAATAATCCGGCAAAAGCAACCAACTGCTCGATATTTTTTCTATAGCACTCCATTGATAGAGACTGTGGTGAAATGCTAAAATCTGCACAAAATTATGGTTCTGATTCCGACATCGGTTTCAGAGCCATTTTTGTACCTTTTCTCATCAAAAAACGGCATTTTTCACAAGTTTTTGTACCGCACATTTTGATATTCAAGAAATTACACTTACTTTTACTTTCCAAAATGGAGGTACAAGCCGAGAATGGTGCTAAAAATCAATAACTTACACATTCTCAGATACTTGCCAACTTGTTGGTTGTACCTTTCAGAGCGCTATACTATTGATAATCAACAATGTATACTTACTGCATCGGCAAATGTACTTTCGGCGAAGTGAACGTGAATTTGTGCAAGCGTTTCCGCGAATACTTGCTAAATGCCAAACAGCTCAAACACACCGACCGTCCGATTTCACTCAATTCAGCCTCCGGCTACTACTCCACATTCCGAGGATTATTGAATATTGCCTACCGTGATAAGTGGCTTCACGAGAACATCAATGATTTCTTGGATAGGATTGAGCCGGAAGATGTAAAAAAGGAATATCTCACATTGGATGAAGTTAAGCAGCTTGCAGCTACGCCTTGCGACATCCCTGTACTCAAAGCAGCCTCTCTTTTCGCTTGCCTTACAGGATTGCGCATCAGTGACATTCTGAAATTGCAATGGGAAGATTTTGAAATCGCTCCCGACCAAGGCTATTGCCTCCGCGTCCGTACACAAAAGACACAGACGGAAGCAACTCTCCCTATCAGTAACGAAGCATACGAACTGTGCGGCACACCCGATACGGGAAAGGTTTTCAAAGGATTACAACGGAGCATGACACAACATCCTCTAAAAAAATGGATTAAGCAAGCCGGAATCCAGAAGCACATCAGCTTTCACGGCCTAAGACATATCAATTTTTCTTACTCATTGAAAACAAGAAACTTACAAAGATTGTTAGCTTGATAGATAACAACTTGAAAACCAGCGAGCTTCTATATTCTGCAATGTTCTGCACTAATCAAAAGAACGCTTTTCTCATTTGCAAAAGTAACATTTTCCGCACTTATTGCCAAAACTATTCCTCTGAAAAATAGAGAAAATCGAACATCTTTCCATTATTGTACATTTGTTGCTTATCTTGCGATGCCACCAAAAAAGCACTACCCCTTTAATCCCATACAGTTCCACATTATATTTAAGCCTATCTGTTCGCGGAGCGGCCTGTTGGCAGGTTTGCTTGTCTGCCTGTGTACCGGCAAGCAAGCAAGACGGCAGGCAGGTTAGAGTGCGGGCAGGATTGCAGACCTGCGTGTGTATGCATACGCTTTTGTTTATTGCACCATTCCTTTGTTGCTTCATTACTACGTTGATAGGCAAATACATTATGCTGCCGATTTTACATTATCCAAACTCCACCCTTCTGAATCCGCATCCCATTGCTAATGCTTTTATTTGAAGTTCACTGTTGTAAACCAGTACGACAGCACAACAGTAAACCAGCGCATCATTGAAACTATGTTGTTTCCTATCTGTATGGAATGGCTTTCTTGATTATCCGTTTCTGTTCATCATCGGTTCTGCAAACCATTGGTTCAATGCACTTATGAACAAGCGAGGAAGTGTTTGCCTAAAATTGCATTTTCCTATTGGTCTAAGGCGGATTTTGGCTGTAATTGGCATATATTGGCATCGGATTGACGCTATTGTCTGCATCTTAGGAAAGTAAAAATCCGTTTTTTTGCCCTGCATTCTCAAATAAGATTCAGACTTGCATAGCCAGCATTATTCGTTCTTCTTTTGGCAGCTTGGACATCGAAGAACAATCGGAATAACAGCACAAATTCTAATCCGTTTGCTGAAGGATTTTTGATTTCACGAGAAATCAGCAAGGTGTCCTTCGAGTTACTCGAAGGCTTTTCGGGTTACTCCCGAAACCTTGCCGCCGGGTTGCCTCTCCGAAGTCGGGCAACCTGTTCCAACCTTGCGGTGTTCTATGGCTATTCCTTGTATTTTATGCCGTACAGTCTTATCTTGTTGTACAGTGTGGTACGCCCTATGCCGAGCAATGCTGCTGCCAACTTGCGGTTGCCCCTTGCCTGTTCCAGCGCATGGATGATTTGTTTCTTTTCCATGTCGTTTAGCGCAAGTGAAGCGTCAGCCGCCAATGGCGTTTCGTCAAGCTCCAACGTGTCAGCCGTGACCGTATCTCCTTCGGTATGCAGCACCGCCATGCGCACGACCCGTTTCAGTTCCCTTACGTTGCCGCCCCATGTATAAGCGAGCAACTGTTTTCTTGCTTCCGCGTCAAAGCATTTCACCTGCTTTTCAAATTCCTTGTTGGCAAGTTTCAAGAAGAAGTCTGCCAATGGCATGATGTCCTCACGGCATTCGCGCAACTGCGGTATGTGCAGGGTGTATTCTTTCAACCGTTGGTACAAATCCGCACGGAAACGCTTTTCGGCGATAGCTGCCTGCAAGTCCTCGTTGGTGGCGGCAATGATGCGGACATCAGCTTTCTTGTCTTTGCTGCCGCCCATGGGTCTGTACATTTTGGACTCCAACGCACGGAGCAGCATCTGCTGCACTTCTGGTGGCAGGTTGCCTATCTCGTCGAGGAACAATGTGCCTCCGGCGGCTTCCTCCCAGAAGCCTTGCTTCTTGTTTTCGGCTCCTGTGAACGCCCATTTCTCGTGTCCGAACAGTTCGGACGCGGCAAGCTCCTTTGACAGCAGTCCGCAATCTACGGCTACGAATGGCTTTCCTGCCCGTTTGCTCCTTGCGTGTATTTTCTCGGCGATATGTTCCTTTCCCGTGCCGCTTTCGCCCAATATCAGGACGCTCATATTGGTTGGGACGACCAGCCTTATCTTGCGGTCTATCTCGCGGAAAGCCGCGCTCTGCCGCTCGTAAATCGGTGTCTCGTGCCTCTCCATCCTTTTCCACAAGGTTTTCAGGAGCGGGAAAAGGTTGTCCTCAATCAGTTTCTTCGGGATGTAGTCCTCCGCGCCCGACTTCATCGACCGGACGGCGGTGGGCACTTCGTCATAGTCGGTCATGACGATGTAGGGATTGTTCCTGCCTTGTTTCCTTAGTTCTTCCAACAGTGCGATGCCGTCACCGTCGGGTAGGCGCATATCGGCAAGCACGATGTCATCCCCTGCATCTTGGCAAACAGCTTCCGCACGCCGTTGCAGTTAGAGGCAGCCATACAATGAAATCCTTTGTTTTCCAACAGGCGGCACACAAAGTCGGAATAGATGACGTTGTCCTTAATGACGATTATTCTGCCTCCTTCCTTGCCAAATCAATTATCAACTTCCCCTGTGCCAATACTTCGTCTACAGCGGACTGCACATTTTCATCCGATATGTTCTCCTTGTGGATGGCATCATACAACATTTTCAACGGCTGTTCCGCCTTTATCAGCATCCACGAGCTTCTGAGGTGATGCACCCAATTATCCAACGCTTCCATGTCCCTGGTTTCCACAACCTTGCGTACCTCGTCCATGTCGGATTGCGTCGTGGTTGCCAGCTTCTC
The DNA here is from genome assembly GCA_905207705.1 of uncultured Prevotellaceae bacterium. Taxonomy (GTDB): domain Bacteria; phylum Bacteroidota; class Bacteroidia; order Bacteroidales; family Muribaculaceae; genus Avimuribaculum. Next base: position 6,687 of record CAJLMA010000013.1, read on the forward strand.
CAATGTTCGCCACTTGTCGCCGAAAACGAGCAGGGGCGAGAGGTCTATGCGGCTTGTCTTATTCTGCTTGAAGCAACGCTCTGTGACAGCCAGCAGCTCGTCTATGGAGCAAGGTTTGGGCAGCATGGCTGCGAAGCCTTTTTCTTTCAGTTCTTCTTCCTCCACATAGCCTGCGGCGGTGGCGGCGACTACGTGTATGATTCGTGAGTTGCCGATTTCCGACGTGCGCAGGAGTTCCAGCACCTCGTAGCCGTTCACCTCCGGCATCTTCAGGTCGGTTATCAGCAGGTCGTAGTTCTTTGTGCGCATCAGGTCTGTCAATTCGTCCACGCTTTGACAGGTGTCGCACTCCACGCCATTTTGCCTGTACATGTCGTGAAGCATATTGAGCAAAAGAATGTCATTGTCTATCGCCAATATATTGCAATTGGAAAGTGACGCATGGTTTTCAGGCTTCTTTTCGCTTATTGCTGTTTCCTTCGCCTTGGGTAAGGGCAGGCTCACGGTGAAGCGGCTTCCCTTGCCCGGTTCGCTTTCCACACGGATGCTTCCTTTCAACAGTTTCACCGTATCGGATACAATGGCAAGCCCCAACCCGAAGCCGTCTTCCGTCACGGCGTTGCCCAACTGCTCAAATGGGGTGAATATCCGTGCTTGTTGTTCTTTTGTCATGCCTGTTCCCGTGTCCGACACCGACAACGTGAATGTACCGTCCTTGTAATCGGCACTCAATGCGACTGTCTCGCTTTTGGTAAACTTGATTGCGTTGGATAGCAGGTTGCTTCCGATGCTCAGTATGCGGTTTTTGTCGCCACTTACTATCCCGTCCGCACGGTTCTCTACCGTGAAAGAAAGGTGTTCCCCGTCCGCCAACGGTGTGAACTCTATTTGCAGGGTCTCGGCGATGGAACGCAGCTTGAATGGCTTGACGCTTGGAGTTTCCTTGCCGCTGTCCAAACGGAAATACACAAGCAGGCTGTTTATCATCCCGGCCATGCGCCCGGCGGCATCATGGATGGTCTGTGCGTGGCGCATACGGCTGTCCGCCACCGTGTCGGTCAGTAGCAGTTCGGCGTTGCCGCTGATGGCGGTCAATGAGGTGCGCAGTTCGTGGGTGACGTTTTGGATGAGGTTGCGCCGCAACTTTATCAGCTTTTCATTTGCCTCGTTGCTCTCCAGCAACTCGCCGATGAGTTTCTCGCGCTGTTTCCGCTCGTTATCGTTGCGCTTCATTTCCCGATGTATGACGAACAGCAGGACGATGGCGGCGGATATTGTGATGGTGAACAGCCGCACGGACAACGACTGCGCTTCGGCTATCTTCTGTTCCCGTTCTACAAAGGCTTTTTGCACCTGAGTGTCAAAGTTGCGTATCAGCCTGTCCAGTTCTGTGTTCAACGCCCGGTTGCGAGTACGCAGACTGTCGGAGTATGATTCCATCTCAGCTGTCTGCCGCTGTTGTAGGGTTATCAGGCTGTCGCTGAATTGGTGCAGTTCCTTAGCGGAAGGGAGCACTTGCACGGGCTTCTTACCCCTAAAGAAGCCCGCGATGCCTTTCTTTTTCTGCGTGACGGTACGCACACGGGTGGCACGTTTCGCCACTTCGGGCAGGTGGTTCACTAAAAGGCTGTCCGCATTCCCTTGCCGTTCCACCGCTTCCTTAATGTGCAATAAATGAGTTTCCTTTTCTGCCAAAAGGGTGCGCAGGGTGTCTATCTGTGCCGGACGCACATACGCTGTGCAATGAGGCTTCAAGGCTTGCAGCAGGCTGTCGGTACGCAAACGCTGGTTCTGATAGTAGTGTCAGCCTCGTCCCAACCTATGGCACTCTAGCCTAACATGGCAAGCCGGGTGATGTGGCGGTGGGTGTCACTGATGTCAAGCCGCATTTGCCGGATAATTTCCGCTCCGGCTTTTATTTCCCCGACTCGTTCGCGTTTATGCAACAAAATAAAAAACATGCTTATTCCTATAATAAACGTGACCAGGTATCCAAGTAGTATTTTAAGTTGTAGTCGTTGTTCGAAATTCATTTCCTTTTATTTTTAATTTACAACAAACAAGATACTTGCTTCCTATAAAATGGATAGACATTATCATTAAAACAGCGATATTAGAGTATTACTTGTTCCCAATCTTGATTTCTGAACAGCAATGATAATTTATTCTGCAAACTAATTCATTCTTCTAAGCCTTATATGGCAAACAACTAATTAAAAGCACTTCCATTTTATATTTCAAAAACAGAAGTGCTTTAGGGAGGTTAGTCCAGATTCTTTCTGAAGAAAGCCTCAATCTTGTCAAACGGGATAATATCCAGCCGGTCGTACAAGTCGGTATGGCTTGCTCCGGGGATAATCATCAGTTCCTTGTTGTCGCCTTTTAATAGCTTGTAGGCATCCTCGCTGAAATAACGGGAGTGTGCCTTTTCGCCGTGGATGATGAGCACGGCGTTTTCTATCTCATTCGCACGATACATCAGCGGGAAGTTGATAAAAGGAATGGCTTCCGTGGCATTCCGTCCTTGGTTGGAATTGAGTGAGCGTTTGTGATAACCACGCGGCGTCTTGTAATAATCGTAGTAATCTTTGACAAACTGCGGGGCATCTGCCGGCAATATATCCGGTACGCCGCCTGCCGGTTTCGGCGTGCCGTTACGGAAATCCTCCGTGCGTTGTGCAGCCAATGTCTTGCGTAGTTTGTTGCGGGCTTCGGCACTGTCGGCGGCATCAAAATAGCCGTTGGCATTGACACGGCTCATGTCGTACATCGTGGAAGCGACGGTGGCTTTGATACGAGGGTCGGCTGCAGCAGCGGTAATGGCAAGTCCGCCCCAGCCGCAGATACCGATGATGCCTATGCGCTCGGAATCAACCCGTTCATCGGTGGCAAGGAAATCTACTGCTGCGGAAAAATCCTCCGTGTTGATGTCCGGCGATACCGTGTAACGTGGCATTCCGCCGCTTTCTCCCGTATAAGAAGGGTCGAATGCCAAGGTCAGGAAACCCCGCTCGGCCATTGTCTGGGCATAGAGTCCTCCCGCCTGTTCTTTTACAGCACCAAACGGCCCGCACACGGCTATGGCTGGTAACTTGCCCGTGGCATCCTTCGGGATATAGAGGTCGGCAGCCAGCGTGATGCCATACCGGTTGGTAAACGTTACTTTACTGTGGTTCACTTTGTCGCTCTTCGGGAAGGTCTTGTCCCATTCTTGCGTCAGGTTCAAATTCTCTTTCATGACTGTATTGCTTTTTGTTTGGTTTTCTTGTGCCATTATGTTGACGGTATTTGCAGCTAGTATCAGCATGGCTGCAAATAAATTTCGGATAATTGGTTTCATTGTTGTGCTGTTTTTATTTTAATGTACTCATGTCTATGACATAGCGGAATTTCACTTTCCCATCTTGGACATTGCGGTAAGCCTTGTCTATCTCAGAGGCTTCAGCCTTGATTACTTCCACTTCGGGATAAATGTTGTGTTCCACCGAATAGTCCAGCATTTCTTGCGTCTCCTTGATGCCTCCAATCAGCGAGCCGTATATCTTGCGGTTGGCCGCACCTCCCATAGCCAAGTCCGCTACATTGACAGTAGCGGTTTCCGGCAGTCCGACTATAGCCATTTCCCCTTTACCATATTTCAGCATCCGGGCATATATAAGCGGGCTGTACTCAGCCGGGATGGTACTGATGATGAAATCAAAAGAGTTGTCATGGTCTTTCATTTCTTCTGCATGGTTCACATTTACATAATGTCTGGCTCCCATGCGGAAAGCATCTGCACGTTTTTCTTCACTAACGTCAAACACTGTCACCTCCGCTCCAAGCGTTACGAGATATTGTACTGCCATGTGCCCCAGACCACCATATCCGGCTACAGCGACCTTGTCGCCTTTCTTCACTTGGCTGAAATGTATCGGAGACCATGTGGTCACACCGGCACAAAGCAATGGGGCAACCCGTTTCATGTCCGCATCGGCAGGTATTTTTATAGCAAATTTCTCACTCACCACAATATTGTTGGAGTATCCGCCCATTGCCGGTTCATTGTCATGGTAACGGTCAATGCTGTTATAGGTGAACGTGGTGCCATTCTCGCAGAACTGTTCCTTGTCCATGTCGCAAAATGCGCAATGTCCGCAGGAATTTATCATACAGCCCACCCCTGCATAATCTCCGACCTTGAATTTGGTCACATTCTTTCCTACTTTCACTACACGTCCGGCTATCTCATGACCCGGTACCATTGGGTAAATCCCATTGATTCCGTGCGCTGTATGTTCATCCCACGCGGCATGCAAGTCGCTGTGGCAGATGCCGGCATAAAGTGTTTCAATCAGTATGTCGTTGTCCCCAACGGCATGACGGGTAAACTCATACGTGTGAAATGAATCGGTAGCCGAGAATACGGCAAATCCTTTTGAGGGAATACGCTCATTTGTGTTTTGGGCAATGGCACTTGACATCATTGCCAGACCTGCCATCACAGTAATAATTGTACGTTTCATAATCTTTTCTTTCAATTTTGTTTATAGTTCATTTATCTTTTCAAGTAGCCACGCCATATTCTGCCCCAAGTTCTTCATATTGGCAACGCCTTCCTCGTCTTTTAACGCCTCGCCGGGCAGACGGCCGTAGGCGATGTTCCAATATATAGAGCCGACCAGATAGGTCTCTTTGTTCAGGAAGAAGTGGTTGAGCGTGTCGATGACATTCATCGCACCTCCACGCCGTGCCACGGCTACCGTTCCGCATACCTTGTGGCGGAACATGCCCGGATTGGTGTCGCTTACTACACTGGCACGCTCAATGACCGCTTTCAGCGTGGAGGACACATCCGCCGAATAGGTGGGCGAACCCAACAGGATGCCGTTGGCTTCGGTCATTTTCCGATATAGTTCCTGAAAACTGTCATTGTTGAACACACAATTCTTTTTCCCCACACAAGCGAAACACGCCTTGCACGGGTGGATGGTCTGCCCAGTCAGTTGGATGTGTTCGGTTTCAATGCCTTGCTTCTCCAATTCCTGCAAGACTACGTTCAACATATCCGCCGTGTTTCCGTCCTTGCGCGAACTGCCGTTGATTGCCACTACCTTCATTTTTCGTTTCTCTGTTATGTTCAAACTCTCGGCGGCACTCAGTCCGCTTGCGCTTAATGCCGCGCCGACGGCGACAGCTCCCATCTTTTTGAGAGCCTCGCGTCGGGTGATGTGTGTTTCATTCTCCATACAATAGGATTATTTGTAGGAATCGGCGAATACCTGCACGATGTCCTCGTCCGTCATCTGCACGCGGTCGCCGTTGAACATAATGCCCATCACTTCACGAGTGTTGCGCATAAACTTCTCGCATTCGTCCGGCGTGATACCATAGTCGGACATTTTTAGGTCTGCCACGCCGCAGGCTTCCTGCAAGCGGACAAGTGCCGTGATGAAGTCTTCGGGCTTCGTGGCATCCGCCATCCCTAACAGACGTGCCAGTTCGATGAAACGGTCATCGCAACCGTGGTGGCGCACGAAGTAACTGAAATAGGCTTTGCTAATCATAATCAGTCCCGCACCGTGCGGCAGGTTGGGATGATAGGCGGAAAGGGCGTGTTCCAATCCGTGCTCGCTGGTCAGCAGGGTCAGTGTCATTACAGCGCCGGACAAGGTGTTGGCAAATGCCACACGGGTACGGGCTTCCAAGTCCGAGCCGTCCTTTACGGCACGGGGTAGGTATTCGGCGATGTTGCGGATGGCTTCACGGGCGTGCATATCGCTGATGAGGTTGGCGGTAGTGGCGATGAATCCCTCCACACTGTGGAACAGGGCATCGAAGCCTTGGAATGCCGTGAACTGCGGCGGCACGGAGAGCATCAGTTCCGCATCGACCACGGCAAGCACGGGGAACAATGCTGGGTGCATAATGAACGCCTTTTCGTTGGTGTCCTCTTTCGTGATAACGCCGCAACCGTCCGTTTCCGAGCCAGTCCCTGCCGTGGTGGTGATGGCAACAATGGGCAGCGGACGATTGGTTATCGGCTGTCCTTTGCCGGAGCCGATGCCCACATAATCCCACAACTCGCCCTCGTTGGTAGCCAGTAATGCGATGGCTTTCGAACAATCCATCACGCTTCCGCCGCCCAACGCCACGAGGAAATCCGCCTTATAATGACGTGCTGCAGCAGCACCTGCATCGGCGTTTGCCACGGTTGGGTTCGGGACGATGCCGTCGAACACTTCGGTTTCCACACCTGCCTTGTGCAGTTGTTCTTCGGTTCGTGCGAGATAGCCGTTGGCGCGAGTCGATTTCCCGTTGGAAATGACTATCAGCGCACGTCGTCCCGGCATAGGCTGCGCGTGGAGGTTGTTCAACTGTCCTGCCCCGAAAAGGATGTGGGTAGGAATGTATTGGTCATAAATCATGTTTGTTTCCATTTTTCTTTCTATTATTTATTACATTTGATTTTCTGCTGCAAAGTTACAGGGTATTGTCTCGCTGGACGATACCTTGATTGGGGGCGGAAGCACCTTGATTACTCGTTTTTATTATTGTTATCCACCAATATCAACTCGATACCCTCTGGTTTCCCGAAATTCCGGCTGTATTTCTTTTCCTGTACATTGTTCCAATGTTCGTGTACGCCGAGGTTCTCAATGGGTTGACCGTTTCCGTTCAGATATTGAGTCTTTGAGGATGGGTCAGATACAAAGGCGGCTTCATGTAGGTAGTTCTCCACGGTCGCATTGCCTCGCAAGGCACTATTCAGGGAAGTGCAGGTAGGCTCGTTCATCAGGAAGTCCGCGCCTACGCCGTCTATCGCCACGGGGTCTTGCGAGAAAAACAGGCTGCATGTGTAGTCGCCGTTAAACGGCGGTTGCTGCCAAATGGAATTTTCAGGCGAAATGGCCACCGTGTTTTCCGACGGACAAATCAAAGCATCGAACATATAAAGCACGGTTTTTGTCCCCAACTGATAGTTACCCATCAAATCCACCAGTACCGAATAGACGTTCATTTTGCGCTGGGTCAAATTGCCGTGCAGTCCGGCTTGCTGCGGTGCACGCATCCGCCAATCGTTGATAAAGGAACCAAAATGATTTTTGGCGCACAGTGTGATGCCGTAGTTGTGCCCTTTCAGGTTGGCGAGGTTAATAAGGTAGTCGGCTTCGGTCACGCAGGTGGGCAGGTAATTCGCCACGCCGCTTTTGTGGTTCGACCAAACAACCGGGGTATTCGTGTCCGGCACGCCGTTGGTTCGGTCGATAAACCGCACTCCCTTTGTGATACCCGTTTGGCAAAGCTCCTGCATATAGTCGGGGAAAATACGGGTGACATCGTAAACGGTAATGTCCTGTGGGGCAACTCCAGCTTCTTTTACCAACGAGACCAGTAAGCATTTCAACACAACAGGGTTTGTATAGCTGTCATGCGAGCGTCCGTGTGGGTCATCGTCATATTCCGCCGCCCCGTTGATGTTCGCTTTGATGGCTATCTTCTGTCCTTGCTGATAACCGCCGCTTCTTCCCCGTGTTTGGTTGTTGTAGGTGAAAAGAACTTGCCATCCGGCTTTTGCATCGGAAGCATTGGCCAATCGTGCAATACCGTCATCGGTAAGCCGCTGTATGGACGCTTCATTAAAATGGTCAAGCTCCCACCAATAGCCTTCGCCGCCCCAATCGACCGACTTCCTGTCCCAACTCCAAACGACACGTCCCGGACAAGCCCCAACACCCTTGCCAAGTGGTGAATGATGAGGAAACACGGCATTGCTGTCAAGATTCTCATTCAAATTGTCGGTGGGAAGATTCGTCGCAACGCTATCGGTTGAGCTGCAAGAAAACAATTGTATCATTGCTGCCGCTATCATTATGTATTGTAACTTTTTCATTTCATCCAAATTTTATCCATTAAAGGTGTAGCATCCGTTATCTCAAGACTTTTCACCATTCTTTTCGTTTCCAAAAAATATTTCCGAAGATGCGGTGTCTGGCAATGCCTCTCGTATGCCTCTTGATTTTTGTACACTTCAAGTATGGTAAATCGGTTTGGGGATTCGTTGTCCCACACAGGATAAAGGACGTACACATCTTCTTCGAGCGACAAGGAACTTTCTATTTCCTCTTTCAGTATCTTTTTGTACTCATCCAAACGGCTCGGCTCTACTTCTATTTTTGCTAACTTAATCATAACATCCAATTTTATAGATTAGTACCAATCGTGTTTCTCGTTCCGGTTAAGGGCGGCAATACGTGCCATTTCCTCATCGCTCAGACTGAAATCGAAGACAGAGATGTTCTCCTCGATGTGGTCGGGATTGCTCGAACCGGGAATGGCCACCACGCCGCGCTGCAAATGCCAGCGGAGGATGACTTGCACCACCGACTTGCCGTGCCGTGCTGCAATGTCCGACAATACCGGGTCGCTCAGCAGTTCGCCCTGATGTCCACGCCCGCCAAGCGGATACCACGCCTCGACGACAATGCCGAGACGATGCAAGTGTTCCACCACTTCGGTGTCCTGATAATAAGGATGCACCTCGTTCTGAACCAACACGGGCTTGATGTCCACTTGTGGCAGGAATTCATCTATTTCCTTGACGTAATAACACGACACGCCTATGGAGCGAATCTTTCCCCCCGCCACATACCGCTCCATCGCCTTGTATGCCTTCACGTCGTTGGGGCCCGGATGATGGAGCAGCATCAGGTCGATGTAACCGATGTCCAGCTTGCGCAGGCACTCCTCAATGGCGGCTTCGGGATTGGCATACTGGTTGGGATAGAGTTTGGTGGTTACGAAGATTTCCTCACGCGGCACGTCCGATTCGCGGATGGCTTCTCCTATCTCTTCCTCATTGCCGTAGATGGATGCCGTGTCGAATTTGCGGAATCCGTTCGCCAACGCCGCTTTTACACTGTTCTTGCAGACATCCCCGTGCAGGCTGTATGTACCCAGTCCGAGTATGGGCATATCATACCCGCTGCTGAGCCTTACGGTCGGAGCGTTGCCGTTTACTCCGGCTTCGAGGTTGAACGAACTGACATCGCTGTTCCCATTATTGAACGACAGACCCAAGCCGTCTATCCATTCTTTGATGACTTCTTCCGATTCGCTTCCGCCAAACCGCCTGCCGTCTTTCCACACAGCCCCGGGCGCAAGCGGATGCAAATCGGTATCGCTCGACCCGATGCCGCTGGAATGGGACGTGCAGAACGGCACAATCGTTTTTCCCGATAAGTCGTAGCTTTCGAGGAAGGTGGAGATTATCTTCGGGGCATCTCCCCACCAGATGGGATAGCCGAGGAACACGACATCATAATTCTCCAAACCTTCCAACGTGTTTGCGATTGCCGGACGCGCGGAAGGGTCGTTCTGTTCCCGGTTGGCACGCGAGGAAGGATTGTTATAGTCCAAGTCGGCAGACGTGTAAGGCACTTCCGGCTCTATCCGGAATGTCGTGCCGTCCGTAACAGTGGCAATCCGCTCGGCAATGCCTTTGGTGGTGTTCGTGCAGGAGAAGTATACCACCAAGCTACGCCCGTTTCCGCTTGGCGGCGTGGACGGCTCGTCAGGGTTCGGAGTTGGCTCCGGCGTTGGTGCCGGAGTCTCAGGTCTGTTTGTCTCGTTGTCAGGAGAACAGGCATTTGTCGTCATTGACATTCCTAAAATCAGGAATAACGGTAAAAAATACTTTTTAATCATATCGCTATCTGTTTTTTATTGTTCTGTTGTATTACGGGTAATATGACGCCTTGCGAATATGAACAGCAGGCTTGCCGCAAGGAACAGCAACGTACCCATCAGCGAGTAGCGTGTGCCAGCCATTGTAATAAATGCCCCACAAAGAGCCGTTCCAGCCATTGTACCAAAATTGGCGGCAGTAAGGAACAGGCCGTTAGCAAAGTCTGGTGCTTCGGAAGCTGCATTGGAAATCATATATTGTCCTACGATATTGACAAATCCGGCCAACAGTCCGGCAAGCAGAATCAGTAGGCTTGTCGTCACGCTTTGTTCCCCGAAAGCGAACAATAATGAATAGCCTACAAACATTATAATGGGAGTGACGAGCATATACAACCGCTTCCTTGCAGGAAACAGCTTTCCGGCAAGGACGTTCCCAACGATATTTGCTATGCCGTAAACCAACAGCAATGCGCTGACCGTATCAAATGCAAATCCCGTCACCCGATTAAGGAAATCGGACATAAAGCTGAAAAAGCCGAACATAGCACCATTGATGAATGTGAATGCAATGACGGAATACCAAACGACTGGTTTCCGCAATACGCCCAACTGCGTCCCGTAGGAAAGCCTTTCACTTACCGGCATCGAGGGAACGCACAGCAAAGTCGCCACAAGCACAAAGGCATTGACTATGGCAAAAAAGGTCATTGCCACGGCAAATGAAGTATGGCTTGCGATGAAACTCGTCACGGGAACGCCCAGCACCATGCCTGCCGACACGCCGACAAACACCCTTGATACAGCTTTGGATGCATCTTTGCTTACAGACTGCGCCGCAACGGTGAAAGCCATTGAAACATAAACAGGATGGAGAAAGGCGGGCAATGCACGGGCAACAAGCAACACTCCGAAAGAATCCGTGACGATGGAAATCAGGTTGCTTGCCGTGAACAATCCCAACGCCAACAGCATTACCGTCCGTCTGTTCACGCCCGAAAACAACAAAGGCATTATCGGCGCGGAAATGGCAACGATGAGCGCAAAAACGCTCACCGTCCAACCAGCCTTCGGAATCGACACGCCGAAAGTTTCAGCAATTTGCGGGATGATGCCCACTACGCCCATCTCCGTATTAATAATGCCGAACACGCCAAGCGTGAGCAGTATTACCAATAATTGGGGCTTCCGTTCTATCAGTCGGCTCATGATTCCTTATTTTAAGGTACTCATATCTATCACATAGCGGAACTTTACTTTCCCGTCCAGCACGTTCTTCCAAGCCTTGTCTATCTCTTTGGCTTCCGCATTGATTATCTCCACTTCGGGGTAGATGTTGTGTGAAACCGAGTAGTCGAGCATTTCCTGCGTCTCCTTGATGCCGCCAATCAATGAACCATATACTTTTCGTTGAGAGAGGAACGCCATGTTTGCGATGTTCAATGTGGATTTGTCAGGAAGTCCGACAATGGCCATTTCGCCGCCCATTTTCAGCATAGCCACATATTGAATCGGCTCATAGTTGGCAGGTATGGTGCTTATGATGAAATCAAAGGTGTTGTTCAATCCTTTCATCTCATCGGCATTGTTTACATTCACATAACGGGTGGCTCCCATATGTGCGGCATCAGCACGTTTTTCTTCCGTGCGGTCGAACACGGTGACATCCGCACCCAAGTCCACCAAATATTGCACAGCCATGTGTCCCAAGCCGCCATATCCAGCAACAGCTACCTTGTCGCCTTTCTTTACGTTGCTGAAATGGATGGGCGACCAAGTGGTAACCCCGGCGCACAACAGGGGTGCGACACGCTTCATGTCGGCATTGGCGGGAATCTTGATGGAGAAGTCCTCGCTTACCACAATCGTGCTGGAATATCCGCCCATAGTCACTTCGTCACCGTGGAAATGGTCGATTGAATTATAGGTAAATGCCGTTCCCTTTTCGCAGAATTGTTCTTTATCCATTTTGCAGGCTGCACACTCACCACAGGCATCCACCATACAGCCTACGCCAGCATAGTCGCCCACTTTGAATTTCGTTACATCTTTACCTACTGCCACGACACGCCCGGCAATCTCATGTCCCGGAATCATCGGATAAGTGGCGTAAAGTCCTTGCTCCTGTTGTTCGTCCCATCCGGCGTGCAAGTCGCTGTGGCATATCCCAGCATAGAGAATTTCTATCTGGATGTCATTGTCCCCGACAGCCCTACGGGTAAACTCGTGGGGATGGAAAGTGTCTTTGGCAGAAAACAGGGCAAACCCTTTTGCCGGAATCCTTTCTTCACTCGTCTGCGCAAAAGCGGCTGTCATGCAAGCCAGCCCTGCAAGCATTGTCAATACTGTACGTTTCATAATCATGACGCTCTTATTTTATTGATTTTTCTGCTGCAAAAGTAACTGCTCTTAATAATATCGCAGATACCTGCATTGGTGGCAGAAGTACCTTGATTACGGATTTGCAAGGTGTGTCTGCGTCTTGATTATCAGCAAAGTACCTTAATGGCGGATAAAAGTACCCAAATTACGCTTTTCCTACTTCTTTGCATTCATCTTATATTGAAATGGCGTATATTTGCAAATAGAATAACGAATAAGCGACATGGAAATAATAAAGGCAGATACCATTGAGCAATACAACCGATACTTCGGTTTTCAAACCAAGCATCCGTTGGTTAGCGTTGTCCATTTCGACCGCTCCGACAACCAGCCCACACACAAAATGACGCTGGGCTTCTATGCGTTGTTCTTGAAAAAGACAACAGGGTGTATTATCAATTACGGCAAAACGGTCTATGATTTTGACGATGAAACCGTAGTCAGCTTTGCACCGGGGCAAACCGTAGGCATCCACCGTATGGAAGACGGCCCGACACCGGAAGCTGTCGGCTTGTTGTTCCATCCCGATTTCCTGCACCGCACATCGTTGGCACAGAAGATGAAGCAATACTCTTTCTTTTCGTATGCTTCCAACGAAGCCTTGCACCTTTCCGTGGACGAGCGGATTATCCTGCAAGACTATATGGACAAGATAGCCCGGGAATTGGAACACCCCATTGACAAGTTTTCCAAGCCGTTGATTATCTCAAACATCGAGGTGCTGCTCAACTATTGTATGCGCTTCTATGAACGCCAGTTCGTGACCCGTGAAGAACTGAACAACGATGTGCTTGTGCGTTTCGAGCAGCTGTTGAACGGATATTGGGACTCCGGTATGGCTAAACTGCACGGACTGCCTACCGTGAAATACTTTGCGGACAAAATTTGCCTTTCGCCTAATTATTTCGGAGATTTGGTGAAGTCGGAAACAGGCAAGACGGCGCAGGAATACATCCAACTCAAAATAGCGGAAGTGGCGAAAAGTGCCTTGCTTGATTCCAATCTCAGCACCAAACAAGTTGCCGATATGCTGGGCTTCCAATATCCTCAACATTTCCTGCGTTTCTTCAAGAAGCAGGTCGGATGTACGCCAAAAGAGTTTATGAACAATGCTGTAGCGTAAGGTAATCTTATTCAGAATATGTAACAGCAGCAATGTCGATTATGGCTTTTGTTGCTGTTTTTTATTTTGGTCACTATCGAACTAGGCACTATAAAATATTTCGTGTAAATGGAAATACGGGATTCAATTTAGAGTATCGTATTTTTTATTTTATACATTTGCAAAATGAAGAAAATTATGAAAGAAAAGAATCAAGTAGTGCCTGATGAGGTTTAAGCAAGGAGTTCCTTAGCCAGTTCAAGACAGAAGCCGATGTAAGCAAGTTCCTGAAGCAGTTGCATGCCCAGGTGCTAGAGAAAATGCTTGAAGGTGAAATGGATGCCCATTTGGGGTATGAAAAGAATTCCGTGGCCGGCAATAACAGTGGTAATTCACGTAATGGTAGCTATCCGAAAAAAATCCAGACCGAACATGGGGAGTCCGTCATTTCCATTCCACAAGACCGTAACGGTCAGTTTGAGCCGATAGCCATGCCAAAACATGAAAGCCGTGGACTTTCTATAGAAAAGCTTGTTATCTCCCCTATATGCCAAAGGAATGAGCGTTTCCGATATAGAGGAAGAGATGCGCGAGATTTATGAAATAGAACTCTCTACGTCAGCCATTTCTATCATTACAAACAAGGTAAATCAGGCTGCTCAGGAGTGGCAGAACCGACCTTTAGACCCTGTTTATCTCATTGTCTGGATGGACGGCATCGTCTTTAAAGTACGGGATAACGGCAAGATCATAAACAAGACCGTTTATCTTTGCGTCGGACTGAAACAGAACGGCTTGAAAGAAGTTCTTGGCATGTGGGTTGGAAAATCAGAGAGTTCTTCTTTCTGGATGGGTGTCCTGACTGATTTAAAGGCGCGTGGAGTGCAGGATATACTGATTACCTGTACTGACAATCTGAATGGATTTACAGATACTATCCGTACCGTATTCCCTCAGTCATCCACACAAATCTGTGTGGTACATCAGATTAGAAACTCCTGTAAATATGTCGTTTATAAGGATAAGAAAGAATTTACGACAGATATGAAGAATATCTATAATGCGCCTAATAAGGAGGTTGCCGCCGCGGAACTTGATAATCTGGAAAAGAAGTGGGGAGAGAAGTATCCTTATGCCATACTCTCTTGGAGAAACAACTGGGATGACCTGACCGTTTTCTTCCAATTTCCACTGGAAATCAGGAAAATAATCTATACCACAAATCTCATTGAAAATCTGAACGGGAAAATCAGAAAGTACACGAAATCTAAGCTTTCATTCCCTTCAGACGATGCCGTAAAAAAGACCGTGCATCTTTCGCTTATGGAGATTGAGAAGAAATGGACAATGCCTATTTCAAACTGGGGCTTGATTATGAACCAGTATATGCTTATATTTGAAAACAGAATCCAGATATAAGAACAAACTCAAAACTGAATCCTGTTTCCATTTACACAAAATTTTGGACAGTGTCCCATCTTGCGCCTGAAGACAACATGTTATGCCGCTACATATTTCCCTTCCCACATCAACCAAGCATGCGACATGAATTATACAGAACCAATTTTAAAAAATATTTGGAATACATGTATAATATAGAATCGCATTATTAATATTCAAATAGCTTACAATTTTACCATGACAAAACATTTCATCCAAATGCCGGCCCTTACTTGTCATCTTCCATCGAATCCCAATAATCGCCATCCATTCTCATCACCTTAAATGTCATTTCAGTTTGAAGCCCTAGTCCGAAATCGTATATATATTCTGTCAACTGATGACCATTTATCAAAATGACGGTTGGAGAGCCATTCAAGCTGTCCACATAGTCAACAGCACCTTTTGTAAAATCGGAAGTAGTGATAAACACACCTTTCTTGGACGGAGTTCCGGCAACAGCTCCAACAAAACTCTGCACCTCGTTTCGCCCCACGTTGTTTCCCAACGCATATCGTTTGGCTTGAATGGATATGTGATTAAATCCGAGAATATCCTCTTTTATTATGCCATCTATGCCTCCGTCATTTGAAAGTTTAGTGACGATGCCTGAGTTTCTCACCTCACCGCCATATCCCATGGTCTGCAACAACCTCACCACCAAGCGTTCAAACTCTTCGGGCTTCTTACCAAGAATGGTTGTAAGTATGTCGGCTTGAATCGACTGCTTGATATTGTCATACGAGTTATACAACCTTTCTTGAGGCGTAAGTTCATTTTCTAATGAAGCGTTAGTAGAAGTTTGCGCATCCTTTGCCTTCGAATTTTTCTTTGAGGTTCTCGCATTGACAGTCGTCTTGATATAATCACTGACCTGTTCGTCGGTACACGATTCAAGCAAAGAAAGTCCCTTACTGCTTATCTTATAATCTCCGCGCTTTGGCTTTTCTACTAACCCTGCAATATACAAATAGGACAAAGCCCATGAAATACGGTCCAAAAATATTTCGCCGTTACCCGACGGATACCACTCGTTCATTTCCTCTTCAGTCAAATGGAAATGTTCGGCTAAAGGAACACGAAAATCCTTAGCCCTCATCACGGCACCATTCTTTAATATTTTCAACGCCTGTATCCTAATTTGGTCAAATTGCGGTATCATTCCATTCAATCATTAATATCAACGATTAGCAGTAAACAAATATAGTGAAATTTATGCGCAATAAATAGGAATCGACACACTTATTTTCTCAAACGACTGCACGGCTATAAAATACACGCGACATTAGCCATTAAGACGTGTGGTTGTTGGATTTGCATACAAAATGTGCTTCAAGTAAGGATATGGTTATTAGACGGGACATCGGTGCCTGAAAATAAAAAACAGTTGCCAATCTACTTGACAACTGTTTTTCACATATCTGAAGATATATATTTTGCTTTCGCTGCTTACTCTGCCTTCGGAGTTTCTTCAGCATCGGCCTTAGCTTCTTCCACTACCGGAGTTTCTTGAGAAACTACAGGTTCGGTTTCAGCCTTTACTGTCGATTTCTTGCGAGAACGGCGAGTGCGGGACGTTTTCTTTTCGCTGCCGGCAGCCTTGAGCATGTTCTCGTTGTAGTCAACAAGTTCAATGAAACAAGTCTGAGCATTGTCGCCCTTGCGGAATCCTGTTTTGAGGATTCGAGTATAACCGCCTTCACGTTGAGCTATCTTTTGGGAAATTTCCTTGAACAACTCAGTTACGGCATATTTGTTTTGCAAGTAGCTGAAAACAAGACGACGATTGGCAGTGCAGTCATTTTTTGCGCGGTTGATAAGAGGTTCGGCATAAACTCTCAAAGCCTTAGCCTTTGGCAAAGTAGTGAAAATCCTCTTGTGCATGATCAGAGAAATTGTCATGTTAGCCAGCAACGCATCACGGTGACTTTTCGTCCTACTTAGGTGATTGAATTTTTTATTATGTCTCATCGTTATTACTCTTTATCTAATTTATACTTAGAAATGTCCATTCCGAATGAAAGATTCAGATTGGCAAGCAACTCGTCAAGTTCGGTCAACGACTTCTTACCGAAGTTGCGGAACTTCAACAAGTCGGTTTTGTTAAATACCACCAATTCACCCAATGTCTCGACTTCTGCCGACTTCAAGCAATTGAGGGCTCTCACCGAGAGATCCATGTCGACAAGCTTGGTCTTAAGCAATTGACGCATGTGGAGAACTTCTTCATCAAATTCCTCATTGCCTTCATTCTCTGTAGTTTCGAGAGCGATTTTCTCGTCAGAGAAGAGCATGAAATGATGAATAAGTATCTTGGCAGCCTCGTTAAGAGCATCCTTTGGTTGAATTGAGCCGTCGGTGGTAATTTCAAGCACGAGCTTCTCATAGTCGGTCTTTTGCTCGACACGGTAGCTCTCTATAGAGTACTTGACATTAACAATAGGAGTGTAAATAGAATCTATAGCGATAACGTCGATGGCATCATTCGGATTCTGGTTTTCCTCAGCCGGCACATAACCACGTCCCTTGTTGATGGTAAGGTCGATTTGGAAACCGGTTTCGGGATCCAAATGACAAATAACCAAATCCGGGTTAAGGACTTCAAAGCCCGTCAACGCTTTATTAATGTCACCGGCTTTAAATACATCTTGGCCCGAAACTTTGACAGTTACTTTTTCGGCTTCGGTGTCTTCGACAATACGTTTCAAACGCACTTTCTTCAAGTTAAGGATGATGTTTGTAACATCTTCCTTAACCCCGGGGATGGTTGCAAACTCATGCTTTACGCCGTCAACGCGAATTGACGAAATTGCAAATCCCTCGAGCGACGAGAGCAGAATACGACGCAACGCATTACCAATCGTCACGCCATATCCCGGCTCCAATGGCCGGAACTCAAACTTGCCGAAGAAGTTGTCGGCTTCCAACATTAATACTTTGTCGGGTTTTTGAAATGCTAATATAGCCATGGATCGTTATTAATTTTATTGTTTAGAATACAATTCCACAATCAACTGTTCCTTAATGTTCTCTGGGATGTCTTCACGTTGCGGGAGGTGCAACAACTTTCCACCCTTTACGTTTTCATCCCATTCAATCCAAGGATATTTGCTGTGGTTAAATCCAGCAAGAGCATCGGCAATCACTTCAAGAGACTTGCTCTTTTCGCGCACTGCCACGATTTCGCCCGGCTTAACTGAATAGGACGGGATGTTCACAACCTTGCCGTTTACAGTGATGTGACGGTGCAAGACCAATTGGCGAGCGGCAGCCCTTGTAGGAGCGATGCCGAGACGATAAACCACATTGTCGAGACGTGCTTCCAACAATTGAAGCAACACTTCACCTTTCACACCTTTGCTGCGAGATGCTTTCTCGAACAAGTTACGGAATTGCTTTTCCAAAACGCCATAAGTATATTTAGCCTTTTGTTTTTCACGCAGCTGAGTTCCATACTCAGATGTTTTTTTCCTTTTGTTCACGCCATGTTGGCCGGGAGGATAATTCTTTTTTGCAAGAACTTTATCTTCGCCGAAAATGGCTTCGCCAAACTTACGGGCGATCTTCGTTTTAGGTCCAGTATATCTAGCCATTGTTGTTACCTAATTTAAATTTTTTTATCCTGACACTTCCAAGTGCAGCCGCGATTGCAGAGAGGTTCGCTATAAGAATGCAATCTATTCACTTTGAAGCCTCAAAAATGTTATATTAAAAAGAAGCCAAAAATATAAACAGGAATAAAATTATACTCGTCTTCTCTTAGGAGGACGGCAACCATTGTGTGGCAACGGAGTGACATCTATGATTTCAGTCACTTCGATTCCTGCACCATGTACCGTGCGGATAGCAGACTCACGTCCATTACCCGGCCCTTTGACATAAGCCTTTACCTTCCTCAAGCCCAAGTCGTAAGCGACTTTTGCGCAATCTTGTGCTGCCATTTGGGCTGCATACGGGGTGTTCTTCTTTGATCCACGGAAACCCATCTTTCCTGCGCTCGACCATGATATGACTTGGCCTTCACTGTTAGCAAGGCACACGATAATGTTATTGAAAGATGAATGTACATGAAGTTGCCCTGCGGCATCAACCTTGACATTTCTCTTCTTTGCTGCGACTGTCTTTTTTGCCATACTTTATAATTATTTAGTAGCTTTCTTCTTGTTAGCAACTGTTTTCTTCTTGCCTTTGCGTGTGCGAGCATTGTTCTTGGTGCTTTGCCCGCGTACTGGCAAACCTAAACGATGACGGATGCCACGGTAACAACCTATATCCATCAAACGCTTGATATTCAACTGAACTTCACTTCTCAAGTCACCTTCTACCTTATACTCGGTGCCGATAATTTCACGGATTTTTGCGGCTTGTGCGTCAGTCCAATCCTTAACTTTGATATCTCGGTCTATTTCAGCCTTTTGCAAGATCTTGTTTGCTGAGCTGCGACCAATACCGAAGATATAGGTTAAGGCAATTTCACCTCTCTTGTTTTGGGGCAAATCAACCCCAACTATTCTTACTGCCATACTTTAAACTATATTTTTCGCAAAAATAATAAAAATTTATCCTTGACGTTGTTTATACTTAGGATTTTTCTTGTTAATCACATATAAGCGGCCTTTGCGTCTAACTATTTTGCACTCGGGCGTGCGCTTCTTTATTGAGGCTTTTACTTTCATATAGCGTTAAATTTTATTTATATCTAAAAGCAATTCTTCCTTTTGTCAAATCGTAGGGAGACATTTCAACCTTAACCTTGTCTCCGGGCAGAATCTTTATGTAATGCATGCGCATCTTGCCCGAGATGTGGGCCGTTATCTCATGTCCGTTCTCCAATTCCACCCTGAACATTGCGTTTGACAATGCCTCTACGATCACTCCGTCTTGTTCTATAGCGGTTTGTTTTGCCATAAAATTAAATTAAATTGATTTATCTCCTAATACTTCTTCTACAAACTCGAATGAGGACAATATATCGGGCTTGCCATGATGCACGGCTATTGTGTGCTCGTAATGAGCCGACGGCTTGCGGTCCTTCGTCCGGCAAGTCCATCCGTCCGATTCTATCACTATGTTCTTGCTGCCCATGTTGATCATCGGCTCGATGGCGATGACCAGGCCGTTCTTGATGAGAGGGCCTGTGCCGCGACGCCCGTAGTTGGGTACATCGGGATCCTCATGCAATGCCTTGCCTACACCATGTCCACACAACTCGCGAACGACGCTGAAACCACGTTTTTCGCAATATTCCTGTATGGCATGGCCAATGTCGCCGATGCGGTTGCCTTCGACTGCCTTTTCGATGCCTATGTAGAGCGACTCTTTGGTAGCCTTGAGCAACTTCATCACATCATCCGAAACTTCTCCGACAGGGAACGTGTAAGTCGAATCTCCATTGTATCCGTCTTTTATGGCTCCGCAGTCGACCGATACAATGTCGCCTTCGCGCAACGCATAGTTTGACGGGAAGCCGTGAACGACATTCTCATTAACCGACACGCATAGCGTGTAAGGGAAACCACCATAGCCCAGGAATCCCGGGACAGCACCTTGCGAACGTATGTAATCCTCGGCCACCTGATTCAATTTTAAGGTAGTCACACCTGGGGCTATGTGTTTTGCAACTTCCCCAAGCGTGCGAGCCACGACCATGTTGGCTTCCCTGACAAGCTCAATTTCCTCTTCAGTCTTAAGATAAATCATTGAATGAAATCTCCTTCTATAGCTTAATAAGCGCCTGAACGACCTTTAATTTTTCCTGACTTCATCAATCCGTCATAGTGGTGCATCTTCAAATGACTTTCTACTTGTTGAAGAGTGTCAAGCACTACACCTACAAGAATCAGCAACGACGTACCACCGAAGAATTGTGCAAAATTCTGGTTTATTCCACATACGTTGGCAAATGCAGGCATTATGGCCACACAACCAAGGAACAATGAACCCGGGAATGTGATGCGCGACATTATCGAGTCGAGATACTCGGCAGTCTTCTTGCCCGGCTTGATGCCAGGGATGAAACCATTGTTGCGCTTCATGTCTTCGGCCATTTGCGTCGGACGCACTGTTATTGCCGTATAGAAATAAGTAAACGCGACAATCATTATGAAATAAACCAAGTTATACCAAAAGCCATGTATGTCGGAAAATGCGCGGAAAAATCCCGATGGGTTCTGGTTAGCACCGAATCCCATAAGCGTGATAGGTATAAACATTATTGCCTGAGCAAAAATTATAGGCATCACACCTGCAGCATTCACTTTCAACGGGATGTATTGGCGCACACCGCCATACTGCTTATTGCCGACTATGCGTTTTGCATATTGCACAGGAACGCGTCTCGTGCCTTGAACGAGCAATATGGCTCCAGCAATGACGGCAAACAAGATTACAATTTCAACAAGGAACATCACAAGTCCGCCCTGAGCCGTAGTAAGACGGCTGGTAAACTCTTGCACGAGCGCACCCGGGAAGCGGGCTATGATACCCACCAAGATGATGAATGAAATACCATTTCCTATACCTTTGTCGGTAATCTTTTCACCGAGCCACATGATAAACATGCTGCCGGCAGCAAGGATTATCGTCAAGTAAAGCATAGTCCAGAATCCGAAATGAGCCGCACCGCCGGCCGCGTTTACCTGCACTTGCAAGTTGACCAAATAAGCAGGGCCTTGGATGAGCAATATCAGCACGGTAAGGTATCGAGTGTATTGGTTCAGCTTCATGCGACCACTCTCACCTTCGCGCTGCATCTTCTGGAATGAAGGCAATACCATTCCAAGCAATTGGATAACGATCGATGCCGTGATGTAAGGCATGATACCTAATGCGAAAATCGATGCTTGCGAGAATGCTCCACCAGAGAACATGTCAAGCAACTGCATCAATCCCGTGCTGGTAAAATTCCTTAACGCATCGATCTCGGAAGGACTGATTCCCGGAAGAACCACATAACAACCTATTCGGTACACAAGTACGAATAGGACTGTTATCGTGATTCGTTTCCGCAAATCATCAATTTTCCAAATATTTTTAACTGTCTCGACAAATCTCATCTGCTTACAGTTTTTGGATGGTACCGCCGGCAGCTACGATAGCTTCTTCAGCCTTCTTGGAGAAAGCGTGTGCTTCTACTTCCACCTTTGTTTTAATTTCTCCGTTGGCAAGAATCTTCACCAAATCCTTCTTGTCGGCCAATCCGGCTGCAATGATATCGTCAAGGGTAATCTTGCTCAAGTTCTTGGCTTGTGCAAGAGCCTCGATGTCTACAAGGTTGACCGGCCTGTATTCTTTATGGTTGATATTCTTGAAACCAAACTTAGGAACACGACGTTGCAAAGGCATCTGTCCGCCTTCGAAACCTATCTTGGCAGAATATCCCGAACGCGATTTTGCTCCTTTGTGGCCACGTGTGGAAGTTCCACCCTTGCCCGAACCGGCACCGCGGCCGACTCTCTTACCTTTTTTATTGGAACCTACTGCGGGTTGCAAATTACTTAAATCCATAGTTCAATATTAAATTTTAACCGTCGAGATTATTCAACAATCTTGACAAGGTGACGAACTTTGTTTACCATACCCAAGATAGCTGGAGTTGCCTCTTTTTCAACTACCTGATTCATCTTTCTCAACCCAAGGGAGTCGAGAGTTCTCTTTTGAACAGCCGGACATTTAATCCTGCTCTTTACTTGCTTAATTTTTATAGTTGCCATGTAATGCAGTCACATTTTAACCGTTAAACACCTTTTCAAGAGAAATGCCACGTTGCTGAGCGATAGTAAGCGGGCTTCTCATTTCATCAAGAGCCTTAAATGTAGCCTTCACCAAGTTGTGAGGGTTGGAAGAACCTTTCGATTTTGCCAACACGTCGGTAATGCCGACACTTTCAAACACGGCACGCATAGCACCACCGGCCTTAACTCCCGTACCTTGAGAAGCTGGACGGATGATTATGCGAGAACCACCGAACTTTGCTTCTTGTTCGTGAGGTACAGTACCCTTGTGGATAGGAACGCGGATGAGATTCTTCTTGGCAGCTTCAACACCTTTTGCTATGGCGGCAGTGACTTCGTTGGCCTTTCCGAGGCCATAGCCTATGATGCCGTTTTCATTTCCCACTACCACGATTGCGGCGAATGTGAATGTACGACCACCCTTAGTCACCTTAGTAACGCGGTTGATAGCCACAAGGCGATCCTTAAGCTCTATATCGTTAGTCGATTTAACTCTGTTATTCTTTTTTACCATAATCTTTAAAATTTAAGTCCGGCCTTGCGAGCACCGTCAGCGACTGATTTTACTCTACCATGGAACAAGTATCCGTTGCGGTCGAACACAACAGTAGTGATTCCGGCTTCCATAGCCTTCTTCGCTGCAAGTTCTCCCACTTTCTCAGAAATCTCACATTTTGTTCCTTCTGCCATTCCTTTAGAAGAGGCCGATGCCAAAGTTCTTCCGGTCGTGTCATCGACAAACTGCACATAAATCTGCTTGTTGCTTCTGAAAACCGACATGCGTGGACGAGCGGCAGTACCCGATATCTTGGCACGAATGCGAGCCTTGATTTTTCTTCTTCTTTGTATTTTCGTTATCATGATGTCTATTTTAATTATTTGGCAGAAGCCGTTTTACCTGATTTACGACGAATAACCTCACCAACAAACTTGATACCCTTGCCCTTGTATGGTTCAGGCTTGCGCAATGAACGAATCTTGGCGCATACTTGACCGAGCAATTGCTTATCGCTGCTTTCAAGGATGATGAGAGGGTTCTTGTTTCTCTCAGTCTTAGCCTCCACTTTGACTTCTTTCGGAAGCTTGATATATATTGCATGTGAATATCCCAATGCGAGTTCGAGCACTTGACCTGTCGAAGTAGCACGGTAACCCACACCTACTAATTCCATTTCTTTCTTGTAGCCTTCGCTCACACCTACTACCATGTTGTGGATCAAAGCACGGTAAAGACCATGTTGTGCGCGGTGTTCACGATCGTCAGAAGGACGAGTCACATGGATTTCTCCGTCTTTAAGTTCAACATTGATATCTTCATGTATAGCTTGCGACAATTCGCCTTTCGGACCCTTTACGCTGACTACGTTGTCTTTTATTGTTACAGTAACTCCGGCAGGTACTGCAATCGGCAATTTTCCTATTCTTGACATATCTCGTACCTCCTTCTATTAATAAACGTAACACAATACTTCACCACCTATTTGCTGTGCAATGGCTTCCTTGTTGGTCATGATGCCCTTGGAAGTCGACAGGATGGCAATACCAAAACCGTTCAACACGCGCGGCATGTTCTTGTAGCCGGTGTATTGACGAAGTCCCGGGCGCGACACGCGAGTGAGGCACTTGATGGCGTTCACATGGTCGACCGGATCATACTTCAAGGCTATCTTAATTGCTCCCGACGGTGTACCGTCATCTACAAACTTGTAATTAAGAATGTAGCCTTTTTCAAAGAGAATCTTGGTAATCTCTTTTTTCATTTTTGAAGAAGGGATTTCAACGACTCTGTGCTGAGCCTTGATCGCATTCCTCAATCTTGTTAAATAATCTGCTATTGGATCAGTCATAAATAATTTGTTTAAATTGATTCAGTATTCACACCCTCGTGTTTTCCGGGTGTGGTGATACCAAACAATATTTAATACTAAGTTATTTTACAATTGTCTGTAATTTAATTGGCGACACTGCAATTTATTCGTTCACGACGTGTCACCAGCTTGCCTTCTTCACTCCCGGAATCAAGCCCTTTGAAGCCATTTCGCGGAATTGGATGCGCGAAATGCCGAATTGGCGCATGTATCCTTTCGGACGGCCGGTGATTTCGCAACGATTGTGCAAACGCACCTTGCTGGCATTCTTCGGAAGCAATTGGAGAGCCTCATAGTTGCCCTCGGCCTTGAGTTGTGCTTTCTTGGCTGCATACTTGGCAACGAGCTTTGCCCTCTTCACTTCGCGAGCCTTCATTGATTCTTTTGCCATATTCTCTTTTCTTATTTAGCGTTTTTAAACGGAAGTCCAAACTCTTTCAACAATGCATAGCCTTCTTCATCGGTGTTGGCCGAAGTAACGAAAGTGATGTTCATACCCATCAACTTGTTGATTGAGTCGATGTTGATTTCAGGGAAGATAATCTGCTCGGTGATGCCCACAGTATAGTTGCCCCTTCCGTCAAGCTTGCTTTCGATACCCTTGAAGTCGCGGATGCGAGGCAAGGCGATGCGGATGAAACGTTCCATGAATTCATACATGCGGTCACGACGCAATGTCACGCGCACGCCGATAGGCATCTTCTTGCGCACCTTGAAGTTTGAAATGTCCTTTCTCGACAAGGTAGGTACAGCCTTTTGGCCTGTGATTGCAGTCAATTCGTTGACAGCAGTCTCGATTATCTTCTTGTCGCCGGTAGCTTCGCCCAAGCCTTCGTTGATGACGATCTTGAGAAGGCGCGGAATCTGCATGGTGGAAGTATAGTTAAACTTTTTCATGAGAGCAGGTGCAATTCTCTCAGTATAATCCTTTTTAAGACTTGTTGAACTCATTACTTAATCTCCTCTCCTGATTTTTTAGAATAACGTACTTTTACACCCTGCTCGTTGATGCGGCGGCCTACGCGAGTCGGCTTGCCTGTTTTCGGGTCGATCAAGTTCAAGTTGGAAACATGGATAGGAGCTTCCATCTTGATGATACCTCCTTGCGGATGTTTTGCACTTGGCTTCACACTTTTCGACATCATGTTGACGCCTTCAACGACTGCCCTGTTCTTGTCGACGATAACGCGAACCACGCGGCCTGTCTTGCCACGGTCGTTACCGGCATTGACGTAAACGATGTCACCCTTCTTTATATGCAATTTGCTCATTGTTTACTGACGTTTTATTAAAGTACTTCGGGAGCCAACGAAACGATCTTCATGTTGGTCGCACGCAATTCACGCGCAACGGGTCCGAAGATACGGGTACCGCGAAGCTCTCCAGCGTTGTTCAATAACACACATGCATTGTCGTCAAAACGGATATACGACCCGTCGGGACGGCGCACTTCTTTCTTAGTTCTAACTATCACAGCCTTAGATACAGTACCTTTCTTTACATCCGATGAAGGAATTGCGCTCTTCACTGTAACGACAATCACATCACCAACCGATGCATACCTGCGGCCTGTACCGCCCATCACGCGGATGCACAGCACTTCCTTGGCACCACTGTTATCTGCAACTGTTAATCGGCTCTCAGTCTGTATCATAATTACTTAACTTTTTCGATTATTTCAACCAATCTCCACTTCTTTGTCTTGCTCAGAGGACGAGTCTCCATCAAGCGAACGCGGTCGCCCACGCTACATTCATTCTTCTCGTCGTGAGCATGGTATTTCTTCGACTTATTGACGAATTTACCATAGATCGGGTGTTTTTCCTTCCACTTCACAGTGACAGTGATTGTCTTGTCACACTTGTTGCTGGTTACAATCCCGACCCTTTCTTTTCTCAAATTCCTTTTTTCTTCCATAATCTCACTTACGGTTAATCTTTAATTCGCGGGCGCGCAATTCTGTTTTCATTCTCGCAATCATCCTACGATCCTGTGTAATTTTTGCCGGATTGTCGAGAGGACTGATAGAATGATTCATTATCATTTGGAGGTATTCACGCTCCATTGTTTCCAATCTGTCTTTAAGCTCCTTGTCGCTTAATTCCTTTATTTCTACCTTCTTCATATCCTATTACACATTTTGAGATTCATCATAGTCGCGTCTCACTACGAATTTTGTAACGACAGGCAACTTTTGAGCGGCAAGGCGCAATGCTTCCTTTGCCACGTCATAGCTGACTCCGTCCACTTCTATAAGGATACGTCCCGGTGTAACAGGTGCAACGAATCCTTCCGGAGCTCCCTTACCTTTACCCATTCGGACGTCAGCCGGCTTCTTGGTTATAGGCTTATCAGGGAATATACGAATCCAAATCTGACCTTCACGTTGCATGTAGCGGGTCACTGCTACACGGGCAGCTTCAATCTGCCTGGCGGTAATCCACTTCGTCTGAAGTGTCTTGATGCCGAAAGACCCGAACGCAAGCTCGTAGCCGCGGTGCGCGAATCCTTTGCTTACGCCCTTTTGCGGTCTCCTATATTTGACTTTCTTAGGTTGTAACATTGTTCTGGAATTTCAAGTGACGTTTTTTAACGATTGTTCTTTTTGTTGCGGAATCCGCCTCTGCGAGAGCCACCTGCGTTGTTCCCGCCACGGTTTTCCTTAGCATTGGTAGTGAACGATGGAGCCAAGTCCCTCTTGCCGTAAACTTCTCCGCGGCAAATCCAAACCTTCACGCCAATCAAGCCTACCTTGGTCAATGCTTCAACCAAAGCGTAGTCGATGTCGGCACGGAAAGTGTGAAGCGGGGTCCTGCCTTCCTTGAACATTTCAGAGCGAGCCATTTCTGCTCCGTTCAAGCGTCCGCTCACCTGGATCTTGATGCCTTCGGCACCCATTCTCATTGCCGATGCTATAGCCATCTTTACGGCACGGCGGTAAGCGATTTTGCCTTCGATCTGGCGAGCCACGTTGGTTGCCACGATTTCAGCGTCAAGCTCAGGACGTTTCACCTCGTGGATGTTGATTTGCACATCCTTGTCGGTAATTTTCTTCAACTCTTCCTTCAACTTGTCAACCTCTTGACCTCCTTTTCCGATGATGAGACCCGGACGAGAGGTGCACACTGTGATCGTCACCAATTTCAATGTACGTTCTATCACGATGCGCGACACGCTTGCTTTCGACAGACGAGCATTAAGATATTTCCTTATTTTGCTGTCTTCGAGCAAAGTGTCTCCATATTTTTTTCCGAAATACCAGTTGGAATCCCATCCACGGATGATTCCCAAACGATTGCTGACCGGATTAACTTTCTGTCCCATATTTAAGCCTTCTGTTCTGCGTTAGTTTTATTGATAGTGTCAACGTACAATGTCACATGGTTAGAGCGTTTGCGGATGCGGTAGCCACGACCTTGAGGAGCGGTGCGCAAACGTTTCAACATGGGAGCGCAATCTACAAAGATTGTCTTGACATACAATTCATCATTCTCGGCTTTTCTGCCATTCTTCTGTTCCCAGTTGGCAATGGCAGAACGGAGGAGCTTTTCAACTTTCCCCGCAGCTTCCTTGTTGGAGAAGCGGAGAATGCCCAACGCTTTGAAGACTTCCTTTCCTCGCACCATGTCAACTACAAGACGCATCTTGCGTGGCGAAGAGGGAACATTCCTCAATTTGGCGAAGCTCTGTGTGCTTTTTTCGGCCTTGATGGCTTCGGCTGATATTCTTTTTCTTTTACCCATTGTATTTAATTCTTTTTTTTCAAATTATTATATCCCGGGCCCTTTATTTTTTCTTGTTACCGCCGTGTCCACGGAAAGTGCGTGTAGGAGCGAATTCGCCCAACTTGTGACCTACCATGTTTTCAGTAACGTATACGGGAATAAACTTGTTACCATTGTGTACTGCGAATGTGTGGCCTACGAAATCGGGTGAAATCATCGACGCACGCGACCAAGTCTTGATAACCGACTTCTTGCCGCTCTTTTCCATTTCGGCAACCTTTTTATCCAGCTTTACACTGATATATGGGCCTTTTTTTAATGATCGACTCATAATTTTTCTAATTAATCAAATTACTTTTTCCTTCTTTCAATAATGTACTTAGAAGAAAGCTTCTTCGGAGAACGTGTCTTCAAGCCCTTAGCATACAAGCCTTTGCGTGAACGTGGATGACCTCCGGATTGACGTCCTTCTCCACCACCCATCGGGTGATCAACCGGGTTCATTACCACACCACGGTTGTGAGGACGACGTCCTAACCAACGAGAACGGCCGGCTTTTCCCGAACGTTCCAAGTTATGGTCACTGTTTCCTACCACGCCTACTGTGGCACGGCATGTTGCCAATACCTTGCGTGTTTCTCCCGAAGGTAATTTGATAATCGCATAATCTCCGTCACGAGACACGAGCTGTGCCGATGTGCCCGCGCTGCGAGCCATCGATGCTCCTTGACCCGGACGCAACTCGATGTTGTGAATTAAAGTACCAACAGGTATGTGACTCAACGGTAGCGCATTTCCTATCTCAGGAGCTGCATCCTTGCCGCTGACAACTGTAGAGCCAACTTCCAATCCGTTGGGTGCAATTATGTAAGCCTTTGCTCCGTCAACATAGTAAAGCAACGCGATACGCGCCGAACGGTTCGGATCGTACTCTATCGACTTTACCCTTGCCGGCACACCGTCTTTGTTTCTCTTGAAATCGATAATACGATATTTACGCTTGTGTCCGCCACCTAAATAACGCATCGTCCTATGGCCTTCGTTATTACGTCCGCCTGTGGATTTTTTACCGACCGTAAGAGACTTCTCTGGTGTACGCGCAGTCAGTTCATCAAATACACCAATAACCTTATGCCTCTGCCCCGGTGTAGTGGGCTTAAATTTTCTTACTGCCATCTTTTACTGTATATTGCTATAAAAATCTATAGTTTCACCTTCAGCTATCGTCACTACGGCTTTTTTGAACGCAGCGACTTTGCCGCGAATCAAGCCACCCTTTGTGTAACGGCTTTTGCGCTTACCGTCATAGTTCATAGTGTTTACCGAAAGAACTTTAACTCCATAAAGGCTTTCTACCAAGCTCTTTACTTGAGCCTTTGTGGCCGAAGGAGTCACTTTGAACGTGTATCGGTTTCTGTGGGTACTGATGAAATTTGCCTTCTCAGTAACAACCGGTTTAATCACTATATCCATATTCTGATACCTCCTTTTAGTTAAAATTCATTCATTACAGGAACTGCACTCTCGCTTACAACCATGACCTTATTGTCAAGGATGGTATAAACATTTAGGTCAGAAGCAGTTACTACCTTAACATTCTGAATATTACGAGCCGACAAATATACGTTTTTATTTTGTCCTGCTAAAACGAGGAGCGTCTTTTTGCCGTTTATTTTAAGATTATTAGTAATATTTATGAATTCTTTTGTCTTTGGTGCTTCAAAGTTGAAATCTTCTATTACCATAATCTCGTTATCGGCTGCCTTGAACGTAAGAGCCGACTTGCGGGCCAATGACTTAACCTTCTTGTTGAGCTTGAAGCGATAATCACGAGGACGCGGACCGAAAACGCGGCCACCACCTACCAACAACGGTGAGTTGATGTCACCACGGCGAGCACCGCCACCACCTTTTTGGCGGCCGAGCTTGCGGGTACTACCGGATACTTCGCTTCTTTCTTTTGCCTTGTGTGTTCCTTGGCGTTGATTAGCCAAATATTGCTTTACACCAAGATAGATAACATGTTGACTCGGCTCTGCTATTGCAAATACGTCATCGTTCAAAGTTACCTTTCTTCCGGTGTCTTCACCTTTTATATTATAAACTGCGAGTTCCATTACTTCTCAATTAATACGATTGAACCTTTATATCCTGGGATAGATCCTTTGATGATCAAGAGATTGTTCTCAGGCATAACCTTTACGACTTGAAGATTTTGTATGGTGACGCGTTCATTTCCCATTTGTCCGGCCATTCGCATGCCCTTGAACACTTTTGCTGGGTAAGAACAAGCACCAATAGAACCTGGCGCACGCAAACGGTCATCTTGACCGTGTGTTGACTGGCCTACGCCGCCGAATCCATGACGTTTAACGACACCTTGGAAACCATGTCCCTTGGATGTTCCGATTACGTCTACGAAATTAGCATCGGCAAACAAATCGACAGTTATCTTATCGCCCAATTTGTACTCGCCTTCAAAATTTTTGAACTCGGCCAAGTGTCTTTGCGGAGCTACTCCTGCTTTCTTGAAGTGACCCGACATAGGCTTCGTAGTGTGCTTCTCCTTCTTTTCGATGAAGCCAAGTTGAAGCGCGTCATAGCCGTCCTTCTCGACAGTCTTGATTTGAGTAACAACACAAGGACCTACTTCGATAACAGTGCACGGGATATTTTTCCCGTCGGCGCTGAATACGGATGTCATTCCGATTTTCTTTCCTAATAATCCTGGCATTTCACTTAATTTTAAAATTCTTACTTATCACTTTACTTGTTAAATTCGGTTGTGAACCATTTTACATTTCTTGTCACACCTTGATTTCAACTGCTACGCCGCTCGGCAATTCAAGCTTCATCAACGCGTCGACAGTCTTTGCAGTCGAATTGTAGATGTCGATTAACCTCTTGAACGAAGACAATTGAAACTGTTCCCTCGACTTCTTGTTAACGAATGTGGAACGGTTCACAGTGAAGATACGTTTGTGCGTAGGCAATGGAATTGGACCGCTGACAACAGCACCCGTGGCCTTCACAGTCTTGACGATCTTCTCGGCCGACTTGTCAACCAAGTTATGATCGTAAGATTTCAATTTGATTCTGATTTTTTGATTCATATTATTAATTGGTAATGAATTTTACTTCAATAAATCCACGCGTCCTTTGCATTCTGTCAATACTTGACGTGCTATCGAGGTGCTTACTTCTGCATAGTGCGAGAACGACATGGTAGATGTTGCACGACCCGAAGTTATG
Organism: uncultured Prevotellaceae bacterium; assembly: GCA_905207705.1. Taxonomy (GTDB): domain Bacteria; phylum Bacteroidota; class Bacteroidia; order Bacteroidales; family Muribaculaceae; genus Avimuribaculum. Next base: position 37,855 of record CAJLMA010000013.1, read on the forward strand.
GTACGCAATGCAGTCACATAACCGAACATTTCGGCAAGCGGAGCTTTAGCCTTTACGATGCGTGCACCGCTGCGGCTCGATTCCATAGCTTCAACCTGGCCTCTACGCTTGTTAAGGTCACCGATTACGTCACCCATGCTTTCTTCCGGAGTAACGACTTCAACCTTCATGATAGGCTCAAGCAATACCGGGCCTGCTTGCTCACAAGCCTTCTTGAATGCCTGGATGGCGCAGAGTTCGAATGACAACTGGTCAGAGTCAACCGGGTGGAAAGAACCGTCGATTACGGTAACCTTCAATTGCTCAACAGGGAAGCCTGCAAGCACACCATTCTTCATAGCGGTAGTGAAACCTTTTTGGATTGCAGGAATAAACTCCTTAGGAATGTTACCACCCTTTACCTCGTCAATGAATTGCAAACCGCCTTCGAAACCTTCATCTACCGGCTCAACTCTTACGATGATGTCGGCAAACTTACCACGACCACCAGTTTGCTTCTTGAATACTTCACGTATTTCGACCGGCTTGGTGATTGCTTCCTTATATGTTACTTGCGGACGGCCTTGGTTACATTCAACCTTGAATTCGCGACGCAGACGGTCGATAATGATGTCGAGGTGCAACTCACCCATACCGCTGATAACTGTTTGGCCTGTTTCCTCGTTGGTCTGTACGCGGAATGTAGGATCTTCTTCAGCTAACTTCTGTAAGCCGACTCCGAGCTTGTCAAGGTCTTTTTGAGTCTTAGGCTCGACTGCGATACCGATAACCGGTTCTGGGAAGTCCATAGCCTCGAGAACTATCGGATGGTTTTCATCACACAATGTATCGCCGGTGCGGATATCCTTGAAACCAACGCCTGCGCCTATATCGCCGCAACCGATTGTTTCCATCGGATTTTGCTTGTTAGAGTGCATTTGGAACAAGCGTGAGATACGCTCCTTCTTTCCTGAACGAGAATTGAGCACATAGCTACCCGCATCGATCTTACCCGAATAAACGCGGAAGAACACGAGACGACCTACATAAGGGTCAGTAGCAATCTTGAATGCAAGAGCGCACATAGGCTCCTCAAACAACGGCTTACGTGTAACTTCTGTTTCAGGGTCATCCACAGCGTGCCCTACAACTTCTTTAGCGTCTTCAGGACTTGGCAAATATGCACACACTGCATCGAGCAAAGTTTGTACGCCCTTGTTCTTGAACGAGCTACCGCACAACATGGGGACAATCTTCATTTGCAACGTAGCATTGCGCAATGCACGCTTAATTTCCTCCTCTGTGATAGTGGAAGGATCGTCGAAATATTTCGACATCAAATCATCGTCAAACTCGGCGATGTTTTCAAGCATCTTGTCGCGCCATTCTTCACATTCGGCAAGCATGTTGGCAGGGATTTCACTGCGAGTGTATTCAGCACCCATTGTTTCATCGTGCCATACCAAAGCTTGCATTGTAATAAGGTCAACGACACCCTTGAAAGTTTCTTCTGCTCCGATTGGAACTTGGATAGGGCAAGGATTTGCGCCAAGGATTTCCTTCATTTGGCGAACTACCTCGAAGAAGTTGGCACCTGAACGGTCCATCTTGTTCACATATCCGATTCTCGGAACATTATATTTATCAGCTTGGCGCCAAACTGTTTCAGACTGCGGTTCTACACCACCAACGGCGCAGAAAGTAGCAACAGCGCCGTCAAGGACGCGGAGAGAACGTTCAACTTCCACTGTGAAGTCAACGTGTCCCGGAGTGTCAATCAAGTTGATTTTGTATTTCTTTCCGCCATAGTTCCAGAATGTAGTAGTTGCAGCCGAGGTGATTGTGATACCTCTTTCCTGCTCTTGCTCCATCCAGTCCATCGTAGCGGCACCGTCATGCACCTCACCGATTTTGTGGGTCAATCCGGTGTAGAACAAAATACGTTCGGACGTGGTTGTCTTACCGGCATCGATGTGAGCCATGATACCGATGTTACGCGTAAAAACTAATTGTGCGTCTGTTGTAGCCATTTTTTATTCCTCTATGTAAATCAATTAAAATCTAAAGTGTGCGAATGCTCGGTTAGCTTCAGCCATTCTGTGCATGTCTTCCTTGCGCTTGAATGCACCGCCTTGTTCGTTGAATGCATCTACGATTTCCGATGCCAACTTGTCGGCCATTGTTTTACCGCCGCGCTTGCGAGCGTAAGAGATAAGATTTTTCATTGATATCGACTCCTTGCGATCCGGACGGATCTCGGTAGGAACCTGGAATGTAGCTCCGCCCACGCGGCGAGACTTAACTTCCACTTGAGGCGTGATGTTTTCCAACGCCTTCTTCCATATCTCGAGGGCACTTTTTTCCTCGTTAGGCAATTTCTTCTTTACTAATTCGAGTGCGGAATAGAATATTGTATATGATGTATTCTTCTTACCGTCATACATGAGGTGATTAACGAATTTCGAAACTCTTACATCACCGAACACAGGATCTGGCAATACGATCCTTTTCTTTGGTTTTGCCTTTCTCATCTTGTTTTGTAAAATTGCGTTTTTGTTCGCTTGGCTGTTGTTCTTACATCTTCAACGGACATTCTCTAATGCCATTTACTCAACCGTAATAATCAATCCAATAAAATCAAAAACTAAGTTTGTTAATTCTTAATTTAAGCCGTCTTATTATTTACCTGCCGACGGAATTGCAGGAATTTGAGTGAGTGCCGGAATCTGAATTACTTCTTTGCACCGGCTTTAGGACGCTTAGCTCCGTATTTCGAGCGACGTTGTGTACGGCCTGCAACACCTGCAGTATCCAAAGTACCTCTAATGATGTGATAACGAACACCCGGAAGGTCCTTAACACGTCCGCCACGCACCATTACGATTGAGTGCTCTTGCAAGTTGTGTCCTTCTCCCGGAATGTAAGAGTTTACTTCCTTGCCGTTGGTCAACCTAACACGTGCCACCTTACGCATTGCAGAATTAGGTTTCTTAGGCGTAGTGGTATAAACGCGAACGCATACGCCACGTCTTTGCGGGCACGAATCCAATGCAGGAGACTTGCTTTTGTCCACCAACGCTACTCGGCCTTTTCTCACCAATTGTTGAATTGTAGGCATCTTAGTTCTTTTTTGCTTTTATTAAAATTATTATCTTCAATTCTTGCTTCATGACCCCGCCAACGCTCATTTACTCCATCAAATCAACAAGTTATGGAACAATTCGCATGACCCGGGTCGAAAAACTGCGCAAAGATAACAACTAATAATCTAATTACCAAATGTTTTATACCTTAAATATTGGCATTTAATGGCGTAACCAATCCCGACAGGCTTTAAATAAGGGATTTAGAGATAGAATTTTTACTAATATTTTATATTTTTATATTCTTTTAAGAACATGCCACATTTGTCTTTTTCCGACAATTTTATGTCCTTCATGTCTATAGGCCACTCTATGGCCAATTCAGGATCGTCAAATTTTAACGTTGCTTCAAATTCGGGAGCATACTTGTTATCCACTTTGTATTGAAATTGCGCATCCTCGCTCAACACGACAAAGCCGTGGGCAAAACCTCGCGGGACAAACATCTGACGGCCATTTTCCTGGCTCAATTCCACCATCAAGTGCTTTCCCCATGTCGGCGAACCTTTACGCAAGTCGACTACGACATCCACCACCTTGCCACGCGACACCCTCACGAGCTTTGCTTGGCTCCATTCGCCTTTCTGGAAATGCAATCCACGCAACACTCCATAAGTAGACACCGACTCATTGTCTTGAATAAATTCGACTTTCCCTATTGCAGTCTCAAATTCTTCCTTTTTAAATGTTTCACAAAAATATCCACGGCTGTCTCCGTGCCGCACAGGTTCAATCACCCATACACCTTTTATTTCTTGCTCTATGAAATTCATTGCCATTACTATATGTTTGCACGCATTGGCAAAGATAGTGCAAGTTGAGCGCAATTAGAAGAATTGAACTTGTTTATTTTTACCATTGCGCAAAACATATCCTGCCTTATTCATTGACAAGCAGGCAGAGCTAACACAAAAACGTCAAATTACTGTAAAATGATTATTTTTTAATGCTCCGAGAAATAGCGAGCGAAAATTTACACTACTTTTGCAAGGTACAGGGATGCCTATTGCAAAACATCAGCCACCATTGATGATGGAGATGCGATAACATAACCCAATGGCCACCCGCATTGTTTCACAAAACAAAAACAAACAAGACATGACGAAGAACATCATTATTTTTGACGACCACGACGTTCATATGAATTTGCTGCCAATATCCTATACAAGGCCTGTTTCACACATACGCGTCGGTATAACCACAATTCACGAAAAATGGCAACATTTCATCAAGGAAGCCAATTTCTCTTCACTGGCCGAGCCATATCTAATGAAGAAATTCCCGACGACAATCACCGACGACAATTATTTCATTGCCGGACATGTCTATCCCGACGCAACACTCGTGGGAACAATTCTCGGCCTTGAAAAAGGGGAAGCTTTAAAATACAATGAGTCTGTAATAGCCTTCCACGGCTCGATGGAAGATTTTGAAAAACGACAATTCGCTTCAGTCAAGACATTGCAAGAAGAGCCAAAACAACTAAAATGGCTTTATGACATCTTCATGCACAACGACGAGCAACTCCTTCTCGACTACCAACGATTGACCGCCGGGCGCAAATCACAGACACTAAGCCCGACCAACCGCATGATAGGCGACCACGAATTTGACGACGGCACTTCAAAGATATTCATAGAAGAGGGCGCAAGCATCGAGGGCGCAATTCTCAATGTCACAAACGGCCCGATTTACATAGGCAAAGACGCAACCATTATGGAAGGCTCGTGCATCCGCGCCCCTTTTGCGGCATGTGAGCACAGTCAAGTAAACATGGGTACCAAGATATACGGAGCCACGACCCTTGGCCCGTATTGCAAGGTAGGCGGAGAATTGAACAATGTAGTGATGATCGGGTACAGCAACAAGGCGCATGACGGGTTCCTCGGGAACGCAGTAATCGGCGAATGGTGCAACCTTGGCGGCGGCACCACGGCTTCCAACTTGAAGAATGATTATACAGAAATAAAACTATGGAACTATCCTGCACACAGATTCCTTAAGACAGGCTTGCAATTCTGTGGGCTCATAATGGGCGACCACTCAAAAGCAGGAATAAACTGCATGTTCAACACTGCCACCGTGATAGGCGTGGGCGTAAACATCCACGGAGCCGGATTCCCACGCAATTTCGTTGCGTCTTTCTCCGAAGGTTCCACAGCAGGCTTTACCGACGTTTCCTTGCCAAAATTCTTTGATATTGCAAAAAGGGTAATGGCACGACGACATGTGGAACTGACCGACATAGACAAAGAGATATTCTTAGCCATCTACAACATTGCCGAAGGTTACAAATAATCATCATCTTCGGCTCTTCACTTCACCACAAAAAATCCAACCGCGCCTGATTGCCACGCATGACGGTGCGGTTAATCTTTATGTATCAATTTTGAAATCCAGTGACCCACTTTATCATAATACTGAGCCTCAGTCCATCCATGAGGATTGGTGAATGACAGGCTTTCGTTAGGCTCCCCTTTCTGCTCGGGATACAGCACCATCACACTATTATTGTTGAAATACTTTGAAATCTGCATCGGCAGCCTTTCAAATGAAGAATCATACGAAATAAATCCGCGCCGCGAGCTAACGACCACGAGCAAATGATCGTAATTGACCTGATTTGCCAACAACAGAAGATCATTCCAGTTGTCAAGTTCAAAATAAGAGACGCGGGCATTATTATGCTTGTCTTGCATGCAGCTTCTTATGTAACCCATAGTCTGTGGGTGCGCATAAAAATAAACACGACACCCCAACTGGCTGCTCATGCGCCGTATATGGGTCACCCACTTCACAAATCCGTGTTCAAACTCGGCCTTCGGCGGCACGGCCACCACAATGCGGCGCAATGTGTTAACCGGCATCAACAAGTGCACAACCATAACTTGTATGTACACATTTTTTAGCAAGTTTTCAGTAAGATTGCCGAAGAACGAATCCACTATGCTCTTCTTGTAGTGCAAACCTATTATTATTCCGGTAGCCTCGCATTCTTTTGCCGTATGCATTATTCCTGTAGCTATGTTCAAGTCATACCGGCTCACAGTTCTCATTTTGACATTGGCCGAGGCTGCAATTTGCGCCGCATGCTCCAAGTTCCTTTTCCCGTGAATAACCTGCTTTACCGAATTGTTGCTGTCATTGGTAACACTTAGCGCCACAAGATTATCCGAAACCTTGCTGTCGCGCACGACCAAAGCCAGGCTTATTAAACTTTCCAACGTATCGGGATTGGCGACAGGAATAAGGAACCGCTCCTTCGACTGCTCTTTTTCATCATTTATTTCAGCATCATCCATGACTATGCGTTTTGCCGCATGTTCTGTTATGAATGAACTGACGATGCATGTAACAAGAATCAATAATATAGTCCCATTCAGCACATCTTCATTGAGCAGTCGCTCGCCCGATGGCAAAATTATATCATACCCGACCAACACGGCCGCAAGTGTCGCAGCGGCTTGTGCATTGCTCAATCCGAACATCAGCTCGCGCTCCAACTTGTGCATCTTGTATATCTTCTGCGTAATCCACGATGCTATCCATTTTCCTGCCAAGGCGACAACAATCATCACAATAGCCACCTTTATGGAATTCAAGTGACCGAAGAGAATGTTTATATTTATCAACATTCCCACTCCTATAAGGAAATAGGGAATAAACAGAGCATTGCCGACAAATTCAAGATGGCTCATCAGCGGCGACACATGCGGAATCAGCCTGTTAAGCACCAACCCCACAAGGAACGCTCCCAATATTCCCTCCATGCCGATAAGTTCCATCAATCCGGCTCCGAGGAACACCATTGCAAGCACAAAGATAAATTGCACAACATTGTCGCTGTACCGCCTGAAAAACCACCTGCTGATGCGAGGGAACACATACATTATGACGACACTCAACACCATCACCTTCAGCAGCAGCCACACCCAGAACAATTCATAATACTCACCTTTGTACATTCCGCTTATCACTGCCAGTACAAGCAGTGTAAGGGTGTCGGTCACAGCCGTCCCGCCGACTGCAATACTCACCGAGCGTTGCCGGTTTATGCCATATCTTATTACTATCGGATAGGCAATCAACGTGTGCGAAGCATACATACTTGCAAGCAGCACCGACGTAGCCAACCCGTACCCGAGCAACGACAGATTGGTCCACACTCCTATGCCTAAGGGTATTATGAATGCGAGCAACCCAAGGACAATCGCCTTCATGCGTATGCTCTTGAAATCTTCCATGTTCATTTCAAGCCCGGCAAGGAACATGATGTAATACAATCCCACCTTGCCAAAAAGTTCGAAACTGCTATCTCGGGCTAAAATATTGAACCCATGCTCACCAAGGATGATACCTGCCACTATCATGCCTATGATGTGAGGTATGCGCAATCGGTCGAAAACGATTGGCGCAAACAAAATAACCACCAACACAAGGAAAAAAATCCAAGTTGGGTCGGTTATTGGCAAATTGACATCAAGGCCTATGAAATCAAATAGTTCTTTCATGAACGGGTCCTACTTTTTCTTTAATTAAGTACAAATATAAGGAAAGGTGAACGCAGAGCCAAACAAAAAACAACGTTTTTATGTTTGGCTATGCTGAACCGAATCCTATATTATCAAAATATAGTGAAAGTTGAGCGCAAAATGGGAAAAATGAGCTTGCTTATTTTTTACACTGCCAAAAAGCAGCCTAAGTTGGATACAATGATAGAAAATAAACACGCTTATTTTAATATTGTTGAAACACAGTCTGCCTATACAACAAATCAAATATTTATGCCTTTATTGATTCAATACCGCACCTGCTCATCGTCTTCAATCTCCATTTTCCAATAAATTTAACCGCATCTAGACACAATGTGCAACTAATCCATGGATTTCAAATAATATTTATAATTATTTTTCGCATAATTTGAATAAATCTTTTAAATTTGCGAAGTCAAATCTAAAAATAACAAATAAAGTATGAAAAAACATTTACTTTTAGCTTCAATTCTTTTGTCTTCGGCATATCCAGCATTTGCCGAATACGTTACCGCAGGCGACGGAACAGAATATACCTTGCAATCATTAAGTGAAATCTCCGAAAGCGGTGTCACGAAAGATGGAAACGACTTCATCGTGGCCGACAACATCACCATATCAGAAGGCGACAAATTCAATATCGGAAGCGGTATTACAATAAAAATGGGCGATGCAGTGCAATTGCGCATAGAAGGCGAGGCTTATTTGGATGCAGAAGCCGAAGTTTTGATAACTCGCAACGCCGACACCGACGAGCCTGAAGGAATCGGCCTTTTCAGCGATGCCCGTGAAGAAACATTGGTTAAAAACTTGAATTTCGAATATGCCGGATTACGTCTTTGGACAGAAAAAGAGGTGACCGTAGAAAATTGCTCATTCAAGTACAACAACGGAGTCCAGACTTCGGCAGGAGCATTGAGCATGGCACTGTCCGGAGGGCAACTTAATGTTTATAATTCCGAATTTATAGAAAATACAATTCCTGCCATCGGCGGAGCTGCCAACTATAACTTCGGCGTGTTGGTAGACAATTGCTATTTTTACGACAACAACACCGAAAACAGCAACAAGCCGCAACTTAACATCACCATAGGTGGCGACCGCGACATCGTTATCACAAATAACACTATCACCGGCGCCGAACGCAACATGGTGGGCGGCATTTCCGTATCCAACATGCTTAATGCAAGCGGTAGCAACAATGTAGTCATTGAAAACAACGACATACGCAAGCATCGTTACGGCATCACAACTCTCGGTGGCATGAACGCAACCATAAAGGGTAATAAAATCATCGACAACAAATATGAGACAAACGCCATGAACGGCGGTAGCGGAATAAGCATATATGACTCCAATTATGTGCAAAACACAGTCATTACGGGCAACCAAATTGAAGACAACTTATGGGGAATAACCGTAATAGGCGGAGGCAACGTGAACATTGGCAAGACCGACGACATGAATGCCGACGATTACAACCCAGGTGAAAACACATTCCTCAACAACGGCAACAATGGTGTGCTTTACGACTTATACAACAACGGCACAAACACCATCTATGCGCAAGGTAATCAATGGAACGTGGAGAAACAGACCGAAGAACTCATTGAATCTGTTATTTTCCACAAAAACGACAATGCTTCTCTTGGCGAAGTTATCTTCATGCCTCCTATGAGCAGCGGCAGCGTCAGCAAAATAGGAGATTCAAATTGCTTCTTCGATTCAACCAACAAGCAACTTGTGCTTGGCAAAAATGATTGCAACGTAGCCATTTACACCACATCAGGCATGCTGGTAGCAAGCTATAATGTCTGCAACGGGACTGTCGACATGTCGCACCTTGCCGAAGGAGTTTATATCGCAGTTGTGACTTACGACGAAGATTCTACTTCCATCAAATGTATTCTATAATTTTACAATAATCCACTACTTTGAAAAATATAAGAACTCGGTCTCCGATTGGTGGCCGAGTTTTTTTGTACATCTGTATTAATATCCTTGAATTCAGATATACGGCATTACCCAAAAACCTAAAAAGCCTCTTTCCAAAGTAATAGTTATAGAGTCGCCGTTCGTCTCTCTATACAAATCTCTTGACACGTCCAATGTTTTTGACTTTCCGCCATCCAAAGCTATTTCAATGTAATACTCCGCAACCTTCGTCGTTCGTACGCGGTGCCTACCTACTCGTTGCGGTTTCTCTTTCACCTCAGAGTACTTATCCAGTATCCGAACAGTTACAATCCTTTGATTCTCACTATTCCTCATATAAAAATTACTTGCCATGAAAAGGAAATAACCAACACATCCCATGCACAGCAGATGACAAATTACATTTGTCCACTTGCCTGAAGAAGTAGTCAACAACGACCACTTAGGATACATGCGAAATGTGACTGACGCAAAAACGAAAGCTACACAAAAAGGCACCCACGGCTGTATCAAAGTCTCTTGAAACAACGCGTGTCCCCAATTGCCGGCAACAACGACGACAATTGCGGACAAAACACGAATTATATTTATTATTATCCTGTTCATGGCACAGACACATCCCTTAAAAAATATTCAATTGTTCATTTTGTAATGTTGCAGCCATCAAGAAGAGTTACATAAGTCTGTATCGCATCACGCACCTCCCATAGGCATATATACTCATTGGCCGAGTGCGACCGGGCTGAGTCGCCCGGACCTATCTTGATGGACGGGAATGGCATCAATGCCTGATCGCTCAACGTAGGTGACCCAAACGGCTTCTTGCCGAGAATTTTCAGCCGTCTCACGAGCGGATGCGACTCATCGATGCCCGAAGGCTCAAGACGGATTGAACGTGGCACAAGCGTGCACTTATCACCAATGCTCCTGTTTATTAATTCCAACGTCTCATGATTACTATAAGCATCGGTTGTCCTCACATCGACCACTATCTTGCATCGGTCAGGAATGACGTTATGTTGCGTTCCTGCTTCTATCTGCGTTATGCTTATTTTTACAGGGCCAAGCATCCCCGACTCCCGATCAAACTTCATTGAGCGCAAGGCATTTATCACTTCCATCGCGTTGTAAATGGCATTCTCGCCCTCGTTTCTCGCCGCATGGCCTGCAATGCCCGTCACAACTCCGTCCAGCACCAAAAGTCCCTTCTCGGCAATTGCCGGCTCCATGCCCGTAGGTTCTCCCACTACCGCCACATCGACCTTAGGAAGTAATGGCAACACCGATTCAATGCCATCCTTGCCACTCACCTCCTCTTCGCACGACGCAAGAAACACGAGATTGTAATCCCTGTCACAATCGGCAAGGTATCGGAAAGCAGCCAGCAACGAAACCACCGATGCCCCGGCATCGTTCGTGCCAAGTCCATATATACGCTCATCTTCAGTTTCGACAGGCTCAAACGGGCTGGTTGTCCATCCGTCAACTGGCTTCACGGTATCTATATGGCTGTTAAGCAACAGCGTTGGCATAGATTCGTCAAAGCACGGAGCAATGCACCACACGTTATTTCCATGCCGGCAAGCCTTAAAGCCATATCGACCCATTTCATTTTCAATCAAATCGGCCACTGCACTCTCTTCCCTGCTGAACGACGGAATAAAAACCATCTTTTTCAGCAAGTCTAAAGCATCGTAATACAATTCATCCATGATACAAAGATAGTGAAAAGTCGAGCGCAGGACAATCAAACTTGTTTGAAATTGTCATGCCAAGACGCATCCTATCTTATCCAAAGATAGGTGAAGTCGAGCGCAATGTGAAAAATGAGCTTGCTTATTTTTCAATATTGCAAAGGCATCACCCACCCTCCCGACAATAGAAGCCTTGATTTGCGTATCTGCCGGCATTGCACTAACTTTGCCAGCTGAAAACGAGAATTTTTCCAAATTTTATTAACAATAACAACTAAAAGACAGTGATTACACTCGAACAACTAAAAGAGACACAAGAACGCAAGGACGCGTTGAGGAGGTATCTTTGACATCGACAGCAAGCGTGTCGAAGTAGAAGAAGAAGAATTGCGCACACATGTGCCCGACTTTTGGGACGACCGAAAGAGTGCGGAAGCGCAGATGCGCAAAGTGAAAAATTTACATTACTGGATTGACAGTTACGACGAAGTCGACAAGATGGTCGAAGAATTGACCCTCGGATTTGATTTCGTAAAGGAAGAACTGATTACCGAAGAAGAACTTGACGACATCTATGCCCGCACAATCGACAAGATTGAAAAACTTGAACTGCGTAACATGCTGCGTCTTGAGGAAGACAAACTGGGAGCAGTGATTAAGATTAATTCGGGCGCAGGTGGAACTGAAAGTCAGGATTGGGCTCAAATGCTCATGCGCCTATACTTGAGATGGTGCGAGAAACATGGACACAAGACCACCATCTCCCAATTACTCGAAGGCGACGATGCAGGAATAAAGTCGGTGACAATAAAGGTTGAAGGAGATTATGTATATGGATTCCTGAAAAGCGAGAACGGTGTGCACCGTCTTGTACGAGTTTCACCCTACAACGCTCAAGGGAAACGAATGACTTCATTTGCATCGGTATTCGTCACACCTCTCGTCGACGACTCTATAGAGGTTGTCGTCAATCCTGCATCAGTATCGTGGGATACGTTCCGAAGCGGTGGTGCCGGCGGCCAGAACGTCAACAAGGTTGAATCGGGCGTGCGCTTGCGCTACCAGTACAAAGATCCTTATACAGGCGAAGAGGAGGAAATCCTTATCGAAAACACCGAAACGCGCGACCAGCCAAAGAACAAGGAAAATGCGATGAGGCAACTCAAGTCAATCCTCTACGAGAAAGAATTGCAACATCGCCGTGCCGAACAACGGAAGGTGGAAGACAGCAAGATGAAAATCGAATGGGGCTCGCAGATACGCAGCTATGTGTTTGACGACCGCCGTGTGAAGGATCATCGCACCGGATTCCAGACGTCGGATGTCAATGCCGTGATGGATGGTGAAATAGACGGGTTCATCAAAGCTTATTTGATGGAATTTGCCGGAAAGGAATAAAAATCACTCACATGGAGAAACTCACGATAGTAAAAGTCGGTGGCAAGATTGTCGAGGATAAAAACACCCTCGGCGCGTTGCTCGCCGACTTTTCGGCCATTCAAGGCAAGAAACTGCTTGTTCACGGTGGCGGACGCTCTGCCACTCAGCTTGCAGCCCAGCTCGGCATCGAAACCAAGATGATTGACGGCCGTCGCGTCACCGATGACGACATGCTACAAGTGGTCACCATGGTTTACGGCGGACTCGTAAACAAAAACATCGTGGCCGGCCTTCAAGCCTCCAGAGTAAACGCCCTTGGCTTGACCGGTGCCGACATGAACATTATCCTGAGTGAAAAAAGAGTGCCTTCACCCATTGATTTCGGCTGGGTTGGCGACGTGCGCCGGGTAGACGGCCACACCCTTGCCCACCTCATCGACAATGGCATAGTGCCTGTCATAGCTCCACTCACGCATGACGGGCAAGGCCACATCCTGAATACCAATGCCGACACGATGGCTGCCGAGACGGCCAAAGCATTGGCAGCCTGGTTTGATGTCTCACTCATCTTTTGCTTTGAGAAAGAGGGCGTGCTGCTCGATGAAAACGACGACCGGAGCGTTATCACGTCGCTTGAGAAGAATGATTACGCTTCATTGAAAGCGAAAGGTATCGTTTCGGGAGGAATGATCCCCAAGCTCGACAATGCATTCGCGACACTCGATGCCGGTGTCAAAGAGGTATTGATAACACGAGCCGGAAACCTAAAGGACCTTTCCCGTGGCACCCATCTGCACCAATAACGCGCAATCAGCGATAAAACAAAAATCGGGAGACATCAAAATTGACTCCCGATTTTTTTATTCCAAATGCACACTTTCAAGCCGTTGCATGTTCTTTCATGTAAGTAAAACCTTTCAATACCAATTTCACGGCTCGCATGAATTTTACCGGGTTACGGCTCGCACGCCAAGCAAACAATATGCAACGTGGCAATGCCGTCACATCCTTGTAGGCCAGATAAATGTACGCACCGTTAGCCATTAGGTAGCCCGGGGTGTCGGTATCACGCATACTTGTCGTGGGATGCTCGTGGCGTGCTATCACATAAGGGAAAAAGAACCAGTTCAACCCCATGTTGACGGCATCGAGGGCGAACACGCTCTCTTCCCCAGCTCCCAGCACAGGAGCATTGATTCCAAACAGCTCATTGAATCGCAGTTTCCCTTGCACCGACGTGCGTCTGAATGCAACTTCAAACGATGTAATATAATATCCTTTCACCTTTTGTCGCAAATCAAACGAATACGACGGGTAAGTCTTAGGATTGGTGTGCGAAACATACTTGAACGAGGCTATGTCGAGCGTCGGGCGCGACTCAAAATATTCCACTACATGTACCACATGATTTGGCAAGTAAGTTATATCGTCGTCGGCTATCAGGCATATGTCGCCCGAGGCGTTATCCAACGCATTATTTCTGTTGGCCGAAAGCCCGCGCCCTTTCACCTGAATGACTTTCACGTCATCGCGTTTCAGCTCGTCGGGCAATTGACACGGCTGGTAGTTCTCACTTTGCTGCCACGAAACCAGATATGAGATATTGTGGGTCGGTTCAAACGGGACCTTGGCTGCACGCTTTATCCCGTCGTCAAATGTGCAAATGAGTATTTCAAGCGTCATTATTGTTGATAATTTTGTTCCAAAAATCCAAATGCCGCAAAGCTACCTTGCGGCTGTCGTTATGCTTGACGACAAATTCCCGGCTCATCTTCGATAGTGCCGGCAACTTGTCCCTGTTATTGACTATCCATGCAAGCTTGGTGTCGATGTCTCCATCAATAAGTGGCGAGACATTGACAATAGGCTTACAATCATGCTCGCCTATGAAATCATAAAATTCAGGCTCCGCACCGCTCACAGCAACAAGACCTCGAGCCATTCCGAGCAATGCGTTTGTGGCAGGAGTGTAGGAATAAAGCTGGTCGAGGATGACATGCGATTCCGACATCAGCTTCACATAATCGGCGTATGGCACATTTTCCACCACTCTCATTTCACACCGTCCCGGAAATCGGTCGCATGTCCTTTTCAAGGCTGCAAGCAACAGGTCGGTACCTTTCAACACGGTGCGGCTGCGCTGGATTCCGATAAAAAATCTCACTCGCCCCGGAGTCTCGGTGATTATGTTTGGTTCTATGGCATCGGTATCAATAGGAATGCCACCATATGCGAGCTTCTCTTTTGGCAACCTCTTGCTATACGCAGCATAATACTCGTATAGGCAAGCCACTGCACCATCTATATGCGACAAGAAATATTCCGAGTATCGCTCCATTTCGGGCAAGAACCAGTTTGACTGCCCTTTGCTCTCTTCCGAAAGCATATAAGGCGACGGCCGGTCACCCACCAAGTAGTCTGAATATCTGAATGTCGTCCCATCGTGGCAGGCTTTAACATAGCATAAATCGGTGCCGATTGCCGACAAGAACACATGCCTGTTGTTACGCCGCAAGTAATCAAATACCATCTTGACCTTCCCGGGACGCAGGTCGAGAAATATAGGATTGATGAGATGAACTATGTCATATCCTCTTAATCGTGGCAACAATTTCAACAATTCGGCCACATATTTCACCGCGCCTGTCATTCCTGCACTACGCGACAAGTCAATGTCACGCCGGGTGTTCATCCAGCTGCTTCCGCTTGATATCACAGTTGCTTCATGGCCAAGTTCCCTCAGTGCCGCTGCAAGCGTGACATGATAATTGCTTGCGTCGCCAAATAATAAAATTTTCAACCTATCCATGAAACCATCGACCGTTTTATCAATTTCCGGAATGACCCGGTAAAAATGAATGCAATATTCGGCAGAATTATCGAAATATGCAATAGCCCGAACCATAATTTTATTTGCCACGTCATCTGCAATACTCAAGCAAGCACCGTTTCTTGTTTTTTCTACGACATGGCAAGGCTACTTTTAATATATTGAAATGAAGAAACAATTTCATCTGATATTTTTATAGGAACAAAACAAAAAAACTAACAAATTGTTTGCATTTTTAATCTGTATTAACTATATTCGAAACATCATTAA
>CAJLMA010000014.1 GCA_905207705.1 uncultured Prevotellaceae bacterium
TTGAAGGTGCAGGCGCGATTGGAGCCATGTGTGGAGACATGGCATATCCTTTCACCGACTGGCTGATGGGAACCGGTGCCATTAGGTTCAATTTTGAGCGGAACGTGGCTGACGGGAGGATAGTGTATAAGTCGGAGGAGTTTGACGACCGTGACCCGACTTGTGCCGGAGAAAGCGTAGCGGCGGCCATACAAGCTCCGACAATCACAATCTCCGTATCCGGCAAGATGGTGACCGCAGCATCATCGGGCAACGGCACAATCACAGCAACCATTCACGACATCAACGGCCGAACAGTAGCCACTGTGCAATCGGCTGACGACAACTTGACAGTCGACATGGCCGGCTTCGCACCCGGCATCTACATCGTCACGGCCACCACCGCCAACTACCGCAAGACCCGGAAAATAATCCTCTGACAAACACCTGGGCGGTGCATTATAAGGTTCATTATAATCTGTTTAGATAAAATGTAGAGACGCGATTCATCGCGTCTCTATGATGATCTATACAAAAACATGAGCGTATAGGTAATAACAATATCAACCAAGGTTGATTGCCATTGCTCTCGACTTTCACTACCTTTCCATAAGGCAGGAGGCGCCTCGGCAGTGCCGAATTTCGAGCAAGCTCGATTTGGCACTGCTCTCGACTTTCACTACCTTTGCACATAACATCAACGACATCTCAACACGATGGGAAATGAACTCGTTTCAATAATAATACCCGTTTACAACCGAGCCGGCATAGTGGGACGCACTTTGGAATCGGTTGCCGCACAAAGCTATCGTCCGCTTGAACTTATCCTTGTGGACAACAATTCAACCGACAACACCCTCGAAGTACTCAACGACTTCAAGTCTCGGCACGAATCTCCCGACTTCCCAATAATCGTAATGCAGGAGAAACGTCAGGGTGCGGCAGCGGCACGAAACCGCGGAGGCATGGCTGCGACCGGCAAATGGTTGATTTTTTTTGACAGCGACGATGCAATGAATCCACTGTTGGTCGAGAAACATACAGCAGCCGCAGACAATGCCGACATGGTAATAGCAAGAGCCGACATCACAAACCTTGACGGTACAAAAACCGAGAAACCTTTTTACACCAAAGATCTGCTTGTAAACAACTTGTTCCATTCATGTGCTGTTCCTTCACGATGTATGATAAAAAAAGAATTATGCGAATCGGCTGGATGGTGGAACGATACCCTGCTTGGGTGGGATGATTGGGAATTCTCCATGCGGCTGATGCTCAAGAATCCTAAAACGTCATTCATAAGCGATAATCCTCTTATACACATATTCTTACAAAAGGTATCCATCACAGGTACAAACTTTGCATCTAAACACGGTTCATGGGAGCTGGCCATCGACACTGTTGAACAAGACATAAAGGAGCTGGCCGACCCAAGCATAAAGGAGCGACTGTTGAAATATGTCGAATTCCGAAGAATGACCCTGTCGGGACTGTACATTGCCGAAGGCCGCCGTGACCTTGCCGCCCCGCTATATGAAAAAGCATACGCCCGGATGAGACACGACAAAACGGCTCGATGGCTCTACCCGTTACTGCGAAGCTACATCGCCGCCGGCGGACGCGGTGCATCTCACATCGTCAAGCTGCTCATAAAATAAACCTTCTTGCTGCAACCGGCAGCCGTCAAACGCCTGTTTCTCATATCATGCGACAGATTGTGCAGGTTGCTACACTCGCAAAAAATTAGTATTTTTGCGAATTAGGAGACTTTTTAACCTCCTTGACGATAGCAAATGGCAGAAGAAACAGGACAAGAAACGATAAATCCACTTGACAAAACCGTAGGCGAATACAACAAGCTCGTCACACTCGAAGCCCTCGAACACATACGGCTACGACCGGGTATGTACATAGGCAAACTTGGCGACGGCTCACAACCCGACGACGGCATATACGTGCTGCTTAAAGAGGTTATGGACAATGCCGTCGACGAGCACCTTGCAGGATTTGGCAACATGATAGAAGTGACCGTTGCCGACAATACCGTGACCATCCGCGACCACGGACGAGGAATTCCGCTTGCCGACGTGCGCAATGCAGCCTCGAAAATGAACACGAGCGGAAAATTTGACAACGAGAACTACAAAGGCTCGGTGGGATTGAACGGTGTCGGACTAAAAGCCGCAAACGCTCTGTCGGAATCGCTTTATGTGCAATCATTCCGTGACGGGCAGACTGCATTTGCCCGATTTGCTCAAGGCAAATTAGTGGCAGAAAGCGGCATAGTGGAAGCTACAGGCAACGAGCCTAACGGCACGCTGATACGCTTCAAGCCTGATGTCGCCTTGTTCAAGAATTTTGAATACCGTGAAGAGTACGTCGAACCGATGATAAAGAACTATTCGTTCCTCAACACCGGATTGACAATAAACTATAACGGACGAAAATACCACTCCCGCAACGGTCTGGCCGACCTCGTAAACGAATACATGACCAACCAGCCGCTTTATCCGCTCATCCATTTCAAGGACAGGGACATTGAAGTGGTAATAACCCATGCCCAACAATACGGCGAGGAATTCTATTCCTTTGTCAACGGGCAGCACACCACGCAAGGCGGCACGCACCAGTCGGCATTCAGGGAGGCGTTGTCACGCACTATCAAGGAATTCTACAACAAGAACTTTGAATATTCTGACATCCGCAACGGCATAGTAGCTGCAATAAGCATAAAGGTAATCGAGCCGATTTTTGAATCGCAGACCAAAATCAAGCTCGGCAGCACTGTCATGTATGAAGGTGGCCCGACGGTCTACAAGTTCATCAACGACTACATCAAGAAAGAACTCGACAACTACCTGCACAAAAACGCCGACGTGGCCGAAACGATGCTGAAAAAAATCGTCGAGTCGGAAAAAGAACGCAAGGCTATGGCCGGAGTAGCCAAGCAGGCTCGCGAAAAAGCCAAGAAAGTGGCTCTCCACAACAGGAAACTGCGCGACTGCCGTGTCCACTATAACGATGCCAAGGGCGACCGACGTGACGAAACAATGATATTCATCACCGAGGGCGACTCGGCAAGCGGCTCGATAACAAAAATCAGGGAC
This sequence comes from uncultured Prevotellaceae bacterium, assembly GCA_905207705.1. Lineage (GTDB taxonomy): Bacteria > Bacteroidota > Bacteroidia > Bacteroidales > Muribaculaceae > Avimuribaculum. The sequence continues at coordinate 3,087 of CAJLMA010000014.1, forward strand.
GTGGAGACGCAAGCCGTGTTCTCGCTGCGAGGCAAGCCTCTCAATTCCTACGGGATGGCACAGACCATCGTGTACAAGAACGATGAATTCAACCTGCTGCAAGCCGCATTAAACATAGAAGGCGGGCTCGAAGGCCTGCGATACAACAAGGTAATCATAGCCACCGATGCCGATGTCGACGGGATGCACATACGCCTGCTCATGATTACGTTCCTGCTGCAATTCTTCCCCGAACTGGTCAAAACCGGACATGTCTACATCTTGCAGACTCCGCTGTTCAGGGTACGCAACAAGAAAGAAGCAAAGCGCAAGCGTCGCTCAAGCTCACGAGAAGCCGGAAGCAACAAGGTGGAAACATACTACTGCTACACCGACGAGGAAAGAGTGGCTGCAATAAAGAAGCTCGGCGACAATGCCGAAATAACCCGTTTCAAAGGACTCGGTGAAATATCGGACGATGAATTCCGCGACTTCATCGGTCCCGACATGCGGCTCGACCGCGTCACACTGCGCAAAGAGGATTCCGTGCAAGAAATGCTCGCATTCTACATGGGTAAAAACACCATGGAACGGCAGAATTTTATCATTGACAATCTGGTTATCGAAGATGAAGAAGACATCACCAAATGAAACTGACAAGCGCATTGCATTGTTCCCGGGCTCGTTCGACCCGTTCACCATAGGACATGAGTCGATTGTGGAACGCGCACTGCCTCTGTTTGACGAAATAGTAGTCGCCATCGGCGTAAACTACAACAAATTGACACTTACGACAATCGAAGACCGCCTTACTTGGATTAACGGCATATTCCGCAACGAACCGCGTGTAAAAGTCGTGGCCTACGACGGACTGACGGTCGATGCGGCCAAGAAATACGGAGCACGGTTCATGCTGCGCGGCGTGCGGATGATACAAGACTTCGAATATGAAAAGAACCTTGCCGAGGTAAACCGCGCATTGTCGGGGATAGAAACCGTGCTGTTGTACACGTTGCCCGAGTACAGCCACATAAGCTCAAGCATCGTGCGCGAGCTCGTAAAATACGGGCAAGACGTGAGAGCCTATTTGCCACGCAATTGCGACCCAAGCCTCATTCCTGACACATGGAAAGTGAAATAACGCTCACAATACATTTTCTCGATACAATCCAACTAAAAATAACATTATGACTCAGAAAAGATTCTTGCTTGCAGCTGTCGCAATGATAGCTATGGCATTCAACATATCGGGACAAAAACACTTGAAGAAATTGATGAACGCCGAATTTGCCATCTCACAATTCTATGTCGACTCCATAAGCGAGGACAAACTGGTGGAAGACGCTATAAAAGGAATGCTCCAGCAACTCGACCCACATTCTTCTTACAGCACGCCCGAAGAAACAAAAGAGCTTGAAGAGCCGCTCGAAGGTGAATTCAGCGGAATAGGCATTCAATTCAACATGAATGCCGACACGCTCTATGTAATACAGACCGTAGCCGGAGGCCCTGCCGAGAAAGTTGGCATCTACGCCGGCGACCGTATCATCGAAGTGGAAGACACTGTGATTGCCGGCATGAAAATGAGTACCTCGCGCATCATGAAAATGCTTCGAGGCAAAAAAGGCACCAAAGTGAACGTGCTTGTGAAACGCAAAGGCGTGTCGCAGCCCATCCCGTTCCGAATCACGCGCGACGACATTCCCGTGTACAGCATCGATGCCTCCTACATGGCCGATGAAAAGACAGGCTATATAAAAATCAGCCGTTTCGGCAAAAAGACCAACGACGAGTTTTGCGATGCCGTCGACAAACTGAAGAAGAATGGAATGAAGCAGCTCGTCATTGACCTTACCAACAACGGCGGCGGTTACCTGCAAACATCGGTCGAGCTGGCCAACAATTTTCTCGAATCCGGTCAAGAAATAGTCTATACGCTCGGCAACAACTCCCCGAAATTCGAAGCCAAGGCCAACGGTCGCGGACGTTTCAAAGATGCCGACTTCAAAGTGGTAGTGATGGTGAACCAATATTCGGCATCGGCAAGCGAAATCCTATCGGGAGCATTGCAAGACTGGGATCGCGCGGTCATTGTAGGAAGAAGAACTTTTGGCAAAGGACTTGTACAACGGCCATTCCGTTTCAACGACGGCTCGATGATGCGACTCACGGTGGCCCGATACTACACGCCGTCAGGCCGTTGCATACAGAAGCCATACCAAGCCGGAGACAACGAGAAATATGACATGGACATCTACAACAGGCTTGTCGATGGAGAATTGGCTCATGCCGACAGCATCCATTTCCCCGATTCTCTAAAATATGAGACCTTGCGGTCATGCCGCATAATATATGGAAGAGGTGGCATAATGCCCGATGTGTTCGTGCCTCTCGACACGACCGAATTTACCGACTATTATCGGGACCTTGTCGCCAAAGGGATTGTAAACCAGTTTGTAGTCGATTATGTAGACTCCCACCGTAAAGAAATACTAAAACAGTATGAAACAGTTGCCGACTTCGACCAGCATTTCACAATCAGTGATTCTATAATGGCAGAGTTAAAAGATGCAGGAATGCGCGACAGCGTGAAATTTGACAGCCTGCAATATGCCAGCAGCGAACCTCTCATAAAGGATATAACAAAGGCCTTGATTGCCCGTGACGTTTATTCTGACCCCGGAGCCTACATGCTCGTCATAAACCATCATGATGACATTTTCCTCGAAGCAATGAAAATCATCAACGACGACAGGCGCTACCGCTCATTGCTCGCTCCGTCTTCCAACGCGCAAAAACGTGACAACAAGCCAACCGAAACGCAACATTGACAAGCTCAGGCAACAGTGTGCGGCTTGACTTTGGCGATATTTTTCGCAAAAAATAAAAATCGGATGTAAAATTGCTTTAATAATCAATACAATGTGGTAACTTTGCATCCGATTTTCATGGAATTATTAGACTAACAGATTAGAACAATATGAAAGTAGCGATTGTGGGTGCAAGTGGCGCCGTGGGACAAGAGTTTCTGAGAGTGCTGCAAGAGCAGCATTTTCCGGTAGATGAATTGCTATTGTTCGGCTCAAGCCGCAGCGCAGGACGCAAATACCCTTTCAATGGCAAAGAAATCGAAGTTAAGGAATTGAAGCACAACGACGACTTCAAGGGAGTGGACATTGCTTTTACATCGGCAGGAGCCGGAACATCTAAAGAATTTGCCGAGACTATAACCAAATTCGGCACATTGATGATTGACAATTCAAGTGCATTCCGCATGGACGACGATGTACCTCTCGTAGTGCCCGAAGTCAACGGAAACGACGCATTCAACACTCCACGCAACATAATTGCAAACCCCAACTGCACAACCATACAAATGGTAGTTGCCTTAAAGCCCATTAACGACTTGTCAAAGATAAAGCGCGTGCATGTCGCCACTTATCAGGCAGCAAGTGGTGCCGGAGCTGCTGCGATGGACGAACTCGTAAAACAATACAGCGACCTTGCCGCAGGGAAAGAAGCAGTAGTTGAAAAGTTTGCATACCAACTTGCCTACAATGTAATTCCTCACATCGACGTGTTCCAAGACAACGGATACACCAAAGAGGAAATGAAAATGTTCAATGAGACACGCAAGATAATGCACGAACCTGACATAAGCGTAAGCGCAATGTGCGTGAGAGTTCCTGTGATGCGTGCCCATAGCGAAGCAATATGGGTAGAAACCGAGCGACCAATCTCTCCCGAAGAGGCTCGCGAAGCCTTTGCCAAGGCAGAAGGCATCGTAGTGTGTGACGACCCGGCCAACAAGCAATATCCGATGCCGTTGTTCGTAGCAGGCAAAGACCCTGTCTATGTGGGACGAATAAGAAAAGACCTTGCCAACGAAAACGGATTGAGTTTCTGGGCTGTTGGAGACCAAATCAAGAAAGGCGCAGCCCTCAATGCAGTTCAAATCGCCCAATACATCATTGCTCATAAAAATTGACACACTACAACAACAGCAAATCCAAATAACACAAAAGTCTGGCCATTTCAAAATAGCCGGACTTTTTTATTTACCACATAAACAAATTAACGATTTGCTGAAGAGTATAAAATCAGGGTCGGCTCCGTGAATGGAACCGACCCTGACATGTTTATTACTTTTATGCTATGCTCATCACATGTAGTTGGCTACTACATGCTCAAGTTGAGCCGGATTGTCGACACGCTCCACAATTTCGCCATTGCGGTTGATGACATAGGTCAGAGGTATCTGGGTCACATTATATTTCATCGCATTTTGCGACTGCAGGCTGGCAGGATCGTAAACGGTAATCCAAGGCAAATTTGCAGCCGACTGCCTCCATGTGAATTCATCACTATCAAGTCCTACTTGATATATGCGTAATCCTTTTTTCTCGTATTTTTTGTACAAATCGGCAAGCACGGCATTGTAGGCAGGTGAGAATTCAGCCGAATATACAGTAAAGTTCAACAAGATGACATGTTTTTCGGAAGCCAGTTTTTCCAGCGATTGCTCCACCCCGTCGTTGTCTTGAAGAGTTATGTCGATTATCGAAGCCTCTGAAGCCACTACAGTATCGGTTACTGCCGTGTTAGGCTTGTGATAGGCACGACCTTGCTGCAACAATCGCACGAGATAGGCGGTGCGAGGATCATTAGGACTGAACGTGTAATATCCGTTGGCCACTGCCCCTATTATCTGCATATCGCGTTTGACAAGAGGGTCAAAAAGCGGCTCTCTTCCTATATACTTGTTGATGATGTAATAAGATATTATGCTGCCCGGCGATGAAAGAATCTGCCCCACGAGGTCCTTTTTCCAGGCCTTGATCGAATCGGCTCTTTCCGCTCCGTTCAACAGGCTTATCTCCATTGCCTTTTTGTCAATATTCATCATGGCTATGGCATCATCGGTTCCGGCAAGAGTATAGGCCGTCGCAAATTGCTTTACATCGGTCTTTATCTCTATTTTGTCTATACTGTCTATAGGGAAACATATCGCCCCTGCGCCATATCGCAATCTGTATATTTCAGGATAAGCCGGTGCTGCGACCTCTATTGAGAACTCTCCGTTCCCACTTGTCGAAACAGAATCAACAATGAGCCAACGCCCGTTTGACGCCTGTTCTATCACCATCTTTACCGAGTCGGCACCACCCTCGACAACGCCGCTCACCTGAAAACCGGCATTGCCGCATGACACCATGGCCAGCAACGACACCGCAGCAAATACAAATTTCTTTATCATCTTTTCTTTCAAATATATTATTATTAAACACAAGGCAGTCGACACATCGCACATGCCAAAGGTAGCTCATAGCTATCGTACATTTGCAAAAACCATAAACATCAATCTTTTGCACACTTAGGCAATGCCACCCCACGCGTTTTTTGCCCTTGCTTCCACCGTGCAGTTCATGCGATATAGCAAAAAAACTGCGAGATGCTTAATACTCCATTTAAGAGAAAAGCCTACCTCGCAGATAATTCCTTTGAAAATAATGCAATAAGCATACAATTCATGGGGCAAACGTCTTAATCGCATTTGTACCACACACTGTCCTCGAAACCGGCCATAAGGCCGATTGCAGGATCTGAAACAAGTAATAAATAAAGCTATGTGCCGTCGCGGACGCTACTTTACTTAATCAAGTCAGATAGCTCAGTGCCTGGCTTAAACTTGACAACTTTCTTTGCAGGAATCTGGATTTTTTCTTTTGTAGAAGGATTGATACCGGTACGAGCGGCTTTTTCTGAAACGGCAAATGTTCCAAATCCGACAAGAGCGACCTTGTCATCGTTAGCCAAGGCATTAGTAATGGCTTTCAATGTGGCATCAAGCGCAGCTTTAGCATCAACCTTCGATAATTTGGCATCTTCCGCAATAGCGTTAACTAATTCTGTCTTGTTCATAAAAAATAATAAATTTATGGTTTTAGCAAGCGCAAATATAAAGCATTTAGACTTAATAACAAAACAACAGTATGAAAAAATGTTTTTTTCAAGTAAATAATTAGAAATATGTTATAACATATTGCTTTGCAGCATATTTTTTCATTATTTTTGCGCCGGAATAAGGCATGTTCGTTGCTTTCGGAAAGCTTGAGAAAGTTATTTGCCTGCATAAAAAAGATTTTACAATGTATAATAATTCACGAGGTTTTTTAAGTTCAATTCCTCCGGTTACAAAGAATCTGCTGCTCATAAACATATTAATGTGGATAGCCACGATGCTATTCCCGCAATTAAACGATGTTTTAGGACTACATTACTGGAGCGCGTCAAAGTTTAATCCGGCACAGCTCGTCACCTACATGTTTGTCCACGGCGGATTCACACACATGTTCTTCAATATGTTCTCGCTGTTCATGTTCGGCGGATTACTTGAGCAAGCCCTTGGCAGGAAACGATACCTGTTCTACTACATATCGTGCGGCATCGGAGCAGCCATCGTGCAGGAAGTCGTAACGATGCTCACTCTGGACGATATGTTCAAATATGCAAATGCCGAAGGATTTATCGTGCTGCAAGGAGCCGAAGCCGTCCAATACGCAATGCGCACGGGAGAATACGGACAAGTGTTAAACAACATCCTTGTCGTAGGCGCATCGGGTGCAATATTCGGCATCCTGCTTGCCTTCGGAATGATATTCCCAAACATGCCGCTATACATCATGTTCTTGCCCATTCCCATAAAAGCCAAGTGGATGGTACTGGGATACGGAGTACTTGAACTCGCATTCGGTGTCACAGGAGCTTTCAGCACGATTGCCCACTTCGCACACCTCGGTGGCATGATTTTCGGTTTCTTCATAATTTATTACTGGAAAAAGAAAGGAGTAATAGGTGGCGGATTTTATCAATAACCTGAAATACCGCTTCACGTCGGCATCATTGCTCGGCAGGCTGATTTACATCAACATCGCCGTGTTCATCGTGGTGCGGCTTTTTGCACTTATAGGATTTTTGTTTGACTTTGACGCATGGGCGATAATAAATTATCTGCAATTGCCCTCCGACGTCAATCAACTGATGCATCAGCCGTGGACACTGCTGACATACATGTTTGCGCATTACGAAGTGCTGCACATCCTACTCAACATGCTGTGCCTGTGGTGGTTTGGCCGATTGTTCCTCGAATTTTTCAACCAGCGGCAGATGACTGGGCTTTATCTTATAGGCGGCTTGGGAGGTGCATTGTTTTACATGCTGGCCTACAACTTACTTCCTGCTTTTTCCCACCGCAACGCAATGCTGATCGGAGCATCGGCAGCCATTATGGCAATCATGGTGGCAATAGCCATAAAAGCTCCAAATTACAAAGTCGGACTCCTGTTCATCGGTGAAGTGCCATTAAAATGGATAACCGTCATCATGATATTCTTTGACATCTTGATTATTGACGTGCAAAACATCGGCGGCCATATTTCACACATCGGCGGAGCTTTGACAGGATGTGCTTACGCTCTTGCCTTCAGAAAGGGGATTGACATCACCTGTTGGTTTAACAATATCATCGACAGCATTGTCGACATGTTCAAGCGGTTCAAAGCACAAGGCAGGAAAAGCAAAACTAAATACAATTTCAAACGTCCCGTATATTCCGATTCAAATAAAAAGGCCGAAAGACAAAACACAGGCATCTCGGCCGAGGATGAAAAAGACCTTGACGAGATACTGAAAAAAATAAAGCAATCGGGATACGCCGCATTATCCGACGAAGAAAAGCGCAGGCTGTTCCAGATAAGCCGCGACAAAAACAAGTAAGCTGCCCACACAATCAGTTCCCAGACAATAAGCGGACAAGCAATATAGCCATAGGGAGCACTTTTTCAGGAAAGGAATAATAAAATGAAAAAGAGAACACCAATAAAAATTTCAGCCATCTTGATAGGATATGCCATATCGATGATATTGGCAATACTATTTATCGCTTCGGCCTATGGAGGCAAGGCTGATCCTGCCGATGGGACAAAATTCGCGCTTATCGGCATGTGCTTCCCGATAGGGTTGGTTGCGACAATTCTGTTACTGGCCGTTCTACTCTTGCTGCGCTTATGGCGCATGGCTTTGATTCCTATAATATCCATATTAATCTCAGCAGGTCCTATATTGACATTTTCCCCACTCAACATAACACCTGAACTTACCGATGCTGAAAAATCACGTTCGTTCACTTTGCTCACGTTCAACGTCATGAACTTTGAAGACTATGACAATCTTGAACACGAATACAACCGCACCGTCCAATACATTCTTGACACCGATGCCGACATCGTGTGCCTGCAAGAAGGTGCCGCCAACATCAGCATACTTGAAAACAAGAAGATACAAAACATGCTTCCAGAGCTGTTACAACGATATCCCTATTATACCGACGGATGCGATGACATGGTACTCCTGTCAAAATACCCTTTTGAAAACAGGGAAGATCGCGTATTAGAGAATTGGGCAAAAAAGGTCGTCAGCTACAATGTGCACATAGGCGAAAAAACGATTACAATATTCAATTGCCACTTGCAATCGATAGGGCTTACGATGACCGACAAGGAACTTTACAAACGCATCACCGACATAAGCGACGTCGAGTCGCTCAATGACATAAAGGATGTCAGGGGCAACCTGCTTTCAAAGTTGTCGGCGGCATTTCGCGTAAGAGCAGAACAAGCAAGGTTACTGAGGCAGTTTATCAACTCGGCCGGGCCTAATGTAATCGTGTGCGGGGATTTCAACGACACGCCCGACTCTTTCAGTTATCGAACGGCAAAAGGGGATGACATGACCGATGCTTACACCGAGTGCGCATTCGGCCCCACAATAACCTACCATGCCAACCGCTTCTATTTCAAAATAGACCACATCCTGTATAAAGGAGGGTTCAAGGCTGTTGACATAGAAAGAGGTGACATTGACTCTTCCGACCACTACCCGTTACTGGCGACATTTGTCTGGAACGAAGTGAAATAATTCGTAAAAACAACAAACCAATTTTAGCTTAAATAAATGAAAAAATTATTATTAACAGCAATCATCCTGTTGTCGGCCGGATTGCTGACAACAAATGCGAAGAAAATGGAAAATCAAGCCAAAAATCCGTTCTTGGAGCCATACGAAACAAAGTATGAGATTCCTCCATTTGAAAAAATCAAATATTCCGACTACCTCCCTGCCATCAAAGCCGGAATTGAGGAACAAAAACAAGAGATCGAGGCCATCGTCAACAATCGCGCAATGCCCGACTTCGACAATACGATTCTCGCTCTCGACAACAGCGGAAGCACTTTAAACAAAGTGTGCTATGTGTTGTTTGCCCTCACTGAATCGGACAACACACCCGAGCTTGAAAAGATAGCTTCGGAAGCTTTGCCAATGCTATCGGCCGCATCCGATGAAATCATAATGAACGACCGCTTGTTTGAGCGCGTGAAACAAGTGTACGACCGTCGTGAAGTATTCCATCTCGACACGGCACAAACCCGCCTGCTCGACAAATATTACAAGAACTTCACTCGAAACGGCGCTTTATTGTCGGCTGCCGACAAGGACACGCTTAAAGCCATCAATCAAGAACTCGCCAACTTGACACTTGCTTACGGTTCAAACATCCTCAAGGAAACCAACGCAACTAAAATCACAATCGACAACGAGGCCGAACTCGCAGGATTGCCCGAAAATATCATTTCGCACGCTGCCGAAACTGCAAAAGCAGCAGGAATGGAAGGGAAATGGATTTTCTCAATCGACGGAGCCATGAGATTGCCGGTTCTCACTTATGCCGACAATCGCGACTTGCGCAAAAAGATGTATGAAGCATACACCAACCTTGCTGCAAACGATAATGAATTCAACAATTTTGATAACATCAACCGAATAATCAAGCTGCGCACAAAGAAAGCCAACCTGCTTGGGTTTGACACATTTGCCGATTACCAGCTTGACAACGTAATGGCTCAAACTGTTGAAAATGCCGAAAATCTGCTATATCAAATCTGGAAGCCGGCAGTTGCCAAGGTTAAAGAAGAAGTAGCCGACATGCAGGCTTATGCCGATGCTCACGGCGACAGCATCAAAATCCAACCGTGGGATTACTATTATTATGCCGAGAAGGTAAAGAAAGACAAATACAACTTCAGTGAAGACGAAGTACGCCCATATTTCCAACTCGAGAATGTCGTAAAAGGCGTATTCCTGATGGCCAACAAGCTATATGGCATCACATTCACCGAAATTAAAAACGCGCCGAAGTATCATCCTGAAGTAACTGTATATGACGTAAAAGATGCCGACGGCAAGCACCTCGCAGTGTTCATGACCGACTACTTGCCTCGCGACACTAAAAGACAAGGTGCATGGATGAGCGAATTTAAAGGTGCATACAATTACAATGGCGTGAATGAACGTCCTATAGTCTACAATGTCGCAAGCTTGACACGTCCCACCAAGGATACTCCTTCGTTACTCACGATCGATGAAGTAAAAACAGTATTCCACGAGTTTGGGCACGCATTGCAAGGCATGTTGACCACAGCTTCATTCCATGGACAGGCAGGCACAAACGTTGACCGTGACTTCGTTGAACTCGCTTCACAAATCGACGAGCATTGGGCTCTTGCTCCCGAATTGCTTAAAGAATATGCACACCATTATAAGACCGGCGAGGTTATTCCCGACGCGCTTATCGAAAAAATCGACGCTACAAGCAAGTTCAACCAAGGTTTCATGGCAACTGAACTTGTCGGAGCTGCATTGCTCGACCTTGAATGGCACAAAGTAAACTATTGCGAAGGCGACATCAACGTGCTTGCATTTGAGAAATCGGTTGCTCGCCGCATCGGAATGCCGGACGAAGTGCAATTCCGCTATCGCAGCACCTACTTCAACCACATTTTCGGCAGCGACCAATATGCCGCAGGTTACTACACATACTTGTGGGCTGAAGTGCTTGATACCGACGCTTTCCAAATGTTCAAGCAGAACGGCTTGTTTGACCCTGCCACGGCAGCATCCTACCGCCACAACATCCTTGAGCCGGGCGGAAGCCAAGACCCGATGATCCTGTTTGAACGCTTCCGCGGACAAGCTCCTACCGTTGACGCACTTCTTGAAAACAGAGGCCTCAAATAAATTATAGAAATCATTATTCCATATAAAACAATCAAGGCAGCCAGTTCCCCGGCTGCCTTAATTGTTCACAAGAATAAAGTTATCGCAGAAAATATATCTTCAAGACATTAAGCATGTCATTTATTTCTTTATTATCTTCTCAACCTTTACAATATCGCCCGATTGAATCTTCACCATGTAGGTTCCTTCGGCAAGTGAAGAAAGGTCAAGCACGCCACTGCATCCGATTTGCTCGGCAACGACAGCTCCCGACAATCCGTAAACAGTCACAACGGCATCGCTATCCAATCCCGATATATTCACGAAATCACCAACCAATGTAGGATATACCTTGATGTTATCGGCAACATTACCAGCAACCGAACCTTTTGACACATCGACAGCAACTGTTTTTTCCACCACATGTCCATTTGAATTAGCTTTCACCGTGATGCTTCCTATTCCGTTGCCTATAGGAGTTATCTCAAATCCAAGACCATCGCAATCGACGCTGAACAAATCCGAGTCATCGGACGCAACCTCAATGTATGCTACCCTGTTATCTAAGTCTTTCACTATTTCGTCCATACCAAATTTCATTGAGCCATCCTCCATCACAGTTATGTCGCCCAATACAATCTCAGGCATCGATACATCGGGGAATATCGGCATGGCAGGGAACCAGTAATAATCCTCGCCCTCGTCATTCTTCATCACCACGGTCTTTTCAACAGCACCTGTCGAAGTATTCACCATGTGCACCCAATTATAGGAATAATTCGCTCCATAACCGCTTTGCGTGGTAAGAACCACGAGCTTCCCTGTATGAGGATCTACACCTATCCCACCATAAGAAAATTGATACTTGGAATCATCGTTGGCGACAGGCATCACAAAATTAAAGTCAGGATCAGTACTTATTTGACCTTCATCATCTATCGACAGCTTGCCTACCGATATTTCGCTATTAGTCCAAGAACCAGTACCGTAGGCATAGAACAATGCATTTTCATCAATGGCAGCACACAACTTGTCTGGCATCCATGTCCCCCAAGGCGAAACGAGCGAATTTGGCATTTGCAATGTCTCTGACTCTAATGTCACAGGATTTATCCTAACGAGGCAGTCCTTTGCACCGGCCCAGACTGTTCCGTCCATGGTCACGGTCAATCCGCAAATATCCGTATTTTCGACAGTGCCAACGACAGTGTCGGTTTCGGGGTCAATCACGATAACTCCGACACGTTGCTTCGATGCAAACACATATTTGCCCGAACGAGCCATCATGCCTATTTGCGCATCATCGGTCCCCGTGATTGCAGTTGCGCTCAATGAGGAAGTAGCAATGTAAAGCACAAAAATACCTGCCGATGTCCCGACATACACCTTATTCTCGTCCACTCCAAGCACAGCACGGCCATCACCGCCTATCTCGTCAAACGACTTGTTTACCTCAAGCGTCCGGGCATCCATTATCACCAATCTATGTCCTTGCTTTGACATGACATACATGTTGCCGCCATACACCGTGGCATACTGCGATGTCATTCCAAGCACTACTTCTCCATTATTGGCTTTCATGTCAACATTGTAATAAGCCGTCCCGTCACCTGCGACCCAGTTGATTGAACCATTATCATGCCCAAACCAACCTTCATTGACAATGAAGAAGCCATCTTCAAAGTTCTCGGGCAACTTAGCTGAGGAAGTTGCAGCCTCAAGCGGCTTCCAGTCATACGTTTCAGTCAGCGACATGAAGTTCCATCCGTCCACGCAACCGTCTTGCAACACACGTTCACTTGCGCCAGTCTGGGCATATCCTGTAGGAGGGAATTCTCCTTCGTCCGACACATAATAAGACCAGTAACCATTTGTCATCATTCCGCACGAAAAATAGTCATCCGGATCTTTTGCAGTCCAATTGTCATAGTCGGGTTCAGTCATAAAAAAACTATTATTCTCATCCACTCCATGAACGAAACCGATGTCACCGTCCTCATCCTTGTCATAGCCCATTCCGGCTACTGTCACGCCATAATCGGTATTGGCCAAAAGCAAATACACACGCTTGTCTTCACGGGCTATTGCATTGAGCATGTCCATGCCAGTAGCTTCACCGTCCCAACGATATCCCCACACAAGGGCGGTTTCTTCACCTTCCACATTCCATTGGATGCAACATGCAGCTTCATTATCTCCATCGCCAATCCAATTGACTATATTGGAGAAAGTAAAATCCTCAGAAAGCGTGGAAATGCCTTGCCCCATGTTTCTTTGCACAGCCTCGGCCACCGCTCCATGAACAGGGACACCTTGGATTTTCACCTCATCAGCAATAACCGTCGATGCGACAAAGCACATACTGGTCATCAAAAAAAGTAATCTTTTACTCATTTTTTTAATTTTATATATTTATCGTTTCAATATTTTTGTAGATACTCCGTCTATGTTCACAATATACAACCCTGAAGGATAACCGCTCATATCTATCGAACATTCGCCTGCATTGAATTTTCCGTAATGCATCAATCTGCCGCTCTGGTCGTAAATCTGCAATATACCGGTTTTCTCGGCCGAGAAAGCGAGCATCCCTGAGGCATTGACGTAGACACGGACAGCATCGTTGTCGTAAACGCCTTCTACCGACGACATGTTTCCATTTGGATAACGTTCAAGGAACTCATTCAAAACATTCTCGTCGATTTTAACCGATTCATCAAGCACAAGATCGCCATTCACCTCGCTGCAATGAGTGTCAATCACACGACACACCTCAGTACTTGTCTCCCCTATCCAACCGTTATACTGATTGACCCCAGTATATATTCTTACAAAATCAACTCCGGGCATTTTCACTGTGTTGCCATTGCAATCGACCGCCCAGTCCAGTTCAATCTTGGCTCCTTCATTCCAGTCTCCGTTTGAATCAGCATTGGGATAATTGTCGGCATAGCCGAAGTCAAATCGCGACAACACGAAGTATGGCGAGTCTTCAGTACCCTCATTTGTGGCATTATCGGGCAAGCGTGTACCTTTAAAGACAAGCGTAGGCTCATCGGCAAGCCACTGAGGCCAATATGGCTGTGTATGGAACATATTTCTTAGCACATATCCCGAATTGCCCTTGTTGTCGGTCCACATTATATCGGCATCATCAGTATCAGGCCTATAGTATGTTATCTCATAATTTTTAACCGAATTGGCATACTCGCTGCCGGCGATTTCAAACCATTCGTTGTCATCCGGCACTTCGTTTCCATTAATGTCGTAAGCCACAAGCACCACTCCCGGCTCCGCACTTCCGCCAGCGGTTGCCGATGCATCCGCTTGGAATGCGTTGCCTTCGATATACAAGTCTCGGCCGTCGGCATTTACCACGGTGTGGTCAAATCCCACTGTGACGTATCCTCCATACGCTCCAAGTGAAATCATCGCTTCTTCGGGCACCATGTAGTCAAAAGCCTTTGAAGCCATTGCCGCGGCATCATTGCCATCTTCCCACTCGGGCAACTCATTGACAAATTGACCCGGAGCCGGAACGAAGTCCAATACACGATTGCATACAGGTTCAGCGGCACCGGCCGTCAATGACATCAAGGCCACCGTCAATCCTGCAATAAGTACATTTTTTTTCATAATGATTTTTATATGTTTCATCTATAATTTCAATTTTCTCCATTGACGACATTGCCTTTGAAAGCGAAATGCGCCGGAATCTGCCCGGCAGTCTGCTTCCACTTGCAAATGCCATCCTTATCAAAGCAATACAACGTGCCCGAAACCACATAAGACTTGGCATCGGTGACATAAAAGTCTTTTGTCACCGGATCGACGGCTATCCCATAAGGCACTTTGATTTTTTCGTCAGTGCCGTCCTTTATGATGTTCCTGTCCACCACTTTCATGTTGTCCATGTCGATTTTTGCATACGACACTGTGTTTTCTCCGGTCACATAGCTCCATTCGGTACTTATCACATAGAGCATTCCGTCGTCGGCCCACATGTCGGATACAGGAATATCCATGTCCTTTATCACCTGTTTCCCGACGGGGTCTACGACATACAAGTCGGAATTGAAATCGCCATAGTAATTTCCGCGGCTGCTAAGCCACAACCGGCCTTTTCGGTCATGCTCAAGCCTGTGGAAATTGGCCGACTCGTCAATCACTATCACGTCGCAAAGGGTAAAATCATCCAAATCTATGACCGAAACTGTGTTGTCGTAATTAGGCACACGATAACCTCCGGAATTAGCCACATACAGCCTGTTGCCGACAATAGTCATCTCCTCGGGCTGGTAGCCCACTTCCACCGAACCGACAATCTCCATGCTCAACGTGTCAACCTTGAACACCGCGCCTTTTGGCGCAGTAGGGTCAATCTGCACAGGACCCACATAACTGCTCACATATACATATCCGCCCTTGCCCACTGCATACCGGCAATTGGGTATGTCGATTTTGGTGATGCGCGTCGCGTCGTCCACATTCATGACTTCCACCTTGTGCGAGCAGTTGATAACGGCATAGAGCTTGCTGCCATAAATCAGCAAGTCGTTGCCCACGTCGCCCAATTCTTTCACCACGTTGGGGTTGCGCTCGGCATAGATGTTTTTATAATACACTCCTTCACGGGCATTGAAATAGTCGAGAGTGGACTTGTTACCCCCCATGTTACCCTCGTTGAGCAAGTAAAATCCCTCAACCTCGGTATATACGGGAGTCGTCACTTGAGTTTCAACTATGTCTATCATCACCTCATCGCGCTCGCATGATGACAATAATGGCAGGAGCGAGACAATGGCAAGCGACAACGAGGGCAACACCGCCCTCGCCATTATCGATCTGTAATGGCTCATAAATATTGTTGTTAATTAAATTTTCAGTTTTACGGCAATTCTAAAATTGCGTCCCGGCATAGGATAATTGTGTATCACCTCATAAGCTTGGTTGAACACATTGTTAAGCTCGCCGGTCACCTTGAAATCGCATGATTTTATTGAGAAGGTCTTCGACAACGACATGTCGTGCGTGTACCACGGCGGCTCATAATTGGTGCGGATGTTTTCTTGCTCGTTATAGCGTTTCCCCGTATAGATGAACGAATAATTGAAATCCCATCCCCTCCAATTTGCATTATACGAGGCCGAAAGGCTGTGCCATGGAATGTACGGTATTTGGTCGCCATAGAAAGAATCTTCGGGGTCGGTGTAATCACGAGCTTTCTGGTAGGTATATTGCAAATGCAATTTCATGTTTACCCTGTCGACATGAAAAGCAGCATCTCCCGACACCTCCACACCGGCAATCTTCACCTTGCCAAGGTTTATCATGGTCCATCTGAATTGCTGCCCGGTGGGATAAGCGATTATCTTGTTTGTCACGGCATTATAATAGCCATCGGCTTTTATGCCCACATAGTCGAAGAAATCATGAGAAAGGAATTTCTTGGCCGTCACGCCTATGTCATACTGCCATGTGTATTCAGGCTCCAGACTGGCATTCCCAATTTCGGTGTAATATAAGTCGTTAAACGTCGGCATACGGAAAATTCTTTTAAAAAAACCGTAAAACTCGACATCTCGATTGTGCCACGGCCGGTAATTGACAAACACGGCCGGCGACAACTCTTTCTTGTTTGCCGATGCAGTATATGTCTTTCTCGAACGTGTAGATTCCTGAATAAATGTGCCTAACAGGCTTGCCTGAGCCTTTACCTTGCCAAAGTCGAATGCCGTAGCGACAACAGCCATCTCTGTCCATCGTGTCGGATACGCAAAGTCGGTCAAATCGGCATCCATCGTGTTCCATTGCCCGTCGATAGCTGCCGACACGCTCCACCAATCGGTCAACTTAAACAGATTGGCAACAGACAGATAAATCTCTTTCTGATAATAATGATTATTCAGATAAAGCTCTTTAGGATCATCGCGCAAGAAATTGGAATAATCCCAGGCAAATTTGCCATTCACCTTCAACTCATACCATTCATTTATTCGTTTCTCGAACGAACCTTGTCCGAACGCGCTTTTGTCCCACTGACGCTCTCCACGACGAAAAACATTGTTCACAATGGCTCCCGGTATGCCACGCTCAGACGTATAAAAATATCCATTAATGTTCCATTTACCACCACTCAACAACCCATACATGCCAATCTCGGCACGTAAGGCTTCGACATCCCCATTTTGGCGCACCGCAGTCGTGTCATAAGCCACCTCCCCGTCCAGTTGCAACCGACGGTACCTGAAATGGTACTTCCCATTGGCATATGTGTATTCCGCGCTTGCAGACAACGAAACTCGGTTCGACAGCTTGTAATTTAACACTACCGACGGGTTGGCAAGCCCGAAACTGCCGGTTTTCATCTCGGCAGTCACTTGATAATTGCGTCCGTTCTCAAATGTAGGTCTTTTAGTTGTGATATATATTGCACTTGATGTGCTAAAGTCCTTGGCACTCTGGAAAATATTGCTTTTCTGTCCGTTATATAACGAAATAGATTCTATGTTCTCAAGCGAATACCGACCCAAGTCCACTTGCCCGTTCTGTGCGTTGCCCAATTGCATGCCATTATAGAACACACCCACATGGTTGGTGCCCATGCTGCGTATGTTCACGGTCTTTATTCCACCTATGCCTCCATAATCTTTGATTTGCACTCCCGAAAAATAGCGTAAAGCGTCAGCCACTGATTGACTGTTCAAACGTTCCAAATCAATGCCGCTGATAGTCTGCGCACTGATTATCTCCTGACGCTTGGTGGCAACCACATCGACACCTTGCACCACGAGAACCGTGTCAAGGAATAAATCATCGGCATTGTCATCCGGTGAACAGATGGCAAACGACATGTTGTTGCCCGATAATGCCGCACAAGCAAGCGCAGCAAAAATTAATTTCTTCATTTACATTGAGTTTATGCCGATCGCCCTCAATTGAATCACAATTTCAGGACATCTCGCGGTCAATAATTCTCTTTTTCCACCTTCCAACCTGTATTCCGGCTCCTCCCCTGTTTCTTTGACCAGCCTTCCCACATGCTTCATCACATGCAGTGACTGCCCTCAGGCATTTCATTTGGAGTTACGGCAGCGAGTACTGCTCAGGATTTTCACCTGATTCCAAATATTTACTACTAAATATCTTTTGTTGAAAGACGCTGCAAATATAGCGAAAGTTGGTAACACTGGCAAAACAAACAGAATTATTTTTTGCCTTTGCCAAAACTGTCACCTTAATTATATTAATACCAATATGACATTTTTACAATTATCCAGCAGGATGTACAAAAAACTGTTCCGACATCACACAGCCGGCAAGCTCATCCCGTTCAATTTACGATATAAATCCAAGGCATACACATCGGTCATGCCGCTTATATGGTCAATGACTGCCTGTATCTTCTCAAACAACGTTGGGGCATACACGTCATATTGCTGCGGGAACTTGTTCAACAACAATTGCGAATAAGTCCTATCGGGATGCAATACCGCTCCCGTCAATCTCTTCAGTAATTCAGTAATGATTTGATGTCCTGCAATATCCACATCCACGACATCATTTGCCCTGTAAATTTTGGCATAAGCCAGGTCAGAGCAACTGCGATAAGCCCTGTTAGCTCTTTCCGACAAATGGTCGATAAGGCAACCGTCAAATTTTCCACGCAGAATCTCTTCTTCATGGTCAACAAATATATTGGAGCATTCATTAACCAATTCCCCTATTATGCAAGAACGCAAATAAACGATTTTTTCATTCTTGTCATCAACATGCGACATCACTTCCTTTATGTGACGCGCCTGCGACTCGTCAAAGAATTGCAGAAGCAAGTTCAGCACCTCATCGGTATCAAGAATCTTCAACTTGTGTGCATCCTCTATATCCATTATCTGATAACAAATGTCATCGGCGGCCTCTACAATGTAAACAAGCGGATGTCGGCAATATTTTTCCTCTTCCAATTTCAACAGCCCCACTTCCCCGGCAACTCGCTCAAAAAGCTCCTGTTCTGTTGTAAAGAATCCAAATTTCCCGTTCGCGCTGCATTTGGAAGACGAATACGGATACTTGACTATCGAAGCAAGCATCGAGTAGGTCATGGCGAAACCTCCGGGACGCCGTCCTTTAAATTGGTGCACAAGCAGCCTGAACGAATTGGCATTTCCCTCGAAATGAATCAGATCGTCCCATTGCCGACGTGTCAACTGATTTTTGAAAACCATTCCTTCACCTTCATTGAAAAAGGCGCTTATCGACTTCTCTCCCGAATGTCCGAACGGCGGATTGCCAAGGTCATGCGCAAGACATGCCGCAGCCACGATCTCCTCGATATTATGAAACTTCTTGACCCACGGTTCTCCGGAGTATTTAGCCCTGAGCCTGCGAGCTACCTCGCTTGCCAACGACTTTCCCACGCTCGAGACTTCAAGGCTATGCGTCAGTCTGTTATGCACAAATATACTTCCGGGCAAAGGGAATACCTGCGTCTTGTTCTGCAATCTTCGGAAAGGAGATGAAAACACAAGCCGGTCATAATCTCGCTGAAAATCGCTGCGCACACTTTCTTTCTTGTCGGTATAGTATTCCAATCCAAGACGTTTGCCACAGATAAGGCGGTTCCAATCCATTATTCCGTCTCGGCCTATATGAGTTTTTTGACACATTGGGATATGTTATTTTGTCGCGTTTGTCAAATATCATGCAGGACATCATCGCCGGCATTATTGCGAAGATACTAAAAAAAGCAACACGACAAACAAGCAACACGACAAAACATATTTGTCAATTTTAATATATTTAATTACCGTAATTCGGTGAGTTTTCGTTAATTTCGCACCAAATTACAACCATATAGTTACAGAATGGATAAAATCACAGTAGACATAATAAACAAATCGACCAATCCGCTACCAAGCTATGAAACCATCGGAAGTGCCGGAATGGACCTACGGGCTTTCCTTGACAATCCCGTAGAAATTAAACCCTTGGAACGAGTCATGGTACCTACGGGGATATACATCGCATTGCCCGAAGGATATGAGTGCCAAATAAGGCCTCGAAGCGGACTTGCGGCAAAACACGGCATCACCGTGCTCAATTCTCCCGGAACGATAGACTCTGATTACCGTGGAGAGATAAAGGTCATACTTGTAAACTTGTCCGATACTCCATTCATAATAAACAATGGCGAAAGGATATGCCAGATGGTCATAGCAAGTCACAGCCGAGCCACATGGAATGTAACCGACAATCTCGACACGACCGAGCGCGGAGCCGGTGGATTCGGCCACACAGGAACGAAATAACCACGCATTTCCTCAACACACTTATCGTAACACATCAAATTCAACCTTGTCAATCGTGAAATATTTCTTAAAGAACATACTAAGCATCACAATCCTCCTTGCTTTGCTTATAACTTCGGGAATAGACTCATTTGCCGCAAAAAAAGATAAAAACACGGCAACATCGCCCGAGAACCAACGCAAAGCATCATATATTTTCTTTGAAGCCCTCAACCAAAAGCAAAAGAGCAACATCGATGCGTTTTTCGACCTGCTCCGACATGCCTACCACATCAATCCCGACGACAGTGCCATATCGTTCTACCTCGGATTCTGTTACATAAGCATGAACGACGGCACAAAAGAAATGAGCGATACAGGACTTGAAATGATGAAAAAGCATTTCAACGAGCATCCCGAAGACTACGACGAAGCCGTGATATACGCAACCGTGGCCGGCCAGCTTGGCAAACGCGCCGAATCGCTCAAAGCATGGGAAAAGATAACCGAAGTGTTCCCCGACAAAATCGAGGCCAAGACTCTGTTGGCCGAATGCTATGCAAGGAACGACGATTTCCGCAAAGCAATAGCCACCTACGACACTATAGAATACATAGAAGGTAAATCGATGGGATTGTCTTTGCGCAAAATAAACTATCTGTTTGCACTCAATGACACGACCGGAACCATAAACGAAGGGCGCGCCCTGCTTGCATCAGCACCCGACAATGCTTCCTACAACTTGCTCATGGGCAACATATTCATGCAGCTCGACAACCAAGACAGCGCATTCTACTATATAGACAAAGCTCAAAAACTTGACCCCGAAAACGGAATGACATATCTCACCAAGGCGCAGATATATTATATGAACGGGGATTCCATAAACTATGACAAGCAAATATATCAAGCACTTGTAAGCAAAGACTTGGATGTCAACAACAAGGTTGCCGTATTGACCGATTACATAAAGCAGCTGCTTGCCGAAAGGGATTCTTCGCAACGCATCGACAACCTGTTCTCGGTCCTCATAGCCCAGCATCCGCATGAAAGCACGATACACGACCTGTATAGCCAATATTTCGCCACCAAGGGCGAATATGCCAAAGCAGCCGAGCAGCTTGCCTATGTCACCGACATCGACCCGGCCAACCCAAACGCATGGAAAAAACTCGTCATGCTATATCTGATGACAGAAAACTTCCAACAAGCAGTTAATGCAGCGCAAAAGGCATTGGAATACAATCCCGATGACATGGATTTATATCAGTATATAGCTCCGGCCTATTACCAAATGAAAGAATATGACAAAGCGCTCAAGACCTACAACAAGGCTCTTGAAATTGCCGACTCCACCGATTATGTCATGCGCTCCAACATCATAGGAGGCATGGCCGACGTATATTATTCAATGGGCGACACGCTAAAGGCATTCGACACTTACGAAGAATCCTTGAAGTTGTATCCCGGAAACACAAGCATAATGAACAATTATGCTTACTTCCTGTCGGTATCCGACAAGGATCTCGACCGTGCCGAAAAGTTAAGTGCGATAGCAGTAAAGGATGACCCCGAAAATCCGATTTTCCTTGACACCTACGCATGGGTATTCTTCAAGAAAAAAGAATACAAGTTGGCTCTTGCCTACATTGAAAACGCCATCAAGAACAGTGAAGAGGAGTCGGCTGAAATTCTTGAACACTATGGTGACATCCTGTTCATGAACGGGCAATTTGAAAAAGCTGTCGAAAACTGGGAAAAGGCTTTGAAACTTGACCCGGAATCCGACATTCTGCAACGCAAAGTGAAGTACAAGACCTATTTCATAGAGTAAGATTGGCAACCAGCCCTTTATCTTTCGTCAAAAAGTGACAATTTAAATCATGCCCGGACCAACAAAATACATATTGCCAATCACGATAATCATATTGTCCACTCTGCTTGCCGCTTGCCGCACAACCGGCAACGGATACCGCACAGCCGATTACCTGACCGACAATCGCCGGCCAGAATTGCGATACGCATCGGTTGTTGACAAATTCGGCAAATGGAAATCGTTTTCGGCCAAAGGGAAATTTAAATTGACAAGCGAAAAAGAATCGTTCTCGGCATCCATGCAACTGAGAATGGTAAAAGACAAGTACATAGCAATATCATTGCGTCCGGCCCTCGGCATAGAAGCCGGACGAATATACATGACCAGCGACAGCCTGTACATAATCGACAAGATGAACAAGTGCTTCATTGCCGAAGAGTTGTCGATGTTCACTGCAGGATTCCCGGTAAACATTACGGCTCTGCAAGACATATTCCTTTGCAGGGCTTTCGACATATACAAAGGAACATGCGATGCTCGCGACATAGAACACATGTCGTTCTCGCCACTTGACAATTCGGGCAATTTTGAATTTTCTCCACTAAACATGCCACTCGGTGCCAAATATTCTTTTACTGTCAATGGCAGCAACCTGCTAACAGGATTTTCAGTAAGCAGCGGCAGTGAAAGCACAATATACAAAGTTGCATATTCAGGCCACATCATCATCGATGACATGACAATGGCCACAAGCATCAACCTTGTTTCGCGCTTTGAGAATTCCAATCTTGCCATTCAGACCGATTTCACGCCCGAACGCATCGAGCTGAATGGCGACTTCAACGACACTCCTCCTTCATTTAAAGGATATGCACGCATCCCTGGCGACATGCTGCTGATGCAACTAAGTAATGAATTTTAATCATCTCACCAGCTTATGAAATCTACGTTCGTCATAATATTATTCACCATTTTAAGCTGCTTTGCATCCTCATTTGCCCAAAGCAGCAAAGTTGGCGATGTGAGAAGACAAAAGCAGCAGGCTCAAGAAGAAATAGAGCGAACATCATCTCAAATCAACGACAACAGCAAAAAAATAAAACGCTCGTTAAACGATCTGCAATCAATCGAGGCCGACATACGAAAGCAAGAAAAGGAGATAAAATCCCTGCAAGCCCAAATCAATGCCATCGACAACAACATCAAGATTCTAAACGATTCAATCGACACGATGACCGAGAAATTGGAATCGTTACGAGCATCTTATGCACAAGCCATACGCAAGATGCACTCTCATTCATCGTCTTTCGACAGGTTGATATTTCTGTTCTCATCCAATTCCCTCCATGAGGCATACAGGCGAATGCGATACTTGAAACAATTCTCAAAATGGCGCGAAAGCCATTCAAATGAGATACAAGCCGAAGCCGAAAAACTTAAGCAGCAAAAGGCGAAACTCGCTGAAATGAAATCACAAAAATCCGAGAATCTGGCACAACTGCAACGGGCAAGACTCGACCTTGAAGGGAAAAAATCGCAACAAAGCACAGTTGTCAATGACTTGCGCAAACAAGACAAAATTCTTCGTTCAATACTTGCCGAGCAACAACGCAAAGCCGATGCCCTCGACCGAGAACTCGACCGTCTGATTGCCGAAGAGGAACGTCGTGCCGCCGAGCGTCGAGCTGCCGAGGAACGCCGTCGCAGGGAACAACTCGAACGCGAGCGGCAAAAAGACAGCTTGAAAGAAGAGCCTCAACCTCCCGTCAAGCGGGAGCCGTCTACTCCCGAACCGGGATACGCCATGTCGGAACCCGAACGGAAGTTGGCAGGAAGTTTCGAAAGCAACAAGGGTCAATTGCTGTTCCCGGTACAAGGAAATTACAAAATCGTGCAATCTTTCGGCAAGCACCGCCACCCTCAATTGAAATATGTCCAAGTAAACAACAACGGAATCGACATTGAAGCTCAACCGGGAGCCGTTGCCCGTGCCATATTTGACGGAAAGGTTTCGGCCGTATTCCCACAAGACGGTTACAACACAGTCGTTATGCTGAGGCATGGCAAATACCTGTCCATATATGTCAACTTGAGCGACATATATGTACGCACAGGCGATGAAATAAAGGCAGGCCAACCTATCGGTAAAATATATTCCGACCCCGAGGATGGCAACCGCACAATACTGCACTTCGAGGTACGCAGGGAGAGAGAAAAACTCGACCCGGAACAATGGGTTAAATAATTCTACTGCAAAATGGGAAATAGCACTATAAAAATAGTCAGATATTCGCCCGACATGGCTCCGGATTGGGACAGATTCGTGGCAAACACAAAAAATGCCACTTTCCTGCACATGCGTGGCTACATGGATTATCACAGCGACCGTTTCCACGACTATTCGCTCGTTGCACTAAAAAACGATAAAATAATCGGCGTGCTCCCGGCCAATCGTGATGGCGACACCCTGTTTTCCCACAAAGGTCTCACATATGGCAGCTGGCTGGTGCCTGTAAAACATTTCGACATAATGACTATGTTGTCAATATGGCAAGAAATGACCATCTTATTGAAATCTGACGGAATAAACAGGCTCATTTACAAACCGGTACCATACATATACCACAGCTACCCTGCACAAGAAGATTTGTATACCATATTCAGGCATGAAGGGAAATTAATCGAGTCAAACATCTCATCGACTATCCCGATTAAAAATGCCTTGAGATTTGATGAAAATGCCCGCAGGGCCATCAAGGCAGCCAAGGCATCAGGTGTCACTGTGACCGAATCTGACGACTTCGAATCATTCTGGTACATACTGGCCGACCTGCTTCAATCGAAATACATGACAAAGCCCGTACATGACATCGACGAAATAAAACTGCTCGCATCGCGATTCCCTGAGAACATAAAACTGTATGCGGCCATGCTTGGCGAGCAAATGCTCGGCGGCACTGTCCTATACTATTCACGACATGTCATTCATGCTCAATACATTGCAGCCTCTTATGAAGGGAAAAAGAAAAAAATTCTGCCTCTCGTATTCGAACACATCATAAGCCACATCGACAATGACGACATTGACTATTTTGACTTTGGAATATCAAACGAGCAAGGAGGGAAGTTCCTTAACGAAGGACTTGTGATGCAAAAGGACGGCATGGGCGGAAGAGGCGTAGTTTACAACACCTACTCTATCGAAATCTGATGGCCAACGACAAGAATGCAATATCAAAAGGCGTGCTTCGCGCCATGAGCCTGTTTGGCGGAGTACAGGTAATGTCGATAATCTGTTCAATCATACGCACCAAACTTGTCGCCATTTGGATTGGTCCAGCCGGTATCGGGCTATTTGGCCTGTACAATACGGCCATTGATATGATAAACAACATTGCCAACCTTGGAATACGCAGCAGCAGCATACGTGACATTTCCATTGCCAACGACAAAGGTTCAAGAACACACATAGCCGAGGTTATTGCTGTTGTAAGGCGTTGGACGTGGGCGCTCGGGATAATCGCAGCTTTCATCACCCTCGTTGCTTCTCCGCTTTTGAGCTTGTGGACATTCGGCGACAGGGAGCACTCCATAGGGTTCATGGTGTTATCAACGGCAATCATGTTTGCCTCAGTCGTAAACTGCGAGCAATCGATTCTACAAGGCACCGGCAAATTAAAACGTCTTGCCGAGACAAGCCTTTGGGGAACTGTCACGGGATTGGCCGTCTCTATCCCGCTATTCTATTTCTTACGCGAGGACAGCATAATACCGTCGATTTTGGCCTATTCTGCCGCAACGGCATTTTTTGCATGGAAATTAAGAAACAAAGACTACGCCGGCATGAAAGTCTCCTTGCCTGCACGAGAAGTCATGAAGCGTGGAGCAGGATTCGTGAAACTCGGTTTCTTCATGACCGTTAGCAGCTTCCTGTCCCTTTTATCTTCATTTTTGTTCATAACATATCTTAATCACACTTCAGGCACTGAAACAGTCGGATACTACCAGGCCGGATACACACTCGTCAACCGCTACGCTGCAATCATATTCTCGGCCATAGGAATGGAATATTACCCACGCCTGTCGCGTGTGGCTCACAGTCGCCTCAAAACGCAACTATTCGTCAGTCAGGAAATAAACATCACATTGTCTATCCTCGCTCCGGTAATCGCTTTGTTCTTGCTCTTCCGTGAGCTAATAATAAGCCTGCTATACTCCCCTGCATTCCACGCGATTATTCCTTACATTTCGCTTGCCAGCATAGGCATAGTATTCCAAAGCGTGTCTTGGTGCATGGCATTCGTGATGATCGCCAAGGGAAAAGGCAAGTTTTTTCTTGCAACCGAAAGCATAAGTGCCGCCGCAGGAATCTTGCTCAATATCACATTCTACCATTTCGGCGGGCTTCAAGGCCTCGGACTGTCTTACATTGTGTGGTACATCCTCTACACCATCACTGTCGGAATAGTGTATGCACGGCTATTCAAGCTCTCATTGCACAAAACGGCAATAATATCGACCGTCTACGCAATAATCGTTGCATCGGCAGCTTTTGCCGGAATGGAAACAGGTCTCCAGTACATAACTGTAATTACAGTAACCGCCGCGACATCATTCGGAATTTTCAATCTTAAACGCATGACACGTCAATGACTAAAATTTATTGTGATACCTAAATTAGGATTAAATATTATATAAAATTTGTTGTTCCAGAAAAATGTTTCTATCTTTGTGACAAAGATTTACAATTAAAACCTAAAAGGGGGTCTCTGCCGATGCAAGTGGAGATTCTTTTATTTTTTACTAACATTCTAAATATTTTTTACCATGGCTATCAGCTACATGACAAAAGAAGGATACAAAAAGAAAATGGAAGAGATCGCTTACTTGGAAAATGTTAAGCGTCCTGAAATTTCCCGTGCTATCGCTGAAGCTCGCGACAAAGGTGACCTTTCTGAAAATGCCGAATATGATGCAGCAAAAGAAGCTCAAGGTATGCTTGAAATGAAAATATCTCAACTCAAAGACCTTGTTGCAAATGCCCGAATCATTGATGAAAGCAAATTAAACACCGACGAAGTCCAGCTCTTGAATACCGTTACCATCAAAAACATAAAGACAGGAGCGACATTAAAATACACAATCGTTGCCGATAGCGAAGCCAACTTGAAACAAATGAAAATAGCTTCAAGCACCCCTATCGCAAAGGGATTGATGGGGCACAAAGTAGGTGACACCGTAGACATCAAAGTCCCGTCGGGAGTTATGTCGTTTGAAATTATCAAAATCGAAATTTGACGCAAAAAACAATCATAAAATGGCTTCAATTTTCAGCAAAATCATCGCAGGCGAAATTCCATGCTATAAAGTAGCCGAAACCGAGAAGTACTTTGCATTTCTCGACATAAATCCTGTTCAGCCGGGTCACACTCTAATCGTGCCTAAACACGAGATCGATTACTTGTTTGAAATGGACGAAGAAGAATATGCCGGGCTCACTACATTTGCACGCCGTGTGGCAAGGTGCATGAAGCGTGTCATCGATTGCAGAAAAATAGGTGTTGCCGTGTTAGGACTTGAAGTACCGCACGCACACATTCACCTCATCCCAATCACTCATGAAGGAGACATGGACTTTGCACACAAACTGACACTGCCGGCCGATGAAATGGCAGCCATAGCAAAGAAGATAGCCGATGAATATGACCGCACAAAAGGTGAATGACAACGCGCCTTGCATGTATTGAAAAAGACTTTAGAGGATGTATCCCACACACATGGGTGGATACATCCTCTTTTTGTCGGGTGACGCTTTGTTCATATAGCCGTCTTAACGTAGCGCGCCCACAAGATTATAGCATTGAACAAATTCCAAGTATCAACATAGCCTGTTTTTAAACGCACTCTTTCACATCTCTACAGGTTGTTAAAACACATTTTTACACGCAACATTTCTTCATGAAATCCTCGAAAAGCACAAAAAAACGCACAAAAAACATGTTTTAAAGCAAAAAAATGCCCTAAAATTTTGCACATTCAAAAAAAAGCCCTACCTTTGCATCGCTTTTAAGGAGATTCGCTAGCTCAGCTGGTAGAGCACATCCCTTTTAAGGATGGGGTCTTGGGTTCGAGCCCCAAGCGGATCACCAAAAATAATCAAGGAGCATCCCTGACAGCGCTGCTGCCAGGGATTTTTTGTTTCCTGCTCCCTGCGTACCCACGATATCGGGTCAGCGGATATTCCCTGTTGGTACAAGGCAATGTCGAGGCATATCTACTTAGGCAACACTTCCACTTGAACCGTCCTTGCCGATCTAAAGCCGACCAGAGTTTTTTGAAAACCACCACTAAAAATACTCAAATCCTTGTCAAACTCGCCAATAATACAGAATAATTACATAAATTTGTTTTTGACAATCTTTCGTGCATTTGAATTATAAAGAACATTCATAATATCATAAAAACTATCTAAAATGAAAATAATTACAACTTTAAATCAGATTACATATTCTATGAACAGAACATTAAAAATATTCTTAGTCTTTGCCATAGCAATAATAATAACATGTAATAGAAGCAATGCACAATATACATTCTATTATGACATATATAAGCACTGGTCTCAAGAACTTGAAACGTTAGCAGCAAAAGGTAATGACGCAATGGCTATAGTTTCTTTGGGAAGTTGTTATGACCGCGCCGATGGCGTAGCTCGCAATACAAGCAAAGCATTTGTTCTTTTTAAAAAAGCTGCCAATTTGGGAGATATTTTAGCACTTTACAATTTAGGATTTTATTACTACAAAGGAATTGCAACCAAAATAGATTATGCTGAGGCAGAAAAAAATTTCTTGAAAGCAATAGAAAAACAGTCGGATTTTATGCCAGCCTACCAATGTCTTGCACACATATATGAGAATGGCGGTTATGGCATAAACATTAATTATAGCAAGGCATTTCAAATGTATTCCAAGGCCAGTGAACTTGGTGACCCAATTTCTACATTTAACATAGGATCGTACTATAAACGAGGATTGGTAACCGGAAAACCTGATTTTGTAAAATCGTTAGAATATTTTTTCAAAGTCAAGGAATATTGGGAAGCAAATATCAAACCTGCTGGCTTGGTCACTCATCAAATTGCTAATTGTTATTTAAATGGGGATAAAATTGATTTAGAAAAGGCTATATCATACTCTAATGAAGCCATAGACCTAGGATATTTTGAGTCATATCTGAATCTTGCAACTGCTTATAATTTAAAAGGTGATTTTAAGAAAAGTTATCAAGCTCTACTTTCCGGATATGAAAAAGGCATTATGTCTGTATGCAACAATCTTGGTGACGCATATTATAACGGGATAGGTACTGACCAATCTTATGAGAAAGCCTATGATATATTTAAGAAGGGGGCTGAAACTAATCCTATATGTAAGTTCAGACAATCTGAAATGCTTCGTAAAGGCAAGGGCGTTGCCAAAAACTATGAAATGGCTTATAAATTATTGGAAGAATGCGCAGCTTCTGGTTGTGGAATAGCTCAATACCGTTTAGGCTGCGATTTATACGAAGGGACATTGGTTCATCAAAACTATGCTCGAGCTGTGGAATTATTTAAGCAAGCTCTTCATGGGGAATATATGATTAATGATGAAATAAAAAGTGATATATGTCGTAGATTAGCTATATGTTATCGCTTTGGGAAAGGTGTGGAAGTGAATGGAAAGCAAGCTAACGAATACAATCGTATGTCCGCAACATTTGGAAAAAGTAATGCCGCAAAACACGACGACAACTATCAAAAGAATTCTTACATAACACATAAAAACAAAAAAGATTAAATAATCCCAATAATTGCACTACGTTTCCTCAAATTACAAAAAAATACAATTTCGCAATTTTTAAGTGGCATTAGAAACTTATCTGATACCATTTCAAAACATTAACAACATACGCCAAAAAGTCTCCCATCCAGTCAATGTGAACCTGTGATCATATCTACTGATGGAATCGGCAAGCGGATTCAGATACAGACGAGTACCATGCTGTTGGCTTCATTAATCACCATGTTGTCAAACGATGACAGATTATTCATTTAGCCGAAAAATAACTTTAATTCCTTTACGAAGCGGTTGTAATTAATATATTGATTCGATGCACCCATCATTTATCGAAATCATATAAAGACAATATACAACACCTACGTTGCATTAACGCATATCAATTTGCCGATTACAAATTGGCTTTGATGTACTCTTCCAATGAATATTTAGGCGCAGGTATCTCCATGCCTTTTGTCTGTTCCTTTATGTGACGGATGCACATCGGACTCTCATCATTCAGACGTGAAAGGAATGCCAGAATTTCCCATAAGTTCTCGCGCATGGGACGCTCGGCCATTTCATGTTCGGCTTGATTCACCGAATAAAACACATGCGGAAGATTCTCACGGTCAAGAGTCTGGCAAATAGAATAAGAACCCCAGAGGCCCACACCATCAAACACAGCTTTATCGTATGGAACAATCCTATCGGCATCGCCATGAAACAACAAGATAGGGCAAGGCGCTTGCTCCCATTCAGGTTGTCCGGCTGAGGCTATGGCACCGGCAAATGAAATGATACCCGCATATCGAAAATCATCGGGCAACAGTTTTCGCACAGGATTGTCTGGCTGGCAAAGCGAGTATTCGGCTTGAAGGACAGTGACAGCTCCGGCACTTGAGCCACAAGCTACGATCCTGTCAGGAGCTATATGCCATGACTCACTGTGTTCTAACACGAAGCGAGTAGCCCTGCAGAAATCTACCGTGGCTGTTGCAATAGCTTCTTGAAGAAGCGAGACAAAAGTCTCGGCACTACCAATCTGCTCAGGAACCAGCGAAGCCAACGTTGTCCTGTAATCGGTCGAAACAACCGTATAGCCATGCTTCACCAATTTATGGAAAAAGTCGACATAAGACGGAGTGGCACGATCCCCTCCCTTGAATCCGCCACCGAATGCAAAAAGGACTACAGGACGAGGCTCACCGCCCTCCGGCGCAACGTCGCTATACTTATCCATGCGCAGCGTGTCGCCATCTTCAATTGCAAAAACAAATGTTTCCTTATTTACCTCTCCTGTTACTGCTGACATTACAGAACCAATGCCGCAAAACATGACAGCTACTGTCAAAAGAATCCTTATACCATACATAAACACAAGGAAATTAAGCATTTTCAATAATTAGCACTAAGTTACCTCAAATTTCAGAAAAATACAATTTCTCAACTTCTAAGGGGCATCAGAATTTTCATCCGATACCCCGTCAAAGATTGATTACACATGCCAAAAAGGATATCTGGGTTTACACCCTCCAATGTTGGCCTGCAACTACATCGCTCCCGACAGCCATGATGGGAATTCATATACAGGCAAGAATCATGCTGTTGGCCTCGTTTATCACCATGTTGTCGAACGACGACAGATAAATCTGGGTCGTCGACTCAGAGTCATGCCCCATGCCTTCGCTGATTACCGACACCGGGACATTCTTGCTTTTGGCAATGCTCGCCCATAAATGCCGAGCAACGTACATCGTCAACGAAACCGACAATCCGAGCCGCTGCCCTATCAGCTTCAAATTCCGGTTTATGTTGTGTGCGGCATATATATACTGCTTGCGCTCATCCGTATGTATGCTTTTTATTATCGGAAGCAAGTATACCGATGCTTCCCTACTGTATTTCTTGACGATAGCCTGCATGCACTGTTCCCACTTGATTGTCAACTGCTGCCCCGTCTTGTGCCTTCGGTAAGACAGCATCCCATTTACGAGATTGGATTTCTTTAAAAACGCCATGTCGATAAACGACATTCCACGAGTATAAAACGACAGCAGGAACATATCACGAGCAAAGTCCATGCGTGGCTTAGCCGACAAGTCAAGGCTCTTTATGCTCCTTATTTCATTCAACGACACAGCCCTTTTCTCAGTCTTATCGACCCCTGTGTAGACATGCCTGAACGGATATTGTTGCACTACCAACTTTCGCTCGACGGCTCTGTTATAAACAGCCCTAAGAATGCGCATGTAAAACGAACTGCTGTTCTTTACTAGTCCTTTCGTATGAATCAAATAAGCCTCATACATAAGCATCAAGTCAGAATTAATATCGCTGCACGACAAGTCCTTCCCTTTTCGAAAACGCATGAAACTTTTCAATGTGGCCTCGTACGTCTCGGCCGTTCGATAGCGACCCATGCCTTTCAATTGATTTATCGCGCCTTGCATGAACTTGCAGAACGACATGCCGCCATCTTCACGCACTTGTGCCTCATTCTCGTCAAGCCCCATATAAAATACACAATTGCGTTCCAAGTAGCTCACAAGCATCTCCAACCGCCTTATGTCAGCCTTTATGTGCTTATCAACAAAATTAATTGCATTCTCCAACGTTGTCTCTTGTCTTTTCCTGTTCTTTTTCATCTCGATGATTTTTAATTATAATTGAATACATTATGCTGTAATTAAACCGCTTATGCATGCATTTTAATATGGCGGCCAACCATGAAGGACAACGTTGCCGAAGTTTCTTCGGGCTTATAATATCACAAGATACTCTAATCGCGATGAAATTCTGAAAATATTTTGATCGGAATCCATTTTTAAGACATGAAAGACGTTCAAATCATGAATAAAAGAGCTTTAATTTCTCATTGCACAAAATTTTTATGGAAAATTTCAAAACAGTTTCTTAATTTTACAAGAAATATATTCCTGCGACTACTGCACGGGGATTCATTGGCACATTACCTATTATAACTAACATCAATTCATGAAACAGATTATAAAGCATTTCACCGACGACGATTTATATAAATTCACGATGTGCTGCGCTGTGATAGACAATTTCCCAAGGGCGCAAGTCAAATACACGTTCACCGACAGGGACAACACCGTCTACCCGGCAGGATTTGCCGAGGCACTGGCCGAGCAGATTGCCATGCTTGAATCAATCGTCATCACCGACGATGAAATAGACTTCATGAAGTATCGATGCAACTACATCCCAGGCTGGTTTTATAATTACTTAAAAGGATATCGTTTCCATCGCAAATGGGTAAAAACATGGCAAGACGATGAAGGACACTTGCATGTGTCGATAGAGGGAAGCTGGGCCGACACGATACTACTTGAAGTAAAAATCCTTGCCATAATCTCCGAATTATACTATATAATGACAGGCCAAGCCGAGCATCTCGACTACTCTGCCTATTACAAAAAAACATGCGACAAGGCACGCCGTCTGCTTGATGCCGGATGCATATACAGCGATTTCGGCACACGCCGCAGGGCTTCGTTTGAAGCCGAAGACACAGTAGTCAGGGCAATGAAAGACTGTTACCAAAGCAAGACATGGGAAGGCCGCTTCGTCGGCACAAGCAACATATATCTGGCAATGAAATACGACCTATTGCCTATAGGAACGATGGCACACGAGTTTGTATGCGCGATAGGTGGCATGTATGGCCCACAAATGGCCAACCACATAGCCATGAATTCATGGCGCAACACATTCCGCGGAGCACTCGGCACATTCTTGTACGACAGTTTCGGATGGGACATCTTCAGTCTGAACTTCTCGGAAGATTTTGCTAACTTGTTCAAAGGTTTGCGCATTGACAGCGGAGACAATTACGACCAACTGATGAGAATTGTAGAGAAATACCGTTCGTTGGGTATCGACCCTAAGACAAAACAAATAATATTCAGCAACGCCCTCGACACCGACAGTGCCATTGAGATACAACGATATGCCAAAGATTTCTGCATGCCTTCGTTTGGAATAGGAACCCACTTCACCAACGATTTTGACGGCGTAAAACCTTTGAACATCGTCATCAAACTCATTGCGGCAAAAATCACAGAATCATGGTCGTTCTATAACGATACTTGCAAGTTGAGTGAAGACACGGGCAAGCACACAGGCAAGCCGGAAGTAGTAAAACGATTCATGGAAGCTTTGAACATGAAATAAAAATATCCACGGCATTACATCGCCTGACTACAAAAAAAGTGGCCTTAATCACCACTTTTTCAATTTAAACACCACCTTGCTCCCGGTATCGGTATTCATTGAGAGCTGCATGTCATTCCCGTCAAGAAAATCGACATGCAACACGTTCTCTCCCATTTTCATCAACGTTTCCTCAAAAGGCCTATAACGCTCGGTGCTGAAAGTCACGGTTATATATTCGCCATTATCCTTAAAATTGGCAAACTTATGATCGCCACCATGATTGTCAGGACTGACCTTTATCTGACAGAACACCGACGACTGGAATGAGAAAAATATGTTGCCTTCATACTCAGAACTTTCTATACCATCGACAGTAATCGACAACAGTTTCCAATGCCCGAACCAGTCCCCTATGTTACCGTCATTTTGAGTGCATGACGGCAACATGCCCGAAAACAGGATAAGCAATACGGTTATGATTGATACATGCTTTATCATGACTTTGTTTCTTTTTTACTTCATTACACAAAACAATCACATCTTCAACAATCCACTATAACTTACAGATAGCAATGCTCCAATGTTATTACCATATAAATCTCCCGAATCAAAGGCAAACTGGCCTTTCACCCGCAATCCCGGAATTGCTTTGAAGTCGTATACTCCCTCAACCAGCATCGATGTGGTGTGGGCCTTTTCGATCGACGGCACCATCGAAGAGCCCCACGACTTCCTATATGACGCAAGCAGCCTGTAAGAGAATCCGTCAAACGGATGCCCCGATACACCCAAATGGAACCCTCTTATCCTGTTATCGATAATTCGCATATACCCGTCGGTATTATAAATCACCGACTTGACAAACGGCGTACCTATCGACATTCCATAACGTGTGTATCCGTTATAAAAATAATTGTTATAATAATCATCGGCACCAGTAGCCGGAGTCGGAATGAGATAGCCGTCGTCAAAATCGCCCGGAGCCCAATGCAGAGGTCCACTCTGATTGGTAAAGTCTATATACTCCAATACAACGCCATCAACTATCCAATCCTTGTTATTCTTGAATTCCAAGCCATACAAACCGTCAAAACCGTTCATTTTCCCGATCCCTGAACCGTCTTCCCACAGTGATTGGTAATATGCCTTTATTTCCTTTCCGTCTTTCAGACGGTAACGACCCATTACGTCCCATGACCCCACATGGTTGCCCTCGTAATAGCTCGAGCCGCCCTGCTGCATGGGAATCAACGCATATAAAAAGTCTTTCACTTTTAACTTTCCATCTACGGTATTGACAAGATTCCCGTTATCATACTCTTTATACGTTCCACCAAACTGACATGCAGCCTGCATTCCCACAAGGAACGAGAACGGTTTATCTGGATTTGTGCGGAAATGCACATATTTATAATTGTACCACGAATCAGTAGTTATAAATGACGACTTGTAATTATAATGATTCTCAAGCCACTCATCGTCCATATTTATTCCGTAGCTCAATGCTCCCCTTATCTGCACCCATCCGTTGGTAAACGGGATGTCCTCAAAGTCAAAAAATCCTATCCTTGCTTCGGGAATTGGCCGTGAATTGCCCGAGAAGGTCAAGTCACCACTGCTCAATGAATTATTAAGCAGCACCGAACCCCATTCCTTCATGCCTAACGTGAGATATACCCCCCTGTACTTCAGCTCGGCATACAACTGTTGCAGCCAAATGGGAGCCGGACCTTCGGAATGCGCATGCCACGAAGCATCACCGCCATTATATTGCAAATAATCGGTCTTTGAAGCATATCCGCCTATCACGTCGGCACCAAAACCATAGCTGAAACGCTTGTCATAATCCATTTCTCTTGATATCGAAGCCCTCAGCAACGTAGAATATGGCTGAGTCAACACTCCATGCACGTTCGACGACATATAGGTAGGAGCAAAATCACCACTCCCGGCATTGGCTGTCAACGATGCACTGCAATCAAGTTCATACTCAGCATTGGCAGTCATAAACACGCCCGATAGCAGCACGGCCGCCAAGACTCGCATAATTGTTTTCATGTCTTTCATAAATGTTGCCTTACGTCCGAATTCAGCATCTGCAATACAGTCTCGCTACTGTCAAACGAACTGATGTGCCTATTTTTCTTCTCCTCTGATATTTCATCTATCGACAAAAATATGCCACTTTCCTCAACCTCTCCGAATTCATGATTTATTGCTGTTCCAAACATGCGCATTGTCGGCGACAAACTCATATAGGCATTGACAAGTGGCGGAATATTATATCCGTGCTTGCGTATGAACTGGTTTACTTTCAGATAATCCGATTTGAAATTATCTCCCGACACTATCGACGACACCTCTTTCAAGTCGGTATCGGTCTTAAGCGGTTCTATCGGCCTGACAAGGCAATCTTCATCAGGAAAATACTTATGCAGGAAATATAACAGCAAATTACGACATTCTCGCGAATAATTAGGATACATAGTGACTTTCCCGAACAGATATTTTGTTTTTGGGTGAACGACAGTCAACGCGCCAAGCCCGTCCCATAAATTGTCAAGGGCATATATGGCCTTGTTCCCGGCTTTGGTTGATTGATAGTTCAAAGACACAAACGAGCGTCCAAGCTCCATCGTCACAGGCAGGTAATGCTCAATGAAATAATCGGAGAATTTAAACATGTGCGAAGTGGCAATATGCGGCACTCCGTGCTCGTCTATCTTTATTTCTTCACCGAAGATGAACCTGTAGCCTCCGGTGATTTCCTTGTCTTCGGGATTCCATACTATCAATTGCCTGCACGGCTTTTCCATTACATCAAACTCGTCGATGTCGCAACTTTTACCCGAACCTCCTCCGGCATTACGGAATGCGATTTCCCTTAGCCGCCCTATTTCTTTCATCACATTAGGAGAATTGAACGCGTCAACGATGTAAATCTCATTTCGGCCTTTGTTTGTGTGACGTAAAAATTTGTCACTGCTCAATTCCGCAATAATAAGCTCCTTGTCTACCGGATCGATAATAGGTTCCATAGCCTATCTTCTTATTGTGTTTTTAAATTATATACGATTTGTTTTACTTCCTGAGCCAAATTGCGTTGAGAGCGCCCATTGGCAAACGTTTCCCATTTTATAGGCTTGCCTATGTAAATGGTGAATTTCTTGCCGTGATTCTTGAACACCTCGCCCGGCAAATAAATCATTTCGATATTGAACTTTATACCGGCCTTCTCGCGCAAATGTGCCACTTTATAGAAAAAATTGGAATTCAGTCCATCAAAGAAAATAGGCACTACATCGCGCCTATACTGTATGCTTTTAGAAATAAAACCTTTTGTCCATTCAAGATCGCTGACACTGCCGTCGCTCTTACGTCTCGAACACAACCCTGCCGGGAATGTGATGACTTGCGCATCGCTCATGAACGCTTCATTTATCCTTGCCGCAACTTCGTGCGACTGCCGTCCCACTTTGTTTGCAGGCAAGAAAATGTCGGCAAATGGAGTCAGCTGCGAAAGCATGTCGTTGACTATGAACTTTATGTTTTTATCATATTGCTTGCCAAGCAACGAGATGAGAGCCATTCCGTCGAGGCCTCCCAATGGATGATTGGATACAAAAATATATTTCCCGCTACCTTTTTCAGGCAGCAAGTCGCTGTTTACTACATCCAGCTTTATGTCAAGGTCGGCAAGAATGGAATTAGCAAAATCCACGCCCTCAAGGTCTTTGTTTTTCAATAACAAGTAATTCAATTCATCTTGGCGTATGACCCGTTCCAGCCATTTTACCAAAAACGACGGAACAAAACGATAATATTTAGGCATTTTAGCCTTAAGAACCTTGGAAACGTCTATTTTAATCGTCTCTTTCACTTATAAGGAAACGCAAAACTTTTTACAAATATAGTGAAAGGTGAACGCAGAGACAAACAAAAAACAACGTTTTTATGTTTGACTATGCTGAACCGAATCCTATATTATCAAAATATAGTGAAACTCGCCCAAATACGGATAGAAATCGGAGGAATAATGCAAGCTGTTGGAAATGAAAGGCGATGTGCGGTTGTATTCCCTATCCTTCATTGGGGTATTTCAGCCGTTTTTTGATGGGTTAGGAAAATAAATTGCTACCTATCCGTTGCCTTTTTTGAAGCGGAAAAACCGTGCAAAATGGGATTCCTATTCCTCTGTCATATCATCGTAAAGAACGCTGTCCCTGTATATTCTGCATTAGCAAAGATAGCCATTTTTTTCGCAAAGCAGAAAAAATACGGGACGGTTCTTTCGCGCATGGGACTTGTTTCCATATTCTGCCATATTCGTCATGCCTTTCATTTGA
This sequence comes from uncultured Prevotellaceae bacterium, assembly GCA_905207705.1. GTDB lineage: Bacteria > Bacteroidota > Bacteroidia > Bacteroidales > Muribaculaceae > Avimuribaculum. The sequence goes on from CAJLMA010000014.1 coordinate 41,629, forward strand.
CCTTTATCCGGTAATTTTGCAAAGAAAGGAAAAGGTTATGAATCAGAAGAATGTAAAGGTGTCGTTCTACCTCAAAAAGAGCGAGTCTGATGCCGACGGGTATTGCCCTGTGATGGCGAGGCTGAACATCGGGAAATACTCGGAAGCGGCTTTCAGCATGAAGCTGAGGGTGCCGCAAAAGATGTGGTCGGCAGGCCGGGCTGCGGGCAAGAGCGTGGCGGCAAAGGAAATAAACAACCGTCTGGATGAGATACGGGCAAGGGCGTTTGGTATCTATGCTGAGCTGTCTGCCGTGCGTGACGGGGTCAGCGCGGAGGAAGTGAAGCACCGGTTGCTCGGCATGGCCTCCGGGCAGGAAACCTTGTTGGGCTATTTCATGAAGTTCATAGGCAACTTTGAGAAACGGGTCGGGATAAACCGCACGGCCAAAACTCTCAGAGGATACAGGAACGCTTACAACCATGTGGAGAAATTCATCCGGTCGCAATACAAAATGTCGGACATTCCATTTACCGCGTTGGATCTTTCCTTCATTGAAAAATATGACCTGCATCTCCGTACCGAATGCCATCTGGCTCCGGGAACCGTGATTAACCTCACAGTACAGCTGAAAACCGTGGTCGGCGAAGCCATCGCCGACGGCATCATCACCGCCTACCCCTTCTTCGGCTATGAACCGGAGCATCCGAAACCGGAGCAAAAATATCTCACGGACGGGGAACTGCACCGGATTATGGGCACACCGCTTCATAACCCGTCCCTGTACCTTGTAAGGGACATGTTTCTCTTCTCCTGCTTCACCGGCATACCATATGGTGACATGAGGCTGCTGACGGAGGACAATCTTTCAAAGGCCGCTGACGGCACATGGTGGATAAAAGGCTCCAGGGAAAAGACGGATGTGGAATTTGAAGTGCCGTTGCTGGAGCTGCCGCTACGGATTATCCGGAAATACCGTGATACCGCATCCGGTGGCAAGCTGCTGCCGATGTACTCCAACAGCACGATGAACCTGTATCTGAAACGCATAGCGCGTATTTGCGGAATAGACCGCAGGCTCGTCTTCCATTCAGGACGTCACACCTATGCCACGGAAATCACCCTGTCACACGGGATTCCGCTTGAGACGGTGAGCAAAATGTTAGGCCACAGCCGGATAGAAACCACGCAGATCTATGCGAAGGTGACGGACGACAAGATAGACTCCGACACGGACGGTCTGAATGAAAGGATAGCGGAGCGTTTCTCCGTAGTCATATGATAATCCCTTAAAATCCATGAATATGAAAAAGAATACCGACAACAATGACATAAGACACCGCAGTACCTTTGCGGTACTGTTCTATATCAACCGCACAAAAGTCCGCAAGGACGGAACCTGCCAGCTGCTGTGCAAAGTCAGCATAGACGCCGAATGGGAGCAGATCGGCACAAAGGTATCGGTCAATCCGGCCATCTGGAACCCGGAAAAGGGACGCGCCGACGGCCGCAGCGCAAATGCCGTGACCGTGAACCGGGCCATAGACGACCTGACCGCCGAGATTGAGGGGCATTACAGGCGGATAAAGGACAGCCTTGGTTTTATCACGGCGGAGCTGGTGAAGAATGCGGTGAAGGGCATCGGGCAGAAACCGCTTACCCTGCTCGCCCTTTTCCGGGAACACAACGAGGAATACAGGAAACGGATAGGCGTTGACCGCATCAAGGAGACCTATGACTCCTATATGCGGTCGTACAAGCACCTGTCCGCCTTCGTGCATGAGAAAAAAGGCGTGGAGGATGTGACGCTGCGCAGTCTCGACCGGGTGTTCTATGATGACTTCGAGGTGTTTCTGCGCACGGACTGCAACATGAGCCCCAAGACGGTGCATGAGCATCTTTACCGCTTGAAGAAGATGACCATGCGGGCCGTAAGCCAGGGGACGCTCCGCAGGGACCCCTATTGCCGGCTGCATCCGGAACTGCCCCGGCGAAAAAGCCGGCACATGAGGCTGGGAGACCTGAAGAAACTGATGGAGACTCCGGTGGAGAAACCGCAGCTTCGGTTTGTCAGGGACATGTTCATCTTCTCGACGTTCACCGGACTGGCGTTTGCCGACCTGAAAAGGCTGAAGACGGACGACATCACGCAGGCTGACGACGGCACTTGGTGGATACACTACAAAAGGCAGAAAACGGACACACCATCTTCCGTCCGGCTGTTGGACATCCCGATGAAGATAATCGAGAAGTATAAGGATCAAAGAAACAACGACAAAGTGTTCAACCTTTACAGCCGCAAGTATTTCCTTACCCTCGTTACGGAACTGGGAAAAGTGTACGGCTTCCCGTTGACCTTCCATCAGGCCCGGCATAATTTCGGCACTCATATCACCCTCTCGCTCGGAGTTCCGATTGAAACGGTGGCACGCATGATGGGACACATGCGTATCGAAACCACGCAGATCTATGCGAAAGTCACCGACAAGAAGGTGGAGGAGGATATGAAAAAGCTGAAGGATTCCTCAGTCAACCGGAGGGCATTCCTTTATGAGGAGGAATTCGAGGAGAAAAAGCGGAAACGGCGGCAACTTGCAGAATGATAATAGAAAAATGGAGAAACAGATCCTGCGGTTGTTTCTCCATTTCTATTTTACGCTATACCCACCTCTGTTCTTCCCGGCATCTCTTGTAGGCATCCTCCAGCATTTTCTGGATGTCGGATTCCTTGTAGAGCACTTTTCCTTGAAGAAGGTAATAAGGGATGACACCGAACGTGCGGTACTCCTGCAAGGTGCGCCGGCTTATCCTGAGTATGCCGGACAGTTCCTCGTCCGTCAGGAAGCGTTCTCCCTTGAACAACGGCTTGGGGGACTTTTCCATGTCGGACAGCATTCTTTCCAGATTTTCCAGTCCCTGGAAAAGGACTTCGACGTGAGGGTCTTTCCTCTCTATGAAATGGTAACTCATGGCTTTCTTTTTAAAGGGTGATAATTCGATTCCAACAGATTATGCACGTCTTCAGGCTTGTAGAACATCTTGTGCTTGATGCGCGTGAAAGGCAACAGTCCCTTGTCACGGTACACTTGCAGTGTCTTCTTCGATATGTGGAGCACGTCGCATACATCCTGGTTGTCCATCCAGTTCTTCAGCCCCATGTCCTCACACGAGCGGCACAGCCGGGCCAGCCGGCTCTCAAGTTCACAGAAACGCGTCCGGAACTCGTCAAAAGTCTTTTTGTCTATACATATTATTTCCATGTGTCTTGTCTGATTAAGATTGAATACCCAATTCCTTTTTGATTCTTGCGGGCAGCACTTTCCCTTTCCGGTTCAGGAACTCCTGTACCTCGGAAGCCTTGTAATAGGTACGCCCGTCAATCATGTAGTAGGTCACGAGCTTCTTCTGCCGGTAACGCGCAAGGGTGCGCTTGGTCACGCCGAGCAGTTCGCACATGTCCTGGTTGTCAAGCAGCTTGTCGCCTTCAAGGGCGGCCGTCTGCCGGTTCATGCGGCCCAGCCTGTCCTCGATCCTGTCGAAGCGTTCCATAATCTGGTGGAACATCATCTGGAATGTCTCCCGGTCTGTCTGTATCATACTGAATTCTGTTTTAGTGCGTGAATACTCCGTTTACCGCACTGTTGCGCAACAGGCTTCGGTATAATAAAGGCCAAATCATAGACCAACGCGGCAGATTATTCTTTTGGGAAAATATAAAATTCTGAATATCACAGAAATAAAAAATCAGCCTCCGTTTCGGAAGGCTGACGGTCATATTGCATTTGCAATGTCCTGCAACGGTCTATTGCAACATCCTGCAATAATTCAGACGGCATACGCCGTTCCGGAAAGTTTTGGATTTGACAAGCCGCCAGTTACCTGAGGGGAGGTGGGCGGAAACGGACAGACGGGAAACGCCGGCGGAAGGGAAAAGGAAGATGACCAGCTCGTCTATGAGCCGGTAAATCGACAGTCCTCTCAGGAGTTCCACGCCTTTCTCATCGTATATTTCCGCATGGAAGACGGCGGAAGGTCCGGAAGTGTCTTTCTCACAGATAAGTTCGACCAAGGGATAGCCGGGAAACAGGTGCATGGTGGAACGCTTCCGCCAGTACGGGAAGCCCTTCCTGTCCGATTTTACCCACTCCAACAACGGTTCGCCTTCCGGTGGGACGGCCCCGTCCAATGTCATTGCTATCACTGCCTGTAACTTCGCCATGCTTTTCTACCTTTAAATGAAAAATAGCGTGAAATCCACGCATTATCAGGCAGAGGCTCTGGCAAGCCCAAAAAC
>CAJLMA010000015.1 GCA_905207705.1 uncultured Prevotellaceae bacterium
GCCAACGAATACTCAGACTATTTAGAAGATTATAAGCAAGGAATAGAATTTGATTCCTAAAAAGAAGATAAGCGATGAAACTGACTGATAAACGATTCTGGAAATTTGAAGCAATGATGTTGCTGTGTGGCGTAGCAACAACTTGTGTGGAAGCATTGAACTATGGAATTAGTCCGTTTTATCTCATCAGCCATCTGGTTGCCTTTCCGTTATACTTTTGCATTAGCGGAATAGCGGTATGGAAAATCACTAAGGACAATGGCGTTTGGCAACTGATAGGATATAGCCTGCTTTTCTCTACAATAGCATACAGTTTGTTTAACATTATTCTGTACCCCATATATGGAGTGCCTTTCAATGCTACCACTTACTTGTCGGCAGTTTGTTATTACGCACTGTTTTCCACCTTTCCTGTCATTTTTTGCTGCTATGCCTATAAAGGAATAACAAAGAAAAGGGTTTTAACCATCAAGGAAAAAGAATGACACAATAATGCCAAATCATTAACAAACAAACACCCGACTTTACATTCTTGGGTGTAAAATCGGGTGTTTATTTTACAAAACATTGATTTTCAATGTTTGTTACAGTTTGGACGTAGGGTGAACCTCGTTTGTAATCGATTTGTCCTTAATGCCTTATGTTCGCCAATTCCGTCAGTCCAATATATAATCCAATCGTTGGATTTCACTGATAATGGTTGGATAATTCTAATCATTGACATAATTATCGTATGACTTTATTAATTCCATGGGAATACTGCGCTTTATCGTTATTTACTGCTTTCTTTTGTCAATAGTGATTCTCATGTAGATATTGGTTTTGCCGGTCTTTAGCAGTTTTTGCTTCTTGATGTAAAACAACACATACAGTATGGTTTTGGATTTTCGGTGTTCATCCGCTCTGTTTTTTTGATTGCAAAATTATGCTCCGTATCTATAATCTTTTTGCGCAAGACATTGCAAATCAATGAAGAAGACTTTGGAAAGTTGTACTTCCCCAGAAGTGCGAAAGTACAATTTAGTCCAACGCTGAACTGCTCCAAAATGCCGTTTTTGCCATATTGGCATATACAAAAAAATCCTTGAAGTGATTGAACTTCAAGGATTTGTATTCATTTGCCAATTTGTTCTGCGGTGCGTATGGGTTACAAATATAGGAATGCTATGATACACAATGACATATATTGACACATGTAATCACTATGACAGACAATAGGAATTGTATCTCTGTGTATCATAGTGCATCACCATATATCTCATAATTGAGACATAGATTGAGACCTGCCTATATTGACTTGACAAGCTGTCATATCTGTTAGACATGCGTCATATATCACCAAATCACGCTATGACAAGCCGTCATATCTTATTAGCAAGGAACGGCTCTTGAAATTCTTATTGTAAATCAATAAAATTTCAATCTTATGAACAAGAAAGAATTAACCAATGCAATCGCTAACAAGACAGGATTAAGCAAAACCGAATCACTGAATGCCTTAAATGCAGTAATGGAAATCATTACAGAGGAAATGAAGCAGAACAAACAGATTGTTCTTATTGGTTTAGGCACATTCTCTGTAAAGAAAAAGGCAGCACATATTACAATATTTGTTCCTATTGAAATCACTGCTAAAAATGTCGTGAACTTCAAGCTAAACTTCTATCTTAACAACACCCTCAATCAGAGAAAAAAGAAACGCATCAGCCAAGCGGATAATAATATCTAACACCCCATACTTGCTATAATGTTATTGAGTGTATCCTCTGCTATTTGGTCATAATTCAATGCGGATAAATGTTTTTCAAGTTCATCAAAACCATTTATCCGTTCGATTATTAACAGGAGTGTCTGTAAATCTTTGAAATCGGTAGTCTTGCGTTGCGCATTGTTGCAGTTTACATAACGGTCAAACTTGGATGTAAAGAGGTATATCGGAGACATGACTTTAATATCATTGACAGTATGGCCAAACCTGCTGTTATTACAGTCATAGTCTATCAGTATGTCCGTATCTGTGTGGATGGCGGAAGATTCCAAAGACAGCATACAGTCTGAATGTTCCTTAATTACAAACCCTAAGGTACGCTTGATATGACAGATGAACTTGTCCTTGTGGCTATTATTACATGCTGTCCAAAAGTCAAGGTCATTATCGGATCTACTTCTCCAAAATGGAATGGAGTAATACTTGCATAGCAAGTCTATTGCTGTTCCGCCGATAAGGTACAAGCCGTGTCGTGTGGCAGCTTTTACAATCTTGGTATCGTATGGGGTATATTGCCGGAATAGTGGTTGCGCGTTGCTCATTGAGTTATTATATTAAAAGTAATAATTCAAACCATGATGTCTCGGTGTATATATGCGCGGAATTTAGCGCAGAGGACAGGAAAATAGCCACAACTTATTAAGGTTGCGGCTTAAAGAATTATTGTTTATTTTTTGTTTTTCAAGAAGCTCAAGTCAGGTTCATGGTAACGGCTTGATTTCAATATTTTTCCATCTTCACGATAGATAGGCTTCCCGTTTTCGTCCAGTTTGCTCATATTGCTTTCATGTACAGCATCGAAGATATGTTCAAATTCATCTTGCAATCCATGGGATATAACTGTACCCAGCAATGTATAGGCAATGTCGGCTAATTCTTTGGCGACCGCCTGTAAGCGTACATCTTCATTATCTCCTTTGATTGCGTATTCTTCTGCATATTCGTCCACTTCTTCTTTCATTACCCTCATACGCAGTTCGTGAAGTTCCTGTGGAATTCGTAAGGTAGGGCAATCGTTCATATACAGGCCGAATGCCTTGTGAAATTCTTCTAATTGTCTAAGTTGTTTTTTCATATCATTGAATTTGTATAATGGTTGAATTGTGTTGATAGACATGGTTGCATATCATATATTATGACTACAGACAGCTGTGGCAGTAAATGATGTTGCCATGCCGAATATGATTAAATTATTTGTTTTTATTTTCTGATCAGATTATTGATGATGTCATTCAATTTTATTAATCCAACTTCGGTTAAGTCTTTCAGTCTATCATTATTGGAAATTACAAGAGGATGTTTAGGACAACCTTTGACAGTAGAGTCGTATGCCTTGAAATGATAATTGGTATTGAACAGGCTGATAATGCCATCAATACGTTTTTCTGTGTTCCCAAATAACAGGTCATGCAGGTATTTTCTCTTTTTGATGGTATTCCCCCAAGCACACCATACATCTGCTTCCTTAATCTTGGATAATAGGTTCTTTATGGCGGTCAGGTTTTTACGGTGTATTTCCATGTCAGCCTCTTTGTCTAAAAGCTTTGGATTGGTCTCACGTCGTGGATAAACATTCAGCATATACCATGATCCATATTTTCTGTTATGGGCATATTTTTGTACTCTCTTTAGTGTCGGGTCAAGTTGTTCGGGGATTGCTTTGCTTGGATTTATACCTATACAGATTAATGTTTTCTTGCAATAAGTGTCAAATTGTTCTCCTAATACATATCTGACGTTTGTATATTCATATCCGTTTTTAGTTTGGCAATTTGCCGTTTTTTCATATTCGTATATCCATTCTTTTTTCTCCATAGTCCTTGTTTTTTAGTTCATAGCTAAGTGTTAATAAGCGTAAAGATAAGTTTTTATTCAATTTTAAGTCTGTTGTTCATGTCTTCAATAAATTAGACATGAAATACAGCATTATTGTTTCATAAGTGTTGGAATTTGAGTGGTGTCTTGCTGTCATCTTTTCACCTATTGATACAGAGTTGTAATTTTCTGCAAATATATGACTATATGTACGACAGATTAAGTCGGTGGCCTTGTCTTTTTCATTGTTTTTTTAGCTCAAGGGTGAAATCGATATGTTAACGGTTTCTATGTCAGTCAATCATTGTATTTTGAGAGCGATTGCATTATCCTTTTCTTTATCTTGTTTCTCAATGAGGGCGGAGATAGTACCTCAATGTGTTCCCCATAGCTCATTATCTTGTTTTCTAACTCTGTGTTTATTATCAGATGTAGGATTATTGTGTTTCCTTTTATGCTTTGTGAGGAATGTATCGGCAGTGACTTCATATAAGGCAGCATAATGGTAGAAATTTTCAGCCTTACTTCCTCTATCGGGGCATTGGGATTGTTGTCTGGTTCATAGACCAATCCATATATGTTTTTAAATTTCCCTGTTGTCTGTTCTAGTTCTGCTCTGTGTTGGAATGTTCTGCCTGTCATTTGTATTTGTTCGATTCTATCAAGTCCAAATGTGCGGAATACTTTTATATCTTCACAATAAGCAAACAGATACCACATTCCTTCAAATTCTTTCAATAGATATGGTTCTACGGTATAAATCTTCTGTTCACCTGTCTGGTAGCTAAGATGATTGATGTTAATGACGGCGCATTGTTGTGCAGCTTTTAGCAATATACCTATATTTTCTACTCCTTTTGCATGGGGATTGGGGCTTATTGACAGATATTTCAACAGTTTTTGCTTGTCCTTAATATTGGATAGTATTACGTCCGAGCTTTCAGCCAATCCGAGAAAATATAGCAGTTTGTCCATATCCATGCTGCAGGTCTCGTCAATATAGTAACCATTCTTATTGCTGTCATAGACAACCTCTATATTGAAATTACTCCTAATGTCGGCAATGTCGCGCTGAAGAGTCCGCAGTGTGATGACAATGTCGTTTTGATCCAAATATTGCAGTAGTGTCAATGCGCTTGGATAATCTCCTCTCATCATCCTACGGATGATAAGATAATCTCGTCTTATTGTATTTCTATTGTGCATAATAGGTTGGTTGTTAGTTGTATAACGACAAGAGGCGTTTCGCAATTCAATATGGCAAGTCATTATACTAAAGATCATGGCCTTAAATATTGGCAAATATACGGAATATGCCATAATAATACTAGTCATGATAAGGAACCATTGCAGGAATTAATAAAGGATATGTCATGTTGTCAAATCATTAACGGACCGTAACGAAAAGAAAGAGCAAGTTATGATGAGAAAATTAAATGCGAGCATTTAAGCGGTAAAAATACATTTCTACATTGGGTGACTCTGTGCGCTATTGCAAGCTAAGGAAATGCCCGGTGAACGGGAGTTTATGTCTTCAAAAAAGCATAATGTTGAGGAACAATGTATAACTGCATTTGCGAAATTTATCATGGTATATATGAAAAAGGCTCTGAAGTCGTCTAACTTCAGAGCCTTGCTTTAATTCTGCAATTTGTTCTGCGGTGCGGACGGGACTCGAACCCGCGACCCCATGCGTGACAGGCATGTATTCTAACCAGGCTGAACTACCGCACCAGTTCCTTTTTGCAGTGCAAAAGTAGGGTGAATTTTCCAAATATACAAGTATGGGAGGTAATTTTTTTATCGAATTGCAAAATTACTTGTAAAATATGCACATAGAGCCGGCTCATGTTTTTATCGCTCGGGGTTGTTTTCAGATTTGTGCAGAGGAAGATAGTCGCTTTATGTCGGAAGAAAATTTCCAGAAGAACAGCAGTCCGGCAAACAGCAATGCTATTGCAAACGACAAGTAAATGCCCACTATCTCAAGTCGGCATGGGAAAGCGAGCAGATATCCGGCCGGCAATCCTATTGCGAGGTAGGCTATTATGGCGATAACCATCATCGGCTTGACATCGGTGAGGCCGCGCAAGGCATTGGCAAATGTCACTTGCAGGGCATCGCCTATCTGGTAGAGCATCAACGGGGGGATTACTGTGAGTGCGACGGCTATCACTTTCACATCGGATGTGAACAGGCGGATGATGGGTTCGCCCAAAATGTAGAAAATCGAGCTTGCCGCTATCGCACATAATATGATGATATGTAAACCGGCACGAGAGCATGATTTGATTTTGTTGATGTCGCCTGAGCCATAGTATCCCGCTATTTTTATCGACATGCTTGCTCCGAAGCTATAGTATATGAGGAAACCTATCATGCTTATGCTCAGCATTATCTGGTAGGCTGCCAATGATGTTTCCCCAATCCATCCTATCATTACCGATGCAAAGGAAAATATGCCTGTTTCAAGTCCCATTTGAACGGCAAGAGGCCATGAAGTGCCGAAGATGGAGGCAGTGACATTTCGGTCGATGCGTCCGCGTTTGATCCCTTCGAGATAGCGTTTGTATTTTGATGCGTTTGCAAGGATAATTACATAGGCTAAAGCCATTGCCACACGGGCTGTCAGCGTGCTCAAGCCAGCCCCGAGCAGGCCGAGTTCGGGAAACCCGAATTTGCCGTAGATTGTGAGGTAGTTGAGTATTATGTTGAGGATGTTGCCGCCGATTATAATCCACATCGACAACTTAGTGTCGGTGATACCGTCGGTAAATTGCCTGAGCGTGTTGACAAGCAACATGGGCAGTGTCGAGAGCAACATCACGATGTAATAAGGCTTTATGAGGGGAATCAAGTTGGCAGGCTGTCCGAGTCGCTCTATATTGAAGTATAGCACGAGCATGCACAGGCCGATGGAGATGCCGAAAATCATGTTGAGCAGGACGGCGTTTTTTACAGTCGTGCCGACGGCATAGTATTCACTACGAGCGTTTTGAGCTCCTATAATGGGGGTTGTCCCGTAAGAGAATCCCATGCACAGCACAGTCATGAAATTCATCACGTTGTTGACAAAAGATGCCGAGGCAAGAGAGTCGGTGGAATAGTGCCCCACCATGAGCGTGTCGGCAAAACCTGTCAATATCATTCCCAACTGGCCTAACATCAGGGGGAAGCCAAGTTTAAGGATTGTCGCGTAATGCTTTTTGTATGTAGAAAAATCTGTTTTCATTCAGTCGGCAAAGTTAATAAATTATATTGTAACCAACCGTAGAGAGTGCTTTTTTGGAGTTAATGTATTTTTGACGTCGTGACAGGAATAGGGGCCCGCGGTTGCTGTTGGTCGGTGAAAAAGTGGTAAATTTGTCATCTGAACCATTTCTATATATGCAGAATATCATGAATAAAGTAATTTTCATATTGCTACTGTCGATAATGTCGAATATTACAGCTGTCGCGCATAAGGAACTGACTCGGGCGGAGTTGGACGTCCTTGACAATGCTTTGTTGATGAAGGAAGAGTATGATAACAGGAAAATCATGCGCATCGACTCGTTACGTTCTGTCATGGCAGGGTTGAAAGATGATGGGTATAAGAGGGGCAATGTCATGTGCGACATAGCACAGCAATACGAAACATTTATTTCGGATTCGGCTTTGGCTTATTATGGCCGTGCTGGTCTCCTTGCGGGAGAATTGCAAGACACGACCCTCATGCTAAGGAGTAAATTTGGAAAAATCAAAGTGCTGGGCATAATGGGATTTTTCAAGGAAGGGGTTGCTGAACTCGATTCGATAGAAAGTCGCGGAGTGCCGGATGAGCTGAGAGAGATGTGGCTCGGTTGCGGCAGGCAGCTTTATTCATATATGGTGGTCTATACAATGCAAGGAAACAGCAAGCATGTGGATGATTACTTACTTGAATATACAAACAAATTTGACTATTACTGTGAGGAATTGTTGAAGTTGCTTGATACTGAAAGCTATGAACATAAATTGTTTCTTGGTGAGTCCTTGTGCGAGACTCAACCAAAAAGAGCCAAACGGCTTCTGGCAGAAGTAATGGAAAATGTGCCGATAGACAATAATCTTTACGCAAGGGCGGCAGCCAATATGGCATCAATAAAGGAAAATGAGGATAATTTTGAGGAAGCAGCATATTACTTGGCTTTGTCGGCGATATCCGACATAAAATCATCGGTCAAAGAAAACACGTCGTTGCAGAAATTGGCGGTGTATCTATATGACAAAGGAGATATAAATCATGCGTATTCCTACATTTCGGCATCTTTGTCGGACGCTGTGTTTTGTAATGCCCGTCTTCGCATGTCGGAAATTTCCAATATTCTTCCGCTTATTGACGGAGCGTATAAGATGCAATTGGAGAAAAAGCACAAGTTGCTGTTGTTCACGACACTTGTGGCCACATTACTGACGCTCGGTCTCGTGTTTGCCGTATTTTTCGTGTCAAAGCAGATGCGCAAGTTGAACATCACACGTCAGCATCTTAAAGAAGCCAATAAAATCAAGGAGGAGTACATGGGGCATTTCTTGGACCTCTGCTCAATATACATGGAACGTCTTGACAATTTTTGCAAGGTAGTGACCCGCAAGCTTACTACGGGACAAGTAGAGGACTTGATAAAAATGACTAAATCGTCAAAGTTTGCCGAAGAGCAACATAAACAATTTTATGAAAACTTCGACGGAGTGTTCTTGCATATATATCCGACATTTATAGATGAATTCAATAAATTATTATTGCCCGATGAGCGCATAGTGGTAAAAGACCACGGCAAACTTACGACCGAATTGCGCATATTTGCTTTTTTGAAAATGGGAGTCGAAGACAGTAATAAAATAGCCAGTTTTCTGCATTACTCGGTAAATACGATATATGCTTACAGAAACAAGGTTAAAAACAAAGCTATCGATAGAGAACATTTTGAAGAAAATGTGAAGAAAATCGGCAGTTTCTTATAATATTTATATTTATATTTTTGGAAAATTAAAATATAGTTATCCTTTTGTATATCAATGATATATGCTATATAAATTCTAAATATGATTTATATTTTGCTTATATAAAGTGGCGAATGCGCAAATGTTGATTTTATATTTGCAGTGGAAAACGAGGCATAGCATCGACACCTGCATTTTCAAGATGCATCTGTCGCTCTGGAATAAGGGATGAAGCTTGCCTGTTTGCCACTGGATTCCTAACCGTGTATATAACCAATTTTTAAGTTTGTTTTAATATGCCGGTTGTGAGTATTGGTACTCGGCAAGCGCGGAGGTCTCCGGTAGGTATGATTTCTGTATGTAGAAACAAGGCATGCGGGAAAGAAGATTAAGGTGAAAAGATGTTTAGGTTTGTTTAGAAATGGTAGATTTGAAAAATGCGCTTCTTATGCGCTAAAGAAACAAAGGGGTCTTTCGTGAGAAAGGCCCCTTATTGTTGTGCAGCCTTTCTCCCGTCCAATCTGTTGAAAAGCGCCGAGCTTTATGTTTTTTAGATTCTTTTATTAATATTTACGCGACATTTAAGATAAAATATATTTTGAAGCCTTGAATACAGCCATTTATTTATTAACTTAGCAAAGAAATAAAAACATTCAACCATATTGCATGTCATGAGTAATAGATATTGTGTCATAATGGGCGGAGGTGTAGGAAGCCGTTTCTGGCCTTACAGCCGAGCCAACATGCCAAAGCAGTTTATAGATTTCTTGGGCACGGGACGCTCTTTGTTGCAAATGAGTTACGACCGCGCCCGAAGCATCGTTCCGGCAGAGAACATCATAGTGGTTACCAATGAGGCTTATGTGGCTCTTGTGAAGCAGCAGTTGCCCGATCTTGCCGATTCGCAGATTCTTGCCGAGCCGGTGAGGCGTAATACGGCTCCTTGTGTCGCATGGGCCGCTTATCATATAAAATCACTTAATCCTAAAGGCGTTATGGTGGTGGCTCCGAGCGATCATCTCATATTGAACGAGAATTTGTACAAGGAAGACATACTTGCAGGATTTGATTTTGTGGAGAATCATGACGCGTTGCTTACGCTTGGCATAAAGCCAAATCGTCCTGAGACGGGATATGGCTATATTCAAGTGGGAGAAATGTCGGATACCGACAATATCATGCATGTGAAGACATTTACCGAAAAGCCTAACCTTGAGCTTGCACGGGTGTTTGTGGAAAGCGGTGAATTCTTCTGGAACTCGGGTATCTTCTTGTGGTCGGCCGACAGCATAATAAAGGCTCTTAAAGATTATGCGCCCGACGTGTACGACAAGTTTGAAGCCGGCAAGGAAAATTTCGGGACCGAAAAGGAACAAAGTTTCATAAACGACAAGTTCCCGGCATGCCCGAATATTTCCATAGATTTTGCGGTAATGGAAAAAACGCCTAATGTCTTTGTGTCGTGCGTCAGCTTTGGGTGGAACGACCTTGGCACATGGGGGGTGCTGTATGAATACTCGCCGAAGAGCAAGGAGGGCAATGTGTCGCAAAATTGCAATGCCATGCTCTACAATTGCCATAACAACATGATTGCTGCAAAACCCGGAAAATTGATTGTAGCATCGGGACTTAAGAATTTTATAGTAGCCGATTCCGACGACGTGCTGTTGATATGTCCGCAGTCGGAAGAACAACGCATCAAGCAGTATGTGAATGATGTCAAGTCATCGTTTGGCGACAAATATTTGTAAAACTTGATTTATTCGAGTTTTGAGGACATGTTGCCACTCTGTCGGTAGGACCGTGGGGGTGGCAATATTTTTATAAGCCGATTTAATTCCGGCAGTGGTAAGAAATGGACAAGTACTTTTTTACTATTTTATATGACTTGCACTATATTTCGATAAGACAGGCTTCGTTTCGGCAATAAAAATAAGCAAGCTCATTTTTCCCATTGCACTCAACTTGCACTATCTTTGCACAAGATGGAAGAGGTTAATCTAAAACAAAAAACGGCACGGACGTTGAAGTGGAACACTATCGACAGATTGTCGTCGCAGGTGCTTTATGCCATTACAGGCATCGTGCTTGCCAATTTGTTGCCTCCCGATGCATTCGGTCTTGTGGGCGCCATCCTTGTGTTTCAAGCTTTCGCCACGCTGTTTGTCGATAGTGGATTTTCTAATGCGTTGATACAGAAGAAATCACCGACCGACGTAGATTACACCACAGCTTTTTATTTCAACCTTGGGATGAGCATGGCAATCTATGTGATTCTGTGGTTTTGTTCGCCATTCATTGACGACATATTCAATGCCGACGGAAGGCTCGTAGCTCCGGCTCGTGTTATGTTCCTGTCGTTTGTGATAAATGCGACTGCGATAGTGCAGACCAATCGGCTAATGAAGCGCATGGATGTCAAGATGATAGCCGTGAGCAACTCGATAGGGCTTGTCGTGAGTGGAGTAGTGGGCATCTGGCTGGCTCTTTCGGGTAAAGGCGTATGGGCGATAGTGTGGCAGACGATAGCATTGTCGTCTGTCAAATCGTTGATATTGTGGCTTACGTCCAAATGGCATCCGAAAGGTGGTTTCAGCATGGACTCTTTGCGTTCGATTTTCTCGGTGGGCGTTGGCGTAATGGTCAGCTCATTCCTTAACATATTGTTCCAGAACATATATTCGTTCATGATAGGAGCTTTTTACAATTTGTCTAAACTTGGCTGTTATACTCAGGCCGACAAATGGAGCAAAATGGGCATTACATCTATTTCTCAAGTCGTAACGGCATCGTTCCTGCCCATATTGAGCGGTTGTCAGGATGACCCGGAACGATTCAAGCGGATGATGTCGAAGACAAATAAATTCACGGCTTATGTCGTGTTCCCGTGCATGCTCTTGCTCGTTGTGGTTGCCACGCCGGTTTTTCATATCCTTTTTGGCACAAAGTGGGATGAGGCGATACCGTTGTTCCAGTTGCTTGCGTTGCGTGGCATTTTCATAGTGTTAACATCATTGTATAACAACCACATCCTTGCCATAGGCGCGGCACGGAAGATAGTTTATTCTGAGGCCGTGAAGGACGGGTTGGCCATTGTCGCCATTGTGGCCACAATCCCGTTTGGCATAGAATGGCTTGTAGGGGGGCAGGTCATAGCTGCATTCGTATATTTTATTTATGCCGTGTGGCTCACGTCGTCGGTTACCGGGTGTGGCTTGGCAGGTATGGTTAAAGAGTTGGTTCCGTATGCGGCCATATCGATGGCCGGATCCGTGCCTGCATGGCTGCTTGGGCAAGTTGTCGGGTCGGCGTGGCTGTTATTGCCGGCCCAATTGGTCGTTTTTGCATGTATATACTTGCTTATAAATTACTTATTGCGGTCGCGCATACAGCAGGAAGTTTTGGGGTACTTGTTGAAACGCAAAGTGTAAAAACCGCCATCGTCAGGAAGCCGATAATTTGCATAGCTTGCGCTTAATTGTTAGATTTGCAGATAATAATTAAACAAGAAATCATAGTTAAGAGATGAATGTAAAGATTTTCGCGGCAATATGTGCCGCAATAATGCTTGTGGCATGCCAGCAAAACAAGAGTGCCGACATAAGCGGACATTTGCAAGGATTGGAAAATGATACAATCTATATGCAAGCTGTTTCAATCAATAACGGGCAAGATTTTTATGTGGATACAGTAGTCGTACAACCCGATGGTTCGTTTTCAATCAATTTGAAAAACAATGCCGAGTTGAATAATATTTACTTGATTCAATCGGATGGAATGTCTATTGCTCGCATAGTCAACTTCTTATATTTGCCCGGCAAGCATGTTGAGGTGAACGGAAGCATAGGCAACATGACAATAAACGGAGACGATGACTTTTATGGCGATTGCAACGAGTTGTGGAACAAAGTGGAAACATTTATTGTGAAATCAGACTCGCTTGGCTCAGAAACAATGAAGTTGATTGCCGCAGGCGCATCGCAAGATTCTGTCATGGCCAAGTATATGCCGTTGTTAGATGAGCAGTTTTCGCAATTCTTGGATGCGCAGATGGGCTATGTTCGACAAAACTTGGACAAAGACGTGGCATTGTATGGGTTGTTGGCGTTGCCCTTTGACTCGGTGAATACAGCGCTGCCGCAATTGGGCGAATCGGTTAAGACCGGCCGACTGGCCGCGGTGTACCAATTGTTGAATGAAAGGTGCAATGATGAAATGTTGCGTGAACAAGCTATAGATGCATTAAAGGAAGGTAGTGAAGCTCCCGATTTTACGTTGAAGGATATTGACGGGAAAGACTTCAAGTTGTCGTCATTGAGAGGAAAATATGTCGTGCTTGACTTCTGGGGCAGTTGGTGCGGATGGTGCATAAAAGGCATTCCCGACATGAAGGCTGCTTATGCAAAACACTCGGGCAAGGTGGAGTTCGTGGGAATAGACTGCAATGATACGGAGCAGGACTGGAAAGAAGCTTTGGAGGAACATGACATGCCGTGGATACATGTGCGCAATGAGGGTAATCCCGATGTGTCGGTAATGTATGGCATAGAAGGTTATCCTACAAAGATAATAGTTGGCAAGGACGGTAAAATCATAAAGAAAATCGTAGGTGAGGATCCTGAGTTCTATAAGTTCCTTGACGAACTTTTGAAATAAGACTGATTCTTAGGAAATATGTTGATTCGGCAATGATGGCTAATTGAATGAGCCTGTGTGGCGAGACATTATTGCCGAATTAACTTTTAAAAACCATTCTGTTATGCAATATTGGGTACATATTGATGGCCTTCAACGCGGACCGATGACGCTTGATGAGCTTATAGGGTTGGGTGTGACTCGAGAGACTTATGTCTGGAGGATCGGCCTCAAGGATTGGATACAGGCTAAGGACTTGAGTGAATTGTCGGGATACTTCAATATTCCTGAGGTAAAAGATGAAAATTCGGCGATTGAAAAAACTGAAGTTCAACCGGATGAAGTTCAGCGGAATAGCGAGGAAATAAAAACTGTCGATTCGGACGAAATCAAATCAAATGAGCGTCAATCTGTAACAGGTGACGTCGTCGCAGATGAAGATAAAAAGAAAGACAAGGAAGGTGTTGCCCAAGATGCTGAAAAAGAGGATGAAATAATATCGGAAGAGCGTATCCCGGCTATCGAACCCGAGCAAATTACTGAAGAGGTTGATACAAAAAAAACAGGACAAACCGTGCCTCCGCCTGTCTCCGGCACATGGACAACGCCTCAAAACGACAATTGGCAACCGGCTCCCGAATGTCCGCCTACCAATCTCGTGTGGGCAATATTGGCGACAGTGCTTTGTTGTCAGATACTGGGAATAGTAGCAATAATCTATGCCGCGCAGGTAGAGTCGAAATACAGGATGGGACAATATGACTTGGCGCGTAAGTACAGCGACCGTGCTGCCATCTGGTGCATGGTGAGCATTGTTGCCGGTCTTGTTTATGTGCCGGTAGCTTTCATAGTGGCCTTGCTGTGACAATGGTGCGCAAGTATGTCGTTATTGCGGTTCTGGCATCAATCCTGTTGGCATGTGTAGTCTTGTATCTTATTTTTGATCCATCGGAGAATTCTTTCTTTCCCAAATGCCCGTTTCTGCTTGTCACAGGATACAAGTGTCCCGGATGCGGAAGCCAGCGTGTCATACACTCGTTGTTGGAAGGAGATATAATTGCGGCCTTTAAATACAATGCGTTGATGGTGCTTTCTTTGCCGGTCATTGCAATTTATGGATATGCTGAACTTGTAAGGACAAAAAAAGCGCGGCTATATCGTTGTTTATGCGACAGCCGCGTCATTTGGAGCATATTTGCCGTTGTGATTGCGTGGTGGGTGTTACGCAACGTATTCGGATGGTAGTCAGGCCAAATTCACGAGTCGGCAAATCTTTTCTTGATCGCTTTGGCCAAAGCTTTGCAAAGGCGGCAGTATCTGACATCTATCCATGCCGGTTCGCGTCCGATTTTTACGGACATTTCTTTTGATGTAGTGCCTTTGAAATAACGACTTTGCCATATCCATTTGTCGGTATCATCCCATCCCATGCGTTCGGATGCATAATAAAGGAAGTCGTCAAGGTTGCCGAATTGCCAAGTGCAGCCGACAAGGTAGGTCATGAGAATGTCGGACTTGGACGGTTCCAAGTTGTCGGCAATGTCAATGTTGTCAACGGCAACGGCTTGCCATGTGGAAGGTTTTTCTTTTTTATGGCGCAAAATCTTCAACGTGTAAATGTTGTTGAGTTCAATAAGTTCCTTTATGAGGCACGTTTCGGCAGCTTTCAACGTCTGCTTGAATAATTCATGTTTTATGCCTAAAGAGCTGATAATAGTCTGTTCGTCCCATTTTTTTAGATAGACGGCATCCAGTATGTCGTGCATTGGTCCTTCTTCCACAAGGTTGACGGCATATTTACGGGTGTCGGAATCCTGGCTGCGCAGAGCCAGTCGGTAGCAGCCCGGAGAAGTGAATATCCTTGGCGATATGCGACCTTGGTCTATGTAGGTTGACAGAAGAATATCGGAAGCTACTTTTTTAAGCCATGTGTACAGGGAGGATTCATAACGGTAGCTGTTGAGCCGTCGCCAATTATTTTCCCACATTGCCTCATAGACGAATGTAGAAATGTCGGAAACAGGCGAGTCAATCCTGAAGTCGTTGTTATATGATATGTTGAGGAGCGTAAAGATTCTGATTACTGAGGGATTGTTGAAGAAAAAACTTTGTGCGCAGCGTTCATCAGATTTTATGCCTTCGATTATGACATTGTATTTATCATAGTTCTCAAGGACTTCCATCATTTTTGCTAAAAGTGTTTTGCAAGAGTCTTTAGGATGGCGCAAATGGTATTCATCCAAGATTTTTCCCAGCTTGTTGTCGGGCATCGAGGGTTTTTTCCCATGAGAAGCTACATACATGTCCTTGATGCGGTTTTGCAACGTTTCAAGAAGAGCCTTGCCGTGGTAGCAGGCCGATGTGTTTTGAGCCGAGCAGGCGTGCTTGCATATAGCAGGCGTTAATTTGTTGATTTCCATTGTAGTGGTGAGATAAAATTTAATTATATAGCACTTATTAAAAGTAGTGTGAATCATTTTATTACCACATTCGTGAGTGGCATCAGGTGTGTGAAAGTAAAATTATCTGTCAAATATTGAATTGTAATTCACAAATAGCACTATTCACCCATAATCTTTTTACAAAAATAAAAAGATTGGCCTGTTTAAAAGAAATTTTAACCAACAATAACATTGTCATACGATGTGGGAATGAATGTTTTGAAAAGTTATGAAAAAACTCGGCAAAAAATTTGTAATGATAAAAATGTTGCTTACCTTTGTACCCACAATTAGGCCCATTAGCTCAACTGAATAGAGTATCTGACTACGGATCAGAAGGTTACAGGTTTGAATCCTGTATGGGTCACATAGAGAAGCAGGTGAAAGTAATTTTCATCTGCTTCTTTTAATTTAAAACGTCAATGTCATTTTGAGGCTTTGCGATGTAATACAGGAACTTAACCGAAAGGTTCAAATCGAGTGTTTGAGTAGATTTACGCTTGTTAATTAATCTTATTTAGATTAAATTTGCGACAAGAATATAGGAAAACAATAATGTAACTGCATTGTTATGCGTAGGACAAAGTTAATCAGAGTAATACATTTCATAATGTTGTTTTGTTCGGTTTTGAAGCTTCAAGCCCTGCCGAGTTATGACAATGTTTTGTTCATAACGTCCTATGACAATTCATTTCCCACTGTATCTATGCAGGTTGCCGGATTAAAGTCGGTGTTGAATCAGGATTCAGTGTCGGTCGATATTGAGGAAATGGATTGCAAGCGTTTCCCACAAGATGCGAATGTGGCTTCTTTTGGCGAGCGACTGCTGTTCAAGTTAAAGAATCTGCCATATAAATATGACGTGGCTGTGCTTGCAGACGATAACGCGTTGCTTTTCGGCTTGTCGGAGCAGCATGGCATGCTCGATAGCATTCCTATGGTGTTCCTTGGGGTAAATAACATGCATCTTGCATTGGAACAAAACAAGAATCCGCAAGTTACAGGAGTCACCGAGACATTGGGCATGAGTGGGACAATCGAAGTGATGAAGAACCTGTTTCCTGATTCGCCGAGAGTAATTGCCATATCTGACGGGACAGTGACAGGACGTTCTGACTCAATGTCGTTCTCGTCGGCAGCCACATTGGCTTGGGCCGATTATGAAATACTTGACTTGCGCGTGCTTTCTTTCGACGACCTTGCCGAGAAGTTGCGTGGCATCCCCGAGGATGTCCCTGTATTGCTTATATCGGCCTATACCGATTGTCGCGGAGTAACGAAAACATTCAACGAGAGCCTTGAACTCATAACGTCCAATCTTCGTGCGCCATTGTTCCATCTATGGCCTCATGGATTGGGCAAAGGGGTATTTGGCGGCGATATGGTGTCGCAGTATGAGCAAGGCAGGTTGGCCGGCATGATGGTGTCGCAAATATTGAGCGGCCACGATGTAGCTTCCATAAACGTACAAAACGACAATGGGAGCAAGTACATGTTTGATTATAACGAGTTGTCGAGATTCGGCATTGACGAATCAAGTTTGCCCGAAGACAGTGAGATTGTCAACAAGCCGCGTTCGGTGCTTTGGATAAACGAGAGCTTTATGCCCTATGCAATAAGTTGCGGCATGGTGCTTGTGATGTTGGTTCTGTTTGCAATAGTATCGTCGGCGAAGAAGCGCAAGTTGAAGAAATACTTGCAAATCACCAACCAAACTATAAACGCCCTTAATGAAGAACTTGTGCGGTCGAAAGAGGAAACCGACCGCAGGAACAGGTACAAGGGATTGTTTATCGAGAACCTTGCAAGGGAATTGAAAGCCCCATTGAATGTCATAGATGATTTTTCGGAGATTATTTCGGAACCGGGCTTGAAACCCGATGAGGTTGCAGGTTATGGGAAAGTCATAATATTGTCGGCTCGCAAAATCAAGCAAGTGATAGGCGATATAACTGACTTTTCAAACATATATTCCACGGGAGCACGTTTGTCGGTATCTGACATTTGCTTAAACGACTTGTTGCGCGACATTTTTGCTGATTTCAAGATAATCGCCGGGGAAAAGAATGTGGCTCTGTCGTTGGAGCTGCCGCTGAAAGACAAAGACAGCTACATAGTTTCTGACAGGGAACGTATTGCCAAGATTCTCGACCACTTGCTCGACAACGCATTGAAATACACTGCCCAAGGTAAGATAAGCATGCGTTACAAGGTCGATGAAATAAAGCAGCAGATATTCATATCTGTATCCGACACTGGGATAGGAATACCTCAGAAACGCAGGATGATATTGTCGGAAATATTCAGCAACAATTCGGGCGACATACTCGACACGCACGAAAAAGTGGGTTTGGGGTTGACGATAGCCCAAAAAAATGCAGTTCTTATACAAGGTCAATTGTCGTTTGAGTCAACCGAGGGTGTCGGGTCGGTATTCACGTTAAGCATACCGATGAAGATTAGTGACGACTTGTCTAAATCTACAGCGGTGATTGCCGATCCTTCCTATCCTGTCGTGTTGATAGTCGAAGCCGAAAGCACGTCGTTCTTGTACCTTAAAGTGCTGATGGAACGTTTGAGCATGAGCCTGCGCATCATTCATGCGCGTACAAGCAACGAAGCCGTGGCCGATTGCCTGACGAAGCGAGTAGACATGGTGCTTGCCGGCGTCAACCTTGCGTCGGACGAAGGGTTGAAGATGATAAGCGAGATACGAAAGGCCGTGCCTCTTGTGCCAATCGTAGCCGTGTTGCCTTCCGATTCAAAGTCGGATGTAGACGATGCCATTGCAGCCGGCGCAAATGATTATCTTGTAAAGCCTGTCAATCGAGACAGTCTTATGGCCCGATGCCGCAAATATCTTTCTAAATTTGCCGCATTTTCAAGGAAATGATATTTATTGCCCATTACGATATTGAAGTGAATTATATTTTAAAATTTTTTATCATGGTAAAATTGGTTAGGAAAGCTGCTGCATTCATGTTGATGTGCATGAGTTGTTCTTTTTTTGCAGCCGCGCAGACTTCAGAAGTGAAAGTTGTGCTTGAAGAAGATTTCGAGGAATTTACAGAAGGTTCCATTGAAGCTCCCGGGACTGAAGATATTTCGTCGATATTGAACGGAAAATTGAGTGAACTGCTCCCGGGTTGGAGGGGTCGCGAGGTATATGAGGCAGGAGGCGCGTTGCGCATAGGCGAGGACGACTTGACGTCTACCAGCGCTTATTTGCAGACAACAACGTTGAGTTTGTCGCCATCGGAAGGCGGAAATATCAAGGTATCGGCAAGAATAAAGGCCGTGAATGATTTTGGCAACATGTTTACCATCGGTTCAAATTCGGTGGTCGTATATGATGATAACTGGACCGATGTCGTTTTTGTTACCGACCGCAGCATGTACAATCTTAAAATCTCGGCTTTGCTGGGAGCATTTTACATAGATTATCTTAAGATTGAGCAGAGTGAGACATTCTTGATGACTCCCGAGGCTTACAGGCCTGTAGATTTCGATGGAGAAAAGTTTACGGCAAAATGGCGTTCGGTTTCAGGAGCAGAGTCTTATCTTGTGGATGTCTATACTAAGGATGCCGAAGGTAACAAAAACTACATCTTGCAACAGGAAGAAACGACCGAAACAAGCATGGTGGTGACTGTTCCCGACAGTAGTCAGAAATATTATTATTGCGTGGCGGCCAAAGCCGGTGATAATGTATCCATGACCTCGGAAGAGCAAGATGTTGTAATAAGAATAGACGAGCTTGAAGCTCCTGTCGCTCTTGATGCTTCGGATGTCGACGACAATGGGTTCACTGCAAACTGGGAGGCTGTCGAGAATGCTGGAAGTTACAAAGTGTCGGTATATGCTACCGAAACATTGAGCGAGGCAAGGACTGTCGAATTGTTGAATGAAGATTTTGCAGGCATTACAGAGGGCGACATCGATTATGTTGAATTCCCTCCGCTACAAGAGTATCTTGACGCGTATACCACAGTGCCCGGATGGTATGCAGTAAACCATGTTTACGCATCGGGCTATCTTGGTATCTCACCTTACGGAGGAGAAGGATCACTACAGACTCCGTTCCTTGACTTGAGCAGCTCGAATGGCGCGTTTGTTGTAAACATGGTCATGGCCGAATATAGTTATGGTGACTATTTCACGGGTACAACAATAAAAGTAGAGCTTGTAGATGCAACCGATAATGTCCTTGAATCTCATGATGTTGTGCTTGATGCCGGAGAATTTAAGTTGTATACCGTGGAATTTACCAACGGTGCTGCAAATACGGCAGTCAAGGTCATTTATGACGGTTCAAACAAGATGTTTATCGATGAAATGTCAGTAAGTCAGGATTACGAGGCCGGAGATGTCATCAACACTCTTGTCGCCGATCAAGAAACGACTGAATTGAGCTATAGGTTTGAATTTGACATGACTTCGGAGACTACATATAGCTATTGCGTAACTGCCATGGCTGCTACCATCGATGACGATGGCAATGACGTGGTAATAGAATCAGAACCATCTAATATGGTTGAGGTGGGCGAACCGTTGGACGGAGTAAATGCGGTTGATGTAGCTGCTTCGGCTAAAGTCTTTGCACGTTCCGGCAAGCTCGTGGTGACTCTTATGGCAGATGATACAATCTCGGTTTACGGCATAGATGGCCGATTGACAGGCATGTATGATGGAGTTGAAGGTGAAAATGTAATCGAAGCCGACGGCATTGTAATCGTAAGACTCGGCAACGGAGAAGTATTCAAAGCCATCGTGAAATAACGAATAAACATATATTCATTCTATTTTGATATGACGGGTCATCCGAATGAGGTGACCCGTTTTTGTTTTTGTGCCGTAAGAGCAGAGGCACTCGACAATGTGAAAAAATAAGCAAGTTCATTTTTTTCCATTGCACTCAACTTTCACTATCTTTCCATAAGATAGGATGCGGTTCAGCATAGTCAAACATAAAAACGTTGTTTTTTGTTTGTCTCTGCACTCACCTTTCACTATCTTTGCAGGATATAATTCTAATTATTAAAATAAACAATATTCTCATTCGATGAATTTTATAGAAGAGCTGAAATGGCGCGGCATGATAAATAACATGATGCCGGGAACAGAAGAACAATTGCAGAAAGAAATGACAACGGCTTATCTCGGAATTGACCCGACTGCCGATTCTTTACACATTGGTCATCTCGTGGGAGTTATGATGCTCAAGCACTTGCAACGTGCAGGACACAGGCCGATAGCACTTGTCGGTGGTGCAACAGGAATGATAGGCGACCCGTCGATGAAGTCGCAGGAACGTGTATTGATAGATGAAGCCACGTTGCGCCACAACCAAGAGTGCATAAAGAAACAACTTTCCAAGTTCTTGGATTTTGACAGCGATGCGCCAAATCATGCAATCCTCGTGAATAATTACGACTGGATGAAAGATTATGGTTTCTTGAATTTCATCAGGGATATAGGCAAGCACATAACTGTCAACTACATGATGGCAAAGGACTCGGTGAAGAAACGTCTGGGCAGTGACACGCAGCATGGCATGTCGTTTACCGAATTTTCTTACCAGTTATTGCAGGGTTATGACTTCTTGCATCTGTATGAGACAATGAACTGCAAATTGCAGATGGGCGGGTCAGACCAATGGGGAAATATCACAACAGGAGCCGAATTGATAAGACGTGTCAACGGCGGAGAAGTGTATGCGCTCACTTGTCCACTCATTACCAAGGCCGACGGTGGAAAGTTTGGCAAGACCGAGTCGGGCAATGTGTGGCTTGATCCTAAGCGTACCTCACCTTATAAATTCTATCAATTTTGGCTTAACGTGAGCGATGCCGATGCTGAGAAATATATAAAGATATTTACCGACCTGCCTAAGAAAGAGATAGACGCATTGGTGGCTGAGCAAGAGAAGGATCCGGGACAAAGGCCGTTGCAAAAGCGTCTTGCCAAGGAAATTACAACAATGGTACATTCTGCCGAAGAATATGAGGCTGCAGTGGAGGCTTCACAGATATTGTTCTCAAACAAAGCCGAGGAGATTCTTCATCGCATAGATGAAGACACATTGCTTTCGGTGTTTGACGGTGTTCCTCAATATGAAGTGCCAATGAGCGTGATAGAAAACGGAGTGCCACTTGTTGAACTTGTAACTACTCATGCTCCTGTGTTCCAGTCGAAAGGTGAGATGCGCAAGCTAATACAAAGCGGTGGCGTGTCAATCAATAAGAATAAAGTGAACGACGCTGCCATGACTATCGACAAGTCATATCTTCTTAACGGGAAGTACATTCTTGCGCAACGCGGTAAGAAGAATTATTATTTGCTCATAGTGAAATGAAAAGAGTATAAGCAGGGCAGCTTGGAAACTTGAAGGAAATAATAAAAACTATTTTAAGCGCCGGGCTGCGGATTTTCCGCGGTCCGGCACTTTTTTATGAAGATATTTTGTGTTATGGACTATAATGAAGTTATAAAAAGGGCCAAGGATGCAATGGGTGGTAAGTTGTGCCGAGCCTGTGATGAGTGTAACGGGCGGGCTTGTCGCAACATGATTCCCGGTCCTGGAGCAAAGGGCGTAGGCGATACTGCAATGCGCAATTATGACATGTGGAAGAGAATCCGTGTGAGTATGGATACCATATGTGAAAAGAAACAGGTCGACACGAGTCTCGAGTTGTTCGGTCACAAGTTCAGATTCCCAATATTTGCCGGACCTGTAGGCGCAGTCAATATCCATTGCGGAGAAAAATATAACGATGAGGAGTACAATAATATTGTGGTCAAGGCGTGTGCCGAGGCTGGCGGAATGGCTTTTACCGGCGACGGAGTGCTTGAAC
This sequence comes from uncultured Prevotellaceae bacterium, assembly GCA_905207705.1. Classification (GTDB taxonomy): domain Bacteria; phylum Bacteroidota; class Bacteroidia; order Bacteroidales; family Muribaculaceae; genus Avimuribaculum. Next base: position 22,476 of record CAJLMA010000015.1, read on the forward strand.
AGGTTGTGCCTCAGGCCTGTGAAGCGATAAAGCGCAATGGTGGCATAGGAGTGCCGACGATAAAACCGTGGGACTCGGAGACCGTAAAACGCAAAATGGAATATGCGCGTGCTTGCGACTCGATAGCCATAGCAATGGATATCGATGCCGCGGGATTGCCTTTTCTCAGGAACAGCAATCCTCCGGCAGGGAGCAAGACAGTCGACGAATTGCGCGACATAATAGCATCGGCAGGCAAGCCGTTTGTGCTGAAGGGCATCATGACAGCCAAAGGTGCGGAAAAAGCTGTGGAAGCCGGTGCGTCAGCCATCGTTGTTTCAAATCATGGAGGTCGTGTGCTTGACCAATGTCTTTCGACTGCCGAGGTGCTTGAAAATATAGTCCATGCCGTTGCCGGCCGTTGCCGCGTGCTTGTCGATGGAGGAATCCGTTCGGGAGTCGATGTTTTTAAGGCTTTGGCTCTTGGGGCCGACGGCGTGTTGATATGCCGCCCGGTGGTAGTGTCGGCGTTTGGCGGTGCTGAAGAGGGCGTAAAATGTTATTTACGCAAAATAACTGAGGAACTTGAGGACACGATGGAAATGTGCGGAGCTCATTCGTTGAGTGACATTTCCCGTGACATGGTTTCAATTCCGGCCGACATGAGAATGTCGTGATTCTGTATATTATATGTAGATAAAATGATTGATCAAGGCCAGGCAGAAACATTTTCTGCCTGGCCTTGATTGTGTTTTAGACTTCAGGCATAGCTATTATTGGTTAAAATCGCATGGTTAATGACAAACGATTTTGCCTATAAATGGCGATTGTGATATTTTATGCACGGCTGTAATTTTGCAGCTAAAAAGTGAACAAATGAGGTTAAGATTCTATAAGTTTGATAGTGAACCAAAATCGGGAACAAGTCGCATACTGTTGTTTGTTGTGTTACTCTTTGCCGCTATGGGTGTGTCGACTGCTAAGCCTCTATTCCAGTTGAAAGTAGATGTGGTGGATGCCGTTACCGGAATGGGGATGGAATATGCCACAGTGGAAGTGAGTTCAGCTCAAGATGGAACATTTGTCTCTGGCGGTTCCACCGACGCGTCGGGTAGATTCGCTATTGGTTTGGCCGAAGGGAAATATCATGTAAGGGCATCATTTGTAGGGTATGCTGCCAATGGCAAGGATGTGACAGTATCGGGTGATGATGTCGAGAATGTGGAACTGAGGTTGGAAAAACAGGGTATGACGCTTAATGAGGTGGTGGTGAACGGTCTCAGCCAGGCCGAAAAAGTGCAACGACTGGCTTACAATGTGTCTTTGATAGAGACGACCAAATTAAAGAATACCTCGCTCGACCTTTCGGGAGTCATAGACAAAATAAGTGGAGTAAAGGTGCGACAAAGCGGTGGAGTCGGCTCGGAAGCAAATGTTACGCTTAACGGCTTTTCGGGTCGCCATGTGAAGATATTTATCGACGGTGTACCCATGGAGGGTATGAGTTCGGCTTTCGGCCTTAGCAACATCCCGGCAGGCCTTGCAAAGCGCGTGGAGGTGTATAAGGGCGTAGTGCCAATCGAGCTGGGAGGAGATGCGCTGGGAGGAGCTATCAATATAGTCACCGACGATAATCGTCGCACTCGTGTCAACGCTTCTTATTCATTTGGTTCGTTCAATACGCACAAGACCAATGCTTATGCCGAATGGACTTCACCCAAAGGCTTTTACATATCGTTCAATGCCTATCAGAATTATTCTGACAACGATTATAAGGTCGATATAGACAGTTATACCGATCTTGAGTCTCATGCCGAAATAAAGGGACATTTTCGCGTGCGTCGTTTTCATGCCATGTATCACAATGAAGCCGGGATATTAAAGGTGGGAGTTGTCGACAAACCGTTTGCCGACAGACTTCTCATAGGATTTACCGGAGGTTACGAGTACAAGCAGATACAGAATGCAGCAACAATGTCGTATGTTTATGGCGCACGATATTCAACTGCTAATACGTTAATGCCTCAATTGACGTATCGCAAGCGATTTGACCTGCTTAAAGGGCTGACTGTTAGCTTTAACGGTAACTTCAATTTCGGACAGTCGTATGCCGCCGATACGGCTCGAGCCAATTATAACTGGCTTGGGGAGCGTGGTCCAGACAAAGGCTCGCCCGGAGAATTGCAGTATATGAAAAATCGTTATCGCGACAATAACGGTGCCGCCAATCTTTCGGTAGTACTTTTCCCTTCCGAGGGGCATTCGGTGTCAGTTAGTTCTACATTTACCACATTTTCTCGATCAAACAAGGATGAGACTGTTGTTCCTGCCGTGTATGACGAGCCTCAGACGAGCAGAAAGACAGTAACGGGGATGAGTTATAAGTTTGATTATAATGATATATGGAATGCTTCGGTGTTCATGAAAAATTACATCAATCATCTTGAAGCATATTTAGACCCGGATGGCGGTACCGATTACAGGCATTACAGCGATACGCAGGTAAATTGGGGTGGAGGCCTTGCAACGACATATTTCCTCAACAAGGATGCTCAACTCAGGTTCTCGTATGAATATGCCTTGCGACTGCCTACGAGTCGCGAATTGTTTGGTTCGGGAGATGATCTTGAACGAGGCAACACCAGTCTTAAACCTGAAAGCAGCAATAATGTGAATGTAAGTGCGACAGTCAGTCCAATAAATGTTAACGGACATAGGTTGACGGTAGATGCTGCGTTTCAATTTCGTCAAATAAATGACTACATAAGGCGGACAACCAATGTGGACAATGGCAGGGCTATGTCAAACAATGAAGGTGGTGTGCGGAATATAGGAGGTGACTTCGGCGTGCGCTATATGTACAACGACATATTTTACGTCGGCGGAAATTTCAGCTATTTCGACATGCGCAGCATGACACGGTACAACTCAGGCTCACAGGTGGAGAGCCTTAATTACAAGAAGCGCATCCCGGCCATCCCTTATATGTATGGCAATGCCGAAGCCGGTGTAACGTTGCGCAATTTGTTGATGAAGGGTTCCTCGCTCGGCATAAATTACATGATGAGTTATGTGCATGATTTTAGCTACGAGTGGGACACCTATAATAACGACGATTACACGGTTCCCACGCAATTGTCGCATGACATATACATAAGTTACAATTTTGGCCGCAAGCAGGAGTTTACCGTATCGGCCGAATGCCTGAACATATTTGACGAGCGACTGTACGACAATTTCAAGATGCAGAAACCCGGTAGGTCATTCGCTATAAAAATAGGATACAATTTCAGTAAATAATAATAAAATCATAAAGATATGGATAAGAGATTTAAAATGGCAAGTTGGTCGAGCCTGTTGTTGATGGCTCTTGCACTTGTATCGTGCGAGGAAGATGTGAAAGGTGGTAACGGTGAGAATGGTCCTGAATGGGGCGGAGAGGAAGTTTCGAGCCAATATGTGGTGTTGAGTTCGTCGGGGGAGAGTAACGGGGTATATCTTCAACAGGTTACAGACCCGACTCAAGGTTCTCTTGACGCAACAATGAATCTCAATAATCGTATTTTCAACGATGGTGGAAACAATATCGATTTTGTAGCTTATGGCAACAAGGCATTGATAGCTATGGCTTATCCCTCACAAGGAGGAACTACTGCAAGTTACAAGACTCGTGCTTACAAACTCGACAGTCGCGGCAATGTGGTGCAATATGGAAACGATTTGAGTCTTGACGGTGATGTAAAGGCTCGTGGAATCTACAACAATTATCTCATAGGAATGTCTGACCAGACTGAAGACATAGGTTCTGTCACAGGCCATTTTGAAAAGGTTAAATTTATCCAACTCGATGATTTCGCTAGTGTTAAGGTAGATGGAATCATTCGTTGCGACAATTATGATTCTGAGCCCAATATCTATATGAAAGCCGATGGCAAGGAAGCTGAGGCTTGGGGTGTGGGCGACATAGCGCAATACAAAGATTATGTGTTGGTGTCTTATTTTACAAAATACCGCATGAGCGATCAAGCCATGACAAAGGCTAAGGCCACTTTCAGCACCGACCTTGCCAATAACTTGTATCTGGGCGTTTACAAGTTTGACCCTAACGATCCCGACAAAGAGTATTTGAAGTATCAAAATTGCATAGTTCGTAAAAGCAGTGATTATCCAGGGCAGGAGGCCGGTCAGATAAAAGGTAATTTGCGTTCTCGTACAGAAAGTGGCATTGAAGTTGTGGGCGATGAAATTTACCTGTTTTGCCAAAGCACATTGTCAAACAAGGGCAGTGAAGCTACCGAAGTTCCTTCAGCCGTGTTGAGAATAAGCGGTGATAACATCAAGGATGGTAAACCTGTGGGAATCGATGACGATTATTATGTGAATCTTGTCGAAAAGACAGGACATTACATGTGGAAGACATTTTATCTCGGTGATAACAAATTCTGCTTGCAAATGTTTACACAAGAAGGTGCGGCAGGCGTGGCCGAGGGGTCTCATTATGTGTTCGGCATATTCGACGTTAAGACTCAGCAATATACCGAGGTTACGGGATTGCCCGAGCCGGCTGACATTGCCGATATAGCTCTTGCCAATGCAATAGATACTGAAAAGCATGAGATTACCATTGAAGTCAAACACAGCAATGCGATGAGGCCGGCATTGTACACAATAAATTCCGACGGTGTCGCTACTCGTGGCATGGAAGTTGTGACCGAAGCAATCAATGGCGTGGGATTGTTGAAGAAATAAACAAATTCTTGAATGTTGTTAAAGAAAATACATTTATGGCTGTCTGTCCCCATAGGGCTGGTTATATCCTTAATCTGCCTTACGGGGGCAGCACTAGTTTTTGAACGGGAAATTACAGCATCGGTAAACAAGCATTTGTACGAAGTAAAATTTCCAAAAGGTGCTGAGACGTTGCCTATTCCCGAGTTGATTACAAAGGTGACGGAACAACTTCCTGGCTCGTTGAAACTGTCGTCAATCGAAGTGCCAAAAGATGCCGATGCCGCATGGCTGCTTAAATTTGACGGTGTAGGCAAGAGCCAGTTGAGCGTAGACCCTTATACCGGTGAGATTAAAGGGTGGGTTAAGAGCTTGCCTTTCTTTCAAACGATGCGACAATTGCATAGGTGGCTGATGGATGTCCCTCCGAGCAAAGGAGATAAAACCGTCGGTAAGGTTGTTGTCGGGGTCTCCACATTGCTGATGGTTGTGATACTTGTTACAGGGGTGGTAATATGGTGGCCTAAGTCACGCAAGATGTTGCAAAATCGACTTAAAGTATCAACAGGCAAAGGAAGATGGCGTTTCCTGTATGACAGTCATGTATCGTTAGGTATTTATGCTTCGGTATTCTTGTTGTTGATGGCCTTGACAGGTCCTACATGGTCGTTTCAGTGGTATCGTACAGGTTTCTATGCTTTATTTGGAGCCTCTACGCCTTCAGGTGGCAAGACCATATCTGGTAAAGGTGGAAAAGCATCGATCAACGAATCTGAAATTAATTTTGAGGCATGGGACATCGCCGTGTCGGCTTTACGCGAAACCTGTCCCGAGCATGGTTCTTTATTGGTGTCTAACGGAAATGTCACTATTCTTGAAAAAGATGCGAAGAATGGGGATAAAGTATCATTTGACCCACATAACGGGGAGATAAAGGCAGTGAAAGTGCATGACGAGTCACAGCGTCCCATATCGATGAAGATGAAAGGCTTGATTTATTCTTTGCATACAGGCCTGTGGGGAGGAATTGCCACTCAAGTACTGTATTTCATGGCAGCGTTTATAGGCGGTATATTACCATTGACGGGTTACTACTTGTGGATAAAAAGGCTTATGCGAAAAAAGCGTGCGAGGTAATATGTTGCCTCTCATCATTTAATCATTAACATTTTCTCTCGGGAACGCATCGATAAAGCTCCCGGGAGTTATGTTTATTATGCTTGCGCCTATGTGCTTGGCATAGCGTGCTATTGTGAAATAAGACTTGAATGCAACATAGAAGCTGTATATGATTGTGTGTAGTGGATAGTGCATGTACTCGGTCTTTACACGTTGTATTTCCTTGTCGTCCTCTTTGTAGAAGTGTGGCTGGATAGATACTACGTTGTTGTCGTCGTCGACCGACAGCGTTTTCATCCACGAATGGTCGGCTCCTGCAATATATATCTTTTTATACCCCATTTGCATGGCCATCATTATGGATGGAATCAGCACGTTTCTTGGACGAGGCATTCCGAGTCCCGATGAGAACAAAAGGTTCTCGATTGTTTTCAGTCCTTCGACCGGAGTGGTGTTGTAATGTATTATTGATACATGGCGATTGCCGGCAAGCGATGCAAGGCGGTCGACCTTTGTTTTTATGCGAGCCGGGACAAAAAGTGTCATGTCCCAATCGACATTAGACAGGCGTTGCCATAACTTTTCAACATTGGGCTGGTCGGTAGCGTTGAAGAAGTGTGGGTCGGCAAGCAGATAATAACGAGGCTTGAGTGAGAAAAATATGTCGGCACATGCCGCAAAATTCACTGCAAGCAGGTTGTGCCTGGCAAGGAATTTGCCGGCATGAGATATCGTGTCGTTGAGCGACGGGCCGTTCCCCAAGATTACTATTCCGCGCGAGAGTTCTTCTTTGCTGCATACAGGCTTATGCAAGAAAAATCGTGACAGCAATATAATTTTTATAAGGCTCAGCAGCGATTGCCACAATGCTGCGCATGTGTGCGACAGTTTATCTAACATCATCTGTGTGAAATTTTGCTTGGTTGCTTATTTCTTGAAGAAATGTTTTAATGCGAAAAGGTATCGTGCGGCCAGCAGGAAATAGGATGACTTGACATTGTTCTCACGCAACGCACGTCGTTTTTCGATCCAGTTTGTGTATAGCCTGTTTCGCCATTTCGTGCTAACTCCTCCCGATTGCATGGCAACCATATCCACCGGCAAATATACCGCTTTTAACTTTGTGTTCCACAATGTACGCACGAAAAATTCAAAATCGGCAGCGAGTTTATAGTCTTCGCGATAGTAGCCGTAGCTCTCGAACACGTCTCGACGGACATAAAGCGACGGATGTGGTGGCGCGAAGCCGAATTTCAGCAAACTTGGCTTGAAATTTTTTGCTGAATAATACCGAGTCGTTAAATCTGTTCGGGGGGGGGTAAAATAGTGAATATCAGCGTATAACATTTCGTTGTCGGCATTGTTGCCGACAAAATTGCTTGCGACGAGATCGATGATTTGCGGCGATGTGAACATGTCGTCGGCATTGAGCATGCCTATTATCTCTCCCGATGAGTGCCTTATGCCAAAGTTGGCTGCTTCATATATAGAGGACTTGTCGAGCACATGAATTTTCATGCGTCCGTTGAAATATTTCTGTGCAGTCTTGGCTATTTCGATGGTGTCGTCGTTGCTGCCTCCGTCGACAAAGATATATTCAATGTCGCCGTATGTTTGGGACAAGACGCTTTCAATTGTGCGTTTTATGGTAGATGCATTGTTGAGTGCGACTGTTATTATGCTTATGGTCATATTTGTATTAGGTCGTGTTATAGTAATTGGTATTTATGATGATTGCAGCGCATGGCAAGTTATTAAAGTCGCCGACACGAGCAGGCAATAGGCTGTGGCATAAGTTGCCACAAGACGTCGTGGTTTATGTTTTTTAATGTGGTGCAGCGAGTATATTGCCAATGGTATCATGAATGGAACGAATGGCAAAATGTATCGTGACACTGTGCCGGCATACAAGTAGGCTGGCACGAGGTAGCAAAACAAAGTCCATAATGCCCATAATTGAAGCGGTGTGTCGCTTTTGTGCCACAAGAACAGGAAATAGAATATTATGATTCCGCCTATTGCATACCAAGGGTATGACACATGGCTGAAAAACTGTGCGAAGCCGAATGGCGTGTCGCGCATGTAATTCCAAGGGAATGGCACGAAGAACTGCACTGTGGCTGTTACCGGCAATAACAATATTCTTGACATTGGAGGTTTATCGAAGTAATTGCCGATTATATTCTTATAAGCATCATGGCGGTCGAGGTTCAGATAGTTTGCCGACATTGCTTGAGTGTCGGTAATCATGCCGGCAGGCGACACATATTTGGAATCATATCCGGTGATTGATTCATTGGCAATGTAGCAAGCAACTATAATGAGCGATGTTATTAAGGCAATCCGAATGTTGCGCCTTGGCTTGTGTAGCATTAACAATATTATTCCGGCAAGGACGAAGAACAGCAAGTGCGAGCGCGAGAATGCAAGCAACACGCTCCCTGACAAGAATACAAATGCCGGCTTGAAGCCTTTGCCTGCGAACAGGTCGCATAGCGACAGCATAATAACGACCAGCGAAAAGTAAATGACAGGTTCGCGAAGCAGCAATGAGCCGTGTACCATGAAATTGCAAACGGCTGTGTTGAGGAGCATTGCCACGGTGCTTATGTGGGATTTTGATGCTTTGGGCATTCTGTTATGAAGCAATGTCGTCGCGAGCCGGCCTCCGAGGATGATTGACATGAGAGTGAGCAGCATATTGGCTGCAAGAGGATAAACGATGCTCACTCCGAGTAATTTCCATAATCCGGCAGTAATGAACGGCAATGAAGGGTGTGGAATGTCGCCGATATCCAATGTCCCGTCGTATAGGCCAAGTGATTGGGCGAAATATCTATTGGCATCATGGTTTATGAGCAATGGCGTTGCGGCAGAGTATCCCGGAGCGGCCGTATAGGTGTGAATGTTGAGGATTATGAATGAAGCAAGGATTGTGCCGGCCAGTAATAGGACGAGCCTTCCGGAATTGTCGGCCACTTCCGATTTGTCGTAAATGAAGCAGGCTGTCAGGTATGCTGTCGTGCAGGAGAATAAGGATATGATTGCCGTGATTGTGTCGCATAATGTGAAAGCCAGTAACGTAATGAATATGAGTGCCGCAATGGTACAACAGGTTAATGCCCGTTGAGGCATGTAATAGGTTGATGTCGTCATTTCTGTTTAAAGGTTATTGCAAATATAATCTATATCATGGAAAACTGCAATTGGGTTTATGGACTTGGGTTAATACTTTTTGATTGTTATTGCGATGAATGTGCGACCATATCTTTGTGGAAAAACAGTCATGAAAAATACTATGAAAAACAAATTGAGCGTCGGCGAGGATGTTGACCGTAAAGTGTTTGGGGCAGCTTTCAAGGCTTGGTGCGATTGGGATGTATTGCGAGAAAAACGGCGCAGGACCAAGGATTTCACTTATGGATCGCAGTGGAATGATATGGTTAAAGATTCTTTGGGACGGAGCCTGCGAGAATATGACAAGGTGGCCGAAAGCGGTAAAGAACCGTTGACCAATAATGTGATACGTCGTCTTGTGCGAAGCGTTGTTGGGCGTTTCAGAAATTCGGTTACTAAGGCAAGTGCCGATTTGGAAGATTGTTACAATGCCAATTGCTTGAATGAAATTGACAGTCGCATGCTTGAGGAATTCTTGATTTCAGGGTGTTGCTTGCAGCGTGTGGATGTTTCGGAGTCTGGGATAACGGTAGATAATCTAAACATGAACAGGTTCTTTTCCAACTCGACCGAGGATGTCAGAGGGCGAGATTGCACCATCGTTGGTTATCTGCATGATTGCAACGTCGGATGGTTGATAAAACGTCTCGCCATTGGAAACAGGGGGCTTGCGTGCCGCATAAGGAACATATACGGTAGTGGAGATGAGTTGGCTGCCGGGAGCAGCTTGACTGTTGGGGTGGATAGTGAACGTTACGGAGGTTTTTTGCGTGCAAAAGGAGGGCTTTGCCGAGCCATAGAAGTGTGGACACTTGAAATGACCGAAATATTGGAATGTCATGATCGCATGACAGCCGAATTTTTCTTGCTTGACACATCTTGTATGCCCGATGTGGATGCCGAGAATAAACGTCGTGACTTGTTGGGCCTTGAGTTGATTGATGCCGATTGGGGTGTCAAGGAAACTTGGCATTGCCGATGGTACGCTCCCGGTGGAGAATTGTTGTCGCATTATGTTTCTCCGTATAAGCATGGAAGCCATCCATTTGTCATGAAATTGTATCCGCTGACCGATGGAGAGGTTCATTCGTTTGTCGAGGATGTGATTGACCAGCAGAAGTATATCAACCGTTTGATAACTCTCATAGAGCATATAATGGGAGCGAGCGCGAAAGGTGTCCTGCTGTATCCCGATACGGCACTTCCTGAAGGGTTTACTTGGAAGGATGTAAAGCGGATATGGTCGAGTACCAATGGTATAATTCCTTATTCGGAAGGTTGCAATGGAGCGATGCCGCACCAAGTGTCGACAAATGCGACCGACATAGGTGCCTATGAATTGCTATCGTTGCAAATGCAGTTGGTTGAGGAGATAAGCGGCGTTGGAAGTGTGTTGCAAGGCAAAGCCACGTCAAACAAAGGGGTGCAGATGTATGAGCGTCAGGTTGAGAATGCCAGCATTTCGCTTGCCGACATATTTGAAACATTTTATGACTTTCGTCGCAATCGTGATGATAAAATCAGGCACTGCGAATATGCAGATGAATAGTGCCGGTCATGAATAACTCGTGTGGTTGCAGAAAGAGTTCGGGTAATTGTTTGAATGTGTGTTTTTAATTAAATTTGCATCATTGAAAAGAAAATTGCGATTTATTCAATTATGTTAATAGCCTGAGTGCATGGTTTATGTCTTTGAATAACTTGATATTGTGAAAATTAACTGGTGGAAATGAAAAATGCGTTCATAGCTGCGATATTTGCAGTTGCGTTTGTAATGGGTGCGAATGCTCAAAATCGAGAAATGGTGCGTCCCGAATCTTTGCGTCCCGGAGACAAGATTGCGATAATAAGTCCGGCAGGAAAGTGCCTTGCAAGCTACGTCAGCAGTGCCGAGCAGGTTGTACGCGAATGGGGTTATGTGCCGGTAGTAGGAAAGTATGCTCTTGAAGTGAACGGCTCGTTTGCCGGAACAATGGAACAACGAAAGCATGACCTTGAAGCGGCATTGCTCGATCCTGATGTGAAAGCAATTTTGTGTACTCGCGGAGGTTATGGCTCAATGCAGGAATTGTGCGAGATGGATTTGGATATTTTTGCACGCAATCCCAAGTGGATTATAGGTTTTAGCGACATAACAGCTATTCACGGCGCGGCTGTGACTAAAGGGGTGATGAGCATCCACGGGCAAATGTGCGCGCACTTGAAGAAATATCATGGCAAGGACTCTTGCAGCCGTGCGTTGAAAAATATTCTTGCCGGCGGAGTGCCTCATTATAAAATAAAGCCTGACAGGCGAAACCACTTCGGGACTGCCAAGGGAATGCTGTTGGGTGGCAATCTGGCAATGCTCAACAGTTTCACGGCTTCGCCCATTGACATGCTTACGGGATATGCCGACAGGGATGTGATACTTTTCATAGAAGATGTGGGAGAGTCGCTTGAACGGCTTAACAGAATGATATACACATTGAAGCTAAACGGAACGCTTGGCCGCATCAAGGGCTTCATTGTGGGAAATTTCAAGAATGTCAGGTACACGCCCGATTTCAAGCATGTGTATGACATGATTGAGAGCGTGATGAAAGATTATGACATACCTGTGGCTTATGGCTTCCCGGTGGGGCATGTGGATGAGAATTACCCGATGATAGAGGGTGCCGATGTAACGCTTGTCGTCGATGCCGAAGGGTGTGAGTTGACATTCGACATGTGATGTTTTTTGCTTGTCGAGGCATGAATTTGCGATACTGCCGTATTGTTAACAATACTTATATAAAACAGGTTTTTATTAACAGTTTTAAGTAAAAAAGAATTGTTTTTCTTTTGAATTATTGTAGACATGCGTTATATTTGCGCAAAAAATTTTGAACTCATAATCTTAAATAGAAAACACTATGTACTGGACGTTAGAACTTGCAACAAAACTTGAAGATGCGCCATGGCCTGCAACCAAAGAAGAACTTATCGATTATGCAATGCGTTCGGGCGCTCCGCTTGAAGTGATTGAGAATCTTCAAGAGATGGAAGATGAAGGAGAAACTTATGACAGCATAGAAGATGTATGGCCTGACTATCCAAGCAAGGACGACTTCTTCTTTGACGAGGAAGAATATTGATGGCTTTTGAGTAAGCTAAGTTATTAAACACCAGCGCGACGGACAATGGAAATTTGTTTGTCGCGCTGGTGTTTTATAATATAATATGGTACAGTTTGCAACTGTGTTTTTATATGAAGTGAATGTGTCGTTTAGGGGTTGGAGAGGGTGGTTTTGCGGGTTTTGAATTTCGAGGGGGTCATGCCGGTGTGCTTCTTGAAGAATTTGCCGAATACCGACTGGTCGGAGAAGCCGGTCAAGGATGCCACTTCTTTTATGTCAAGGCTTGTGCTGTCGAGAAGCCTTTGGGCTTCGGCACACAATAAATATGCTATGTGGAACCTTACTGTTTTGCCTGTGGTGTGCTTGACAATGCGCGACAAATAAGTGGTGGAAATACAAAGTCGGTCGGCATAGAATTCAATGTTGTGCGCTGTTCTGTAATTTTCGACGAGCAATTTTCTGAAATTGCGGTATATGGACAATGACCGCTTGGCGTGGCTCGAAGTGGCGAGAGTGTCGCTGTTCATGCACTCGGCTACTTGAAGCAAAAATGAATTGCACAGGCTTTTTATAATTCCGTCTTTGTTTAACTTGAAGTATCGAGAGCATGAATTAAGTAATGACTCGGTGCGGCGTATGTTGTCGATTGCCGCATCCGAAAGTCGTACAACAGGAATCTGTTGCCTGCTGATGAATCCTGCCAATTGCTGATACACTTGTTGCGATACAGGCAGGCTGTCGAAAAATTCGGGTTCAAACATCATGCACGAAATGCGGAGTGCATTAGTCGGCATGTCAAGAGCAATTTCCATGCCCGGAGACAATATCATCAAGTCGGCGTGTTGTAAATGGCCGTTGGCATCGTATCCCGAAGCTGACAATGTTCCGTTTAAAACCAATACAAAGAAGAATGCTCCTTTGCACAAAAGCCGTTTCGGCAATTGACTTGTCTCGTCAATTTCCGAATAATACAGGCAGTTTTCGTAAATATGGCATTTGCCGGTATCCCTTAACCACTTTAGCAGTGAAAATTCCATCAATCGTGTGTTATGTGGCAAATTTAAATATTTGTTTCGTTTTTGACGAAAACAAGTCGCTATTTTATGTGTGCGGGAAAAATAAAAATTCAGACATTTGCAAAAATTTTTTAAGATATGGATAAATACACTATTAGGCGTTATTTTCTTTTTCTTGTTGCTATTTTTATCAATGCGTTTGGAATCGTATTCATAACCAAAGCGTTACTTGGTACCTCCCCCATAACCAGCATCAATTATGTATTGAGCATGTTCACGCCCTACACGATGGGCGAGTGGACGATAATTTCAAATGTGTTGTTTGTTGCCATAGAATTGCTTTTCATGACAAAGGCCGACTTGAAAGCCGACTTGCGTATTTACTTGTTGCAAATTCCCATCACCTTCTGTTTCGGGTGGTCGATAGATATTTCAATGAACATGTTGTCGTGGCTCAATCCGTCTAATTACATGGCTCAATTGTGCAGCCTTGCCGTCGGTTGCGTTATTCTTGCAATAGGCATCGCACTGGAGGTGAAAGCCAATGTGGCACTTGTCGCCGGAGAATACTTTGTAAGGGTCATAGCCAAGCGATTGCGCAATGAATTTGGCTTCGTAAAGCTGGGCTTTGATGTCACGCTTGTGGTGCTGGCTTGCATATTGTCGGTAATATTCATGTCGGGTATATACGGTGTGAGGGAAGGAACCGTCATTGCAGCCCTTATCGTGGGGCCGATAGTCCATTTCATAAGCCCATACTACAAGTATCTCGATAATTGGATTGGCGAAGGCAATAAGCGGCCGGAGATTGAGGCGGTTGCCAATTCAAAACATACGATAATCACCATAGCCCGGGAATATGGCAGTGGAGGCCACTTGCTCGGGGAGATGGTTGCCAAGGACCTCGGCATACCGTTCTACGACAAGGAGTTGATAGAGCTTGCCGCAAAGAAGAGCGGATTGAGCGAAAAATATGTTTCGCAGAATGAGCAGTCGATGTCGCAGTCGTGGTTGAAGAATATAATTTTGCACAATCATGAGTCGTCATTGGGCTTCAGCCTTTCTTCGCGCGATGCTCTGTTTGTGGCTCAATGCCACGTTGTGAGGGAACTGGCTGCGAAAGAATCGTGTGTCATAATAGGCCGTTGTGCTGATTTCGTGCTTGATGATTACCGTAAAGTCGTGAAAGTGTTCTGTTATTCAACAGTAGAGGATGAATGCTTGAGGTGCACGAGCGAGTATGGAATAGAGCCCGACAAGGCCGAAGCCGAAGTTAAGCGCATAAACCGAGCCCGTTCCACACATTATGAGTATTATACAGGGAAAAAATGGGGAGATCCTCATAATTACGACTTGATGATAAATACTGGAAGCATGAGTTTGTCAACGGCTTGTAAATTGATAACGAGTTTGGCGCGTTGACATATAATCGGAGAGGTGCGTGTGGTTTGTCGAAAGACATGGCCGTTTCCCGGCATTGAAAATTGTCAACATTGGTTGATAAAATTGCCAATATAGGAAGTGGAAGATTATATAACCATATAATTTTCCTATTTTTACCAGCTCATAAATAATCACGATGAAATATAAGTTGGTATTCCTATTATTGATGATGCCTTTATTGTTGTCGGCCGGTAAGACAACCGATAGTATATCGTGTGCTAAAGCCTTAGATGATAATTTTTCAGCGGAGCATGTGGTAAGTATGCCGGTTTTACCCGACAGTTGTGATGTCGCGCGACTTGAGAAAAAAGCGTTCTGGAGGGCATCGGCCGAGACGGTTGGTTTTAATGTCGGGTTATGGGCATTTGACCGATATGTGCAGAAAGGGCATTACGCATATATTTCATTCAACACTATAAAGGAGAATTTCAAGCACGGGTTTGAATGGGATGATGACCATTTGGGTACCAACATGTTTGCGCATCCATATAACGGTTCGTTGTTTTACAATGCCGGGCGTTCCAACGGCTATAACTTCTGGCAATCAGAGCTTTTTGCCATTGGTGGCAGCGCGATGTGGGAAATGTTCATGGAATGCGAATATCCATCAACCAATGACATCATAGCCACTCCCGTTGGCGGAGCCGCAATAGGAGAAGTGCTGTATCGCACGTCCGACCTTGTGCTTGACGACCGCACTTCGGGCGGAGAGCGGTTTGGGCGTGAATTGGCTGCGTTTGTCATATCGCCGATGCGCGGATTCACACGCATAGTCACAGGCCGGGCTTGGGAGAAACGGGCTACTTCAGGCCGGCGTTTCGGCATACCGCCAATTCAAGTGTCTATGTCGCTCGGTGCCCGAATGTTAGTGTTTCAGGATGCTGAGAAAATGGCGAGGACAGGAGCTGTGGCACGCATCGACATTGAATATGGCGACCGTTTTGCTTTGACTTCAAAAACGCCGTATGACTATTTCAGCTTCTTGCTTGAGTTGAACGCGATGAAGACTCAGCCTCTGTTGAGCCGGGTCGAGATCATCGGACGGTTGTTGTCAAGGGAATTGGCCGACACGTTGAATTGCCGTCTGTCGTTAGGGATGTACCAGCATTTTGATTATTTCGATTCTGATACCATTAGCAAGGAATTTGTTCCCCAAAGTGACCTTGATCCGTGTGTCGTGCCATATAAATTAGGGACTCCGGCTTCAGTGGGAGGAGGTTTGATGTTCCGTTGCACGGCTTTTCCTCGTTGCACCATCGATGCATATTTTCATGCAAACGGAGTAGTGCTCGCGGGTGTGTTGAGCGACTTTTATCGCCAGTATCATAGAAATTACAATTGGTCGTCGGGATTTTCGTTTAAGACAGGAATCAACTGCACTTTTGGCAACAGGTTGTCTTTAAGTCTGTCAAACAGGTCATACCGGTTATACACTTGGCAAGGGTATGATGCGGACAAAGACTGGTCGCTTACTCCCGAAGGAGGACCGGTGAACGTGCAAGGCGACCGGTCGAACGTGCTGTTCAGCTATTCGGAATTAAGAGCGGATTGCCGACTTTGGGAACGGCTGTATGCCACATTCAGCCTCGATTGGTATTACAGGCGTTCAACTTATAACCGCCATGTAAAGGGGTCTATCGGAGATATTAACTATGAATTGTACGAACCCATCATTTGGAGCCATCAGGCAGGTATGCATTTCATGCTCACCTATGCCTTTTAAAGATGGCTATTCAAATGTCAATGTGGATGCTTGTTCGGGAGATATAATAGCTGCAGCCTCCATGATTTGGCTTGAGGTAATATCCATTATGTGTGCCTTTGTTTCCTCATTATTGGCCACATGTCCGTAATATAGGAAGCTTTTGCCCATCGACAAGGCAAGAGCCTCGTTGTTGTCGCTCGACACGAGAAGCTGGCCTATGAATTGTTTCTTTGCAGCATCGAGAGCCTTATCCGACATCGGCGATGAGGCGAGGTCGTTTATGATTCTTGAGATGAGCTTTATCGATGGAGCCACATGCTTGCTGTCGCTGCCAAAGTAGATTTGCATCAGTCCGCAATCGCTGAATAGCGATATGGAAGATTCCACCGTGTAGGCATAACCGTGCCGTTCGCGTATTGCGATGTTAAGCATTGAGTTCATTCCCGGGCCGCCGAGCATGTTGTTGAGCAAGAGCATGGCATATCGTCGATGGTCGTACATGCTGAATGCCGATGCGCCGTATATTGTGTGTGCCTGATGAGAGCCTATCGTTTGCCTGATATGGAATGAAGGCAGTTGCATGGGCTTTAACCGGGGAGGCTTGGACAATGGATGACAAAGGCTGCCGAAATACCGTTCTACTATACGGAATACCATCGACTCCTTGTAGTTGCCGAGGACGAAAAACACCATGTTGGTAGGTACATAAAGATTATTCAGATAATTGCGACAGTCATCGCTTGTAAATCCTCGCAGGTCTTTCTCTATTCCCAAGATATTGTGTCCGAGAGGATGTCCTTTCCATATCATGTCCTCAAAGTCATCGCATACGGCTTCGGCAGGAGCGTCTCGATAGGATGCGGCTTCATCGAGAACTACCTCCCGCTCTTTGTCGAGTTCGTTTTCCGGAAATATTGAATAAGCGACAAGGTCGGAAATAAGTTCTACAGCGCGGGCAAGGTGCTTGCAGGGGAATACTGAGTAGACCGTCGTGTTCTCTTTTGTGGTGTAGGCATTAAGCTCTCCGCCCACTCGTTCCATGCGGTTGAGGATGTGCCATGCACGACGATGGCGGGTGCCTTTGAATATCGTGTGTTCGACAAAGTGGGCAAGGCCGTGGCTGCCTTCCTGTTCATCGCGGCTTCCTGCGTCGATCGACAATCCGCAATAGGCTACATCCGACGAGTTTGGCATGAAGATTATGCGCAAGCCGTTTGGGAGCGTATGTATGAGATATGTTTCTTTGTTGGTTTTCATTGTCAGCGATTGGCATTTGTCGTTGAGTCGCTTAATGTCGCAACTTCGGGATTCTGAAATGTTCAAATTTCACGACTGCGGCAAGGAATACTATAAGCAGCACAGTGCGTAAAACTACTGACGCATATATGTTGATTGGCGGCATGTACCGGTAAATAGCAAATATGGCACATGCAAGCAGCAGGTATAGAAATATACGTTTCAGCGGATAGGCGACAGGATAATATTTGCGCCCGACTAAGTAGGAAAGCAGCATTGCCGTCCCGTAGCCGGCGAATCCGGCCCAAGCACAGGCCATGTATCCATAGCGTGGGACGAAAATAACATTGATGGCTATCAACACTGCGCACCCAATGCCTGAGAATATGGCTCCCCAAATAGTGCGGTCGGTAAGCTTGTACCAGAACGAAAGGTTGAAGTATATCCCCATCATGATTTCGGCGGCCATGACTATCGGCACGACATTCAGTCCAGGCCAGTATCCCGGGGCAATGATGTATTTTATTATGTCGATATAGGCAACGACAGTAAGGAAAGCGAGCAAGGTGAAGATGATGAAAAATTTCATTGCCTGCGCTTGCGTCTCTTTATTGTCCTTGTCGCGGCTTTTGCCGAATACAAACGGTTCGTAGGCATAACGGAATGCCTGTGTTATCACTGCCATTATCATTGCAATCTTGCTTGCCGCCCCGTATATGCCGAGTTGCGATTGCGCGTTGTCTCCGTTGTAGACAAACGGGAACAGGATTTTATCGGCAGTCTGGTTCAAAATGCCTGTTATGCCTAAGATTAGAATTGGCCAACTGTAGCTAAGGATGCGTTTCATCAGTCCCCAGTCAAAGACATATTTGAATCCTGTCAGTTCTTTGCGGAAAAAGAGTGTTATTGATGCCGTGCAGAACAGATTGATGAAGAACGCATACCCCACGCCTGTCGAAGGGTCGTAGATGCGGCCTATTATATCGGGATGAGTTTCGTATAATTTTGGCAACAGCACAAAATATACGAGGTTAAGTGCGATGTTCATGATGATGAACAGCAGTTTCAATGCCGCAAACTTGATTGGGCGTTTCTTGTAGCGCAGGTAGGCGAACGGGATTGTCTGGAACGCATCGATGGCAACGCACACGGCCATTACGCCGACATACTCGGGATGTTCGGCATAGCCGATGAAATCGGCTACTGGCGAGAGAAATGTCAGGATGAGGATGATAAACAACAGCGAAGTAGAGCCTACCGACATGAGTATCGACGAATACACTCGCTCGGGATTTTCACCCTGTTTGTTGGCAAACCTGAAGAATGCCGTTTCCATTCCGTAGGTGAGGATTACGAGCAGCAGGGCGACATAAGAATATATGTTGGTGATGATTCCATATCCGCCTGACTCGACCGTCAATTTTGCCGTGTACAGAGGAACGAGCAAGTAGTTGAGGAACCTGCCGATGATGCTGCTCATTCCATATATTGCAGTGTCTTTTGCCAAAGATTTCAAATTGGCCATAATTTTCTTTTTGTTATTAACCGCAATTTGTGTATACGCGATTAATCGCGTATACACATGTATGTGATTGTTGTATATGATGCAGAACTGCTATTGTGCAACAAGTTGCCGGTGTGTGAGTATTCAAATTCTGATTCCATTCTGAATATCTTACATTGAATAGCCAAATCCGTCGTCTGTTGAGTTGAGGAACCGGTGGATATTGTCATTTGCCATAAGTTAAAATAATGATGCTTCTTGAGCCCACCGCTTCCGGCCGAGATGCTTGTAGGCAAGGTCGGTCACTTCACGTCCACGCGGTGTACGCTTTATGAAACCTTCCTTGATGAGATAAGGTTCATATACCTCCTCCACGGTGCCTGCATCTTCGCCGAGGGCTGTTGCTATTGTTGTCAATCCCACGGGTCCGCCTTTGAATTTATCGATTATCGTGGTGAGAATCTTGTTGTCTATCTCGTCAAGGCCGTATTGGTCGATATTCAATGCTTCGAGCGAATATCGGGCTATCTCGGCATTTATGCTTCCGTCTCCCTTCACCTGTGCAAAGTCGCGCACGCGCCTAAGCAGGGCGTTGGCTATACGCGGAGTCCCTCGGCTGCGCAAGGCTATCTCAAGGGCTGCATCGTCGGCAATAGGCACGCCAAGTAGTCGCGCCGAGCGTTTCACAATTCCGGTCAATATATTGTGGTCGTAGTATTCGAGATGGCAATTGATGCCAAACCGGGCACGCAGAGGTGCAGTAAGCAACCCGCTGCGAGTTGTCGCACCAATCAACGTGAACGGAGATAATGTGAGCTGTACCGACCGTGCTCCCGGACCTTTGTCTATCATTATGTCTATGCGGTAGTCTTCCATTGCCGAATACAAGTATTCTTCTACGACTGGGCTGAGCCTATGTATCTCGTCGATGAACAACACATCGTTCTCCTCAAGCGATGTCAATATGCCTGCAAGGTCGCCGGGTTTGTCAAGCACTGGACCTGATGTGACTTTGAAACCCACGCCAAGTTCATTGGCCACGATATTTGACAACGTGGTTTTTCCCAGTCCCGGTGGACCGTGCAGCAGGATATGGTCGAGGGCTTCACCGCGCAGGCGTGCTGCGGCGACAAACACGCGCAGGTTTTCTATCACTTTGTCCTGTCCGCTGAAGTCGCCGAACGTCATTGGCCGTAATGCCTTTTCAAAGTCGCGGTCGCTCTCAATTCGTTCTCTTCTTATGTCAAAATCATTGTCCATATCAAAATCCGATAACAAAGATAGTGAAAGGTGAGAGCAATAACAAAAAATGAACTTGTTCAATTTTTTGTATTGCCGAACCGCATTCTGTCTTATCCAAAGATAGCGAAAGGTGAATGCAGTGACAAGCAAAATTGATTGAAATTGTCCTATAGGGATGCATGTTATCCTATGGAATAGCCATGTTCAGCCATCGTAACAAATTATCAAAAAAGCAGCCGATGAATTATAATAACATTTTAATAAAAATGAAGCAAAAAAGCTAACAAATTGTTTGCATTTTTAATCTGTATTAACTATATTCGAAACATCATTAA
>CAJLMA010000016.1 GCA_905207705.1 uncultured Prevotellaceae bacterium
GACAATGGAATAGGTTCTTCCTATGAGCCTCATACGTTTTCCCTTTTAAAAGGGGACAAGAATATTTCCAATTATAGCTGGAGATTTCTTTTGAAGGACAAGCATGGCAATTACACCCGGATATCCGATGGGACAGGCGAGAATTTCACCATTGCTGAAATTTCATCTCCCGACAATTACTTTGTCAATGTAAACGGGGATCTGGAAGGCAGGATAGAATGCGACTACACCTTGGATGGCCAACGATATAGTGCCATCCCGTTCGCGCTCTCACTGGAGTTAAAACCAATTATCCTTTCCATTGACGACATCACGGTTGTTAATAGCGTTCCTTATGGATTCTACTTAACTTTCACTGTCCGTTACACGGGAGCCGATTATGTTTCTGTCGAGGTTGAAGAAGAATATAGCACGAATCTTAGAAATTATCGATTTGACGAGCCATATATTGCCCATGTAAAAACAGGAAATATCTCAAACCTCTATTATAGCTGGGTAACTGTAATTGTTTCCAATAAATATGGCACTACTCAGGAAACTATGGAATTTGCTCCCGTTTCCGATGAAACAGATCCTGACATATCATTAGATATCCCAGATTCCCATATTGTAAAAATCATTTTATACAATATGGACGGAACTCCAATATTTAGTGGAACTCCATCTGAATTTGAGAATCAGACATTCAAGCGTGGTATATATATAAAAGAAGTAATATTAGACAATGGCGAATCCAGAACCTCTAAAGTATTATTTAGATAATAGACTTTTGTTTCTATTACTGATGTTTCTTGCTTTTTCAATTAATGTAAAAGCGATGAGTATTGACACCATTGAATTAATGGATTCTGACGAGCCATTAATTCAAGATATCACATACGATTACCAATTATTCTATGATTATAACTGGTCAGGATTTGACTGCGTAGGCACATTAAGTTTTTCAGTCTCTTTGCCGGGAAATACAAGCCGCTTGTTATTCTATCGAACAACTTCTTACATCACGGACCCAAGTGATTTGTTTTTTGGGGCTGTAGCAGAATATCCCATTACATCCATTACATCAACAAACATAATCATACCAAACATGCATTGGGGCATTTATTTTAAGATATGCGCAATTTTCCCGAACGGTGACAGAGTATATTCTCCGATATACTCAATAAATGATTACATTGATCCGCAAGACTTGGATTTGATCCTGTCATCCGTAGAGGTTGCAGAGATTAATGAAGTAGGCTTGCATGTTGAAAATCAGAACTTATATGTGAATGCTCCGGTAACTTTGTCCCTTTCCGTTTTCGATTTATCCGGGAAACTCCTATTTACAGGGGAGATACAACAATCAGCAGTGATACCACTTGATAATACAAGCTCTCCGGTGGTCATAGTGACGTATAAAACCTCAAGCGCAACCAAAACAATAAAAATGCTAATACAATGAACAAAATCATTACATTCATGGCCTTGCTGGCAACTGTTTCATTGCAAATGCCGACGATTACATCGAGTCGTATAATGCAATCTGTTTGAGTTTATGAATCAGACATTTAAACGTGGAATATATATAAAAGAAGTAATATTAGACAATGGCGAATCCAGAATCTATAAAGTATTATTTAAATAATAGACTGTTGTTTCTATTACTGATGTTTCTTGCTTTTTCAATTAATGTAAAAGCGGGAAATATTGACACTATTGAATTAATGGCTTCTGACGAACCGTTAATTCAAGACATCACATACGACTACCAACTATTCTATAATAATGACTCAGAACTTGACTGCGTCGGCACATTGAATTTATCAATCTCTTTACCGGGAAATACAAGCCACTTGTTATTCGAACGCACACGTTCTCACATTACAGGCTCTGACCCAAGTAATGTAATCTTCAAGGTTAAATCAGAATATCCCATTACATCGACAAACATAATCAATCCAGACATGTATTGGGGTACATATTTTAGGATATGCGCAATTTTTTCAAACGGAGACAGAGTATATTCTCCGACATACTCAATAAATGATTACATTGATCCGCAAGACTTGGATTTGCTCCTGTCATCTGTAGAGGGCGCAGAGATCAATGAAATAGACTTGCAGATCGAAAATAAAAATTTATATGTTAATGCTCATGAAACTTTATCCCTTTCTGTTTTCGATTTATCCGGGAAACTCCTATTTACCGGGGAGATACAACAAACTGCAGTAGTACCACTTGATAATACAAGCTCTCCGGTGGTTATAGTGACATATAGAACTTCAAGCGCAACCAAAACAATAAAAATGCTAATACAATGAACAAAATCATTACATCTATGGCTTTGCTGGCGACTGCATTTATTGCAAATGCCGACGATTACATCGAGTCGTATAATGCAATTTCAGATGATTATGTCAATGAAATCCACGATGTCCAAATAATAAGACCGATTAACGGCGGCACCGTAATAACTCCTATTTTCGATGAATCATGTCCTGAACAGATGAAAACTCCTTTCTCGTATGCATGTAAAATCGTAGAGGAGTATATGCCTCCTTGTTTACCATTAAAAGTGAAAGTTTCGTGCGGAAGGGTCAATAGTTCTTCTGCTAATGTTGTTTCAAAAGTTTTAGCGCGAAACAAAGAAAACTTTGGAGCAAGTACATACTACAATAATGCACAGATGAGTGTAATCAAAGGGGTCATATTGTCGGAATTATGTTATAATTCTACCGTGACATATTTGGATTCCGTACCGGATGTTGAGTTCTTGACCAATGACCCGGATATAGAAATTACATATAACAGCCAAAAGTTGGATGAATTGTCATTCTCCTTGGATGCAAATCCGGGACAAAATTACGATTTTGTGTCTCTTGCAGTTCGTGACATATTAATAGGGCTTGGCCTTTCAAGTAGTTATCGTTGTAATCCGACCGCAAACGAACTTCTTGATCCCTATAACGAATTAACTCCGTTTGAAGATTATATCGATAGAATGTTGGGGAATCATGGAAATTCATCAGCCAGATTGGCCAACGCCACAAAAGGCGAATTGCTTTTGACGGAAGGACACTCAAATTACAGTCTAAAATTATATGCGCCTACTACATGGCAAAATGGGTATTCTCTGAACTATTTTGTCCCTCAAGAAGATTGTTGTGTTTCAAACATCCTGTCTTATAATTTCTGCAAGGGAATGGTTACGCGCTCTTTATCCGATGACTATTCATCTTTCATTTTCCATGATTTGTTAGGATGGAGGCCTAATTTTCTGTCGGGGATTTCTACCCCATCTTCATCCACAGCCGGCAGCACCTCCATGTTGATGCCATATAATGGCTCAATTTCATTCAATGATGATACATACGGCATCAATACTATTGTTAGTTCGGATTCTCAGACGAGGAACATTCAGACACTGGACTATTATGATAATGAAGAACTCAGACGTTATATAGATTCATTCCACCCGTTTCTGAGCGATGGTGATGACACTTCATTTGAGGGGGTGTCTGTTTCTGTCTTAAAGAAAGACGGAAGTTGGGATTTAGTAAAGTTCTCTATATTATACATGGAGGACATCACACTCGGAATGTCTGATTTGGAATTCCACTACGACGAAAGCCAGTATGCCCGTACAATTGACGGATATCTTCGCGCCCGAATAACAACTAAAAAAATGGAAAGTGGGACAGGACTAAGATACTCTTCCAAATTCTTTGTAATTGACTATCTTCCTCAGAAGGTTAATCTAAGCCATGCCTTTGTAAGTCCCACAACAAGCGTTGCATTATCAGAGAATACTGTCAGAATATATTTTTCCAATATGGAAGGCATCAACCGTATTGTGTTAGAAAAACTCGTAGAAGGGAATCGTGTCCCAAGCAAAATTGAAGTTGCCGATTTTAAAAAAGGTTATTTTGAAACAACTGTTGACAAGACAACTACTTTTACAGCTGTTGGTTACAATAATAATGGTACTTCCCGAAGCGTGCCAATAACCATAACTCCTACGTCATATATTACATCTGTAAATTTCGAATTGACTGATGATTTTATAATCATCAAGTCCGATGGGCAATCGGATGTAGAGTATAGCTATAGCATAATTTCATTAATCACATCTCAGGTAGAACAATCTGGTACTACCACCGGCGTAATTAATATTTCCACATTACCCATGGGGCTATATATTTTAAAAATTACAGACAATAATACTGGTTCGCTTCAGACTTTCAAATTTACAAAATAGATTATGGGAAATTGGTCGTTTTGAGAATGTTCTTGGTAATGTGGCTTCAGTCTCAGGCCAATAAATGTTCCGCTCTTCAATGTCAAATGATCGAATTACGGCTAAAAGCATGTGTGATTTACCACTTCCCTGCATGGGTTGCCTGAGTTGGCAGATTCGACAAATAGTTATAAATTTGCATGTTGCAAATATGTTGTGAAAATCGGCAACACGGCGTGGCCGGTCATTTATCTTGAAGACGGTGAAAGGCAACAGATTATATAAGAGTGAGAAATTGTGTAGCAGGACGGCAATCAGCAGGTTGTTTTCGGATGGCCGTTCGGTTTCGGCATTCCCTTTACGGGTCGTAATCAGGATGAATGAATATGCCGGAGCAGGCCAACATGCACGTTTCATGATAACTGTGCCTAAGAAAAAGATAAAGAAGGCAGTGGGGCGCGTGTTGCTTCGTCGTCGAGTGCGAGAAGCATATAGGCTGAACCGAAATCTGCTTGTGCCTGTGCTTGAAAATTGCGGAATGTCGGTCGACATGGCATTCCTGTACATGGACGCAAATATTGCAGATTACCATGTCATAGAAGCGAAGATGAAGACATTGCTTGGCAAGATAGCTGGCATTGCCGAGTCGAGCAGGATAAAACAAGACACCGTGGAGGACAACAATGAAGGTTATTAGAAAAATATTGGTGTTTTTGCTGATTTTGCCTATACAATTTTACAGGTGCTGCATATCTCCGTTATTCCCTCCTGCATGTCGATATACCCCCACTTGCAGCCAGTATGCCATAGAAGCATTGCGCAAGCATGGCCCGATAAAGGGGTTGTGGCTTGCCATAAAACGTATATGCCGTTGCCATCCGTGGGGTGGCAGCGGATATGATCCGGTGCCATGATATTAGACATCCATACACATGACCATTTGGCGCGTCGGGCGTTGATAAGCGTCAATCCGATGGAATTTGACCCACAACTTGGTGCTTTTTATTCGGTTGGTATTCATCCGTGGCGGCTTCCTGCTTCGGATAATGATATTAAGTTGCTTAAATCCATCGCGTTAAGGGAAGATGTATTGGCGATAGGCGAATGCGGAATAGACAAAGTGCGCGGAGGGGACTTGGACGAGCAAATGCGAGTGTTGATCAGGCATGTGGAATTGTCCGAAACCGTGTGCAAGCCACTTGTGTTGCATTGCGTCAAGGCGAGCAACGAGATAATATCGTTGCGAAAGAGAATAAGAGCCGTGCAGCCGTGGGTGATTCACGGATTCAGGGGTAATGCCAATGTCGCAAGGCAATTGCTTGATGCCGGAATGTTTTTGTCGTTTGGCGAACATTTCAATGCCGATGCAGTAAAGGTCGTGCCATCGGGAAGGCTGCTTGTGGAAACTGACGAATCAACGATGAAAATATGTGAAATTGCCCGGAATGTGGCAGAGGTGAGAGGAGTGTCTTGCAAAGAACTTGAAGCAAATGTGTTGCAGACGGTGCAAGTCCTATTGCATAGAATGCTGTGAATCACAGATATGAGTTTGAAAAAATTCTTAAATTTCGGCTGTTTATTTTGCAAGTGCATTTAATTTGCCATATATTTGATAAAGTAAAATATCAATAACGACAATGGATATGAAAAAATCAGTGTTAGCGTTTGCTGTTGTTGCATGTATAGCATTTTTTTCGGCGGTGGTTTATGCAGGAAATGACGATAATGACAATCGTAGCGATAACAACCGAGTAGAGTGCTGCTGTGGAGATTGCAGATGCGGTGAAGATTGCAAATGTGAAGAAAATTGTGACGAATGTGCGCCATGTCGGAACAATGAATATTGCCGCGATTGCGACGGATGTCATCATGACGGTGACTGCTGTGATTATTATCATGGAAGGCACCATCGCCACCATCATGACAGTCGTCATGGCGGATGCTGCAGGCATTATTGATTGCCATCGGCAGGTCGCATGGTCGTGGTGGGCGTAGTTACTTTTGCGTCCATCAATTTTAATTTGCGGTCGCGTTCCACCGACAAGACCCCCTTTACGTTTCTATAGTATTCCATTGCCTTCGGCAAGTCTTTGTCGGGTGGAATGGCTATGGCCATTCCGTTGATGTATTTGTAGGAATATACCAGTGTGGCATCGTATGCGCTTAATGATTCAAGCAACGGAGCGTCTCCCACTTCCTTGTCGTAGAATATTATTAGCACCCTTGAACCTGACAGTTGGGAGTGTTGCTCGGCAAGCGCGTTTCGGCCGGCTGTGCCGCATGAATGAAATGGCGCGAAGCATGGCAGCAGCAGGAGAGGAAGCATGAAGCGCGCGAGTTTCGATGCCTTGTCACATTGCCGCTTCATTTTCATGTTGCTTTATTATTTCCATCAGTTGCAAAGCTGTCTTGATAGTCTCGGATTTGTCTTTCAGATGCGAGGCATTGAAAATTATCTCGGCTTTGGAATAATGGCCTATTCTTTTTGCGAGTCCATCTTTCACAAAGTCGATTAGTTCTTCATCGTTTTTGTTGGCAATCAGCGGTCGTTTGGCTCGTGAACCTGGCAATGCAAGCCGCAATGCAAGAATTTCGGGCGGAACATTGAGATAAACCGTCAGCCCGTGCGCCAGCATGAAATCCATGTTGTCAAAGTAACAAGGCGTGCCGCCTCCGCATGCCACGATTACGTTTTGGAACTCTGCCACCTCGTGTATCATGTTGCATTCTATCGAGCGGAATCCGTCCTCTCCGTCTTTTTCAAAGATTTGTTTTACGGTAGCGTGGAATCGCGTTTCTATGTATTTGTCGAGATCGATGAATTCACGTTGCATTTCACGGGCAAGTTGCCTGCCGAGGGAACTTTTGCCACTGCCCATGTATCCGATTAAAAAAACAGGACGGTTATTCATTGTAAGTTTTTATTAGGCCGGTTGCCGTTAATTGAAGCCCAAATGTAGAGAAAAAATATTAACTTTGTCAAAAAAGTAGGCAGGAATTTTTCTGAATGGCAAGTAAATATAAATGGTATGTAGTGTGGGTGGGCGATCACCCGGGCATATATGACAGCTGGGAAGAGTGCAAGCTGCAAGTGGAGCGGTATCCCAATGCCAGGTATAAGAGTTTCAATTCTAAAGAAGAAGCTATAGAAGCATTCAGAGGCAACACCTCGCAACAAATGGGCATATTGCGCAGCATCGCGTCGGCCAAGAACCGCGTGGTCAATTATGAAGCTTTCCCCGAAATTGTCCTTGACAGCCTTGCCGTCGATGCCGCATGCAGTGGCAATCCCGGCGTTATGGAGTATCAAGGCGTGTGGGTAAGGACAGGACAAGTGATTTTTCGCAAAGGCCCGTTTCCTCATGCCACCAATAACATAGGTGAATTTCTTGCCATAGTGCACGGACTTGCATTATTGAAGCAAAAAGGCCTTTCAGTGCCGATTTACAGCGACAGCAAGACGGCTCAAGCTTGGGTTCGTGACCGAAAGTGCAAAAGCCAATTGATTAAGGATAGCCGTAATGCCGCGCTGTTTGACATTGTTGAGCGGGCAGAGCTTTGGCTCAATAACAACACTTATAATAATCGCATAATAAAGTGGAAAACAGAAGAGTGGGGAGAGATTCCTGCCGACTTTGGTAGAAAATAAAAATCGTAGGAGGTAAAAATGGCTGTAAACAAGTGTCCTAAATGTGGAAATATGCTTCCTGCCGGTGCCGTTTATTGCGGCAAGTGTGGAGCAAGCCTTCTTGCCGGCATGAGGAAATGCCCGGAATGCCATAGGTTTGTACCTGCCAAATCGGTTTTTTGCCCTTTGTGCGGAAAAATGATAAGGAATGATTTTGCTCCAGAACCTGTCATGACTGAACCTGTAACCGATGACAAGAATGTCGAGAAGAAGGAACACATGGTTGCGGAAGAGGTTGAAAAGCAGCCTAAAAAAGAAAGGAAGCCGGTAGTAAACATCAGTCGTGAAGAAGTAGCCGATTATAAACATACATCATCAAAGAACAGCGGACGTAAAAATAAGTTCATCAGCCTGGCTTTGGTACTGGTGATAGTGGTACTTGTGGTTGCTGTGTATGACTGGAGCAGTGCATCCAATGAGTCTGGAAAAGAACAGAATTTTTCTGGCGAATTGTCTCAGCCCGAGATGGTTGAGATGAGCATGGATGAGGCTGCCGAGATTTATAGGAATGTGGTAATGTCGCATAGTGATACCGAGTCGCAATTTGGAATCGCATCTTATTCAAACTTGCGTGGCAAAGAACGAATTGTAGGTATTGATTTCGGTTCGGACGGGCGGCGCAGGTCGCATTACAGGATAATGGAATTGGCGCATTTGGATGAAGAATGGCGAGGACTTGGCGAAGTCGTAAAAAACATTGATGGCGGCTCAATTATATTTGATCGCGATGTCCTTGGGCTTGCCGGAGAAAATATTCCGCGCATAATGGAGCTTGACGGTAAATTGTATTTTTACTTTGTGTACCTTGTTGTCCCGTTTAAGGAGAACGCTTCAGATGTCGAGTGCCACCTCATGCCGTCACTATACAACATAGAAACAAAGGATGTGATTCAAGCCGATTTTGTCTGCAGGCCTGTGACCCGTAATGGTTCGCAAATGTATCGTGGCAAATTGTCCGGGAGCCGGGAAACACCCGAGTTCAGATTCCTGAGCAAAGAACTGTCAAATTATTCGATAATTTACAGGCCTACGGCCGAAGATATAGAAGCCGAGTCTCCTGAAAATGCTGTGAAGAAGTGGACAACTGACAATGAGAAGGCTTTACAAGAGCTTAAAGATGCAGATGTTGCAAGTACAACATTTGTCATAACACGGTATGACTCGCCGCTGTTTTCTCGCAATGATGTCGATACAGAGTCGCTTGTCGAGAGTGGAGATTACATGTTTTATGTCACTTATGCAGGAGCCGTATTCGGCTACAATAGGTCAACCCGTGAATTTTTTATCGCTTATGTTGACGCGAATGGCAACAAGCCTGTCATCGACATCAAGCCAAACGGCCTGTTGCATGTGACGGCCGGAGATATGGATTTTGATTTTGAGCCGGTTTCTTGCAAAGTTGTAAAAAATTGATGATTTTATGGAAGAAGGACGTTTTATTCCAATATCGGATTATGTAAGGTCACATGAAAATATGCCCATGTACACGGTAGACTTGTTGCTTCATCAAGTGCTCGGTGAAATAGCACAGTGGAGAATAGATAATCCCGACGAGTCCGGTTGCGTGGGTCTGGGAAACATATATGTCGACGAGGAGCAACCCTACAGGGTAAAAATATCGGGTGTTGACAAGAATTGTGATGACGATGTGAAAAACTACGGGGAGGTTCTTGCCTCGTTGCTCGGGATGCTCAATGTTCAGCACAAGCGAGCCCATAGGATTGCCAATGCTTGCCGCAAAGGCGATTTCGCGAATCTGGGCGAAGTCATGCTTGCCGTGGAGAAGCGCGATTCCAACTCGATATATATTATCTTGATTGCCATAATAGTGATAATGATTTCAATGCTTGCATGGCTTAATAGTTGATGAAAATGCAATTAAATAAGCACAAAACGAATGAGAATGCAACATTAAAGGTAAAAATTATAGCAAATGGGTTTAAGGCATTCAAATAATGACTAAATTTGCACTCTAAAAAATTCCAGAATCATGGCTATTGAAATACGCGAAGTTTCACCAATAAAAAAGGAATTGCTGAAATTTGTGCATTATCCTATTGACAATCTTTACAAGGACAATAAATATTATGTTCCGGCACTCGTACTTGATGAGGTGGGAACTTTGACGCCCGAGCAGAATCCGGCTTTCGATTTCTGCGAAAGCGTGTATTACATGGCTTATAAAGACGGGAAACCTGCCGGTCGCATAGCCGGCATCATAAACAATGCCGTAAATGAGAAAACAGGCGAAAAGGACTTGCGTTTTGGATTTGTCGATTTCATAGATGACAAGGAAGTGAGTGGCAAGTTGTTTGAAGCTGTTGAAAAATGGGGAAAGGCACGAGGAATGAAGCGTATGGTGGGGCCTCTCGGTTTTACCGACATGGATCCCGAAGGATTGCTCGTGGAAGGCTACGACCAAGTGGGCACCATGGCTACAATATACAATTATCCATATTATGTGGACCATGTAGAATCTTTGGGCTTCAAGAGAGAAATTGATTGGGTGGAATTCAAGATCTATGTGCCTGATGCCATACCTGAAAAGCATAAAAGGATAAGCGACATAATTAGCCGTAAATATGAATTACAGACAATCAAGTACACGAGCGCTAAGAAACTCGTGCGTGATTACGGGCAGGCTATTTTCAATCTTATAAATGAGGCTTATATGAACCTGTATGGGTATTCACCGCTCACTCCTAAGCAGATTGACCATTACATAAAGATGTATGTACCCATATTGAGGCTTGAAAACGTATCGCTCATAATAGACAAGAACCGCGAACTTGTGGGAGTCGGCATCGCATTGCCCTCGATGTCTAAAGCATTGATAAGCGGTCGAGGGAAGATGTTCCCTATGGGCTGGTTGCAATATTTGAAAGCCTTGAAAGGACGTAATAATGTCGTAGACTTGATGCTTGTCGCCATAAAGCCCGAATATCAAAGCAAGGGCGTAAACGCATTGTTGTTTACCGACTTGATTCCGTATTTCATCAAGAACGGTTATGAATATGCCGAGAGCAACCCTGAACTCGAAGACAACCAGAAAGTCCAGTCGCAGTGGCAGTATTTTAAGACCGAGCAGCATAAGCGCAGAAGAGCTTACATAAAAGACATTTAATGACTTTCCATAATATCTCCGTTTAATAGCGGAGATTTATTTTTTGATACAAACGAGGGAAAAAGATGATTAAGAAACATGGCTTGATTGTATGTATGGTCGGCTCATGTGTGTCATTGACATCATGCTATTCCGATATACATTTTGAGGGTCTTATGCCCGAGCCGGTGCCTGTGATAAACGCGATAGCTTCAACCGACACCGTGGTGCTGGCGAGCGTAAGCCGCACTTATACCGAGGACGATGACGTTCATGATCTTTATGTCAAGGATGCCGATGTGGTATTGAACGTGAACGGTGGCGAGTTGACGGAGAAAATGACCATGGTGGAATTTGATACAGTATCCAATACGAGAGTTCCTATTCATGTAGTGGCTTACAGGTCAGACTATCGGCCAAAAGTGGGAGACCGTCTGGATATAACGGCGACAACTCCTTATGGCGTTGCCAAGGCGAGCGACCATGTGCCTGAACCTGTGTCGATACAGGGCATCGAAACGAGTTTCAATTATAAGGTGGTTCCCGGAATTACCGTTGACGGCAATACGATTGTCTCTTATTACAACAAGGTGTGCGACGTGACTTACCATGTTAAATTCCATGACCCGGCCGGCGTGAAGAATTATTACTTTGTAAATGTGGTTTCGGCTGATGCCGATTATTATGGATTTTCGCATTATATAGATTATGTTGATCCTTTGTTTTCGATGCAGAACCAAGACATAACCGACATCGGCAATGAAGGGCTTCGCAACGGGTGGGGATGGACATTCAGCGACGAGACCATCGACGGCCTCGATTATTCATTGGCATTGAGGGATTCAGATTACCCTGTCGATGATGATCAAGAAAATTCACAGTATGACGTAAGGGTTCTCATCAAGTTGTATTCAATTTCGGAGGATTACTATAAATACTTGCGCAGCGTCTTGAAGGATGAACAGCGCGAGGAATCGGCGATAGGCGACATCGGGATACTCGAACCAGTTGTCATCTTCTCCAATGTGGACGGAGGGACAGGCATATTCGGAGCTTACAGCGTCGATGAAGCATTTGTGGAATTTAAGATAGAGAACAATGAAGACTAAGATGCTCGCGTGTGCCGCTATGTCAATTTTACTGGCTGCGGCTTCTGTAAAGGGACAGAACAAGTCTTTACCTGCCGATACTACCGATTTCCTTGACGAAGGGGTGGTCTTGCCCGAATTGGAAGTTGGTGGAACTGACTCGGGTCGTTCAAATTCGCAATCGCTCGATGCCGGCGTGGTAAAACTTGACAAAGAACACCTGTTGAACATGCCTACAATGACAGGCGAGCCTGATATAATAAAAGCTTTTACCATGCAGCCGGGAGTTTCGGAGGGAGTTGAGGGATTCTCCGGATTATTTGTCAGGGGAGGGACAAATGACCAGAACCTTATTATGCTCGATGGCGTTCCTTTGTACCAGATAAGTCATCTCGGAGGATTGTTTTCTTCATTCAACGTTGAAATAGTTGACAATGCCACGTTCTATAAAGCCGCTTTCCCGGCAATGTATGGTGGCAGGTTATCGAGCGTAGTTGATATAACTACCCGAAAACCCGACTTCAAGGAGTATCACGGAGCCTTGTCGTTGGGGTTGACGTCGGGCATGGCACATATAACCGGCCCGATTTTTAAAGGTAAGACGGCATTCGACGTTTCGGTAAGGCGTTCGTGGTTTGACGTGTTGACGGCTCCAGCTCTTGCCATTTTGAACAAGATAAACGAGGATGACGGAAAGAAGACCATTGCGCGATACGCATTTACCGACATAAATGCCCGAATAGATCATCGTTTCGGTGACGGCAATGTGCTGCGGGCTAATTTCTATTGGGGTAACGACCTGTTTAAATTCGGCAATGAAGAATTTTCGGTAAGCGATGAAGAGTCTAATTACCTTGAAAGGAATGTAGACAAATTGAGCTGGGGTAACACCATGTTTTCAGTTTCATGGGATTATCGTTATAACGATTACTTGAAATCGTCGATTACGGCTTCATATACGCGTTATAAATCAAGGTATTACAGGGAATCAATTGAGGAAGATGATGAAGAAAGGGCGCAGTCTGACAGAACTGATGTAAACTCGGTGGATGACAATTCTCTGTATGCCCGTTGGAAATACTCTCGCAATGACTACGATTTGCATTTTGGTGCATTTTATGTCAATCACAACTTTCTGCCGTCGCAGGTGGAATTTAATTCGGAACAAACTCATAAGGCCTTTCAGAATTACCGTATTCATGCCAATGAAACGGGGGTATATGCCGATTTCAGGTGGGAGCCGGTGCATTGGTTTGGCGTTGATGCAGGATTGAGGATGGCAGCCATAAGCATCTATAACAAATGGGATGTTTCGGTAGAGCCACGCTTCCTTGCTCGATTCACACTTTTGCCTCGATTCAGTTTCAAGGCCAATTATGCAAGGATGCGGCAATTTGTGCAGCAGGTGAGCGACAGTTATGTGAATCTGCCCACCGACAACTGGATGCCTATGGACGAGGAGGCCGGTCCGCTGACAAGCGACCAAGTGGGTGGAGGATTTTATTATGACATGCCCGACATGGAATGGTCGTTTGCCGTTGAGGGTTACTATAAGTGGCTCGATGGGGTTGCCGAGGTGAATGACGATTATTCTTACGGCTATGACAAAATGCAAAACATAGAATACGGGAAGGGCAACGCATACGGAGCAGAAGTGACCGTCACTCGCAACAGCGGACGGTTGACAGGGAGCTTCAGTTACGGATTGATGTGGGCCAATCGTCGCATTCCGGGCATAAATGAAGGGAAATGGTATCCGGCAAAATTCGACAACCGTCATAAAATAAACATTGTGGTGAATTACAAGTTGAATGAGCGCATAGAACTTAATGCATCGTGGGTATATGCCACAGGCAACAGAATGACGGTGCCTGTCGGGATGTATCAAGGATTTCAGGACACATATTTCCCAGGAAGTATTGTTCCGCAACCCGGAGATGACATGGATCATGGCTTGGGATTGAAATATTATAATGGGCGAAACAACGTAAGACTGCCGGGTTATCATCGTCTTGACGTGAGTTCATCGTTCACGCGCCAGTTGGGCAACGGTCACAAGGGAGTTTGGCGCGTTGGGCTTTACAATGCTTATTGCAAGATGAATCCGATAGTGGTGCGCAGGCAGGAGATGATTGGGTTTAACGGTAATCTGGACAGGCCGTGGAATGTTTATTATGAGACATTTTCCATATTCCCGATAATCCCCAACGTTTCCTACACATATTATTTCTGAAACAGGTGCCTTATGGGCCGGAATTACAGGTCGCAGGGGAAAGTTTTGAAATTTGAACAATTACAGATGGTTGCAAAAAGGATAGTGTGGCGAATTTTTTGTAATTTTGTGCTTTAAATAATAAGTACAAGATGGAAAAGAAATTTGCGCGAACTCTTGTGACCACAGCATTGCCTTATGCCAATGGTCCGGTACATATAGGGCATCTTGCCGGAGTTTATGTGCCAGCTGACATATATACCCGTTATTTGCGTCTTAAAGGGGAAGACGTTATAATGATAGGTGGTAGCGACGAGCATGGTGTGCCTATCACCATAAAGGCTCGTGCCGAGGGTGTGTCGCCTCAAGACATAGTGGATCGTTACCACAACATAATCAAGAAATCGTTTGAAGAACTTGGCATTTCGTTCGACATATATTCACGCACGACAAGCGAAATACATTGCAAGACGGCCAGTGACTTTTTCCGTAAATTGTATGATAAGGGAGAATTCATAGAAAAAACTTCCATGCAGTATTATGATGAAGAGGCTAAGCAATTCCTTGCCGACCGTTATATCGTTGGTACTTGCCCTCATTGCGGTTATGACAGGGCTTACGGAGATCAATGTGAATCGTGCGGAACGTCGCTCAATGCCACCGACCTTGTTAATCCTCGGTCGGCAATTACCGGGAACAAGCCTGTATTGCAAGAGACCAAGCACTGGTATTTACCACTTGACAAGTGGGAACCGACATTGCGCAAATGGATTCTTGAAGAACATAAGGAATGGAAGCCAAATGTGTATGGGCAATGCAAATCTTGGCTCGACATGGGCTTGCAGCCGCGTGCAGTGAGTCGTGACCTTGATTGGGGTGTTCCTGTTCCAGTGGAAGGAGCCGAAGGTAAAGTGCTATATGTATGGTTTGATGCTCCGATAGGATACATTTCAAACACTAAAGAACTGCTTCCCGACACATGGGAAGATTATTGGAAGCGCAAAGACACGAGGATAATAAACTTCATCGGCAAGGACAACATCGTGTTCCACTGCATCGTGTTCCCTGCAATGCTCATGGCCGAAGGTTCTTATCAATTGCCCGAGAATGTACCGGCCAACGAGTTCCTTAACCTAGAAGGAGACAAGATTTCAACTTCACGCAATTGGGCTGTGTGGTTGCATGAATATCTTGAGGAATTTCCAGGCAAGCAGGATGTGTTGCGCTATGTGTTGACGGCAAATGCTCCGGAAACAAAGGACAACGACTTCACATGGAAAGATTTCCAAGCAAGAAACAATAATGAACTTGTGGCAATACTTGGTAACTTCGTCAATCGTTCGCTTGTGCTAACGCATAAGTACTTTGACGGCGTGATTCCGGCTCTTGGAGAATTGACTGATTATGATAAAGAGACTCTTGAAGAGTTTAAGAATGTCAAGGAAACACTGGGCAACGACATCGAGCATTTCCGTTTCCGTGACGCATTGAAAGATGCAATGAACCTTGCCAGGATAGGTAATAAATATCTTGCCGATACTGAGCCTTGGAAACTTGCCAAGACCGACATGGATCGTGTGGCAACAATAATGAACATGGCATTGCAAATCACAGCCAATCTGGCCATAGCATTTGAACCGTTCTTGCCGTTCTCTTCCAAGAAATTGCGTGACATGTTGAATATGTCCGAGGCCGATTGGAGCAAACTGGGTGGCATAGACATTCTTGCTGCAGGTAGCAAGGTTGAAAAGCCCGAATTGCTGTTCGAGAAAATCGAAGATTCGGTAGTTGATGCTCAGATAGAGAAATTGCATCGCACTCGTGAAGAAAATGCCATAAAGAATTTCACACCTGCGCCGGTTGCCGCCAACATCGCTTATGACGATTTCGCGAAAATCGACATACGCGTAGGCAAGGTATTGGAGTGCAAGAAAGTGCCAAAGGCCGACAAATTATTGCAATTCAAGATTGACGATGGAATGGGAGGCCGTACAATCGTGAGCGGCATCGCCAAGCATTACGCTCCTGAAGACTTGATAGGCAAGGAGGTATGTTTTGTTGCCAATCTTGAGCCTCGCAAGTTGAAAGGTGTTGAATCGCAGGGCATGATACTCAGCGCTGAGGATGCCGACGGACGTCTTGTGGTAATAGGCCCTCAAGGCGAAGTGAAGCCGGGTTGCCAGGTAAAATGACAAGCAAACAAGCATTTTAATCATGATAATATACCCAAAATCGTTGAAGGCAGGCGACAAAGTGGCAATCTTGTCGCCTGCTTCTCATATAAAGGATACCTTAGTTGACGGGGCTTGCAATGTGTTGGGACAATGGGGGTTTGAACCGATAGTGTGCAATCACTGCAAAGGCTCGTGCGGAACATACAGCGCGTCGACCGGTGAGCGTTTAGATGACCTTTTGTGGGCTTTGAATGAGCCTTCTGTCAGGGCTATATTGTGCAGCCGTGGAGGATATGGCGTGGTACATCTGTTGCATGAGTTGTCACCCGA
The DNA here is from genome assembly GCA_905207705.1 of uncultured Prevotellaceae bacterium. Lineage (GTDB taxonomy): Bacteria > Bacteroidota > Bacteroidia > Bacteroidales > Muribaculaceae > Avimuribaculum. The sequence goes on from CAJLMA010000016.1 coordinate 16,815, forward strand.
AGTGCTGAATCGCGACCCTAAGTGGCTCATGGGTTTCAGTGACATTTCGGCCTTACATGCGGCATGGATTCACGCCGGGGTTGCAAGTATGCACGCCCCGATGGCCAAGCACCTTTGCGAACTTGGAACGAATGACCTTTGCAGCAAGGAAATATTGGACATATTGACTGGAGGGAAGCCTGAATACGCAGTAGAGTCACACGAATTCAATCGCCAAGGGGAGGTTGCCGGTCAACTGCAGGGAGGTAACCTTGCCGTGTTGTGCGGACTTCTTGGCACTCCGTTCAATATTCTTGAAGCCGGCAAAATACTGTTTATAGAGGATATAGGCGAGGAGGTTTATAAGATAGAGCGTATGTTGTATTCATTGCAGCTTGGCGGCGTGTTGGAAAGATTGAAAGGTCTCATAGTCGGGCAGTTTACCGAGTATAAATCGCCTGACAGGAACGGAGAGTCGATGTATGACATGATAAGGCGCATGGTAGCACCTTATGATTATCCTGTCGCATTTAATTTCCCGGTAGGTCATGTGGATGATAACAGGCCTTTGATAGAAGGAGCTGATGTCGAGCTTAGCGTGACTTCTGGAAATACGACGTTGAAGTTTTTGTGAATGATATAAGATACAACCGTGTGGGATGTATTGTCTCACACGATTGTTGCTTTGGGAGAATTGTTGTCAACATTTGCTTTTTCGCCGGCAATAACGTTTGCATTGTACGCATATATCATAACCAAGCATTGCCCCGAGGATAAAGTCTTCTTCGGGGGTCAGTTTGTTTAATGGTCTTGTAACCATCAATCTGATTGCATTTATGCAATCCTGATTACCGAAAAACAGGTTTATTTTGTCATTTCCCACTGGTTGAATCAAGTAATCTATGTTTTGGCTTGATAGTCTCCGTGTTGTGAAGTCCTCATATTTTTTTTCGGCAGTGAAAAGTACCATGCGGCGCACGCCTTTTTTGAACTCGTATATTTGGTTCAAGAATACTTGGACGATTTCGGGGTTTATGTTTGCGGTCATGATGTTATATTTTATGGTGATAGCTGGTTATTGTCGATTATAACAAGCCTTTAATGGCATCAATCCATGAACTGATGCGGCGTTCGGTCTTGTCGCTTTCATTCACGTCGTCGATGGCAAGGCCGACGAATTTGTCGCCGACAATGGCATTTGACGAAGAGAAAGAGTAATCATCGGCAGGAACCTGCCCTATGAACGCACACCCTGTTCCTTTCAGGGAGTTGTATATTTCACCCATGCCGTCGCAAAAAGTGTCGCAATAAGACTCCGAGTCACCACAACCGAACAGTGCCACGGTTTTGCCTGAGAGATTGGCTGATTTTACGATGTTTATGCCTTCATACCAATCATCTTGCATGTCCCCGACGCCCCAAGTGGAAGTGCCTAGAAGCAGATTATCGTAAGATTCTATTTGTGATGCATTTGCATTGGCAATGTCAATCACATCGTTGTTGCTTATCCCAAGTTTTTTTGCTATCGACTTTGCAATTTCTTGGCAAGTTCCTGTCGATGAGCCATAGAAAATTCCTGTTTTTTTCATCATAACTTTATTTATGTTAACTACGTTTACAAAGTAAGTTACTTCATGAAAGACAGGAAATACCTAAAAATTAGTATTTTAATATGATTGTCCTCCCAATTAATGGCGTAGGATATACTTTTACAGCCAGAGTTTAAAATCTTGCCGAGGCAACTTGTGGTCGAAAACGATTATGGCTATTTTCTCATTGGAAAAGGTCATGCCATGTTCCATGACTGCGCGGCAGCTATCCCACAATTGAGCCATTATTGCCGATGTTGCAATGTTGCGGATTATGGCTACGCCGTTTGTATCGGCGGCAGTGTGACTTAGAAATTCGGCCACTGCCTGAAATTCATCATTGGTAATGTTGTTAATCACTGCAAATGCACCGAAATCGTTGTCGCATGTTTTCTGATAGGTTTGTATGGCATTGGCAGCCGAATCGCAATATATGGTACGACTTTGGTATTTTTCAAGTATTTGCATCGCCGTTTCGTTCTCTTTAACAGCGTTGTCGTGTAGTACGAGCTTGCTTTTGCGTGAAACAAGCATTGAACTTGCCACAGCCACTCCATAGCTACTGCCCAATTGCAGTATGGCCGAGGGATTGTAGAAATTGGTTATGCGGAACAGCAAAGCAGCTTCCGAAAGTTGTATGGGTCTTGGTTTGAATCCAAGTCTTTCTTTTGTTTTTTCTATAACGGCCGAGCGCATGAGGTCTAAATCTTCATAACTGTAATACATGCACTGCTCATCGAGCACGGTCGTGACAAACTTGTAGGCAAACGGAGAGTGTATGCCATAACCTTTACTTGCAGAATATCGGCTGAGAGCCGAACTGAGACGTTTTAATTTTCCCAATGTCTGAAGTCTTTTTATTGTTTTTTGACTGTAACCGCCGTGTATGCGCTTTTTGCAATTGCGGCGATTACTGCCAGGTATATTATTATGATTGATATATAAGCGAGCGTTTCGGTTACAGTGACCGATTTAGGCTCGAAAGCAAATTCTATCGTATGGCTTCCTGCCGGAATCCTCAAAGCCCTGAGCACATAGTTTACGCGACCTATTTCGGCCTCTTGTCCGTCGATTGTTGCAGTCCATCCCCACGGGAAGTATATTTCGGAGAACACTGCGAGCCCGCCATTGGCTGTATTTGCGTGATATGTGAGCCGGTTAGGAGCGTAAGTCGTTTCAAATATGGTATCGCCCGGAGCCTTTCCGGCCAAATCGGCACTTCCGAGTGCTTGCTCAAATTTCTTGTCGGCAACTGCCTGGGTAGAAGGATTGAAGCTGTCTAGGAATTGCATTTCTTCAACCGGCGTATCGACATATTTGAGCGAGTTGACAAACCACGCGTTGCCCAATGCGCCACGGTTGAATTGCACTGTCGTGTCGCTTGCGATGAAGTACCTCGTATTGAGCATGTTAAGCACGGCCATGTTGCCTTGACTTATTTGGTAGTCGATCAAGTCTTGGTATCTTGACAATTTTGCGGCATGATATCCTCCTATGGCCTTGTGGTAGTAGGATGGCATTGCTTCGGCAAAATTCTGGATGTCATATACTCGGTAATTTTGAGTAGTGTCTTGCAAAATAGCTTGATCGGCAGGACGCATGGCAAATTGCTGTTGTCCGGCAGGCACCGGCTCGGTGAACGAGTCGGTGTCAAGGTAACGTTTGTTGACGGTGTAAAGGTCGAGTAATATAACGATTCCTGTCAAGACGGCGGCAGTGGCGGCTTTAATTTTTCCTGTCATCATGACAAACAATATGCCCATGCCAAGGATTATGATTATGAAGCTGCGCATTGCATCGGCCGAAATCATTGAAGCCCTCACTTTCTCGACGGCAGCAAACAGCGTTGGCAGCTGCTGTGCCAGTCCTTGATTGAGCAGTCCTTCTTTTTCAGACTGTGAGAACAGGTTGAACATGCCCGGGAAGAGATATATGAACAGGCACACAACGGCACAAGCCCCCATCGTTATGAATACCGTCTTGGCGTGGTTGCGGAGGAAGTCTTTTTCGGTCAGAATCTTATTGAGCGCGAGCATCGCCAATAACGGGATGGTGAGCTCGGCCACGACAAGGATGCTCGATACCGTGCGGAATTTGTTGTACATGGGAAAGTAGTCGATAAACAGGTCGGTGAACCACATCATGTTGTGTCCCCACGACAGCATGACGGTTATTATCGTGGCGATGAGCATCGCCCATTTCACAGGACCTTTTATCACGATGCATCCGATGATGAACAGAGCCACTACGAGTGCACCTGCATATACAGGGCCATTTGTCATGGGCTGGTCACCGAAGTATTGAGGGAATTGCGACAAGTATTGGTAATCTTGTGGCGATATTTCACCTTTTTGAAGCATTTCCTGGGCTTTAGAAGTTTCGGCCAAGGATAGCATTATGTTAGAGCCTTTTTCAGGCTTTATTGTGGCTCCGCCGTCAACATTAGGCACCATCAATGTGAACGTTTCAGAAATTCCGTAGCTCCAAGCCGTTATGTAATCCTTGTCGAGACCGCCTTTGGTGGAATTTTCGCTTTGTGCTGCGATTTCCGAGTGTCCGCCACGAATGGTTTCCTTGCTATATTGATAGGTGTTGTACAAGTTTGGCGAGTTGGCAAGCACTGCAAGTATTGCGGCAACGAGCAGAGAGCCTGTCGCGATGCACCATTGCTTCATCTTCGCTTCACGCTTGGCTTTCACGAGGTATCCTATGGCGAGGGCAGCGATAAGGAACAAGAAGTAGTAGGACATTTGTGGATGGTTGGATGCTATTTGCATTGCTGCAAACAACGCCGCCACTGCTCCTCCGGCCAAATAACGGCCACGATAACACCATATTATTCCTGCTATTGTGGGTGGAACATACGTGAGCGTGACAAATTTCCAAATGTGTCCGGCTCCTATGAGGATTATGAAATAGGAAGAGAAGCCGTAGGCGATAGCACCGATGAGGGCCGTGTACCACTTAACCCGACATGCTATGAGCAGAATGAAGAATCCGACCATCATCATGAACAGCAGGTTGGCCGGAGATGGCAACCATAGCCCGTACACGTTGCCTATCCACGACAACAGCGCACTGCTGCCATAGGACGGGGAAATCTGGAATGTAGGCATCCCCGAGAATAGGGAGTTGGTCCATCGTGTCGTTTCGCCGGTTTGCTCTTTGTACACTTGAGCCTCATGCCCGACTGCGGCACCTTGCATCATGTCGTGCTGGCGCAACACGTTGCCTTCCATCGCATCGGGATAGAAGTAGGCCATCGATATTGCGGCCATTGCCACTATGGCGATTATATAGAATATCGGTTTTTTGCTTTTGAGGAATTTTGTCAACAAGTTCCCATGAGAGGCGTTTGTTTCGTCCATAGTATATGGTGTTTATGTGATTTTGGCATCAAAGTTACAAACAAATATACAATTCAGGAAATTGCAATGTCCATATTAGGCACATATAAGCTCTTTTATGTCGAGTTGCGAAATATATTATAAAAAAACACCTGCATGAGCGACCTCATGCAGGTGTTTCTATATGGAGTTAATTGATTCTCGGCTTAGAATGTAATCTTTGCACCGAATTGGATTTGCCATGCGCTACCGGTGGTAGTTTCAGGAGTCCAGCGGGTGTTTTCGATAAATTCTTCGTGAGACTCTGCATTTACTTGGTAAGCAAGCTTTTCACCTACTTTGCTTGTAGTTTGCAGAATTTGAACGTTGTCATAGCTTGTCAAGCCCGAAGTGCGGTATGCGCCCCAAGTAGACTTGAACAGGTTGCCGATGTTGAGGACAGTGACGCTGAGTTGCAAGCCGTAGTTGCGTTGACCGATCTTGATATCATAGTCTTGAGCGTAACGGAAGTCGAAGCGGTGCAACCAAGGCATCAAGCCGGCGTTGCGTTGAGCGTATTCGCCTTTGTGGTTCTTGAGGTACTTGTCGTTGTTGACATAGTTCCAGAAGTCTTCGGCTTGTTGTTGTGCAGAGTAAACTACTTCACCGTTGTCAACCACGTCTACGAAGTTGAGTTCATCCTTGGTAGCAGGGATGTAGATGAGGTCGGAGTAGTTGCCGTCACCGTTCATGTCGTTGTAATAAGTGTAAGAGTAACGACCTTGGGGAGCACCTGTGTAGAACAACGAGAATGTCGACTTCATGATACCCGATTGCAATTCATAAGACAAGTTACCTACAAGGCGGTGAGGAGTCGAGAACAAAGAGTAAGACAATTCAGGGTCGTTGAGCGAGTTAATCGCAACGTTGTTTTGCCATACCGAAGCAGCCGAAGAACCCGGGTTGGCAGTCAAGTCCTTAGCCATTGAATAAGTGTAACCGAACGAACCGGTCAAACCGAAGTCAAGTTTCTTTGTCAACACGAAGTTGAACGAGTATTGATAACCTTTCTTGTCGCCGTTGGTCAACTTGATTACGGTGTTGGTCTTGCTGTTTACGCGGTTGCCATAAATGGTGTTTCCGTTGGCATCCTTAGAAGTGCTGTTATCCCAGAATACACGTCCCGGTTGGTCTTCATACACGCCTACAGGGTCGGCAAGGTTGATGTTCTTTTGTACTACGTTGTAGATGTCGCGAGTGTACATTGCGCCGACCGACAATTGGAAGTCGTAAGGCAATTGGATTTCGGCATTGATGCTCGAACGCCATACTTGCGGCAACTTGAAGTCAGGGTCAACGAATGCGATTGCGCCCGGAACAGTTTCACCCGGAACCGACGGGAACATGTCGGGATATTTTTCAAGTGTTTCTCTCCAGTTAGGATTGTACTTGAAGTTGGCAGGTAATTGTTCGCGAGTGAATTCCACCATGTTTTGCATTTGTCCTGCGTTGGTCGGTTGGTTGGTGAACCAAACGAATGGGAGCATACCTGTGAATATACCTGTTCCACCGGTGATGACAACCTTGTCGTTGCCGAGGACGTCCCAGTTAAATCCTACGCGCGGAGACCAAAGAACCTTGGCCGAAGGCCACTTGGAAACGTCAACGCGTTCGCCGTTGAGGAATGTTTCATTGGCGATGGCAGGGTTGCCGTTGAGGTCGTCGAAGTAGGTAGGAACATCGATGCGCAAGCCGCCGGTCAAACGGAAGTTAGGATTGATGGTCCATTCGTCTTGGATGTACAAGCCTGTCATTCCGAAAGAAAGTTCGGCACCAGGAGCGGTTTGCCCGTTGTATCCGTAAGTGATGCCATACAATGCAGGTTGGGCGCCGTTCATGAAGTCTTCCATTGAATCATAACGATAGTATCCGTAAGGAGCACGCAAGTATGAGTTCATGAAATATTGGTATTCAAAAGAGAATCCGGCAGTCAGGAAGTGGTTACCAAGGCTGATGTTCACGTTGTCGACGATGCTTGCAACATTGTTTTCAACTTTGTTGTAAGGCGAGAACAATTCAGTACCGAATGTCATGTATTGACGGCCATCCTTGTAGATGTCGACCATAGGCATGTCGGCACCCTTGGTGTTACGGGTGTTTGCGATGTGAGTGTAAGTTGCGAGCAACTTGTTTTGAACGTTGTCCGAAAGGCGACCGTTCCATTCACCCGAGATCGAGGTTACAACGTCGTTGAAGCTGTAGTTTGAGTTTCCGAATGCAAATGAGTCGATGCTGTAACGACCTGAGTTGGTACGGGTTATAACTGATGAAGTTGAGCTGATAGACTGGTCGTTCTTAGAGTTGACTGTGTTGAAACGCACCGAGATGTTGTGGTTTTGGTTGATGTTCCAGTCAACACGCGCCATCAATTTCCAGTTTTCGCTTTGGAACGGGTCAAATGCAGAGTATTGTCCCGGGTCGTAGTTGTAGTTTTGGCGCAAGAAGTTGCTCATTGTTTCGAGGTCGGCGTAGGTAGTGCGCGAAATGTGGTTTGCGCTGTTGCTTTCACCGTCGGTGCTTGGTTTCCAGAGGATACCCGGCTCTTGGCTCTTTTCATATTCTGCGCTGACGAAGAAGAAGAGTTTGTTCTTCAATATAGGACCGCCCAAAGTCAAACCGTACATTTGTGAGCGATAAGTGTCAAAGTTTGAGATTGAGTTTTCTCCGATGTGGCTTCCAGCCCATCCGTCAGGTTTCTGGTAGGTGTAAACCGAACCTTTGAACTCGTTAGTACCGCTTTTTGTAACGGCATTGATTGACGCACCGGTGAAGCTTGAATATTTCACGTCGAACGGAGAAACGTTGACGCTGATTTCCTCGATGGCATCGAGCGAGATTGGTTGAGCATCGCCGCTGGGGAAGTTGTTGGTGTTCAAACCGAAACGGTTGTTGAGCGAGGCACCGTCGATTGTCACGTTGTTGTAACGACCGTCACGACCTGCAAACGAGTTGCTGCTGCCTGCAAATGGAGACAACTTGGTGAAGTCGTCAATACTGCGGTTGATTGTAGGCAACGTTTCGATTTGGCGTTGGCTTACGGCAGTGTTTGTGCCGAGCTGTTCGCTTGGGCGGTTAGCCGTTATTACAACTTCGTCGAGCATCTCAGAAGTCTCTTCGAGATACACGTTAAGGATGTAATTTTCACCTAATCGTAGTGTGATACCCTCGAAGATGGCTTTTTTGTAGCCTATGTAGTTGACTTCGACGGTATAAGGGCCGCCTGTACGGAGTCCTTGTAAATTGAAAGAGCCCTCTTCGTTCGTAGCTACAACGTAGTCAGAACCAGAAGGCTCGTGTTTTACATAGACTGTGGCACCAATTACAGGCTCGTCACCGGCAAGCACTTTCCCTTGCATGCTTGAGGTGGTAACTTGAGCATTCATGATTGCAACAAACATGAGTAGTAATGTTGCGACATAAAAACGCTTGATTTTTCCCATAAAGTTTTAAAATTTTGGTAAATGATTCATTTAATCACCTGCAAAGTTACGCACTATATTTTAAACTTTTGTAACAATATTATTACAATTTTGTTTAATGAGAGTTCTTTTGACCGGCCAAACAGGTGTTTATGGGATTAAAATCACCTCATGTATTATTATTTTGTGTTGAGATAATATGTTAATATATAATGAATTATGCGACTGACAGGCATGTGTGTCCATCAAAGAACAGAAATTTTATATTTTTTTGCCTTTCCAGCGGCCGCTGCGCAGATACAATAGGGAAAATGCCACTATGCACAGGCCATATACATGCTCGGATGTCCAGCACAATGCCACGTCGACTTTCATCCATCCTATTATTATGCTGCAATATAGCACATAAATGACGAGAGCCATCATTTCGAGCATGAAGGCCATGCGTGTGTTTCCTGTTCCCGAAATTGACTGGAAGCATATTTGGGCTGGGACAGTGAAAATATAGGATGTGCATAGCACCCACAGGGATGCCACGGCACCGTCTATGAGGTTTGGTATATCGGTATATACGCTTAATATCAGTGTCGGGAATGCAAGGAATATGATGATCGGAATCAATATCGACAGGTAGGCGAGGCGCAAATGCTGTTTGATGGTCGGGATTACGCTTTCGGTGTTTCCCGAGCCAATCAAGTTGCTGACGAGCGAGCTGCAAGTGGCCGCAAATGCCGATATTATCATGAAAAGCAGGCCTGAGATGCTGCGTATGATGTTGGTTATGGCAAGCGGCTCTTTGCCAAGGTGCTCGATGAAGAGGAAAAAGAGGAACCATGTGGAAAGAGAAATGAAACTTTGCACCATTGTCCAGAACGATACCGGGAATATTTTCTTGAGCGTGGCAAAGTGGAACTTTGCAAGGCGGTTAAGCGCGTACTTGCGGCAATCGATGCGGCGCGACGTGTATATGATGAAGAATATGAGCGAAACCATCTCGGCCAGTGTTGAGCCGAGGGCGGCACCGCCGATGCCCATTGCCGGGAATCCGAATTTCCCGAAAATCAAGACGTAATTGAACACCACGTTAGACAGTACCATGACCACCGAGTTGAGAGTCAATGTCTTGGTGTGGGTGCTGCTTATGTAGAATGCCCTGAACATGGCGGCAGCAAAAGCGAAAAAGAGTCCGAAGATGCGCCATTCTATGTAGCTTTCGGCCGCGCGGTATATATCGGGGTCGGAAATCATTGCTCCGAGCAGTTGCGGAGAAAAGGCATTTGTGGCAGTGAATGCCACTATGGCAAGTGCCATTAGGAAATACAGGCCGTGGTAGAACACTTCTCCCATTTTCTTATATTCCTGCTCGCCGTTGCGCCGGGCCATGATGATTTGTGCCCCGGTTGTGAATCCGAAACCGAGCATGAAAATCACTACATAGTACACGCCGGCAAGCGCCGATGCCCCAAGCTCCACTTCACCAACATGGCCAAGGAAAATGGTGTCGGTAACACCGATCATTTGTTCCATGACAAGGCTTATGAGGCAAGGATAGGCAATTTTCCAGATTTCTTTATTTGTATATACTGTTTTTGCAGCCATAAAATGTAATTTGGTCTGCAAAATTAGTACAAAAACGTAACAAAAAGAAAAAACAGGCCGGCCTGTGAGGTTCCCTTGCAAAGCCTTTTGACTCGTTTACCCGGCCATTGCCCGGCCGATTATGTCGGTGAGTATAGGGCGCATTCCGCCGATGAAGCATTCAACGGCAATCACCATCAGGATGAGACCCATGAGGCGCATTATCACGTTGTTGCCGGTCTTGCCGAGGAAGCGGAGCAGCGATGCCGACGCGCACAGGATGACAAACGACACGAAACTTGTGAAAACGATGACACCGAGCATTACCAATTTTGTCATGTTGTCGGGGGCATCCTGCATCAAGGTTATTACGGTCGCTATCGCTCCGGGGCCGCACAACAGCGGAATGGCAAGCGGTGTGACGGTGATGTTGTCACTGTAGGAGCCACGTTCCGAGTCGTTCATTTTCATGTTGGTGAGACGGGCTTGCAGCATGTCGTAGCCTATCTTGAAGATTATTATGCCGCCTACGATGCGGAATCCGTTGGTGGAAATGCCGAAAAACCGGAATAGGAATTTGCCCGACACGGCAAACAAGATAAGGAGCAGGCATGTCACCATGCAAGCCTTGAAGGCAATGCGGCGGCGTTCGCTGTTTTTCAGCCCGTCGGTCATTTCAAGGAAGACCGGCATCACGCCCAGCGGATCCATTAACGTGAACAGCGACGTGAAGGCTATCACGGCATAGGTGAAAATATTGTCCATGACATTAATGCGTGAAAAACATTCATCGACACGGGTATTGCAAAATGAGTGCCACACTCGCGATTTGGCACAAAAAAAGAGGATGCACTTGGAATGAAGTGCATCCTCTTGAAGGTCTTTATGTCTTGTCAGGCATTATTCTTGGGTCGAATCCCACCAAACAGGCAATGTGCAAATTTGGCGAGAAGAGTACCATGCACCACCATCGGTCGGCAATTCGAGAGCTCCCGGCACTTCGCTACCGATTGCTTCGAGGTTGGCGTAGTTGTAATCGGTTTCATAAGAAGCCTGTCCCCAGCGGCGTGGTAACTTGTCTTGAGGCAAGTAATCCCAGAATGCCGGGCTGTTCTTGTATTCATAAGGCTTGTCCCAGCCAATGAATACATTAGGATCCCAATCGTGACGGCGCATGTCGTTCCATAATTCAACAGAATAGAGCATTGCAATCATTTTCTGTGTCATGATATGTCCCATTGTGATATCGCCAGCGTTTCCTATGCCGTTGTTCAAGAAGTTTTCGATGTCTTCTTGTTTCATAGGAGTGAATGACGGGCAGTCGGCCAAGTCTTCGTTTTCACCTACCCATGTCTGAAGCTGGTCGTTAACGAAGTCGATGTTTGCTTTGATACCGTTTTTATAAGCATTGAAGGCACCACCCTTGTCACCTCGGCGCATCAAGACTTCGGCGCGGATGAAGCAAGCTTCGGCGTAAGAAGCCATGACTGTCGGAGTGTTTGGACGAACATGGAATACACCGCTGATAGCGGTAGCGTCGTCATTTTCATCGTAACGGTACATCAAGTCGCGGAATCCGTTGTAGCCTTCGCTACCGCTGCGCACCTGTACATATACTGTATCACCAAGACGTTGGGCGGCGGTCGTTGCGCAATATTTGGTGCGTGGCGGAATGATTACGTCGTAAGAACCACCTTCTCCCGAAACAGTTATTGTTATGGCAGAGTCGGCAGCGTTGTAAGATACTGCAAACGGGCCGCTGCTGCTCAATATGTTGGATTGTAGGTCGACCCCGAGTGAACGACGCCACAAGCCATCGTCCGACCACTTGATTTCGGCAGGAGAATTAGCCGACTTTTGAGAGCGGGTCCAAGGGATGAACTTGTCGGCACGCGGGTCTTCAACACCGTAATTTTTGAAATTGGTAAGTAGATCGCAGAACCACTTGGAAACATAATAGTTACTGTTCATTCCGACGCATGAGAACATTGCAGAATAGTCGACGGTTTCATTCCATCCTTGCACATCGTGGGTGTTACCATTGGTATCGGTATGCCTGATCAACGTGTTGTCGGCATTGCTTTGTTGGGCGAGGTCAAGGCAGCGGAGTATTTCGTCCGGGTCATATTTACCTTCTTTGTAAGAACCCTGTTGCTTCTTTGAAAGGTGGTTCAACCAGCGAGCCTTCAACAAGTAACACATTTTTAGCCATTTGTCGGTGCTACCTCCGTTCCAACTGTCACCAATCGCAAGCTCCACTGCGCCGTCTTCTTGGGTGCGTTGGAAAAGTTCGATGGCTTCTTCAAGCTCTGACACGCAGCCGAGGAATACTTCCTTGCCGGTGTTGTAGGCCGGTGCTACTATTGATGAGGTGAGGGCTTCTTCATAAGGAATTTCACCGAATATGTCGACCATTTCCATGAAGCCGAATGCACGCATGTACTTGGCAACGGCGGCATAATGGTAGGCTCCTGCTGCCATCGCATCGTCATACATGGCTTGCAAGTTGCTTCCGCAAGGCACGAAGAACCATTGCTGGCAGTTTGCTGCACGGTTGGTTACGCTGAAGTTCCACTTCGTGGCACCGCCTTCACGGGTATTTGTGCCGACGACCAATCCGCAGTAGTAGTCAACGTTGCTGGCGGTAATCATATATCCGTGTTCGAGGTAGAACTGGCACCAAGGCAGGCGGTAGTAATAGGCCGCATCCTCCGAAGCCGGGGTGTTTGGGTTTTGGTTAATGTCGAGCCAGTCGTTGCAAGAAACGAGCGACAGGCAAGCCACTATTCCTAAAGATAACTTTTTATATAGTTTCATATTGTTTTAGTATTTAAAAGTGACACAAGAAATTAGAACGTTAGATTAACTCCGAACGAGAAACTTGCCGTTGAAGGAACTCCACAGTAGTCGATGCCAACCGATGAAGAACCTACTGAACCAGAGCTTAGAGCCGACTCGGGATCACCGTCGTAGTTGGTGAACAACAATATGTTGTTGGCCGTGGCAGTGACGCTGGCACGCTTGATGACTTTGGTCTTAGCAAGGATAGATTCCGGTAATTGGTATGACAGAGATATTGTGCGCAAGCGCAAAGAATTAACCTTTGTGATGAAGTTGGCTGCTTCAACAGGGTAGTAATTCTGCCAATAGTTGTTGATGATGGTTGCACCACTTGTTTCACGGCCGTTGTACATGTAAATCTGGTCGGCAAAGAATTCGAAGCGGGCATCTTGATATACAGGATTGTCGGTTGTTCCGACGTTTTGAGCTCCTGTGATAACGAGGTGGTCGCGGCCTTCGGTGCGTTCGCTCATACCTGCAACTGTCATTTCGTATTGAGTGCCATTGTAAACGTCGCCGCCGAAACGGAATTCCCACAACATGTTGAATGTCCAGTTCTTCCAAGTGACGGTGTTGTTCCAACCACCTTGTACGCGTGGCTCGCGGTTACCAATCTGTATGGTCGTTACGTCTTTGTCACCTGTTGGCATTCCGTTGGCATCGAGTATTACGCGGCCATCGGGAGTGCGGCTCCATACGCTACCTGAGATTGCCATGAAGTCACCGTTATTGTAGGAAGCAGCCTTTGCATTTCCGACCTGAGCGTCGGTTACATAAAGGATGTCCACGCCCGGAAGCAAGTTGCCTACGGTACCACGGTTTCCGTAAAGGTTGATGTTGGATTCCCAAGTCCAGTCTTTTGTAGCGACAGGTACGCCGCCGATGCTTAATTCCATACCCTTGTTGTAAATGTCACCGGCATTTACTCGACGCAAGATGTAACCGATGGAGTTGGACAAGCGCGGGCTCATGATCTGGTCGTAAGAGTTGTTGGTGTAGTAAGCGTAGTCAAAGCGTAAACGGTTGTTGAAGAAGCGCAATTCAAGACCCAATTCGGTCGACTCTGTGATTTCGGGTCTCAAATACGGGTTACCTGCTTCCCAGTTGTTACCCATACCGGTGTGGTTGCCGATAAATGTTCCGACAGGCCACAAGTAAGTGTTGGTCTGATACGGGTCGGTGTCCTTACCCACGCGGGCCCAAGAAGCGCGGATGCGTCCGAATGAAAGGATATCGTCGTCCATCCAGCCATGGTCTTGCAAGAATTGAGTGAACACGATTGCACCACCCACCGAGGGATAGAAGTAGGAACGGTTGTCGATAGGAAGTGTAGAGGTCCAGTCGTTACGTCCTGTTACGGTCAAGAATACGGTGTTTTTCCAGTCGGCGCGGAATTCACCGAACACGCCGAGAAGTCTCTTGCGTGACTTGATGTTCTGGAAGTCGCGGTTGGTGTCGAGCGCGTTGTCAAATGAATAGAATCCCGGCACTGTGAAGTCCCAAGCCATGCGGTAGTTGGTGTCTATCTTGGTGTCGTCGGTCGAAGTGCCGAGCATCAAGTTGAAGTTGAAGTCGCCGAATTGCTTGTTGAAGTTGGTCATCAAGTTGGTAGTGAGGTATTGGTAGCGTTGAGAGTTTTCGCTGTACATACCATTCTGCCAAGCTTCTTTGTAAACACCGCCTTCACCGATTGTAGTCGAGTTTTCGGTAGTATAGGAGTCCATACCCATGCGGAATGAGATCCACCACCAGTCGGTAATATCGGCACGAATGCTGAAGTTTCCTGTGAAGCGTTCGGTATTATCTTCGAGTTTGTTACGGTTGAGTATCCAATACGGGTTGTCGCGTTCCTCAGTAACATCGAGACGTTCGCCGAACATGCGATAGCGTGTTCCGTCTTCATTCAAGTAGTGCTTCATGTCGTCAAACGGGTTCCAGCGGAATACGTTGATCATCGTACCTTGACCACCTGAGCCGTAAAGACCTGCTGAAGTGAGGGTCTTGTCGGTACGAGCTTGCGAATAAGCGGCATTTGCGCTGAAAGTGAATATTTTCCACTTTTGCTCGCCGTTGAAGCGGAATGTGGTCTTGGTGTAGCCTGTGGTAGGAATGATACCGTCTTGGTCGTAGAACGAGCCTGAGAGGAAGAACGAGTTGTTCTTGCTACCGCCCGAAACGCTTATGTTGGTATCCCATGCGCCACCTTGGTCGAAGAAGTCGCCGATGTTGTCGTATATCTTTTCACCCGGTTGGGCCGGAGCTCCCCATGAGTTGTATGAGAAGTCGTCGTATACGGTACTTTCTAATGTGCCGTCATCGTCGTTATAGGTGTCTTGTACGAAACCGTGTTTGTATTTCTTTTGATATTTAGGCAGGTTCTTGGCCCAAGTGGTAGTGTATTTAGCCGATAAGTTAACTTCCACTGCACCTTCTTTACCTTTCTTGGTGGTGATGATAACGACACCTGCCGAAGCACGCGAACCGTAAAGAGCCGAAGCGGCCGGGCCTTTCAGCACCGACATGCTCTCGATATCTTCGGGGTTGATATCCATCACACGGTTGGAGTTGGTAGAAGAGGTCGATGTCGTACCGTCGAAAGCGGAGTTACCGATGACCGAAGTAGAGTTGTCGTAGATGATACCGTCGACAACGAACAAAGGCTGGTTGTCGCGTTCGAGAGATGTACCACCACGCAAGATGATTTGCGAGCCTGCACCTGCCGCGCCGCTGCCTTGAGTGATGCTCACGCCGGCAATCTTACCCGAGAGGGAGTTGATGGCGTTGGTCGACTTGTTTTTCATGAGCTCGTCGGAATCGATTTCATCGATTGCGTATCCGAGTGATTTACGGTCTTTCTTGATACCAAGAGCTGTAACCACCACTTCGTCGAGGCTTGTGGCTCCCGAAGAAAGGGTTATGTGCAACTCTCCCAGAGATGTGATTTGTACTTCTTTGGATTCCTGTCCTACATAAGATATCTCGAGAGTGTCGCCCACTTTGGCGCGGATGTGGAAACGACCTTCGGTATCGGTCGCCATTCCGACGTCGCTACCTTTTACTATTACTTAAGCTCCGATGAGCGGTGCTCCTGATTCATCAGTCACCACGCCGGTGATTGTGCTGGAGGCTTGTGCCATTGCCGAAAATCCCGAATTCAGCAAGTTTGGAGAAAACGGTGTTCCGCATGCCAGGCACATAGCTACTAACAAAGCATACTGTTTCTTCATAAGCGAAATGAATTAATTGTTGTCATTTATGAAAATTGTTGAGATTGTTCAATTAATGGATTATAATACCATTTGTCAATTGATAAATAATTACTGCTGCATTTTCGACATGTCGGTATGCAGCTTTTGCATAATGGAATCCGTGTATAGTCTCAGCTTACGCGCTGATATAGAACGTGCTGTCTATCCAAATAATCGGCATCACGATGTTGCAAGAGCCTTGTATGGCATTTTTTTCAATGGTAGTTGAATGAGTAATAAAATTCATACAAGCATTAATATATGATAAATAAAAATTTTTAATATTTAAGGCGGTCGGAATTAAGTTGTCATTATGCTTTTTTACGGCTGGCAACACAAACTTTCTCGTCAATTCACTTTTTTCTATCAAAAAAGACTTTTCAAATGTATTTAAATAAAATATCACTTCCAAATAAAATCGGTACTATTTCAAGAAATTTATGTAAATAATGTGTGCGAATCCTAAAATAGGATTTAGCGTAGGAAGCCGATGATATCGATAAGTTGATGAAATTTAATATCAGATGACATGATTAAGGCGACCATCCCGGCTTCGTATGCGTAAGAAGCGTCGGTGGTCGCCTTGTATCGTGTACGGCATGATTCAGATTGCCTGTTGTTGCTCATCGTCGGAGTAAGGTACAAATTCGAATGATGCCAAGCCGGTGTCGATTGTCAATGTCTCGTTTTTTACCGAATATAGGAATTGGGTTTGGAATCCTTTAACCTCTTCAGGTGATGTGAAAGTAAGTATGACAGTGCGCATCAAGTAGGAGTCCCATTCAAAGTCGTAGCTTGTCCATTCCTCGGCTTTTGTGTCGTAGAATGTGTAGGTGCCCACTCCACGGGCATCCCAGTAATAATATTCCACTTTTGTTTCGTCGGTGACTTCTTGACCGTTTGTTTTTGCAAGCTTCCAGCTTGTGGCTGCAAGAGGAGTCAGGTAATGGACATCGGGGTCGGGGAGGGGAGTCGGTTCTTCATCTTTGAGACAGGATGTCATGAATACTGAGGTAATCATGATTAGTGCCATGGCCATCAGTTGCATGGCTCGTGATTTAGTGTGTGTCATTTTTTTGTTATACATGTTTGTGGTTAGTAATATTTGACATATCCGTTGTACCAGTTGGGGTTGTACCCGTCCCATAGGATCAGGTCGCCGTTGCTGAAGTAGAAATAGTATGTTTCCCAACTGCCGTCGTAATACTGGATGTCGAGCCTGTCGCCCGAGGTGTACCATGAGAACATCCATTCATTCCAGTAGCCGTAGTCGTCATAGTATCCGTATCGTCCCGAGTGGTCGGGGTAGAAAGAGTAGTAGTCGACCATGTAGTCGGGGACATAGCCACGGTCGTCGTAGGTCAACACCCAGTCTCCGCCCACGAGCGGGTCGCTGTCTAAGATGGTGACTTCGCAGGAAGTGGCCATGAGCATCATGGTCATGCAGACGAATAGCGGAAATATCGATTTTAAAAGCTTTGCCATCTCTTGAAGTTGAATAAATGTTAATAATTGCGGTTTATGTGGCAAATATACGCAAAGTCGAGCGCAATGTGAAAAATGGGCTTGCTTATTTTTTACACTGCCGAGACG
>CAJLMA010000017.1 GCA_905207705.1 uncultured Prevotellaceae bacterium
GCTCATCGTGTGAGCCTTCTTCCTTTATCCGTCCTTTATCCAAGACGATTATCTGGTCGGCATCCTTGATGGTTTTAAGTCGGTGGGCAATAGCAATGACAGTGCGTCCTTTAATCAAAGAGTCGATGGCCTTTTGTACCTCTACTTCATTTTCTGGGTCGAGCGAGGCGGTCGCTTCGTCCAGCAGTATGACCGGTGCGTCTTTCAGCATGGCGCGGGCAATGGATATGCGTTGCTTCTCGCCTCCTGACAAAGTACAGCCTCCTTCGCCCACCATTGTGTCGTACCCTTGCGGCAAGTGCATTATGAAGTCGTGGCAACAGGCTTTCTTGGCGGCGGCAATGATTTCCTCGTCTGTCGCATCCGTCTTGCCGAAACGGATATTGTTGCGTATGGTGTCTTGAAACAGATAGACATCTTGGAACACCATAGAGATGTGGCTCATAAGGCTTTCGGGAGTTATTTCGTCCATCGGTACACCGCCAAAGAAGATGCGTCCCTGCTGAGGGTCATAGAAACGGGCGCAAAGTTTCATTACCGTGCTTTTCCCGCTTCCCGAAGGACCTACAAGGGCCGTCAATGAGTTTTTGAGGAGCGTGACGGTTATGTCGTGTAGTACTTCCTTGTCCTGATAGGCAAACGATACATGCTCAAATCGAATGTCTCCTGCCGCCGGAGACGGGCGTTCTCCTTTCATTTCAGGCTCGTTCATCAAGGTAAGGATACGCCCTCCGGCAATGGAAAAGTATCGGAACTCGGTGAAATTGGTCAGGGCGGAAGTCAGAGGGTCGAACACGCGGGAGCCGACCACGAGGAACAGCACGAACACAAGGATGGAAAGCTCGCCTCCCAATAGAAGGTAAGTGCCGCACAGTACCATTATCGTCAATCCGGCACGGACTAACGTAATGCTAAACAAGACGAACGGCCCCAACAGGGCTTCCTGTCGGATACAGGCACGGCGAAGCTCGGCAAAGGCGTTGCGCAGCCGGACAAAACGGTCGCCCAACAGATTGTATGCTTTCATTACCCTGATGCCCTGTAGGTATTCTTCCAATCGGTTTCCTGCGTTTATTTTTGCTTGGATTTGTCTGCCACTCAGACTTCGCTGAGCCTTTGTGCTTGCCCACAGCACGAGCAATGCAAGCGGCAAGGCGGCAAACATACTGATCGCCATCCTCCAGTCTATCCATATTAGTGAAGCAAAAGCCAATACGGGCATCACCACTGCGCCCATCAATTGGGGCAGATGATGTGAGATTCCAGTTTCCGCCATCATGAAATCCGTGATCAGCATGGAGGACAAGTCGCCAGGGTCACGCCTTGATAGAAAACCCAACGAAAGCTTCCGCAGGTGTTCCGCCAGCGACAAGCGTCCTGAAGCACTCATTTCGTAGGCTCCACGGAAATTGGCACGGTAAGATGCCCGTTCCGCCAAAGCCATGACCAGCATGTAAGCGGCCATCACGCCGAATATCCACCAAAGGCGGACGGTGTCAAGCGGTTGTCCGCTTTCGTCAAACGCATTGAAAATGATGCGTATTGCCTCTATGGAGAGGCAAAACGGCACGATATTCGCCAAGTTGGCAAGCATGGTGTAACCGACAGGCTTGTAAAGTCGTTCAGTATGACCTATTGTTATGTTTTTGATTGCATTCATAATCTAAATCTATTCATTTATGTGCTATAATATGTATTTCGTCCTTTTTACGGATTGTTATGATGGATGAAAATCCGGCTTCAGACAACCGTTCTTCCAATTCTGCCGGAGTATAGACCACCATTCCGTCTATCCGTTCCGTCCACATTTTCCCAAGTTCGGGGTCGCTCGCTTCCAAACTGATAAGAAAACAGCCTCCTTTTCGGAGCACACGCGCTACTTCAGACAACGCCCTGTTTATAGGCGACCAAAAATAGACCGTTTCAAAAGCTGTCACAGCGTCAAATGCTCCCTCTTTATAGGGCAAGGAACAGACATTCCCTTGTTGTATGAAACATCTTTTATCCAAGTCCTTCTTATTGTACTTTTGGGCGAATGCAACACTTTCTTCTGACAGGTCTATGCCATAGATGTTTCCTTTTGGACATAAACTCAATAAACGCCTCAAATTCGCGCCACCGCCGCAGCCTATATCAAGAACATTCCATTCTGGCTGCCATTTCACTTGCTTCATGCCACGATTAGCCAAAGATGCATGAAAACAATTCATTCCTCGCAAAATCATCCGTCCCCAAAATCCATGTGGACAGCTTGTGTTTTGCAAGACATTGTTTAAGAAGTTCTTTTTTCTCATATGACTTTCAATTTTTGTTCAACGTCCAATGGTATGCGCTCATATAGGCATCCCACATATTCTTATATACGCCCTCTGTTACGGACAATCGTTCATGTATCCCACATTGTACGATGCGCCCCTCCTTCATCACGACAATCTGATGCGCAGAGATGATAGAAGAAAGGCGGTGGGCAATCACGATGACCGTCTTGTCCTTTATCAGCGATTGCAGAGCCATTTGCATTTTATGCTCGTTTTCCGGGTCGGCAAAAGCTGTGGCTTCATCCAGTACTAATATCGGTGCATTCTTCAATATGGCACGAGCTACACATATCCGTTGTGCTTCGCCACCGGAGAGGAACACACCTTTGTCGCCTATCCGCGTTTCGTAGCCCTGCGGTAGACTCTCTATGAAATCGTGGCATTGGGCGGCTTTTGCAGCAGCTATCACCTTTTCTTTCGTGGCATCATGAGAGCCGACGGCGATGTTCTCATACAGCGTGTCGTAGAAAAGAAAAGTGTCTTGAAACACGAATGAAACCATATCCATGAGCTTTGCTGTAGCTATCTGACATATATCCACACCACCTATGCAGATTTCCCCTTGCTCCACATCCCAGAACCGGGGTATCAGGTTGGCAACCGTTGATTTCCCACTTCCCGATGGACCTACAAGGGCGGTTATTTTCCCTTGTGGCGCGACAAAGCTGACATCGTGCAGGGCTTCCGTCCGCGTTCCCTGTTCCGTGTTTTCGTAGGAAAATGACACATGTCGGAACTCTACATCATAAGCCACAGGCACTTGTGAGTGTTCTGGCTCTGGCACAGGTTTCCTCTCCAATATGCGGTCAATACGGCTTACACCTTCATTGATGTCGCGCGTATTCCCTCCTAAAAAGGTCAGTTTGTAAACGGGCGAAGCCATGCCAGGCCCCATAATGATGAAGAACAGCCACACCACGGCCAATGAAAGCGACTGTGGACTGGCTTGCAACAGCAGGATACCCATAGGGAGAATAAACGTTACCATTGAATTGAGCAGGACGGTAAATGCCACTATCCCGTTCTGATAGGTATCGCAGCACTTCAAGGCGAATGTCTTGTATGCTTGAATCTCGGCATTGAATTGACGGAACGAGCGGACGCTCTGCCCGAAAATCTTGACTACGGGCATTCCCCGTACATATTGCACGGCGGATGCGCTCATCTTTTCCTGCGCATCGTAATAGATGGACATGAACTCCCTTGCCCGTTTTCCCATGAAGTTGGAGAATTGCAGGAAGAGACTAAGCGCCACGACCGCCAGGCAGACCGCCGTCAGCCACACATCCAAAGAGAAAAAGATGACCAGCATGACCGCCACCGTTGCCACTACATTCACCAAGTCCGGAATGGTGTGGGCGATAAAGCCTTCAATCTTTTCGATGTTCTGGTCCATCGTTTTCTTGATGGCTCCCGTGGAAGTGTTGTTCAAATATCCCAAAGACAATTTGCCGATATGTTCAGACAAACGGACACGCAACCCGTATAAAATGCGGAACGCCGCCACATGAGAGGACATCAAGGCTGCATAGAGCAAGAGTAATCCGCCAACAAGACCTCCAAACGCTGTCCATCCCCAACGCATCATGTCCGTTCCGTCTGAAGCGGCAGGATTTGCGCCATGCGACAACAACTCTTTCAAGATTTCATAAACAGCCCAATAAGGCACAAGCATACATACCGCGCTGCCGGCAGACAACAGACCTGCTAATATGAGCAAGCCTTTCCTTTCACTCGCTATCTCGAACAGGCGGGACAAACCTTCTTTCTTTTTTGACTTCTTCATTGTCATTACGTTATTTTGAAATGATTTTATATCCAAGCAATGAACTGAATTTGTAGCAGAGCCGTGTCATCCGTCCCAGTATTTGTCCGAAGAAGAATCCCCAGCGTGAGCGGAAAAACTTCATGTAGTTGGCTTGTTCGATGAGTTGCAATGCAGGTTCCCATTGTTCCACCACATGCCCGTCGCTCAACCCGGAACGGATTTGAGCCTCGTGCTTGCGGAGCGAATCGGGCTTCATTCCATGCCGGCTCATCATCGTGCCGCACACGTCAAACCACAGTTCGCCTCCGTCGAAACGGCTTGCCACGGCGTGCAAGAAGCTCTTCACTTGATTCTCGTAGAAGTACATTAGTACGCCCTCCACCACGAAAATGAATTCTGCATCGGGATGCTTGCACCGCAGGTTGTCCATCCAGTCGGTTTCCAGTAAGGATGCCGCAATGTAGGGATTGTCTGGCTGTTCGGGTATCAGTTCCCGGCGCAGCGCGATGACCTCCGGCAAGTCAAGGTCATAAAAGACCGCTTTTTCGCCTCCGATACGCTGGAAACGGGTGTCCAGTCCGCATCCCACATTGACCACGACCGGACGTGGATGAGCCTTAATAAACTGTCGCACGGCACGGTCGAAATACCATCCGCGCACTACACATCCCACTTCGCTCAGCTTAGCTCCATCGAATTGAGAGTAATCGTATTCCAGACTGTCTGCCAGCCGTTCCGCAGCCTTGTCATACAGGATGGGGTTGTCCCGGCGGCTTTCTTTGGCTCTCATGTATAGCGGAATAAGCAGTGTTTCCGCCACAATGCTCTTAAATTCGTGTTTCTGTTTCATATCTTTTGGTATTTAATAGTGGATGTTTCGATTGGGTGAAGGCAAAGCAAGTTTACTTGCTTTGCCGAACATGAGAAAGGTGCGCAATAGCGAACGATATTCAGATTTGTTCATAAAAAAAGGAGGAAACCTCTGTGAAGATTTCCTCCTTGTCAGCCGTTTTGGGGCGGCTGTTTGTTTGTATGTACGTCGTTTGTGTTTCATATTTTGATTATTGCCCTCCAACCTTGAATTTCAAACAGGACGTAATCGTGCAAGATAGCCTCCATTTCCTGCTGTGGCACGGAATGCATCAACAGTTCCTCGAACATCGTGAACATCCATACCGTATGCAAATGGATGATGAAGTCGGACACTGCCGTATTGATTTCGGGATGTTTCTGCTGCATTGATGCGAACCATGCCTTAACCAATTCTGTCGAACGGTCAGTATAATTTTCGCGGAAACGTTCCAACGAGGAACCTTGCGCGCGGAACAACAGGATTCCCATCAGTGAGCGGTGCTTGTTGATAAGCGAAACATATTCGTTTATGCAAGATTTCAGGTATTCATCCGATTTCATCATCATAATATCCTCGCCCCGAATGCCGTGGTGTTCTTGCAGCATGGCTTCCAAGGCACACAAGACAGGACGAACCACCTCATGGAACAGATCGTCTTTGTTAGTGAAGTAGTTGTATATATTTCCGACACCAACTCCGGCCAATTCCGCTATTTCGCGTATGGAAGTCTTGGAATAGCCTTTTTGCCCGAATTGATTCCTGGCAACCGCCAATATACGATCCCGTATGTCCTCTTTCAGCACTTGCATTTATAATGAACAGCGTTTCTGATGTTGCTCTTGCAAAGGTATAGGGCCTGAAATTGTCGAGCAATACCTATTTTTAGGGATTTTTCTTGCCATTGTACATCTTGGTATTGGGTGTGGGTGAACGCAATCGCCACAATGGAGGGCACTAAAGACAAAATATCCGCTTGATATTTATTGATGAAATCAGGTGAGAGGGATATATTCAATTTTTTAAGTGCGTGTGGAAGTCACAATGAATCGTAGTCAGGTATGTCGGTCAAGAACGAATAGGAGTTTGTCGCATAGTTGATTTTGCAGCAATAATGGTTCATGCCGTTGGAAACTACGAGGTATTTTGCACGCAATACCATGTTGTAACGGACAATCTGGTCGAATACTTTTTGGGATATTTGGATTGTAGGTGCTTTGTACTCTACAATCATGAACGGGTTGCCGTGCCTGTCGGCGATTAAAGTGTCGCAACGCCGGCTGATGCCGTTTTGTGTCAACGCAATCTCGTTGTTCATCAATCCTGCCGGAAATCCTTTGTCATTAATCAGGAACGACACAAAATTCTGCCTTACCCATTCTTCCGGGGTCAGAGCCACGAATTTGCGTCTTAAAGAGTCAAATATCTTGAAGTTCCCTGCCGAGTCTTTCTTTATGTTGAATTTTTGCGGAGGCAGATTGAGTTCCATTGAGTTGAAATATATTTGTCGGGAGCAATTTTAATATGTAAATTTACACAAAAATAATATACGAGAAAAAGCATGGCAGTAAAAAAAGAGACGGTTTCTTATTTGCAATTGGCCAATAACATACGCAGGAAAGTATTTGCTCCGATATATGTATTGATGGGCGAGGAGTCTTATTATATCGACAAGTTGCAGAAAATGATAGTCGATAATGCTTTGACCGAAGATGAACGTGACTTTAACCTGTCGGTTTTTTATGGTATGGATGCCGACATGCGGGAAGTCATCAATACTTGTCGCCGATATCCTGCCATGTCGAAGTATCAAGTAGTGGTGCTTAAGGAAGCTCAAAATTCGAGTGAACTCGACATGCTTAAGTTTTATGCCCAAAAACCTTTGAGTTCAACGATTCTTATCGTATGTAACAAAGGTGGTAACATAAAGGCTGCTAATTTCATAACTGCATTGAACGCAGGAAATTCCGGTGTCGTATTTGAGTCGAAAAAATTGCGCGAGCAGGATGTTGCCGGGGTGATAAAGGCATATGTCAAGGAGAAAGGTTGCGTCATCGACGATAAAGCCGCATCTATGATGAAAGATTTTGTGGGAACAGATGTAGCCCGTCTCGTAGGGGAACTCGACAAACTGGCATTGCTTTCGGGTGACGGAAAAGCAATTACTCCCGACATCGTTGAGCGAAACATAGGCATCAGCAAGGATTTTAATAACTTTGAACTTGAAAATGCCATACGCACTCGCAATGCAGCGAAGGCATTCCAGATAGTAGACTATTTTGAGCGTAATCCGAAGCGCAATCCGACAGTGCTTACCGTCAGCGTGCTTTTCTCATTTTTCTCCAATTTGTTGTTGGCACAAACGAGTCGGGACAAGTCGGAAGCCGGCATCATGGCTCAGCTTGAGACTAAGTCGGCTTACAGGGCGCGTATATTCATGGAGGCCATGCGCTACTACAATACAGCATCCAGTGTGCGAATAATAAGTTACTTGCGCGAGTTTGACACAAAAAGCAAAGGAATCAATTCTCGACAAAACGAGTATGAACTTCTGCGCGAGCTGATATACAAAATCATGCATTCATGAAAAGAATCATGAGCGCTACTTCAGCCTGAACATGTACCCGAGTGTTGCCATTATCGACATTCCTCGGGATGCCGAGAAATAATCGGTTTTGCTGCTACCGAAAATATTGCCGATGCCGAAGTAGTAGCGAGCTTCAAAAATGAACGAGTGCTTGTTGTTGGCAATGAATTCCATTCCGAGACCGGCAGAAATGCCATAATCAAACTTTGACTGTATTTCGGCTCCGAATTGCTCGACTGTCCTGTATGGGTCTTGGAAGTCGGGCAGGTTGTTGATGTCGAAATTTGCCGAGTGGGTGTCGGCTATCATGTATCCAAGTTCAGGCCCGGCATTGAAAAAGCCTCTGAATTTATGGCTGCCGAAGTATATGTGTGTAAGGAACGGGACCTGTATATACGTGAGCCTGCGTTGAAACGAATGGGGAGTGTCATCAAATTTTTCTTTCCATCCGCGTTGTACGAAATTAACCTCGGCAATCAGTCCGAAGTGCTTCTCCTCCATGTAGCGGAATGTCACGCCAAACGTTGAGCCAAGGATTATCGATTGTGGCACAGATGGCAAAAATGACATCATGGATGCTGTTGCCCCGGCTTTCGCCCCGATGGCTATGTTTGATTCATAGTGCGTCTGTGCGAGCATTTGCCCGGGCAATAATGCTATAAATGCAATTATGGCCGAAGTTATGATTGAGGAAGGAAGTAATTTCATCTGACTACCGTTTCAATTGTGTTATATGCAGTGAAATGTATGAAATATGCCGACTTGTTTATGAATCCGCTCCAGTTGCTGACGCGGCCAAAGTCGAAGCTGTTTTGCAGGCCGGCGTGTTTATGGTTGAAATTGAAATCTTTATTCTCTGCAAACATTTCAAGGAAGTAGCAACCTGTGTCGTACCCGAGCAGCCCGAACTTAGGAGCCGCATATATCATGTATTCGCCATACCATTTGTGATAATTGTTTTCAAAATCCTGTGTATCGCTGTTGTTGGCATTTTCGTAGAAACGTGAATAGATGTAAGTGTCTATTTGGTTGAAATATTGTGTGAAGTCGGGCAGGTATGTAACCCATTCAGGGTATCCCATCATGCACAAATCAACATCGAAACGGTCGAATTTCACTGATTTTATGGCATCAAATATTCTCAACAACATGTTCCTCGTGCCAGAGGTGGGGATTATGACATATTTTTTCCCCGGTTCAAGTTCTATGTCAAGCGTTTCGGGCATCAATGCGGCTGTAGTTATGCCTATTGTTTTATTGTTTATGCCTTTTGCCGACAAGTGGGCCTTGAGCTGTGGTATCATGTCTTTCTCGCTTTCGGAATCGAGATGCAGAAAGATGACTTCGTAGCCTTGGAAAGTGTTGTCGAACATGTCAAACACTTTTGCATACAGATAGTTCTGCGGAGTGTTGATTTGGAAAACGGTAGGATAATCGTTGTAAGATTCGTTTTTCAGAGAAAATGAGTTTATTATGGCAATTTTGTTTTCTGCCCCGAATTGTGCCAGTCTTGTTATCTGGTCGTTGTCATCGGGTGTGAAAATCATGTCCATTTCTTTTATCGCCTCGTCGTCCAGTATTGAGTTGAGCGTTGCCATGTCGTCCTTCGTGTCGAAGGCGTATATGTTTATTTCCTTGTCGGTAGTTTGGCTTATTGTGTCGACAGCGAGCAGGAACCCTTTGTAAAATTCGGTGTACAGCCTTGCTTGAGTGGAAGGGGTCTTGTCGTCGAGCATGAATGGAAGCATTAGAGCCACGTTGATTGTGTTGTCATCGCCGATGACATGTATCGAGTCATACATTTCTTGGATTATGGGCGAGTCGTTGTAAGATAACGTGTCGCGCAAGTAGGCATCGTTTGAATCCATGAGCACTGTTTCGTTCTTTTTAATCGGGATGTACATGAATTCACCTTTCTTTGGCTCGTCAACGTCGGGGTTGGCAGCTCGCAACTCTTTGATGTCCACGTTAAATCGCCTTGACAGTGACATGAACGTGTCGCCACGTTTTACTTTGTAGGAGTAAAACGTGGTCACTGTGCGTTCAGTTTCTATTTGAGAGATTGCATTTGGGCGAACCCTTATAACTTCTCCGGCTTTGAAATTCTGAGGAGATACGCCAGGATTAAGTTCAAGAATTTTATCGATTGACGTGTTGTATCGTTTTGCCATGCTGTAAAGTGTGTCGCCATGCCTTATGGTGACATATACGATAGCTGTGTCTTGCGGTGTCGCTTCGATGGTGTATTGGTCATCGTCGGCTTCATTGTTTGAGATTTGGGGAATTTGCAGAATTTCACCATCCTTGATTCCCGAAGCCGCCCCGGGGTTGTATTTTATTATGTCGTCGGGAGTAACTCCGTAGGTTTTGGATATGCCATAAAGTGTTTCGCCTTTTTCTACGGTGTGGGCAAATGTCCTCGGGATGTCACTTGATGCACTTGCGTCATCCATGAAGTCGATGACCGGGAAAAAGAGCAATTGTTCCTTTTCGAGGCCTTCGGCAGCATCGGGATTATAACGTATGATTGCTTCTTTGCTTATGCCCAGCTTATTGGAAATGCTGTATATGGTCTCTTTGTTCTTGACTTCATAGTAATAATATTTTTCTCCTCCAATGTTCCTTATGGGCAACGGCAATTGGCTGTTTGCACAGAATGCTGTCGAGAATAGTATTATTGCCAGAATTGTAAATTTCCATTTCATAATATGTTATGTATTTTAAGTGCTGTTAAAAGAGGCGTTGGAGGCGAAAAATCGCAGAGAGAGGCTTGATTGTTTTTGATTTTATTCAAGAGCTTGTTTCAAGTCGGCAATGATGTCATCGACATTTTCTATGCCTACCGACAAGCGAATCAAGTCGGGTGCGACACCGGCTTCGATGAGCTGTTCGTCGCTCAATTGCCTGTGGGTATGGCTTGCCGGATGCAGCACGCAAGTGCGAGCGTCGGCGACATGGGTTACTATGCAAGCGAGTTTCAACTTGTCCATGAATTTTATTGCATCCTCGCGAGAACCTTTTATGCCGAATGTCAAGACTCCGCATGTCCCGTTGGGCATGTATTTAAGTGCGAGTTCATGATATCGGTCAGATTCTAGCCCGCCGTAGTTTACCCAATTCACCCTTGGATGAACCGACAAGAATTTTGCCACTTTCAAAGCGTTTTCGCAGTGACGTTGCATGCGCAGGTGCAGAGTTTCAAGTCCGACGTTGATGAGGAACGCGTTTTGCGGAGATTGTGCCGCACCGAGATCACGCATCAATTGAGCGACGGCTTTTTCAATGTAGGCAAGTTTTCCGAATTTTTTTGAATATGCAAGTCCGTGATAAGATTCATCGGGTTGAGTCAGTCCGGGGAATTTGTCGGCATGCAGGTTCCAATCAAAATTGCCGCTGTCGACGATTGCGCCGCCTACGGTTAGGGCATGGCCGTCCATGTACTTCGTAGTGGAATGGGTGACGATGTCGGCACCCCATTCAAACGGGCGACAGTTTATAGGAGTGGCAAATGTGTTGTCGACAATCAACGGCACATTGTGGCTGTGGGCAATTTGGGCAAATTTCTCGATGTCGAGAATGTTCATTCCCGGATTTGCGATGGTCTCGCCGAACAGGGCTTTGGTGTTGGGCTTGAATGCAGCCGATATGGTGGCTTCGTCGGCATCGGCATCTACGAATGTAACATCGATTCCGAATTTCCTCATTGTCACGTTAAACAAGTTGTAAGTGCCACCATATATAGTTGAGGCGCATACGAAATGGTCGCCTGCCTCGCAGATGTTGAAGACCGCATAGAAGTTGGCAGCCTGCCCCGAAGAGGTGAGCATTGCAGCCACGCCGCCTTCGAGTGCAGCAATCTTGGATGCTACTGCGTCGCAAGTCGGGTTTTGCAAGCGGCTGTAAAAATATCCCGATTCTTCGAGGTCGAACAAGCGTGCCATCTGCTCGCTTGTGTCATACTTGAAAGTCGTGCTTTGATATATAGGTAATACGCGAGGCTCTCCGTTGCGCGGAGTCCAGCCTGCTTGTACGCATAAAGTGTCTCTGTTGAATTTTTGTTCCATAAAATCTTTGCAGTTAATTCCATGCAAAGGTAATTATTATCAGCCAAAAATTGAAATCCAGTCAAGGATTAACACTCGACGCGGCATGCTTGTGTCGGTTCATTATGGCAAGCCGTCTTGCCCCGGCAAAAGCGCGGAGTGTGTAAAATAACATGCTTTGAATGACAAATATGTTTCTTTGCAACAAATTTTCATGTCAATGAAACATTTATAATATGATTATATTCATGTTTAAGATAGTTTTGTAGTGCTGAAAGAAAGGCGCAATAGCTTTGCCACAAGCTTGAAGACATAAACCAATAAATATAAACACTAAAAATCATGAATAAAAAAGCTATTTTAGGCATTCTATGCGGTACGGCCATCGTATCGGGAAGTTTGGTCGCTTGCCAATCAAACGGAAGTCAAGTGTCGGTGCAGCACCAAGGCGACACGTTGACTATAATAAAAGTGAGCAACCCCATGAAGTATCTGTTGCTCCCTATTCAGGAAGACAAAGGTGAGGTTTTTGTGAAACTTGAGACCGGGAAGAATACCGATACTCCTATGGACATACGCCTTGCAGTCGATGCGGTGGATTATTATGTCCCGTTCGCGTTGCCGCAAGGAGTTGACACGGCGACTGTCATAGTCAAGAGTATGGCTGCCGGAGCCATGTGCTGGGACAGCATAAGTGTTGCCGACACATTTGGCATTATTAATCCCGATTATTATCGACCTATATATCACCATGCACCGCTGTATGGATGGATGAATGATCCAAACGGATTGATATATAAGGACGGCGAATACCATTTGTATTATCAGTTCAATCCGTATGGTTCAAAGTGGGGAAATTTGCATTGGGGGCACTCGGTGAGCAGCGACATGATACACTGGAAATTCTTGGATCCGGCTATTGCACGCGACACTCTCGGGCACATATTCTCGGGTAGCGCAGTGATAGATACTGAAAATTCGGCCGGTTATGGCAAGGATGCCATGATTGCTGTCTACACGTCGGCAAGCGACAAAATAGGGCAGGTACAGAGCCTTGC
This sequence comes from uncultured Prevotellaceae bacterium, assembly GCA_905207705.1. Classification (GTDB taxonomy): domain Bacteria; phylum Bacteroidota; class Bacteroidia; order Bacteroidales; family Muribaculaceae; genus Avimuribaculum. Next base: position 12,625 of record CAJLMA010000017.1, read on the forward strand.
ATACAGCACTGACAACGGACGAACTTATACCAAATATGAAGGTAATCCAATTTTGACTCCTTATGATGGGAAAAAGGATTTTCGCGACCCGATGGTGTTCAAGTATGAACCTAATGGAAAGTGGTATATGATCGTGTCGGCCTATGATGAGATGCGCTTTTACAATTCTGATGATTTGAAGCATTGGGAATATGTGAGTGCGTTTGGAAAGGGTTATGGAGCACAACCGAGCATGTTTGAGTGTCCCGACTTCTTCCAACTGCCGGTAGATGGTGACGAAGACAACATGAAATGGGTGATGATTGTCAATATCAATCCCGGCTGCATGTTTGGCGGCAGCGCAACGCAATATTTCATCGGCGAATTTGACGGTAAGGAATTTAAATGCGATACCAAGCCCGAGGTGACGAAGTGGATGGACTTTGGCAAGGACCATTATGCCGCAGTAAACTTCAATAATGTGGAAGGCCGCGAGGTGACTATACCATGGATGAGCAATTGGCAATATGCCAACGACACGCCGTTCAAGCAAAATCGCGGGGCCAACGGGCTGCCGAGGGAATTGTCGCTTTACACAGCTCCCGATGGACAGATATATCTTGCTTCAAATGTCATAAAGGAGGCAAGCGAATTGAAGAAAGAGACACATGTGATAGATGATTTTGAAATATCGGGCAAGGGATATGACATAGCCGAAATTTTGCCTGACAATGAAGGCGCATATCAATTGGAAATGGATGTCCTGCCTGGTGCTTCCGATATTGTAGGCTTTGACTTGACGAACGGCAATGGGGAGAAGGTGAAAATATACTTTGACATGAAAGCCAAAAAATTTGTCATGGATCGTGCCGAGAGTGGTAAAATAGATTTCGGTCAACCTAATGATACCGAAGAAGTGAAGAAGGTAGCAATCAATTATGTCAACAATTTTGCATTGGCTACTTGGGCTCCTATCTCATTGTGCAAGGGCAACAGTTATCATGTGAACTTATTTGTCGACAAGAGTTCGGTGGAGATATTTATTGACGGTGGTCGCATTGCAATGACCAATCTTGTTTTCCCGACCGCTCCTTACAACAAAATTCATTTCTATGTTGACGGGGGAGAGGCTGAAGTTAAGAACATGCAGGTGTCAAGACTCAGCTTGTGATAAAAGAATAGGATAATAAACACAATAAAACAGAATAATCGAAGTCATGGATGATAATAAAGCTAAAATGTCAAAGCTGGTCCCGATAATGCTTTGTTTCTTTGCAATGGGCTTTGTGGATCTTGTCGGCATAGCGTCTAATTATGTAAAAGCTGACTTGGGACTTAGTGATTCCGAGGCAAATATTTTCCCGTCGTTGGTTTTCTTCTGGTTCTTGATTTTCTCGGTACCCACCGGAATGTTGATGAACAAGATAGGCCGCAAAAAGACCGTGCTGCTGAGTCTTGTGGTGACGGCCGTATCATTGATGCTGCCCATCTTTGATGACAGCTACGGCATAATGCTCGCGTCGTTTTCGTTGCTCGGTATAGGCAACGCATTGATGCAAACGTCGCTGAATCCGTTGTTGAGCAACGTGGTGAGCGGCAACAAGCTGGCAAGCTCGCTCACGTTTGGACAGTTTGTCAAGGCCATAGCATCATTTCTTGCGCCGTATATCGCCATGTGGGGCGCGACAGCCACTATCCCGTCATTAGGGCTTGAATGGAGAGTATTGTTCCCTGTTTACATGATAATAGCAGTCGTTGCAATCTTCTGGCTCGGGGGTACATCAGTGCAAGAAGAACCGGCACAAGGCAAGGCCTCTACTTTCGGCGAGTGCCTAAGCTTGCTTGGCAAGCCGTTCATATTCTTGTCGTTCTTGGGGATCATGTGTCATGTGGGCATAGATGTCGGAACCAACACCACTGCTCCCAAAATCTTGATGGAACGCCTTGATTGGGGACTCAACGAGGCATCGTTTGCGACAAGTTTGTATTTCATATTCCGTACAGCCGGATGCTTGTTGGGGTCGGTGATATTGCAAAAGTTCCAGTCCAAATCGTTCTTTGCCTTAAGCGTGCTGATGATGCTGGTGGCAATGGTGGGACTGTTTGTCGAGCACGAATCTCAGATGGTTTATTATATTTGTATCGCATTAATAGGATTCGGCAACTCCAATGTATTTTCCATAATCTTCTCACAGGCATTGCTTGCCATGCCCGATAAAAAGAATGAAGTGTCGGGGTTGATGATAATGGGATTGTTTGGAGGAACGATTTTCCCGTTGGCCATGGGATATGCAAGCGACGGAATGGGACAGGCGGGTGCAGTGCTCGTCATGACTGTGGGAGTGTTGTACTTGGCTTATTATATAACTAAAATACGCAAACAACAAATTTAAAAACATATCGTAATCATGAATACTAAAGTAGTGGGAATGGGTGAAGCATTATGGGATGTTTTGCCAGAAGGCAAGAAATTGGGAGGTGCGCCAGCCAACTTTGCTTACCATGTTTCTCAATTCGGTTTTGACAGCTGTGTAGTGAGTGCCGTAGGCAATGACGCTGATGGCGACGAGATAGTGGATGTCTTTAAGAAAAAGAACATGTGCATGAACATAGCGCGTGTTCCTTATCCGACCGGCACTGTGCAAGTATCGCTTGATGCAGCAGGCGTGCCTTGCTATGAGATAAAGGAGAACGTGGCATGGGACAACATCCCGTTTACCGACGAGTTGCGCGAGCTTGCATTGAATACCCGTGCCGTATGCTTTGGTTCGCTTGCCCAGCGTAGTGCAGTGAGCCGTGCAACGATACAAAAATTTCTTGACACCATGCCCGATGGAGACGGTCGCATGAAGATATTCGATGTTAACCTGCGTCAAGGATTCTACGACAAGGAGACATTGTGCGAGTCGATAAAGCGTTGCAACGTCATGAAGATAAATGATGAAGAGCTCGTCACTGTGAGCCGCGTATTTGAATATCCCGGAACCGACTTGCTCGACAAGTGCCGCAAGTTCTTGATTGATTTCGGCCTCGACATGCTTATATTGACATGCGGTGTCAACGGCAGCTATGTGTTCACCCACAATTTGGTTTCTATTCAAGACACTCCTAAGGTTAATGTGGTGGACACGGTGGGAGCAGGAGACTCGTTTACGGCAACATTCACGTCGGGAATTTTGAAAGGTATGCCTATAACCGAAGCTCACAAACTGGCAGTGAAGGTTTCGGCCTTTGTTTGTACGCAAAGTGGCGCAATGCCCGAATTGCCAGCCGAATATATCGACGCGATGCGATAAGAAATAGTTAGATAAATGTTTGTTTTGGAAGCAAGCTGCCGTTTGGAGATAAATGGCAGCTTGCGTTGATTATAGGTTGAAGCATTTGGGAAAAAGCAGGGTATTAAGGCTGTCAGATTTTTGTCCGTTTGTGAGAATTTAATAATTTTGTATGGTACTCGCTTTGGGGTCAAAGCCTTGGAACTAATTAACGAATAACGATTATCAATGAAAATTGGGAAATATATTTTTATAACTTTTGTCGTGTCAATGTCCTCGCTTCTGTTTGTTTCATGTTCGGGCAACGAGCCGAGGTTTAAGATAGGAGTGTCGCAATGCAGCGACGATGAATGGCGCAGCCAGCTAAATAAGGAGATTTTGCGCGAAGCAAATTTCTATGACGGAGTGGAGGTCGACATACGGTCGGCACATGACGACAGTAATAAACAGATAGAAGATATAAAACAACTTGTGGCCGATGGCATCGACTTGCTTATAGTGGCGCCAAACGAAGCCATACCCATAACGCCCGTAGTGGAGGAGATTTATACCAGCGGCATTCCTGTAATAGTGATGGACCGCCAGACAGCTTCCGACGAGTACACAGCATTTGTCGGTGCCGATAATTATGTTATAGGGAATACGGCAGGCGATTATATAGCCGACTTGCTCGACGGCAGTGGCAATGTGGTGGAAATAACCGGGCTTTCGGGCTCGACACCGGCCGGTGACCGGCATAAGGGATTCTCGGATGCCATTGCGTCCTTCCCCGACATAAGGCTTCTTGCTGTTGAGGACGGGGCATATTTGCAAGACCGCGCCGAGCATAAGATGGATTCCTTGCTTGCCGCATGTCCGAATATAGATGTTGTATTCGCGCATAATGACAGGATGGCTCTTGGCGCGTATGAGGCGGCCGAGCGTGTGGGTCGGCAAAATGAAATAAAGTTTGTCGGCGTTGATGCCTTGTTCGGCTCGGATTACGGCATAGAATCGGTATTGAACGGCAAGCTCGCAGCCACCATAATTTATCCCACCGAGGGCGAGAAAGTAATAGATATAGCCCTGTCGATATTGGAAGGCAAGGGATTTCCCAAAGAGACGATTTTGAAGACGTCGGTTGTAGACAAGGACAAAGCTCCGATAATGAAGATGCAGAGGGAGCAGATTTTATCGCTTGACGAGAAAATAGAAACTTTAAATGGCCGTGTCAACGTGTATCTTGCTCGCAATGCGACTCAATCGGCTGTGATACTTGTAATATCGGGATTGCTGCTGCTCGTAGTGGTGTTGCTTATCATGGTTTATGTGTCGTTGAGGACAAAAAGCAGGTTGAACAAGGAGCTTCATCGACAGAAGTCGGTCTTGGAAGAACAAAAGGAGCAGCTAACGCAATCCAACGAGTTGCTCAATCTGCAGAAGTCGCAGCTTGAACATATGGCAGGCGAACTTGAATCTGCAACTCATGCAAAGCTGGTGTTCTTTACCAACGTGTCTCATGATTTCCGTACCCCGTTGACGCTCATTGCCGATCCTGTCGAGCATTTGTTGGCCGACAAGACAATGTCATCCGAACAACACGAGTTGTTATTGTTGATGAGGAAGAATGTGCGCATCCTTTTAAGACTGGTAAATGAGATTCTGGATTTCAGGAAAGTGGAGAACGGGCGCATGGAACTTAATCTCAGTGTGATGAACCTTGTGCAGTCATTTGCCGAGTGGAACAAGTCGTTCACATTGGCCATGAAGAAGAAACACATAAGTTTCTCTTTTGATGCTGTTCCTGTCGATGGAGATTTCAACCAGGTTGCCGATGCCGAGAAAATGGAACGTATCTATTTCAACCTTTTCTCAAATGCAGTCAAATATACACCCGAGAAAGGTGAAATAAAAGTGACGCTCGAGGCCGATGAAAAAAGTTTCACGGTGTCGGTGTTCAATTCGGGAAGTCACATCAAGCTCGAAGAAGTAAAGCAGATATTTGAACGTTTCTACAAGCTCGACCGTCGTAAACCGGGTACAGGCATCGGGCTGGCCTTGGTCAAGGCGTTTGTCGAGTTGCATGGCGGCACCGTGTGTGCCTCCAGCGATGAGAACGGTACGACGTTCCGCTACACGTTGCCACGAAGAAACAAGCAGAATTTCTTGCCTGAAGATGAGGCGCATGGCAGCCACGAGAAGCATATAATGGATGTTGACGATGGCATCGACTCGATTGTTGCCGACGATAGTAAAAATGCCGATTTGCCGGTGGTGCTCGTGGTGGATGACAATGCCGACATACGCACTTATGAAAAATCCATATTGTCGAAGGATTTTAACGTGTTGGTTGCCAAAAACGGGGAGGAAGGAATAAAACTTGCCACCAAGTATGTGCCTGATGCAATAGTCCTCGATGTGATGATGCCCGGGATGGACGGGATAGAATGTTGTCGCAGGTTGAAAGGCGATTCGCCTACGAGCCATATCCCTGTGATACTGCTTACGGCATGTTCGCTCGACGAAGAACGCATACAGGGTTATGACGGTGGGGCGGATTCGTATATTTCCAAGCCTTTCAATTCGCAATTGCTTATATCGAGGCTGCATAATCTTATTTCAAACCGCAGGCAGCTCAAGCAGGCATTCGGCTACAGCCTTATCGTCGATAAAGAGAATATAAGCGATATCGACAAGGACTTTATGACCCGTTTCCATAAGTTGATAAAGGAGAAGATGCAAGATCCCGACTTGAACGTCGAAAGCCTCGGTCGTGAAATGGGATTAAGCCGCGTGCAACTGTATAGGAAGCTGAAGTCGTTGACAAACTCGTCTCCAAATGAGCTGTTACGTCGCATGAGGCTTGAACGAGCTTCGGCATTGCTGGCACAGGGCAATCTGACGGTGTCTGAAATATCTTACGAAGTGGGGTTCTCTTCTCCATCTTATTTTGCAAAATGCTATAAGGAGCAGTATGGGGAGAGTCCTACCGACTTCCTGCGAAGGAGAGGAATGAAAGTGTAGGTATAGTGACAGGTATTGGATTTTAATCGCATGGCAATATAAAAACAGGCGGGACTTTTAGGGTTCCGCCTGTCGCTTTATCAAGTGTGATGTATTTCTTTTATTGCTTGTTTTGTTCTTTAGCCCAGCTGTCTTTCAACGAGATTGTGCGGTTGAACACAATGTGTCCGTCGGTCGAATCGGGGTCGACAGTGAAGTATCCTATGCGTTGGAACTGGTAGTGGTCGCCCACTTTGGCTGTTTCGGCAAGGAACGGTTCTATTTTTACATTGTCAACTACTTTCAACGAATCCGGGTTTAACAATTCGCGGAAATCCTTGTCTTTTTCTTCGGCAGGATTCTCGGCCATGAATAAGCGATCGTACAGGCGCACTTCTGCATCCTTACAGTGACGGGCTGAAACCCAGTGGAGGGTGCCTTTAACCTTTCGCATACTGCCCGGCATGCCGCTTTTTGATTCGGGGTCGTATTCGCAGTATATTTCTTCAATTTCACCGTTTTCGTTCTTCTTGCAGCCGGTGCATTTAATAATGTATGCAGCTTTGAGACGAACTTCACGGTCGGGAGCAAGGCGGAAGAATTTTTTTGGTGGATTCTCCATGAAATCGGCGCGTTCGATGTACAGTTCGCGGCAGAATGGCATTTCGTGTTGTCCTGATTCGGGGTCTTCGGGATTGTTTTCGATTGATACAATCTCTTCCTTGTCTTCCGGATAATTTGTGATTATCACTTTTACAGGGTCAATGACGGCACTGACGCGGTTAGCCCGTTTGTTGAGGTCTTCCCTGATGCTGTGTTCAAGCAGGGAAATGTCGTTGAGGGCTTCATATTTGGTGTATCCTATTGCATCAATAAATGCCTTGATTGACTCTGGCGTGTAGCCTCGGCGGCGCAATCCGCAGAGGGTCGGCATTCGAGGATCGTCCCAACCGGCCACGAGGCCTTCTTTCACGAGCTGGAGCAATTTGCGCTTGCTCATCACTGTGTAAGTGAGGTTAAGGCGGTTGAATTCAATCTGACGCGGGCAATAGCTGTCGTCGGCAAGTTCTTGCAAGAAATATTCGTAAAGCGGACGATGGGGAACAAATTCAAGCGTGCAGATGGAGTGTGTGACCCCCTCGAAATAGTCGCTTTGGCCGTGTGCGAAGTCATACATCGGATATACTTTCCACTTGGTGCCGGTGCGATGGTGAGGATGCTTTATGATGCGATACATGATGGGGTCGCGGAAGTGCATGTTGGATGAAGCCATGTCGATTTTTGCACGCAGCACTCGCGAGCCTTCTTCAAATTCGCCTGCATTCATTCTCATGAACAGGTCCAAGTTCTCTTCCACCGAACGATCTCTGTAAGGGCTGTTGATGCCCGGAGTGGTGGGAGTCCCTTTTTGTTCGGCTATTTGTTCCGAAGTCTGGTCGTCCACATAAGCTTTTCCCTCTTTAATCATTCTGACAGCGAGGTCAAACAATTGAGGGAAATAGTCGGATGCGTAATATTCGCGGTCTTCCCAGTCGTATCCCAGCCATTTGATGTCTTCTTTGATGGATTCCACATATTCTACATCTTCCTTTGTCGGATTTGTGTCGTCAAAACGCAGGTTGCAAGTTCCACCAAACATCTCGGCAACGCCGAAGTCCATGCAAATGGCTTTTGCGTGTCCGATGTGCAAGTATCCGTTAGGTTCGGGAGGGAAGCGAGTATTTAGTCGGCCTCCGTTCTTGCCTGCGGCCAAGTCGTCGGCTATGATTTGCTGTACGAAATTAAGCCCTTTTTTAGGCTCTGAGTTATTGTTTTCAGTGCTTTCTGCCATAAGACAATTATTTTAATGAATAATCAGATTACCAGAATGTGATTAATGGTACAAATTCTTGGGTGCAAAGTTACTAAAAAAACAAAACAAGACAACTTGCCTTGATTTATAAACTGTTTTGACATCGGATTTTGATATTAAAATTTTTATATGTTTCTTTACGAGGAAATTTTATGGTATAAAGCCAATTGTGGTGCGACATTGGTAAATGCGGGATAATTAAGATTTTAATGTATGGATGGACAAAAGAACAACGATAATGAAAAACTTGGCAAAGACCGGACTGTCAAGATAAAGCCCGTACATGTCATGATACCGGTGGTGATAGGCATAGGTGTAGTGGCATGGTTGTTTGCCGACGAATTTAGAAATTTTGACTGGAGTCTTCTTTCGTTGACCGTGGGTTCGGCAATTGCTTTTTTATTTGCGATAGTGGCCGTGGCAGGAAGAGAAATAGGCTATATGTGGCGTTATCGCAGGCTCACTGATGGGGACTTGTCATGGTGGCAATCATTTAAAGTGTGCATGTTGTGCGAATTCACGTCGTCCATTACGCCTACAGCCGTCGGGGGCAGCAGCGTGGCAATGATATTCATGAACCGTGAAGGCATAAACTTCGGGCGCGGAACGACAATCATGATAATCACGTTGTTTCTTGACGAATTGTTTTTTGTCATTTCATGTCCGCTGATTGTATTGTCCGTTCCTTTCGACAGTTTGTTTGGCATGATGCATTCAGGTTTTTCTATCGGGCTTAAGTGGACTTTCTGGGGTATATATGCCTTGATGGCTGTGTGGACTATCGTGCTGTTTGTGGGTATAATTATAAAGCCGGTATTTGTTAAGCGGTTATTGATAAAGATATTTTCTATAGGCTGGCTCAAGCGTTGGCTGCCGGCTGTGGAATCGATGACCGACAACATGGTGGCAGCATCGGCCGAGGCCAAGGCAAAACCGTTCAAGTGGTGGCTTGAGGCTTTTGTCTCTACGGCATTTTCATGGACTTGCCGGTATTTGCTGGTGTGCTGCCTTTTTTGGATGTTCTTGCCCGAAGCCGACCAATGGATTGTTTTTGCCCGTCAAGGCGTGATGTGGCTTTTGTTGCTTGTGTGCCCCACGCCAGGAGGCAGTGGAGTGAGTGAATGGCTTTTCAATGAATATTATTCCGATATGATATTATCGGCGCAAGTGTCGCTTGTGATAGCAGTCTTGTGGCGTGTGCTGAGTTATTATGTTTATCTCGTTGCCGGCTTGCTTGTCATTCCGTCTTGGCTCAAGGGCGGCAAAATAAAAAGCGTACGGCATAGTTGCAAATAGAATTGAACAGATTGTGCATGTGATAGATAAAATGCGTATATTTGTATAATGTCAAATGTTATGATAAAGATAGGCAGGCTGTTGTTGCCGATTATACTGTTGCTTGTGCCGGTATTGCCGGTTTGTGGCAAGCTGGCCTATGTCATTCCGATGGACGACGAGATTGGTTCTACGTCATTGCGAGTGTTCAATAGCGGTATGGACATGGCTTTGGAGAAGAATGCCGATGTGGTTATAGTACGTTTGAATACTTATGGCGGAGCCGTAGACGCGGCCGATTCCATACGCACAAGAATAATTAAATCGGCTGTTCCTGTGGTGGCATTCGTCGATGACAAGGCAATATCGGCAGGAGCATTAATAGCCCTTGCATGCGACAGTGTCTATATGCGTCAGGGCGGAAGCATGGGTGCCGCTTCGGTCGTAAACGGGCAGGGAGAACTGATGCCCGACAAGTACCAGTCGTTCATGCGTTCGCTGATGCGCGCAACTGCCGAAAGTCACGGCAAAGTGATACAGGTGGCGGCAAACGGCGACACTGTGGAACGATGGCGGCGTGACCCACGCACGGCCGAAGCAATGGTGGGCGGCAAGGATACGGATTCGGTGCTGTCTTTTACTGTAGATGAGGCGATTGCAGCAGGATACTGCGAAGGAAAGGCCGAAAGTGTCGCACAGATAGTGTCATCATGGCTCCAGATGGGCAAAGATTGCGTTATAGATACTTATCAACCGACATTCACTGACACGTTATTCGGCTTTTTGTCAAATCCTGCCGTTCAAGCCATATTGATAATGTTGATAGTGGGCGGTGTTTATTTTGAATTGCAGTCGCCGGGGATAGGATTTGCCTTGTTGGTAGCCATAGTGGCAGCCGCATTGTATTTCGCTCCTTTGTATCTCGAAGGGTTTGCAGCCGTGTGGGAGATTGTAGTTTTTGTGGCCGGAGTCATCTTGCTGTTGCTTGAGCTGTTTGTGATACCGGGATTTGGAATTGCAGGCTTGTCGGGGATTGCCTGTATCATTGTCGGGCTTATTGCCGCCATGCTTGGCAACGACGTTTTGGATTTTAAAATGATAACATCTGATAATATTATGGATGCCATATTGATAGTCTTGTCTGGCATATTGCTTGGAGTCGTTGTGGTGTTGTATGTGTCGCACAAAATAGGCTCAAAGGGGATTATGCGTAAATCGGCGCTTGACAAGGAGCAGCGTCTTGATGAGGGATACATAGGTGTCCCTGTCGAATTGGGTAAATATGTGGGCAAGGCAGGTGTGGCTTGCACTGTCTTGCGCCCCGGCGGTAAAATCAAGATAGGGGACGACACGTTTGATGCCGTGTCGTTGAGCGGATTTGTGGAACAAGGCACAACCGTCAAAGTTGTAAAATATGAGAATGCGCAACTATATGTGGAGCCAGCAGAATGAGCATTGCAGCTTTCATGTAAATTCAATGGTTGTGCAATGAAAAATATGATTCAAACATAAGAATTAAAAAAATGAGCAAGTTGAATTTCATAGGAATAATTCCGGCACGATATGCTTCCACTCGCTTCCCGGGAAAACCGTTGGCCATGATAGGAACAATGACAATGATAGAGCGAGTGTGGAGACAAGTGAGCAAGGTTCTTGATGATGTGTGGGTAGCAACCGATGACGCTCGAATAATGGAAGCGGTAAAGGATTTTGGCGGCAATGCCGTCATGACGTCCGAAACGTTGCGCAGCGGCACAGACCGTTGCCGCGAGGCTTATGAAAAGATTGGTTCCGTAGCCGATGTGGTGATAAACATTCAAGGGGACGAGCCTTTCATCGGAGAAAGCCAGCTCGAAGCGATAATGGCATGTTTTGATGATGAAAACACCGATATTGCCACATTGGTAAGGCCTTTCCCCGAGAATGGCACTTATGCGGAACTGGAAGATCCTAATACGCCAAAAGTCGTTGTAGACTCATCGATGAACGCCATATATTTTTCGCGTTCGGTAGTGCCTTTTGTACGAGGAGTGGAACGTAGTGAGTGGCCGAAACACACACAATTCTACACGCATGTGGGAATGTATGCCTATCGTGCCGATGTCCTTGCCAGGGTTGCCAAGCTGCCACAGTCGAGACTTGAGATGGCCGAGTCGCTTGAGCAGTTGAGATGGCTCGAGAACGGGTTCAAAATAAAGGTCGGCGTGACCGATTATAAGTCGATAGGAATCGATACCCCTGTCGATCTTGAAAATGCCCTTAAGATGCTTGAAGGACAACAATAATGGAAATTGCGGATAGGGAGATGGCAGAAACAAAGAAGGAGAGACCTGCTATAAGCGGATTCGGGAAATTCGGTTTTGAGTGGAAAGAACCGGTAAAGTTGCCAAATGGAATAGACTTGTATGTGGTGAACGGAGGCGACCAGGCAGTTAACCGTGTGGATGTGATATTTCGTGGTGGAATATTTGAGGAAGAAAAGCGATTGCAGTCGCTTGCCACGGTGTCCATGCTCCAGCATGGTTCAAGCAAATATCCATCGGGCGAGATTGCCGAATGCTTTGACTACAACGGCTCGTGGCTTGGTACGCGCAATGCAGAACGTAATACGGTCGTTTCACTTAATTCACTGAACCGATGCTTTGATGTGACGCTGTCGGTATTGCACGACATGGTATATAATCCTTTGTTCCCGTGCAAGGAATATGAGATTTACCGCAACAGATGCCTCAGTGCGTATAGGACTGCTCGGGAACGTGTGAGATATCTTGCAAATGTCGAGATGGACAAGATTTTTTTCGGCGAGGATTATCCGATGGCAAAAGAAGTACTCGACGAGGATATTTTAGGACTTGGCATTGATGATTTGCACCGTTTCCATGATAGATATTTCATCCCGGCCAATTGCTCGATTGTGATGTCGGGGCAGATAACCGGACGGGAATTGTCGTTGATGGAAGAAACGTTCGGACGAGATAGGTCTGACGGCATACTGCCGACTTTATCTGCTGAAATAATGCCTAATCCGACTTCAAAGCATCTTTCGGTTGTCGACAAGCCCGATGCGGTGCAGTCGGCCGTGTTGATGCGAATGCATGCGATTCCGCGTGCTCATCCCGACTATTTCAAGTTGCGTACGTTGATTGTCGCGCTTGGAGGATATTTCGGCAGTCGGCTTATGAGCAGCATAAGGGAGGAGAAAGGTTACACTTATGGTATTTGGGCGTCATTGCTGGGAACTCAGTCGGGTGCGTATGTCAATATCTCGACCGAATGCGATACGGCCTATACCGTACCTTTGATAAACGAGGTGAAAGGTGAAATTTTGCGATTGCGGGAAGAGCCTATTCCCGAAAAAGAACTGGAAATGGTAAAATCGTTCATCTTGAGTGATTTGGTTAAAACTCTCGATACGCCATTTGCCATGGGCGGATATGTTAACACCGTGCTGCTTTACGGCGTGTATCCCGAATATTTTAACAATCATGTTGAGGCGGTCATGAACATGACTTCTGACGAATTGTTAGCCACGGCTCGTAAATATCTTTATTTTGATAATTTTTATACCGTTGTTGCAGGAGACTTAAGGCACATTAAAATAAATTCAATGTAGTTTGAATTTTATTTGTTGTCGAATTGATAAATTTTTACGAAATTTGCACAGCGACATAAATCCTATGCAAGCCATAGGATATGCTAATCATGTAAATTGATAACCTAACATATTCTTTACAGTATGACAAAAAAAAGCGCACTACAAAAGGCTCGAGCTGCCTATCAACCTAAGTTGCCTTCGGCTCTTTGGGGTTCAGTGAAAGCTGTAGAAGGCGAACCAACGCAGTCGGTAGCCGATCAAGAAGAAATCAAGGCTTTGTTCCCTAATACTTACGGGCTGCCGGAGTTGACTTTTGAAAAAGATTCCAAGCCGGCCAAGGCCACTACTCCAATCAACGTGGGTGTTATTCTGTCGGGCGGCCAAGCTCCTGGCGGCCACAATGTGATAAGCGGCTTGTTTGACGGCATCAAGGCTATAAATAAGGAAAGCCGTCTTTACGGGTTCTTGATGGGTCCCGGCGGATTGGTTGACCACAAGTATGTTGAGCTCACGTCAAGCATCATTGACGAATATCGCAACACCGGAGGCTTTGACATCATTGGTTCTGGCCGTACAAAACTTGAAACGGTAGAACAGTTTGAAAAAGGACTTGAAATATTGAAGGAACTCAATATCAAGGCTCTTGTCATTATTGGTGGCGACGACTCCAATACCAACGCATGTGTGCTCGCCGAGTATTACAAGGCTCACAATGCCGGCGTTCAAGTAATAGGTTGCCCAAAGACAATTGATGGCGACTTGAAGAACAACATGATTGAGACTTCATTCGGATTTGATACTGCTACCAAGGTTTACTCTGAAGTTATAGGAAACATTCAACGCGACTGCAATTCGGCCAAGAAGTATTGGCATTTCATCAAGTTGATGGGTCGCTCGGCTTCGCACATCGCCCTTGAATGTGCTTTGCAAGTTCAGCCTAATTATTGCATCATCAGCGAAGAGGTGGAAGCCAAGAAGCAAACTTTGGATGATATCGTTAACAGCATTGCCGCCGTGGTTGCAAAGCGTGCGGAAAATGGCAATAACTTCGGAACTGTATTGATTCCTGAAGGATTGATTGAATTCATTCCGGCCATGAAGGCTTTGATTGCCGAGCTTAACGAACTGCTTGCAAATACTCCTGACTTTGCTTCTAAGGGCGAAGAAGAGCAACGCAAGTATGTGATAGAAAGTCTCAGTGCCGAAAATGCCAAGATATTTGAAAGTCTGCCCGTAGGTGTGGCTCGTCAGTTGACCCTTGACCGTGACCCTCACGGCAATGTACAAGTTTCGCTTATCGAAACCGAAAAGTTGCTTAGCGAAATGGTTGGCAAGAAGCTCGCTCAAATGAAGGAGGACGGCAAGTATTGCGGCAAGTTCTCGGCTTTGCATCACTTCTTCGGATATGAAGGACGTTGCGCCGATCCGTCTAACTTTGATGCCGACTATTGCTATGCATTGGGTTACAATGCGGCACAACTCATTAATTGTGGTGCAACAGGCTACATGTCATCGATTCGCAATTTGACCAAGCCGTCGGTTCAATGGATTGCCGGCGGTGTGCCTATCACCATGATGATGAACATGGAACGTCGTAACGGAAAGATGAAGCCGGTTATCCAAAAGGCTCTTGTGGACCTTAATGGCAAGCCGTTCTTGAAGTTTGTTGAAAACCGTGACGAATGGGCGTTGAATACATGCTATGTATATCCTGGCCCAATTCAATATTTCGGACCGGCCGAAGTGTGTGACCAACCATCTCGCACTCTTTATTACGAACAGGGAGGTAAATAATAAATCTCATATAAACTCACAGCTTGCATCCGTGTCGCGCTATTAATCAATGCGGCACGGATTTTTTGTGTCTTAACGTTGTAGTGGCAATGCCTTAGGATGTTTGCCGTAGTAATAAAATCATGTTATGTGCCTGGCTTGTTCCGGAAGCTTGGCGATGTGGTGGTGAAATCAGTGTTTGGGCATTTTAGTGAGGATATATGCCGAGGCGGTATTGCCGATTGTTTAACAAAAAAACTTAATCAAATTATCTGGTAATGCAGACTTTTTCGAGTCGGGCAATTCAATCTGCATACTATGAAAAAGTATTAAAAATGACCGTAGTATAGTTGTTAATTGCCGTTTTTTGAGTATTTTTACGACAGGAAATAGGCTGAATTTAGGTAATGACTCAAAAGGAGTTTGAAAATAAATAAGTTATATTAATTAACTACGTTTAAATATTAACTATTATGGTTTATTCACAGGAAGTACAACACATGTGCTGTGTAAAGAAGGGAGCTAACCACCCTTCAGCTCCGATCCCAGAAGAAGGAAAGTGGGTTAGGGCAAAAGAAATCAAAGATATTTCCGGACTTACTCACGGAATTGGTTGGTGCGCTCCTCAACAAGGCGCTTGCAAATTGACCTTGAATGTAAAGGACGGCATAATCCAAGAAGCTCTCGTTGAAACAATCGGATGCTCGGGTATGACTCATTCTGCTGCGATGGCATCTGAAATTCTTCCGGGAAAGACTATTCTTGAGGCGTTGAACACCGACTTGGTTTGCGATGCAATCAACACTGCAATGCGTGAATTGTTCAAGCAAATCGTTTACGGCCGCACTCAATCGGCTTTCTCTGAAGGCGGATTGGTAATCGGTGCTTCTCTTGAAGACCTTGGAAAGGGATTACGCAGCCAAGTAGGTACAATGTTCGGAACATTGGCCAAAGGTCCTCGCTATCTTGAAATGGCCGAAGGCTATTGCACTCGCATGGCCCTTGATGAAGATGACCAAGTAATAGGATATGAATTCTTGCACCTTGGTAAGTTTACCGATGCGTTGAAGAATGGTGAAACTCCTGAAAAGGCTTTGGAAAAGGCAAAAGGCCATTATGGACGTTTTGAAGAAGCTGTAAAATATATTGACCCACGAAAAGAATAAGATAGAAGGAGGAAACATATTATGGCATTAAGAGAAGTAAAATTTGAATCGCAAGACCGTCGTATCAAGCAGATTCTTGCTGCATTGAACGAATATGGTATCAAAGATATAGAAGAGGCCAACAAAATATGCGAAGAAGCGGGTATAGATCCTTACAAGACTTGTGAGGAAACTCAACCTATCTGCTTCGAAAATGCTAAGTGGGCTTATGTGGTAGGTGCGGCAATCGCATTGAAGAAAGGTTGCAAGAATGCTGCCGACGCTGCCGAAGCTATCGGTATAGGTCTTCAATCATTCTGCATCCCGGGTTCAGTAGCCGACGACCGTAAGGTTGGTTTGGGTCACGGTAACCTTGCTGCACGCCTCCTTCGTGAAGAAACAAAGTGCTTCGCGTTCTTGGCAGGTCACGAGTCTTTTGCTGCTGCTGAAGGCGCGATAAAGATTGCTGCAAAGGCCGACAAGGTGCGCAAGGAACCATTGCGTGTGATACTTAACGGTCTTGGCAAGGATGCTGCACAAATAATCTCTCGTATAAACGGATTTACTTATGTTCGCACTCAATTCGACTATTTCACTGGTGAATTGAATGTCATAGAGGAAATTCCTTATTCAAAGGGTCCTCGTGCAAAAGTAAAATGCTACGGTGCCGATGATGTGCGCGAAGGTGTTGCAATCATGTGGAAGGAAGGCGTTGACGTGTCTATTACAGGCAACTCAACCAATCCGACTCGTTTCCAACACCCGGTAGCAGGCACTTACAAGAAGGAACGTGTTCTTGCAGGCAAGCCTTATTTCTCAGTAGCTTCAGGTGGCGGTACAGGACGTACTTTGCATCCTGACAACATGGCTGCCGGTCCTGCTTCTTACGGTATGACCGACACTATGGGTCGTATGCACTCTGATGCTCAATTCGCAGGTTCTTCTTCTGTTCCTGCTCACGTTGAGATGATGGGATTCCTTGGTATCGGTAACAACCCGATGGTGGGATGTACTGTAGCCGTAGCAGTTGACGTAGCAACAGCGTTGAACAAGTAATAGTTTAAAATTTTCATGATAATGAGGGTTCCTGTGATCGTGATGATTGCAGGAACTTTTTGTCTTTTGGATTTATTTTTTTGTAAACTGCTTTTTTAATGACTGTTATTAAAGTCTCAGCATTTTGGTAATTGAGTCCTCTACGGGACGTGATATGCGTTTCCAAATGATTATGCGAATCTGGTCAATTAATATGCATCCCATGAAAATTATGGCCAATACAGGTAAAATAAGAATGAAATAATTTGCCCCCAACAAATCATTTAAGTAGTTGCACAGTGGAATATAATAGACCGACAGTATGTTGGGATTGGCATGGATGAGATATACCGTAAAGCTCGATGCGGCAATCCAATTGACAGATTTGTTTTGAATGTTGAATTTGGAAAATGCTAATAAGAGAAAGAGTGATGCGGCGATGACTAAAGGGTTGGAATATGCAACCATCCCTTTGGTAATGAATGAAAAAGTATCTGCACCCAATAATGATGTTAGAAGTGTGCCACCTGCGTTTAATGCTACCAATCCAAAGAAGATAGTGATATCGGCAGATACGCTTTTCTTGGACCATGTTGGACGGTACAATCTGATGTATCTGGCTAGTACATACAGGCCTATGAAAGATATTGGAGAATAACCTCCTTTGATGTATTCTGTGGAGTTCCCTGCCCATCCGTATACTGTATGGAATAGATAGAAGAATATCAAGAACAACATTAATTGTTTCTTGGTGGATTTTTCTGTTAATGCGTTTAGGGCTGGCGTTAGAATGTATAGTAGAATATAGGCTTTGATGAACCAGCTGTCTTTCGTAAGGAAAAAGCAGTCACATATGCCGTAGCTGGTTAATTTTGTCAAGCCGCTTATTAAGAATACAGTATAGATGCCTATGTATATGAACAAACATTGAAAGAGGAAACTGCTTATGCTCTTGACTTTGGGCTTGATTCCAAACCATCCCGAAATCATCACGAACGTGTTTACGCAGACGATAGACAGGGCCTCTATGAAATATGCTAATGTAGTATTGGTTGGCCGTGCGTGCAAGTCTGCTAATGTGGGTGTCCCAATGCTTAAGAAGTCTGCATGTAATAGCAGAACAAGAAACATTGCGATGATGCGTAATAATTCGATATTGGATTGTCTTTGATGATTTGTTTGGACTGAATTAGGCATGGTCTTTTGATTGTAATTACAAAGGTATATTTTTTTATTGAACTACAATTTATAAATATATATGATTTCTAGGTGTTGTGCTTTTGGTTGATTGGTTTTATGTGCTTAGTGCGGATTTGAAAAAATTAATGAGAGATTGTCGCATTTGTTCCCGTGATTTGTTATTTTTGCATGACTTTAAAAGTGTCTGTTATGTTAAGTAAAAAGATTGAAGAGGCTCTTAATGCCCAGATTAATGCCGAGATGTGGTCGGCTTATTTGTATCTTTCAATGGCTTCATTCTGTCATGCAACCGGGCGTCCCGGAATGGGGAAATGGTTTGAAGTGCAATTCAAGGAAGAGCAGGATCATGCGATGATTTTCTTTAAATATGTCATTTCGCGTGGTGGAAATGTGAAGCTTGATGCTATCAAGGCGGTGCCAACAGAGTGGGATTCTGTGCTTAAAGTATTTGAAGGAACGCTTGCTCATGAGCAGAAAGTTACAAGTCTTATTAATGAATTGTGCGCTTTGGCTTCTCAAGAGAAGGACTATGCTACACAAAGCATGCTCAAATGGTTTATTGACGAGCAGGTTGAAGAAGAGGAGACGGCTCAGAATATCATTGACAATTTAAAAATGATCAATGATAATGGTTATGGTCTTTATATGCTCGACAAAGAGCTTGGTGCCAGAACCTATACACAAGCTGCACCATTGGCTTGATCTTTGATTGATAATTTAAATTATAGCGACCTCGAGGCTGTCTTAGGTTTCGGGGTCGCTTTTTTGTATTATGCTATTTTTTAGAGTTGGGGTGGCTTTTGGGGAGGAGATTTTGTGTTTCTTGGAGGATGAGTGAAAAAAAATTTGCTGTTTAGGTGTTAAAAGATGTTTACGGGAAATGGGTGCGCGTGTGGCGGGAGGGGCCTTGCGGGGCGGGATGCCCTGGGATGGCGTGAAAAAAGTTTGCATTGGATGGTGGTGACGGACAGTCTGTTGCGCGGTTCGCGTGAAAAAATATGAAAAAAAGTTGTCGGAAAATTTGGAAAAGAGCTGGAAACGGTAGTACCTTTG
>CAJLMA010000018.1 GCA_905207705.1 uncultured Prevotellaceae bacterium
AGCATCAGCCTTCCAAGCTGAGGGTCGCGAGTTTGAGCCTCGTCTTCCGCTCAAAGAAAAAAAAGTGATTTGCCTATGTAGCTCAGTGGTAGAGCACTTCCTTGGTAAGGAAGAGGTCGCGGGTTCAATTCCCGCCATCGGCTCAGGAGAAGTGGCCGCCTTTTATAGCGGCATTTCGGCTAAAAGGAAAAATATATTGAAAAAGCTGATCATTAATAAAAAATAACTAAAGTTATGGCAAAAGAGAAATTCGAAAGAACCAAACCGCATGTAAACATCGGTACTATTGGTCACGTTGACCACGGTAAAACTACTCTTACCGCCGCTATTACTAAGGTGTTGCACGATAAGGGTTTTTCTCAAGAAGGTGCTAAGTCGTTCGATCAGATCGACAACGCTCCAGAGGAAAAGGAACGTGGTATCACAATTAATACTTCTCACGTTGAGTATGAAACCGCAAATCGTCACTATGCACACGTTGACTGCCCGGGACACGCCGACTATGTAAAGAACATGGTAACTGGTGCTGCTCAGATGGATGGTGCTATCATCGTTGTTGCCGCAACTGACGGTCCGATGCCTCAAACTCGTGAACACATCCTTCTTGCTCGTCAGGTGAACGTTCCTCGTCTTGTTGTATTCTTGAACAAGTGCGACATGGTTGACGACCCAGAAATGTTCGACCTTGTTGAGATGGAAATGCGTGAACTTCTTTCGCAATATGACTATGATGGTGACAATACTCCTATCATCCGCGGTTCTGCACTTGGTGCATTGAACGGTGAACCTGAATGGGTTGACAAGGTGATGGAATTGATGGATGCTGTTGATAACTGGATTCCACTTCCTCCGCGTGATATCGATAAGCCATTCTTGATGCCGGTTGAAGACGTGTTCTCAATCACTGGTCGTGGTACAGTTGCTACCGGACGTATCGAAACTGGTGTTGTTAAGGTTGGTGACGAAGTTCAAATCATGGGTCTTGGAGCAGACAAGAAATCGGTTGTTACCGGTGTTGAAATGTTCCGCAAGATATTGGACGAAGGTGAAGCTGGCGATAACGTAGGTTTGCTTCTCCGTGGTATCGACAAGAATGAAATCAAGCGTGGTATGGTGCTTTGCCATCCGGGAGTTGTTAAGCCTCACTCTGAATTCAAAGCTTCTATCTATGTTTTGAAGAAAGAAGAAGGTGGCCGTCACACTCCGTTCCACAATCACTATCGTCCTCAATTCTACATCCGTACACTTGATGTAACAGGTGAAATCACTTTGCCAGATGGAGTAGAAATGGTAATGCCTGGCGATAACGTAGAAATCAAGGTTAAGCTTATTACTCCGGTAGCTTGCGACAAGGGTCTTCGTTTCGCAATCCGTGAAGGAGGCCGTACAGTAGGTTCTGGACAAATCACAGAAATCCTTGACTAATATCACATAAGCCTCTGCTTGAATAAAGCGAGGTTAGGTGAATTAAATAAAACACGCCGGTTATGCGTCAAGCATAGGCTTCTAAGGTTTAAGCTCACATAACCGGTGTTTATACGGGAATAGCTCAGTCGGTAGAGCACTGGTCTCCAAAACCAGGTGTCGGGAGTTCGAGTCTCTCTTCCCGTGCTAAAATAATTCAAATATGAAATTCAAATTACTTCAGGATATCGAGGATTCTTATAGCGAGCTTCGTTATAAGACTTCTTGGCCGACAAAGAGCCAGCTTGCAGGCAGCACCGTAGTAGTTATGGTTGCTTCCATCATAATAGCTGCGGTTATTTTCATTATGGATTTGGTCATAGACTATATCATGCATGTTATTTATAGCGGCTTCACGCAGTTCTAAATAGCAGTGTGATTTAATTTTTCAAAGTAGAAAGTATCAATGGCGGAAGAAAAGAAAAGATGGTATGTGCTGCGTGCCATATCGGGCAAAGAGGCCAAGGTTAAAGAAGTGCTTGACGCTTCTATTAAAAATACCGACCTCGGAAAATATGTTTCTCAAGTGTTGATACCTACCGAGAAAGTCTATACGACTCGTAACGGGAAGAAGGTTCTCAAGGAAAGGAATCTTTATTCCGGTTATGTTTTTGTCGAGGCCATATTGACCGGTGAGGTGATACACGAATTGCGGAACACGACAAATGTCATTGATTTCCTTCATGGCAAGGATCGCAATGGCATGCCGGAGCCCATACGCGAGGCAGAGGTGGCAAGAATGCTTGGTGCAGCTGACGAACAACTTGAGGGCGACGGTGACACTCCTAATGATTTTATCGTTGGCGAGACTGTGAAAGTGAACTATGGTCCTTTCAGTGGTTTTACCGGCGAAATTGAGGAGGTGAACCGCGAGAAGCGTAAGCTCAAGGTCATGGTGAAAGTATTCGGTCGCAAGACACCTCTTGAGTTGGATAATTCTCAAGTAGAGCGTGAGTAAAAGCAAGGCAGTGGTTGCGCATTGGCTTGTTTTTGTTGCGTTTTTAACAACAAATTAATTACACAGAAACAATGGCTAAAGAAATTGCTGGACAGATCAAATTGCAGATTAAGGGCGGAGCGGCTAATCCTTCGCCACCAGTAGGACCGGCACTTGGTTCTAAGGGTATCAACATCATGGAATTTTGTAAGCAATTCAACGCCCGCACCCAAGACAAGGCTGGAAAGGTGTTGCCGGTCGTAATTACATATTACACCGACAAGAGCTTTGACTTTATAGTCAAGACTCCGCCGGTTCCGGTACAATTGCTTGAGGCAGTTAAGCAAAAGAGCGGTTCGGCTGAGCCTAACCGTAAGAAGATTGCCGAGATCACTTGGGAGCAGGTAAAGACTATTGCTGAAGACAAAATGCCTGATTTGAACTGTTTTACTTTAGACTCGGCTATGAAAATGGTCGCAGGAACAGCGAGGAGTATGGGTATCACTGTAAAGGGTTCGTTCCCTGAAAATAATTAAACTTCAATTGTATTATGGCTAAACTAACAAAAAATCAGAAGCTAGTAAATTCAAAGATTGAAGCGGGGAAAGTGTACACTCTCAAGGAAGCTGCAGAATTAGTTAAAGAAATTACTTTTACAAAGTTCGACGCTTCTGTTGATATCGATGTCCGTTTGGGCGTTGATCCTCGCAAGGCTAACCAGATGGTTCGTGGCGTGGTTTCATTGCCTCACGGAACCGGCAAGCAAGTGCGTGTTTTGTGCTTGTGCAGTCCTGACGCAGCAGCAGCTGCCAAGGAAGCCGGAGCCGACTATGTGGGTCTCGAAGAGTATATCGACAAAATCAAGGGCGGTTGGACTGATATAGACGTTATTATCACTCAGCCTGCCATCATGGGTAAGATCGGTGCTCTCGGTAGGATATTGGGTCCTCGTGGCTTGATGCCTAACCCTAAAAGCGGCACAGTGACAATGGACGTTGCCAAAGCTATCAAGGAAGTAAAACAAGGTAAAATCGACTTCAAGGTCGACAAGAACGGTATCGTGCATACTTCAGTAGGTAAAGTTTCGTTCACGGCAGAGCAAATTTTCGATAACGCTCGCGAATTTGTCAACACGTTGATAAAACTGAAGCCTGCCACTGCCAAGGGTACCTATCTTAAGAGCATTTATCTTTCAAGTACGATGAGTCCCGGTATTAAGGTTGACACTAAGGCAGCTGAATAATTAAAATCGAAACGAAATGAGAAAGGAAGATAAATTAGTTGTAATAGATGAAATCGCTAAGGCTCTGCAAGAGTACAGCTGCGTATATTTAACAGAAACAGCCGGCCTTAATGCAGAGAAGACAAGCCAATTGCGTCGTGCTTGCTTCAAGAGCGATGTCAAGTTGATGGTAGTGAAGAACACATTGCTCAAGAAAGCAATGGAAAAATGCGATACCGACTATAGCGGATTGTATTCGGTGCTTGAAGGTTCAACATCATTGATGTTGAGCAACACAGGCAACGCTCCTGCCAAGTTGCTTAAGGATTTCATCAAGAAAGGTGATACTCTACCGGCATTGAAGGCAGCATTTGTTGAAGATGCTGTATATGTGGGTGCAGACCAATTGGATCTACTTGCAAGCCTCAAGAGCAAGAACGAACTTATCGCCGATGTTGTTGCATTGTTGCAATCTCCGGCCAAGAACGTTATATCGGCTTTGCAATCTTCAGGGACAAAGCTTCATGGTATTCTTGAAACTTTATCTAAAAAAGAACAATAATTTAAAAATTCAAACAAATTAAATCATACTAAAATGGCAGATTTAAAAGCTTTTGCAGAACAATTAGTAAACCTTACTGTTACTGAAGTTAACGAACTTGCTAAAATTTTAAAAGAAGAATATGGTATCGAACCAGCCGCAGCAGCAGTAGCGGTAGCAGCCGGTCCTGCAGCAGCCGGTCCTGCAGCAGAAGAAAAGACTTCTTTCGACGTAGTATTGAAGAGCGCCGGAGCAAGCAAGCTTGCTATCGTTAAGCTTGTAAAGGAACTCACCGGTCTTGGCTTGAAGGAAGCTAAGGATCTTGTTGACGGTGCACCTAGCACTATCAAGGAAGGTCTTGCTAAGGCTGACGCAGAAGGTCTCAAGAAACAATTGGAAGACGCTGGAGCAGAAGTTGAACTTAAATAATATTACCTGAGTATCAGGTAATTAGGTTAAGAATCCTCTATAAAGTCGATTCTTAACCTTTTTGTGTTATAATTAAAATTTGAGTTCACTTAATTTATTTTTCAATGTCAGTTACAAAAAAACCACGCGTTAATTTTGCATCGGTCAAGAATCCATTGCCGTATCCTGATTTTCTGGAGGTACAGTTAAAATCTTTCAGGGATTTCTTGCAATTGGATACCCCTACGGGAAAAAGAAAAAACGACGGGCTTTATAAGGTATTTGCCGAGAATTTCCCCATTGCGGACACTCGCAATAACTTTGTGCTTGAATTCCTTGATTATTACATTGATCCGCCACGCTATACCATCGAAGAGTGTCTTGAGCGTGGATTGACGTACAGCGTGTCGTTGAAGGCCAAAATGAAATTGTATTGCACCGACCCCGACCACGAGGATTTTGCTACTGTCGTGCAAGACGTTTATTTAGGACCTATCCCATATATGACAGAGAAGGGCACATTCGTAATCAATGGCGCCGAGCGCGTCGTGGTTTCGCAGTTGCATCGTTCTCCGGGCGTATTTTTTGGCCAAAGCACACATTCCAACGGAACAAAACTTTATTCGGCGCGCATCATACCTTTCCGTGGCTCATGGATAGAGTTTGCTACCGACATAAACAACGTAATGTATGCTTACATTGACCGTAAGAAGAAATTGCCGGTTACCACTTTGTTGCGTGCAATAGGTCTCGAGAGCGACAAGGACATTATCGAGATATTTGGCCTTGCCGAAGAAATAAAAGTGAACCGTGCCAACTTGAAAAAAGCTGTTGGACGCAAACTCGCAGCCCGTGTATTGAAGACATGGGTGGAAGACTTTGTCGACGAGGACACAGGCGAGGTGGTTTCAATAGAGCGTAACGACATTATTCTCGATCGCGAGACGGTAATCGGGGAAGAGAATATCGATGATATTCTCGAGTCGAACGTGCAGACCATCCTTTTGCACAAGGAGGATGCCAATACAAGCGATTACGCTATTATATTCAACACACTCCAAAAAGATACAACCAACTCTGAGAAAGAAGCGGTAAACTATATTTACAGGCAATTGCGAAACGCAGAGCCACCGGATGACGCAAGTGCACGCGAAGTCATAACAAATCTTTTCTTCTCGGAAAAGCGTTATGACCTCGGAGAAGTGGGACGCTTCCGTATCAACAAGAAGCTCGACCTCGACACTCCTATGGATGTGAAGGTCCTCACACGCGAAGACATCATCGCGATCATCAAATATCTGATAGGACTTATAAACTCAAAAACCGACGTGGACGATATCGACCACTTGAGCAACCGTCGCGTTCGTACAGTCGGTGAACAATTATACAATCAATTTGGCGTGGGGCTTGCGCGTATGGCTCGTACCATTCGCGAACGCATGAATGTGCGCGACAATGAAGTATTCACCCCGATTGACTTGATCAACGCCAAAACGATTTCATCGGTAATCAACACGTTCTTCGGCACCAACGCGCTGTCGCAGTTCATGGACCAAACCAACCCTCTTGCTGAAATTACGCACAAGCGCCGTATGTCGGCACTTGGACCCGGCGGTTTGTCGCGTGAGCGTGCAGGTTTCGAAGTGCGAGACGTACACTATACACACTACGGACGTCTATGTCCTATTGAAACTCCGGAAGGTCCGAATATCGGTCTTATATCTTCGTTGTGCGTGTATGCCAAGATAAACGACCTCGGATTTATCGAAACTCCATATAGGGTAGTAGAGAACGGAAAGGTAGATTTGGATAATTCTCATGTCGTATATTTGTCGGCTGAGCAAGAAGAAGGAAAAATCATCGCGCAAGGAAATGCTCCTTTGAATGATGACGGTACATTCATCCGTTCGAAGGTAAAGGCTCGTCTGGATGCCGATTTTCCTGTCGTGGCTCCCGATGAAGTTCAATTGATGGACGTTTCGCCGGTACAGATAGCCTCTATCGCTGCAGCCATGATTCCGTTCTTGGAACATGATGATGCCAACCGTGCATTGATGGGTTCAAACATGATGCGCCAGGCAGTTCCATTGTTGCGTAGCGAGGCTCCTATCGTCGGAACAGGCATAGAAGCACAATTGGCATACGATTCACGCACGCAAATCCAGGCTGAAGGCCCAGGCGTGGTTGAATATGTCGATGCCGACATTATCCGTATCCGATATGACCGCACCGAAGATGAAGAATTTGTCAGCTTCGAGGATGCAGTTAAAGTATATAAGTTGCCCAAATTCCGCAAGACCAACCAAAGCACGAGCATAGACTTGCGTCCTATCTGCGACAAAGGCCAGCGTGTGAACAAGGGCGACATCCTTACCGAGGGTTATTCGACCGAGAACGGCGAAATAGCCATCGGCCGCAACTTGAAGGTGGCTTACATGCCTTGGAAAGGATACAACTATGAGGACGCCATCGTGCTCAATGAACGCATGGTGAGGGAAGATATCCTTACTTCGGTACACGTTGACGAGTACACCCTTGAGGTGAGGGAAACCAAACGAGGCATGGAGGAATTGACATCCGACATTCCTAACGTCAGCGAGGATGCCACTAAAGACCTTGATGAGCGCGGTATTATCCGTGTCGGAGCGCATGTAGTGCCAGGTGACATTCTTATCGGTAAGATTACTCCTAAGGGAGAATCGGATCCGACTCCTGAAGAGAAATTATTGCGTGCGATATTCGGCGACAAGGCTGGCGATGTCAAGGATGCTTCGTTGAAGGCTTCTCCGTCGTTGAAGGGTGTCATCATCGGTACCAACTTGTTTGCAAGAGCCGTAAAGAAAAAGAAATCGAAGAACGCCGAAGATCCTTTGGTAAAACTCGACGAAGAATACACCGAAAAGAAAGACGCGTTGAAAGCGGTGTTGATTAAGAAACTTCTTGTGCTGACTACCGATTGTGTATCGCAGGGCATAAAGGATTTCTTGGATACCGAAGTAGTGCCAAAGGGTGTGAAGTTCTCAACTCAGGTCCTTGACAACATCGACTATGAAACAGTAAACTTAAGCAAATGGACGGCCGACGCGCATAAGAACGACATGATTCGTGCGACGGTTACCAACTATTTGCACAAATATAAAGAGATAGATACCGAATTGCGTCGCAAGAAATTTGACATTTCAATAGGTGACGAGCTCCCATCGGGCATCATGCAGATGGCTAAGGTATATGTTGCAAAGAAGCGTAAGATAGGTGTCGGTGACAAGATGGCCGGTCGTCACGGTAACAAAGGTATCGTGTCGCGCATCGTGCGTCAGGAAGACATGCCGTTCCTTGCCGACGGAACACCGGTCGACATCGTTCTTAACCCTCTGGGTGTGCCTTCGCGTATGAATATCGGACAGATATTTGAAACCGTATTGGGCTGGGCAGGAAAAGTGCTCGACGTGAAGTTTGCAACTCCTATCTTTGACGGTGCAACTCTCGATGACCTCAATGAATGGACCGACAAGGCAGGGCTTCCGCGTTATGGAAAGACTTATCTATATGATGGTGAAACAGGAGAACGTTTCGACCAGCCGGCAACTGTTGGTGTTACTTACATGTTGAAACTCGGTCACATGGTCGAAGACAAGATGCACGCTCGTAGTATCGGTCCGTACTCGCTCATCACTCAGCAACCTCTTGGAGGTAAGGCTCAATTTGGTGGCCAGCGTTTCGGAGAAATGGAAGTCTGGGCACTTGAGGCATTCGGTGCCGCACATGTGCTTCAAGAGATTTTGACCATAAAGAGTGACGATGTAGTAGGCCGCAGCAAGGCTTATGAAGCAATAGTCAAGGGCGAACCAATGCCTACTCCTGGAATACCGGAATCGTTGAACGTGCTTTTGCATGAGCTTCGAGGATTGGGACTTAGCATCAACTTAGAATAAAAACAACAGCCATCACGACACGCTTGTGGGATAACAGTCCCATGAGCGTGGACGTGGGGCATAACTCTTTATACAACACAATTTTATGGCTTTTAGAAAAGATAACAAAATAAAGAGTAATTTCTCGAAAATAAGTATCGGCCTTGCTTCTCCTGATGAAATACTTGAAATGTCGTCGGGCGAAGTATTGAAACCCGAGACCATCAACTACCGTACTTACAAGCCTGAACGCGACGGCTTGTTCTGCGAGCGCATTTTCGGTCCTGTTAAGGATTACGAGTGCCATTGCGGAAAATACAAACGCATACGCTATAAAGGTATCGTGTGCGACCGATGCGGTGTTGAAGTGACCGAGAAAAAGGTAAGGCGCGAGCGCATGGGACACATCCAGCTTGTTGTGCCTGTGGCTCACATCTGGTATTTCCGTTCGTTGCCTAACAAAATAGGTTATTTGCTGGGCCTTCCATCCAAGAAACTTGATTCTGTAATCTACTATGAGCGTTATATCGTAATCAATCCGGGAAATGTTGAAGGCGTTGAGAAACTCGACCTTTTGTCGGAGGACGAATATCTTGACATCCTTGACAAGCTTCCGAAAGAGAATTCGATGCTTGAGGATACAGATCCTAACAAGTTCATCGCCAAGATGGGTGCCGAAGCTATATATGACTTGTTGTGCGCACTAAACCTTGATGACTTGTCTTACGAGTTGCGCCACAAGGCCAGCACAGAAGGTTCGCAACAACGCAAGACCGAGGCATTGAAGCGTTTGCAGGTTGTGGAATCCTTCAGGGCTTCTAAAAACCGCAACCGTCCTGAATGGATGATCTTGAAGGCAATCCCGGTCATACCGCCTGAATTGCGTCCGCTCGTTCCTCTCGATGGAGGCCGTTTTGCCACAAGCGACTTGAACGACCTTTACCGCAGGGTGATAATTCGTAACAATCGTCTGAAGAGACTTATTGAGATAAAGGCTCCGGAAGTGATTTTGCGTAATGAAAAACGCATGTTGCAGGAAGCCGTAGACTCCTTGCTTGACAATTCCCGCAAGTCGAGCGCAGTCAAGTCGGAAGCCAATCGTCCGTTGAAATCTTTGTCGGACAGCCTTAAGGGAAAATCAGGACGTTTCCGTCAAAACTTGCTTGGTAAGCGCGTCGACTATTCGGCTCGTTCAGTTATTGTCGTAGGTCCTGAATTGAAGATGCATGAGTGCGGATTGCCAAAGTATATGGCAGCCGAGCTTTACAAGCCATTCATCATACGCAAGCTCATAGAACGCGGAATTGTAAAAACCGTGAAGAGCGCAAAGAAGATTGTAGACCGCCGCGAACCGGTGGTTTGGGACATTCTCGAATATGTGATGAAGGGACATCCTGTATTGCTTAACCGTGCCCCGACACTTCACCGCCTTGGTATCCAAGCATTCCAACCTCGAATGATTGAAGGTAAGGCTATCCAGTTGCACCCACTCGCATGTACGGCGTTCAATGCCGACTTCGACGGTGACCAGATGGCAGTGCACCTTCCTCTCGGCAATGAAGCTATCGTGGAGGCTCAAATGTTGATGCTGGGTTCGCACAATATCTTGAATCCTGCAAATGGTGCCCCTATCACTGTCCCTTCACAGGATATGGTACTTGGTCTGTATTACATTACCAAGCTGCGTGAAGGTTCAAAGGGTGAAGGACTGAAATTCTACGGGCCTGAAGAAGCTGAAATAGCTTATAATGAAGGAAAGGTAAATTTGCATTCAATCGTGTCGGTGGTAGTAGATGATATCGACAGTGAAGGCAATCCTATAAAGCATCTTGTTGAAAAGACTTCAGTGGGACGCATATTGTTCAATCAATATGTACCTAAAGAGATAGGATATGTCAACGAGATTATATCAAAGAAGTCTCTCCGCGGCATCATCAGCCGTGTGATAAAGACTTGTGGTATTCCTCGTTCGGCTAAGTTCCTTGATGATATCAAGAACCTTGGTTACCGAATGGCATTCAAGGGTGGCCTTTCATTTAACTTAGGTGACATCATCATTCCGGCCGAAAAGCAGGAATATGTAGATGAAGGTTATCGTGAAGTAGAAGAGGTGATGAACAATTACAGCATGGGTTTCATTACCAATACCGAACGTTATAACCAGATTATCGATATATGGACGCATGTCAATTCGCGATTGACTGACACTTTGATGAAGCAATTGGCGGCCGACGACCAAGGTTTCAACTCTGTGTACATGATGCTTGACTCGGGTGCGCGTGGTTCAAAAGACCAGATTAGGCAGCTTTCGGGTATGCGTGGTCTTATGGCAAAACCGCAAAAGAGTGGTGCCGAAGGTGGCCAGATTATTGAGAACCCGATTTTGGCAAACTTCAAGGAGGGCTTGTCGGTGTTGGAGTACTTTATTTCAACCCACGGTGCTCGTAAGGGTCTTGCTGATACGGCGTTGAAGACTGCCGATGCCGGTTATTTGACTCGTCGTCTTGTCGATGTGGCACATGATGTCGTCATTACCGAAGAGGATTGCGGAACATTGCGCGGTCTTGTTTGCACCGAGATTAAGAACAACGAGGATGTCGTTGCTTCGTTGGGTGAACGAATCCTCGGTCGTGTTTCTTTGCATGACATCATTGATCCTATAACAGGAGAAGTGATTGTAAAGAGCGGTGAAGAAATTGGCGACGAAGCTGCACAACGCATCAACGATTCTCCGATTGAATCGGTTGAAATACGTTCGGTGCTCACATGCGAGTCTAAGAAGGGCGTATGTGCCAAATGTTATGGTCGCAACCTTGCTACCAACCGCATGGTTCAGAAAGGTGAGGCTGTCGGCGTGATTGCAGCTCAGTCAATCGGTGAGCCTGGTACACAGTTGACACTTCGTACGTTCCACGTCGGTGGTGTTGCTTCCAATATCGCAGCCGTGTCATCTATCACTTCAAGATATGACGGCTTGCTCGAAATTGATGAATTGCGTACAGTGCCTTGCGACGACCATGAAGTTGTTGTAGGCCGTATGGCGGAAATGCGAATCATCGAGCCTTCGACCAAGATGGTCTTGACTTCGGCCAACATTGTTTACGGTTCTAAGTTGTACAAGAAACCGGGCGATATGGTCAAGAAGGGCGATGTGATATGCGAATGGGACCCGTTCAACGCCGTTATCGTTTCGGAAGTTGCAGGACAGATCAAGTTTGCAAACTTCATAGAAGGTGTAACTTATAGGGAAGATATCGATGAAACTTCGGGTAATAGCGAAAAAATCATTATTGAGTCGAAAGACCGTACCAAGGTGCCTGAAGCTGAGTTCTTCGATGTAAACGGACAACTTGTCAAGACATATTCGCTTCCTGTTAACGCACACTTGATGGTAAACGAAGGTGACGAGATAAAGCAAGGTGAGGTATTCGTTAAGATTCCGCGTGCAGCAGGTAGCGCAGGTGATATCACCGGTGGTCTTCCTCGCGTGACCGAGTTGTTTGAAGCTCGCAACCCGTCAAATCCGGCTGTTGTCAGTGAGATTGACGGTGAAGTGACATTCGGCAAGATCAAGCGTGGAAATCGTGAAATAACTGTTACATCCAAGACAGGTGACGTTAAGAAATACCTTGTGCCGATGTCCAAGCAGATTCTTGTACAGGAGAACGACTTCGTCCGAGCAGGTACTCCATTGTCGGATGGTGCAATCACTCCTTCGGACATTTTGAACATCAAGGGTCCTACTGCGGTGCAAGATTATATCGTGAACGAGGTACAGGACGTTTATCGTCTGCAAGGTGTTAAGATTAACGACAAGCACTTTGAAGTTATCGTGCGTCAGATGATGCGTAAAGTCAACATCCTTGATCCGGGTGATACATTGTTCCTTGAACAACAAGTTGTCGACAAACGCGAGTTCATGGACGAGAATGACCGCATTTGGGGCAAGAAGGTTGTTGTGGATGCCGGCGACTCGACGAATGTCAAGCCGGGTCAGATAATCACCGCCCGCAAGTTGCGTGATGAAAATTCAGCCTTGAAACGTCGCGACTTGAAGGTAATCCAAGTGCGCGATGCTGTTCCGGCAACATCCGAGCAGATTCTTCAAGGTATCACACGTGCAGCATTGCAGACTTCGAGCTTCATGTCGGCTGCTTCGTTCCAGGAAACGACCAAGGTGCTTAATGAAGCTGCTATCAATGGTAAAGTCGATTACCTTGAGGGCATGAAGGAAAATGTAATCTGCGGTCACTTGATTCCGGCAGGTACAGGTCTGAGGGAATATGAAAAATTGCTTGTTTACAGCAAGGATGACATGGATGCTCCAGGTGTAAAGAGGCCTGTTGACATAGATGCAAAATTGCAAGATTAAGACGCAGGCAATTTGTCAATAATATAAAATCGATGCAACGACGGCTCTTGAGGTCGTCGTTGCATTTTTTTTTGCTATTTTTGTATGGCAACCAAGAAAGAAGCATATATATGGAGTCGAATAGCATGAATGAAAATAACGAACCGTTGAAAGTGATTTTTAATTACAATGACGTGTTTTTTAGTTTTTTCTATGACGGTGCCGTAAGTTGCATTCACCGCTCGCGTGAATATGCAATGAATTATGTGTATTCGGGTGAAATGATGCTTGACAATGGTAAGGAACAGATTCATGTTGGCAAAGGGGAGTGCGTGTTTATTCCTCGAGATCATCATATAACCTTGTATAAGCAGCCTTGCAATGGTGAGAGGTATTGTGGCATATTTTTAAATTTCACTCGCAACTTCTTGCGCGAGATGTATAATAAGCATGGGCAGTATAAGGCATTAGACGGGGAGGAGCCGAAACTTGAAAGGAATGTTGTGAAGTTGCCTAAGACTGTGGAACTGACGAGTCTTTTTGCATCCATGATGCCTTATTTTGATAGGGAAGTCAAGCCACAGGACGATTTTATGAATTTGAAATTGCAAGAAGGCTTGCTTGCGCTTCTTCACATTGACAAGAGGTTTGCTTCAATGTTATTTGACTTCAACGAGCCTTGGAAAATGGATATTCTTGAGTTCATGAACAAAAATTACATGTATGAATTTTCGATTGAGGAGTTGGCCCATTATACAGGTAGAAGCCTGGCTACGTTTAAACGCGATTTTAAGAAAGTAAGTGACCTGACTCCCGAGAAATGGCTCATACGCAAGAGGCTTGAAGTGGCATACGACCTTATGAAGGAAGGAGGTCAAAAGATTGTTGATGTGTATGCCAAGGTGGGTTTCAAGAACCCATCGCATTTTTCTACAGCTTTCAAGAAACAGTATGGAGTGCCGCCGACGGCAGTCTCGCTTTACGCGTGAACGCATCGAAATAATATATGAGCTTTTGAGAAAAGATATTTGAGCCACACAGTAAAGTCATTGTGTGGCTTTAATTTTATCTTTGTAATGTTAACATGCGCATGAAGGCGAAGCAAGATAAAGCCTTATGTCGGCTATGTTAGAATATCAATAGTTATTAATGAAAGAACAGGATAGGATGAAACCGTATATTGTTTGCCACATGATGTCATCGATTGACGGACGCATAGATTGTGACATGACAGAGCGCATAGGTGGAGATGAATATTATGATGCTTTGGCTCAATTGCGTTGTGATTCAGAATTGTCGGGGAGGGTTACTATGCAGATGCATTATGCCTTGTCCGAGCCGTTTGTGCCGGTCGGTACCGAACCGATAGGGGAGGTGTCGATGTATAAGGCTTGTGATACAGATAAGGGCTATAATATTGCAGTCGACACAAAAGGCTCGTTGAGATGGCCCGGAAATGACATCGATGATAAACCATTGCTGGTAATAACAAGTGAAGATGTGCCAAAAGAATATTTTGATACATTACGTTCACAAGGCATATCGTGGATGGCAGTGGGCAAGGGGCGTATAGACCTGCCAAAGGCAATGGAGATGCTGAATGAACATTTCGGCGTGAAAAGACTTGCCATCGTGGGTGGTGGTCATATAAACGGAGCTTTCTTGAAAGCCGGATTGCTTGATGAAGTGAGTCTCGTCATGGGTGCCGGCATCGATGGTCGCAAAGGCATGACGGCCGTATTTGATGGAATTGATGACACTTCTTTCCAGGTAGTACTGCTTAAACTCGACAGCGTTGAACGCATTGGAGAAAATTCGGTGTGGATGCGGTATTCATTTAAATAAGTCTCATAGTCAAGCTGATTTTTATGAGCAATAAAGTTGTCATATTAGGTAATAAAAGGCAGTTGTGCGCACTTGGCCAAGGCACTTGGGGGATGGGAAAGTCATCGGCGCGACGCAAAGATGAGATAAAAGCTTTGCGTCATGGCCTGGAGCTTGGTATGAGTGTTATCGACACGGCTGAAATGTACGATAACGAAGAACTTGTTGGCGAGGCGATACGCGATTGTCGCGACAAGGCATTTGTGGTGAGCAAGGTATTGCCCGGCAATGCCGGTTATCTTGAAACAAAACGGGCATGTGAGCGCAGCCTGCGCCGATTGGGCATAGAATGCATAAATCTTTATTTGCTTCATTGGATAGGCCGATATGATTTTTCTGAAACAATCAAGGCTTTTGTTGAACTTAAGCAAGAAGGTAAAATCGAGTTTTGGGGAATGAGCAACTTGGATGTGGCCGACATGGAGAAAGTAATATCGCTGCCTCACGGAGAAGATTGCGTGACAAATCAGGTGCTTTATAACTTAAAAGATCGTGGGGTGGAGTTTGATTTGCTTCCTTGGAGCTTGCAGCATGGAATGCCGGTCATGGCTTACTCACCAATAGGTGAGGGTAAATTGAGGAATGATGTCACATTGGCCTCGATTGCTGAGCGTCATGGTGCAACTCCGGCTCAAATAGCTCTTGCATGGGTGTTACGAAGGGATGGGGTGATGGCTATCCCGAAAGCCGGCAGCATGAAACATGTTGAAGAAAATTTCAACAGCATGTCCATTGAGTTGACCGAAGAGGATTTGTGCGAATTGGATGCACATTTCCCCGCACCATCTCATAAAATCCCCTTGGCCGGATGGTAAAATGTCCTTGGATGATATATTGTTAAACATTAAATAAAGCGTCATAGATTATGAGAGGTATATTTATAAAATTTTGCATAGCCGTGTGTGCATGTACCTGCATGGCAAGTTGCGTGCAATCGGATAGAAAACAAGTAGAAAATAATGTAGATATGAAAGAAAGTTTGAATCTTGCTCAAGAGTGGGATAAGGTATTTCCACTGAGTGACAAAGTGAACCATAGCAAAGTTACCTTCCACAATCGCTATGGCATTACATTGGCTGCCGACCTTTATGTACCTAAAGGTGCGACAGGAAAGTTGCCGGCCATTGCAGTGAGCGGCCCTTTTGGGGCTGTAAAGGAACAAGCATCAGGCTTGTATGCGCAAATATTGGCCGAGCGCGGATTCTTGACAATAGCTTTTGACCCCTCTTATACGGGAGAGAGCGGAGGCGAGCCTCGTTATGTGGCTTCTCCCGACATCAATACCGAAGATTTTTGTGCGGCAGTCGATTATCTTTCAACTCGGGAGGATGTGGACCCCGAACGTATCGGAATACTCGGAATCTGCGGTTGGGGCGGCATGGCTATTAATGCTGCAGCCATAGACACCCGTATAAAGGCAGCCGTGGCATCGACAATGTATGACATGAGCCGTGTCACTGCCAACGGATATTTTGACTCAATGGATGCGGATGGCCGTTATGAGTTGCGCAGGCAATTGAATGCACAGCGTACTGAGGATTACAAAAACGGCGATTATGCTTTGGCTGGCGGAGTGGTAGATCCATTGCCCGATGATGCACCTCAATTCGTAAAAGATTATTATGATTATTACAAGACTCCGAGAGGCTATCACAAGCGTTCGTTAAATTCCAACGGAGGGTGGAACAAGACTTCTTCATTGTCGTTCCTTAACATGCCTATCTTGGCGTATAGTGATGAAATACGCAGCGCGGTATTGGTAATACACGGAGAAAAGGCGCACTCAAGATATTTCAGTGAAGACGCTTTCAAAAAATTGAAAGGGGATAATAAAGAATTGCTAATAATACCGGGAGCAAGCCATACTGATTTGTATGATAATCTTGAAAAGATTCCGTTTGATAAGATCGAGCAATTTTTCAATGAATATTTGAAGTAAGGTTTAGAATTTACCTAATGAAAAAGCGAATGGAGACCTGTACAAGATGATGGTCTCCATTCGTTTTTTATTAATCAATCGATTGTGATGTATTCCAAAGGTTGGTCGGTTACATTGTCAAGCGGTTCAGAGCGATATTTGACCGTGCTGAAATTTATTTCTTTAAGGTCAATGCATCTGATGGTGCTGTTATTCATAGTTCGGTAATAAATCATTTTATTTGTAACATCGGTCGCCGAGGTCCATTGCGTGGCACTTTGAATATTTGCCGGAATTTTTCCCTGCTCAAACTCGATGCCTATTGGGATATCAAAATTGTTGAGAATCTGGAAACATTGTTTCACTGTTTGCCAAGCAGTCTGAGATTTAGGTGCAGATGATTGGTAGAGTGCAGCCCTGACGAACCTTGAAGGAGGAGTTATATCGCCGGGAATGCCGAGGAATCCACTGCCGGCTCCGAATGGAGACAACTGTATTGTTCCGACAGACCGGCTTTCACTTGACCCCGGATGTAAATTTACATAATTATTAAGATTGGTCATTTGCCAACTGAAATCGGGTGAATTTGTCAATACCCCCAATTCGTTGTCATAGAAGCGAGGAGTGCCATCGATTATTTCAAGGACGATTTGATGTCCTTGAGCATCGGCAAATCTCCAATGCACGGTTGATGCCCGTGGGTCGATTGCCACCACATGTACCTCAGCCAGTGCTTGTTTCACTTCATTTATCGTCTTGCATGTTCCTAATATGTAGGGAACCAATTGCAAATCGGCGATTGAAGTATCTTTGCTGTCGGGATTAAATTGTTCATATTCTCCATACTTTGGGAAGTAAAACAATCCTGCCGACAGCCCGACTTCGTTTAGGCCCTCGGCTACAAATTCTTTCTGTTCCACAGCAAGCCCTGCATATCCATATTTGGCGGTGAAGCGCATACCTGTTTGACTGACACCTGTATCGCCCGGAACAAAGGATGTTTGTGCGTAACCGCGAGGAACTATTACATAAGTGCTGTGAAGGTCGCTTCCGCCCCATTCGATTGTGCGGGCTAATACATGGGCACCATCGCCCGATTCAAGTGTAATTCCTGTGCAGGCATTTGCTTGCCTGAAGCCGGAAAAGACTGTAATAACGGTAATTAATACCGTGCCGAGGAATGTTTTGCAAGTCATTGTCTTATATATTGTTAGAAAAGTGACATTTGTTGTTCGCGATGCTCTTCCTTGTCGGGCTTTGTATCCTGTATTTCCTGTTCGGGAGCATTGATTGTAGGTTCTGGTTCTCCTTTGCTCGACAAGGTGTTCTCTTCTGGTTTTATTGGTTCCGGGGTAGGGATGAGCCATTCGATGTCATCGTTGAAAGCATCGGCAAATATTCCCGATTCGGAATTTTCTTCGGAGTTTTCGAATGTTTCATTTATATTGCTGTCACTGAAGTTTTCTTTGTCATCATTTGCCGGTGATGCGGGTTCGATGACATCGATAGGTAATTGAATGCTTTTTACAATGTCATTTTCGTGAATTACTTCATTGCTTATGAGCTGGTCACCTGCATCAGGGATAGTAGGGGGAAAGAATCCTTCATCGGCCGATGTGTCAGGAGTAATCCTGGCGGAATCGGTTGTTAGTTCTTGCTCAGCAATAGAAGAAGGGGCAGTGTCGCTTATGTCAATCTTGAACACATGTTTTACTGCTTCTTTAAGTTCGGGCTCTATGGTTTCAATTTCATTTAATGTTTCGGGTTGAGGTGTATCGAAAATGCCATTTTCTGCAATATGGATTTTCTTGTCGGGTTCAATATCATTCTGCCCGGCAATTGAAGGTGCAGGATTGTAAGCATTATTGTCTGAGGCTACTTGTCCTGCTGATTTGTCAACTTCAGGTGATGTTTTTTGCTCGGCTTTGGCTTTCAATTTTTTGATTTCTTTTTCGAGCTTGGCAATGTGGTCGACATTTTTCTTATTTTCCTTTGCTTGAGATTCGTTGGATGCTTGGATAGTTTCCAAGTTGTGGCTCAAAAGCTTGTTTTTATCTTTTTCTGCCGCAATTTCGTCATTCAATTTCTTTATAAGCAGTTTGTTCTCGGTGAGAGTCATTTTTGAGAATGAAATTTCACCCTGAACCGTATTTAAGTTGTCATTGAGGTTTTTGATGGTCATGTCACGTTGTTCGATGAGCGAGGCAGCAGTCTCGAGTTGGACTTTTAAATCCTCTATGCGCTGTTTTTGCTCGTCGGCAATCATGTTTTCTTGTTTCCGAGATTCCGATAAATTGTTCTTTAATATCTCGATTTGGCGTTTCAGGTCATTTGTTTCAGCGATATGTTGCGAAATTTTTTCAGAAGCTTCGGCAATAGCAGCATCTTTTTCTTTATTGGCGTTGGTCTTGAATTCTTTTAATTCTTCGGCTTCTTTCTTGATGATGTCGTATTGAAGCTTCAATTCGAGGTTTGTGTTCACAATAGCGTTGTATCGCTTTTCAGCCTCGGCCTGTTCGGCTTGTTTTTCGGCCGTAAGGTTGGCAACGGCTTCTTTTAATGAGGCGATTTTCTTGTCGCGAGAACCAATTTGCTCACTGAGCTTGTCTATTTGCTCTTGCACTTCTTGGGCAACGTCGAGCGTTGCCATCGCGTCGTCAAGTTCTTTTTTTGTCGAAGCAAGTTCTTGCTCGGTAGATTCCAATTTTTTAGACAGCGAGTCGATGTTGGAATCTTTTGTGGCTATTTCTTCTTGCAGCTTAGCTATTTCACCCGAATATTTGTCTGTGAGTTCTGTTTCGCGTTTCTTCAATTCTTCGGCGTTTACGCTTTCTGATGAAGATTGCATGGATGCAATGATTTCCTTGGCTGTTGCGAGTTCGGTATTTGTCTTTTCAAGTTCCTCTTTCAATGATGTATTTTCAACAGCTTTGGCTTTCCATTCGATAACGTTTTTTTGCAATGTTTCCAGTTCCTCTTTGTAGTGTGCGGCGTCGTTTGCATATACTTGTGACACTTTCACCTTGTTGATGAGGCTCTTGTTTTCCAGTTCGAATTGCTCATGTTCGGCTTCGAGCGTGGCAATTCGTTTCTCCAAGTCTTGAGAACGTTCGAGAGCGGCTTTTCGTTGCAGGTCGACGGCGAGCATTTTGTTTTTTGCTTCTTCGGCCTTTGCTTCGGCTTCTTTGCATTTACTTTCGGCTTGTGCGTTTTTTTCGGCCAAGGCTTTCTTTTCCTGTTCCCATTTTGTTTTGGCCGACACTTCGGCTTTTATGCGCATATCGGCTATGACTGTCTGTAATTGCGGGCCGAGCAGATTGGCAATGGCCCGTCTTTCAGCATCTATGTCGAGGCATTCCCTGACAAATGGAGGAATGGTTGAATTTATTATTTCAAGAATTCCGCTGAAAATTTCGTCGGGCATGCTTTTATTTTGTTCATTATCTTGGTCTTGAATTTCAGCCGTGTTGTCTTGTACGACTCTTGTAGCTGTTGTTTCAGTTTTTGTTTCGTCTTCGAGCACTTTGTTTTCCTCCTCTTTTTTAAATGGGTTTATATATGGCGTGCGGTGTGCCGTCCCATAAGGTACTAATTCTTCATCTAATTCTTCATCGTCGTTGTAATCTCCAAATCCGAATGCTGCTTTCAGTTTACTGAAAAATGCCATATTTAAATGTATATATATTAATGTTAACAATTTAATTATGTGTGGTAGAGAAAAGGCCCTCTAAGACAAGTCGCGGTTGGAAGAATCTTCATGAACTATTCCCGGTTTCAATACGATGCCTTTGCTCTTTTTCCCGTTTATTGCCACGACAAGCGGTGCATCGAATTGCAGCACTTTCACGAATTTGGTTTCCATTATCGGTTTGAGTGTGTCGATGTAGTCTTTGTTCCATACGCTTCCATCGCCCGGTGCACCTACGGTGAAATAGCCCACTCCATAGGATGTGAGATTCTGGAAGAAATGCGTTCCTTGACTCGGCTCGATTCGATTGCCTGCCAATGATGTCTCGACAATCAGTTTTGCCGAAGAGATGTGCGGCCATTTGACAGGTATTCCCAATGCAGGGTCACTTGACCCCCATCGTCCGGGGCCTATAAGGATATAGCTTTCTCCTTTCTCAGTGAAACTGCGGTTTATTTTTTCGATCTCACGCGCAATGAGAGAATTATTGCTCATTGAGAATTGATCGTCTTTTACCATCACTATGCTTGTTATGTTGTCGGTCATTCCATGCCCGAGTGCAGTAAGGCTTTTGAGTATTAGGTTCTTGTCGTCGGTGTCAAGGATTGTTTCATCGAGCATCTCCTTGCGGTCGACTATCGGCCTGATTTGCAACCAGTATATTTGTCCCTTTTCATTGGGAGACGTAGTGCCGTTTTGGCCTATTAGGCCGGCAAATTCTATTTCGACGGGCCGCCCCATTGCTTTTTGACCTTCGGTAAGCATCAAATCTACGATACCGGCAAGCGGATAGGCTTTATGTTGCAATATGTTGGCAAAGGTTACTACACGACGTCCGTCGCCCGAGTCGCAGTCGCGTATCACGCCATCATTATGGTCGTATGTCGAGACCATGTATCTCAGCGAGCCGTTGCCTGCGGCATCCTGTATGCGTAATTTCTTGATGTTGAATCCGTCATCCACGCTAAAGTCGATTGTGGAGTTCTTTTTGAGGTCGAGTGCGTAGAAACGGGTTTGCGTGTCGCGCAGTGCGAGTTCGAGCATACTGGTCTGTAGCACCTTGTCGGGATGACGCGGAGAGAAACGAAGTGCGAGCCCGCCATCTACAATGTATTTTCCGAGTCCTACGGCAACTTCTGTCACTCCGTCTTCAGGCAATTCATCGTTTATGGGATAATAATTTAGCGATCTGCCTACCCCGGCGAATGACGGGTAATATACGTCATCATATTCGCGCCCGACTACTTCCTGAATGATGACTGCCATTTTTTCTTGGTCGATGATGTTGCGGGTGGCAGCCATGTATGCCTTGCTGTCGGCATAGAATACCGAAGCATATACGCTTTTTATCGCGCACAGCAATTGTCGCATCATTTCGGCCTTGTCGTCGAAATGAGGAATCATGTATGTCGAATAGATGCCTGCGAATGGTTGGTAATGGCTGTCTTCAAGCAGGCTCGAACTGCGAATGGCAAGAGGCTTGTCGACTACCTCAAACAGGGCGTTGAAGTCGTCTTTGAGCCATTGTGGCAATTTGGCGTTGATGAAAGCTTTGAGTATTTCATCGTCGGGAATGTCGGACAATGCAACTGGATAAAGATTGTTGCTTTCCATGAATTCATCGAAGATGTCGGTACACAATACAACTGTTCTCGGTATTGCCACGCTGACACCATCGAAGTTGTCGAATATTGGATTCTTTTTTATTATTGAATCGATAAAAGCAAGACCTCTGCCTTTCCCACCCAATGAACCTTCGCCTATACGGGCAAAGTTGGAGTAATGGTCGAATCGTTCTTTATGGAATACGGCTACTACGCCGCGATTTTTCATTTTGCGGTATTTGACAATGAGGTCGAAGAACAATTGCTTTACGGCAGGAGCTTCGCTGATGTCTTTGAAACGGTGCATTTTTATCACTTCGGCAATCGGGAACATTGCTCTCGAATAGAGCCATCGTGAAATGTCGTTGTAGCTCGCATGGAAAAGCAATGATTCGTCGGGAATGTCGAATATGTGCCGTTGCAGGTCTTTTAAATCTTTTATTCGCAATATCTCTTTCCCTGTCTGAGGGTTTCTTATTATGAAATCCCCGAATCCGAAATTTTCGCGTAATGCTATTCCCAAATCGGCAGGTAGCTGCTTTGAGTTTTTGCTGATAAATGCGCATTTAAGCTCTTTTACAGCAGCCTCATTTGATATCTCGCTCGATTCCATTATGATGGGTAGGAACGGGTCTATGGTTTTCAACTCTTTCGCAAACTTAAGTCCTGCTTGAGGATCTTTTGCCCCATCTTTTTTGAAAGAGATGTCAGATATTATTCCGAGTATATTGTTTTGGTATTTCTTGTATATCTGC
Organism: uncultured Prevotellaceae bacterium; assembly: GCA_905207705.1. GTDB lineage: Bacteria > Bacteroidota > Bacteroidia > Bacteroidales > Muribaculaceae > Avimuribaculum. Next base: position 22,684 of record CAJLMA010000018.1, read on the forward strand.
ATTGCTTCGTCATAATCGCGGGCAAGCATAATTTTAGGGCGGCCTCGCATCCGCATCATTTGTTCGTGTTCGTTCAAGGCTTCGGTTGAGAATATGAGCGATTGCCTAAGCAGAAATTTATACAGAGTTGGCAAGATTGTCGACATGAATCTGATGGAGTCTTCCACAAGCAATATGAGTTGCACGCCTACTTCATTGATGTCGTTGTCGGCATTCAGTTTGTCTTCGAGCAACTTTATGATGGCAAGCAGCAAGTCGACATTTCCAAGCCAGCTGAACACATAATCAACGCCACTGAAGTCTTCGTTGGCAAGCCTTCTTGAAACTTCTCGTGAAAACGGTGTCAATACCACGAATGGAATGTCGGGGTATAATTCCTTGATGACTTTTGCGTTGGCAAATGTTTCGCTTATGTCAACACACGGTATGGCTATGATTAGGTCGAAATGTTTTTCAGCAAGCCGTTCCATCGCGCTTGCGAAGTCGTTGGCTTGTGTGACACGAGGAGGGGAACTCAGGTTGAGTGCGACGTACTCAAAAAACAGTTGTTCCTCGACACGCCCGTCTTCTTCCATCATGAATGCATCGTATGGCGAGGCTATCAATAATACATTGAAAACTCGCTTTTGCATCAGGTTCTGAAATGCTGTGTCTTTTAAATATAGTTGGCTGAGACTTGCTTCGTTCATTGCAAATTGTTTATTTGACAAATGTATGAAAAATACACGGAATAACCACCGAAATTGAGTGGAATTGCTCGATTGAAATTGCAAATTGTGATGTTATTGCCATCTTCTTGCATGTCGTTTGTCAATGTTGCAATGTAATTGTCGAGCCAAGGCTAATATTTGTATATGGCCAGATGTGCTATCAAACTTGAACATGAATGTTTTTGTGCCTATACATGTTGGGTTGCACTTTGTTCGCAGTGCGCGACTTGGAATCGAAGCTGTACATTATTTTGTCGAAAAATTGGAATTTATCTGTTTTTCATAGACTGTATTTCAAAATTTGCAGTATGTTTTCCTAAATTTGTCGGAGCATGTTCATTAAAATTAATTGGTAATGAGAAAGGATTTTGTTTTTATTGTCGCGGGCTTGATGCTGGTGTGTTGTAATTTTTCATCCGATAAAGGGTGCGTCAAAGGCATTGTCGTGGATGCAACTGTGAATACAGTGGCATTGGTTGTAAATGGTAAAGATACTTTGAGTTTTGGTACTCAGAATGTGGACAAGGCTGATTTAAACAAGGTGTTAAGAGGCGATTCCATAGAAATTGGTTTTGTAGGAGAGTATAAGGCTGGAATGGAAGCTGTGAGTCTTATGAGGATTGCAAGGGAAGAATGGGATGAATGCATTCATTTGTTTAGGAATGGAATTAGGATGGAAATGACTGGTGAGGATCATAGTCCGATTTATGCTATTTTTAGCAACGACTCATCAACAGCGGTTATTATTTCTCCTGTTGATGGAGCGAAAGATGTGCTGTACAGGCGAACTCTTCCTTCGGGTGAGCATGTCTGGAATATAGAAGATGATGATGCTAAAAATTTGAGATTTATTGATGGATGTTGGACAATAAGCCAGCGAGGTATATTGAAATATAAGCAATTGCAAAGCGATAGTGACGACAGTCTCGGGGTATGGAAGGAAGTTTGTTTTGAGGGCGTTTTTTCTGAAGAAAATGGTGAATATGTGAAATATAGATTGTTGATACGTCATAGGGAGTATAGTGGAGATGGATATTTTTTATTGCAGTCGGTACATGTTGATGGTGATGCAAATGATGAATATTGTTGTATGGGCAAACGTTATACTCAACGAGGTATTCCTGTCGATAATAATGCTATAGTTTGGCAATTGGTAGGAGATGATGGAGCGAGATATAATTTTGTCTATGATTCCAAGAAAGAGTCGTTGAGGTTGTTGAACGGAAATTTCAAACTTGTGGAACTTGAATCTAATTGGATGCTTAGGAAAGTTGGAGCCTAAGATGAAGATGAATTTTGAATTGGGAATTTTTTGCTGTTCGGGTGTTAAAAGATGTTTACGGGAAATGGGGGCGCGTGGGGGCGGAAGGGGCCTTGCGGGGCGGAGCGCCCTGGGATGGCGTGAAAAAAGTTTGCATTGGATGGTGGTGACGGACAGTCTGT
>CAJLMA010000019.1 GCA_905207705.1 uncultured Prevotellaceae bacterium
GCAGCCTGGCTGTCCTTGAAGCGGATGTCAATGCGTCCGTTCTTGTAGAACTTGATCTGCTCGGCGTTGGACAGGGTGAGATTGTACCATTGTGAAATGTCCACGTCACGGTTGTCGAAGCCCATGATTATTCTGGAACTGCCGTTGAGTATGTCGTCAGCTCCATAAGCGATCCCTTCACAGATGTTTTCCAGATTTCCGTCATAACTGTAACAGAGATGGTATTGCTGGCAATGCTGGATGTAGAAGTCGTCGAACCGGAGTATGTTCGGCAGGATGATCCTATCATTTTTCAGTTCCGGTTTGACCTTGCTCCAGCGGGAAGGCCGTACCGTTTTCAGAAAACGGGCCAGCAGTTCTTCCTCGGCTGTCTCCCTGAAACTTTTGCCGCCCAAGTGTTCGATGACCGTATCCACATATGTCTGATAGACGGGACGGAAACCCATACGCAGGGTCTTCTCATCAACCGCGGGAACGGGTACCGCCACGTTGTAGGTCTTGTTGAAGTAGGAGACGATGCGGTTGGCGAAATTGGCGTTGGCGTTGTGGTTCTTGTCCACAAGGTCGTTGATCTGGTCGAACGGCTTGAACTCGTTATGCGAATAGTCATCCTTGCCGAAGTCACTGATCAGGCAGTTCCGGACGGGAACCTTGCCGTTGTCCTCATACTTGAAGTTCTTTTTTTCCCGGTACCGTTCCGCTTCCTCCTTGAAGATGGCGTACCACCGGTCTATCTGGTCGAGTGTCTTGTAGAGCAGATCCTGCTGCCGTTGGCAGTACAGTCTGTCCTGTTCCGTGATTTTTTCCTCGTTCCTTACCTGTACGCTCAGAATGCCGGAAAGCAGGTCGGGAGCGTTGCCGACCCTGGCTGTTGCTGCTGTTGTCTGCATAACTGTATTGTTTTAGAGATTGTCATTTTCGGGTTTGATTCTGTAACAGTAGGTGATGTGGCTGTCCATGTCCTTGACCAGTTTGACCTGTTCGGGATGGAAGTTGAGGCGCCGTTGCACGGCCGGGGCATCTATCTTGTCCCATTCATGCTGCGGCAGGAACCGGTTTTCATGACGGAAACACCAGAGCACGATCTGGTTTTCCCGGTTGCCCTTGAACACGGTCCCCTCATAGTCTTTCAGGAACTGCTGGAAGTCTTCTTCAGTCTTGAAAGCCTTGTAAAAGCCCTGATACAGATTACATGCGTCCGGCCCCGTGTCCTTTGTCAGATAAAACTGTCTCCATGTTTCTGTGGTGAAATCGCCGTAAAGCGGGTCAGGCTCGGAAAAGGACCATAATGGCACTTTTGCCATGAATGTGACGGCACCGTTGGCACACGCTCCGCAGTTCCCCCAATCCTTGAATGCGCCTTCCGTCCATCTGACGAATTTCAACTGCTTGGGGTCAATATGGTGGAAGGCCCCTCCGCTGACATTCAATCGGATATTGTTGTCCTTTTCCCATACAAAAGGAACATAGGGCCTTTCACAGATGGAAATCCGGCCGTTTTCTTCATCCTTGTTTTCAATCAGGGCATTGCCGTAATACTCCCCATACCTGTCCACATAGATAAGTCTGTCACCAATCTGTGGAATCTTTTCCGAGCGTGTCTTTTCTATCAGTTCCACATAGCTGTTAGCCATGTCCACGTCCTGCTGTGTCAGCCAGTGTTCATGATCATACAGAATGTTCAGTGGCTTGAGTGTTTCCACCGTGTACTTGTTCTTTGTTGCCTGTAACATAACATTTGATTTTTTGTTAGTCCGGCTTCTGGGGCCGGAGTTCCCATAACTACAGGCTTAAAAGGTCGTGTTCCGCACATGCAAGGCTTCGGGAAAAAATACCGCAAGCCCTCCGGGCGCGGATGATTTTTTCCACGAACCCGAAGGGCTTGGCCTTGCTTGTGCGAAAAGAACACGAACTACCTTTGCCTGTGGTTATGGGGACTCGGCTACGGTAGGCTGACCTTTCCGATATGTTCTTGTGAGATTGCGGCTTTTTTATGAGGCCTTTTCAAAAAGAAATGTTACCTTTGCAAATGAGATAAAGCGTTATTTGAAAGCATGAGATATATGGCACTTCCGAACAGTCCCGCATTTTCTTATCCGTTGCCCATTCTCGTGCGAGTTTTCTACAAGATGTTGATAGTCAAATAAGATACATCAAACTACAACAAATATAGGGAAAGTTGAGAGCAATAATGAAAAATCAACTTGTTTATTTTTCATTATTGCCGAAACGAATCCTATATCATGGAAATATGGCTGCTCCAAAGTTGAGTCTGCATGAAATAACAGTATCATTTTTACCTGTCAATTCAATTGACCGACGAGAATAGCCCGGCTTGTTGTGAAATTGACCATTCAAATGTAAATTTGCATTATAAACAAAGACGTATGGCACATAATACCCCCTGCACCATCAGGCAGCGCAGGTTGGCTGCATGGCTGATTTTGGCAATCATGACAATTCCAATTTTCATGACTAACAGCTGTAACGAGCAACAGACTGACGAATACAGCCATGAACAAGCACTCGTAGATTCCATATACTACAACCTTATCGATTCCATATACACAAATCCACATTACGTCACAACCATCATCGACAGCGCACAAAAAAGCATTACCGACAGCTTGAACTATTATAAGCTCGAGCTGTTTAAAGGTGCCGCGTTAAGCAACACGGGGGAAAATGCGCAACGTGAAAAAAACTACAAAAAAATCCTTGAATATTGCCATCGGACAGGAAATTTAGATCTCGAAGCCATGTGGTGGAATTATCATGCGATACACATGGACATAAACTTGGGCGACAGAGACTCGGCACGGAGATGCTTTGAACACGCCTACAAGCTGCTGGAAACATCAGGCAACAAACAACAATTAATCTCAGTCTGCATCAATCTTGCCGACGCTTGCAAGCAAACAGGCGACATTGCCCGTTCCACACAATATTACCGTCGAGCCTTGACCTTGTGCGACTCTCTCAATCTTGAAAAAGACATATTCAACATCTATGTAGGACTCGGACAGACATATTCAGAAATAGAAAATTTCAAAGAAGCCGACATATACTTCGCAAAGGCCTTAAAAATCATCGACGACAAAACTCCATACGACAAATACTTCTTTTATAACTCTTACGGAAACAACCTTTACATGCAAGGCAAACATGCCGAGGCTCTGAAGCAATTCCGCAATGCAGGACAAATCGCCGACAACTTCAACTTGCCCACTTACAAATGCATCGTCGAGACAAATATGAGCGAGGTGTTCATGATGATGGGAAACTACGACTCTGCCCACTACCACCTAAAGGAGGCTCAAAGCCTGTTCAACGAGTCTGAATCGGGAGCTATACTAAAATTCTACATAAACAGCCTTGCAGGCGACCTTGCCTTGCATGAAAACAATGCTGCTGCCGCAATGCGATACTTTGCCGAAGCCGGCGATACACTCGCCGTGGGGCCTCGTGTGATGGCATTGCACTACGCACGGCTTCACCGCTTCTACAGCATGATGCACGATTACAAGAACGCATATACCTACTTGCTCCGAGCCGACCACTATAACGATTCAATAAACAATTACAATGTGCGCAACCAGATGGCCGAACTCGACTACCGCTACACACAAGACACAACTATCCTGCAACAACAATTGATTATATCGGAGAAAGAGGGGCGCGTGGAATCGCTCGAAATACAGATTTTCATCATCATCCTCGTGGTATTGCTCGTAGCCCTGTTCGTAACCGTGATATCGATGCACACGCGCCGTCGCCGTTTACTGAAAGAAGAGGAACTCAAGCAATCGCTGTACTCTATGCGACTTGCAAACATCAGGAACCGAATTTCGCCCCACTTCGTGTTCAACATACTCAACAGGGAGCTAAGCGGCAAGAACAACAATATCGACAATCTTGTGACATTGTTGAGAATGAACCTGCAGCTCTGCGACAGATATACAGTATCGCTACAAGAAGAACTCGAATTTGTCGACACTTATGTATATACCGAAATGCCTGCGCTGGGAAAGGATTTTGATTACAAGAAATTAATTTCCCCGGCAGTCGATACCGAGTTGTTCATCATGCCATCGATGCTCATACAGATATTTGTCGAAAATGCCATCAAGCACGGGTTGCGTGGCTATGAGGGCCGCAAATACTTGCACATAATTATTGACAAGTCCGACTGCGCCACCACTATAACCATAAAGAATAACGGTCACGCCACAAGCCATGCTGCCACGATAAGCAAGACTGGGACGGGCATGAGAGTAGTGACACAGACAATAAACATCCTCAACGAACGGAACGAGAAACAAATGGGGCTGCTTGTATCGTCTCCACATGACAGCGATAACTCAGTTCATGAATGGAATGTCACGATAACCATCCCCGACGGGTTTGATTTCAGCCCGATGGCTCCTCGACTGACAAGCAGCAAAGTATAAACACAAAAAAGAGGTTGCACCCCTCTGAGCAGGATGCAACCTCAAAATCTTCATAAGCCAAACTGTGATTAATGAATGTCAATCACGCGGTTTACCTTTGATTTTTCATCAGGAGAAAGTTTCGGCAAGTCTATGGTTAACACTCCGTTGTTAACCGACGCGTCGATTTTGTCCAAATCAACATTATCGGGAAGCACGAACGCTTGCTGGAACTTAGAGTAAGAGAACTCGCGACGCAAATACTTTTTATCGTTTTTGTCGTCCTCATTTTTCTCACTCTTCTTTTCCATAGTGATTACCAATTCATTGTTTTCTCCGATATGCACATCGAAATCTTCTTTAGACATGCCCGGAGCGGCTACTTCAACTTTGTAATCTTTGTCGTTTTCTATGACATTGATTGCAGGAGCAGTGGCATTAGCCCTAATCATCCAATCGTTATCGAAGAAATCATTAAAGAAACTCGGTAACCAATTCTGGTTGTTGTATTTCTTAATAGATGACATAGTTGTAACCTCCAATTATATTGTTAAACCTTTCTTCCTGAACCCCTCCGTCCTCTTTCGAGGGCTTCGCGATTCGCTTATGAGATATGACAAATGACATGCCCGTCGCCATCGCACTCTACGATTTTAACCTTACGGAAACTTTTTTAAAACCTCATGTGTAGCTTTTAAACCTTGATAAACTCGGTTCACACATAGGCATGACAAAAGCAGCCAATTTGTCCAGCCTCGCATGACACAAATCATCCCATGCAACAAGAAACGGCCATGCAGAAAAAATTCCGCATGGCCGCTCCTATTATTTATTAAAGTCTCGTTACTGCTTCAACAAGTTATTTCTTTATCATCTTCACTGTGCATGTTTCACCTTCCGATGCAGCATTAACGATATACACTCCGTTATTCAATCCTGTAACATCGAGCGTGGTCACATCGTTGGCCTTAAGGACAACCCTGCCATCAAGCGAAACCACCGTCACATCACACGACACGTTGAAATTCATAGTGTCAACCACAGGATTAGGATACATTACTACAGCCGAACCAAAGTCTTCTCCTATCGTGTTTACACCAAGACCGGTCACGTTATAGGAAGTGAATTTTACACCTGTAACAACAGCTTCGGTTGATGCCCTTGTGATGAGTGCGCCGCCATCGCTGCCGGCCACACCGATGGTGTAGTCATTAAAGTCCTGTGCCGTCATCTCACCATTGGATGGATTCACAGTATAGAACAACGGGGCAACGGGAGAATAATCGGCTTTCAACTCGCTACGTCCGTAAAGATAAACGCAGTTGCCCGATACCACGCTGCCATTCATTATCTCTTCATTAACTATGGCATCGCCCTCGTTAAATCCTGTGGCCGAAGCCCAGTTGACATCAAAAGTCGACTTGTTCAATGATGCTGCAAACATGTCGTTGCTTCCTACAGCAGCAACTTGCTGGTTAAATCCGAGCGCACCTTGGAAAATACCTGTAACAACTAAATTATCACCACTCACAGTAATGGCGTCGATGCTCGTGCTGATGTATTCATCGTCGGTAGTCACAGGGTCAAATGTCTTGAGGACGCTCACTGCATGAGTATCGAGATCGATGCTTGCAACTGTGTATCCGAACACATAACCGATACCAGTGTCTGAAAGCGGCACATTGACAGTCTGCTCGTTGCCATAGACGTTGAATTTTGTAAGGCCGGTCGAAATCGCTCCTACATATATCATGTTGTCATCGGCAGTAGCATTCAATGAACGTACTTCTTCGCTCGTAATCAACTCGGAGAAGTCTCGGTTGTTGACTATCACAGGGAACGATGCAGCTTCAAGTTCGCCATTCAGTTCAATCACAACGCCAGCTCTCGACAATATGTAATATCCGATGCCGAATGCATCGTATGAGCCTGAAACGGCAGTCTGGGTAGACTCGGCATTGCTCAATTGCCCGGTGAACACGGCCGACGCATATAATGTGCCATCAACTTCAAACAGGTTGTTCAACGTGCAATAAATATCGCCGTCGTATGGGTAATACAGTCCCGTGGCGTCGAGTGCCGGCACATGTTCGGGAAGAATGTCGCCGACTGCAAGCAACACACCATCCTTATCGTAATGAGCGATGAACGACGCTGCCTGAGCAACGGTATATGCACCACTTTCCTGATAACCGTAACGCACAGCCGAGTTGCCGTCGGTGCTTCCAAATTCAACCTCGTCGGCAAATGTTCCTGCAACATAAACACCTCCATCATTATCGGCAAGCATTGAAGTTACAGTAGCAGAGCCTAAAATCGAAACTTTCCATATTTCAGCCAAATTGGCATCATACTTTATTATGTATGAACTTGCACCTATGGCATCAAAACCGCCAAAAGGAGTATCATAAACTCCAGAAACATACAAATCAGAACCGCTGTATGCCATTGCACTGTAAGATGATGCATTCTCGGCATTGGCGATGATTCCGTCAAGTGAAACAGAACCAGTCTCGGTCATCGTGACGCTTGCACTCGCTGCAAAATTCACAGCCAGCGCAACCGCAGTCATACAAGTAAAAATTTTCTTCATATCTGTTATATTTAAAGTTGTATATTGTCAATCATGCAAAACTATTAATTTGCCAAATTTGGATTGGCAGCCACGGCATCCGACGGGATTCGCAACGTATAACGACTGTCATTTTGTTCAAGCGTGTAAGTCTCTCCGCCATAAGTTTTCATAAGCTGTGGGCGCGTTGTCCTTCGCAAGTCAAACCAGCGATGACCTTCAAAAGCAAGCTCGCGGAAACGCTCGGCATATATTTCCTCACGCAACTCATCGCGAGTCATCGCATTCACAGTCGTCTCGCGCTCTGCATAATAATCAGCCGTGTACCGAGACTTCATTAACGTGAGCAGGTAATTGCGTGCGTCATCAATGCCACTCTCACTACTCTCAAGCGCAGCTTCGGCAGCATTGAGATAAATTTCACCCACACGGAACGAGCACGAATATTCATTGCTTCCCCCTTTGGCCACGATTATGTTTGAAGCCGTCTGGCGCGTGAAATACTTGTTACGACGCAAGTCTCCCGTGGCATACATGTCATAAACGTCACGGTTCACTTTACCTGCACGGTCATAATATGCCGTCATCACTTGTTCAAGCGCAACGATGTTCTCTACCGAAGTATAATGATTGGGCAATGTGCTGCTAATATCGGCAAGAGTACTTTGTTTTTCAAGCACCCTGCGCGAAGCCGCAAGCGACTCGGCCCAATTCCCCATATACAAGTAAACCCTTGAACGCAAAGCGTCTACCGAAGTTGTATTAAACCTGTAATTAAGCCCCGTCTCCCAAGTCTCGACGTTCATAAGCTCTTCGGCACTGTCTATGTCGCTCAATATTTGATCATATATGTCGCCTACCGTGCTTCTCTCCAACACATTGTATGGGTCGGTATCGAGCTTCAACGGCACAGCCTTGCTCGAATAAGGGTCGGACAAGGTGGTGTAAGGCTCGCCATACAGGTTGACAAGCAAAAAGTGCATGTAGGCTCGCAGCATGTAAGACTCCCCGACAAGTTGGTCAATCTCGGCTTGTGTCCCTTCGGTGATCTTGTCCTTGCTTTCAATCGTGTAATTGGCTTCATAAATGATTTGGTAATATGCACGCCAGTTGAATTGCGAAGTGGTAGCATCGGGGCTCACATCGTCCCATCGCCAGATGTCAAGATAACTGTTCAAGTCCTCCTGTGCCACGGTGGAATTCAACACGAACTCGTCACTGCGGAAAGTGGCAAGACCGCGATCCTCAGGCACAATGGAATATGCCTCGGTCATCATTGCACGATACTCCTCGGCAGTAGTTATTATCACACGTCCAGTCGGTTGTATGTCAAGGAAATTGTCGCAACTCGACAATGCGGAAAGCCCTATAAACGCCAACGCAAAGCCTTTCAATATCTTATTGTATTTCTTTATTCTTTTCATCACTTTTCCTTTGCTTAAAACGAAACATTCAAATTAAATGAGAATGTCTTCGGAATTGGTTGAGCAAACTCATTGCCCATCGTTTCCGGGTCGAGATAGTTGGTATAATCTGCACCAAACACAAACAGGTTTCTTGCTTCTACTGCCACCGTCACCTTCTCCATGTGAGCCTTGCGAGTTATCCCTTCGGGCAACGTGTAAGCAAGACGCAAATTCTGCAACCTCACATGGTCGTTGCGCTTAACCCATGTGTCAAGCATTTCATACAAGCCAAATTCAGAATATTGGATATATTCGGCCGGACGGTCGGAACTATTCATCAGTGCCGGGAATGTTGTGTTCATATTGGTCGGTGTCCAACGGTTGAGAATGTCTCTGTTACTGTTCATGCCTCGGTCATAGTTTGCAGGATTGTATGACGGAGTGCAACGAACGTAAGATTTCAAGTTGAAAATGAAATTCAGGCTTAATTCCCAATTTTTATATGTAAACGTATTAGTTAAACCACCCGAGAACAATGGGTCGGTCGAACCGATATAAGAATACAATTCGCGTTGTTCCTCGGCTGTGAGCGTGCTGGCTCCCGCCGAATTCAATTTAAGCAATTCTGTCGCTGTCACTACTTCACCCTGTTTGTTGTAAAACAACGGATAACCTTCGTCATCCAATCCTGCCGACTTGAGCGCAAATAATGCACCGACAGGGTATCCGACACGCCCCGGAGTAGTCTGGTTGGAAGGTACTTCCTCGCGCAACACCTTGTTGGCATTGTAGGCAAAGTTAAAATTCGTCATCCACATGAAATCTTTAGTGTGAATATTGCGCGAACCTATCGATATTTCAACACCGGTATTACGCATACTTGCCCAGTTGACAAGCATCTGCACATATCCGCTTTCAAGCGCAAGCATTCGGGTGGCGATAAGGTCGCTACCGTTTCGGTTATAGAAATCCACGCTCAAATTCAAAGCATTGTTCAACACCCCAAAGTCAACTCCCGTTGAGAATGTCTTTGTTTTCTCCCAACGCAACCGGCTGTTAGGCGGCGAGCTCACGGATATTATCTCTTCGGTATTTCCAGGCAATATAGTCACATTATTATAGTCACCCATCACATAAGAAGATGTATTCTTGTCTATATTACCTTGAATACCATACGACACACGCAATGCAAGGTTGTCAAGCCACTCTTTCTCGTTCAAGAAGGCCTCGTCGCTCAATCTCCACAATCCGCTGACCGAATAAAGCGGAAGGAACCTGTACTTCTTCGCCACGCCAAACATATCGGAACCATCAAAACGCACGCTGCCACCTATTGTATAACGATTCAGCAATGTATATGAACCGGTAGCATAGAATGAAGCAAAAGCGTTCTCGGTATATGTCTCAGCATAAAGCGGATATAATTCTGCCCATTCTTCGTTGGGGAAGATGACAGGCTTCGTTTGTAACGTTTTGCGGTCGTATCCGTATCCTGTCGAATTGACCGACTCATACCATGTCTTACGAATTTCTGTACCGCCCATTAATTCAAGCTCATGTATACCGGCAAACACATCGGAATATTCACCTTGAAATTTCCATGTCACTTGTCGGCTTGTGCTTGAAGATGCAGTTTTCTTTCCGCCATCGGGCAAAAACGACTGATTGCCCAAGGATGCCAACGTAGTGCGTTCTTTGTCCTTTCGCATGGCATAAGTATCGGCATCGGCAATCTCCTCCTTGTTGGCATCGTCAAGCTGAAGGCCTATTTGAGTCAATACCTTAAACTCGTCATTGAAACGGAACTCTCCGTCAAAAATGGCGGTGACCGATTTTGTCTCAAGTTCATAATCAGTTCCGTCGCGTTCCTCAAACACGTTAAACATGAGGTCGGAATCTTCCCGGCCTTGAATGTCTATGTCATAATTATATGACCCATCGGCATTATATGGGAGTTGATACGGATTAGCACGACGTGAATAATAAACCGGATTCGTAAATCCGTCGGCATCGGTCAAGTTTGACTTGTTCACGCGGCGGTTGGCAAACAGAGCTGCGCCGACACGCAATTTACGGCTTAACCTGTAGGATGTCTTGGCGGTCACGTTGAGACGGTTGGCTTCCACTCCTACCACATTGCCCTGTTCATCATTATAACCCACCGAAGTGTAGTAAGTCATCTTCTCGTTTCCGCCCGAGACGCTTACATTGTATTCCTGGCTGAAAGTATTGCGGAAAAGGATGTCATTCCAGTCGGTATTGATGCCACGCAGACTATTTATTTGCGATTGCGTGGCTGGCGAAAGCGCGTTCCATCCACCTGCCTTATATGCGTCGGTTTCTCCTGCAGCCGCTATTATGCGAGCCACTTGGCCTTTGTTCTCACGATAAGTAAACGATGAGCCAAGAAGCCCGAGTTCCAAATCGATTTTCTCATTTGAATTAAGCAGGTTAAGCCTGTCAATATCGGTCTTTGGGCCGACAGTGAGACGTGTCGAGAAATTGACACGAGGCTCTCCTGCCCGACCCGACTTGGTCGTTATAACAATTACGCCATTTGCTGCACGCGCTCCGTAAATAGCCGTAGCGGCAGCATCTTTCAATACTGTTATAGTCTCAATGTCCGACGGATTTATACCTGCAATAGAAGTCGAATATATTTCATCCACATCCTGCAAGTCCTCCATCGTCGGTAACTCGGTATCTTGCAACGGTATTCCGTCAAGCACCCATAGTGGGTCCTGCGTGCCGTTAAGCGAAGCCGTACCGCGGATTCTTATCTTTGGCGATGCTCCGGGAGCACCCGATGTGGTCACCGACGACAAACCGGCGATTTGTCCGGCAAGGGCTTGGTCGATGCTCATCGCGCTTCCCACCATGTTATCGTTGACCGAAACGGTCTGTATAGAAGCTGTCAACTTACGTTTCTCGATTTTTTGGTAACCGGTCACGACAACCTCTTCAAGCTCGGTCGTAGACGATGACATTGCTATCAGCATGTCATTAAGATTCCCTTTTATTTCGACATTTTCGGGTGAATACCCCACATACCGGCACTCCATAAAGTCAACGCCATCGGGCAGACTTATTGTAAAATTTCCATCAATGTCGGTAAGAGCGTTTACGTTGCGTGCATTGCTCCCTGCTTTCTTGAGCACTTCTTCGGGCACGATGATTGTGGCTCCAATAAGAGGCTCATTGGTCACGGCATCTATAACCTTACCGCTAACCGTCACGTTGGCCACGACCGGCACAACACATGCAATGACCAGCAAAACAGCCAAAATGGTTCTTCTTATCATGCTTCAGTAAAAACAATTTTTATATTGAAATTATTCAAATATTCATCCGACAGTCTAATCCCCTGTCAGTTTATCTCAAGTGCGTTATCTATTCTCAAGATAATATCTTTGTAATGATAACGAGTTGCCTCATCCGATACATTCAGACGCTGTTTTAACAAATCCTTTATGCGCAATAACTCTCCGCGCTTTACCGATATCGCATCGCTTGTGCGTGCAATTTGCGAGCCATAGAAGCTCAATTCCCTGCGCGTACCCATTTTCTCCAATTCTATTGCATGATATGGGCAGAAGCTGCATTCGTCGGGATTGAGAATCGGACCGCCATAAATGGCAGAATTCAATTTCACTCCTTCCGAAGCCGAAGCAGCCGTCATCAACGCGTCCACAAACAACTTTTGAGTGTTGCGCTGTTCTACGGTAGGAATTCCGCCACGAATGGTGACTGCAAAGATACTTTTGTGCAAATCGTTCATCAAGTCGACTATGGTATATGCGTCGTCCCCGTTAACACTTTCATTTTCTATCATGCGCAACATGCGGTCGCTGTACATCAAGTCGAAGAACAGGTATGCCTGGGCATTTTTGAATATTTGAGACGGAGAGTATTCAATCACGCCACGCGGAGTATCGCGGTTGAGGAACGTATAATTTGACAAGTCGGTATTGAACAGCCAGTCTTGAGCCGAGAATACATTGTCGATGAGGAATTTCACCGCTTCGCGCTGCTTTTCTTTGGGAACAAACGTGAAAGTCTTTACGCCATCGCCAACAGTCGTATTTTCCAAATAAATTCCGCCTACGTTCGACAACACATGATATAAATAATAGTTCCATTGATTAATTACCGCATAATACAATCTTGAAGCCTCGGCGTATGTCTGCCCTTTTTCACCGGTAGTGGTCCAAGGTACGATATTCCGCATTACTACTTTCAAATTGTTTATGCCATATTCCGACGACTTGACTGCATCATCACCAAGATCCTCGCTTTGTGCGCGTGGGTCTACGGCATCGCGCGAAGACTGTGCCTCGCTGAACCTGTACACGCCACCATTATGCGCTTCAAGCAATTCATATAAGCCTTCACACTCTGTATCTTTGTCGGGATACCATCTGTAACCATATTCTATGGCAAGATAATCATACGGGCCGATATGTGGCGACACTTTCGTCACGCCGTCGCCCGGCTGAGCCACATAATTGAATCGTGCATAATCCATGATGGAAGCCGACGTGCTGTTGAATCTGTCGGTAAACGACTTGGAGCGCAACGAGTCGGTAGGGATACAATTGGAAGCTATCATGTTATGCCTAAGCCCAAGGGAATGGCCGACCTCATGGCACACGACAAACCTGATTGCATCGCCCATGACGCTGTCAGGCAAGACTGTCATGCGCGATGCCGGGTTAATAGCCCCGGTCTGCACGGTAATCCACTGTTGCAACATCGACAGCACATTGTGCCACCACATGATGTCGGCTTCGAGTATTTCGCCTGTACGAGGATCCAATGTCGACGGACCCATTGCATTCATCTTGGTACTGGCCGCATACATCAACGTAGAATAATTCACATCATCGGTCTCTACACTGTCGGGCATCATCTCGGCAACGACAGCATTCTTGAAGCCTGCGCGCTCGAATGCAGCGTTCCAGTCGGTAATTCCTTGAATAAAATACTTGCGCCATTTCTCAGGCACGCTATTGTCAATGTAAAATTTCACAGGCTTAACCGGCTCAACGAGCGTTCCTTGCATATAGGCGGCCGAATCACTCGGCTCAAGCCTCCATCTTGTGATGTACTTGCGGCTGTCTACCTTCTGCTGGTCGTCACTGAAGAACAGACGATCAGTAGTAAAATAGCCGATGCGCGGCGAATCGAGACGCGTCTCCATCGGAGTCTCGGGCAAAAGCACTATGGAGCAACTTATCCCGACAGTGATATTGACCGACTCCATACCTTCGGTAACTTTCGTTGTCAACTCCGAATTGGCCACGACATTGTTTGGATATGATTTAACAGATATGATTTTTGAAAGCTTCTTGTTGGCCGAAGTCCCTAAATTTATATTATTGAACACGTTATCAAGAATTGTCTCAGTTCCGTCAAACATGCTTGTGACTTTTATAAGCACGCTTGTTGAATCCTTTGAAAAACCTTCAACTTCAAAATTTTCAATAAGCGGAGATATGTAATTATCGGCAATCGACCGGGTTATGGCATCGCCATCGGGCGATTCCGGCATAGGCCTCTGCTGGCGCATGCTCACTGTCGTCAATGCCGTATCGACACTGAAACGCACCATCTGTGTCTGATAATTCGTGCCACGGTTCACGCCGGCTTCGTTCAGCTCCGACGGCACGCGGGTCAGCTTGTTAATGACGAGCATGTCCTTATTCATCAAGCCCAAAGGCAGTTCAAAAAAGTAATCGTCCTCATAGAAATAGACATTAAACATGCCATTGCTTTCATAATCGGCATTATTGACCACCTTGTTGAAATCTTGTACTTTCTCGGGATCCTGCTCAACCTCCTCGGTCTTGTCTCCCTTGTCTTTACCGAACCATTTGTTCCAAAAAGCCGCGTTTCCTGTCAACGGTGCAACCGCAAACCCCGACAAGATTGCAATAGTAATAAATTTTGAAAGTTTCATATCAAAAATCAAGAATCCTAAAACTTATGTGTGTCTTAATTGTTTCACTGTACCTGCATCTCACATATACGACTATATGCGAAAGCCGTGTTTATCATTACAAGAAACTGCCATTGCGATACGCTATAAGACATGAATGCAACGGCAATCAAATACGTTCTAAATCCCTAAAACAAAATATGCCTCAAGCATATAATTCCGACACAAAATTAGTGCTTTATCATCGCAATTCAAAATATTAATGTCATAATTACACCAATATTACACATTCTTTTACATCTTGTCAGACATATACCTGCCACATCGTCACAATTGTACGATATATGCCACCGCCACCATGCAAAATGCTTCGAAAAGGCTATCAATAATATTATTTTTTTATCTACAGTTAATCTGTTTTTTAGTATCTTTGAATTGTTGTTTTCATCCTCTCTTCCAATATAAACGGCATAAAAAACAACTCATGAATTTATCACAAATGCAAATGAACAAGATTTTAGCCATATTGGCATTGGCTACAATTTCCATATTCAATGCCCTGGCAATTTCACCCTATCAGGAAGCAGTAAACAACTTCGTATCCGACCCAGCTCTGAAACATGCCTCCATCGGAGTGTGCATCGTTGACTTGGAAACAGGCAAGATACTAGCTGATACCGATGCCGAGAAAACATTTGTCACAGCATCGACAATGAAGATTGTTACAACAGCATCGGCACTGGAGATTCTCGGCAAGGATTTTCATTTCCACACGATGGCATATGCCGTAGGTAAAATAGATGACGAGGGCACGCTGCATGGCAACTTGATAATACAAGGGGGTGGCGACCCCACTCTCGGATCGCTATACTTCAAGGAGCATCCCAAATTTGTAGATTCGCTTGTCGTCGCAATCAATGCAGCAGGAATACGCCACATCAATGGTCGCATAATTGCCGACAAGTCGGCAATCTCCTGTCCCCCGGTGTCGCAATACTGGATGCTGGAAGACATTCCTGCCGGATACGGAACCGGCTACCATGCCATCAACTTTGCCGACAATCGCATGAAAATATCATTCACTCGCGGATTCAACGGTCGTTTCTCGGTAGCAACAACGCGCAAAATGCCCTGGATTAATATCAATGCCAATGTAAACGAAATAGACAATAACGACACCACAAGCGCACTTGGCATTACAAGTTTTCTCGACTATGGCAGTTCCACACTTGACCTTTCGGGCAACACGAGATTGAAACGCGGGCAAAAGAAATTTCATCGCTGGTTTGCCAACCCTGCACCCGACAAGCTGCTCATCGACAGCATCATTTCGGCAATGAGTGAAGCAAGCATACCATTGGCTTACAAGAATTACACCAAAAAAGAACTTTCCGACACGATGCTCATACTTGACTTCTCATCGCCGGCACTGCCCGACATTATCGAATCGTTGATGTACCGTAGCGACAACCTGTTTGCCGAAGCCGTCCTAAAAGCCATCGCCGCAGATGCCGGGAAAGCCGTGACCAACTACAACGCAATAAAAATTCTCAGGCAATATTGGGACGAAAAAGGCATTGACCTCTCTGGACTTATAATGAAAGACGGTTGCGGGCTGGCAAGAAACGGATGCGCCACGCCTCAGTTGCTATGTGACATATTGCGTAAGACATATAACGACCGTGATTCACTCGAAGCCGACTTCTCTCAGTTATTCCCTGTCGCAGGGAGAAGCGGCACAGTGAAAAGTCTCCTGCGCAAGTCCAAACTGCGTGGACATCTGGCACTAAAATCAGGAAGCATGGAGGGAGTGCAAAGTTATGCCGGATATTTTCCTGCCAAGAATCCAAGATATGCCGTCGCAGTCATAGTAAACAATTTCTCATGCAAACGTGCCGAATTGAGGAAAAGCATCGAGCGAATGTTCTTCCAAATGTTTGCTTCAGAAGTCGCAAAAAAAGGCAAGAAGTGATAAAAATACTCAAATATCGATTTTTTAAAGTATAAAAATCAATATTATCGGAATATTATTAATAAGTTTGTAATTGACAGGTTCCGCATCAATGCAACCGCCGCTCAGCACAACCAGCGTGTCAAGTACATTTTAAACTGCGGAAAATATAACCGTAATAAGACTGATAATGACATACAATGAACTGTTCAAAGCCGTAATGGAGCGTGCATATGAAGTTGAAGGGCTGCTTTTGTTAACCAAAAGGAACGACGTAGACCGCGACGCAATCTTCAACATCATTCGGGCAAAAGTTGACGACATGGCAAATATCCTTGCCGATGCCGACACCTCGGCCTGCGGGCATGACGACAAGGGATGTGACACCGCCACAGACTCTCCTGTCATAGACGAAGAAACTCCACTGCCGGAAGAGCCTACCAACAACATGCATTCAAGCGAAACCGAAACACCTGAATGGAACGCATCGGAAAATTTTAGTAACGAAAGCGAGTCTGAAATTGAGGAGAATGACGAATCTGAGCAGAACAAAGACAAGAATCCTATAGTTGACGACCTTTACGAATACGAGCAAGAAAAATTTGACATTGACAACGATGACGACAACCGCACGCTTCATGACAGTGACGAAGAATGCGGAAGCATAATGACATTTGATTACGTCGAACCGACTAAAACAATGGCGGCAGATGCCGATTCAGTCAATGATTCAGAGACAAAAGAGGAAATGCCACAAGCCTCAGCCGACAGTTTTGACAAAACGCCATCTCACGATATTCCTTATACCGGCAATGACGAGGAAGACATAACCGTCGACAAATTACTGCAACGTAGCATTAGCCGCAACTTGAAGCACGCATTCTCAATCAACGACCGCTTCAGATACCGTCGCGAATTATTTGAAAACAGCGATGTAGAAATGAACGACGCCCTGAACCTCGTCGAAGCAATGCAAACATTTGCCGAGGCCGAGGAATACTTCTACGACATCTTGAAATGGGACAAAGACTCGGACGAAGTAATTGAATTCATGACAATCATAAAGAACCATTTTTATAGCAAATAAGCAGTATGGCAGGCAAATTATATATGGTTCCGACTCCGGTGGGCAACTTAGGCGACATGTCCCCGCGAGCCATTGAGATTTTAAAGGATGCCGATTGCATTCTTGCCGAGGATACTCGAACCTCGGGCATCCTCATGAAGCACTTCGGCATTGAGACCCGTATGCAGAGCCATCATAAGTTCAATGAGCATGACACCATTCATCCCATCATCGAGAGATTGCAAGCCGGCGAGACAATTGCGCTCGTCACCGATGCCGGCACTCCCGGCATATCAGACCCTGGATTCCTGCTTGTGAGGGAATGCCGCCGAAACGGCATCGAGGTAGAAACGCTTCCAGGCCCTACGGCATTTGTTCCGGCTCTTGTCAATTCAGGATTGCCTTGCGACAAATTTTGCTTTGAAGGCTTCCTTCCCCAAAAGAAAGGTCGTGCCACACGCCTTGCCCAATTGGCGGAAGAGCAACGCACAATGATATTCTACGAGTCGCCTTTGCGGCTGGCAAAGACTCTTAAACAGCTTGCCGAGTCGTTCGGCGGAGAACGTGAGGCTTCTGTTTCAAGAGAAATCTCAAAACTTCACAACACAACCCACAACGGCACCCTTGATGAACTCGCCTCATATTTCACCGAAAACGAGCCAAGAGGCGAAATCGTCATTGTAGTGGCAGGACGTGAACCCGACACAGCCGTCAAAGTCGATAAATATGCACAATTCAAAAACTCAAAAAATAACATTAACCACTTAATTAACACTTGAATATGAGAAAGACTATTCTATGTTGCGCCGCAGCCGGATTGATTTTCCTTGGTGCTTGCAACGGCAACAACACAAACAGTAGCGGTAGCGACAGTGTCGTTGCCGAATTGAATGATTCTCTTTTGGTGGCCAATGCCGAAAAAGACAGTTTGCTGAGCATCATAAATGAGATTAACAATGACATGATGCAAATACGCGACATGGAGAAACTCATGTCATCGTCAAACTTGAGAAATGAAACAGCCAACAAGAAGCAAGAGATAAAAGACAACATGCTGTTAATACAGCAGGCTTTAAAAGACCGCCGAGAACGTCTTGCCGCCCTTGAAAAAAGGCTGAAGTCGTCGTCGGGCAACAATGCTCAGTTGCAAAAGACCATCGACGGATTGAAAGCCCAACTCGACCAGCAGGAGGCTACAATAGCTCAATTGACCGAGCAGCTGAAGAAAGCCCATATCGAAATACAAACACTAAACACTGCCGTCGACTCGCTCACTATTGAAAACAAAGCCGTGACAGAAGCCAAAGACGCTGCTCAAGAAAAATCTGAATTGCTCGCCAACGAGCTAAACACTTGCTACTATGTAGTAGGCTCTAAAGATGAGTTGAAAGACAACAAAATCATCGAAACAGGATTCTTGCGCAAGACCAAGGTACTTGAAGGCGATTATGAACTATCCTACTTCACAAAAGCCGACAAACGCACTTTGAATGAATTGCCGTTGCATTCTAAAAAAGCCAAAATCCTAACCAAGCATCCGGCCGAATCTTACGAATTACTTGATATCGACGGTGTAAAGACTTTGAAAATAACTAACGCTGCAAAATTCTGGGAATTATCCAATTATCTGGTAATACAAATCGACTGACAGCACTGCGTTTAATAACACAACAGGAGGGGCATGTGTCAACCACATGCCCCTTTTTCATGTAATCCCCACTCCATTAATCCCACGCATGCCGCATTTACCTGCCTCATTTTCGTCCTTGACGGAAAAAGCTCATATTACAATCTGTTACTGCACCAATACAAATTTATTTTTAAAATTCATAGTAAAAAATTGAAAAGTAAATTATGTTTTCGTAATTTTACGATGAAAAGAAAAACTATTTGTTAAATAAAGAACTATGAAATTACGATGCACACTGGTTGCTCTCGCACTCGGTTTGGGTACGATTGCAGCAATTGCCCAAAGTGGCAATGACACGCTTCGAATTAAAGAAGAGGAGAAAATAGAATTTAACCCACATTGGTACATGCAAGTGCAAGGCGGAGTTTCTCACACCATCGGAGAATCAAAATTCGGAGACCTGATTTCTCCCGCCGTTGCTCTTTACGGCGGCTACCAATTCACCGACTTATGGGGATTGCGTGCAGGTCTTGGCGGCTGGGAAGCTCGTGGCGCATGGGCTCCTTCGCAAAACATCTATAAGTACAACTTCCTGCAAGGAAACATTGATGC
The DNA here is from genome assembly GCA_905207705.1 of uncultured Prevotellaceae bacterium. Taxonomy (GTDB): domain Bacteria; phylum Bacteroidota; class Bacteroidia; order Bacteroidales; family Muribaculaceae; genus Avimuribaculum. Next base: position 19,606 of record CAJLMA010000019.1, read on the forward strand.
CACACTCGACCTCAGCAACTTATTCTGCGGATTCAATCCTAAACGTGTATTCGGCGCTTATGTGTTCTTAGGTGTCGGATTGAACGGCGCATTCAACAATGATGAAGCCATAGCTATCAACGATGCCGGCAACACATTGCAATATTTGTGGCGCGACAGCAAGTTCAATGTCGCAGGACGCGGCGGCCTTGGCATGAACTTGCGCATTAGCGACCATGTATTCTTCAATCTTGAAGTCAATGCCAATGTCTTGTCGGACAAATACAATTCAAAGAAAGCCGGGAACGCCGACTGGCAATTCAACGCCCTTGCCGGATTTACATTCAAATTTGGCAAGACCTACAAAAAGACCGAACCTGTATATTATCCACCAGAGCCAGCTCCCGAACCAGAACCAGAACCAGCCCCGGCTCCAGAACCTGCGCCAGAACCAGCTCCCGAGCCAGAACCTGTTCCTGTTGAAACACCAAAAGTTGAACCTATGCAACAAAATATTTTCTTCTTGATTGACTCTTCAACAATCAGAGCAAGCGAACAGAAGAAAATAGACGAATTAATCGAGTTCTTGAAAGCCAACCCGGATGTGAAAGTATCGGTTTGCGGATACGCCGACAAGCAAACAGGCAACTACAACATAAACCAACGCATTTCCGAACGTCGCGCAAAAGCCGTTGCCAAGGCATTGACCGACGGAGGAATCGCCACAGAACGCATCGCTGTCGACCACAAGGGCGACACCGTGCAACCGTTCAGCTCAATGCGTGAGAACCGCGTGGTAATCTGCCTAACCGAATAATCCACATCAGCTAAATTCTCTAATTTAACATTACGCCCGGCGAGGATTATTCCTCGTCGGGCGTTATCTTTTATAATGGATGAAAAACAATTCCGGTATATTTATGCCTGCCGGATATTTATTGCCAAAACGTCATTTGCGCTTCTTGGAGGCCGTTTCACCAGCATCGGCAAAACGGTTTGGGAATTCAATTTGCACTGGTTTATGGCGCATGGCATATATTATCATTATTACCCCAAGTATAATGAATGGAACACTCAACAACTGCCCCATATTCATGCCACATGCCGCGATAAGGTCATTCTCCCACGACTCCTGCACGTTCTTGACAAATTCAATGATGAACCGCTCAGCAAACAATACAGTTAGGAACACGCCAAACAACAAGCCTTGACGCCGCTCTGCGTTGCGCTTCCAATACATCCACATCAACAGTCCGAACAGTAACAGATAGGCCAACGCTTCATATATCTGCGTCGGATGCGACGGCTGGGTGAATATCGGCTCAGCACCGTGCATCCACGGAATAAGATTGTCGATAAACCTGAATCCCCAAGGCAAAGTAGTGGGACCACCATATATTTCATGATTCATGAGATTCCCAAGGCGAATCAACGCTCCGACAAACGGAATCGGTATGACCAATCGGTCGAAAGTCCATAACGGGTTGCGCTTTGTCACATATTTGGAGTAAATGAGGATGGCAATTATGATTCCTATCGTGCCTCCGTGACTGGCAAGTCCGCCTTCCCATATTTTCAGGATGTCGGCCGGATGTTGCGAATAATATGCCCAGTCATAAAAGAATACATGACCGAGACGTGCACCTATCACAGTGCCAAGCACGACATAAATCAGCAACGAGCCGAGCCACTGCTCTTTAGCCCCTTCATGCTTGAATATGCGGCTCATTATCTCATATCCAATCAAAAAACCAACGGCAAAGGCCGCTCCATACCATCTTATGGTAACAAAACTGTCAATCATGTTGGGATTGACTGTCCAAGTGATAAAATCAAGCATCATCGTTATGTCTTGTTATATTTTTTCAGCATGAAATAAAACATGGTGATATCAAGCACAAAAGTACAATATTTTCCATGTAAAACCATCAGCATGTAAGATTTTATCTACTACAGAACGCACTTCCCACTCCGATAAATGTGCCACGAATTTAATCCTCATCATCGACATGAGCCATAATCTGCCGTCCATTTTATATCTTTGCGCCAGATACTCTACCTTTTCAAAAAGAAAAAGAATGGATGACTTGGTAAACGGGCGCTGTGGTTGGTGTGGGACAACCGACATATATGTAAAATATCACGATAATGAATGGGGCAAACTGGTCTCCGACGATGCCATACTGTTTGAGTTCCTTCTGCTTGAAAGCGCACAAGCCGGATTGAACTGGCTGACCATCCTGAAAAAGCGCGATGGTTACCGTGCGGCATTCCATGACTTCGACGTTAATGCCGTTGCGCAAATGGGCGAAGACGACATCGAGCGGTTGATGCACTTTGACGGCATAATAAGAAATCGGTTGAAAATCAAATCGGCAATCACCAATGCCCGACTTTTCATTTCCATCCAACAAGAATTCGGGAGTTTCTACAACTACATCATGTCGTTTATGCCCGAAAACAAGCCCATAGTCAACACATTCCGTTCGTTAAGCGAAATCCCGGCTTCATCGCCGCAATCCGATGCCATAAGTGCGGACATGAAGAAGCGAGGATTCAAGTTTTTCGGCACGACAATCTGCTATGCCTTCCTGCAAGCCACAGGATTTGTCAACGACCACCTCGTCGGCTGCATCATCCGCAACCAATCTCCTCTTTGAAAACCTTGCTGTGGTTGTGATTTGCTTTCAAATCTATATTTTTGTAGTATTCTAAACAGCAAGACCCCGCATGGGTCATCTGGTTCGACAGTTGTGATTTGCTTTCAAATTTGTATTTTTGTAGTATTCCAAACAGCAGGTTTGCCTGAATATATTCGTCATCAACAGTTGTGATTTGCTTTCAAATTTGTATTTTTGTAGTATTCTAAACAGCAAATTCAGAAGCACAATTGAATGAGATTGAGTTGTGATTTGCTTTCAAATTTGTATTTTTGTAGTATTCTAAACAGCTGCACCCGTTGATGCCTTCATCGAGGTTGAGTTGTGATTTGCTTTCAAATTTGTATTTTTGTAGTATTCTAAACAGCTCACCGAAACAGCGATAATTACCCGTTGGGTTGTGATTTGCTTTCAAATTTGTATTTTTGTAGTATTCTAAACAGCATTTGCAAGTGAAGCTCGAAGCTTCAAGTCGTTGTGATTTGCTTTCAAATTTGTATTTTTGTAGTATTCTAAACAGC
>CAJLMA010000020.1 GCA_905207705.1 uncultured Prevotellaceae bacterium
GCTTTCCGTATCAATCGGATAGACTCATTTTCGCTCGGACACGCACCATAGCCATGCGTGAAGCCCATGCAACCGAGACCTATCGCTGACACTTCTAAATTCCCAAGTTTTCTTGTCTTCATAATTATTTTACTGTAAATCCACCATCAATAGTAATAGTCTGTCCCGTCATAAACGAAGCACCATCTGAACAGAGGTAAAGCGCACACGAAGCGATGTTCTCCGGCGTGCCGACACGCTTCTGTGGAATCATGTCTATCAGGCCTTGCATGTGTTCCGGATAGTCTTTGATGGCTTGTTCCACCATCGGAGTCATAATCATGCCCGGCGCAATCATGTTCACGCGGATTCCCTGCTCTGCATATTCAAGAGCCGTACACTTTGCCAGGCCGATAATGCCTGTTTTGGCTGCCGAATAAGCACCGAGCGTGGCAGTTCCTACAATAGCATCCTGCGATGCCACATTGACAATGGAGCCGCCTTCCCCTTGCTTTTCCATTTGCTTGATTTGGTATTTCATGCAATAGAACACGCTCAAGAGGTTTATGCGCAGGGCGCGTTCGAAGTCGGCTGATTCAATCTCTGCCGTCTTCGCCGCTGGCACTTGGATGCCGGCATTGTTGAATGCGAAGTCCAATCGTCCTAATACTTCCACCGCCTTTTCCACGGCTTTTCCCACTTCTTCCTCGTTGCCCACATTGCAGGGAATGGCGAATGCCTTATACCCTTTGCCCCTCAATTCATCCGCAAGGCGTTGGATAGGTTCAGGGTGAATATCGACCAAGGCAACGCTCGCTTCTGCTTGAGCAAACAATCTGGCGGTACTTTCTCCGATTCCGGAACCTGCACCCGTCACGAATGCTACTTTGTTTTCAAAGTTGTAATTTATATTCTTCATACAATAATAGTTATCTTACTAATTTGAATCCCCAATCCATATTGCCTGTAGCATTCAATGCAGCAGGCCAGAATGCACCGAGCATCTCCGTATAGCGCGACATGGATATATCGCCCAAATCCAAGGTGTCAGTCCAACCGAAATCGGCCAACAGTTTTGCTACTTCCGCTTTGGCTCCCTTATCATTGCCGCAATAAAAGCCCGTTATGGCTTCCGGCAACTGTCCCGGATTGATCATCAGATGGTGACAGAGGTAATTCAGGGTCTTTACCACTTTTGTTTCGGGCAGCAATGCCTGATTGGCTTCGCCCAGACTTGTATTGCCATTCCATCGTGGGTCAAGCGAGATGTGCCTGCCGTCGTAGAGATAAGGGTTGGACTGATCTATCAGTATCTTCCCTGCAAGGTCGCTCCGTCCAACAGAGGCAAGAACTTCCGTTGAATGTATTCCCTGCACACAGTTGAATACACGCTCTCCAAAACGTGCTGCGTCGGCAAATGTACCGTGTGATGCTAATCCACCGAGAAGATTTACCCATTCAGCCGCTTGTGAATTATAGGCTGAACGCGAACCAAGCATTACTTCATGTCCTAATTCTATCAGTTTGTCTGCGATGGTACGGGCTACATCGCCTGTTCCTAAAACTCCATATTTCATATCACTCCTTATTCATATGATTAATCATGTATTTTATGTAGCCCGATTCCTTTTACCGTAGGCAAATCCATGTCATCATAAATCGGACTTTTTCCGGTGTCAAGCATGGCAATTGCATCCATCTCTTTTTCAGTAAGCGTAAAATCAAGAATGTTGAAGTTCTCAATCATCCGTTTCTTATGCACTGTCTTGGGAATGACCACCACATTGCGCTGGTTAAGCCAGCGGAGGACAACTTGCCCTACCGTGCGCCCGTGCTTTTCCGCAATGGCTTTCAGCACGGAATTGTTCCATATGTCATTTTGCCCTTCGGCAAACGGTGCCCATGCTTCATGTTGTATTCCTTCCTGTGAAAGGAATGTATTGGCGGCTTTCTGTTGGAAGAACGGGTGGGTTTCCAATTGGTTTACGGCAGGTTTCACTTCATTGTGCAGGAACAGGTCTTGTAGTCGCTCGCTGCTGAAGCTGGTCACGCCGATAGCACGGATGCGACCTTCCTTGTACAGACGTTCGGCAGCACGCCACGCCGCATAATAGTTGCCGTATGGCTTGTGCAGCAAGTAAAGGTCAATATAATCGAGTCCCAATAGTTTCATCGACTTGTCGAATGCTCGCAGTGCATCATCGTATTCATAATCTTGTACCCAAAGTTTGGTCGTGACAAATATTTCTTCCCGTTTCAGCCCGCTATTGCGTATTGCATTTCCCACTTGCTGCTCATTGAAATATGCTGCCGCAGTGTCAATCAGCCGATAACCCACTTCGAGAGCTTCGCTTACAATATGTTCCGTTTCATTCACCGGAATCTGGAAAACACCAAATCCGATGGCAGGCATCATTACTCCATTGTTCAATCTTACTTCTTTCATAGTGGTTCTGTTTTTGTTGCAAATTTATGGCAGCAACATTGAAATACTAATATGAAATTCGTGGCAAATAATTCACTTTTCGTGGTTTATGGTTAAATTTGCAATAACGGTTCAAACATAAGTTTCTCATTATGGAAGAGGGGACATATAACAGGATGTTTTTTATTGATTCGATTGATAATCATAGTATTGTCAATTTGATTGACGATGTGGTGCACATCCTTTGTTTGGAAGGGTCCATGAGTTTTTATTTTAAGGAAACACGTTATAATATCGTTGCAAGGGATTATGTTATTCTCACGAATGTCTCTTTTGCTTCGGGTTTCATACAATCAGGAGATTTCAAAGGAATTATCATGCATTTTCCTGAACCGTTCGTAGCTACAATGGCACTTCGCAGCAATTATGGCATAATCGGGCATTTGTCATTGTTGCAAAATCCTGTAATGAAATTGTCTCCCGGTGATTTTACAAAGTGCCATAACGACTTGTTACGCATACGGGAAAGATTGCATGAAGATGGGCATCTTTTCAAAGAGGAAATGATAGGGCATCTGCTTGCAGCGCATATACTCGACCTGTATGACATACATGCGCGTGCCAATACTATAGCAGAACCATCGGAACGTATTTCCATCCTGCTCAGTCAATTCATCGGTCTGCTATATCAAAAGGAATATATCTTACATAGGGATGTGTCTTATTATGCCTCCAAGTTATGTATAACGCCTCATTATCTGTCGGAGATATGCAAGAACGTGAGTGGCCAGCCAGCTTCCTACTGGATAGAACGTTTTACATTGCAGGAGATAACTCGTCTGCTATGCCGAAAAGAGCTCACATTGATAGATATTGCGAGCCAACTTAATTTCTCGTCAGTTTCTTATTTCAGCCGATATGTGCAGAAGCGGACAGGGCTTTATCCTACAGCCTACCGAAACAGCCTGTTGAGAAAAGGCATCAAGAGATGATGCAGCATTATGGCTTGCAGGGATTGTGCAAAGTCGTGATTATTGTTACTTTTGAAAGTATATTATAGCATAGGACACAAGATATGACGCTCCACATAGATTGTAATTCGTTTTATGCCTCGGTGGAGGTTGCCGAACATCCCGAACTCAAGGGGAAACCTGTTGTCGTGGCTAATGACAACGAGGCAGGCGGCGGTATTATTCTTGCGTTGACAAAAGAAGCGAAAAGGCTTGGGCTGAAGCGAGGCAATCCGGTCTTTAAGGTTCGCCACATTCTTGAAGCAAACGGAGTGGCGATGTTCCATGCCGATTTGCGAAAATATGGAAGAGTATCGGAACACATAATGCGCCTTGTGGAGGAACAAGGTCTTGTGGAGGAGTTCATACGTTACAGCATAGATGAATTTTTCGGGAGGATACCTGAATCAGATCCCGGACAGATGCGCATATATGCCTCGCAAGTCGCCGACGAGATAATGCGCAAGTCGGGCATCCCGGTGAGTTGCGGATGTGCCGATACATATACACTTGCCAAGACCGCCACATGGTTTGCGAAGCATTACAAGGGCTATCATGGAATTTGCGTAATAACTGCCGACAACCGAGAAAAGGCCTTACGCAATATAGCCATAGAAGACATATGGGGGATAGGCCGAGCCAATGGACCGAAGTTGAAACGTTACGGGCTGAGGACTGCCTATGATTTTGTGTCGCAAAGCGAATCGATGGTGAAAGCGTTGATGACTATTACCGGCGTGCGCACATGGAAGGAATTGCGAGGAGAAGAGGCCATTAATCTGTCGGAACAACCACATCAGCGCACGATAATGCATAGCCGCACATTTGCTTTCATGGAGACCGAAATTTCAAAACTTAAGGAATTTCTTAGCAATTATGTTTCGGACGCGGCTGTCAGTCTGCGCAAGGAGCATTGCATGTGCCGTAGCGTCACCGTGTTTATAAGGACCAATCCGCACAGGCTCGATTTGCCTCAATATTCGGCCGACGACATGATAAAACTTGTCACCCCCACGGCAAACACGCAGGAGTTGTTGCGCAATGCCTTTATCGTGCTTGAGCGAATATTTCGCCAAGGATATAAATACAAGCGCATGGGAGTCATACTTGGAGGAATTGTAGACGATACCTTGGTACAACCTGAGTTGTTTGACAAAGCTAATTCGGCCGAGAATCGCAAATTGATGGAAGTTGCCGACAAGTTAAATTCTCAATACGGACATAATACAGTGAGATTGTCCATACAAGGTGACGGAAAAGGCAAAGGCGGAGGTCATGGAAAATAATAATTGCACAGTGTCGTGTTAAAACGAGTGTCTATATGCTTAAAATGCTAAAAATGAAACAAACCATGAGAAAAAACATGCAATGTAACAAATGTTGCAGTTTATGAAACGTCAATATAAGTTATGGTTTTTCAAGTAATGTACCTTTGTGTTGCAAGCCATTGGTTGATAGAGATGGCAACATAAACCTAACTTTCGTTAATAACAAAATTATCTTAAAATCTTTTAGAGTATGGTGAGAACTTATTTAAGATCGGGTACTCTCTTGCTGTTCTTTTTCATGAGCTGCTTTATGGCATTTGCCCAGAAGATAACGGTAGACGGTACAGTAGTATCAAAGAGCGACCTGCAGCCGGTTATTGGTGCCACGGTCATGGAAAAAGGTACAAATAATGGTACCATGACTGACATTGACGGAAAATTCACATTAACCGTCGGTGAAAATTCAGAGATTGTAATTACCTACATAGGTTACACGTCGCAGACCCTTGCTCCGGCACCCCACTTGAATGTTGAGCTGAGCGAGGATGCGCAGAATCTTGAGGAACTTGTCGTGGTTGGTTACCAAACCCAGCGTAAAATCGACCTTACCGGGGCTGTGGGCGTGGTAGACTTGAAACAGCCGATAAGCGAGTCCAATCCCAATGTTCTTAACTCTTTGCAAGGCAAGGTTGCCGGTGTGCAAATCAATACAGATGCCGCTCCTGGAGGTGGAGGCACGTCGATACGCATTCGAGGCATGAGCACCATGAACGGCAACGACCCGTTGTATGTGATTGACGGGGTTGCAACGACCGAGAATCTTAATTCGTTGAACGCAAGCGATATTGAATCTATTCAAGTGTTAAAGGATGCGTCATCGGCATCTATCTACGGTTCGCGTGCAGCAAACGGCGTTATTGTGATAACGACAAAGAAAGGCTCTGGCAACCGTCTTCGCGTCAATGTCGATATCTCGGGCAGCTTCCAGACTGTGGCAAACAAGTTTGACATGCTCAATGCCCAACAATGGGGTGAAGCCTACTGGGCGGCCAACAAGAATGCAGGTTTGCAGCCAAGCCATCCTTTTTATGGCAATGGCGACACTCCTGTCCTTGCCACATATCTTGATGCAGCCGGCACGGTGCGTGCGGCCGACAATGATTGGCAAGATGCCATATATCGCACGGCATGGACGCAAAATTACGGTGTGAGCATTGCCAACAGTAATGACCGGGGCTCGGTAATGTTCTCGGCCAACTACACGAAGCAGGACGGCTTGATGGATTATACTTATTTTCAACGTTATTCGGCTCGTTTAAACTCTACTTACAAGTTGTCGCAATATGTGTCGGTGGGAGAAAATCTCATGATATCCAAATGGAACAATCTTGGATACTCCACTCAAAGCGACCGCGGCATTCCTTATGGAGCAATGCGCCAGCATCCGGCCATCCCGGTATATGATTCAAACGGTAATTTCACAAGTCCGTTGCAACTTGCCAATTCTGATATTGCCAATCCGGTGCATGAATTATACAATGGTCGTGACAACGACAACGACAGTTGGCGCATATTCGGAAACGCATACCTTGAAATCTTCCCGGTAAAGGGATTGAGCATAAAGAGTAACATCGGTATAGAACATGTGCAATACTTCAACCAGACATTGGGCCGCAAGATAAATGCTTCGGATGTTAACAGCGTGAACCGCGAATTTGGGCAGGGTGACACTTGGACGTGGACTAACACTGCAAACTATAACCTTGAAGTGAATGACCATCATTTGACGGTACTTGCCGGAACCGAAGCCATAAAATATAAATTCCAAAACGTAGCAGCATTCCGTAACCAATATCAGTTTGAGGATGAGAACTACATGATAATCGATTCAGGAGAAGGAACACAGACCAACTCGGGCAGCAAGCAAAGCTGGGCATTGTTCTCATTGTTTGCCAAGGCCGACTATAACTGGAACGACCGTTATCTTGTTTCGGCAACCATACGCCGCGATGCCACTTCCCGACTTTACAAGGACAACAACTACGGCGTGTTCCCAGCATTCTCGGGAGCATGGAGAATCTCGCAAGAAGAGTTCATGCCTAAAGACATAATCATAAGCAATGCCAAGTTGCGCGTCGCTTGGGGGCAAACAGGTAATTCGGCCATCTCAAACAACTATGCGTCATATACTACTTATAAATATGACCAGGGCAATGGAGCATATGACCTTAACAATTCCAACAGCAGCACTATCGCCGGTATCATTGTTTCGGCATCGGGAAATCAAGATCTCAAGTGGGAAACTACCACGCAGACCAACCTTGGTTTTGACCTTGGATTATTTAACAATGCCCTTAACTTGACATTCGATTACTACTGGAAAAATACTAAGGATATGCTTACCATACCTCCGACACTCGCTGTTGCCGGTGAAAATGCGTCGATGTGGATGAATACTGGCGATATGGAAAACCGAGGCTTTGAATTGACTATCGACTATCGCAGTCCGCAATATGGTGATTTCTCTTGGGGCGGTATGCTCAACTTGTCGCGCTATGTCAACAAGGTTACAAAAATCAACAACCTCGTCAACTACATAGGCGGAGATTATCGTCTCATCCAAGGCGAGCCGATGGGAGTTTATTGGGGTTATGTAGTGGATGGCATCTTCCAGAATGAAGATGAGGTGAGAAACCACGCCGACCAGCAAGGTAAAGGCGTTGGCCGACTCAAATACCGCGATATTGACGGCAACGGAGTTGTCAACGAGGCCGACCAATGCATCATAGGCGATCCTAACCCTGATTTCTCTATGGGTTTGAACCTCGATTTCCGTTACAAGAACCTTACTTTGAGCGCGTTCTTTACAGGTGATTTCGGATTTGACATATATAATACGACAAAACGTCAACTTGATTTCATGTCGTTTGGCGGCACTAGCACCAACCGTGGCGTATCGGTTCTCGATGCATGGCGACCCGACAATACCGACACCGACATCCCTGCATTGACTGTTGTGGACAACAACAACGAAGCTCGCATGTCAACCTATTTCATAGAAGATGGAAGTTACGTCAAGTTGAAATATGTCAAGTTGAACTACGATTTCCCCGAAAACTTGGTTAAGAAAGTTGGAGCTACCGGGTTGAGCATTTATGGACAGCTTGAAAATGTATGTACCATAACAGGTTACTCAGGTCTTGATCCAGAGTTGCCATTAAGCGATTACGGTGCACGCGTCGACAGCGCGCCTTATCCTTCGGCAAGAACATTCTCATTTGGTCTTAATTTGAGATTTTAATAACCACTTAGATTTTTTTGAACATTATGAAAATCAATATAAAAATATTGGCTTTGGCCGCAGTCTGCTCGTTTTCCGCAGTTTCTTGCTCCGATTTTCTTGACGAGGCTCCATACGGGCAGTTTACAGGCGACAAGATAGATGACAGTTCAATCGATGCATTGATGGCGGCAGCTTATGCCGGGCTTGAAGGCCACTTCTTTGGTAATAACGAGGCGTTTTATGCACCGGTGTCCAATTGGGTCTTTGACGTTCGTTCGGACGATGCATACAAAGGTGGCGGTGGAGTGACTATGGAAGCTGGAATACACCAGCTTGAAATTTCCAACCTCACGAGTGACAATGCCACATGCTTGAACTCGTGGCGCAACAATTATTATGCAATTTCGCGCGTGCACAAGGCTATGAATGCCGTGAACGAGGCTACCAATTTAGGAAACAGGGATGAATTGCTTGCCGAATTGCGTTTATTGCGTGGGCATTTCTATTTCAATCTTATAAGAATTTTTGAACGCATCCCCTACTTAACCGAAACAAGCGACCCGACTACGACTCGTGCCGATGAATTTACGCGCGAACAAATATATGGCTTCATAAAGGAAGATTTTGAATTTGCATGGAACAATCTTCCCGAAAGCCAGGAACAGCCAGGACGTTTCAACAAGTATGTCGCAGCAGCCTACTTGGCCAAGCTGGCTCTTGAAACTAAAGACTATGACACCGTGTTGACCTATTGCGAAGAGGTGATAGCCAGCGGTAAGTACAGCTTGTATAACAATTTCTTGGATATGTCCAAGATAGAATTTGAGAACCAGAATGAGTCGATAATGGCAGTACAGTTCTCGACAGCCAACAATAACGGTCATATAAACTATGGAGACTTGTTGAACACGACTTATTCTGAAGGCAACCTCTTTGGAACCGGCGACGATTTCTTCCTTGGCAGCCAGAATCTCGTGAATGCCTTCCGTACCGACGAAAACGGGCTTCCTTACCTTGATACGTTCAACGATGTCGATGTGAATGCCCTTTACGGAGGCAATGTCGATCCACGTTTGGATTTCACTGTGGGTCGTATAGGAATGCCTTTCCGTGGCCACACTTATACCGATGCATGGTGCAGGGCTTATGACGTGTATGGTGAATATTCAGGCAAGAAACGTCTTATTGACCCGTCTTCGCCCGATATGGTACAAGGATTCCCTTGGGGAGCTTCGGGATTGAACTTGATTCTCATCCGCTATGCCGACTTGTTGCTGTGGAAAGCCGAGGCTTTGATAGAATCCTCTACACATCAAGATCTTGACGAGGCTCGCAACATAATCAATGATATAAGGGCAAAGGCCAAACGCAGCATAGATCCTGCCTACACGCCTCAAGAGCTTGATCCTAACATGGCTAATTATAAAGTAGAGCCTTATCCTGCAACAGGATGGAATCAAGAGTATGCCCGAAAGGCATTGCGCATGGAACGCCGTCTTGAGCTTGCGATGGAAGGGCACAGGTGGTTTGACCTTGTACGCTGGGGAGTGGTTGTCGACGTAGTCAATACTTACATGCGCGAAGAAGAGGAATTGCGTCCGTATTACGTCGGGGCTTCCATCTCAGAGAATGAAATATATCTGCCGACTCCTATCGACGAGGCCGAAAATTCAGGCGGATTGTATGATTTTTAATATTTCAAGTGTTTCATGTAAAATTGTAGAGAAGATATGAAAAAAATATATTTCTTGCTGGCAATGGTGCTCGTTATGACGGGATTTGCTTCATGCGACGATGTAGAATACTTGTCGGCAGAACCAGTGGCCAAGGTTTCAAGCCTTGAGTTGACAACCGAAGGGCGAGATGTGACGCTCACATGGACTTTGCCCGATGTGCAAGGAGTCAAGGGCGTGGTGATACAGGATACTGATGAAGCTACCGACACGGTTGCTGCTCCTGCAACTTCCTATACATACGAACGTGTGGCCATGAACAAGGAACTTGTTTACACTGTGAAAGTTGTTTATGACAATGGCCGGGTATCGGAAGGAGAGACAGTGCGTACAACCATAGAAGGTGTTGCAGGAAGAGTGGGCATGCTCATCGGATACAATAGCGCGAGTGAAGTAGAAGACGATGACGAGAAAGCGGCCGTGGAATGGTTCCAGAATGCTTATCCCGAAGGTATAATTCTCACTCCTTCATCGATATTGACAGCCAATCTTACCGAATATGCGGCAATATGGATTCAGATTGACCGCGAAGGCATTCAGTCGGGATGGCGCAATCTGCCATCGGCATTCATAAGCGACGATGTGATAGGCAAATTGACCGAATTCTACAAAGACGGCGGATGCTTGTTGCTCGGCACTCATGCAACGCAACTCATAGTGCCGCTTGGCCGTCTTGCCGAGAATCGTACTCCGGGATTGTTCGGGTCGGGTAGTGCAATCGACAGCCCAGAACCGATAACCATCAACGCCAATATAGGAAATGGCGTGTATGACCATCGTTCGCATCGCATCTTCTCAGGATTGAGCGTTTCAAGCATGTATGCCTATGAAACCTATCCGCTGATAGGATCAGGTGTAAGGGAAGATCACAATTGCATGTGGGACTTGAATTCCTATGGGTTAAGCGGCCTTTATCCTGATGCTCCCGATACAGTATATGCCTTTGAGCAAGAGAATGATGCCGTGGTGCTCGCCACTTGGGGGCATGTGGTGGATTACTGCTGTGCCGGAATCGTTGAGTTTGAACCCTCGGGCGATTATGCAGGTCGTTGCATCGCAATAGGCGTTGCATGCTATGAATGGAATCAAAACAGCGGAACTAACGAGTTCCAGTCAAACATAGAATTGTTGACAAGCAACTGTTTGAATTATTTTGTTGATTTATATTGACACCACCATGCTTAAATAGCATTTTATCTTGATTTTGGAACGGGATATTCATCGGTCATTCTGTAATATAAGAAATGTCGTGCGTATCCCGTTTTATGATTGATTACTAATATCGAAATTGTTATGGAAAGGAATATTTACAGGAACTTGCTGGCTGCAATTCTGCCTCTGGCTGCAATCTCTGTTAATGCGCAGAGCGATGCAGGACTTGTAGCTCATTATGACATGGAGCCTGTCGGAGGAAATATCACTGAGCTTGTGAGTGGGAAGAGTTACGGCATTCAAGGGAATTTCTCCCCCGAAGGAGTGGCAGGAGCCGAAGGCATTGCATGGCGTCTTGACGGATACTCTTCTTATGTTGAGGCAGGCATAAATGCCGGGGCGTTGAACGGAGGGGCGATGACAATGACATTGTGGTGCGCCATGGAGACATATCCGATGATGAACACGGCAGAAGCAGTTAACACATCGACTTGCATAGCCGGGAATCTCGATGATGAGGCAAAGGAAGGATTTGCTTTTTTATTGAGCTCACAAGGGGATTATTCATTCCAATGTTACTACGGAGGATGGAAATTGACATGCAATTCCTCTTTGAAATTGGAAAAATATGCTTGGAACCATCTTGCAGCAGTGGTAGATGGCTCGGCCAAGGAGGTACGGTTGTATTGCAATGGCAGTCTTGTCGGGACTTCGCGCATAGGAGTCGAAGGCGGCGTTAATGCTGGAAACGATACATTCATGATAGGCAAGAGTCGGGAAACTTCCACTTCCGGGCCATTCATGATTAACACAATCAATGGCATAATAGATGACATACGCATTTATGACTCGGCTCTCGGACAAGACGAGCTCGGATATCATGCGCCTGAGAATGTTGTTGACTTGTCAATACCTGACTCACGATTTGAAGGCGACTTGATGCGTCCGTTGTTTCATGGAATGCCCGATGCGGCGTGGACAAACGAATGTCACGGATTGACCTACTATAACGGCAAGTATCACTTGTTTTTTCAAAAAAACGCTAATGGACCTTATATGGCTCGCTTGCACTGGGGGCACCTGAGCAGCGTCGACATGTGTCATTGGGAAGAGGAAAAGATAGCGATAGCCCCATCGGAGAGTTATGATTGGAAAGGATGCTGGTCGGGATGCTCGTTCAACGATGAAGAACTTACCGGTGGCAAACCGTATATTTTCTATACTGCCGTCGACAATGCAAAGGCTGTCATGGCACAGGCCATGCCGCTCGACGACAATCTCATCGAGTGGGAGAAGTATGAGGAGAATCCTGTCGTAAACGGCCGACCGAGCGGATTGAGCGACGATTTCCGAGACCCTTATATTTTTAAGTTTAATGGAGAGTTCTACATGATAGTAGGGACAAGCAAAGATGGCGTCGGGGCTGTCACACTGCATAAATATGACAAAGGTTCAAAGACATGGAGCAACGACGGAAAGATTTTTTTTAAAGGCAGCAATGTCACTGTCGCAGGTCGATTTTGGGAAATGCCTGTAATTGTACCCATGAAAGATAACAAGTGGTTGTTCATGGCTACTCCGCTCGAAACAGGCAGCGGCGTGGAAGTATTGTACTGGGTTGGCACGCTCAATGGCGACGCCACGTTCAATCCGCTGCCGTCTTATCAGAATGCGCCGAAGAAGTTTGAACTCGATGGCATGAGTAGTGACGGATATGGATTATTGTCTCCGTCGCTGTGCCGTATTGAAGATGGAAAATATGTGGCTTTGGGCATTGTGCCCGACAAGTTGAGTTCGGAACTGAATGCAGAACTTGGCTGGGCTCACACCTACAGCCTGCCTCGCGAGATATCTTTGGATGCAAATGACGAGCTGGTTCAAAAGCCGTTTGACTCGCTCTCCGGGCTGCGTTCCGATATAAAAGTTGCCGATTCGAACTTCACTCTTGATGGCAGCAAGGATTTGGCTCCGGTTGAAGGTCGTTGCGTGGAAGTGCGTGCCAAGTTTGAGGTTACAAGTACCGATAAAGTGGGATTCCGTTTCTTCGGAAATGACAATGGTGCAGTTGAGGTTTATTATTCCCCTCTGAACAACCGTCTTACTGTCGATGCCAGCGGTGTTGCCCGATGGAGCAACGATAACGGCACATTTGACGGCATCTACACATCATCGTTGCCGTCACGTTTCACTACAGGCGATATTTTCGACTTGCATGTATATGTCGATCATTCGATAATGGACATTTTCATAAATGAGAAATGGGCGTTTTCGGTGCGTTTGTTCCCGACTGATGCCGATGCCAAGCGAGTGGAGGTGTTTACCGAAGGGAATCCTGTGAATTTCACATCGCTCGAAGCCTATATACTTGCCGGATATGGCTCGGGAGTGGCTGATAACACAATTGCCGACTATGATGGAAAATTGTGGATGAATGAGATGGGATATATATGTTATGCCGGTATTCCCGAAGGGACCGACATCCGCATCTACGATTTGTCGGGACGTTTGCTTGCCGAGGAAAATATCGGTAATCGTTCGGGAATGTTGAGCTATGTGCCAACGATGAATTGCATAGCTTCGGTAATAGTGGACGACCGTAACATTTCGCGTAAATTCATAGTCAAGTAAAGAATTCTTTCATTAACAAAAGGTTTATAAGGTAAATTTGATTGAAAAGCCTCCGAAAACCGATTTTGCGGTGTTCGGAGGCTTTGAATTTTATACTTTGCAACATTTTTCTTTATGCGGCAGCTTGTTCCATTTTCTTTAGGGTGCGGAATTGACGCGATATTAATATTGCAGCCACTATGATTGCTGTTATGTCGGCAAGGGGTATTGATGCCCATACGCCGTCAAGGCCATAGATGGGAGGCAATATTATGAGCAGAGGAATCAAGAACAGTATTTGCCTTGTCAAGCTCAAGAAAATAGATTTTTTTGCCATTCCGAGCGATTGGAACAAGTTGGTGGATACGACTTGGAATCCCACTCCCCAAAACATCAATGTGGTTATAGTAAGGCTCTTCACGATTGCATTTATCAGTTCGGGGTCGGTGGTAAATGCTCTTGCTATCAAGTGCGGGCAGCTTTGCGACAATATTGTGCCAAGGATGCAGACTATGGACGCGCTTGAAACGGCAAGGAAATATGTGCGTTTCAGCCGGTTGAAATGGCGTGACCCGTAGTTGAATCCAATGATAGGTTGCATTCCCTGGCAGATACCTATTACAATCATTACGAGCAACTGTGTGTAGGTTGTGAAAATACCCATTGAAGCTACTGCCGAGTCTCCACCGTATTTAAACAGGGTATTGTTCACTATGGCATTGATGACGCAACCGGCCACATTGACAAGGAACGGCGCAGCCCCGATTGAGACGATTGCAATCAATATTGATTTTTCAAGGCGGTAAATGCCGCGCTTGAAGTAGATTTCATTCTTGCTCGACATGAAATGCGCCATTACGAAAATCGTGGATACGGCCATTGATATGTCGGTGGCTATTGCCGCGCCCTTGATACCCCATTCAAGCACGAATATGAATATCGGGGCGAGAATGACGTTCATTCCGGCACCTATGAACATCGTTACCATTGCTCTTGCAGGATAGCCTGAGGCTCGCATTACGTTGTTGTAGGAATAGCACAGGTTCATCAAAAGCAATCCGGGAAGGATGTACATCATGAAATCGTGGGCGTAGGGAAGCGTGCGTTCGCTTGCTCCGAAAAGCAGTAAAATATCCTCCATGAAAATTGCAAATACCGACATATAGCAAACTCCAAGGATGAGCGTCATGACAATGCTGTTTCCCAATATTTTGAAAGCCATAGGCTTGTTGCCTTGACCGAGGACGATTGATATGCGTGCTGCGCAGCCGGCACCGATAAGCATTCCCAATGCAGTGGACAAGTTCATGACCGGGAATGTCACTGCAAGTCCGGCAATGGCATCAGGGCCTACGCCTTGCCCTATGAAAATGCGGTCGACGATGTTGTATAGCGACATCACCACCACCCCCACGATTGCCGGCAAACTGTATTTCCAAAGTAATTTTCCTACGGGCGCATTCTCTAATTCAAATAGACGATTCGTCTTGCCTGTATCAACCATAAAGCTATAATTTCGTTAACACTACTACTGTTGTTTTCCTGTGTGCAAAATTACGAAAAAACCGATGTATAATGAAAAGGGGTTGTGTTAAAAGGCGAATAGGATTATTTTGTTTTATAGGCAAAAGTTGTTGTGATAGTTAAAAGCAAATAAAAACAGATGGCTGTCTCTCTTGGAGCAGTGACAGCCATCTGTGCAAGGTCGATGTATTTAAGCTGATTTATTTATCGTTTAAAAGTCGTATCATAAATACTCCTCCGGCACGATTGTCCTTTTTAGGACGGAAGCAAACTCTTACCGATTTCTTACCTTTTAAAAATTCTGACGGGATTTCATAGGTAACGTCGACAAATTCTTTTTTGTTCCACTTTCCTGAAATGTTTTCAGAAACGAGCAGATTGTCGTCAATTAAAATGTCGAAGCTCCTATTTCCCGATTCGGCTCCCCAATATTTTACCATCAGAGACAATGATTCTTCTTCATTGGTAAGCAGATTATAGCTGAAGTATCCGCCACTTTCGGCATCACGCCAGCTTTGTTCTTGGAAATATCCTTTGGTTGATTTTGCTTCTTGCATCATGTGGTCCACTTCGGGTTGCTGTTCGCCTGGTTTTACCATGTCGACAGTGCGGCGGTCGAGTTCGAGCTTCTCTCTTTCTATCTTGGCAAGTCTCTCTTTCTCGGCATCGTACTCGGCTTGAGTCATCGTGCACCAATATATAGAGTATCGGCAATCATGGATTTGGGCGAATGGCTCCAAGACGAGGCTGTCATATTTATCTGTCGGAGAGAAGAGCCCCGGGCAAGTGAAATGCAGCGGCTTGCCCTGTATGGGTTGCATGTTGTCTATTTTTGCAAGAATTTCATCACGCCGCCCAATCAATACAGGAGCGTCGGTCAGCGGCAGCAATGTCCCGGAGGCAATATGTCCCCATCGGCTGTTGTCGGCAACGAGTCCTTTCATGTCCTCTGTCCCCATTCGAGTAGCAAGTACGATTGGTCCGTACAGGATTGATATGTAATCGGGCACATTGGGCATTTCTTCGATTGATGCGTGCATGGGCAACGTTATCTCTACCGTGTCATTGTTTTTCCACAGACGGGTTATCGATGCATAGGATGACGGAGAGGAACAGGTCTGTAATTTTTCTCCATTTATGCTTATTGAGAAATTGTCGGCCCATGCCGGGTGGCGCACTTTTAATGTGAACTCTGAAGGTTTCTCCATCAACAGAATGAGTCTTGATTGTTCTTCACAAGGGAATGATGTTTCCTGTCGCAGCCTTATGCCTTTTTCTTCCCAATCAAGCTCGGAAGCCACAAACAAGTTTACAAACAGGCTGTCGTTTTCATGGCTGTAAATGAATTCGCCATATTTCCCGTGGTTTTCCATGCCAGTACCCACACAACACCACATGGCTTCGTTGGGGGCCGAATACACGCGATAGTGGCGCGGCCTTGCAGGGGTGAAATACACATAACCTCCATGCACCGGGTGTTGGGTGGAGAGTATGTGGTTGAACATTGCGCGTTCGTAGTAATCGGCATATTCGGCTTTAGGAGACATTCGGAATAATCCTTCCGAAAGTTTCAGCATGTTATAAGTATTGCACGACTCAGGACCTTCGCGTTCCTCTGTATATTCCCTGCAAGCGTCTTTCGACGGGAAGTGCTCCCTGCGGCTGTTCCCTCCGAACGACAACGAACGGTCGTGTACCACAGTGCTCCAGAAGAATTCGGCTGCCGAGGCATATTGCTCGTCGCCTGTCAATTCTGCAATGCGCTGGTATCCTAACGCTTTGGGTACTTGAGTATTGGCGTGCTTATTGTCGAGATTGTCGACATGTGATGCCATGTTGTCAAGGATTACATGATGGGAGAACTGTTTTGCAGCATCGAGATACTTAGTATTGCCTGTCATCATGTAGGCATCGGCATATATCTCATTCATTCCGCCAAATTCGGTATCGAGCATTTGTTCCATCTGTATGCTGTCGAGCGGAGCTATGATTGTCAATCCCCAATCGCAGAAGTCGAGGAACATTTGCTTTGCAGTCGGGTTTCCGGCATAGGTCCATGCGTCCCTTAGCCCGGCATAGGTCTTGTGCAAATTGTACCAAGGCACCCATCTTTCACCGACGGCGAGAGGATTGCCGTCTTTTACCTTCTCCCACATTTCCATGCCGTTGGGGACTCCTCCTACATAACCGTTGCCGTTGGCATCCTGACATTGTTTCAACTCCGAAATCATGTAGTCGAGACGGGCTTTGCATGAATCGTTACTGGTAGAAGCGTAAGTTATGGCCAGTGCGCTGAGGTAATGCCCTCCGACATGCCCGTCAAGGCCGTCCCAATTGGGGTAACTTTCTCCTTTAGGTTTCAATCCGGCTTCTTTCAAGTATGGTGCGAGCAATCTGTCGGTGTCGTAGCTCAACAGTACTTTGATGTTTAGGTCGCAGGCTTTCTTGAACGGGCTGTCAAGAAGCGTTACTTCATTCAGCGGAAAGAGTTCAACCTGCGATTGTTTTTGTGCATTTATCGAAGCCAGTAATGCACAGGTAATAATAGCGCAAACAGATGTGAATACACGTTTTTTTATGAGTTTCATGTTCATTGTAGTGCGAATTGTTTATGTTATGACAGTGTATCGAGTATAATGCAAAATTAACCAATCAGTGAAAGAAAAGCAACATGTGTGGCATTTGGGTGTGTCAGGTCGGACAAAATAAAGCCTGAAAGAATGACGATTGAGGAATCTAAATTGATTAACTTTGCAGTTACAATGAGAAATGTACGAGAAATATGTGTTTTTGCCGCTTCAAGTCCCCGTGTTGATGAAAAATACATGAACGCGGCTTATGAACTAGGGCGTGAAATCGCTTTGCATGGAGTTGTTTGCGTGAATGGAGCCGGACGTGAAGGGCTGATGCATGCAGTTAGCGACGGTGCGCTTGATGCTTGTGGGTGTACTATAGGAATAATTCCGGAATTCATGGTTGACAATGGCTGGGAATACGATCGCATGACCGAGATTATTATCACCAAAGACATGCATTCGCGCAAAAAAGCAATGATTGAGCGTTCTGATGCCATCGTGGCTCTGCCTGGAGGATGCGGGACACTCGAGGAGCTGCTTGAAGTAATTACTTGGAAGCAACTGGGATTATATAAAGGCGCGGTAGTGATATGTAACATAGATGGTTTCTATGACAGCTTGCTCGGCATGTTTGACAGGTGCATACACGATTCTTTCATGAAAGAATCGCATGCAAGGTTGTGGCATGTCATTACAAAGCCCGGAGAATTGTTTGAAGTGCTCGACAAAATAAACATTGTCGCCGATAATAATATTGAATCCAAATATTGATAAAAAGTCATGTTGGCAGAAAATATACAGGATACCACCGAATCTTCGATAATAGAACCGTCATATCCTGACGGGTTCAAGGTTGAAGCCGGCAATGACTCGACATTTGTCCAGTATTATGCCATGCCGCAGGTTGAGATTCCGCAAGCCGTGTCTTCGCCTGTCGACAGACCGTCGTCTCCGCTGCATGACACCGGCACTATATCCTTGATATTGCTGGTATTCTTGTTTGTGGCATTCAGCTATAAGAGAGGGTACAAGTATTTTGCGCACCTCGGCACCTATATGTTCTCAGTGAGGAGGCGTCACAACCTGTTTGACGACCACACAGTCAACGAAACGCAGATGATGGCTGGTTTGATAGCCAACACATGCGTCATGGAAGGAATAATCCTGTATCTTGCCATCTCTTTCATGCAGCCACAGTTGGAATTGCTGCCCGTGTTCAGGTATGTGGGGTCGTTGTCGGCATACGCGCTGTTGTTTTATTTGTCGCAATTGTTGTTATACAAGGTGCTTGGATATGTATTCCTCGATGACAAGGTTTATGTGAAGCTGCTCGTTGACGGGTTTAATGCCTCGCAGACGTTGCTGGGGCTTATGCTGCTGCCGGTTGCATTTGTCATGCTCGTGTATCCTGCCATGTTACACTTTATGCTGATTTGTGCAATAATCTTGTATATAATGGCTCGCATAGTGTTTATTTGCAAAGGATTTAGGATTTTTTTCAACAATCTGACATCATTGCTTTATTTTATTTTGTATCTTTGCAGCGTTGAAATTGTACCCATCATTCTCTCCATCAATGGGGCGTTATTTTTATGTAGAATTTTGCAGTCATAAAAACACAGGCTAAAGTGGACATTAAAAAAATTTTGATCTCGCAACCGAAACCTCAATCAGACAAATCTCCCTATTACGATATTGCGCAAAAATACGGTGTAGAGGTAGTATTTCGTCCGTTCATCAAAGTGGAAGGATTGACATCGAAAGAATTTAGACAATCTAAAATTTCCATTTCTGATTACACGGCTGTAATATTCACGGCAAGGACGGCAATCGACCATTTTTTCCGCTTATGTGAAGAAATGAGGATTACAATCCCCGATACAATGAAATATTTCTGCACGACGGAGACAATTGCACGATACTTGCAAAAGTATATTGTTTACCGCAAGCGCAAGATATTTTTCGGCACATCTGGGAAGCTCGATGATGAGAAGTTGCTGAAAGATCTTGTTAAGCACAACAAGGAAAAGTTCTTGTTCCCTATTTCGGACGTTCATCGTGATAATTTAAGTATCCTTGACGAGAACAAGATACCTTACACCAAGGCTGTAATGTATCGCACAGTGAGCAACGATTTTCGCAAGGATGAACCGTTTGACTATGACATGCTCATATTCTTCAGTCCGGCCGGAATCAAGTCGTTATTGAAGAATTTCCCTGATTTCCATCAAGGAGACATAAAGATAGGTTGTTTCGGGGAGACAACGGCTAAGGCCGTTGAAGAGGATGGGTTGAGACTTGACCTCCAAGCTCCTAACCCAGAGGCTCCGTCAATGACTGCCGCGCTTGACATTTACTTGAAGAATGTCCTTGACGGCAAGAAGAATTAATCGGAATAGATAATAAAAAGAAATATCGAATGAGGGTGCGCCAGTCATTTAAGGCGCACCCTCATTTGTGTATTCAAAACATTGTAAAGGCATCAAGCTGGTAATTCTTGTGTATCGGTATTTTCCGGTTTTGCCAATAATAAAGATAATATTTTTTGCAATTTTAAAATTAATTTATAAATTTACGACGAATATCAGTTATAATATATCAACTTCTTTGCATGCCGTTTTATGAAACTGTTAACCTTACTTGTTTCAGCCATATTGTTAGGTGCGACTTGCTCCCAAGCATTCGCTTCGGATATTCAAAAGAGGAGTATCCGATATATTGAAAGAATCAGAAACTGCGCTTCGTCTTTCAACAATCAAGGGATTCCCCTTAAAGCAGACAGATTGTCGAATAACGAAGGGAATATTGTCCTGACTTACGATGAATCTTTACCCGATTCCGTCCAAACATCCCTTTTGGTGGCAAAGGGATTGTGGGAATCAAAACTTCCCATGACGCAACCCATATTCATATCCGTCTCATTTGAACCTCTCGGAGATGATATCTCAATGATATGTGATGTGATATACAGTGCAACTCCCGATTTGATGGGTTGTCCCTGTGCGCTCGCCTCACAAATATCAAATTTTCCATATGGGTCAATCGACAGTCCCGACGGATATATTATTTTAAATTCCGACATTGATTGGAACTGTAGATTTTCAAATGACGCCACGTCTGATTATAACCTGCCGACAATGGTGCTGAGGGGAATTGCAAGATGCCTTGGCTTCGGGTCCAGTATGGTTGAAAGGAGTAAAGACCAGTTTTATTATTCTTTAGAACACCCAACATTCTTTGACAAGTTATTGTATTGTGACGGCAATGCTTTGTCCAATCTTTCCGAAGGGAGTTCTGCGATGGCCGATTTCGTGAAATCCAATAAAGTTTATGCACACACGGAATCTCGGGATTACAAAATATATGCCCCCGATGAATTCGTCCAAGATTTGTCGTTATGCTACTTTGATGGTGAGAATTCCATCATGTCCCATTCGCTGGGGCAAGGCAACATAGATTTGTCGATTGATGATGAAACATGCGACATCCTAAGGGCAATCGGATGGGATCTGCCCCTGTCCGGCCTTTCAATCAAGTGTGATAATATCTCAGACAATGGAATAGGTTCTTCCTATGAGCCTCATACGTTTTCCCTTTTAAAAGGGG
>CAJLMA010000021.1 GCA_905207705.1 uncultured Prevotellaceae bacterium
CTATCCACAACATCGTTGACTCGGAAGGCAATGTTACTTCTTACAGCATAAAGACATTTGAGCAACTCACTTCTATTGCATTCATCCCGACTGAAATCAAAGACGGAATGGGTATAATGGATTACTACTCATTGACTGTTTATAACACTGCTACAAGAAACTACGACTTTATCGTTGCAAGCAACCTTGAAATGCCGTTCCGTCTCAACCCGAGCAACGCAAAAATCGGTGAAGAAATGGAATTCTCGTTCATCGATCGCAAGGTTACAGTTCGTGCCGCAGGCGACAACAACACGTTCTTGAGCGTAGTTGGCGAACCTGTTCGCAACAACGACGAATTGATCGTTACTGCAAAGGCCAACAACATGAAGGCTCTTGCCGCAAACGAACACAACATCGTTGCTTTGCAAGCTGTTGAAGATAGCCGTGCAATTGTTTCTGACTATGTGATCATCAACAGCGAGCAACTTACAAGCTATGGCATCGCAAAGGAAAAGGACAACGTTGCGTTGAATCCGACTCAATATTATACAACTAACTGTCCGAACGTAGTTGAGCAAACTACTGTTGCCGATGTTGAGCTTGTTTACAACGAATCGCTCGACCTTAAGACAGTATCTGAAGCTTGGGCTACTGAGATCGACAAGAGCCTCGTTGAAGCAGGATTTGGCGAATACTTGACCTACAAGTTCTCTGAAACTAAGGTTGAAGGTACAGATGGTACTGAACAAGACTACTATACTTCGGTTACTGAAGATGGCATCATCACAGTTGACAATGCAAACGTTGCCGCTATCGGCCGCAAGCCGGTTGTTAAGGTTGAAGCTTTGATCAACGATGTTGTAGTTGCTACTGCTTATATCGTAGTTGAAGTTGTAAGAACCGAATCTATCGAACAAGAACCTCTTGAAATCACCAAGGATCTTGGTAACATTGAATACACTGAACTCCCAGCTTCTACAGATGGTTCTAAGACAATATTTGAATACGCTTGGGCTGCAGTAAATGATGAAATCTACACTGCTCTTCAAATCCCTGCTGACGAAATCGAAGACAGGTATAACCAAGCTACTTATACTCCATCTATCACAGGTGTTAACGTGACACTCAACGATCTTAATGACAATGGTACTACTACCGACGCATTGGTAGAAGTAGGTATGAACAACCTGGTAGCTACTGGCGAGAACTCGTTCACAGTAACTTACAAGGCTAAAGACAAATATGCCGACCGTGACATTGTGATTACATTCACTTACAATGTAGTTGACAATTGCGTTGTTCCTAAATTTGCTCCTGAATATGTAGCTAACAATGTTCACACCGTGAAGGGTAAGCTCGTAAGCGGCAAATGGCAACTTCAAGCTACTATGGCTGAAGCATTTGAAAACTACTTGGAAGACTTCGAGGGCTCGAACAACCACGAATATATATTCGTATTTGATCCTGCAACTCAAACCGGAGCAACTATCAGCACCGACGATTTCAAGGCTCAAGAAATTGCTCTTGATGGTGAATTGACCGGCTCTTCTAAGGAATTCAAGGTGGCATTGCAAGCTAATCTTGCAAACGGAGAACACCACAATGTAGTTGAATACACTGTAAGATTTGAAACTCCGATTATGCTTGAGGTTACCGACATCGCCCTTGAAACAAAGGTTGAACCATCGACAGCCGACTTCTGGGATCACTTGATCGTAACTGAAACTGTCAGCGGTGAAGTTCTTTACAACGGTCCTGAAAATCAAACTTGGAACACCGATGCGTTGAACAGATTTGGCTTGACAACAGGCGACTTTGTATTCACCTACGGCGTAGCTGACAACCAAGGCGGCAACTTGACTGTTGAAGTTGCAGACGGAGAGGCTCACATCCTTACTTGGGACAACGAAGGTTCTGTTCTTCACCAGAACATCTTGACCAACTCTGAAGTTAACATGACGGTTAACGGTATCGTTGACTTGGATGTTGAAGGTAACATCACATTGTTGAAAAACAATTGATTGAGACAAGCGCAATGCATTAAACTCGATAATCAAGGATAAAATAAGCAAGTAATAGGTTGATACGTGATTAAGATTGTCTAATAGAAGTCCTTGATGAATATGATGGAGGGGGAGCCGGCGAGGCTGTCCCTCCATTTTGTTTTATTATCCGCATTGATGTGATTGTTTTCACCCCAATTTGTAGAGGCGAGATGAATCGCGCCTCTACAATAATTTTAATTCAAATAACAGATACTCTGTGACTGTCGTTTCAATACTCACAAAAACAGGGAGGTGCGTAGCCATTGCAGCACGCACCTCCCTTGTCGGTTATAAATCAAATGCCTTGATTAATCATCGTATTCGGCAGTCAAGAAATTGCCGTTGCGGTCAAATTTCAATTCAAGCCTTGAAGCAAGACGCAACTCATAAGAATCTATGTCGTCGGCATCAAAGCTCATATCGGTCACTGCCACTCCCTTGTGGTTAGTGTTGAGGTAGTTTGCTATTGCAGTAGGGATAACCTTGGTATTAATTCCCTTATAGTTGGATATTTCTTCCCATCGTCCATTATGACGAAACTCGATGACCGTACCGTCTGACAAGAACACTTTGTAGTCGGGACGGAAAAAGTCGTCATCGACCGATGCTGCCGTAACTGTGGCAGGAGCAAAGTTCTTTATGAATGCTGTGGCCTCGGCCGGCAATTCAGTTGCTGCGATAGGTTTGTCGTCGGCGCTCATGGAAAAAGAGAAAAGGGCTGACGCAAAAAATAAAGACATAAACACTTTCTTCATAACAAAGAATCTTAAAAAATTAATAATAAACCATGTCGGTGGAAAAAGGTATTTTTCCCAATATAGCAAATGTATTCTTAAAGATTTGAATCACTATTTAAAATGGCTTAAAAATGGCAAAATATCAATTAAACGAATTTAATGAATGTAGAAATTTATAATAATATGTATAAAAGCAGCCTGTTTTGTTCCGTTTTGAGCCAAAATCTGACTTGATTCCATACCTTATGGACGACGTGCAAGGTGCGTAAAAATGCTTGTGGGCTATTCCTCTATGCACAAAACTCTTTTAGACGCGGTTTATCGCGTTTCTATGATAAAGATAGGATTCGTCTCGGCAGTGTAAAAAATAAGCAAGCTCATTTTTCACATTGCGCTCGACTTTCACTATCTTTGCACTTTATAATAGCAAAAAGTGGTTAATAATTATGAGCATACTTGATTTAAGCGAACAAGAGATCGTGAGGCGCAACAGTTTGGACGAACTGCGCAAAAGAGGCATAAATCCCTATCCTGCTGCCGAATATGTCGTGACAGGATACACGGATGAAATAAAAGCCAATTTCAAGGATGACGAGCCGCAACGCCATGTGAGCATTGCCGGACGAGTAATGAGCAGGCGCATCATGGGCAAAGCCTCGTTCATGGAGCTTCAGGACTCTAAGGGTCGCATACAAGTATACATAAGCCGCGACGACTTGTGTCCCGGCGAAGATAAGGATTTGTATAACGTGATATTCAAGAAGTTGCTCGACATAGGCGACTTTGTGGGCATCGAGGGTTTTGTATTCCGCACCCAGATGGGCGAAATCACTGTTCATGCCGAGAAATTCACGCTGCTCAGCAAGTCGATCCGCCCTCTTCCCATCGTCAAGATGAAGGACGGCGTGACATACGACGCATTTGATGACCCCGAGTTGCGTTATCGCCGCCGTTATGTAGACCTTATCGTCAACAGTCATGTAAAAGATATTTTCATAAAGCGCACCAAGGTGTACAACTCCATGCGCGAATATTTCAACGGCAAGGGCTACCTTGAAGTGGAAACGCCTATCCTGCAATCGATACCGGGTGGTGCGGCAGCACGTCCTTTCATCACCCACCACAATGCGCTCGACATTCCGTTGTACCTGCGCATTGCCGATGAGCTTTACCTGAAGCGTCTCATCGTGGGCGGCTTCGAGGGTGTATATGAATTTGGAAAGAACTTCCGTAACGAAGGCATGGACCGTACCCACAACCCCGAATTCACTTGCATGGAAATATATGTTTCCTACAAGGACTACAACTGGATGATGGACTTTACTGAAAAGATGCTTGAAAAGGTGTGCATGGACGTGAACGGCAGTTACGAAGTGAAAGTTGGCGACAACATAATCAACTTCAAGGCTCCTTACAAGCGCGTCACCATGCTCGACAGCATAAAAGAGTTTACCGGCTACGACTTAACAGGCAAGACCGAAGACGAGATACGCGGCATTTGCAAGGAATTGAAGATGGAAGTGGATGAAACGATGGGCAAAGGAAAGCTCATCGATGAGATATTCGGCGAATTCTGCGAAGGGAATTACATTCAGCCTACATTCATCACCGATTATCCTGTGGAAATGTCGCCGCTCACCAAGCGCCATCGCGACAATCCCGACCTCACCGAGCGTTTCGAACTCATGGTGAACGGGAAGGAATTGTGCAACGCCTACTCAGAGCTTAACGACCCGATCGACCAAGCCGAACGCTTCAAGGAGCAATTGCGACTGAGCGAAAAAGGGGATGACGAAGCTATGTTCATTGATCAAGACTTCGTTCGAGCCCTTGAATACGGAATGCCTCCGACATCGGGCATGGGCATAGGCATGGACCGCCTTGTAATGCTCATGACAGGTCAATCGACCATACAGGAAGTGCTGTTGTTCCCGCAGATGCGTCCCGAAAAGACCGAGCCGCGCGACAAGGCCGACCGTTTCATTGCCATCGGAGTACCTGCCGAGTGGGTTGATGCCGTCCAAAAGGCCGGTTACTTGACCATTGCAGCACTTGCAGGTGCCGGAGCAGGTAAATTGCACCAAGACTTGTGCGGGCTCAACAAGAAATACAAATTGGAATTGCAAAATCCGGCCATCGACGACGTGAAGCAGTGGATTGAAAATGCCGCCGCCGCGACCGATGGTAATGAGAAATAATGATTATATAAAGCTGTTTTTACCAAAACTTAATATCATGACAACAAACAGGACGGGAAAAATAGCGGTGATGGGAGGTGGCAGTTGGGCTACCGCCCTTGCCAAGCTGTTGTTGCTCGCCAGCGATGCCGACATATTGTGGTACATGCGCCGAGATGACCGCATTGCCGATTTCAAACGCTTGAACCATAATCCGGTGTATCTGTCGGACGTCCGCTTTGACACCGACAGGATATATTTCTCGAGCGACATCAACGATGTGTGCGACCGTGCCGACACGTTGCTGCTGGCCATGCCGTCGCCCTATATCAAGTCGCACCTTGCCAAGCTGACAATTGACATAAGTGGCAAGAATCTGGTGAGTGCCGTTAAAGGAATCGTGCCCGACGAGAATCTTGTCGTGTCAGATTATATGAAGCAATTCTACGGGGTTCACGGCGACAGGATCGTTGTCGTGAGTGGACCATGTCATGCCGAGGAGGTCGCGCTCGAGCGTCTCAGCTACCTTACCATAGGCTCGACAAACGAGGAAATGGCTGTCGACGTGGCTCGTCGGTTCGATAGCAAGTCGATGCGCACCATCCTTTCTCACGATGTGAAAGGCATCGAGTATGCCGCCGTGCTGAAGAATGTGTATGCCATCGCTTCGGGAATTGTACACGGCATGAAGAGCGGCGACAATTTCCTTGCCGTGCTGTTGTCCAACGCGATACGCGAGATGGATGCTTTCGTGTCGGCCGTAAGTCCCGGCACGCGAAACATTTGCGACTCGGTTTATCTGGGCGACCTGCTTGTGACAAGTTATTCGCGTTTCAGCCGCAACCACAATTTCGGTTCCATGATAGGCAAAGGGTATTCGGTGAAAGCGGCCATGATGGAAATGGAAATGATTGCCGAAGGCTATTACGGCACCAAGTGCATATATGAAATTAACCGCGACTACAAGGTTCCAATGCCCATTCTCGACGGCGTGTATGAGATTCTGTACAATTACAGGCCGGCAGCACGCATCATCGACGAAATGGCATCTTCGTTCCATTAACCTCGTGGCTTAAACTGACAAAGAACATTCAATGAACTTTATAATTCAAAGAAGCAGATGAAAACAATTCAAGTTATCAATCGTAACGTGCTCGGGACTGTAACCGAGGCCGACATCAACGGCTTGCAAGCCAATGCAGCCGATGCAATGGAAAAGCTCCACAATGGAACAGGAGCCGGAAATGACTTTTTGGGTTGGCTGCACTTGCCAAGCGAAACAACCGAAAGTCTCTTGAATGACATTGAAGCAACTGCCAAGTGCTTTGACGACTGCGAGTATGTTGTAGCCGTTGGTATCGGCGGCAGCTACCTTGGCGCAAAAGCCGTAATCGAGGCTTTGAGCGACTCGTTTGCCGCTTACAAGCCGGCCAAAGGCCCTCGTGTGTTGTTCGCAGGACAAAATATCGGAGAAGATTATCTCTATGAGCTCAAAGGTTTGCTCGCCGGCAAGAAATTCGGCATCATCGTCATTTCCAAGTCGGGAACTACAACCGAGCCTGCAATAGCTTTCCGTATGCTCAAGGAAATGCTTGAAGCTCAAGAAGGTAAGCAATTTGCTGCTGCCCACATAGTTGCAATCACCGATGCCAAGAAAGGAGCATTGCGTAAGCTTGCCACCGAAGAAGGATACAAGACATTTGTTATCGCCGACAACGTTGGCGGCCGATTCTCGGTGCTCACTCCGGTAGGATTGTTGCCTATCGCCGTTGCCGGTTACGACATACATGCGTTGATTGAAGGTGCAAAGGCCATGGAAGAAGCCACTGCCAAGGCCGGAAACATTGCCGAGACCTATGCAATGACTCGCAACGCACTTTACAACGCCGGCAAGAAGATTGAAATCCTCGTAAACTTCAACCCAAAGTTGCATTACTTCGGAGAATGGTGGAAGCAACTTTACGGCGAAAGCGAAGGCAAGGAAGGCAAAGGCATATTCCCTGCTGCCGTAGACAACACCACCGACCTTCACTCTATGGGTCAATGGATTCAAGAAGGTGAACGCATAATCTTCGAAACCGTGTTGTCGGTTGAAGAACAAGAATATGAAGAAGTAATCCCGGGCGACGAGGCCAACCTTGACGGCTTGAACTACATTGCCGGCAAGCGTGTAGACGAAGTGAACAAGATGGCCGAACTCGGTACTTGCATAGCCCATGTCGATGGAAACGTGCCAAATATCAAGGTTACAATACCTAAGTTGACCGAAAAGTATCTTGGCGAATTGATTTATTTCTTTGAAAAGGCTTGCGGCATCAGCGGTTATATCCTCGGTGTCAATCCGTTCAATCAACCGGGAGTGGAAGCCTACAAGAAAAACATGTTTGCATTGCTCAACAAGCCGGGTTACGAGGCCGAAAGCGCTGCAATACAAGCAAAATTGAAATAATATCATCTGCCTTATTAGGTTGGGTTCTACTCCACGCATTACCGTCGGGAAGAGCGTGACCAAGGTGTTTTGACATGAAATATCGCTTCCACATGTTTTCTTTCACATGTGGAAGCGATTTTGTTTTTTCCTCTCGGCATGCGCCATGAATAGAATTATGCGGATGCATAGCCTTGAAAACCATAGTGCGTGAGACAATGATGCCTGTTATTTGTCTTTGGGTGAAAAAAATTTTTGAGGAGTGTCGGCACATTATGTCGACCCGTGAGTGACTTTTCTACATCATGCCTTGACAGTGAATTAGACGATTATTGTTGATGAAGCCTTTCGCCCATGATGTGCGGGCAATTATTGTTTCGGCGGTAAAATGGAAATAAAAAAAATTCAGCAACTGCGCATGGCTTGCGCAGCTGTCCCAAATATGCTGTTCGTGCGTAATTATCTTTATATAAGTAGGTTAGATGCTCGATTGGAATCCTTGACGAGCATATAAAAAATGCCGTTACTTCGTTGGTAACGGCAAAATACTCGCTGCAAATATATGTGTTTTTTTTCAAACCAACAAAATAATGTGTTTTTTTTGAAAAAAACACGAAAAAAAGTGATGAATAAAACCCAAAAAATGTTTTAATGAATCCAAAAACAGTATTTGAATTGCTTCATTCCGTAATTGAGGAACTAAAAGCAAATGCTCAATGGGGCACTGCCCACGTTTATCAGAGCACATATAATATATTTTCTTTGTATAGGGATAACACGGATTTAAAATTCATTGAATTGACTCCTACGTTGATCAAGGAGTTTGAGATTTTTCTAAGACACAGGAAATGCAGTTGGAACACAGTATCTACTTATATGAAAGTGTTGAAAGCAATCTACAATCGTGCCGTTGACTACGGCATGGCACCATTCGTGCCTCGGCTGTTCGGACATGTGCACACCCATGTCGACAGCCGCCGCAAAAGAGCCCTCGAAGCAAAAGATATAGGCGACTTGTTGTTTTTTGACAAAAATGGCGCGTCAACCAACGAAATGCTACCCGACAAATTGGCGCATGTGCGTGCCGTTTTTTCGTTGATGTTCCTGTTGCGAGGCATGGCCTTTGTCGACATTGCTTTCTTGCGCAAGACCGATATTCAAGGCAACACGTTGGTTTATCGGAGACGGAAGACAGGGAAACTGATAACCATACATCTGACTAAAGATGCGCTTGACATCATATCAAGCGTGATAGAAAAGCATCCCGAGTCTCCCTACCTATTTCCTTTCATATCCAGTCCCGAAGGGTCGGAAGAAGCTTACCGCGAATATCAGCTGGCATTGCGCAGTTTCAACCACCAATTAAAAGCCTTGTCGGGCATGCTTTCAAGAAAAACTCACCTTAGCTCCTATACGGCACGCCACACATGGGCTACCATGGCCTACTATTGCGAGATTCATCAAGGCATCATCTCGGAGGCTATGGGACACTCATCGATAGCTGTCACCGAAACTTACTTGAAGCCATTCAGGAATGAACGTATAGACAAGGCCAACCGCAAGGTGATTTCATATGTCAAGAAGAAGGCTCGCACTGTGGTTCATGGCACTGAATCTGACTCTTGACGCATTATTGTGAAATTGGCGATTTATCTAAGGCAAATGGGCGTTTATGCTCGTTTGCCTTCTTGTTTTGCTTGATTATCAGTCTTATATGTATTTTGCCGTTACCAACGAAGTAACGGCGGAAAATTAGGCAAATAAAAGAAAAATAGAGATAAAAAACTCTTTTCATTATTACTATTAAAGTTTTTATTATTAT
>CAJLMA010000022.1 GCA_905207705.1 uncultured Prevotellaceae bacterium
ATGGCTATGGTGCGTGTCCGAGCGAAAATGAGTCTATCCGATTGATACGGAAAGCTTACGATGAAGGTTGTACCTTCTTCGACACGGCAGAAATATACAGTTGCTATAAAAACGAAGAACTGGTAGGAAAAGCACTTAAGCCGTTTCGCAACAAGGTTGTGATTTCTACGAAATTTACACCTGCTGTTTTACCCGGGCAGGAAAATTCGGAGGGAAAACTCAGCCGAAAGGGAATACGACAAGCGGTAGAAGGTTCGCTGCGACGGTTGCAGACAGACTACATAGACCTCTATACGGAACATCGTGTGCCGAAAGAGAACGACCCTGCCGAAGTAGCCTATTGGATGGGGGAACTGATAAAAGAAGGAAAAATCCGTGCATGGGGACAGTCAGAGCCTACACTTGAACAGCTCAAAGCGGCTCATGCCGTTACGCCAGTTACTGCCGTGCAGAGCGAATATTCCATTATGGAACGCAAGTGGGAAGCCAATGTTATTCCTTTTTGCCGAGAGAATAACATCGGTTTCGTTGCCTATTCACCGATGGCCGGCGGTTTCTTGAGTGGAAAGTACCACCATGCGACTTTCGAGGGAGACGATGTGCGACGTGTAATCACGCGCTATACAGAAGAGAACATGCAAGCCAATAGGGTATTGCTCGAACTTATCAACCGTTATGCCGAAGCAAAACATTGTACTGCCGCGCAGATTTCGTTGGCTTGGGTGATGCATTCGGAACATATCGTTCCTATACCGGGTATGCGTAGCGATGCACGAATCCTTGAAAATCTCGGCGCGGCGGAAGTGGTCCTTACCGATGCCGAATATGCCGCAATAAATGAAGCATTGAGCCACATCACCATACACGGCAACCGGACGGATGAAGACATTGCCAAACTGGGCACTATTGAGGGGAGTCAACAAGGAGTAGCTAAAGCTGAACGATAAAAATAGGAATTATAATAAAATTATGGAAACGGTAAAATTGAACAATAGCATTGATATGCCGGTTTTAGGCTATGGAGTGTATCTCGTAAAGCCGGAAGAGTGTGAACGTTGTGTGCTCGATGCCATCAGCGTAGGTTACAGGCTGATCGACACCGCACAGGCTTATTATAATGAGGAAGGCGTGGGCAATGCCGTGGCAAAATGCGGAGTGCCACGCAGCGAACTGTTCCTTACCACCAAAGTATGGATTAGCAATGCCGGAGAGGAAAAGGCGACGCGCAGCATTGACGAATCGCTCCGCAAACTGCGAACGGACTACATCGACCTGCTGCTTATCCACCAACCTTTCAGCGACTATACGGGAACTTGGCGGGCAATGGAGAAAGCCGTGCGTGATGGAAAAGTGCGTGCCATAGGTCTTTCCAATTTCTACCCCGACCGCTTTGTAGACATGGCAGAATATGCGGAAATCAAACCTGCCGTGAACCAGTTGAAGACCAACGTGTTCAGCCAGCAGTGGGATGCCGAGGTGGAAATGAAGCCTTATGGCACACATATCATGGCTTGGGGGCCGTTGGCTCAGGGCGACTCGAAATTACAGGACAATCCCATACTGAAAACTTTATCTGAAAAGTATGGGAAGTCTCCTCAACAAGTGGCTTTGCGCTACCTTATCCAGCGCGATATCATTGCCATTCCCAAGAGTACACATGTCGAGCGTATGAAGCAGAACTTGGACGTATTCGACTTTATGCTTACTCAAGAGGAAATGGAGAGCATCCGCCCACTTGACAAGCCGCAGGATTTTCGCTGGTCGCACCGCGATCCCGAACTTGTAAAGTTCCTACTGAATTATGACAAGCAATTCAACCCTAATAACAAAAAGTAAACATAAAGGCTATGGAGTAGGCCATAAAAGCTTAATATCTATAGTCTATGAGGTAAATTACATATAAATAATAACCGGTCAATAGTTTTAGGCTGCTTTTGCCATAAACCATCGACCGGAATTTTTATATCATAATCCACCAACCTTTATCCAATGCTGAATAATCGCTTCGTCCGGATGTTATGTGCAAATGCAAATAAACCTTCCCGTCCATTGTCGATATATTTCCTGTGAGATTGGATATTTCCATCTGTTCGCAAAATGACTTGTCCACATAAGTTTTAGTCTCGGGATTGAAGAAACGCAGTGACAACTCATTTATGGCTCCAATGCCACTGATTGAACCAGCCTTTATTCCTTTCTCTTCGCAAAAGTTCATCAAAGCCTCTGCTATTTCCTCATTATAATTATTTATGTTTACTATATTTATTTCGTATATTTGATAAATTTAAACAAAATGAGAATATTCCATGTATTCTCATTCAATCACATGGCTCTCATTTAGAGTGCCAATACCCGAATTTAACCTTCAGTTTGCACATGTCACCAACAGACATCTTTTTAAATAACGATTCCGAAACAAAGAGCAATTTCCTTTGAATCTAACCGAAGCAAGAATGCAAGAGAGGACTATGACGAATACCTCGACAACCGGGACGCTTTGCTTTATGACGAAGCCGTAGAAGATTTGCCCTCTAATTTTACCGATAGGAAAAACTACAGCATTAAATTTGCCCAAATAACATATGACAGGTTCTGCCGCATTTATTCTGAAGTGTACGACATGTTCAAGGATTTGTTTGAACAAACAGTACTTTCCAAAACACTTCAATCAAGGAAAGACCTCATGACAAATATTACAAGCCGCTATCCGGGAGCCATCTTGCATTATGCAGCTTTTGACGGCAATGACTACCCTATTGATTGGGCAAGAGAGTGGATTGGTGTCGGTATTGTTGCTAATGAAGACTTTATGGCTTGCTTTGAATGGTCAGGACAATTGGACAACGGCACTCCGATAGGTGCTGAAATAGGCATACGCAAAACTTTAAATTCAAAAGTCTCAAAAGAAAACATGGAAAAGTTAACCGGCAAACCAGCTGGCGATTCTTTAAATCCGTGGTGGTATGAAATAGAAAAATGCACGTCTATTGACGTCGGTTACATAACAGAACGAATTGGTTCCTATATTTCGAGAATACCAAATCAATAACGGGTGGGTGGCTTCTTGGCGCGCGGATGCAAAAAAAGGGAGGAGGGGGGATTCGTGAAGTTGCCTTCATGAACCTCTCCTCCTCTT
>CAJLMA010000023.1 GCA_905207705.1 uncultured Prevotellaceae bacterium
ATTCAGAATGATTATCAAAATCTATGTGACTTTTAAATGGTTGCTAACAAGCGGCAGAGCATTCCTGTAAAGGCCGGTTAGTCGCCCAACATTAGCTGTAGAGGAAGAACACATGAAAAGATGGAGTAAACTGCAAAAGGAACTATATCTGATAATTGATCCTAAGATTGATTTCCAGATACATTGTGCTGTATATCCTATGAGGAGCGACAGGGCAACAAGTTTCTGCCCTCGATATTGGATAACCATAGGGAAAGAAATCATATTTGATTATCCAAAAGACTTTGTTGATAAGGATGGTCATGTATCGCATCATCATGCACATATACCTCAAATAGCAGATTACCCATATTATTGTGATATATCTTTTATTTCAAACTTGATAAGGGAATACATAGATACCCCAGTTTCAGATATATTAACTCGCAGATTTGAAGACGATTATTGGGGATTGACAGATATATTTCGGGCGGCAGACAAACGCATAGGGCAACGGAGGCTGGAAATATTGCGAGACAGTATTAAAAATCAAGCCGCTCAAAAAATATTAGAATTAAGAGTAAACAAACAGAAAACCAGCTGAATAAAGCGGCAAGCTGCCGAACACATCAGTTACGAACGAAAAATTAGAGTCATGGAAAAGGAAATTGTAAATCGGATTAAACAATTAGGCGGTAATGTTGTCAATGTAAAAGGAGCGTCTTCACAAGAAGACTTGCGTACCATGTACTGACAAATTTCAAATAAGTTATAACAAGCGGCCGAACATCCCCATATAGGATTTCCAGCCACTAAAATAAGTCATTAATAACATAACTAAAAATATAACGAATATGGGACTTGGATTCAACATTCGCACAAGGATCAGGAATATCAAAACATTCAAGCGCACCGTGGAAAAACTGGCCGCTGAATCCGGCTATCATGCAGAGCATGACGAATCAGCAACGAGGGTAAGTTTTTGCAAACTGGGCGACCTGTTCCTGAACTATCAACATGAGGGAAAAGAAAATACGGAAGACACTGTTTCCGTAACCGGAGAATGCCAGACCAACCTGCTTGGTCCCGGCTTCCACAAGGCAGCCATAGCGTTCATCGACCGGCTTCAACAGGCTGCCGACACCCGCATCAACACGGGAAAATACGCATCCGGAAATCGGAAATAACAGGAACCGACAGTTTGGTGAGACGATGAAGACATTATTTTGCCTGACATCCATCTGATGAGACAAGAAACTCAACATGCAGATAGCGTTTCGAAAGAGGCGCTATCTGTAACTTATAACAATAAAAGTAAGAACAATGATAAAGTATATTGAGAAAGGCGACATATTCCGCATTGAGGGCGTGGGCAACTATGCGCACGGGTGCAACTGCGCCGGTGCAATGGGTAAAGGCATTGCATTGCAATTCAGAGAAAGATACCCGGCCATGTATCTTGAATATAAACAGCTGTGCAAGGAGCATAAGTTTTGCCCCGGCGATGTCTTTGATTATGATTATG